>NZ_CP059399.1:5559940-6949925 GCF_013744875.1 Nocardia huaxiensis
GCGCCGACCATCACCTTCCATCGCGAGCTGCCCTCCGAGGAGGCCATCGTGGTGGATTTCGGCCTGCCCGTCGAACCCGCGCCCAATCTCGGGCCCCGCTCGGGGGCGGAAATCGTGATCCAGCCGCCGCGCCTGGTGGCCCGCACCTGCCATCGCGGCAGCTACCGTCGACTCGACGCCGCCTATCGCGCGCTGCGGGAGTGGGTGCACGACACGGGCTGCCGCCCGATCGGGCCGCCCACCGAGGCGTATCTCATCGGCCCGGACGAGGTGAGCGATCCCCGCCAGCTGATCACCGAGATCCGCATACCGATCGCGCCCGCGCCGGCCGTCTCGGCGCATCTGGACACGACCTTCGCCGAGGCGGTGACCCGGACCGTGGAAGCGTTGCGGCAGCAGGGATTCGGCGTGCTGACCGAGGTCGACATGCAGGCCACGCTGCGCGAGAAGGCGGGCGAGCACATCGAGGACTACCTGATCCTCGGGGTCTGCCATCCCGCCCTGGCGGCCCGCGCGCTCGCGGCCGACCGCCAGGCCGGGCTGCTGCTGCCGTGCCATGTCGTGATCCGGGCCGACGACACCGGAGTGCTGGTGGAGGCCGCCGATCCGGAAGTGCTGGCGCACGCGCTGTATCAACCCGATCTCGATCCGGTCGCCGCCGAGACCCACCGGCTGCTGGTCGCCGCGCTCACCGACCTGCGCCATCCCACCACCGCCGCCTCGTGAGCAGATGACCATGGTCCCCGAGCGCCGGGCACGAGTCCTCTCACCGCGACACCCGCGCCCGGCCAGGCTCTATGGCATGGACACACACGAAACTCCCCGCATCGCAGTTGTTTACGCCACCGCGCAGGGCGCTACGCGTGAGATCGCCGAATACCTGGGCGCGAGTCTCGCCGGGCGCGGCGCGACCGTCGAGGTCGCCGATGTCGAACACGCCCCGGAGCTGTCCCGTTTCGACGTCGTCGTGCTGGGCAGTGCCATCCACAATATGGACTTCCTGCCAGAGGCCACCGAGTTCGTCCGGTCCCACCACGACGCGCTCACCGTGCGCAAGGTATGGCTGTTCGGCGTCGGCCTGGGCCCCGCGCTCACCGGTCCCCTGGGCCGCTACCTCGGACGCCGGGTGCCCAAGCGCATCGCGCGATTGCGCGATGCCATCGCACCCCGCGAATACCGCACGTTCGCAGGGCATTACGAGCGCGCCGGGGTCTCGCTCGAGGCCCGCGCGCTCTACCGCGTCCTGGGCGGCACCCGCTACGGCGACCTGCGCGACTGGACCGCCATCGAACTGTGGGCCGACAGCATCGCGCAGGCGCTGCATCTGCCCAAGGCCCACACCGTCCCGACCCACCCCTGAAAGGAGTCCCGATGAGTCACCACACCGACCCCTTCGCCCCGGCCGTGCACACCGCCCACGAATGGCTGGCCGTCGTCGACGACCGGCTCGGCGACGCCCCGGATCGCGCCTTCGCCCACCGCGCCCTGCGGGCGTGGCTGCACACCGTGCGCGACCGCCTGGGTGTCAGCGCGTCCGCGCATCTGGCCGCTCAGCTGCCCGAGCTGTTGCGCGGCATCTTCTACGAGGGCTGGATTCCGGCGCACGTGCCGGTCCACCATGACGTGTCGTCGTTCCTGGCCCAGTTCAGCAGGGAGGCGGGCGTTTCCGTCGCGCAGGCGGTGCCGCTCGCCGGAGCCGTCACCGATGCGCTGGCCGAACTCTTCTCCCCGGGAGCGCTCGACCATGTGCTGGCGCAGATCCCGGTCAAGCTCCGCGTCCTGCTGATCGGCGTCGACACCGCCGAAATCTTCGCGGGGGCGGGCGTTTTCACGCCTCCGGCGGGCCCGCCGATCGAACTCGAACAGCGGGTGCGCGCGCTGTCGGCCGCCGTGGCGGTGCTGGCCCGCGGCCTGGAGACCCTCCCCGGCGTCGAATCCGATGACGCCGCACGAGCTTCCGCCGCGCAGCAGGCCCATCGCATCCTGCTGGCCGAGGGCCTGACCGGTCCCGCGGCGCGCGCCCACTGATTCTCTCCCCTACCCCGTTGCGAGGTACCCGCGATGACCGTCCGCCACGCTCCCCTGTTCGTACTCGCCCTCCCCCTGGTCATGTGCGGCCTGGTGCTGGCCGGAGCACCCGCCGTGACCCTGCTGTTCGCGCTCATGTTCGCCGCGGTCCCGGTGCTCGGGCTGCTGCTCCTGCCCGCGGATCGTCCCCGGCGGCCCCGCATCATCGAGGAAACATCATGGTGAAGAATACGATTCCGCTCGGCCGCGTCGCCGGGGTCGAGATCTCGGCGCACTGGTCCGCGCTGGTCACCGTCGGACTGTTCACGTGGGTGCTCGGGGCTTATCTGTCCGGCACCGGCAGTACGGCGACGGTGTGGATCACCGCCGTCGCGGGCGCGCTCGCCCTGGTGGCATGCCTGCTGGCGCACGAGCTGGCGCATTCGATCGTGGCGCGCCGCAATGGTATTCGCGTCCAGGGCATTGTGCTGTGGCTGCTGGGCGGCGTCTCCGAACTCACCGAGGAACCGCGCGACGCCCGCGCCGATCTGCGCATCGCGCTGGCCGGACCGGCCACCAGCCTGGGCATGGCCGCGGTCGCGGGCGGCGGTGCGGCGCTGGCCGCCCTGATCTCCCCCGACGGGACGGTCACCGCCGTGCTGGTGTGGCTGGCCATGGTGAATGCCGTGCTGGCCCTGTTCAATATGCTGCCCGGCGCACCGCTGGACGGTGGCCGGGTGCTGCGCGCCATCCTGTGGCGGCGCAGCGGCGACCGGCTGCGGGCCGCGACCGCCGCTGCCCGCAGCGGTCAGATCCTCGGCCTGGTGCTGCTGTTCACCGGACTGGGCGAGGTGTTCCTGTTCGGTCAGGCGGGCGGCCTGTGGCTGATGCTGCTGGGCTGGTTCCTGCGCACCGCCGCGCACACCGAGCTCACCGCGTCCGGACTGCGGCACCGATTGGGCGACACCCGGATTCACGACATCATGACGCCCGACCCGATGGCGCTGCGCGGTTCCTGGAAGGTCACCGACCTGCTGGGTTCGGCCGCCACGCACACCAAGCACCGCGTCTTCCCCGTCATCGACGACGCCGGCCGCCCGTTCGCGGTGCTGGCCTGGTCCGATGTGGTCGCGGTACCGGAAAAGATTCGCGCCACAGCCGATCTCGCCGAGCTGGCGCGCCGGCTGCCGCCCACCGCCATCGTCGGCGCGGACGAACCGCTCGCCGAAGTGGCCACCCGGGTCCTGCTGCGCCCCAACCTCGATGCGGTGGCCGTGGTCGATCCGGTCGGCCGCCTCGCCGGGCTCGTCACCGCCACCGACCTCACCCTGGCCTGCGACCGCTCCGCGCTCGGACTGCCGATCGACCACACCACGGCCCCGGAACCGCTGCGGCCGGGCAGCAGGTGGCTCACGGACACCGCTCCGTCGACTCATCCGAGCGGACTGTAGCCCCCGCCGGGCGTGACCTTCTCCCCTGCCGCACCGGGCCGCCCGCACGAGACGCTGATACCGACGACACACGATGGATGGAGCCGTGATGGGCGATTATGTGGCCGACCTGGGTGAACTGCGATTGAGCGATGCCGACCGCGCGGGCGGCAAGGGCGCCAACCTGGGTGAGCTGGTGGCGGCGCGGATGCCGGTGCCGTCCGGCTTCGTGATTCTCGAATCCTGTTACGAGGACGTCGTTTCCGGCGGTCCGCACGGCAAGGAACTGGACTCGCTGCACGAGCGCGCGCTCGCGGCCGCCCTGTCGGCCACACCGGCCGATGAGGATCAGCTCGGCGAATTCTGCCGCCGTATGCGGGAATTCGTGCACGAGACGCCGATCCCCGCTGCCGTGCGCGACAGCATTGTGACCGCCTATCATCGGCTCGGGAACGCACCCGCGGTGGCCGTGCGGTCCTCGGCGGTCGGCGAGGACTCCGCGACGGCCTCCTTCGCGGGAATGAACCTCTCGCGCACCAATATTCACGGTGACGAGGAACTCATGGCCGCCGTCGTCGATTGCTGGGCGTCCCTGTTCACCCCGCGCGTCCTCACCTACCGAGCCCGGCGCGGCATGCACCAGCGGCCCGCCATGGCGGTCGTGGTGCAGTGCATGGTCGCCGCCCGGCGCGCGGGAGTCGCCTTCACCGCCGACCCGGCCAGCGGACGCCGCGACCGGGTGGTCGTGGACGCCGCGCGCGGCCTGGGCGAGGTGGTGGTGTCCGGAACCACCGAACCCGACACCTATCTGCTCGACGCGGCGGGGCCGACGCTGCTCTCGGCCCGGCACGGGCATCAGGAGTTCGCCATCGTCGCCGGGCCCGACGGGGACCGGCACGTCCAGCTGACCGCCACCGAAACCGAGACGCCGGTGCTCACCGACGACGAAGCGGTCGAGGTGGCGCGTTTGGCGCTGCGGGTCCAGCAGCATCACCACGGCCTGCCGCAGGACGTGGAATGGGCCTTCGACGACGAGCGGCTGTGGCTGGTGCAGGCCCGCCCGATCACCATGCTGCCCGATGCCGAAGGCGCGAAACCCCCGATGGCCGGGCCGGTTCCGGGCCGGGTCCTGCTGCGCGGGCTGGCCGCCGCGCCCGGGCAGGCCGCCGGTACGGTGCGGGTCCTGCACTCACCCGCCGAAGGTTCGGCGCTGCGCGACGGCGAAATCCTGGTGGCCCCGATGACCAATCCGGACTGGCTGCCCACCATCTCGCGGGCCGCGGCGCTGGTCACCGACAGCGGCGGCATGACCTGTCACGCCGCCATCGTGGCCCGCGAGCTGGGCGTGCCGTGCGTGGTCGGAACCCGCACCGCCACCACCGATCTCGCGCCGGGCGCCGCGGTCACCGTCGACGGTTCCGCGGGACTGGTCCGGGCCGGGCGCACCGAGGCGGTCCGGATCCCGGCCCCGGCCCGCCCCGTCGCCGCACCCGCCGAGGTCACCGCGACTCGCCTGTATGTCAACCTGGCCCTGCCCGAGGTCGCCGAGCGCGTGGCCGCCGATGAGGTCGACGGCGTCGGGCTGCTGCGCGCGGAGACCCTGCTGACCCAGGCGCTCGGGGGCCGCCATCCCCGCGATCTCATCGCACGCGGCGAGGGCGAGAAGTTCGTCGCGACCCTGTCGGATTCGCTGCTGGCCATCACCACCGCCTTCGCGCCGCGTCCGGTCATCTATCGGGCAACCGATCTGCGCAGCAACGAGTTTCGTGCCCTCGAGGGCGGCTCCCGCTACGAGCCGCTGGAGCACAATCCGATGATCGGTTTCCGCGGCTGCTACCGCTATGTGCGCGAACCGGAGATGTTCCGCCTCGAACTGGCCGCACTGGCCCGCGTCCGCGAACGAAACCCCAACCTGCACCTGATGATTCCCTTCGTACGCACCCGATGGGAGCTGGAGGCGTGCCTCGAACTCGTCGACGCCGGCCCACTGGGACGCCAGCGCGGACTGCACCGCTGGGTGATGGCGGAGGTGCCCTCGGTGATCTATCGCCTGCCCGAATACGTGGGCCTGGGCATCGACGGCGTATCCATCGGCAGCAATGACCTGACCCAGCTCATACTGGGCGTGGACCGCGACTCCGAGCAGTGCGCCGAACTCTTCGACGAATCCGACGCCGCGGTCGTGGACGCCATCGGCCGGATCGTCTCGACCGCCCGCCGGCTCGGAATCACCTCCTCCCTGTGCGGACAGGCCCCTTCCACCCGACCCGAATTCGCCGAACACCTGGTGCGCATGGGCATCACCTCGATCTCGGTGACACCGGACGCGGTCCCGCGCGCCCGCCGCGCCATCGCCGCGGCCGAACGGCGTGTCCTGCTGGAGCAGGCGGTGCGAGATCCGGCCGTCCCACGCTGACATTCCATGCCGAAGGCCCGGCCAATGGAGAGTTTCGGCCGAATCCTCATAGACTGAGAGGACAGTCGCACGTCATCCGTCGCGCGCCCGACAGCCAGGAATGCAGGATCAGCCAGATGACCGTCGATCCACGGGATGAGTCGTATTCGGTGCGAGATACGCTCTCCCAGCTGCGACTGCGAGAGCTGCTCACCGAGGTGAAGGACCGCGTCGAACAGATCATCGATGCCCGCGACCGGATGGACGGCCTGGTCGAGGCCATGCTCACCGTGACCTCCGGCCTCGACCTGGACCAGACGCTGCGCACCATCGTGCACACCGCCATCACCCTGGTCGACGCCCGCTACGGCGCGCTCGGGGTGCGCGGGCACGACGCCCAGCTCACCCAGTTCATCTACGAGGGCATCGACGAGCACACCCGCACCCTCATCGGCGACCTGCCGCAGGGCCACGGCGTGCTCGGGCTGCTGTTCAGCCAGCCCAAGCCGATCCGGCTGCTGAACCTCGCCGATCACCCGTCCTCGGTCGGGTTCCCGCCCAACCATCCCCCGATGGGCACCTTCCTGGGTGTTCCGGTCCGCATCCGCAACGAGATCTTCGGCAATCTGTATCTCACCGAGAAGGCCGGCGGGCTGCCGTTCAACGAGGACGACGAAGTCATCGTGCAGGCGCTCGCGGCGGCGGCCGGCACCGCCATCGACAATGCCCGCCTCTATGAGGCGTCGCGCACCCGGCAGGCGTGGATCGAGGCCACCCGCGATATCGCGACCGAATTCCTGGCGGGCACCGACGCCGACGCCGTACTGGCACAGGTGGTTTCACACGCTCGCAGCCTGACCGATTCCGATCGCGCGTTCCTCGCGCTCACCGACGATCGCGAGACGCCGGCCGAGGAGATTCCCGAACTCGAGATCGTGCAGTGGTCCGGGCCGGGCGACGGACCGGCCCAGCCGACGGTCCGGACCACCGCGACCGCCATCGGCCGCGCCTTCACCGAGCGGACCCCGATACGGTTCGAGACCGCCCACGAGGTCGATCTGGGCAAACCGATCGACGACCCCGGGCCCACCCTGATTCTGCCGCTGCACGCCCAGGATCTGACCTTCGGCGTGCTGGTCATGGTGCGCACCATGGATTCTCCGCCGTACACCGACGAAACCCTGGAATTGGCCGCGGCTTTCACCGACCAGGCCGCGGTGGCGATCCAGCTGGCCGAAACCCAGCGCCGCATGCGGGAACTGGATGTGCTCACCGACCGGGACCGCATCGCGCGGGATCTGCACGACCACGTCATCCAGCGGCTGTTCGCGGCCGGATTGAGCCTGCAGGGAACCGTGGCCCGCGCCCGCACACCCGAAGTGCGGCAACGACTTTCCAAGGTGATCGACGATCTGCAGGATGTGGTGCAGGAGATCCGCACCTCGATCTTCGACCTGCACGGCGGCAACAACAGCAGCACCCGGTTGCGGCAGCGCTTGGAGCAGGCCATCAAACGGCACACCGAGGACACGGAAATCCTCACCTCACTGCGCATCTCGGGTCCGCTGTCGGTGGTGAAGCCGGAGCTGGCCGACCATTCCGAGGCAGTGGTGCAGGAGGCGGTGTCCAATGCCGTGCGGCACTCCGGGGCCGGATCGCTCACGGTCGACGTCGAAGTGGCCGACGATCTGACCATCACCGTCTCCGACGACGGCTGCGGCATTCCGGACGACATCACGGCCAGCGGTCTGAACAATCTCTCGCGGCGCGCCGAGGAATCCGGCGGCACCATGGCACTGCTGCGCAATACCGACAACACCGGTACGCGGCTGCGCTGGTCGGTGCCCCTGACCTGAGCCGCGTCCGGTGCCGTCACGAAATCGCCCGCGGCGTCAGGGCTTGCGCGTCACCACGATCGGGCAGTCGACGCTGTGCAGCAGCGCCGCGCTGGTCGAGCCGAGCAGCATGCCGGTGAACCCGCCGCGCCCGTGGCTGCCGACGACCACCAGCTGAGCGTTCTCGGACTGCTCGAGCAGGGCCCGCACCGGACGGTCCATGACCAGAATCCGCTGGACCTGGACATCCGGGTAGCGTTCGCCGTACCCGGCCATGCTCTCGGCGAACTGCAGCTCCTCCTGGTCGCGCACGGCATCCCAGCCCGGCAGCACGCCGCCGTAGGGGCCGGTCATATCGCTCCAGGCGTGCAGCGCGATGAGATCCACCTTGCGCAGCGAAGCCTCCTGGAAGGCCAGTTCGATCGCGGGCACGCTGTTGGCCGTGCCGTCGACGCCGACCAGAACGGGCTTGTCGACCGCCACCGGGTCGGTGGCCGTCGCCGAATGGATCACCGCGACGGGGCATTGCGCGTGCCGGGTGACCGCGGTGCTCACCGAGCCGAGCATGCCGCGCCCGATCGCACCCAGCCCACGGCTGCCGACGACCATCATCCGTATCTGCTGCGACCGGCGCAGCAGATACGCGATGATGGGCTCCACGGTGACCTCGGTCTGGATCTCGATCGCCGCGCCGACGGCAGCCGCCCGCGCGACCCGGGCCGCCTCGCCGACGACCCGTTCGCCCTCGACCTGCAGCCACTGCTCGTCGGATTCGGTCAGGTACGGTCCCGGGCCGAAACCGCCGGCCACGGCCACGGAGTTCACGATGCGCAACCGGCAGCCGTGCAGCCCCGCGTCGATCGCGGCCCACGCGGCGGCCTGATACGAGACGGCCGACCCGTCGACGGCCACCACGATCGGCGGATTGAGTTCTCGCGCTGTGGAATCGGGGTTCTGGGTCATGGTGTGCTCCTCGAATATCGTTGTGTCGCGGTCTGTTTCCACCCGCGCCGGGGCCGGCGCGCGTCAGCCCACCGCGTGCAGGCTCTCCAGGGGACGGACGACCTCCGCCAGCGGCAGCCGCGGGCTCGCCGGAACCGGCGCGGCACTGGTTGCGGCCCAGCCCATTCGGATGATCAGCTGCGGATGACCGAAATCGCCCAGGATGCCGTGGCGGATGCGCTCACGCACCTGCGGCACCTCGAGGGGTTCGGTGAGCGGGCAACTGGCCAGCCCGAGCGTGGTGGCCGTGAGCAGCATCGCGCTCGCGGCCTCGCCCGCCCGCAGCCAGGAGCGCAGCTCATTGCCCGTGGTCGCCACCAGCAGCATGCTCGAGACCTCGTCGGTGTCGCGGACCGCCGCCTCGGGCAGCCGCGGATCCCCGAACGGCCGCACCGTCGGATCCGTCGCGGCGACCGCGTTGCGCGCGGGCACACCGTGCGGCATCGCGTGATGGCCGCTCCAGTACGCCAGTTCGGCCGCGTATCCGGGATTGCCGGCGTGCTCGTCCGCCGCCTGTTGGAAGGCCCGCAGCAGCCGGGCTCGCTCGCTCGGGGGATCGACGCGGTGGGCACGGGTCCCGACCGTGGTGCCGGCCTGCACGACGGTGGCGATCTTCGAGTCCGGAATCGGCCAGGAGGTGAAGCGGCGGCGGTCGCTGCGGCGGCGGGTGATGGCGCGCGCCATCCGCACCGCGGCCGCATCCGGTGTGGCGGGCCGGAATTCGATGGCGGCCAGGTGTCGGGGCTCGGCCCGGTTCGGCAGCCGGTGCACCAGCGTCTCCCAGCCGAACACGCGGATGGCCACCCGCAGATGATGCAGGGCCGCACCACAACTGAGCACCATTTCGCGGCTGTCGGGATCGGCGTGGGAAAGCCGGCGGCTCTCCTCGGCGTACAGGTGAACCGTATTGTCACCGACGCGCCACTGCCAGGGCTGGGTATTGTGCACCGACGGCGCGCGCACCGCCAGCGTGAGCGCGGCGCGGATCGTGCCCGGATCGGGGTGATCGGTCGACATCGCGTGTCCTTCCTCGGAATTCACGGGCTGTTGCGGTTCAGCATGGCGTTCGCGGCCATTCGCGGTGGATGGCCGAAAGTCATTGGACGAGGGGGCCTCGGACCGCAGTTCTAGCGCTCGCGGACCACCAGCACGGGGCAGACCGCGTGATGCAGCACGGCGGCGCTCACCGAACCCAGTGCGATCCCGGCGAATCCGCTGCGGCCGTGGCTGCCGACCACCAGCAGCTGAGCCGAGTCCGCCTGCTCGAGCAGCGCCCGGACCGCGGTGTCGCAGGCGACGACGCGCTCCACCGTGACCTCCGGATACCGTTCGCCGAAACCGGCCAGGCTCTCCGCCAGCAGGGTCTGCTCGGTCTCGCGGATGCTGTCCCAGCCGACCACGGGCAGGTCGTAGCCGGTGGTGTCGCTCCAGGCGTGCACGGCGATCAGCGCCACCTTGCGCCGGGCGGCCTCCTCGAACGCCATCTCTATGGCGGGCATGCTGTTGTCGGTGCCGTCGACGCCGACCACGATCGGCTTGGTCGCCGAGACCGGATCGGTCTGGGAGATCCCGTGCACGATCGTGACCGGGCAGTGCGCATGACGGCTCAGGGCGGTGCTGACCGAACCCAGCAGCGCGCGGCGCACCGCGCCCCGGCCGCGATTGCCGACCACGATCATGGCCGCCTGCTTCGACCGTGCCAGCAGGGTCGGAATGATCAGGTCGAAGGTGAACTCCGTGGTGATCTCGACCTGCCGCTGCGGCGTGGCGTGTTCGGCGATCCGGGTGGCCTCGGCGAGCACCCGGGCGCCGTCGGCGCGCAGGGCCGCGACCTCGGCGACGCCCAGCGCCGTGCGGGCGTCCTCGCGGGTCGGGATGGCGTAGGAGGTGATGATGTGCAGCGGGCTGCCCCGCAATTCGGCCTCGACCGCCGCCCAGGCGACGGCCTGATAGGAGATCTCCGAGCCGTCGACGGCGGCCACGATCGGGGGGATGCCGGTGCCCGGCGCGGGAACGGCGTTGTCGGCCATGATTCCTCCTGGTTGCGGTGTGCACTCAGCATCCCGCCGGGCGTGCGCCCATCCCAGGGAACTAGGTCATTGCGCGCGCGGGCCGTCCGGCCCGAATCCCGGCTACCGCGGTCCCCGAAGGACAACGGCGGCACCGGTCTTCGAGCCGGGGCCCGCCGCTAGGCCGGGGCGGTGCGACGACGGTCCCGCCACACCAGCGCGGGTTCCACCGCCCGCGCGGCGATCGGCCCGGCGACCGCCATGATCAACACGTAAGTCGTTGCCAGCGCGGCGAACTCGGCCGGAACGGCCCCCGCGGCCACAGCCAGACCGGCGATGACGATGGAGAACTCACCGTGCGCCACCAGCGCCGCGCCCGCCCGCGCCCGGCCGTATCGCGAGGATCCCGCCCGCTTGGCCGCCCACCATCCGGTGGCGACCTTGGTGCCGGTCGTGACCGCGGCGAGCAGCAGCGCCCAGCCCAGCACCGGCGGGATGGTGCGCGGATCGGTCGTCAGCCCGAACAGCACGAAGAACAACGCGGCGAACAGATCTCGCAGCGGCTCGAGGATTCTGGCGGCATTGTGGGCGGTGGAGCCCGAGATGGCGATGCCGAGCAGGAACGCGCCCACCGCCGCCGAAACCTGGACCGCGGAAGCGACACCGGCGACCAGCAGTGCCGAACCGAGCAGTTTCAGCAGGAAGATCTCGCGGTCGTCGCTGTCGACGATCATCGAGACGTAGCGTCCGAAACGCAGCGCCACCACCAGCACGACCGTGACGGCCGCCAAGGCGATGCCGACGGTGATCGAACCGGCCAGGAATCCCGCACCGGCCAGAACCGCGGTGAGAACCGGCAGGTAGCCGGCCATGACGAGATCTTCGAATACCAGAATCGACAGGATCGTGGGCGTTTCCCGGTTGCCGAGGCGACCGAGATCGCCGAGGACCTTCGCCACGATCCCGGAGGAGGAGATGTAGGTGACTCCGGCCATGGCGATGGCCCCGGTGGCGCCCCAGCCCAGGACCAGCGCCACCATGACGCCCGGGGTGGCGTTGAGTGCCAGGTCGAGTACGCCCGCCGCCCAGGACTTGCGCATGCCGGTGACCAGTTCGCCTGCGGTGTACTCCAATCCGAGCAGCAACAGCAGCAGGACGACGCCGATCTCGCTGGCGAGGTGGATGAACTCGTCGACGTGCTGGAGCTCCACCAGGCCGCCGGTGCCGAACACCAGCCCGCCTATCAGGTAGAGCGGAATCGGCGACATGCCGATGCGGGCGGCCGCTCTGCCGAGCAGGCCCAGACCGAAGAACACCGCGCCCAACTGGATCAGGGAGAGCGCGGTTTCGTGTGCGACCATCGACCTCAGCCGTCCGTCAGGATTACAGCGGCCGCCGTTAGGCCCTCCGCGGTGCCGACGACGATCGCCACATCGCCGGCGGTGAACAGGAATTCGGGACCGGGCGAGGGCAGCGCCTGCCCGGCGCGCACCACCGCGACAATGGATGCTTTTGTGCGCGTGCGCAATTGGGTCTCCCCCAGCATGCGCCCGGCGTACGGCGAACCGGTGCGAATCGGCAGCTGCCGGGTGGTGATTCCGTCCAGGTCGCGGTGCTCCTGCTGCAACTGCGCCACCAGTTGCGGTGCGCCCAGCAGATTGGCCAGCGTCGAGGCTTCCTGCGCCGACAGCGGAATCTGTTCGGTCGCATCGGGATTGTCGGGTTTGCTCACGATCAGGTCGAGCGTGCCGTCCTTGTGGTCGATCACTCCCACTCGGCGACGCGAGCTCGCCGAGGAGAATTCCTTGCGTACCCCGATTCCGGGCAATGGTGTCACTTCTACGTTCACAGCACCCGACCCTAGCGGGACAGGTCAACCGTCCATCAGGATCGCGGCCGCCGCCGCCACACCGTCCCCGGTGCCGACGACCACGAGCACATCACCCGCGATGAGCGTGAGATCCGGTCCGGGAGAAGCGATCACCTGCTCGGCCCGCATCACGGCCACAATGGAGGTCATGGTGCGCGTTCGCATCCGGGTATCACCCAGCACTCGCCCGTCGTACGGCGACGCGGCCGGAACCGGGACCTGACGGGTGACCACCCCACCCAGCGTCCCGTGCTCCTCGCGTAGTCGCGCGACCAGCTGCGGAGCACCGAGAAGGTTGGCCAGCACGGCGGCCTCCGCACCGGACAGCGAAATCCGGTCGGCGGCCTCGGAATCGCCGGGCCTGCCCATGATCAGTTCGATCGTGCCGTCCGCGCGCTCGATCACCCCGATCCACCGGCGCGCCCCACGCAGCCGGAACTCCTTGCGCACACCGACGCCCGGCAGCGGTGTCACCTCAACGTTCACTCCCTCACGGTAGCCATCTCGCGCGATCGGCAAACCCCGCCGCGGCGTTCCTCCCGGCTGCCGGTTCAGTCCGCCGCCGGGCCGTCCCCGAGGGCGCGGCCGGTGGCCTGCTCGAAGGCCGCGAGGGCGGTCGGCAGGGTCGGAAACAGCCGCTCCGCCCCGATCTGCGCGGTCAATCCGGCGGCGTCCAGGGCGTCGCGGAGGTCTCGCTTCACCCGAGCCATGGCGAAAACCACTCCCCGCGCGGCCAATTCGGTGCGCAGCTGGGCGACGGCGTCCAGGGCGGTCAGGTCCACTTCCACATTCGCCTCCGCATTGAGCACGAACCAGCGCACCGGCGTGCCCTCGGCCGGCTGTTCCACGGCCGCGAGCGCCCGGCGGCGGAAATCCTCCGCATTGGCGAAGCACAGCGGCGCGTCGTAGCGGTAGATCACCAGCCCGGGAACGAGTTTCGCGTTCGGGTAGTCGTCCACGTCGTGCATGCCCGCCAATCCGGGAACGAAGCCCTGGATGGCATCGTGCGCGCGGGCCACCCGCCGCAGCAGATCCAGAATCGACAGCGCCACGGCGACCAGGACGCCATTGAGCACGCCCAGCGTGAGCACCGCGACGGTGGTGCCGAGCGCGAGCACCAGTTCGCTGCGCCGGAAACGCGCGATGCGCCGGAATTCCGCCACATCGATGAGCCGCAGCGCCGCGTACACCACCAGCGCGCCCAGCGCGGCGGTCGGGAAGTTCGCCAGAACACCGCGCGCACCGAACAATACGGCCAGCACGGTCAGCAGCGTCACCACCGAGTACAGCTGGGTGCGCGCACCCGACACATCGGCGATGGTGGTGCGGCTCCCGCTGCAGCTCACCGGAAACCCGTGGGACAGTCCGGCCGCCAGATTCGTCGCGCCGAGCGCGCCGAGTTCCCGGTTGGCGTCCACCCGGGTACCGTGCCGGGCCGCGAAAGCCCGTGCGGTGAGCGCGTTGTCGGAGAATCCGACCAGTGCGATACCGAGCGCGGGCAGCAGCAGCGTGGCGAGATCCGCCGCCGCCACACCGGACAGACCAGGCACCGGCAGACCCGACGAAATCGTGCCGACGACCTTGATCCCGTGCTGCTGCAAAGAGAACACCGCCACGCTCAGCGTGGCGGCCAGCACCGCCAGCAGCGTCCCGGGAATCTTCGGCGCCCGCCAGCCCAGCAGGATCAGCGCGGCCAGCGTGGTTGTCGCGACTATCGTTGTCGGCCAGTGCAGTTCGTCGATTCCGGCGGCGAAGGAACGCAACTGGCTCGGAATCGTCTCACCGTCCACCGGCACGCCGGTGAATTTCCCGAGCTGGCTGGCGATCATGATCCCGGCGGTCCCCGCCAGGTACCCCACCAGCACGGGTTTGGACAGCAGATCGGCGAGCATACCGAGCCGGGCCACCGCTCCCAGCACGCACACCGCGCCGACCAGGACCGCCAGAATCGCCGCCAGCGCGGCGTAGCGCCCGGGATCCCCGGCGGCCAAGGGTGCGAGCGCGACCGCCGTCATCAGCGCCGTCGTGGATTCCGGGCCCACCGACAGCTGTCTGGAGGTGCCGAGGAACACGTACACCGCCAGCGGGCCGAGCGTCGCCCACAACCCGGCCACCGGAGGCAGTCCCGCAACGGTCGCGTAGGCCATCACCTGCGGAACCAGATAGGCGGCCACCGTCACTCCGGCGAGCGCGTCCGCGCGCAACCAGCGCCGCTCATACCCGCGGAACTGCTCCGTCCCCGGAAACAACCGCGCCGGAAGGAATTTCATCGGACAACGCTACCGCGACCACCGTCCGGCCCGGGCAAACGACCCGCACCGGCTCACGTCATTTGTTCACGGACGCAAGGACATCGGCGGCAACATGCCGAACTTGCTCAGGTACATCAGAACCACGGTCATGACCCGTGCTGCGGTATCCCACCCCATGGCCACTCATCTCCTCTGAATCTCAGAGATGCACAAAAGCATTGCTGCTGCGGACTGCTGAGCCGCCCGCTGGCGTGCGGACCACTCACGTCGACCGATCGCGTCGCATTCCGTCATTACGGGATGGATTACCCACGGTACGCCTGCCCAACCGACCAGGATTCCAATATGAGTCCTCGATTCGCAGCACTCAGGTCACGACTGGAGCACGGCGCGGATCGCCGCGGGCGCCCAGGTGTATTCCAGTTCCGGCAGCGAGAAACCCCGCGGCCAGCGCACCACCCGATCCGCGGTCAGCACGCCGCCCTGCCGCTCGTAGAACGCGATCGCGGGCGCATTGGCCTTCAGCACTTCGAGATACAGGGGTCGATCCGGATACTCGGCCGCCGACCACCCCAGCGCATGCCGAAACAACTGTGTTCCAGTTCCATTGCGCTTCCGGGCGGGCCGGACATGCAGGTTGTCGAGCAGCACGCGGCCGTCGGATTGCGGTGTCAGATAAGCGAATCCGAGTAGCTGCGCGTCCGACTCGGCGACGAGCAGCGCAGCGGCCGACGCCGCGCTCAGCCGGCCCCGCCACAGCTCGAGCCGGTTCGTGAACAGCGACTCCCCCAGCTCGTCGTCGGGCAGGATGCCCGCGTACGCGGTACGCCAACTGCTCGTGTGCAGCGCCGCCACCGCGTCCGCGTCCTCCCGGCGACCGGCCCGGATCTCTACCACACCCATGAATTCGAGCATGCCAGACAACCGGGAGAACCCCGAGATCGGAAGGGGCGATCTCGAGGTCTGCCGATCGGCCGGAGGCTGTCTACGCCTGGATTACTTCGATTCCCACCAGCGCGTTGAAAGAATCGCAGCTGGCCCAGGATTGATTCTGGCCGTACTGAATCGGGCCGTATTTCCAGTAGGTGAAGGGAACGGGCCAGGCTACGCAGGTGAGTTTGACCTGATGCCAGGTTCCCAGCTCGCAATTGGCCATTCCACCGGTATTGAAGATGTTGTAGACGTGACAATTGGCCTGCCATACCGGCACATCGGCCTGGGCCACGCCACCACCAGCGAACAGTGCGCCCGCAGTTGCCGTGGCAACGGCGGCAGCGCCGGCAGCAAGCCGCTTCGCAGATAGCATTCCGACCTCCTGAATTGGTGTTGTGCCCAGCTAATCGCACCCACGGGGCCTACTCGTTACTTTCGAGCAAATTGCTCTGCGACCGCCTCGAGGCGGCGGCGGAGCAGACAGAATTCATTTCCCTCCGGGTCGGCCAGGACGTGCCAGCTCGCCGTCTCACCCTGACCGATATCGACCTTCCGCGCACCGAGCGCGAGCAGCCGTTCCAATTCGGCGTCCTGATCGCGGTCGGTGGGGTTCACGTCGAAATGCATCCGGATTTTGCCGCGTTCGGTCTCACCGGTCCGGGCGAACAGCAGGGTGGGCTGCGGTCCGCCGAATCCCGTTGCGGGCGGGCCGATCTCCAGATGACTGTCGCCCTCCCAGCCGAGTTCGACGAAGCCCAGGACCGCGCACCAGAAGTCCGCCAGCCGTTGCGGATCGGCACAGTCGATGACCAATTCGGTGATCCTGCAAGACATGTGCGCGACCCTAGCGCAGCAGCTGCCGTAGCCGCGCCGCCTCGCGGGTGAGATGGTCGCGTTCGGGCAGCGTGGTGGCCGCGTGCGCCGCCTCGGCGTACAGGGCGGCGGCCTGCTCGAGGTCACCGGCGCGTTCGTGGAGGTAGGCGCGGGCCGCGGCGTGGCGGGGCAGATCCTGGTCCAGGTCGGCCAATGCCGCCAGTCCGGCGCGGGGACCGTCGGCCTCACCGACCGCCACCGCCCGGTTCAGCCGCACCACCGGGCTCGCGGTGAGCCGAACCAGCTCGTCGTACCACTGCACGATCTGCACCCAATCCGTCTCGGCGGCGCTGCGAGCGTCGGCATGCAGGGCGGCGATGGCGGCCTGGGCCTGGTATTCGCCCAGTGCATCGCGGGCCAGTGCGCCCTGCAGGATCGCCACGCCCTCGGCGATGCGGGCGGTGTCCCAGCGGGATCGGTCCTGCTGCGCGAGCGGGATCAGCTGACCGCCCGGACCGGTGCGCGACGCGCGGCGCGCGTGATGCAGCAGCATGAGGGCGAGCAGGCCCGACACCTCGGGCTCGTCGCGCACGGCGGCGAGCTGGCGGGTGAGCCGGATGGCCTCGGCCGCCAGATCGAGCTCACCGCCGTAGCCCTCGTTGAAGACGAGATAGAGCACGCGCAGCACGGTCGGCAGGTCGCCGGGCCGGTCGAGGGGCAGACCCGCGATGCGCCGTTTGGCGCGGCTGATTCGCTGCGCCATGGTCGCTTCCGGGACGAGATAGGCGGCCGCGATCTGGCGGGTCGTGAGGCCACCGGCGGCGCGCAGGGTCAGAGCCACCGCCGAACTCGGGGACAGGGATGGGTGCGCGCACAGGAAATACAGCCACAGCGTGTCGTCCGTGGCGGGCACCGGACCGGCCGCGGGCTCCGCCTCGACGGCGAGTTCCCTTCCCCGCCGGGATGTTTCGGCGCGGGCGGCATCGAGGAACCTGTGCCACGCGGCGGCGACGAGCCAGCCTTTGGGATCGCGCGGCGGATCGTCCGGCCAGCTCTCCAGCGCGCGAATCAGCGCCTCCTGCACGGCGTCCTCGGCCGACGCGAAATCCGCTCCGCGCCGGACGAGCACACCGATGACCGCGGGCACGAGCTCGCGCAGCAGCGCGTCGTTCACTCGGTCACCGTGGGCAGTTCCCCGTAGAACGGCCGTATCTCGAGCCATTCGCGAATCGGCTTGCCGCCCGCGCCGGGCGCTTCGGACAGCTCGGCCGCCAGCTCGAGGGCCCGCTGGTAGGTCTCGACGTCGATGATCGTCCAGCCGGCGATCAGATCCTTGGTTTCCGCGAACGGGCCGTCGGTGACGGGCGGGCGACCCGGGCCGTCGGAGCGGACGAAGGTGCCCTGGTCCGACAGCGCCCGATGCTCCACGAACTCACCGGTCTCCTCGAGCCGGGTGGCGAAATCGGCCATGTACTGGATGTGGGCCGTCACCTCCTCCGGCGTCCACTGGTCCATGGGCACGTCGTTCTCCGGTGTCGGCGCACCGCGATAGTGCTTGAGCAGCAGGTACTTGGGCATGATGTTCTCCTCGGTTCGGTTCCATGGTCACACCTCGGTTGGTGTCGCGAGGCCCGGTGGGCTGCTCGTACCCCTGGGACGGAACCAGCCGTCGATTCTCGACATCCCCGCGACGGAATTCTCGAGAATCTTTCCGATGTGCGATTCCTGCACTACATATGTAGTCTCACCTCCAACTACACATGTAGTGACAGGATCGAGGGAGGGGCCCATGATGATCGACTTCGCGCCCGACAGGAAGCTGTACCCATTCGAGTCGCGGTGGTTCGACTCCGCCGCCGGCCGGGTGCACTACATCGACGAGGGGTCCGGGCCGACGATCCTGTTCTGTCACGGATCACCGACCTGGAGCTTCCTGTACCGGCACCTCGTGGCGGACCTACGGGATCGATTCCGGTGCGTGGCAATCGACAATCTGGGATTCGGATTGTCCGAGCGCCCTGCGGGTTTCGACTACACCATCGCCGAGCACACCACCGTCCTCGGCGAACTGATCGACCATCTCCGGCTCGACGACTTCGTGGTCATGGGACACGATTGGGGCGGGCCCATCGGCCTGGGCGCGGCGACGACGCGAGCGGACCGGGTGCGAGGAATCGTCCTGGGCAACACCGCGTTCTGGCCGATCGACGCCTTCGCCAATCGCGCATTCAGCGTGCTCATGAACAGCCGCCCCATGCAGCGGCGAATCCTGGAGCGCAACTTCCTCGTCGAACGCGTCCTGCTCCCGGAGCTGGGCCGCTCGGTCACCGAGACCGAGGCCGCGCACTATCGCGCGGTCCAGCCCACCCCCGCCGCCCGCAGGGGACTCGCCCTGACCCCCAAGGAGATTCGCGCCGCCGGTCCCCTGCTGAAGCAGCTCGAACACGATGTCCCCGCCCTGCTCGGCAAGAAACCGGCGCTCGCGGTGTGGGGCATGCGCGACCCGGTCTTCCGGCCGAAGCCGAGCCTGCCCCGCGTCCGTGCCGCCTTCACCGACCTCGAAGTCGTCGAACTGCCGCACGCTCGGCACTACATCCAGGAGCACAACCCCAGCGCGATCGCGACCGCCATCGCGAAGCGATTCCAGGACTAGTCGCGGGCGTCGAAGGCACGCAGGATCTCCTCGGCGGCCAGCGCCGGGGTGAGCGAGCCGTCGCGGATCTGCTTCTCGACCTGTGCGCGAACGGATTTCACGTTCGGATTGTCGGTGAGACGGCGCAGCAGGTTGTCGTGCACCATGGTCCAGGTCCAGTCGACCTGCTGGCGGCGGCGCTTCTCGGCGAACTCGCCCGCCTCGGTGAGGACCCGGCGGTGGGTGAGGACGGTGTCCCAGAACTTGTCCAGGCCGATGCCATTGAGCCCGCTCATGGTGAGAACCGGTGGGTGCCACAGGGATTCGCGCGGATGGATGAGGCGCATGGCGCCGGAGAGCTCGCGGGCGGCGGCCTTGGCCTCGAGTTCGTGCTTGCCGTCGGCCTTGTTGACCGCGACCAGGTCGGCCAGTTCCAGGACGCCCTTCTTGATGCCCTGGAGCTGGTCGCCGGTGCGAGCGAGGGTCAGGAAGCAGAAGGCATCGACCATATTGGCGACGGTGACCTCGGACTGGCCGACGCCGACGGTCTCCACCAGGATGACGTCGTAGCCCGCGGCCTCCATCAGCACGATGGTTTCGCGGGTCGCCTTGGCCACGCCGCCGAGGGTGCCCGCGGTGGGTGACGGGCGGATATAGGCGTTGCGCTCCACGGACAGTCGCGCCATGCGCGTCTTGTCACCGAGGATGGAGCCGCCGGTGCGGGTCGAGGACGGGTCGACCGCGAGCACCGCGACCCGATGGCCCTCACCGATCAGGTACATGCCCAGCGCGTCGATGAACGTCGACTTGCCGACGCCCGGAACACCGGTGATACCAACGCGATTCGAGACGACCCGCTCGGAATCGGGGGTGAGTTTCAGCAGCAGCTGCTGGGCGAGCGCGCGGTGGTCGGCGCGGGTGGATTCGACCAGGGTGATGGCTCGGGCCAGCGCCGCACGCTGGCCCTCGCGCACCCGGGCCGCCAGCTCATCGACATCGATGACCCGGCGGGACGCACCCGACGAGCCCCCTCCCCCTTGGGCACCGGGCCGGGAATCGTTGCCGGGCAGGCCGACTCCCGCGGTGGTGCCGAGCCGAGGATGGATCGCGCCATCCTCGGCCGTGTGTGCGGCGTCGCTCATTCGGCCGCGCCAGTTCCGATCTCGTGCCCGAGGGAATCCCCCAGCTTCTTGATCAGATCGATGGCGGCGTCGGCGATGACGGTGCCGGGCGGGAAGATCGCGGCAGCGCCGGCTGCACGCAGTTCCTCGAAGTCACCGGGCGGGATGACACCGCCGACGATGACCATGATGTCGGGGCGTCCGACATCGGCCAGCGCCTGCCGCAGGGCGGGCACCAGCGTGAGATGGCCTGCGGCAAGCGAGGATACGCCGACGATGTGCACGTCGTTGTCCGCCGCCTGCTGCGCCACCTCTTCGGGGGTCTGGAACAGCGGGCCCACATCGACGTCCATGCCGAGGTCGGCGAAGGCGGTGGCGATCACCTTCTGGCCGCGGTCGTGGCCGTCCTGGCCCATCTTGGCGACCAGGATGCGGGGGCGGCGACCCTCGGCCTCGGCGAACTCCTCGACAAGACCGATGGCCTTGCTGATGTTGGTCACCTTGCCTGCCTCCTCGCGGTAAACGCCGGAGAGCGTACGGATTTCGGCCTGATGGCGGCCGTACACCTGCTCGAGGGCATCGGAGATCTCGCCGACGGTGGCCTTGGCCCGCGCGGCGTTGATGGCCAATGCCAGGAGGTTGTTGTCCATGCCGCCCTCGGAAGACGAAGCGGCGCGGGTCAATTCGGCCAGTGCGCGCTCGACCTCGGCCGAATCCCGTTCCGCCCGCAGCTTGACGAGCTTGGCGTTCTGCTCGGCGCGCACGCGCGAGTTCTCGACCTTGAGCACCTCGATCGGGGTGTCTTCCTCGACCTGGTATTTGTTGACGCCGATGACCGGCTGCTGCCCGGTGTCGATGCGCGCCTGGGTGCGGGCGGCGGCCTCTTCGATGCGCAGCTTCGGAATGCCTTCCGAAATCGCCTGTGCCATACCGCCGTGCGCCTCGATCTCGGCGATGTGGGCGCGGGCGCGCTGGGCCAGCTGGTGGGTCAGCCACTCGACGTAGTACGAGCCGCCCCACGGGTCGGCGGGCCGGGTGGTGTTGGACTCCTGCTGGATCAGCAGCTGGGTATTGCGGGCGATGCGGGCGGAGAAGTCCGTCGGCAGGGCCAGCGCCTCGTCGAGGGCGTTGGTGTGCAGCGACTGGGTGTGCCCCTGGGTGGCGGCCATGGCCTCGACACAGGTGCGCGCCACATTGTTGAACACGTCCTGCGCGGTCAGCGACCAGCCGGAGGTCTGCGAATGCGTGCGCAGGGCAAGCGATTTCGCGCTCTTGGGCTCGAACTTGGCGACCAGCTCGCTCCACAGCAGGCGGCCCGCACGGAGTTTGGCGACCTCCATGAAGAAGTTCATGCCGATGGCCCAGAAGAACGACAGGCGCGGCGCGAACTTGTCGACCTCCATGCCCGCGTCGATACCGGCCTTGATGTACTCCACGCCGTCGGCGAGGGTGTAGGCCAGCTCCAGATCGGCTGTGGCGCCGGCTTCTTGGATGTGGTAGCCGGAGATGGAGATGGAGTTGAACTTCGGCATCTTCGCGGAGGTGTAGGCGAAGATGTCGGAGATGATCCGCATGGAGGGCTTGGGCGGATAGATGTAGGTGTTGCGGACCATGAACTCCTTCAGAATGTCGTTCTGAATGGTTCCGGCCAGCTGTTCGGGCTTGACGCCCTGCTCCTCGGCGGCGACGACGTAGAGCGCCAGGATCGGCAGCACCGCGCCGTTCATGGTCATCGACACCGAAACCTGGTCCAGCGGAATCTGATCGAACAGTTCCCGCATGTCCAGGATGGAGTCGATGGCGACACCGGCCATGCCGACGTCACCGGTGACGCGCGGGTGGTCGGAGTCGTAGCCGCGATGCGTCGCCAGGTCGAAGGCGACCGACAGGCCCTTCTGACCGGCCTGCAGGTTGCGGCGGTAGAAGGCGTTGGAGTCGGCGGCGGTGGAGAAGCCCGCGTACTGGCGGATCGTCCACGGCTGGTTGACGTACATGGTCGGGTACGGGCCGCGCAGGAACGGCTGCACACCCGGCACGCTGTCGAGCGGATAGCCTTCGGCCACAATGGCATCCCGGTCGGCCCTGGTGAACACCGGGGCGACGTCGATACCTTCGGGGGTGGCCCAGTTCAGCTGCTCGGGCGTGTAGTTGTTGGCCTCGGCGGCGTCCTTGACGAAGGCTTCCACCGACCCGGCGGCACTCGCCTCGGCCGGTTCGCCCAGCGGGACCTCGGCGAAATTGCCGATCAGATGCTTGATGTCGCTCATCTTTACGCTCCCAGCTTTTCCAGCAGGCCGGACAGGGCCGTCACCGCGTCCATCCGCGCCGTCACGAATCCGTCCGGACGCTGCGCGCCGGTGGTGTCCGCGACCGCCTTCTCCGGACCGGCCAGCAGCACGGTGGTGATGCCCGCCGCGCGCAGCGCCTCGGTCGCCGCGCCGGCTTCCGCGCCGTAGCGGGTGTCGGAGCCGCACAGCACGGCGAGGGTGGCACCGGATTCGGTTGCCGCCGCGCCGATTCCGGCGATCTCCAGCGCACCCGGGTGCACGGTTTCGATGCCGCCGGAGGCGAGCAGGTTGGCCGTGAAGGTGACACGCACATTGTGCTCCGCCACCGGGCCCAGCGGAACGAGCAGGGCCTTGGGCCGTGCGCCGTTGGCCGCCAGATAGGCGTCCGAACGATTGCGCAGGGCCTCGAAGGCGGCGCCGTAGGCGGTGGCGGAGGTGAGTGCCCGCGCGGCCTCCGACAGCGGCTTCTCGGCCAGGTTGGGGAATTCGTTCACCCCGGTGACGGCCGTCTTGCGGTGCGCCACATCGGCATCGCGCTTGGCCTTGGTCTCGCCGATGCGCTCGGCGAGCAGGCCGGATTCGAGGGCCGCGAGGTAGCCGCCGGCCGTCTCGATCTCCTGCATGAACTCCCACGCCTTGGCGGCGAGTTCATCGGTGAGCGATTCCACGTACCAGGAGCCGGCGGACGGATCCTGCACGAAGCCCAGATGCGATTCCTCGAGCAGCAGCAGCTGGGTATTGCGTGCCATGCGCTCGGAGAACGCCTTGGAGACGTCGAGTTCCCCCGCGGGCAGGGCATGGTCGAACGGCAGCACGGTGACGATGTCCGCGCCGCCCACACCCGCGCCGAAGGCGGCGAGGGTGGTGCGCAGCATGTTCACCCACGGATCGCGCTGGGTCATCATGGCCGGCGAGGTGACCGCCTGCTGCGGGGCATTGCCGAAGTCGGGAGCACCGCACACCTGGGCCACGCGGGCCCAGAGCCGCCGGGCCGCACGGAATTTGGCGATGGTCTCGAACTGGTCGTCGGTGGCGGCGAGCCGGAATTCCAGCTGGCCCAGCGCATCCGCGATGTCGACGCCGGCCTCGGTGAGCGCGCGCAGGTACTCGAGGCCCGCGGCCACGGCCGCGCCGAGCTCCTGGGCGTCGGAAGCGCCCTGATTGTGGAAGGCCACGCCGCACACCACGATCGCGCGCACCGTCTCGGGGCGGGCGGCCGCCTGCTGGGCCAACGCGACGGCGCTGTCCAGGTCGACGGAGCTGGAGCCCGCGAACAGGCTCGTCAGCGGGGTCGCGCCGAGCTGGACGCGAATGTCCTTGCGGTTGGGGACGTCGTAGCCGTCCAGCACCGAGAAGACCTGGGCCGCAGCCTCGCTCGCGTCGGCGCCCGCGTTCAGGGTGAGGGGAGCCAATTCGAACAGCAGGCCGGACAGGGCGGCGGGCAGTTGCGCCACCGGCACGCCGCGTTCGCCGGCGCCCAGCCACAGCGCGCTCACGCCGTTCTCCAGCGCGAACAGGATGTCCTGGTTCACCTGGGCGGCATCGGAGCCGGTGAACTTCTGGCTGACGAACCAGCCGCGATGCACGTCGCGGGTGGCGTCGCCGCCGCGCACGAACGGGAAGGCGCCGGGCAGCGGCTGCTCGGGCAGCTCGTCGCGGCGCGTGTAGAGGGGGTTGACGGTCAGGCCGTCGTAGGTCGTGACCGCGAGCAGCTTCTCCGGTTCGTCCGGCAGTTCGGACACATCCACCTTGCGGGCCTTGGCCAGCACCCCGGCGACACCCTTGCGCCAGGCGGCATACTCGGGCACCGTGTCGGCGTCCGAGTCTGAAGCAATCGGCATGCTGCTGTTCCTTCTCCCACTCACTGACCGAACGGTTGGTTTGCAGTGCATTCGCACAGCTCAGCGCCCACTTCGGTTAACGAGCATTCCTTGTCTTTCCCCTGATGCTAGCGGGCACTGTCCGATCACTACCGCCAGGAGTCCGCTACCGGCGGGTAACTTGGCATCGCGCCAACAAGCGGGTAAGCCGGTGGATCCGCCTGCTCGGGCAGGCGCGACGACCGAATCGGACCGCCACGCGCACCGAGTCCTCCCGCGCGGGCCGGTAACCTGGCTCGGTGCCGAACACCCTGCGAAACCTGCTGAGCCGACTCCGCGAGCCGCGAACGCTCGCGCTGCTGGCGGGAATCGTGGTGCTGTTCGGCGCGGTGGCCTTGATTCCGCATCCGACCGTGCAGCAGATGCGCGACTGGGCCGATTCGGTCGGACCGCTGCTGCCCCTGGTGTTCTTCGTGGCGCACGTGCTGGTGTGCATCGCCCCGTTTCCGCGGACGGTGTTCACGCTCAGCGCGGGACTGCTGTTCGGGCCGGCGCTGGGGCTGACGCTCGCCATCACCGCCACGACGCTCAGTGCCGTGCTGGCACTGCTGCTGGTGCGGGCACTGGATCGGGAGCGGGTCGCGGCACGACTCACCCACCCGGCCGTGCAGGCGGTGAATGCCCGGCTGGCGCATCGGGGCTGGCTGTCCGTCGGATCGCTGCGGCTCATCGCCTTCGCGCCGTTCTCGGTGGTGAACTATTGCGCCGCGCTGTCTCCCGTGCGCATGTCCCCGTATCTGACGGCGACCTTCCTCGGCATCATCCCCGGAACGGTGGGCACCGTGCTGCTCGGTGACGCGCTCACCAACCGCACCTCCCCCGCCCAATGGGCGGTCACCGCAGTGTGTTTGGCGGTCGGCGTGATCGGGCTCGGCGTGGATGCCCGGCTCGCCGTGCCGGAACCGGACGGGCAGCCCGCGCCGGAGCCCGTCGCAGCGTCCTAGCCCAGGGCCGGGCGTCAACTCACCGCCCGCTCCTGCCGCGCCGGGACCGGCAAACGTGGAACTCGAACGGCCGGTTGATATCCCGGCTCAGGTCGCGGTGGATCGAGCGGTCTCCTCCGGCGGCAGGGGCCAGCGGTCCACTCGGTTCAGCGGGGCGACGGTGGACGGGAGCAATCCCACGGCCTGGGCTCGGTAGTCGGAGGCGAGTCCGGTATTCGCGCCCAGGTGCAGGGCTTCCGCCAGCCAGCCGGTGGCCTGGCGATGCACTTCGACCGTCGTCAGCGGTGCGACGTCGGGCAGCAGCAGGCCGCCGATCCGACCGGGCGTGACCACGGCCGCCGAGCCCAGATGCTGAAGGCACCGGGCGATTCCGGGTTCGTCGCGCAGGGTGCGGTAGCCGCGCAGCGCACCCTGCCAGTAACGGACCGCGCCTTCCGGTTCCTGCTTGGCCCACATGACGACGCCCATGGTTTCGCGGACGTGCGCGCAACCGGCGGGGTCGATGCCGTTGCGGGTCAAGGCTTCCGCGAGTTCCGGACGATCCCCGGCGGCGTCGTAGCGGCCCTGGTGGATGTGCACGACGGCGAGATTCACCAGGGCGCACACCTCCCCCGCGATGTCCGTTCGGGGCAGCAGCCACCAGGCCGACTCGAGCGTGCGCTCCGCTGCCGCGAGGCGCGGTTGCACCACGGCCGCACGCAGCCGGGTCGCCGACACTCCGGTGAACAATATCGGCGGCCGGTAGCGCTGCAGAAAATTCAGCGCCCGCCGATGTTCCCGGCGCGCTGCGAGACTCGATCGCAGCCGCCGGCTACCGCGGCGACGTGGCGGGGCGTGCAATCCACGGCTTCTGATCTGCGCCAGTTCCTGTGCTACCGGTTCATTCTCGATGCCGTCGAGGCCGAGCACGGCGTCGGGGAGCGTGGGCACGGCCGCGGAGTCGGGGCCGTTCTCCTCCAGGCCAAGCCGGGCATACCAGGCATCCAGGGCATCGGCTATGCGCGTCAGGTCTCGGACCGCGGCACTCGGTAGCGGCGTTCTCGCCGTTGGCGACGGCGCGGCACAGTCCACGATCAGGGTGCGGAGGTACGGTCCCTCCCGCGCGAACCACCCGCGCGCGGCGGCACCCAGCGCGAGAGTGTCGAGGGCGACCGCCCAACGGCTGGCCCGGCCGGCGTGATAGGCGATCAGCGCGGGCAGCGCCGCCGCCCGCATGGCGGCCACCACCGTGTCCGGAGCGCGCGGAACAGCGGTGAGCACGTTGTACATGCACTCGTACGCATCCGGGCCGTCCGGTGCCACTTCGCGTCGCGAGACCAGCTCCGCGAGTACGGCGGCGGGAGCTCCGGGCGGGAGGTTCCAATCGTCGGTTTCCTGCGCGGGCACCCGCGCGGGCGCTTCGAGCATCGCGCCCAGCATGACCATGAACCCGATCCGCCGATACCGCCAGACCGGCAGCGCGCGCAGCACCCGGATCACCGCCCCGATCGCAACCGGTGGCACCACCGCATTCACACCGGGCGCAATGGTCGCCGTCGTCGGCGAAAGGCCCTCGACTGCGGTATGTCCCGGTCCCATCAGGTCCGCGAGCAGTTCGGCGTCACGCGCGTACCGCCGTCGTTCGCGCAGTGAGCGCACCGACCGGTGCACCACGTATCCGGCCGCCGCGGCGACGACCAGCACCGGCAGCCATTGCAGCGCCTGCAGTGTCCGTCGCACCGCGGGATTGTCGTCGAAGGTGTCGGCCACCAGCGTGCGCACCAGTTGGTAGCTGAGCGCTGTGGCCACCGCCGACGCCGTGGCGAGCAGACCCCGGCCGAGCGACGACTTGGGTGTGGCGATCAGCGGCGACTGCCCGCTGGGCGGCGCGGGGCGAGTCATTGCCGCACCCCGCCGGTGATGCCGGGCACCACCCAGCGCCGCCACGTGCACAGCAGCAGGATCACGGGCAGAATCGCCGACAACAGCGCCGCCGCCGCGAGATGGCTTGCGTTCTCGTGGAATTGGCGGGCCTCACCCCACAGCAGGCGCGACCACGGGGATTCGCCGACGCCGCCGATGAGCAGGCCGATGAAGAAGTCGTTCCACACTCCGATGAACTCCAGGACGGCCGCCGCCCCGATCGCCGGGCCGGCCATCTCCAGCAGCCGCCGCCGAATCGTTGCGGGCCTCGCCAATCCGTGCAGGGCGTCGGCGGCGGGCGATTCGGGTGGGGCGAGCAGGGCGCCGCGCAGAATGAGAATCGCCATGGGCAGACCGGCGGCGGCGTGCACGAAGATCAGCGGAATGCGGCTGTGCGACAGGCCCCACAGGTCCATCAGGATGCGGATCGGGCCGCCGTAGAGCTGTGCGGGCATGACGGCCAGCATCACCACCAGCGGTACCGCGATGCGCGACATCCATTGTCGCGGTGCGAGTTCGGCCAGCCAGAAGGCGATCGGCACGGCGGCCGTCACCACCACGACGGTGGCCAGCGTGCTCACCCACGCGGTGGTCGCCAGCGAACGCCACAGGGCCGCATCGCTCCACGCCCAGCGCAGTCCTTCGACGCCGAACCCACCGGGCTGTCGCAGCGCCACGACGATCAGCCAGCCGATCGGCACGAGCAGCGGCACCACGAACACCAGCAGCCAGATCCGCGACCACCACGATGAGCGCGGACGGACCCGATCACGCTGCGGGGCAGGGGCTTGCGGCCGGGGTCTGCGGTAGCGGCGCATATCGGGTTGCAGCACCCAGGCGGTCAGGCCGATGAGGACGGCCAGCGGGAGGGCATAGGCAGCCGCGTAGCCGTCGCCGAATCCGGCGCGCCCGGCCAGATACCACCAGTGCACGGTGGCGCTCTCGGCCCCCGATTGCAGCGGGCCCGGCACCGCGATCAGGACGACGTCGAAAACCCGTGCCGCCGCGACGCCGACGATGAGCCCGAGCATCAGCAGCGTGGGGTGCAGCAGCTTGCGCACCTCGTGCAGCATGCGGAGCTGCTCGCGCAGTGCGCGCAGTTGCCCGCGTACGAAACCGGCCGGCGGCGGGGTCGGGCCGTGGCCGCGCACGATCCGCCACTGCACCGCATCGGCTTCCACGGCGCGGATTGCCGCACGCCACACGCCGGTCAGCGCGCCCAGCCAGGTCCAGGAGAAGGCCGAACCGAGCATGACCACGAACAACCATCGGTACTCGACGACCTCGTCGAGGCCCCATTCCCGCGCGAGCTGTTCGAAGATCAGCCGGAAGGCGATGCCGGAGACGAACGCGGAGATGCCGAACGGCAGGACCAGCGGCAGCCACACCCAGCGCGGTCCGCGGCTCACCCAGGCCAGCAGCAGGGCGAACAACATCAGGAAGACGCCCCACAGCACCCAGCCCAGCGTGCGGGCGTAGGCACAGGCGCCCGCCGCGCCGAATTCGGTGACCACCACCGCGCTCACGATCACCAGGCCCAGCATCGACAGCCAGCGCCTGGTCCGTTCCACCACGGTGTCGGCGATGCCGCAGAGCACCGCGAGACCGCAGCCGCCCGCCACCAGCGGTCGCGCCTGCGCGGCGAGCATGACCGTCCATCCGACGGGGGCCACCAGCAGCACGGCGATCAGGACGAAGGCCGGGATGCGCACCGCCCAGCCGAACCAGCGGCGCGGATGATGGCCCGAGACCAGCGGACCCGACAGCCGGCGGGTGGCCAGTTCCAGACGCAGATCGGGGGTTTCGAAGATCCGAGGGTCGAAATCCGGCGCGCTCAACGGATTCCGCCCGTCCGGAATTCGCCGAGGCTGTCGACCACGCGGTCCACCGCGCCGGACACACCGCCGGTTCCCTGTTCGGCGAGGTCGAGGAGGAAATCGGTGAGTATGCGGCGCAGGCCCCACCGGCCCCCGGGAGAGCCGATGCGATCGGACAGGTCGAAGCTGGTCCAGGCATCCAGCTCACGGGCCACGGGTTCCATGAGCGGCGAGTATCGGTGCGTGCTACGGAGATTCGGCGCGACGAAACCGCCGAGATCGTCGATCCACTGCGTCGCCGCGTCCGGGGCTGCCAGTTCGGCGAGCAGCGTGCGGGCGTCGTCGCTCGCCTCGCGTGTCAGCACCATGACATCGCCGCCGCCGATGAGCGGGCGCGAGCCGCCGGGCGCCAGGGCCGGGAACGGCAGCAGGCCGACGACGTCGTGTGCGCGGCCCGCGTCCGACAGGCTCTTGCGCACATACGGTTCGGCGAAATCCGGTGCGGCGACCATGAGTGCGCGCCGGTGCTCGAAGACGTCGCGGACCGATTCGGGGAACTGTCGTGTCAGGGCGACGGCGAGGCCGCGCGGGAAGGCGGCCGGATGGGCGCACAGCTCGCCCAGTCGCAGCAGCGCGGCCCGCACCTCGGGTCCATCCCAGCGCCAGTGGATGGTCGCGGTCTCCAATTCGGTGTACATCGCCGGTGATTCGGCCCGCAGGAGGTTCTCGAACAGGTCGGTGATCACCCAGCCGTCGGCCGCGCCGAGCGCCAGCAGGCGCGTTTCGGTTGATTCCAGCGCGGCCATGGCGCGCGGCCAGTCGCTGACGTTCCAGGTGGCCGGCTCGCCCAGATCGTGTGCGGCCAGCAGCTTTTCGTGGTTGTCGAAGGTCTGCCGGTCGTACCAGAGCAGGGATTTCTGCGTGCTCTTGAACGGCAGTCCGTACCGCGCCCTGTCGCGTCCCCGCGCGGCATTGCGGCGCAGCACTTCGTCCCAGTGCCGCCCGTAGCGCAGCCCCGCTCCGTCCTCCCAGAGCGCGTCGTCGATGGCGGGCGGAGAATGCCTGTCCGCCAGCAGCTCCTGAATGCGCCCCACCTGCGGCAGCATGACGATTTCCGGAGCCGAGGCGCCACGCGCCGAAAACGCGGTGTCGATATCGTCGCCGAGCAGGATCAACTGCGTCGTCCGCCGCATGCCCCGCGCCGCGGCGCGCTGCCTGGCACGGGCCAGGACCGAATCGAAGGCGCCGAGCTCGAATCCACTCCACGGCACCGCGATTCGCACCGAATCACGATCACCGAGCAGCACATTCGGCGCGCAGGCCGTGGCCAGCGGGAGCACCAGACTCGCCCGCAATAGCGCCCTGCGCGTAGTGGTCATACCCTGCGTGCCCCCGGTTCGCCGATCTCGGAATCAGCGAAAATGACTGGTACACAGTATGCCGCGCGCCGCAGCCGGCCGCAGTCGATTGGGCGGCCGCCGTCGGCACATGGTGCGAATGCCACAGCATCGGGCCAGCGCGCAGGTCGCGGTAGGGCCCGGGCCACCGCCCGGGCCGCCGGTCATCCGCGAGTTTCCATCTTGTAGTTGAAGTTCGGGTTCGCGATCTGCTGGCCGATCGCGCTGCACCACGCGTAGGCCTGGCCGGGTCGCTCGTACCACGGACCCCACGGCGACCATTGGCCGTTCTTGCAGAGTGCCTTGATGCGGAAATGCCCGCCGCCGCCCGAACACTGCACACCCAGCGCGTTGCTGTCCCACCAGCTGATGACGCAGCCGGGGTAGGCCTGGGCTTCCTGCGCTGGTGCCACCACCATCATTCCGGCCGCGATCGCGCCGGCCGCCAGTGTTCCGCCGAGAACTCGTTTCATGGTTACTTACCTCCACGTGAGCACGCGGCCCACGTTCAAGAAGATGTCGAAAGCATCGCCCGGCCGGACCAGGAGAATGCTACAGCATAGGAGCCTCGTGGCAAGCCCGAACGTTGTTCTCCCCCAGCCATATTCGTTACCGAGCGCGAAGCAAGACGCCAGTTCGAGGGGTCCAGCACAACGCACAGCAGCTGTTACCGCGGGACGCCACCGTTCCCGCAATCAGGGATCGACCGGCGTCGCGGGCGCGAGATCCGCTGCCGCCGAGCGGGCCTCGGCCATCCAGTGCGGCGCCTCGGCACGTTCGGCCACCGTCAGAGCATCGGCGAAATGCGTTGCGGCGGAGGACATATCACCGAGGTAGGCGGCGAAGCGGCCGAGGAAGAGGGCGATCGGGCCGAGGGTGGCGGTCGCGGTGGCCGCGCCCGCGAGTTCGGCGGCGCCGGGGCGGAGGTGGTGGTAGGCGCGTTCGACCCAGGCGCGGTTGTTCAGCGACATGCCGACGGCTCCGGTCAGGACCAGTTGGAGTTCGTGCATGTAGCTGGAGGTGGGTTGCGGGTCGTGGTCGGCCAGGACCGCTCGGGCGTCGTCGGGGCGGCCGTCGGCGATGATGGTGGCGGCGCGGCCGAGGATGATCCAGCCGAATCCGCCCCAGCGCCGGTGCAGTTCGGTCATCTCCGGTTCCAGGGCGGCGAGTTCGGGGCTGCGGCCGTCCGGGTGCCAGCACAGGCAGAAGCGGGCCAGCACGGGAATGAGGTCGCCGAGTCCCCAGAATCCGGTGACGCTCAGGCGGTGACCCCAATCCCGGTATGCCGCTTCGGCTTCCACCGCGCGACCGGCGACGAGCAGTGCCAGTGCCTCACAGATCTCCACCGCCACGGCCAGGGCGGGCAGTTCGTAGCGGACGCTCAGTTCGCGGGCGGCGGTAGCGTGGCGGACGGCTTCGGACAACTCACCCAGTCCGGCGTGCGAGCGCATCAGGGTGGTGTGCGCGATTATTCGCAGATGCGCCAGGTCGTTCGCCTCCGCGAGGGCCAGCAGTTCACGCCCGTCCGCACCGCGCACGGCGGCCCGGCCCGCGGCATGGTAGCTGTTGAATTCCTTGGCATTGAGGGCCAATCCGAGCAGATACGGATCGTGCAGCTCACGCGCCAGCGCCTCCGCGGCCAGTGACAACACCCGTCCGCGATCCTCACCGGTATTGGCCAGCTCCAGGGCCGCGGTGACGAGCAGCCGGCAGCGCAGCGCCCCTTCGTTTTCCGGCACCTGGTCCAGCAGGGTGTCGATGTGGGCGAGCAGATCGCGGTCGCAACCGGCGGGGTCGGTGTCGATCCACACCAGCGGAATATCGATGGCCGCGGCCACCCGTGCGCGCAGCAGTGGCGATTCGAAGCGCGCGAGCGCCGCACCGCGATGTGTACGCGCCTCCTCCATCCGGCCCGCGAGTGCCAGCGCCCGAATATGTCGCACCACCGGCACGACGGCGGCTTCCGGCGCGTTCTCCGGCGTGCGCCGCACCGCCTCGACGGCCTGCGACCACAGCCGCGCCGCATCCGCGAAGGCGAACCGCTGTTCAGCCGATTCCGCTGCCGCACAGCAGTATTCCGCCGCCTTGCGCGCGGTGCCGGGTGTCGCGGCAGCGGTGTAGTGGTGCGCGAGGGCGGTCACGTCGCCGGGCAGGCGGCGCTCCACGATCTCGGCCACCCGCGCGTGCAACCGGCTCCGCCGCAAAGCCGCCATCTCCGCATAGAGGATGTCGCGCACCAGGACGTGCACGAACCGGATGCGCCCCGCCGCGGGCTCCTCGAGCAAACCCGCCCGCAACCCCGCCTCCACCACCTCGAGCACGGTCTCACCGTCGGCGTCGCCGATGAGATCCGCCAGCACCTCGGTGTCGGCCTCCCGCCCGATGACCGCCGCCCGGCCCAGCACCTCCCCCACCGGTTCCGGCAGTACCGCGATACGGCGCAACACGATCTCGCGCACGCCCGCCGGCACCCGCACCCGCACGGCCGAATCCCCTTCGGTGCGAAGCAATTCCGCCCACTCCCGGACGAAGAACGGGTTCCCCGCGGTCTTCTCGGCGATCAGCTCGATGCTCTCGGCGCGCACGCCCTCCCCCGCAACCGCCCGCACCAGCGAATCCACCTCGGCATCGGCGAGCCCGTTCAGCTGCACCCTGAGCGGTTCGAGCCGCGCCAACCGCGCCTCAGCCGCCGCGCCCACTCCGGTCCGCTCCCCAGGCCGCGCGGTCATGACGAACAACACCGGCACCCCCGCGAACTGCTCCGCCAAATGCGTTGTCAGCAGCAGCGTTTCCTCATCGGCGCGATGCCGGTCCTCCACTACGATCAACAGTGGCCGCTGTCGCGCAAGCTGCGTCAAATACGCGTCCACGGCGCGGTGCAGCCGGAAACGGCCCGCTGCCGGATCATCCGACCGCGTCGCTTCCCGGCCGCGAGCCGGGCCGGACGCGGGTGCGGGTGCCCGCGATCCGTCGGGGTGGGTCCAGATCGGGCTGTCGACGGCGAGCAGGGGGTCGAGCGCGGGACGCACGCCCGGGTCGGGAATGTGGCCCTGCTCCACCAGGTTTCGCAATGCGGCCGCCCAGGGCCAGGCGGGTGGTGCGCCCTCGTCTTCGGGGCACGCGACCCGGATGGGGAGCCAGTTCTCTCGGGTGAGTGCGTCTTCCAGTGTGCGAGCCAGTGCGGTTTTGCCGGATCCGGCTTCGCCGGTGATCAGGACCCAGCCGCTCATTCCGGTGTCCGCGACACGCGCTGCGGCGGTGCGCAATTCCTCGAGTTCGGTGGTGCGTCCCACCAGACGTGGGCCGATTCTGGTCGGACGGGCGAAGGGCACGCTCCCGGCTGTCGCGGCCGCAGGCCCCACGGGCGGCGCCGAGTCCTCCGGACGCGCCGCCGCCGACTGTTCGGGAAGTGCTGGCGGGGTGAAGGTTTCGACAGCGCGGGCTGCGCCGGCCAACCGGGGCAGCGCACGCGGGTCCTCAGTGAGCAGGCGGCGGTGCAGGTCGGTCAGAGCGGGACCGGGCTCCATGCCCACCTCGTCGATGAGCAGACGACGCGTGGCGCGGAAGACCTCGAGGGCGGCGGCGCGGCGGCCGGAGCGGTGGAGGGCGGTCATGAGGAGTGCGCGCAGGCGCTCGTTGTGCGGGTCCGCGGTGACGAGGGCCTCGAGCTCGGCGCTCGCGGTGCGGGTGTCGCCACTGTCGAGGTGGATTTCGGCGGAGATTTCACGCAGGGTGCGGCGGGTGGCGTGCAGGCGGCGGCGTTCGGCGGCGGCCCACGGGCCGGGGATGCCGAGCAGCGCGTCGCCGCGCCAGCACGCCAGCGCGGCATCCATCGAGGTTCGAGCCCGGTCGACGCGCTGCGCGTGCCGATGCTCGAGCGCGTCGGCCAGGTGCTGTTCCATCCGGTGCGCATCGATCTCGATAGCGGCGTCGAAGCGGTAGCCGCCGGGGATCGAGGTGACCGCCGCCGCGCTGCCCACCGCCGCGAGGGTGCGTCGCAGGGTGGACACGTAATTGCGCAGCGAACTCGTCGCGGAGGCGGGCCGGTTGCCACCCCAGACGCCCTCCAGCAACTCCCCGAGCGAAACGTCACGCCCGCCCGCGTGGGCGAGGATGGCCAGGGTGGCGCCGACACTCGGTGTGGGCGGGCGCAGAATCGTGTCGCCGACGCGGATCTCCATCGTGCCCAGCAGGAACAACTGGACGGTCAACAGCGCGCACCCCCAACCAGCGGATCGAAGCGATCACCCTATCAGCGGGCCTGTCACCTGCCCGAACAGAGCATGGGCCCCGCACCGAGTCGGTGTGGGGCCCATGACGGAACGAGCGAACCTTTACAGGTAGGCGCCGCAGTGCGGCCAGGCGCCGGCGCCCTGGCCCGCGAGCACGTTCTCGGCCACGCGGATCTGCTCCTCGCGGCTGGCGTTGGCGGCATTGCCCGAGCCGCCGTAGGCGTTCCAGGTGCTCTGGGTGAACTGCAGGCCGCCGTAGAAGCCGTTGCCGGTGTTGGCGGCCCAGTTGCCGCTGGACTCGCACTCGGCGACGGCGTCCCAGTTGTGTCCCGCGGCGGAGGCCGTCGCGGTGGACAGCGCGAACGGGACGGACACGAGCGCGCCGATGGCCGCGGTGGCGGCGAGCATGCGGGTGGTGAGCTTCCGGTTGCGATGCATAAGTCTGATTCCCTGCCTGCGCCCGCCGGCCCGAGCGCGAAGCTTCGGGTCCCCGTCCCCAGGGATGTCGGTTGCGTTTCGAACCGCGGGACGGGGTTGCCGGTATTCGGCGGTTCGAGTTCGGGCCCGGCTTTCGATCCGAACCGAGAACGACGGTAACGGAACAATCACGGCGAATCACGGCGCAATCACAACGGGTTGACAAAACGATTTCGGTCTTGCTCATGCCGTTTTTCCAGCTGACACCGGAAGCGTGCTGAATTACAAATACAGAATTTGCAAACATATTTGTGACAGAGGTCACGGAGAATTTGTGATCGGGACCGCGTAATACAAAAAACGTCACAAACGATGGGGTGCTCGGATCGCGGCGTGCCTAATCATTGCCCGACCTGGGCGAAGCCGGGATAGTGCCCGGAACGTTGTTGCGGTCCCGCCCGGCGGAGCCGTGATCTCAGCCAGTAATCCGGCGACCGCCCGACTTCGCACCGAACACGAATCCGGCCCTCGACCACTGTGGTCGAGGGCCGGATTCCGTTGTACTTGCTGGTAGTCCGCTCAGTGCGACGGCGGTCGCGGCGGCTCGGGCCAGTGCTGCTGTTCAGTCGCTTCCTTCCGGAACGTGTGCTGCGCGGGCGGTTCATACGGGCGCGGCGGCACCGCCGGATCGACCGGGATGCGGGCGTCGGCCTCGGCCGCGCGGACGGCGCGTTCGGCGGCCGGGTCGGTGGCGGTGTCGAACCAGTCGGCGACCTCGTCGGAGTCGTCTTCCGGGCGTTCGGCGGATTCGCCATCGGGTGCGGGCTCGTAGCGGAAGACGCCGTCGGTGCCCTCCTTGGCGAAGTTGCGGGCGAAGCCTTCCAGGGCTTTGCCGAAATCGCTGGGCACCAGCCACACCTTGTTGGCGTCTCCGCGGGCGACCATGGGCAGGGTCTGCATGTACTGGTAGGCCAGCAGCTCCGGGGTGGGCTTGCCGTTCTTGATGGCGGCGAACACCTTCTCGATGGCCTTGGCCTGGCCCTGCGCCTGCAGATACGCGGCGGCGCGTTCGCCCTGGGCGCGCAGGATGCGGGACTGACGTTCGCCCTCCGCGCTCAGGATGGCCGACTGTTTGGCGCCTTCGGCCGCGAGGATCTGGGCCTGCTTCTGGCCCTCGGCGGTCTTGATCGACGCCTCGCGCTGGCCTTCGGCGGTGAGGATCATGGCCCGCTTCTCGCGGTCGGCCTTCATCTGCTTCTCCATCGATTCCTGAATCGACGGGGGTGGATCGATGGCCTTCAATTCGACGCGCGCCACGCGCAGACCCCAGCGGCCGGTGGCGTCGTCGAGGACGCCGCGCAGCTGGCTGTTGATGGAGTCGCGGGAGGTCAGCGTTTCCTCGAGGGTCATGCCGCCGACCACGTTGCGCAATGTCGTGATCGTCAATTGCTCTACGGCCGCAATGTAATTGCTGATCTCGTAGACCGCGTCCTTGGGGCTGGTGACCTGGAAGTAGACGACCGAGTCGATCTGCACGGTCAGGTTGTCCTGCGTGATCACCGGCTGCGGCGGGAAGGACACCACGCGCTCGCGCAGATCCACCTTCGCGCGCACCCGGTCGGCGAACGGCACCAGGAAGGTCAGCTGCCCGGACACGGTACGCGAATACCGGCCCAGCCGTTCGATGACCGCGGCATCGGCCTGCGGCACCAGTTTCACCGATTTGAATACCACCACCACGACCAGCAGGACGAGGACGATGGCGACGATGAGTACACCCATCACGGCCCTTTCCACACGACGGCGGTCGCGCCGTCGATCTTCATGATGTAGACGGTCGTGCCCTCCGGATAGCTTTCGGCCGGGTCGAACGGGCGCGCGCTCCACACCTCGCCGTCCAGTTTCACCCGCCCGCCCTGTGCGTCGACCGGCTCCAGCACCTGCGCCGACTTACCCGGCAGCGCGTCCACACCGCTCTGGTGCGGCGGCGGAGTCGCGTAGCGGCGCAACAGGAATGGGCGAACACCCAGCATCAGCGTGAGGGCGCTGAGACCGAAGACGATGGCGTCCACCCACACCGGCGGCTCGAACACCCCGCTGACACCGGCGGTGGCGAGGGCGGCGGCGCCCAGCATGAGCAGGGTGAGATCGCCCGTGAGCATCTCCGCTGCCGCGAGCAGTATCCCCGCGACCAGCCAAACAATTGCGGCCACGGGATCAACAGTAATCCCTCGGCGGGTCCGCTATCGGGTATCGGGCGTGGCCGCGGCTCGGCGTGGCTTCCGCGGGCCCGTGTGTCGGAGTGGGGCGCGCCCATCCGGGTCCGAATACCGGCCGCGTTTGTTGCGCTTTTCACGCCCCCTCGTCGCGGGACGCGCCGCGGTGCGCCAACGGATTCCGAGGCCGGGCCGGTACCGTGGCCCGCGTGAGGCGTGACATGTACGGCGGCGACATCTTCTCCGGGCACTCGAGCAAGCAGAAGCGCGAGATTCCGCGCGTGGTCGCCGAACGTGATCTCGTCGCCGAGGACGCCGCGACCGGATTCTGCGGTGCCGTAGTGGGTTTCGACCGCAGCTACGACGGCGAGTTCGTGAAACTCGAGGATCGCGCCGGGCGGGTGCGGCTGTTCGCGCTGCGCGAGGCGGCGTTCCTGATCGACGGGCAACCCGTGACTCTCGTGCGGCCCACCGCCGCCGCACCCAAGCAGCCCACGCGCTCGGCGTCCGGCTCCACCCGGGTCGAGGGCCTCAAAGCGCGCGTCGCCCGCGCCAGCCGCATCTGGGTCGAAGGCGTGCACGACGCGGCCCTGGTCGAGCGGGTGTGGGGCCATGACCTGCGGGTCGAGGGCGTCGTGGTGGAACAGCTCGAGGGCCTCGACCACCTGGCCGCCCGCCTCACCGAATTCCAGCCCGGCCCGAACCGCAAGGTCGGCGTGCTCGTCGACCACCTCGTCACCGGCTCCAAGGAAACCAACCTCACCACCGGCCTGGGCCCGCACGTCCTGGTCACCGGCCACCCCTACATCGACGTCTGGCAGGCGGTTCGCCCTGCGGCCCTTGGCATTCCGGCCTGGCCCACCGTCCCGCGCGGCGAGGACTGGAAAACCGGCATCTGCCGCCGTCTGGGCTGGGGCACCCCGCAGGACGGCTGGCGCCGCGTCTACAACGCCGTCGATTCCTTCCGCGACCTGGAAAGCCCGCTGATCGGCGCCGTCGAACAGCTGATCGACTTTGTCACCGACCCGCAGTAGCCAGCCAGTTATCCTCGTATTCATGAGTACCCCGAGCGCCACGCTGACGGTTTGGGCCGGCTCCTGGCTGGCCGGCCGCAGCGCACCCGACGACGTGCTGGACGCCCTGCGCGCCTGGGCTCCGCGCCAGTCCGTGGCGGCCGGGGACCCGGTCACCGGCGGTCACACCGGGCTACCGTGGGCGGCGGACGAGGACGCCGAGTACTCCCCCGGTGCGGGAATCATGGTGTTGCTCAAGCTCATCCGGGAAGCGGTGCGCGCACCCGGGTCGCAGGTGCGACTGGTGTTGCCGGTACCCGGAGACGTGCGCGGCCTGCCGGTGGGAACCGAATTCGCCGCCGCGGCAACCGAAGCCGGTGAAGGACTGTTGATCGGTGCGCCGGGCGGCGACGGCACCGGCCTGGTGCCGGTGTGGCCGGACGACGACACCCTGCAATGGCGGGTGTACGCCACACCAATCCCGGTCACCCTGGAACCCGAAATGCCGCTCGGTGAGGCCGAATTCACCATGCGCGAGGCGGTCCGCGATGCCGCCGACGCACTCCAGCAGCTGCACACCACCGCCCTCGATTCGAGCGGCCCGAGCCCGCGCGACCTCATCGAGGACGAGCTCGAAGCCAGCTCCAAACACACCTACCCCGATTCAATGCCGTTGCGCGCCCGCCGAATCCTGGACACCGCCGACCAGGTGGCCGCGATCCTCACCGTCGCCGAACGCACTCCGGCGTCGGCCCCAACGTCGGCCACCTCGCTGGCAGCCCGGGAAACGCTCCTGCGCCCGCTCTGGAATGCCATCCGCGCCGCACGCCTGGCCGCGGTGCACGCCGCCGCACGGCAGTGATCGCACCCACGCCGGAAGACTCGACCATCTTCGGCAGCAGCGGAATTCAGCCCTTCAAGGCTGCGGTGACGGCGGCGGCGGGGGTGTCGGTCGCGACCGCGGCCGTTATGGGCTCGCCGTCCGCGTCGGTGATCCGCCAGCCACCGAGCGTGACGATGGTGATTCCGCCGCGGCGGTTGGCGAGGGCCAGCTCCGACAGGGTGCCCCAGGAGCCGCCAATGACAATTACCGCGTCGGCCGACCAGATCAGAATCGCGTTTCGGGCCTCGCCCATATTGGTGTAGAGGACGGCCGAGAGTCCCTCGCAGGCGCGGGTTCGGTCGTCGTCGGGGCGCACACCGATCACCAAACCGCCTGCGCGCGAAGCGCCTTCGGCGACGGCGGCCATGACGCCGGTGCCACCGCCGCACAGGACGGTCGCACCGGCTTCAGCGAGCAGACGTCCGACCTCGCGGGCGTGGGTGACGTCGGTATCGCCCGCTTCGCGGGGACCGCACACGGCGATCTGAATCGGTGGCATCGGCCGTGGCTCCTTGTGCTTTCGGGCAGTACATCGCGTCATCGACAGTGACAGATCAGGTCAATGGGCAGGGGCCAGTTCGGTCAGCGTGTCTCGTAGCCATTGCTCCGCGAGGATCGCGTCGGTGGCGATGTGGGCCGCCAGTCCGGCTTCTGCGGGGTGGCGGGACGGCGGCCAGCTCGGGATTGCCAGGACGCGCATGCCCGCGGCATGGGCGGAGCGGATGCCTGCGGCCGAATCCTCCACCGCCACACATGATCCCGGGCCGACGCCGAGCAGTGCCGCGGCGTGCAGCCAGGGCGCGGGATGGGGTTTGGTCCGGGCCTGATCCTCGCGGGTGACCACGATCCGGAGGGAGTCGCGGAGGCCGAAATGGTCGAGGGTGGCGTGGACGAAACGGCGCGGCGATGCCGAGACGACGCCGGTGGGCACGCGGCCGGATGCCGTGTCCAGCAGGGTTCGCACGCCCGGCAGCATGGTGATCGCGCCGGCTTCGACCTGGGCGACCATCAGCTCGACGCAGGCGGCGACGACCTGTTCGGGTGACGCGATTCCGCACACCCGCGCAAGGTGATGGGCCCAGTCACCGTGGCCGTGGGTGCGGGCGCGGTCGTCATCGGACCAGGTGTGGCCGTGCTGGGCGGCGTAATCGGCCCAGCAGCGGTCCCAGGGTTCCATGGTCGCGGCGAGGGTCCCGTCCAGGTCGAACAGGACCGCCGCGATGGGTTCGGTCATGCCCGGACGGTTCCCGCCATGCGGGTGGTGGCCTGCCGGGCGACGAGCTGATCGATCGAAATCAGTTTCAGCCCATGGGTATCGGCGAAGGCGCGCAGCGCGGGCAGCCGCATGACCGAACCGTCGTCGTGGCACACCTCGCTGATGACGGCCACCGGCGACAGGCCGGCCAGGCGCATCAACTCCACTCCGGCTTCGGTGTGGCCCTGCCGGGCTGCCAGGCCGCGCGGGTGTGCGCGCAGTGGGAAAACGTGGCCGGGGCGCTGCAGATCCCCGGCGCCGGTGCCGGGGTCGGCCAGTGCGCGCAGGGTCGCGGCGCGGTCGGCGGCACTGATTCCCGACACCACGCCCTCGACCGCGTCCACGGTGATGGTGAAGGCGGTCTGATTGCGGTCCTGGCCGGCCGCGCACATCGGCGGCAGCCCCAGCCGATCCGCGTGATCGGCCGGCATGGGCGCGCACACGACGCCACCGGTGTAGCGGATGAAGAACCCCAGTTGTTCCGGGGTCGCCAGTTCGGCGGCCATGATCAGGTCGCCCTCGTTCTCGCGGTGCTCGTCATCGACCGCGATCACCGCACGGCCCGCCGCAATCTCGCTGATCGCGGCGTCGAGGTCGTCGAAAAGGTTCACTCGGTACTGCGTGCTCGGTGAAACAGCCATCGTCGGTGCCTCCGCCCGGTCTCGGAAATGAGAATCACGCATACAACGCAGCAAACGTTAGACGAATCAAGATCATTATCCTCGGTGCCGCGCGAGACCGCGTCCCGCCCCTGTCAGTGCAGGCGGATGTCGGTGGTGGCGAGGCCGAAGATCTTGCGGCCCGCGGATTTCGCGACCAGGACGATGGTGGCGGTTCTGGTTTCCGGGTCGAGGGATTTGATTCGACCGCTGAACTCCACGCCGCCGGCCGAAACTGCTTCCACGACGGTGTAATTCGATAGTCGGGCGCCGTAGCGGAGGACGGCGCAGGGATCGCCGAGCCAGTCGGAGACGAATCCCGCGCCGAGGCCCATGGTGAGCATGCCGTGGGCGATCACGTCGGGGAGGCCGGCCAGGGATGCGACCCGCTCGTGCCAGTGGATCGGGTTCGCGTCACCGGACACTCCCGCGTAGTTCACCAGGTCACCGCGGGTGAGCTGGAAGGTCCGGGTCGGGAGCTCGTCTCCGACAGCGAGGTCCTCGAAGCGGATCGCAGTGTGCAGCAACCGCTCTCGCGATACCTGCGAGTGCTGGGTCGCCGGCCGGTCGCTCTCCTCGTCCGCGGAGTCCGATCTGGCATCTGTGCCGGATCCCGTGTCCTCCAGCCCGCTCATGATCACGCTCTCGATGACGTCGGCAATGCCGCTGTCGACGTCATCGCTGGTGATGCCGATGACCGTGGCATGCGATACCTGCACGATCTCGCCGGACTGGTCGGTAAAGGTGTTGGTGACGGTGAGCAGGTCCTTGCCCGCGACCTGGCGCACCGCGGTCAGCTCGACCTCGGTGCGCAACCGGGCCCCGGCCACGACGGGCTTGTACATTTCGAAGACCTGATCGGTATGCACGATCACGTCATAACCCGCCAGCACAGTCTCGAACAGCCCACGATTGGCCCGCATGGCCACGATCGAACTGAACGTCGCCGGCGCGACCAGCCCACCGAACCCGAGCTCACCGGCGGCGCTCTCCTTCCAGTGCGCCGGATGAAAGTCCTGAACAGCGCGTGCGTACTCGCGAATCTTCTCCCGGCCGACCTCGTAATAATCGTCGGTGCGATACCGGTATCCGACCAGCCCAGCCACATCGACCGCTGTCACCATCGAACCTCACCTTCATCGTTGCAAGCGTCTCGGTTCCGCCGCAGCGGACGCCGAATCCATGATCGGCCCCACTCTCCCACACGCCGAACCCGGTGAATCATGATGTTGCGGTGGACCTGTGGCCGGAGCATCTGAGCGTAGCGGCGATGCTGTTCGCGGATCCGGACGGATGGCTGGTGGTCCTCGTGCCGCGGGTGTTCGGCGGGTAGCGTGAACTTCACTTCGCACCGGAACGTGTTCTAGTGTGCTGGTATGCAGGGGGCTTCGGGTAACAGGTTCGTGCTCAGCAATGTTCGCGTGTTCGATGGCCGTATCGTCGGCGAGCCGACGTCGGTCGCCATCGATGGTTCGGTGATCGGCGGTGATGTCGGTGGCGCCGAGATCATCGATGGGGCGGGCGGGGTGCTCGTGCCGGGGTTCATCGATGCGCATGTGCATCTCGATGCGGCGGAGTCGCTGGATGTGCTTGCCGCGCACGGTGTTACGACGGTGCTCGATATGGGGACGCTGCAGGCGGATGTGGTCGCCTCCGCGCGTGCGCGAGCGGGGACGGCGAGCTTGTACAGCGCGGGGGTGCCGATCATCGGGTCGGCGGGTGTGCATGCGCAGGTGCCGGGGGTGGAGACCGTCGCGGTTATTCATGGGCCGGAGGACGCCGAGGCCATGGTGGCGCGGCGGGTGGCCGATGGGTCCGACTACATCAAGCTGATTCTGGAGGCGCCGGGGGACGGCGGGCCCGACGCACGGTCGGCGAAAGCTGTTGTCGCTGCGGCTCATGCGCGAGGGTTGCAGGTGGTCGCGCATGTGACCACGCCCGGCGCGTATGCGATGGGCATCGATGCGGGGGTGGATGTGCTCACGCACGTTCCGATGGGGGCGCGGGTGCCCGATTCCGATATCGAGAGGTTGGCGGGCGGGCGGCACGCAGTGGTTCCGACCTTGACCATGATGCAGGGGTGCGCCGAAACCTTCGGATTCGGTGGCATTTTCGAGGATGCCCTGGCCAATGCGGTGGCGCTGTGGAGCGCGGGTGCCACGGTGCTCGCAGGCACCGATGCCAATGCGACGCCAGGGCTCCCGTTCCATCCCCCGCTCGGCGCGAGCCTGCATCATGAGCTGGAATTGCTTGTGCGCGCGGGCGTCTCGACCGCAGCCGCGCTCGAGGCGGCCACCGTCCTACCCGCGCGCCAGTTCGGGCTCACGGATCGGGGCCGGATCGCACCGGGTATGCGCGCCGACCTCGTCCTGCTCGACGGGGACCCCATTGCCGATATCCGAGCGACCCGCGCCATACGCAGAATCTGGTGCGGCGGCATCGAACACGCACCGGCCGCGCCCCCGCACTCCTGAGCCGACAGTCAGTCGGCGCCAACCCTTTTCGCCAGGTCGTCAGCCAGTGGATACAGCTTCTCCGGCGGCAGCAGATCCTTGGCGCGATCGACCCGCCCCTCGCGCAGCTGCTCGGCGATCTTGCGCGTCAAGGGAGTGAGATCGCGGATCTCCACGGTCCAGTCGTCGACATAGCGCTGGACTATGTTGCGGGACAGGCCGACCTGAATACTGCGGTGGTCGAGCTTCACGCCGCGGATCGAATACTCCGGATCCCACTGCACCCGCACATCCGCGCTCGCGAACTGTTCCCGCCACCGTGCGGCATCGGCGTACACCCGCCGTTCCGGGCTGGTCAGCACCGCATTGCCGAGGGCTTCCTCCCACCCGGCCCGCGTAATGCGAACGGCGAGAATGCGTTCCTGGCCGGGGCTGCGCGCCCAATTGCTGCGCTGCATGAGCCATCGATAGGACGGCTTGATCCACGTCATGCGGTGGAGGGAGAACGGCTCCACGAACCGCTGCGCGCCGACAGCGGCCGTGGCGATGGCCTCGTTGAAGGCTTGGTAGACGACAATGGTGGAGCGGTCGAAGTCGGCGCGAATTTCGTACTGATTCATAACGCGCGCAACACTAATGGCGCACATCATCGGCCACCACCGAATTTTCCGGCCGCACAGTGTCCTACGCGAGATCGGTGATCAGGCCGCGATAATGGACGACGTGCAGGAAGTCGAGGTTGTCGCCGCCCATCACGAGTGCGCCACCGTGCGCGTCGGCGACATATTTCTGAAGATCGACGCCGATCAGACACGCACCGACAGCGAAGTGGAGGCGATGCGGCTGGCGCCGATTCCGACTCCGGAAGTCTTGTGGCGCAAGCCTCCCGTGCTCGCCCTCGCCGCGCTGCCCGGGACGGCGCTCGGCCGCCTCGGCCGGCCGTCGCCCGCATCGCCACGGGCCTGGGCCGCGGCGGGCGCGGCCCTCCGGCTGCTGCACGACGCGCCGCTGCCACCCCGCGCCGGACGTGACCTCGACGACCTCGCCGCGGAACTCGACCGCGAATGCGCGTGGATCATCGCGAACAATGTCCTTCCCGCCGATGTGGTCACGCGCAACCGTCGCATCGCCGAGACCGCGATACGGCCGTGGACGCCGGTGTTCATGCACGGCGACCTGCAGGTCGCCCACGTCTTCGTGGACGGTGATCGAATCACCGGCGTCATCGACTGGACCGAAGCGGCCCGGGGCGATGCCCTGTACGACCTCGCCACCCTCACCCTCGGACACCCCGAGCACCTCGATGACGTGCTCACCGGCTACGGCCGCGACGTCGATCTCGACGTGATCCGCGCATGGTGGTCGCTGCGCAGTCTGCGCGGCATCCGCTGGCTGATCGCGCACGGCTTCGACCCGAATACCCCTGGCGGCGAGGGCGACATATTGCGAACCCAGGCGATGCGCGACCGCGAAGGTCGCTAACCGGTGGGGACTATGCGGTGGGTGTGGGCGTAGACGACGGCTTGGACGCGGTCGCGGACGCCGAGTTTGGCGAGGATGTGGGAGACGTGGGTTTTGATGGTTTGTTCGCCCACTCCGAGGATTTCGGCGATTTCGGGGTTGGTGTGGGCGTTGGCTACGAGGAGGAGGACCTCGTGTTCGCGCGGGGTGAGGGTGGATAGTTCGGGGGCGGCGGGGAAGGGGTTGGTGCCGTGTGAGAGGCGGGTGATGAGGCGACGGGTGTGGTGCGGGTCGATGAGGGCTTCGCGGTGGGCCGCAGTGCGGATTGCGGCCAGGAAGTCATGGGCGGGAAGGGTTTTGGGGAGGAAGGCGGTGGCGCCGAGGGTGAGGGCGCGGTAGAGGTTCTCGTCGGAGCGCTCGGTGGCCAGGGTGAGGATGCGGGTGGTGGGGGCGAGATCGGCGACCGTGTCGATGACGGCGGGGTCGGCGAGACCGGGCATGTCGAGGTCGAGGATGGCGATGTGCGGGCGCAGGCGGCGCAATTCCTGGATGGCGGCAGGGCCGTCGCCTACCTCGGCAAGGCAGCTCAGATCCGGTTGGGTGTCGATGACCGATCTCAACCCGGCGCGAAAGACGGTGTGGGCGTTGGCGATCAGCACGGAGATCGTCGAATTCGCGGGGGCGATTTCGGATTTGGCAGTGGGGGCCGGGCCCAGGGTGGCGGTGCGCCCGCTGGAGGGCGGGGTGGCGTGGGCGGTGCCCGCCGACAGCACGGTGGCGCTGAGGGCGAGCACGAGCGTGGACACCAGCCGCAGCAGGAGCGGGCGGTTCGCGGTAGGCGTGGGCATAGGGACCAGTCTGCTTCACCGGAGGAAGCCGGTGTAGTTCTTGTTCAGGAGTTGGCTTTCGAGCTGTTTGACGGTGTCGAGGCCGACGCTGACCACGATCAGCACGGAGGTGCCGCCGAAAATCAGGCTCTGGGCGGAGCCGCCGGAGCCCAGATGCAGGAACAAATTCGGCAGGACCGCGACCGCACCCAGGTAGAGGGAGCCGGGGAGAGTGATTCTGCTCAGCACATGACCGAGATAATTCGCGGTTGGCGTGCCGGGCCGGTATCCGGGGATGAAGCCGCCGAATTTCTTCATCTCGTCGGCGCGCTCGACCGGATTGAAGGTGATCGCGACATAAAAGTAGGTGAAGAAGACGATCAGCGCGAAGTAGATCGTCATGTACACCGGATTTCCGGGGTTGACCAGGTACTTGGCGATGAGCTGCTGCCATACGGCTTGATCGCCGGAAGTGCTCCCGGTCAACTGCCCCAGGAGATTCGGCAGGTACAACAGCGACGACGCGAAGATCACCGGGATGACCCCGGCCTGATTCACTTTCAGCGGCAGATAGGTCGCGGAGCCACCGTACATTTTGCGGCCGACCACTCTTTTGGCGTACTGCACCGGAATTCGCCGCTGTCCCTGCTCGACGAAGATGACCGCGACGATCACGAGCAGCACGGCCAGTATCACCAGGGCGAACTTCAGGCGCGAACCCGAATCCCAGATCTGCCTGCCCTCGGACGGAATTCGCGCGGCAATGCCCGCGAAGATGAGCAGCGACATGCCATTGCCCAGACCGCGTTCGGTGATCAGCTCCCCGAACCACATGACCAGCGCCGCACCCGCGGTCATGACCAGCACCATGATGATCATGCCGAACAGCGAGGTGTCGGCCAGGATATCCGCATCGCAGCCGGGCAGCAGTTGCCGGCGGGCAGCCAGCGCCACCAGTGTGGAGGCTTGCAGAACGGCCAGCGCCATGGCCAGATAGCGGGTGTACTGCGTGATCCGGGCCTGCCCGGTCTGCCCTTCGCGGCGCAGCTGCTCGAATCGCGGGATCACCACGGTCAGCAACTGCGTGATGATGCCCGCGGTGATGAAGGGCATGATGCCGATCGCGAACACCGACAGTTGCAGCATCGCACCGCCGGAGAACAGGTCGATCAGCTGATAGATCCCGGCCTGCTTGTTCTCCGACACGACGTCCAGACAACCGCGCACCGCCCGGTAGTCGACGCCTGGCGAGGGCAGCGCCGCGCCGACGCGGTACAGCGCGAGCACGCCGAGCGTGAACAGAATCTTCCGCCGTAACTCCGGGGTCCGGAAGGCCGGGATGAAGGCGGACAGCACGGATCCTCCTGCGGAATAGGGTTGCCGGACAGCATGATCGGTCCAGGTCCAGGGCCTTCGACGCTACGAAGCGCCGGGCGCGCCCGCGTCGGCCGCGAGACGGAATTCGATCTCCCCCGGTGGAGGGAAAAGCACGGCCATAATGTGACTGTGCCCCTACCTCATGCGCGGACCCGGCTGGACTGGTCGGACCTGTCGGCCCTGGTGGTGCGGTACCGGGATCCGGGAATCGAACTGCCCGTGGGTGTTTGCGGACGCGTGCACCTCGAGGACAGGCGCACCGCCGGACGCGTGCAGCGCCGGAAGTATCTGGCGCACCGCGTATGCCGGCAGCACGGATGCGCGACTCGCGGCACCGATCTGTTCCGGAAGAATCGCGGGTTCACCGTGACGCTGCCCGGGGAGCTGCCACGCGCGACACGCGAAATTCTCCGGGCGAGTGCACGATTGTCGCGCTTCGCCACGACACTCGGATCTCTGATCGAAGATTCGGCGCGGTATGTGCCCATGACCGCGAAACCCGTTCCCGCGCAGCATCACCGAACCGGGTATCACGCCGAATGTCGCTGCCTCGAGGTTGTCACACTCATGGATGTCGGGGATGCACAAACCCTGCTTTCCCTGGGCGACAGGGAGATTCGCACCGTCCTGGAGCACCGGCACGGCGGCCAGGCTGTGGGCAATAATCTACGGTTCCTGCTCTATCACGTGCTGCACGTCTATCTGCGCACGAATCTGATCGCCGAGTTCGGGCTCGAGGATCGCCCGGAGGAGTGGGGTTCGCTGCGGCCGGGCACCGTGTTCCGGCAGCAGCTGATGAGCGATTGCGACGGGCTCACCTTCCTGCCGTCCGCACGCCGCCACCTGACCGACGGCGTCTTCATGGTCGACGCGCACGCCACCGATCAGCTCGTCACCGCCTGCTTCCGGTTCCTGGCGCATTACCAGTTGCTGTGTGACGCGGTCGATTACGAGCTCGACTGGAATGCTCTCATCCGGCCCGAACTCGGCCTGGCTTAACCCTCGGGGTGCGGCGTCGACCGCGCAAGTACCGACGCCGCACCGAATCCACGGTACGAAACGCGCACCCGCGCGCACTCGCGTTCGGCGCCGGTCCTGTGCATTCGATAGCCAGATCGATACCGGATTGGGTCCGGACACAACCGTTCCTGTTCAGTGTTCAGGAGTGAGCACGGGTGCTCGTGTCCTGACCCTGCGCGCATCCCGAACGGTTGTGGATGCGCTGGTCGCCCGCTTACTCGTTCCCGTGCGGCGGCGTGCATCGTGTGCACGATCCGTCACGGGTGGGCGGGGTCCCTCACGGTCCCGGGCTCGGGTGCGGTCTGGATGCTCCGAGGCCCGGCCCCATCACTCCGGTGGGGGCGGGGCGGTGGCATCCGTCGCCGGATCCGGTGCCCGAGACCGCGTCGGCCGATCGCGACCGCAGCCGCCTCGTGCCGAGTCAACTCGCGCCCACCACCCGAGGGTGGTGTGCGCCAATACTTTCCACCCCAACGGGAGGTGTAGGCAGGATCGACCGCGATCACACTGATCCCGGCCGTTGCGGACATCGACACCAGCCGCGTCCGCAGGATCCCGGTGGGTAACCCCGAGAGCAGACGGCGGAAACCCTTGCGGCGACCGTGTTTCTCCCGCGTCTTCTCCGCATCGAAGTTGAGGTCTTCGATCACGATCGCCGACACACCCTCTCGCCGCGCCCACGACAGGATGCCGGTGAGCGCATGCCGCACCTGCGCGTCGCGGCGCGCGGTGGAACCGGTCAGCTCGAGGTCGAAGCGGCGCGGGTTCCCGATCGGGTTGCCGTGGCGGTCCAGGCGGTAGGCGGCGCAGTGATCGGCATTGACATCGACGCCGATCACGCCTTCGGCGCGCGCCGCTGCCAGTGGCACGTCGGGAGTGGCGGGGTGCTGCCAGGAGGCGGTGACATACCAGCGGTCACGGGCCGGGTCGTAGTCGATGCGGTAGGCCACGGCCTGATCGGCGCTCACCCGCGCCCGCCATTGCTCACCGCGGTGAGCGAACCCGACCCGCGCGGCGAGCACGTACCGGCCATGCGGGGCATTGGCCCAGCCCGCCAGCGGCGCAGGCAGTTTCAGGCTGATTTCACCGTCCGGTGTGATACGGAGGGTTTCGTTGCCATACTTCTTGCCCGATTCCCCGTCTGCGGTCAGGAACCAGCGCGCCGCCTCCCAGCGTGCCCTCCACTGGCTGTCGGTCAGCCCGGCCGCGTCCAGGTGATGGCGTGTGTTGGCCAGCCGCCTGCCGCCGCGCACCACGCGCACACGCCCGGCGTCGTGGTCGGCGCGCACCGCCTCCAGCCGGATGCTCAGGATCTGCAGGCGACGGGATTTGGCGAACCACTCCCTGCGCGATCGGTAACCGCCGGGCTTGCCGCCGGTTCCAGCCGCACCGATCGGCAACGCCAACCGTGCCCGCAGGATCGCGATCCCGGCCTCGAGGCTGCGGAGGTGGGCCTGCTGGCCTCGTCGTGCCAGTGCCCACAATTCGTTGCTGGCCTTGGTGATCGCTCCGGCCCAGCGCGAGGACGATTCGGCGGTCAGTGCCCGTTTGCGCTCGGCCCACCGGTCGCGATCGTGGGCGGTCCCGTCCGCGCAGCGAGCCTGCAGATCGCCGGAGGCCAACCGCCCCAGGTGATCTCCAACCAGTCACAGCACGTGTTCGTCGTGCGCGGTCAACCCTTTGAGCCGGTCGCGTATCGCCACTCCACGCGGCCCGGGAACCGTTCTGGGCGCGGCGATCACACGCAGCGCACGTCGCGACTCCACCATCACCGGCCACCGACCGGCAGGATGGGGCCCATCGCCGCCGCCTGCAGGTTCCAGCAACCCGGTTCGCTCACCCGTTCGAGGCTAGGGAGCCTGGTGCGACACCACAAACCCAAACGACCGACACGCCAACACGATCCACCAATGAATCCGCTCGACCGATACACCAGACACCACACGACACTGCCAGACACGCTCGAACACTCGAACACCAGCAGTTCCGAACCCCTGTTCGACAGGCCCCGCCCGGCTTCGCTATATTCGCCTCCGCAGCTGGTTCGCCGGAGAGGGAGTCGAAGGAGCCCCTGATCCACTCGATGGCGTCGAAGCCCGGAGCCGCGTTCGCGTGACTCCCGGGTGAGAGGGAACCCGGTGGAATTCCGGGACTGTCCCGCAGCGGTGAGCGTGAACGACAGCCGTCAACTACGCACTGGGTTCTTTACTCTGCCTGGGAAGCGACGGCCGGTAGGCACAGCCCGGGTCTTCCAGAGCCGGGCCGATCCCGATACGGATCGATGCGCGCGAGTCCGAAGACCTGCCGTCTGTGCCGGATACGCCGTATCCGGCGGTCGTCGCCTCGTGGAATGGGCGTGCGCCGAGGGGACCCGGGCACGGGATCGATGCTTCCAGGGCTCCGTCAGGCGTACGCTCCATAAGGGTGGCGGCCATCGGCTGCTGACCTTGGAGTTCATCAATGTTGAACCCTGACAACACATTCACCGCCACGGTGCTCGGGCTGCCGCGCATCGGACCCGATCGGGAGCTCAAGCGGGCGATCGAAGCGTACTGGGCGGGCCGGCTCGACGCGGCCGCACTGCACGCGGTCGCGGCGGGGCTGCGCACCGCACAGCTCACCGCGGTGCGCGAGGCCGGGCTGGATTCGGTTCCGGTGGGCACATTCTCGTACTACGACCATGTGCTCGACACCGCCGTGCTGCTGGGCGCGCTGCCCGAACGGGTGCGCCCGATCACCGGCGAGCTGGACCGGTATTTCGCGGCGGCGCGCGGGACCGCCGAGGTCGCTCCGCTGGAGATGACCAAGTGGTTCGACACCAACTACCACTATCTGGTGCCGGAGCTGTCGGCTGCCACCGAATTCTCGCTGCATCCGGAGAAACCCCTTGCCGAGCTGAAAGAGGCACTGGCGCTGGGGATTCCGGCGCGGCCGGTGGTCGTGGGACCGTTCACGTTCCTGAAGCTCGCCAAGTCCCTCGACGGCAGTGACCTGCTGGAACGACTGCCGGATCTGCTGCCGTTGTACGAGCAGTTGCTCGCGCTGCTGGCGGAGGCCGGGGCGCGGTGGGTGCAGCTCGACGAACCGGCGCTGGTGACCGATCTCAGCGCGACCGAACAGGCTGCGGTGTACACCGCGTACCGGCGGCTGGCTGCCGCCGCGAACCGGCCCGCACTGCTGGTGGCCACGTATTTCGGCCGCCTCGGTGAGGTGCTGCCGGCGCTGGCGGACACCGGTGTCGAGGGTATCGCCGTGGACCTGGTCGCGGGCGGCGACGCGGATATCGCTGCGGCACAGTCGATGACCGGCACTTTGATCGTGGCGGGCATCGCCGACGGCTACAACGTGTGGCGCGTCGACCCGGACCGCGCACTCCCCCGCCTGCGGCAGCTGCGCGACGGTGGCGCGCCGGTCGCGGTATCGAGTTCTTGCTCACTGCTGCATGTTCCGTACAGCCTGGACGCCGAGACCGACCTCGAGCCCCGGCTGCGGTCCTGGCTGGCCTTCGGCGCGGAGAAGATCGCCGAGATCCGGATGCTGGCCACCGCCCTGTACGAGGGGCAGGACGCGGTCGCCGAGCAGCTCGACATCGCACGAACGGCGGTGCTGGATCGGCGAGCCGATCGGCGACTGCGGGTGGAGGCGGTGCGGGCGCGCCTGGCCGAGCTGGACGGCGACGCCGTGCGCCGTGCTCCGGCCGACGAGCGGCGGGTATTGCAGCAGGGGTTGCTGAATCTGCCGCTGCTGCCGACCACCACCATCGGGTCGTTCCCACAGACCAGCCGCATCCGGATCGCCCGGGCCGAACTGCGGCGCGGTGCGATCGATCAGGCCGAATACGACTCGCGCATGCGCGAGGAGATCGCGGAAGTCATTGCGCTGCAAGAGGAAATCGGGCTGGACGTGCTGGTGCACGGCGAGCCTGAACGCAATGACATGGTGCAGTATTTCGCCGAGCAGCTCGGCGGGTTCGCGGCCACGGTGAATGGCTGGGTGCAGTCCTACGGCACCCGGTGCGTGCGACCGCCGATCCTGTTCGGCGATGTGACCCGGCCCGCCGCCATGACGGTCGGCTGGAGCACGTATGCGCAGTCGCTGACCGGTAAGCCGGTGAAGGGCATGCTCACCGGGCCGGTCACCATCCTGGCCTGGTCGTATATCCGTGACGATCAGCCGCTGTCGGACACCGCGCGCCAGATCGCGCTCGCCATCCGGGACGAGACCGTGGATCTGGAGGCCGCCGGGATCGGCATCATCCAGGTGGACGAACCGGCATTGCGGGAGCTGCTGCCGCTGCGGCGCGCGGACCAGGCCGCGTACCTGGCGTGGGCGGTGGACGCGTTCCGGCTGTCCACCTCCGGGGTCGCCGACACGACCCAGATCCACACCCACCTGTGCTACTCGGAATTCGGCGAGATCATCGGAGCCATCACGGGCTTGGATGCCGACGTCACCTCCATCGAGGCGGCGCGCTCGCATATGGAGGTGCTCGATGACCTCAATGCGGCCGGTTTCGATCTGGGTGTCGGGCCGGGCGTGTACGACATCCACTCGCCCCGCGTGCCCAGCACGCAGGAGATCGAGCAGTCGCTCGCGCTGGCGCTGAAAGCGGTGCCCGCCGAACGGCTCTGGGCCAACCCCGACTGCGGGCTGAAGACGCGGCGCACCGAGGAGGTCGTCACCTCTCTCCAGCATCTGGTCGCGGCCGCGCGAGCACTGCGCTGAGCACCGGCTGGGGTCTTTCACCACCCGGAATACCCCAGCCGCCAACACTTCCACCCGTCGATGCGGACCGGCCACGGTCCGCATCCTCCACGTTCACGAGGACATCATGCATTCCCCTGCCGAACGGCATCGGCCCTCCCACAGCCGGTTCTCCCCCATCGTGTCCGGCGGTCCGTCGGTCGTGCAGAGTCTGCGCACGCACGCCGGAGCCCGGGTGCCGTTCTCGGTGGAGTTCAATCCGCCGCGCGACACCGCCGGGGAGGCCCGATTGTGGCGCACCGTACGGGAATTCGAACGCATGCATCCGGCCTTCGTGTCCATGACCTACGGAGCCGGCGGCTCCACCAAGGACCGCACCGCGCGGATCACCGGCATGCTGGCCCAGCAGACCACCCTGCTGCCGGTCGCGCATCTCACCGCGGTCGGGCACAGCATTTCCGAACTGCGGGCGCTGGTCGGGTCCTACGCCGACTGCGGGATTCGCAATATCCTGGTGCTGCGCGGGGATCCGCCGGGTGATCCGCTCGGCGACTGGCAGCGGCACCCCGAAGGCGTCGAGTATGCCGAGGAACTGGTGCGGATCGTGCGCGATCTCGGCGATTTCAATGTCGGGGTGGCGTCTTTCCCGCAGGGGCACCACCGCTCCCCCGACCTGGCCACCGACACCGCGCACTTGATCGCGAAACTGCGTGCCGGAGCGGACTATTCGATCACGCAGATGTTCTTCGACGTCGAACACTATCTGCGGCTGCGGGATCGGGCGCTGGCGTGTGATCCGGTGGAGGGCGCGAAGCCGATCATTCCGGAGCTCATGCCGATCACCTCGCTGCGGACCGTCACGCGGGCGGAGGAGCTCAGCGGACGGCCGCTACCGCGGGCGGTCCTGGAGCGGCTGCGGCGGGCGGCGGGCAGTGGGCCCGAGGAGGATCGGGCGGCCGTGCGCGCGGAAGGCATCGAGATCGCGACCGAGATGGCGCAGCGGCTCATCGACGAGGGAGCGCCGTGCCTGCACTTCATCACCCTGAATTTCGCCAAGGCCACCGGTGAGGTGCTGACCAATCTCGGCTACGAGGTCACCGCCGCACCACTGAGTGCGTGAGCGGCTCGGCGCGGGGCGCGTGAGCGGGCAAGCCCACGCAATCTTCGCAAATTCACAGGTCGCCTTCCGCAAAAATCGGCTTTTGCGAGGCATTTTCGCGGTACTCCCCTTTGCGTAGCGTGCGAAAGGTACCGAGAAACCGAGGCCTGGGAGGGCATCGACTGTGAAGAATCATCTCGTCCGCACTCACCGCTCCGCCGAGCACTTCCCGCGCGAGGAGCATCTCGCGTGGCGTATTGCGGAGGTCGCCGCGGATGCCGTGGAGGTCGCGCCGGAAACGCAGGAGATGATCGTCAATCGGATCATCGACAATGCGGCCGTGGCCGCCGCCTCGCTCACCCGGCGGCCCGTGGCCAACGCTCGGGCACAGGCGCTGACCCATCCGTATCGGCCGGGTGCAACCGTTTTCGGTGTGGGCGGCAGCTATTCACCCGAGTGGGCGGCGTGGGCCAATGGGGTCGCGGTGCGCGAACTCGACTTCCACGACACGTTCCTCGCCGCCGAGTACTCGCATCCGGGGGACAATATTCCAGCGGTCCTGGCCGTGGCGCAGCACACCGGGCGCAGTGGCCGCGACCTGATCCGCGGTCTCGCAACGGGTTACGAGATCCAGGTGGACCTCGTGCGGGGAATCTGCCTGCACGAGAACAAGATCGACCATGTGGCGCATCTGGGGCCGTCGGCCGCGGCGGGCATCGGCACACTGCTCGGGCTCGACACCGAGACCATCTACCAGGCCATCGGGCAGGCCCTGCACACCACAACCGCGACCCGGCAGTCCCGCAAGGGCGAGATCTCCAGCTGGAAGGCGTACGCACCGGCGTTCGCGGGGAAGATGGCCGTCGAGGCGATCGATCGGGCGATGCGCGGCGAGGGTGCGCCGGCACCCATCTGGGAGGGCGAGGACGGTGTGATCGCCTGGCTGCTGGGCGGACCCGACCGCGAATACTCGGTGCCGCTGCCCGGACCCGGTGAGCCCAAACGCGGGATTCTGGACACCTACACCAAGGAACACTCGGCCGAGTACCAGAGCCAAGCGCCGATCGACCTGGCGCGACGGTTGCGCACGCGCATCGGGGATCTGGAGCAGATCGCGTCGATCGTGCTGCACACCAGCCATCACACGCACTATGTGATCGGCACCGGATCCAATGATCCGCAGAAGTTCGACCCGAAGGCGTCACGGGAGACCCTCGACCACTCGGTCATGTACATCTTCGCGGTGGCGTTGCAGGACGGGGTGTGGCATCACGAGCGGTCCTACGCTCCCGAACGAGCGCAACGGCCGGACACCATCGAACTGTGGCAGAAGATCTCGACCGCCGAGGATCCGGAGTGGACGCGCCGCTACCACTCCAGCGATCCGAACGAGAAAGCCTTCGGTGCGCGCGCCGAGGTCACGTTGAAGAGCGGTGAGGTGATCGTGGACGAACTCGCCGTGGCCGACGCGCATCCGCTGGGCGCGCGACCCTTCGCCCGCGAGCAGTACATCGCCAAATTCCGCAACCTCGCCGAGGGCGTCGTGGACGCGGCCGAGCAGGATCGGTTCCTCGAGATCGCCCAGCGCACACCGGAATTGACGGCCACCGAACTGTCGCAGCTGACCTTCACCGTGTCCGACGAGGTGCTGGCGCGCGCACCCCGGTCGCCGAAGGGATTGTTCTGATGACGGGACTGCTCGCGGCCACCACCTCCGCCGCCGACAAACGGGCCGCCTTCCGCGCGGGTCTGAATTCGACCCGCATCCAGCGTATTCCGGGCGCCTTCAATCCCTTGGTGGCCACGCTGATTCAAGAGATCGGCTTCGAAGGCGTGTACATCTCCGGCGCGGTGCTGTCAGCGGATCTGGGGCTGCCCGATATCGGCCTCACCACGCTGACCGAAGTCGCCGGGCGCGGGCAGCAGATCGCCCGGGTCACCGACCTGCCGGTACTGATCGACGCCGACACCGGCTTCGGCGAACCCATGAGCGCCGCCCGCACGGTCACCGTCATGGAGGACGCCGGCATCGCCGGACTCCACCTCGAGGATCAGGTGAATCCGAAACGTTGCGGACACCTCGACGGCAAGGCCGTGGTCCCCGTCGAGGACATGGTGCGACGCCTGCGCGCGGCCGTATCCGCCAGGCGCGACCCGAATTTCGTCCTCTGCGCCCGCACCGACGCCGCCGGCATCGAGGGCATCGACGCGGCCATCGACCGAGCGCGGGCCTACGCCGAAGCAGGCGCGGATCTCATCTTCACCGAAGCCCTGAGCACCGCCGCCGACTTCGAGAAGTTCCGGGCCGCCGTCCCGATTCCCCTGCTGGCCAATATGACCGAGTTCGGCAAGTCCGAACTGCTGTCGGCCCAGACCCTCGAAGCCATCGGCTACAACGCCGTCATCTACCCCGTCACCACCCTGCGCCTGGCCATGCACGCCGCCGAATCCGGCCTGCGCGAAATCCTCGCCACCGGCACCCAGGCCGCCCTGCTCGACCGCATGCAGCACCGCAGCCGCCTCTACGAACTGCTCCAGTACGAGCGCTACAACGAATTCGATTCCGAGATATACAATTTCACGCTGGGAAGGAACCAGTGATGTCGGAGGCAACCATCTCCAAGGGCCTCGCCGGTGTCGTGGTCGACACCACCGCCATCTCCAAGGTGGTGCCGGAGACCAACTCCCTCACCTACCGTGGCTACGCCGTTCAGGACCTGGCGGCCAACTGCAGTTTCGAACAGGTCGCCTACCTGCTGTGGCACGGCGAACTCCCCAATGATGCCGAGCTGGAACGCTTCTGCCAGCAGGAGCGCGCCTCCCGCCGCGCCGACCGCTCCATGCTGTCGCTGGTGGCGAAGCTGCCCGACAACTGCCACCCCATGGACGTGGTGCGCACCGCCATCAGCTACCTCGGCGCGGAAGACCCACTCGAGGACGACAACTCACCGAAAGCCAACCGCGCCAAGGCCCTTCGCATGATGGCTGTCCTGCCCACCATCGTGGCCGCCGACCAGCGCCGCCGCCGCGGACTGGATCCCATCGCACCGCACTCCCATATGGGGTTCGCCGAGAACTTCCTGCACATGTGCTTCGGCGCGGTGCCCGAGCGTGAGCTGGTCAAGGCGTTCGAAGTGTCGCTGATCCTGTACGCGGAGCACAGCTTCAATGCCTCCACCTTCGCCGCCCGGGTGGTCACCTCCACCCTGTCCGACATCTACAGCGCGGTCACCGCCGCCATCGGCGCGCTCAAGGGCCCGCTGCACGGCGGCGCGAACGAGGCCGTCATGCACGACATGCTCGAGATCGGCACCCCGGATCGCGCCGAACAGTGGCTGCGAAACAAGCTGGCCCACAGGGAAAAGGTCATGGGCTTCGGGCACCGGGTCTACAAGAACGGCGACTCCCGCGTCCCCACCATGCGAAAAGCCTTCCAGGACATCGCCGCCGCCACCGACGGGCAGCAGTGGGTCCGCATGTACGACATCCTGGAACACACCATGGTCGAGGCCACCGGCATCAAACCCAACCTCGACTTCCCGACCGGCCCCGCCTATTACCTGCTCGGCTTCGACATCGAGGTCTTCACCCCGATCTTCGTCATGAGCCGCATCACCGGCTGGACCGCACACATCATCGAGCAGGGCGAATCCAATGCCCTGATTCGTCCCCTCAGCGAATATGTCGGCGTCCCACAACGTTCCATCGTCGCCTGACGATCCCCACACCGGAAACGGCTCGGGCCTGATGCCGAAAGCATCAGGCCCGAGCCGTTATTCGTTGTCCAACCGATCAGACGTGGGCGGCCTTCGCACCGATCCGCGACTCGATGGCGTCGATGATGCGCGGACGCAGTTCGTCGGCGCGGATGATGGCGTCCACCGAACCGACCTCGACGGCACGCTGGATGCTGTGCACCTTGTCGAATTCGGCCGCGACCTCACCCAGCTTCTCGGCGCGCACCGAGGAGCGGACCTCGTCGAGTTCGGCGGTGAGAGCCGCACGACCGGCACCGGGCGCGTTCGCGGCCAGGCCCTCCAGATCCCGAACCCGGGAATCGGCCGCCGTGCGGGCGTTCACCTCGTTGGAGAAGACGACCGCGGCGGCGGGCGCGCCACCGAGCACCGAGGCGAAGGAGCCCTCGAGGGCGAGCACCGTCATGTTCGGGTTGAGCGCCTTGGAGAACACCACGAACGCGCCGCCGTGGTAGCGCGAAATCACGCAGAACACGATGGGGCCCTGGAAGTTCACGATGGCGCGGCCGATCTCGGCGCCGTACTCGAGCTGGAGCTTCTTCATCGACTCCGGGGAGCCATCGAAGCCGGACAGGTTGGCCAGCACCACCAGCGGACGGTTGCCCGAGGCCGAATTGATCGCGCGCGCGGCCTTCTTCGACGACTTCGGGAACAGGGTGCCCGCGGTGTAGGTGTCGGGGCCGTCGGTGACCGCGAAACCGCGGCGCGCCACCGACTTGGACTCGATACCCAACAGGCACACCGGGATTCCGCCCAGATGCGCGTCCTGCACCACGGCGGTCTCGGCGTCGGCCATGCCCGCCCAGCGCTCCAGCACCGGGTGGTCCTGGTCGGCGACCGCGCGCATCACCGTGCGAATGTCGAAGGGCTTCTTGCGATCCGGGTTCCCGGCCGCGGAGAAGATCTCGCCGACGGTGGTGAAGTCGCTGCCCGCCACCACATGCGGGAAGCTGGAGATGTCACGATCGACCGGGTCGGTGGTGACGGCACGACGCGGGGCCTGCTCGCCGGGGGCGATGTAGGTGTGGTCGTAGTGCGCCATCAGCACGTCGCGGGCGGCGTTCAGGTTCGGGGCCCAGTACTGGCCCTGACCGTTCGGGCCCATGACGCGGTCGTAGCCGCCGATGCCGAAGTTGTCCTCGGCCGACACGCCACCGGAGAAGTCCAGGGCCTGCTTGCCGGTGAGCACCATCGCCGAATCGGGGGTCATGACCAGGATGCCCTTGGTGTGCATGAGCATGGTGGCCTCGGCATTCCAGTACGGCTGCGCGCCGACATTGATGCCGTTGACGACGATATTGATCTCGCCGCCGTCCTGAGTGAACTCGACGATGCGCTTGAGCGCGGCCGCCACCCAGTCCATGTTCTCGGTGCCCGACTTCATGGAGATGCGCGCGCCCGAGGACAGCGCGTACCACTCCAGCGGGACCTGCATCTGCTCGGCCAGATCCATGGCCGCGATCACCCGGCGGCACTCCGGCTCCGACAGCGCGCCAAGGGATTTGGTGGGGTCGCCGAGCAGCACGACCCGGGTGACACCCTCGGGGTGGCGTTCGGTCGGCGTGGAGACCACACCGGCGACCATGGCCGCGCTGTTGTGGCCCTTCGGCCGATCCACCGGCACCAGCGCGTGCTTGGCGTCGAGATCGTATTCGCGGAAGTCGCCGAGCATGCCGGTCAGCTCGTACGGGTAGACGGTGTTGCGGCTGCTGGCGCGCAGCACCTTCTGCCGGTACTCGTCCAGCGGCTCGACCGCCTCGTCGGTGCGCTCGCCGATGGTCACCTCGGGGGTGCCGGTGGCGTCGAAACCGATACGCACGGCGATCTTCTCGAGCTCGCCGGTGGCCTCTTCCCGCTGGCGGGCGATGAGCAGGATCTCCTCCAGGCCCGCGCCCACCGTCATGGGCAGCACGTGGCCGCCGATGACCGTCTCCAGCTCGGCCCGCGTCACATCGACCGGCGGCCAGATGTACATGACGATCCGGTTGGTGTTGAACCGCTTGTTCGACGGCCGCTGCGCCTGCGCGCGGCGGATGGAGTCCAGGCAGGTGGCGATGGCGATCTCGGCGGTCGGCAGGGACAGCAGCCGGCCGTCGTGATCACGCAGCGACGCCAGGTCACGCACCTGCGCGAAGGCGATGAGCCGCTCGTCGGAGGCGTTCTCCTTGGCGACGGCCCGGAACAGGTACACCTCTTCGTCGTCCGAGGACGGCAGGCGGGTGAGATCGAACTTGCGCAGCCGCTTCATCTGCATGCGCTGCGCGATGAACGGGTGCAGGCCGCGAATCAGCCGCTCCTCCGCCATGCCGGTGGCCGACGGACGGAAGGTGAAGTGGTGGTGCATGACCGCGCCGCCACTGCCCGCGACGGTGGCGGTGATGCGGTGCACCTGATTCGGCAGCGGCTGGGCGTCGAGCACCTCCTGCAGCGCCGTCGCCATGGCGTCGAAGTCCTCGGGCTGATCCTCCCAGCCCAGGTAGATGTCGACCTCGATCGAGGCTGCGCTGCTTGCCAATTCGGCCAGACCGCGCAGGATCGAGCGCAGCTCGCTGAAGCTGCCCGCGGCCGAGACCAGGCTCAGGCCACGACGTTCGGCGACCACGAAGGTGGCGTCACCGACGGTGTGCGTGCGCACATCGGTGAGGTCCTTGTTGCCGTAGTAGCGGCGGGTCAGCACCTCCAGCATGGCGGTGTTGTCGATATTGCCGCGCACCAGACGCTGACCCAGCAGACGCACCAGCGGCTCGGTGCTGCGCACCATGTCCGCGATGCGCTCGCCGCGATCGGCGGTGTCCGGGTGCAGATCGAGGTAGCGCAGGTTCTTGCGCACATTGGTGTAGACGCGAGCGCGGTTGCGGCGCAACAGCGGCTGGCCGTACCAGGCGTACACCAGACCACGGGTGAGATCCGCGATCACCGGGAAACGCACCTGCGTCGCCGTCACCAGTCGCTCGAGCGTCAGGCCGACCGGTTCGCGCAGGGCGGCATCCGGCATGGGCTCGCGCAGCCACTCACGCAGCAGCGTGGTGATGACGGTGACCGTGTCGGCCGGACGCTGCTGCGCCAGGAAGATGCGGAACACCGCGGACTCCAGATCCGGGGTGCGGTCCAGTTCGGCGACGCCGTAGTGGCCGAGCGCCTTGCTCAGCTTGGCTTGATACGACTCCGGCAGACCGGCCCGCTCCACATCCAGGCTCTGCAGGTAGGTGTGGAAGTACTCGCGGGCGGAGTGCACGTGGCCCTGGCCGCTGTCGTCGTCCCACGACCGATTGTGGCTCAGCTCGGCCAGATCCGCGAAGACCTGCACGAGCTCGAGCTCCTCGGCCAGCGGGCGGCGATTGTCGGCGATGGCCGAGCGGCGGCGCACCAGGTAGTCGTCGATGACGCGGCGATCGTCGTGCGGGTCGACGTCGAAGCCGAGCAGCAGGCTGCGCAGATCCTGGAGGTTGCGGACCATGCGGTCGTACGGGTGCGCCGGAGCGGGCTCCGACGGCAGATCCAGCTCGACGGTTTCGGTTGTGGCGGTGTCCTTCTCGCCGGCATCCTCGTCGACGATGGGCTCCAGGCGCATGAGCGGCGCACCGGTCTCGACCTGGGTGCCGACCGAGACGTTGCACTCCTTCAAGCGCGCCCGGAACGGTGCGCGCAGCACCGTTTCCATCTTCATGGACTCCAGCACCAGCACCGGCGCACCGGCCTCGACCTCGGCGCCCACCTCCAGCGGAGTGGCGACGACCAGCGCGGGCGCGGGCGAACGGACCACGCCGCCCTCGTCGCGGCTGATGCGGTGGGTGACACCGTCGACATCGACCACATGCACGGGACCGTGTGTGCCCGTGGTCAATCGGTAGCGGGAGCCATTGACCACGATCTGGCCGGTGTGGTCGTCGAAACGCTCCAGATCGACATCGGCGGTGCGCAGCTCGCCGCCCGCCTCGATGCCGATGCGGAAGCGGTGCGCGCCGATACGCGCCACACTCACCCGGTAGCTCACGCCGCGCAGCTTCAGATCGCGCGGGCGGCCGCTCTCGTGCTGCACCTGCGGACGGCCACCCGAGGCGGTGGACAGCAGGCGCTGCCGCTCGGCCCGCTCCTCCTCCTCGTAGGCGTCGATGGCGGCCGACGCCAGCGCGATCGCCGAATGGCTGTGCGAGACAAGGCGTCCGTCACCGCGCACGCGGTCGATCCAGCCGGTGTCGGCGCTGCCGTCGATCACCTCGGGCTGATCCAGCAGATCGAGCACGAAGCTCTTGTTGGTGGCGCCGCCCTCGATGACCACGCGGGTCTGGTTCATGGCGCGGCGCAGCCGGCCCAGCGCCTGCTCGCGATTACTGCCGTAGGCAATGATTTTCGCGATCATGGAGTCGAAGTCGGCGGGGATGGTGTCGCCCTCGCTGACGCCGGTGTCGACGCGAATGCCCGGTCCGGCCGGAAGGTCCAGGCGCGCAATGCGTCCGGGGGCGGGCGCGAAATCGCGGTCCGGGTCCTCGGCGTTCAGGCGCGCCTCGATGGCGTGGCCGCGCTCGACCGGCGGCTCACCCTCGAGCTTGCCGCCCGAGGCCACGTGGATCTGCGCGCGCACCAGGTCGAAACCGGTGGTGAGCTCGGTGATCGGATGTTCCACCTGCAGACGGGTATTCACCTCGAGGAAGGCGAACAGCTCGTCACCGGGGTGGTAGAGGAACTCGACGGTCGCCGCGCCGCGGTAGCCGACCGCGACGGCCAGGCGCTCGGCCGAGGCCTTCAATTCGGCGGCCTGCTCGGGGCGCAGCACCGGCGAGGCTGACTCCTCGATGATCTTCTGATTGCGGCGCTGCACCGAGCAGTCGCGCACGCCCAGCGCCCACGCGGTGCCCTGACCGTCGGCGATCACCTGCACCTCGACGTGGCGGGCGCCGGTGACCAGACGCTCCAGGAACACCACGCCGCTGCCGAAGGCACGCGCGGCTTCCTGCCGGGTGCGCTCGTAGGCGTCGACCAGGTCGGCGTCATTGGTGACGACGCGAATACCGCGACCGCCACCACCCGCGGTGGCCTTCAGCATGAGCGGGTAACCGATCTTGGCGGCCATCTCCTTGGCCGCCTCCACGGTCTCCACCGGACCGCGGCTCCACGGCGCGACGGGAACGCCGACCTCCTCGGCGATCAGCTTGGCGCCGATCTTGTCACCGAGCTTGCGCATGGCGTCGGGGCTCGGGCCGATGAAGGTGACGCCGATCTGGTCGCAGAGTTCCGCGAAGGCCGGATCCTCGGCGACGAATCCCCAACCCACCCAGGCGGAGTCGGCGCCGGTGGCCACGAGCGCCCGCTCGAGCACCTTCAGATCCAGGTACGGGCGCGCCGCGGCGGGCCCGAGGTCGTACGCGATATCGGCCTCACGCACGAACGTGGCATTCCGGTCGACGTCGGTGTGCAACGCGACGGTTTCGATCGCCGACCCGGTCTCGGCGGCCAGATCTCGGACAGCATGGATGAGCCGCATGGCGGCCTCTCCCCGGTTCACGATGGCAATGCGGCGGAACACTACTCGCCAGCTCCTTCCATTTCACAGCACTGGCCCGGTCGGGCGAGGGTGTGCGACTACCGGTCCCGGGTAGTCTGCACCTCCTTAAGGAATAGGTTCACATCGCGGGAGGGTTACCGGCACGTATCCTTCGCGGCGGTTCGACTCGGAGGCCGGTCGCAAGGCAGAATTCGGCCGCCGGAAATCTATGTGGAACCGGGCAGACCCACCATGCTCCGCCGCAGTGCAGGAGGTGAATCCGAGTGACCGACATTCTCGACGAGCTGCATGCGCGCTGCGCCGAAGCCGCGGGCGAGGCGATCCTGTCCGGGGAACAGCATCCGCGTCTCACCCTCACCACGCGCGAGGTCGCAGACCTGCTCAACCACATCGATGAGCTGCGGCGGCGGTGTGAGGAGAACGATCTCGAGTATCGCGAACTCGAATTCCGCCACGGTGCGCTGCGGCAGGCCGTGGAGGATGCCGGGGCGGCATTCGGGCGAATTCGGGTCGCGCTCGAGCAGCGGACCGCGCATCCGGAGGCGAATGTCCGCCAGGCGCGCACGATTGCACGCGTTGCCGCGCAGCAGCTGGCGCTCGCGGGCGCGGAGACCGAGGATGCGGCCGGCTGACAATTGCGAATTGTCCGAATTCCCTTCGGTGTCCGATTTGTTCAAGACCGGGGGTCAGGTGTCCGCCTACGGTTCGGGCATGACTGTTGAACTGGATGTTGTCGGGATCGTGGTGTCCGATATGGCGGCGGCCGTCGCGTTCTATCGACGGCTCGGGCTCTCCTTCGACGAGGGAGCCGAGGGCCAGCCGCATGTGGAGGCCCGGCTCGGCGGCGGGATGCGGCTGGCGCTCGATACCGAAGCGACGATTCGGTCGTTCCATCCCGAATGGCAGGCCGTCGCCGGAGGCGGGCGAATCGGATTGGCCTGCCGGTGCGCCGGACCCGCCGCGGTCGACGCGCTGTTCGAGGAGCTCGTGGCCGCCGGATACCACGGGGAGTTGAAGCCGTTCGACGCGTTCTGGGGACAGCGGTACGCGACCGTGCACGATCCGGACGGGAACGGCGTCGACCTCTACGCGCCGCTGAGCTGAGGTCAGGTACCCAGGAGTTGCGTCAGGGACATGCCGGCGAGATCCCGGACATCCCTGGAGAGGTGGGCCTGGTCGGCGTAACCGGCACGGAACGCGGTGTCGGCGAACGGAACACCGGCGCGGGCCAGGGCCAGCGCACGTTGCATGCGCAGAATGCGGGCCAGGGTCTTCGGGCCGTAGCCGAACGCCGTCAGCGAAAGCCGGTGCAGGCGGCGCGGACCCAGCCCGAACTTCTCGGCGATGACGGAGACCGGGGTGCCGGAACGCAATTCGGAGACGATGGGCAGCAGCAGCGCGTCGGCCGGATCGGTGACGCCGGCACGCCACAGGGCGACCGCCTCCAATCCGGCGGCAGGACTCGGTGCGCGGGCGACGATCTCCGCGGCACGGCGGGCCTGCGCGGACGTCCACACAGCGGTCAGGTCGGCTCGGCTGTCACGCAATTCGTGCGCGGGGATACCGAGCAGGGCCGGTGCGGTGCCGGGATGGAAACGGATGCCCGCGATGCGGGCGGCGGGGCCGGCGGCCGGCCGATAGGCGCGCGTATCGGGGCCCGCCACCGCGAGCCGACCGTCGATCCACAGCAGATCCATGCAGCCGTCGGGCAGGACCGGGGCGTCGGTATCGGCCACGCCGTCGCGGGCCCACACGACCGCACCGGGCAGTTGCGCCGGACGTTCCCGATAGCCGTGCGGCGGATGGATTTCGGGCATATCCACTGGTGCAAGCTGCTGAAAAGCGTTGAAAGACGCCCCGTTCGGCACATCGTGCGCGAACGCAGCGTCTGCAACATTGCACGCGCTGCAATCTCGCACACCATGCCACGCGCTGGTCACGCTCATCAGTCCTTGCGAACCGTGTACTCCGGTGCGCCGGGCTTCCAGATGGTCACCTCCATGTACTTGCCGTCGATGATCTCCACAGCGGACGCACCGGTGATGTCCGCGCCGTAGAACGGGCGGAACTCCCGGCCGCGTAGATCGAACCCGGTTTCTTCGAAGAGCGCTTCGGCGAAACGCTGATGCAGGGCCACGTCCTGCACGTCGCGCACCTCGCCGAAGAGCTTGGCGTCACCCTCGCCCACCTGTGTGTCGACGGTGGCGGTGTGCAGGCAGAAGCGCGGATCACGGGCGAGATCCCGGAATTTGGTGGTGCCGGGCATACCGGCCAGCCACAGACCGCCCTCGAAGAAACGCGGTTCCATCGGGCTGATCCGCGGCGAGCCATCCGCGCGCAGCGTGGCCAGCATGCACAGATTGCCGGTGGCGGCGTGACGGCGGGCGAAGATCTTGGAGATGCGGGGAGCGGCTGCGGCGAACTCGTTCCAAGACGTCATGACCCGACGGTACGCCCGGCCTCCGACAGGAATGTCAGATCTTCGACGCCGACTGGTCGAAGGTGAAGACACCGTTCGGGTCGTAGCGGCGGGCCGCCTCGAGCAGGCGGGCGGCATTGCGGCCGTAATAGGCGTTCGCCCAGTCGGGTAGGTCGGCGTCGATGTAGTTGACGTAGGCGGTGTTTCCGACGAGCGCGCCGAGACCATCACGGATCGCGGTGACGGTCGCACGGGCTTCGGCGTTGCTGGAGCCCGCGTAGATCTGCGCGGTCGCCAGCGCCCCGCGATGCGGAAAAGCCGTGTCCGTCGCGCCGATTCGCGCCACCGCCCCGCACAGACTGTCGAGCAGGATGTCGACGCCGGATCGGCCGGTCAGTAGTTCGGTGAGCCGGGCCGGTTCGCCGAGGGGACCGCCCAGTACGCGGGAGGCGGCGGTGAACGAGTCCCGGCCGAGGATGCCACCGCCGTCGGTCCAGCTCGGACGGCATTGCTCCACGGCGACATTCGCGCAGCCGCCGAAATACAGCATGGCTTGCAAGTAGTCCATCGATGCCGTGTAGCGCACGGTCGGCTGGACCCCGGTCGCCGCTATCAGCCTGTCCAGCGCGGTATTCAGATCCGCCTCGCTGCCGACATAGCAGCCGTTGACGCGGCAGGTGGGCGGGCTACCGGCGGAAATGCCGAGGGCGGACCAGAACTCGTCGGGGGCCGTCGGGAGGTAGGACTGCCAGCCGCCGAGGACGTCGGTGAGGGTGCCGCCGGGAAAGAGCAGTTTGCACACGGCCAGTCGCGGCGCGGCCACGGTGCTGAAGGTGAACGAGGTGACCACACCGAAATTGCCGCCCCCTCCCCCGCGTAGCGCCCAGAACAGGTCGGGTTCGGAGTCCGCGCTCGCGACACGCGCCACGCCGTCGGCGGTGACTATCTGTACCGAAACCAGGTTGTCGCAGGTCAATCCGAACTTGCCGGTGAGGACGCCGTGCCCGCCGCCGAGCGTGAGCCCCGCGATGCCCACCGTCGGGCACGACCCGGCCGGTAGACATCGTCCGGCCTTCGCCAGTCCGGCATAGACGTCGATCAGGCGAGCGCCCGCGCCGATCACGGCTGTGCCATCCGGCTGCACCGCCACGGTGTTCATCGCCCCCACATCGACGATCACACCATTGTCCGGCGTCGAATATCCGGCGTAACTGTGACCACCGCTGCGGGCCGCCACCGAAATCTTCGCCGCGCCAGCCACTTCGATGCAGGCTTGCACATCGGGCACGTCTGCACACTGCGCAATCGCGACCGGCTGCCGCGCATCGAACAGCGGGTTGAACGCCAGTTTCGCTGTGCCGTACCCGGAATCGGAACCGAGGAACAACCGGCCCGCGAGCCGTCGGCGCAGCACCTCCCAATCCGGCTGCGGCCCCGCTGCTTCCGGCCCGCCGCGCGCCGGGCCGTCCGCGAGCATCGCGCACGCCACCCCCAACCCGGTCGCCGCCAGCATCTTTCGCCGACTCATCGCCATTGCCGCGTCCTCCCCCGAGGATGTGCCCGGCGCGATCACGCCCGGCACACACGTCACCTTCTATCGTGACTATCGCGGCCCGTGACTGTCACGTTGACGAAACGACTGCCCGGCAGAGAGTTTCGCGGCGCGGCTACAGCAGGCCGTCGGCCAGGCGCGTCCAGTCCGCGAGGACCTGCTTGCGGCGCAGCCGATCCCGGCCCACCATCTCGTCCAGGGTGGCCCCGCGCACCAGATTGATGGTCATCCAGAACGCATTCTCGAGGCGTTCACGCGGCACCTCGATCCGCGCACCGCAGGCATCGAGCAGCTCGACCGTCAATTCATGCTGCACCCGCAGCATCTCCCGGCGCAGCTCGCGATCATTGGCGATGCCGACATACAGCTCCACCGCCGCCTTGCCCAGCTTGCCGGAGAACGGCGCGGTCACGAACTCCACCAGCACCTCTCCCGGCGAGGCCGTGTCCGCGAGGCTGCGAGCCCGGCGCTGCAGCGCCTCCCGCTGCCGCTGCGTCAGATGCTCGATGGTCTGCGCGAACAACTCCTGCCGCGTGTGGAAGTGATGCAACTGCGCACCGCGTGTCACACCCGCCCGCGCGGTGATGTCGGCGATGGAGGCACTCGCGTACCCCACCTCGGCGAGGCTGTCGATCGCGGCATCCAGCAGCAGCGCCCGCGTGCGCAGACTCTTCTCCTGATGCTTGTTCGGGGGCAGGGCGGAAACCACGACGTCAGTGTAGCCGGATACCGAAATTGCGTGCTGTCTTGCACGCAATTGGATGCAGGTCGTAATGTGCTCGACAGCGGCCCCACCTGTCGGCCGCCCCGCACCCGCCATCCGCCGGAGAATGGAAGCCATGCCCGTCGATCGCCTGCTCCCCACCCCCGAGGCCCACGACCTGATCGAGCTCTCCCGCGAGATCGCCGACAAGGTCCTCGAACCGATCGCCGCCGATTACGAGAAGCAGGAACGGTATCCGGACGAGGCCTTCCGGGCGCTGGGCGCGGCCGGGCTGCTGAGCCTGCCGTACCCGGAGGAATTCGGCGGCGGCGCCCAGCCGTACGAGGTCTACCTGCAGGTGCTCGAGGAACTTGGGGCCCGCTGGGCGGCGGTGGCCGTGGCCGTGAGCGTGCACAGCCTGTCCTGCCATCCCCTGTTCGCCTACGGCACCGAGGAGCAGAAGCAGCGCTGGCTCCCGGACATGCTGTCCGGCAACCTCATCGGCGCCTACAGCCTGTCCGAGGCACACGCCGGCTCCGACGCCGCCGCCCTGCGCTGCCGCGCCGTCGCCTCCGCCGACGGCTACCGCCTCACCGGCACCAAAGCCTGGATCACCAACGGCGGCAAGGCCGACTACTACACGCTGTTCGCCCGCACCGGCGAGGGCTCCCGCGGCATCTCCTGCTTCCTCGTGCCCGCCGACCTGGAAGGTTTGTCCTTCGGCAAGCCCGAAGAAAAGATGGGCCTGCGCGCCGTCCCCACCACCACCGCCGCCTACGACAACGCCCTCCTCCCCGCCGACCGCCTCATCGGCGCCGAAGGCCAGGGCCTCCCCATCGCCTTCAGCGCCTTGGATTCCGGCCGCCTCGGCATCGCCGCCGTGGCCACCGGCATAGCCCAGCGCGCCCTCGACGACGCCGTCGCCTACGCCAAGGACCGAGAAGCCTTCGGCCGCCCCATCATCGACCACCAGGGCCTCGGCTTCGTCCTCGCCGACATGGCCGCCGCCGTCGACTCCGCCCGCGCCACCTACCTCGACGCCGCCCGCCGCCGCGACGCCGGCCTCCCCTACTCCCGCCAAGCCAGCGTCGCCAAACTCACCGCCACCGACGCCGCCATGAAGGTCACCACCGACGCCGTCCAGGTCCTCGGCGGCTACGGCTACACCCAGGACTTCCCCGTCGAGCGCTACATGCGCGAAGCCAAAATCACCCAGATCTTCGAGGGCACCAACCAGATCCAGCGCCTGGTGATCGCCCGCAGCGTGGCCAACGGCTGATCTCATAGACTGTCCAGGCGTTGTCCGAAAGGGAGGAACCGGACACGCCTGGACTGGAGGGTGGGCTGACCATTGACCGAGCACACGACTACGCCGGGGTTGCCGGTGCGGCGTGACGAATCCGTGGGGGCAGAGCGGGCGCGTGTTTCCGTTCGGATCATGTGGATCCTCGGCGCCCTCGCCTGGTTTTTCGCGGGGATTGCGGCGCTGGTCGCGGGTATGTTGTCGGCTCGCTTTCGCTGGTTGGGTGTGGTGCCCGTCTGGGGCTGGGCGGCCTGCTGGACTGTGGCGGTGGTGTTCCTTGCCCTCGGGCCGGCGGTGTGCCGGCAGCGCAAGCGGGTGTGGATCACGCTTGCCGCGCTCCTCGGGGTGGTGACGGCGCCGCTGTGGGCGCTGACCTTATTCGCGGTGATGTGGGATGACAACAGCAAGGTCGTTGCCACGACAGTGAGTCCCGATGGGCGGCTCGAAGCCGTCACCGAGGAGTTCTACAACGTCATCGATCCGTCCTGCCGAGTTCGGATTCGGGAGCGTGCCGGCCTGCTGAGTCGGCAGTTCATCGTCTGGAAGCGGATCGAAGCCAGTTGTCCCACGGACGTGTCCTTCCTGGACAACTCCACGATCAGCATCACCCCGGCGGGCAGCCGGAATCCGGTGACGATCGCCATCGACACGGCCCGGATGCAGGGTGCCGACTGATCTCGTCCCTACGACACCTGGGTGTCGGTCGGTTTGGGTAGCGTCTGGGCTGTGGAAACTGGGGCACGTATTCAAGAGCTGGCCGATCGGATCGTGGCGCTGCGGGAGGCCTACTACCAGGGCGAACCGCTCGTCGCCGATGCGGACTACGACGCGGTCGAGGATGAACTACGCGGGTTGATCGACGCGCATCCCGAGCTGGCGCCGGATCCCAATCCGTTGGAATCGGTTGGGGCGCCAGGGGTTCTGCACGCACCGGTGCGGCATTCGCGGCCCATGCTGTCGCTGGAGAAGTCGACGACGCCCGAGCAGGTGGCGGCGTTCTTCGACCGGTTTCCAGGGCAGTCGGTGGTGGTCATGCCCAAGCTGGACGGATTGTCGCTGGCGCTGGTTTTCGAAGACGGGCGGCTGGCTCGGGCGGTGACCCGCGGCGACGGCACCACCGGTGATGACGTGACCATGCTGGTGCGTGCACTGGTCGACGGGGTGCCGGCGCGGATCGACCTGCCGGGGCGGGTGGAGGTGCGGGGTGAGGCCGTCATGCTGCGGTCCACGTTCGCGGCCTACAACACCGCGCATCCGGACAAGCCGTTGATCAATCCGCGCAATGCGGCGGCGGGGACACTGCGGGCCAAGGATCCGGCGACGGTGGCCGAGCGGCGGTTGCAGTTCTTCGGATTCGACCTGGATGCGCCCGAGGGGGCGGCGGTCGACCTGGAAGAGGGGCTCGCGGCGCTGGGGATCGCGGGCGCGCAGATGCGGCACTGCGAGGACGCCACGCAGGCGCAGGCGGCGATCAGCGCAATCGAGCAGGGGCGCAACGCACTTGATTACGATCTCGACGGGGCGGTGCTGCGGCTCGCCGATCGCGGGGCGTACGCGGCGGCGGGGACTCGCTCGAATTCGCCGCGCGGGGCGCTGGCGTTCAAGTTCGCGGCCGAGGAGAAGACCACGCTGCTGCGCGAAGTCGTGTGGGATGTGGGCAAGACCGGCAAGATCGTGCCGGTGGCGTGGCTGGAGCCGGTGTTCGTGGGTGGCACCACGGTCACCAAGGCCACGCTGGCCAATCAAGAGGTGATCCGGGCTCGCGACATCAAGGTCGGCGACACCGTGCTGGTGCGGCGGGCGGGCGATGTGATCCCGTTCGTGGCGGGCGTGCTGGATGCGTCCAAACGCACGGGCGAAGAGCTGGAGATCGTCCCACCCACCGTGTGCCCGTCATGTGAGCAGCCGGTCACCGAGCAGGGCAATAGCCGGGAGTTGTTCTGCACCAATGTTTCCTGTCCGGCGCAGACGGTGCGCAGGCTGATCCACTGGGCCTCGCGGGCCGCAGCGGATATCGATGCGATCGGTCAGGTGTGGATCGAAAAGCTCGCTGAGGCGGGCGATTTGGAGAATCCGTCGGACTTCTACACGCTGACCAAGGAACGTCTGCTCGAATTCGACCGCGTCGGTGAGGTTTCGGCCACCCGCATGATCGAGTCGATCGATGCCAGCCGCCAGGTCGGGCTGCGCCGGGCGCTGATCGGGCTGGCGATTCCGATGGCCTCCGACGGCACCGCCGCCCGATTGGCTCGTGCCGGATTCGCGTCACTGGAAGAGGTCGCCGATGCGGGTGAGGAACGGCTGGTCGAGGTGGACGATATCGGGCCGAAAGTTGCCGCGTCCCTGGCCGCGCACCTCACCCGCCTGCGCCCGGAACTGGAACGGCTACGCGCGGCAGGGGTGTCCCTGGACGTCCGCGAAGAGGACCTGCCTCCGGTCGTGGCGGCGGGAGCACCCCTCGAAGGCAAGACAGTCGTGATCACCGGAGCCATCAGCGACCCGCGATCCGGCGAGAAGGTGGCCCGCCCGACCTTCCAGCGCCTGTGCGAAAAGGCCGGGGCCACAGCAGCTTCCTCGGTGTCGGCGAACACCGACATGCTCATCACCGGCGCGGGAGTCGGCGACAGCAAGCTGACCAAGGCCGAGAAGCTCGGCGTCGAGGTCGTCGACCAGGGTGAGATCTGGAAACTACTGATCGACGCCAACGTCGTCTGATCGACGCTGATCGGGCAGCGGTGTGGAACGCCGCTGCCCGCTGGTGTTCGCGAGATCACTGCTGCCCATACAGGTTTCAGCGCCGACTATGCGCCGATCCGGTCATGCCGCGGGCGGTAGCCCGGCAATCGCACGCTTGAGATCGGCCAGCGAAATCATCCGATCGGCGTCGTTCTCCGCGAGCCCCTCGTCGATCCAGCCACGAATGAGCGCGGACCGATCCATCCCCCGCTCGTCACAGATGGCCTGAATCGCTTCGCGCTGCCGACGGGTGAGCCGAATCGTGGTCACCACCAGGATGTCCTCCGGATCCTCCGGAACCGGCGGCAACTCCGGCACGGCCAGACTGTCGTCGATGACCAGTTCCCCGGCCTCGAAAGCATCCGCCAGGCCCAGGGTCTCGGCCAGGACCTTGGCGTCGTCGTATTCACTACGTCCCGTCATCACCGGCTCTCCCATTCCTCGAAATCAGCGATGTCCTGCGATTCGGTCATCGGTTTGGCCCCGATGATCTGCCAGTCCAAGGCGCCCAGCTCGCGCAACGCGACGATGATCGGCTTCCCGTCCCGCGTGCGTGCCCACACCTGCAAAACCCGCAACCCGGTCTTGCTGGTGCTCATGCGCGGCCACCGATACCGGCTCTCCAACGCCTCCACGACCTCATCGGCGGTCAAACCGACCTCGGCCAAGCGTGCCGAGAGCCACGGCAACCATTCATACGGCACACACTCGAGAATACAGCGGTAATACGCGAAGGTCGACGGCTAATGCCTGACGACGGCGATTTCCGCCCCGTTGTTGCTTGTGTCCTTGGAACGCTTGCGCGCGTCGATTCCGGCCATCGCGCGCCGCCCGAGTTCATGGCACGGCTTCTCGATCACGCGGTAGGTGACGGTCGCGACCACCAGCGCACAGATCACCCAGGTGCCCAAGGTGAGCCAGGCTGCGGGAATACCGGCGACGGACGTACTCCACCGGGGCATCGCTTCGAGTATCAGCCAGTGCACGAGGTAGAGGGAGAAGCTGATCCGGCCCAAGAACAGCAGGGGACGTGGGAAGGAACGGCCGCGCAACAGCAGAAAGGCGGCGACGAAGAGGTAGGCGGGAATGATGGTGGTGGGCTGCTTGACCCACGTCACCCAGACACCGCTGTCCGGGTCGAAGAACGGTGGGAGGAAGACGCTGGTCGCGAAGATGGCGCAGAGGGCGAGTCCGAACACCGCCCATCCCTGCCTCGGGGTGATCTCGCCCGATGTCATTCGAAAAAGGACGGTGCCGACGAACATCGTGGCGAAATACACGAAGGTCAGTACCGATGGTCCCGGCTGGTTGAGAACCAATGGGGCAGTGACGAATACGAGCAGCATCGCGGCGATACCCAGGCGCCGGTCACCTGCCAGACGCGCGAACACCACCGCGACCAGGACAGTCACGACCAGGACGCCGCCACGCGTGAGGAGGTTCGCCCCCGCCCCGGTGACCAGCGAGGGCGGCAGGGACATCCCCGGGCCGATCAGTGCGATCGCGAGAACAGCCAGTGGCACCGATCGACGATTGAGCCGGCCGATCAGCAGCAGCGACAGGAACAGGTAGAACCCCAACTCATAGGACAGCGACCATGCGGGCAGGACTATCTGGATGTCCGGGTGCCCGATGAAGAGCTGCGCCATGGTGAGGTTCGTCAGGAAATTGGGCACCGGGGCGGCCAGGAAAATCGGCTTCAGGTCGTACCGGCCAACCCAGTGCAGGATCATCGCCGCGATCAGGCAGACCCAGTACAGCGGGTACAGCCGGAAGAACCGGCCCACCCAGAACGCACCGAGGGACCGCCCACGCTCCAGCGACGCCGGAATGATGAACCCACTGACGAGGAAGAAGACGACGACACCGAACTGCCCCACCCCGAAATGTGCTTGCGAGAACCGAAAGTATTCCGGCCAGAGCCGCTCCGACGCGTGCTGAAACACAACCGCCAACGCGGCCAGTCCACGAAGCGCATCCAAGAACTCGTACCGGTCGCCCCCACCGCGCGGCGCTCGTTCAACTGGTGTGGCAACGGGTCTGTCGACGGTCATCGGCCGACACCCTCGAAGCGCTCGGAAAGAAATATCGGCCAGCAATTCGGGTGAAACACCCGAGATTAGTAGCACGCTGTGTACCACCCCGCAAACGGCCGGTGCCCGAACTCCTCCCGGGTCTGCTGCGAAATCAGTGTGCGCCGGGACCGGACCTCGCATCCGTTGCAGCCCATGCGTTTTCAGGTACAGAGCAACAGTAGCGGCCCTGTCCTCACGGACCGGGCCGCTACCAAGTGGACCTGACGGACCAGCATACGAACCGCGCGGTCCCGGTCGGCGGACCGGACATCATGATCCGCGCGGTGGATACCTGACGGTGATGGCCGCTGTCCTAAGCCGCCTACTTGGCGGTTTTGGCGGCCGTGGGACGTGGCGGGAGCTTACGACCGAGAATTTTCTCGGCTTCGCGACGACGCTCGGCAATCTGCTCGGGAGTGAGCTTCACCCGAGTGACGCGGCTGGACCCCTGCGTCAACGCACTCATCGCTCGCCTCCTCGCACGATTGCTTTGATACGCCACATGTTACGCGTGCCGTCCCACCCGACACCAACAACGAACAGGACCCGCGCGTCGATCACCAGGACTTCTTTCTCCGCGGGCTCCTCGGCGAGGTCGACAGAAAGCCGTGGTGGATGATGTCCTCATCGATCAGCGCATATGCCGAGTCCGCATCGTAGATGTCGTACTCCGAAGCCTCGACTTCCCTCGTGACCCGAACCGCGCTTTCGAGCGGATACTTCGCCAGTCCCGATCTGATCAGGCGAATGCGTCGCTCGATTGCCGGTGTCATCGCGATCTCGCCCCATAACGCCTTGTTGATGGCATCATGCGAGTTGTAGGTGTACGAGCGAATGACATCCGCTTCACTGTCGGTGAGCCGGTCGGCCCGCTGCCCCGCCAGGGCCGTCTCCGCCAGCGGAATCGCGTCGAAGCCGTACTCGTCACCCTCATCCACCACGCCCTGGATCCTGGTCCACATCCCAGCTGGACACGCGGAGATCGCTGACAAGCTCCACCTGACACTCGCTGCCGCAACGTATTCGCGAACGATCGGGCCCGCCGCCACGCGATGCCTCTGAAATCGGAGAAAGCTCTTTCAGTACAACTGAAATACAGGCTCAGCGTTTCCGCTGAGCCTATTTCTGAGTGGGGCGTAGGGGACTCGAATCGGCGCTACCAGCGTTGCAGGACGGTTTTGGCCTGCTGGGTCAGGTAGGTCTGGAGGAAGGGGCCGAAGCTGATTCGGGCTACGCCGGCTTCGGCCAACTGGGCGCGGTCACTGATTTCGGGGATGCCGATGGCGTTGATGGGGAGGGGGAGTTCGGAGGTGAGGCGGCGGAGGGTGGCGTCGTCGTGGCGGCCTACGGGGTAGAGGACGTCGGCGCCGGCTTGGGCGGATAGGTGGAGGCGGGTGATGGCGCGGTCGGTGCGGTCGGCGGGGTTGCCGTCCTCGCGGAGGAAGAGGTCGGTGCGGGCGTTGATCACTACGTGGATGCCGGAAGTGTCCGCGGCGCGGCGGACTTCGGCGATGAAGTCGGCGTGCTCCTGGGGGTCGCGGAGGCGGCCGCCTTCACTGTGGACGGTGTCCTCGAGGTTGAGGCCGATTGCGCCCGCTTCGAGGAGGGCGTCGATGAGGTCGGCGGGTTTGGCGGCGTAGCCGGATTCCAGATCGACGGAGACCGGGATGTCCACGGCCGCGGTGATTTCGCGGACTCGGGAGAGGGATTCGAGGAGGGTCATGCCCTCTTTGTCGGGCTTGCCGAGGGAGGTGGCCAGGGGGTGGCTGCCTACGGTGATGGCGGCGAAACCTGCCTCCCGCACCACGTTTGCCGACCAGGCGTCCCACACGGTCGGCAGGACCACCGGGTCGCCGGGACGGTGCAGAGCCAGGAACGCGGTGGCCTTGTCGGTGAGGGAAGTCATTGCGGGCCTTTCGGATCGAGGGATCTCGGCAACAGGAGGAAAGGTCTACGAGCACGAATGCTCACGCGGTGAAACCCGTACGCCAGCTCGGATATTTCGGCTGCCAACCCAGGCCACGAGCCAGTGTGTTGGCGGCACCGCGCTCCCACGCCGCACGACCGGGAACCGGCGCGGGCGCCGGAGCGCCGACCGCGGCGGCGAGGACCGGCACCCATTCCCGGCCGGGCGCGGGCTCGTCATCGACGATATTGACTGTGCCGCTGGGCCATTCGAGGGCGGCCACGGTCGAACCGGCCACATCCTCGGCGTCGAAGATGTTCAGCCGCACCGCATCCGCGCCCGATGCCCGCAGGCTCGCCACGCCCTCGGCGGTGCGTGAGGTCCCGGTTACCTGATGACCCGCGCGCACCAGCTGATCCACCAGCGGCCGCCCGATTGCACCGGTGGCTCCTGCCACGAACACTCGCATCCCGACCTCCCGACACTCTCCCACTCTCAGGCAACGCACTCCCGAGCTCCGGCTGTCCCGACGGTAGTGCACGAATTGCCCGATGGAACGGTCCAATTCGGCACCGACCCGGTGGACCACTCCATTAGAAGTTCGTTGGTGTGTGCGCAGCCGGACCGCTGACCATAGGCCGCATGAGCAAGAAGTACCTCGCCGCGGCATTGCTGGCGGCAGCGGCGGCCGTGACCGTGCTGCCCGCGACCGCGCAGGCCAGCCCGTCCATCGCGTGTGCCTACGACCGCCCCTGCATCAAAGACCTGTACATGACGGATGCGGGACTGTATGTCGGGTGGGATGGGCAGGACAGCTACGACCACTACAACTTCCGGTGGAGCCGGCCGGGGCGGGCGGAGTCGCAGCATGAGATCCGGGGCGGCAGCGCCGGTGGAACGACCATCAAGAATGCTTGGTCGGGGACCACGTACACGGTGAAGGTGCAGGGGTGCGATACCGACTTCTTCGGGTCCTCGACCTGCACGACGTGGGAGGAGCGCTGGATCACCACGCCGTGACACACCGATCGGGGAGTCGAGGGCACCGGGTGTGAACAGGTGATACTGCTTCGGTGACGGGGTCCGGCAATGACATCGGCGACGATCAGGTTCCGGCGTGGGCGCGGCGCACGGCCGGGGAATCCCGGTGGGCGGCAACGGCTGCCGTCGTGGGGATCATGGTGCTGCAGTACTACCTGCCCGAGCGATTCACGTTCGGCCCGCGCTGGCTGGTGCCGGGTATCGGGTTCGTGCTGCTGGTGGTGTTGATCGCGGTCAGCCCGGTTCGCCTCGACCGGGAAGAGGTGTGGCTGCGGCGGTTCAGTCTGTGCCTGGACGCGCTGCTCGGGTTCGCCATGGTGTGGTCGGTGTGGCATCTGGTGGTGGGGCTGGTCGACGGGTCGGTGGCCAATGAACCGGCCGCGCTGCTCACCACCGGGGCCGGCGTGTGGCTGACCAATGTGCTGGTGTTCGGGCTCTGGTATTGGGGATTGGATCGGGGCGGGCCGGCCGCGCGGGCGCACAATCGGCAGGAGTACCCCGATTTCCTGTTCGTGCAGATGCAGAACCAGGCGCTGACCGATCCGGAGTGGGAGCCGCAGTTCCCGGATTACCTGTATCTGTCGTTCACCAATGCGACGGCGTTCAGCCCGACCGATGTGATGCCCATGTCGCGGTGGGCCAAGGCGCTGATGATGGCGCAGTCCGCCATCGCCTTGGTCACCATGAGCCTCGTCATCGCCCGGGCCATCAACGTCCTGAAGTGAAAACCCTTGCTTCGCTCAGCGATTCATGAAGGAGTCGAAGACCACCAGCACTACCGCCACCGCCAGGGCGCCGACCGCGAACTCGGTCGAGGACGCGATGGTGGCAAGGATGACGGCAGCGAGTAGCAACGCCGCCACCGGAATCCACACGAACCAGTCGGGGCGGCCGAAATACCCTCTGCGCGGCGGGGTCCCGCCACCGCGTCCGGCCTCGCGATACGGACCTTGCTCCCGTCGAACGGGACGACTACCTGCTCTGTCCACCGGCGCAGATTACAGCTCGCCCGCAGTCCGTGTGCGACCAGGGAGCGAAATCCCAGCTCACCCTGGGCAACTCAACCGAACGTCCGATAGGTCGGGCCGGTTACTTCAGATTGAGAGCCTTCATTTCACTGACCAGCCAGCGCCCGTCCGGCTGTTCCTCCAGGGTCATGACCGTGGGCACGGTGCTCTTGTTCGGCACGGGCGTCGAACTGTTGGTCAGCTGCTGCGTCATCACCACCACGACGTGGGCGGTGCGACCGTCCAGAGACTCCAGACCACAACGCTTTTCGACGAGACTGCTGCGGTTCTGCACGCTCACCATGACCTCCTTCAGCGAGGTCGCGGTGCCGGAGAAGTCCTTGTGGAACGTGCCCGTGGACGCGGCGAGCACATCGCTGATGTACTTGTCCATCGTGGTGACGTCGTAAGTCGCCATCAGAGTGGCGAAGTCGCAGGCGGCGAGCACCGCCGCATCCCGACGCCCAATGGCCGCGGCCGCATCCGACTGCTGGTCGCGCAGACCGGTGATCGTGGCTTGCCGATCCGTGCTGACAGAACGCTCCTGCGTGTAGAGAACACCGAAGGTGACCGCCAGCACCAACCCCACCACCCCGAGCGCCGCGCCGGCACCGGCGAGCGTGCGAATCAGCCTCCAGCGTTTCCTCGGCAGCTGCATCAGCTCCGGCGTGGGCTGCTGATTCCACGAAGCGCCGGGCGGCATCGCGCCCTGCGGCGGCAGCGCCTGCCACGCACCGGATGGCTGCTGAAGACCGGGCGGCGGCACACCTACCGATGGCGGCACACCCACTGATGGTTGCCCGGCCTGCGGTGGCTGCGGGATGTACTCGGCTCCCGAATTCTGCTGCGGCTGCGGATCATTGCCGGGCGCGGACATGGCTGTTCCCCCTCTGGTCGGTTGCGCCCGAATCTACTGGACGCGTCAACCGACCTTCGAGCCGCCGGGTCCCCGAGAATTACGCGGGACGGCGAGCAGGCATGGCGCAGCAGCCGGGGACGCAGGTGTCGCCGTTGAGCGTGCAGCCGAGTGCGGGCATGGCGCTCAACTTGGCCGGTGCGGCGGCCGACAGGTACTCCTCGACCAAGTCGGCGACCATGCGGGCGAAGCGCGGGTCGGGGCCGGGCGTGGCGGCCCGGGCGAAGGCCATGTTCAGTTCCGCCGCACGCTCTTTCGCCTCATTGTCCAGATCCCAGATGACCTCGAGGTGATCGGAGACGAAGCCGACGGGGCAGACCACGACCGCGTCGACGCCGCGCGCCGAGAGCGCGTCGAGGTGATCGACGATGTCGGGTTCCAGCCACGGGATGTGCGGCGGGCCGGAGCGGGACTGCCACACCACGTCATAGTCGTCGAAACCTGTTGCGGCGGCACACAATCGAGCGGCCTCACGGACCTGGCGGCTGTAGAGTTCACGCTCTTGCGGTGGGCCGGAGGCGAGGTCGGCCGAAGTCGGGATGGAGTGCGCGGTGAAAACCAGGCGCGCTCCACCGCGACGATCCTCGGGGAGTTCGGCCACGGCAGCGCGAATGGCATCGGCGAACGCGTCGATGAACAGCGGATGATCGTAGTACTGACGGATTTTCACCAGATCCGGAGCATCGGCGACCGCCGCGCGCGCCCGGGTGATGTCCTCGTCGTACTGCTTGCACCCGGAGTAGCCGCCCCACGCGGAGGTGGGAAACACCAGGGCGGAACGGATTCCGGCCGCACGCATCCCCGCGACGGTCTCCTCGACCATCGGATGCCAGTTCCGATTTCCGAAATACACCGGCAGATCGATTCCGCGCGAAGCGAATTCGGCCTCGATCGCCTTGATGATGTCGAGGTTCAGCGCATTGATGGGTGAGACCCCGCCGAAGTGCAGATAATGCTGCGCGACTTCGGCGAGGCGCTCGGGGGGCACGCCCCGGCCGCGAGTGACGTTCTCCAGGAACGGCATCACGTCCTCGGGGCGTTCGGGTCCACCGAAGGACAGTAGGAGCAGCGCGTCGGCGCTGCGGGCCTGATCGGTGCCCCGATCCACGGTGCGTGCCTCCTCGTGTCGAACGATCAGTTGCTGCCGAAGCTGCTGTCCGGGAACCACGTGTTGTGGCTGGCGCCGCCGTCCACGTAGATGATCGACCCGGTGGTGCCGGGCAGCCAATCCGACAGCAGGGTCACGATGGACTTGGCGACCACCGTCGGGTCGTCCACATCCCAGCCGATCGGCGAAGCGCCGTCCCAGTACTCGTTGAGCATGTTCAGCTGCTTGGCGTCATCGGTGGCGGTGCCCGCGATGGCCTTGGCGGCGAGGGTCTTGATCGGGCCGGCCGCGATCAGATTCGAGCGAATCTTCTTGGCGGTGCCCATTTCCCGCGCCACATAGCGGTTCACCGACTCGAGTGCGGCCTTGGCCACACCCATCCAGTTGTAGTACGGCATGGCGGTGCGCGGATCGAAGTCCATGCCCACGATGGAGCCGCCCTCGTTCATGACCGGCAGCACGGCGCGGGCCAGCGAGGCATACGACCAGGCCGAGATCTCGAACGCCTTGGCGGCGTCCGGGCCGGGCGCGTCCAGGAAGTTCACCGCGTCCGGGCCCATGAGGGTCTTGGGCGCGAAGGCGATCGAGTGCAGCACGCCGTCCACACCCTCGGGCGCGAGCTCCCGGACCTTCTCGGCCAGTTCGGCGAGGTTCTCCTCGCTGGTGATGTCCAGGCCGATGGCCGGCGGGACCTCCTGCGGCAGGCGCTTGGCGATCCGGTCGATCAGCCGCAGCCGCTCCGGAATACCGGTGATGATCACCTTCGCGCCCTGCTCCTGCGCGACCGCGGCCGCGTGGAAGGCAATGGAGGAATCGGTGATGATGCCGGTGATGAGGACAGTCTTGCCTGCGAGCAATCCACCCATGGGTTGGTCGGTTCTCCTGTTCGAAGGGGGGAAGCCAACTCTCGGGACTCTCAGGGGCTGCGCCCCCGAACCGCCGAGTCGGCCCGGATAGTTCGGGAAGCCTAGTGGCCCATGCCCATTCCGCCGTCGACCGGAATGATCGCGCCGGAGACGTAGCGGGAGTCCTCGGAAGCCAGGAAGCTGATCACCGCGGCGACATCCTCGGGCTCGCCCATGCGGCCGGCCGGGATGAACTTGAGCGCCTGCTCCCGCATTTCGGGGGTCATCTCGTCGCGGGTCATATCGGTGTCGATGAGACCGGGGGCGACGACATTGGCGGTGATATTGCGCGAACCGATCTCACGCGTGATGGAGCGCGCCATGCCGACCAGGCCGGCCTTGGCGGAACAGTAGTTGACCTGTCCCGGCGCACCGATGGAGGCCACGACCGAACCCAGGAAGACGATGCGGCCCCACTTCGCCCGCAGCATGGCCCGATTCGCGCGCTTGGCGACGCGGAAGGCGCCGGTCAGGTTGGCGTCGACGACCTTGGTGAACGATTCCTCGCTCATGCGCATGAGCAGCGTGTTGTCCACGATGCCGGCATTGGCGATCAGCACCTCGACCGGACCCTGGTGCGCCTCGACCTCACTGAACGCGCGATCCACCGACTCCGTATCGGTCACATCGCATTTCACGCCGAAGAGACCTTCCGGCACGCCCGAGCCGCGGTGGGTCACGGCAACCTTGTGCCCGTCGGCGGCCAACCGCTGGGCAACCGCGAGGCCGATACCGCGATTGCCGCCCGTGACCAGCACCGAGCGGGATGTGAAGTTCGACATGCGGATCAACCTACCTGGTCGTCCGAGCTCGCCACTACTCGACTACCCACGTTCGGGCCAATGATTTTCGGTATCACAAACGCAGACGGCGCTCCGAAATCGGAACGCCGTCTGCGATCATGCTCGGCCCTGCCACAGGGCAATTCGCCGCTAGGGCAGACGCTGGCGATACAGCAGGCCGCTGACCACACCTCCGGTGCTGACCAGCAGGCCGAGCAGCAGCCACGGACGGCTGGCGTCACCCATGGTGGTCTCGAAACCGATCTGCTGTTCGAGAGTGTCGTACACCGAGGACAATTCGGTCAGGCTGGAGGCGCTGTAGAACTGTCCGCCCGACAGCCGCGCGACCTCGCGCAGGGCATCGTCGTCCACGCCCACCTCGACGCGGCGACTGCCCTTGCCGTCCTCGCCGGGAATCTCGACCGTGCCGTGCGGGGTGCCGAAGGAGATCGTGGAGATCGGCACCCCCTTCTCCTTGGCCATCCGCGCGGCGACGTATTCGTGCCGGGGATTGTCGAAATCCTCGAAGACCGGAACGGTCTGCTTACCGTCGGACATCAGGATGATGCGTGCCGGCGGCGGCGTCTCGGCACCACCGAGCACCGAGGCGATGGTGTCTATCGCGCTGAGACCGGCGAAGATCCCCTCGCCCGTCGCGGTGCGCTGCGCCAGTTTCATATTGTCGATGGCCGCCTTGACCGCTTCGCGATTCGTGGTCGGCTGCACCTGAATCGCGGCCGTGCCGGCGAAGGTCACCAGGCCCAGATTGATGCCCGGGGTCAGACCGTCGGCGAATTCCTTGGCCGCCTTCTGCGCGACCTCGAGCCGGCTCGGCTCGACATCGGTGGCCTCCATGGACAGCGACACGTCGATGACCATCATGACGGTGGCCCGGTTGCGCGGCACCTTCTTGGCCGCGGTCGGACCGGCCGCCGCGATGGTCAGGAAGACCATGCCGACCAGCAGCAGGGCGATGGGCACATGCCGCCACGGCCGCGGCTGATTCGGGGCGACCTTCTCCAGCAGCTCCATATTGCTGAAGCGCAGCAGATGCTTCTGCCGCCGCCGCTGCATCAGCACGTAGCCCAGCGCGGCCAGCGCGAGCACGGCGAGGAAGCCCAGCCACAGCACGGACGTGAAGTGCGAAATGCTGAAGGGAACGTTCGAAATGCTCACTGTCGCGGCACCTGTCCGGCATTCGGGGCGCCGAAGGTGTGGCGCCTGGTGGACACGAATCGGACGACATCGGCGATCCAGTCGCGGTCGGTGCGCAGCGTCATCACCGGCGCGCCGCAACTGCGCAGGCCCTGCTCGACCCGCTGCCGGTGCCGCTGCGCCGCGAGCGCGAAATCCGCACGCAGCGTGGGGGTTACGCTGAATTCGCGGGTGCGGCCGGTTTCCGGATCGTGCAGCACCACATCGCCGACATCGGGCAGTTCCAGATCGCGCGGGTCCAGCACCTCCACACCGAGCAGATCGTGGCGGCCGGAAATGGCGCGTAGCGAACGCTGCCAGTCGACCTCGCCCAGGAAGTCGGAAATCACCACGGCCAGACCGCGTTTGCGCTGCGGACGGCGCAGTGCCTCGATCGCGCCGCGCAGATCACCGCGCACCCCGTCACGCGCGTGCGGAGTGGTGGCGATCTTGCGCAGCATGGACTGCGCGTGCACGCGGCCGGCGCGGGCCGGAATGCGAATCAGCTGTTCACCATTGGCGACCACCGCACCGATCCGGTTGCCGCCGCCGCTGGTCAAATGGGTGACCGCGGCCGCGGCGGCGATCGCCAGATCGCGCTTCTCGCACAGGGCGGTGCCGAAATCGAGACTGGCCGACAGGTCGATCACCAGCCAGGTCTCCAGCTCGCGGTCGGCGATCATCTGCCGCACATGCGGATGGGTGGTGCGGGCGGTCACCGACCAATCCATCTGGCGCACATCGTCACCCGGCTGATACAGCCGGGCGTCGCCGGGTTCGGAACCCGGGCCGGGGATCAGGCCCAGATGATCACCGTGCAGGACGCCGTCGAGGCGGCGGCGCACGGTGAGTTCCAGGGTCTTGAGCGCGGCCGTCAGCCGGGCGTCGGTCAGCTCCCCCGACCGGAAGGACGGTGGAGCGTGGGAGACATCGCGGGACATCGTCACGGGCGCAACCGATTCCGAGTCCGGCCTCACTTGGCCTGCGACTGGCCGGGCACGCCGGGCAGCTGGCCGTTCGGAGGCTGCGGGATCGTCTGCTGCGGCGGCTGCGGAATACCCTGCTGCGGCACACCGTGCGGACCCATGGCCGGGGTGGCGGCGGGCGCGGGCATCGGGGCCGGTGCGGCGGGCGCGCCCGGGGCGACGGCCTGCGGGGCGACCTGCGGCAGGCCGACGGTCTGCAGCACTCGGCGGATCACCTCGTCCGGGGTGATCTCGTCGGCCAGCGCGTCATAGGACAGCACCAGGCGGTGGCGCAGCACATCCGGGATGACCTCGACCACGTCCTGCGGGACCACGTAGTCGCGGCCGCGGATCAGGGCCACGGCGCGGGCGGCGGCGATGATGCCGAGGCTGGCGCGCGGCGAAGCGCCGTAGGAGATCCAGCCGGCCACATCGTCCAGGCCGAAGTCGCGGGGCTTGCGGGTCGCGGCGATCACGCGCACCACATAGTCGACGAGCGCGTGGTGCACGAAGGTATTGGCGGCGACCTTCTGCAGGCGCACCAGCTCCTCGGGATCGAGAATGCGCTTGGCCTCCGGCGGGGTCACGCCCATCCGGTAGATGATCTCGCGCTCTTCCTCGACCGACGGGTAGTCGACGACGACCTTGAACAGGAAGCGGTCGCGCTGCGCCTCGGGCAGCGGGTACACGCCCTCGGATTCGATCGGGTTCTGAGTCGCCATGACCAGGAACGGATTCGGCATCGGGTAGGTCTTGCCGCCGATGGACACGTGCCGTTCGGCCATCACCTCGAGCAGTGCCGACTGCACCTTGGCGGGCGCGCGGTTGATCTCGTCGGCGAGCACGAAGTTCGCCACCACCGGGCCGAGTTCGGTGTCGAACTCCTCGCGGCCCTGCCGGTAGATGCGGGTGCCGACGAGGTCGGTGGGCACCAGGTCGGGAGTGAACTGCACGCGAGAGAAGCTGCCGCCCACCACTTTTGCGAACGTCTCCACGGCGAGGGTCTTGGCGATACCCGGGACACCCTCCAGCAGCACGTGACCCCGCGCGAGCACACCGACCAGAAGCCGTTCGACCAGCCGATCCTGGCCGACGATCACCCGTTTGACTTCGTAGATCGCCTTTTCCAGGGTCTGGACATCGCGCTCGAGGGTGCTGCTCGCCGGAGCCGGCGCATCCTTCGCCGTGCTCACCCCGGTCACACCGTCAGTCGAAGTCACCAAAATCCCCGCTTTCGCCTCGGTCTCTGTGCGTTCCGCCCCAACTATTCCAGGTATCCGCGGCATTTGCCGCACCCGGGCGGGGTCAGTAGTCCAGCTTGTCACCATTCTTGCCAACGTGCGGGCGTGGAACCTGAGCGATTCCTGGGAGTGTCGACGGGGAATAACGACGAGCGGTCCACATGTTAGGTTGGTTGACATATCCACCAGATTGGGGATCAGAGGAGAATGCCGTGCAGTTCGGGATCTTTTCCGTCGGCGATGTGACCACCGACCCGACCACCGGGCGCACGCCCAGCGAGGCGGAGCGCATCCAGGCGATGGTCGCCATCGCATTGAAGGCCGAGGAAGTCGGGCTCGACGTATTCGCCACCGGTGAGCACCACAATCCGCCGTTCGTGCCGTCCTCGCCCACCACCATGCTCGGATTCATCGCCGCGCAGACCGAACGGCTGGTGCTGTCGACGGCCACCACGCTCATCACCACCAATGATCCGGTGAAGATCGCCGAGGACTTCGCCATGCTCCAGCACCTGGCCGGCGGGCGCGTTGATCTCATGATGGGGCGCGGCAATACCGGGCCGGTGTACCCGTGGTTCGGCAAGGATATTCGCGATGGGATTCCACTGGCTGTGGAGAACTATCACCTGCTGCGGCGGCTGTGGCGCGAACAGCGGGTGGACTGGCAGGGCAAATTCCGCACTCCCCTCCAGGGATTCACCGCCACGCCCGCACCGCTGGACGGGACGCCGCCATTCGTGTGGCACGGGTCCATTCGCTCGCCGGAGATCGCCGAGCAGGCCGCGTACTACGGAGACGGGTTCTTCCACAACAACATCTTCTGGAACAAGGAACACACGCAGCAGATGATCGCGCTGTACCGGCAGCGATTCGAACACTACGGGCACGGGGCCGCCGAACAGGCCATCGTCGGGCTCGGCGGGCAGGTGTTCATGGCCGAAACCGAGGCCGCGGCGAAGAAGTTCTTCCGGCCGTACTTCGACAACGCACCGGTGTACGGGCACGGGCCGTCGCTGGAGGACTTCACCGAGATGACGCCCCTGACTGTAGGGACACCGGAGATGGTTATCGACCGGACGCTCGGATTCGCCGATTTCGCCGGGGACTATCAACGGCAGCTGTTCCTGATGGATCATGCCGGGCTGCCCCTGGACGTGGTGCTCGAGCAGATCGAGATGCTGGGCCGCGAGGTGGTTCCGGTGCTGCGCAAGGAATTCGAGTCGCGGCGGCCCGCCGGAGTGCCCAGCGATCCGCCCACCCACGCGTCGCTGGTGGCCGCCGGGCCCGACGCACCCCACCACCTGGTCGAACCGGCTCGTGACCGGATCCAGGCCGAGACGAAAGCGTGAAACGATGACTCGTCGAATCGTGGTTCTGACCGCCGGGCTCTCGCAGCCGTCGTCGACCCGGCTGCTCGCCGATCAGCTCGCCGCCGCGGTGTCGTCCGCGGTCGGCGGGCGGGGCGAGGCGGCCGAGGTCGAGGTCGTCGAATTGCGGGACCTGGCACAGGATCTGGCCGCCACCATGGCCACCGGGGGACTGCCCACGCCGACACTGGCCGCCGTGCGTGATCGGGTATCGGCCGCCGACGGGGTCATCGCGGTCACGCCGGTGTTCACCGCCAGCTACAGCGGGCTGTTCAAGATGTTCATCGACGCCTTGGACACCGACGCGCTCAATGGCATGCCGGTCCTGATCGCCGCCACCGCGGGCACGGCCCGGCACTCGCTGGTGCTCGACCACACCATGCGCCCGCTGTTCAGCTACCTGCGCGCCGTGGTCGTCCCCACCGGGGTGTTCGCCGCCACCGAGGACTTCGGCTCCACCGGCCTCACCGACCGAATCCATCGCGCCGCAACCGAATTCGCGGCGCTCGTGGTGGCCGAACCGGCTGCCGTCGGCGGATTCCTCGGCGACCCGGCCCCGCGCCGGCGCAGCTCCGGCAGCACCCTGAGCGCACCCACGCCGTTCGCGCAGCTGCTGTCCGGACACACCGGAGACCCATCCGGAAACTGAACTCCGTTCCGCCCGTTGCGGTGTCGCCCACGAGTGAGATGCACCGCGCCGGGCGGGCCTACTTTCCCAACGCCTTCGCCAGCTGGGCCTTCGTCATCTTCGAACGCCCCTCGATATTGCGTTGCCGCGCTTCGTTGTACAGCTGATCGCGGGTGGGCCCCTTCGGCCCCTTGCGCCCCGACCGCTGCCCGCCACGCTGCTGCGGCGACTTGTCCTGCACCGAACTGCGGCTGGCGGTCTTGCTCTGCCCCGCCTGCGCCCGATTCTTGTTCACGGTGCGCGCCGCGATCTCCTTGGCGCGCTTCTCCCCGGCCCCGCGATCCTCGGCCGAATCCTTGATGTGCTCGTACTGCCGTTCCTGTTTATCGGTCCACTCCTTGGGCATGACACACCTCCTGATCGTCGTGCCCACTCGCCATACCCGGCCGCGATCCGAGCAAACGAGCGCCGGCCGGGCAACCGGGCCAGGACGCTGCCGCACCGCCTATAACGCGCGTTATACTCGGCGCAGGCGCGCTCTATGACGACCGTTATAAGCAGCAGGTAGCACCCCATCGCCCGACTGCCCGAGGAGAACCTTGAAGTCCACCGACACCCTCACGCATCCCTTCGATCTCGCCACGGATCTGACCGGCGGCGACGAAGGCCGCTTCACCGGACAGACAGCGGCGGCGTACACGAACATGGTCGGGCCGTTCGGCGGCATCACCGCGGCAACCCTGCTGCGGGCGGTCATCGACGATCCGCGCCGCATCGGCGAACCACTGTCGATCACGGTCAACTACGCCGGACCCATCGCCGACGGCCCGTTCACCATCGACGCCATCCCGGCGCGAACCAACCGCAGCACCCAGCACTGGACGCTGACCCTCACCCAGCACGACGCCATCGCCACCACCGCGACCGTGGTCACCGGCCTGCGCCGGCCGACCTGGTCGGACACCGAGATCGCCCCACCGGCGGCCCCGCCCGCCGACGAGGTCCCCATCACTCCCCTGCCCGAATACCCCGCGTGGATGCGCAATTACGAGATGCGCTTCGTCGAGGGCGGCGAAATCCTCAGCGCCACACCACAACCGCACACCACCTCCACCACAACCCTCTGGGTCCGCGACACCCCCGCCCGCCCCCTCGACCACACCGCCCTGACCGCCCTCAGCGACGTCTTCTTCCCCCGAATCATGTTGCGCCTCGGCCGTTTCGTCGCCGCCAGCACCGTCTCCCTCACCACCTACTTCCACACCGACCTCTCCCCCACCTCCGACCGCCCCATCCTGGCCACCGCCCGCGCCCAGCACTTCGGCAACGGATACTTCGATCAGTCGGCGCAACTGTGGTCCGAAGACGGCAAGCCACTCGCCACCAGCCATCAGCTGGTGTACTTCAAGGACTGACAGCCACATACCCAGCACCACAACAGAATTCGACCACCACCGAACACGAGCCGGTCGACGCCCACAGTCGTGCGCTCTAGGATTGTCACCACAACGACAAGGGGGCAGTCCAGTGAGTTCCGCCGATCCACGCTGTGGCACTTGACAAGTAAGGTGCTGCTGGCCGAGTGGGCGGCGACGCGGGCGGTGGTCGTCAAAGCTCTCAATGAGATCTGGCTACCGGGCCGCGAGCGCCGGGCCGATGTCCACATCCTCTTCGACAACGGGAGGCGGGTGGTCCTCGAGGTGCAGGGACTCCACGACGAGCTGCAACCGCATCCGTTCCAGCTGAGCGAACTCGCCCTCGAACAGACCGGCATCCTCACCCCCGGGACCACACGGGCCCGGATATCCGCGTGCTCGCCGGGGCCGCGCGGCGGCGAGCCTCATATTCGCAGCGATCGCGTCCGATCACGGCAGGCCGAAACCGGCCCGTCCGACGGTCCGGACCAACTGTCGCTGTTCGAGTAGCCGGACCGAACTCGCACACACGGGCCACAGGGGCGGGTTGGCCGGGGTCAGGACTGCGGGACGGGGGTCCAGCGTTGCTGGATGAAACCGATCGCGGCGGGGTCGAGTACGTAGGTTTCGAGGTAGCCGCAGGTGGTGCACACGAACTGCCACAGGCCGGTGGTGTTGTGGCCCTGCACCATTCCGCGGAAACCGGGGCCGGTGTGCGGCATGAGGACGGCGTGCGGGTGCTCGCCCAGGCGTAGGCCGTTCTGGGCCGCGTAGACGGTGGAGGCGGAGCATTTCGGGCAGTGGCCATGGCGCATTGCGCGATCCTCGCACCATTTCGGGATTCGGACAGACTGTGCGGCCGGATTCGGGTGGACCCGGCCGCACGCTCGGCGGTCTCAGGCCCCCATCATGTCGTCCATGTCGGCGAGTGGGCGTGCCGCCCTGCGTAGTTCGTCGACGGCTTCGGCGAACGCGTAGGTTTCGCCCGCCGCCAGACCACGCACCGTCCGCAGGGGAACCAGCTGGTCGCCTGCACCGTCGTCGTGGCTGAGCCAGACGGCTTCGAAGTTCAGTGCGGGCACTCGGAGCAAGCGCATTTCGCAGGCTCGTTCGTCGCGTTCGGCCAGCGGCACCGCGATATTCGACGCCTGCGACACGGATTCGAGATACGGTGCGGCAGCCGACATCTGGCGCACCGCCGGATCCTCACCCTCGGCCACATCGAAGTAGGCGGTGAGTCTGCCCGCCTGGGACTCGTAGACGCGCAGGCCCTCCGGAGCCGGCTCGGCCTCGCCGGACAGCAAACCGTCCAAGCCCAGGCCGTAGAGGCGTTGCGCGAAACCGACGTCGACCGCACCGGCATCCGCGCGCCCGTCGTATTGCGGCCCGGGCGCTTGTTTCACCCGCAGGATCTCGCGGAGCTCCCAGATGCGCCGCAGTGTCGGTTCCTCGACGAGGATCGGAATCCATGGCATTTCGTAGTACTCCTTCGTGAAGAAGGTATGGGTCCAGCTTCCAGAGCCTTGATAGTTGCTCGTGAAATCGTCGAGCGTCAGATGCTGCTTGCCGTAGATCGGGTCGTCGATGTCGACGTACCGCATGGCCCCGAACTGATCGAGGCCGTGGAAGTACCCGTAGCCGTAGATGACCATGAAATGGCCGCCACCGCCGTTCCATCCGATCCGCGCGCCGATCGGCCGGCCCGCGTCGATCTCCTGCTTGATCCGGTCGAAAGTGATTGTCCCGGTGTAGCTGTCGAAGTTGTCGGTCCGAGTGAGCGCCCGATCCAGATACCACGGCACATTGCATTCGCTCGGCACCGGCGAACCACAGCAATCGGTCCGCGACAACTCACCGCACGCCACCTTGCACTGTTTCCAATGACTGAACCACCAGTAGTAGTGCGACACACTCGTCGCGGTGGCCGCCCAGCACCAGTTGGTCTGCGTCTGTGCTTCCATTGTGAACGCGAGCTGCTTGGTCGTGAACAGCTTCCCGAAGATCGACGACTCCCACCGCAGCGTCGTGTACGGCTTGCTCGCCGTCTTGACCACCTCTACGAGGTCCATTCCAATCCCTCCCTGCAGAACTGCCTGACAAATCACCCCCGGCACAGACAGCCTCGCACCGGCAAACCGGCAGGGAACGAGTACACCGCTACTCGACTCGGACGGCGCGATCCGCGCACAGCCTCTAGCATTCCGACCATGCGGCGCAGCAGCTGGTTACGAGTCCTCCTGTGCCTGTGCGTGCTCGGCAGCACCAGCGCCTGCATCGGCGCGGTCGACCGAGCCGACTTCGAGAACGAGATACGCACCCGCGGCGGCGGATTGGTGAGCGCACTGCCCCAGGCCGCCATCACCGCATTGGCTCAGCGCATCGGCGCCACCGACCTGGAAGCCAACGTCATCATCCTCACCGCACCGAACTCCACCCGGTTCCGGCTGGTTCTCGACGACCAGCCCGCCCAGGTCACCAGGTTCCTGAGCGACAACACCGATCTCACCGCCCGCGAACCCACCATCCGGCTCCGCGTCCAGCCGCCCGACCGATCACGCCGGCTCGACGACTACTCCTTCACCCTCGGCGACCTCAGTTCCGCACGCCCCGTACGCGTTTCCGCCTTCGACGACCTCGACACCGAGAACTTCACCGTCAGCGAGGTCCCCGGGCTCGCGCGCATCGAGGACATCGCCGACACCGCCCTCGCCCGCAGCGAACTACCCGACGGCCACGTAACCGTCATCGTGGTGAGCCGCTTCGACCGCGACATCCGCATCGTCGCCAATATCGTCTCCCCCCGCTCGGAAGTGGTCGCCGAATTCGACCGCACCGGCGCCTTCCTCCGAGCCCAGCAGGTCTGACCCGTGCTCCGAGTCTTGGTGACAGCCCTCAGCGCCGGCCTCAGCGCCGCTCTGTTCTCCACTGTCGTCCCGGTCGCCATCTGGCCGGGGGAAGCGAAGCTCACCGCACCGCTGTTCTGCGAGTCCGGCACCGAACCGATGGTCGTGTCCGACACCTTCCACGACTCGGAAGGCACCTCGACCAACTACACGCTCTATTGCGTCGGCGAGCACGGCAGTCTCACCAACGAGGGTTTCGCACTCCCCATGCTGGTGCTTTTCATCGCGCACGTCCTCATTCTGACCGCCTTGATCCTGCTGGCCGGCTGGATCGGACAGCGGCGGCGGCCGGTCGACGCGACCGTTCCGGACACGCACGGCCCGAAGGAGTTCGACCCACTCTGAGCCAGCGTGATCGCGTTGCGCCCTCAGGAGGCGTTCTCACACGGCTGTGCCCAGTCCGCATGGTGGACGGGGCAGCCGCGACGAGCGCCGTGGCAGACGTCGCACGGTTCGTCGCCGGTGCTGCCGGTGCCGTCGCATTCCTGGCAATCCTGGAGGGCGCGTGCGCATTTCGCGCATGTCGCCGCGGCGGGGGCGGGAGCGGCGGGGACGCTCTCGATGGTCTGCGCGGGTGCTGTGCGGTTGGCGCGGGCCGCCTGTAATGCGGCGCGGGCCGATTCGAGGGTGATGCGCTCGGGGTCGATGCCTTCCCGGTCGAAGGCCGCCGCGGCGGCCGGTAGGTAGCGGTAGCGCAGGGGCAGGCGCAGGCGGGCGGCCGCCATGCGGGTGACGCGGAGCAGGGCGATATAGGAGTCGAAGCGCAATTGTTCGCCTGCGCTCCAGGACAGGCGTAGTTCCTCGCGCAGGCGGGGTTCCAGGGATCCGACGGTGAACATGCGGAGGGCGACCGTCAGGAGTGGGTCCACGAGGCGCAGGGCCGGGCGAATGCGTTCGGGGAAGAACTTGCTCTTCCAGGCGCCGGGACGGGCCAGGGCGACGGTGTATTGGGACAGTTTGGAATTCACCAGTTCGCGGCCCAGGACGTTGGCGTAGTAGACCTCGAATTCCGCGTAGGTGCCGGGCTGGGCGCGATCGTCCACGCCCATCATGGAGAACCACTCCTTCGATTCCTCGAAGATCTGTTCCTTCTCCGCGCGGGTCAGCGGTTTCGGGAACAGGCCCATGTCGCTGGCGCGGTAGATCTGTTCGAAGAAGGTGACGTGGGCCCAGTAGAAGGTTTCGGCATTGATGGCGTGATAGGTGCGGCCGTTGGGCATGTCGCCCTTCACGGACTTGTGGAAGTTGCGGACCTGGATGCCGTATTTGCGGGCGTCCTCGGGTGCGGCGAACAGGATGCCGCCGATGGACTTCGAAGAGTTCTTCGCGCGCTGGGTGAGGATCTTCAGATCGTGTGAGGACACCACCACGGAATGGTCGGAGACACCCTGGCCCAGTTGCGGCCACATGTTCTCGATAATGGCGGCACGCTGGCCGTTGGCGGCGAGCACGAACAGGTCACCCATGTACTTCCACAGCAGCGAGTTCGGCGGAACCGGATGTTGCGCACGGTCTTTAGGGCGCAGGCTGTCGTCGCCGCTGCGGTCGGGGATGCGGGTGCCGGCGTAGAAGACATTGCGGCCCACCGGCTCATCGCGGTCGATGACGTCGTCGAGGAGGTCGGTCATGACGGATCCTTCGGGTTCGATTCGCCCTCCAGCAGAGAGCTGAATGTTGGAACATTGTTGTGTAAATGTCTCCTCATGGCGACGGCACGACGGCCCACATTCGGCGCGATGCCCCAGCGAATCTCGTTGTCCGAGAGTCGATCAACCGCCGCGACGGGTGCAGCAGGATCGCGGCGGCGCACGATCGCGGCGAATCCGCGCGAGGATCCGAGCGAGTTCTCGAAGGTCGGCAGCACATAGCCCGCGGGCACCCGCCACTCGAAATCCCGTAGCAGCGCGTGGAATACGGTGAGGATCTCCATGCGGGCGAAATACATGCCGATGCACTTGTGTGCCCCGCCGCCGAAGGGCATCCACGCGGCCGGCGGCCCCTCGGCGCGGAACCGATCCGGATCGAAGCGCTGCGCCCGCGGCCACACGCGGGAGCTGGTCTGATGCTCCCACATGTTCACGATCACGTGCGTTCCCTTCGGGATTCGGTATCCCCCGAGTTCGGTGTCGGTGAGAGCGGTGCGCGCCGCGATCGGCACCGGCGGGCGCAGTCGCAGCGTCTCCTGCACGATGCGCCCCAGCTCGCCCAGCCCACCCAGCTGCTCGATGCTCAATTCCGTTGCCGCCGCGAGTGATTCGGCGCGCGCCCGCTCCTGCCACCCGGGCTGCGACCCGAGGTAGTACGCCATGTTCGTCATGGTGATGGTCGAGGTGTCGTGCGCGGCGAACAGGAAGAAGATCATGTGGTGGATGATCTCGCCGTCGGTGAAGGGATCGCCGTCGTGCGAGGTCGAATGACACAGGTGCGACATGAGATCGTCGGAGCGCTCGGCGCGTTTGCGCGGAATGCGTTCGGCCAGGAAGCGGTACAGCGACCAGCGCGCCCGCTGCGCCCGCACCACATTGATGTGCACGACCTGGTCGAACCAGCGGCCGACCCGATCCACCTCCGCGTCGGTGAACTCCTCGCCGAGGAAGACCTCGAGCGCGACGCGCATGGCGATCCGTTTGAACAGCACCCGCAGATCCACCCGGGCACCCACCGGGCAGGCGGCCACCTGCGCGCGGATGCTCGGGCCCACCCGGTCCGCGTACTCGGCCAGCCGGGCCGGTGTCATCACCTGCTGGATGAGCAGGCGGTCATTGCGATGCTCCCCGAATTCACGCTGTAGCAATGCCTTTCGGAACATCAACAGCAGCAGCAAGCGCCACGCGGGGGCAGCGGAGAACACCGCCTGCCGATTCATGGTGACCAGCCTGGCCAGTTCGTCCTCGGAGGCCAGCACGAACTTCGTCAGGGGTACGCGCACCAGCGGACCATGGCGCTCACGGGCGGGGGCGAACGCATCGCCCGGGGATTTCCCCCGCACCGCGCGCCAGCCGATGGCCACCAGGTCGATCGGCGTGACCGCGGGCACCGATTCTCCCGCGAATGCGGAACGCCCCGCCCGGATTCCGAGGGTCATCACCCTCTCCTTTCCCGGTCGTCGTCGACCGCGAAGGGCACGTCCCGAAAAGCCTTGATACGTCGGGACAAATTTGTTTCTATGGTACAAGCGGGTGTGCGGGATGGGCAACAGAATGATCCGGTCCATCCAATGCCCGGTCGCGGAAGGTTCGCCACCGATGACGTTCGTGATCACCCAATCCTGTTGCGGCGACGCGAGTTGCGTCAGCGTGTGCCCGGTGAACTGCATCCACCCGACGCCGGAGGAACAGCGGTTCGCCACCGCGGAGATGCTCTACATCGATCCCGGCAGTTGCATCGACTGTGGTTTGTGCCTACCCGAATGTCCGGTCGGCGCAATCGTTCCCGATCACGAGCTGGACGCACGGTCGGCGGGCTACCTGCGCATCAATGCCGACCACTACCGCGATCACGATGTGTCACACGGCCTGTCCGCGCCGGCGCAGGCTCCCGTTCTGCCCGCCCGCGCGCGCTACCGGGTTGCCCTGGTGGGCGCCGGACCGTCCGCCTTCTATGTCGCGGCCGAACTGCTGAAACATACTGGGGTGCGGATCGATATGTTCGACCGCCTGCCGACGCCGTACGGCCTCGTGCGGACCGGGGTGGCTCCCGATCATGGCGCGACCAGACGGTTCGAGGCGGTGTTCGCAGCGGTCGCCGGCCGCTCGAACTTCCGCTATCTGCTGAATATCACTGTGGGCGAGCATATTTCGCATACCGAGCTGCGGCGTTGCTACGACGCCGTCGTGTACGCCGTCGGTGCGCCCGCCGCCCGACGACCGGGGATCCCCGGTGAGGACTTGCCCGGGTCACTGTCCGCGAGTGATTTCGCGGGCTGGTACAACGGCCATCCGGCGCAGGCGGGCCTGACACCGGCGCTGTCCGGACCGCGAGCGGTGATCGTGGGCAATGGCAATGTGGCACTGGATGTGGCCCGCGTCCTGCTCACCGAACCCGAGAATCTAGCCGCCACCGATATCGCCGATCACGCCCTCCAGGCACTGCGGGACAGCCGGATCGAAGAGGTGGTGATCCTCGGCCGACGCGGGATTACGCAGGCCGCCTTCACTATCGGCGAGTTCCTCGGAGTCGGCGCACTGCCCGGGGTGGATGTGGTCATCGACCCTGTGGAGCTCCTCCTCGACGAGGCGGCACGCGCTGCCGAAGCAGCGGGGACGCTCGACAGCACGATCACGACGAGACTGCGGGTGGCACGCGAAGCCGCCGCCCGGGCACCGACATCCGGGAACAAGCGGCTGGTCTTCCGCTTCCTGACAGCACCGCACGCCCTGCACGGCGAGCACTCCGTCACGGGAATCGGCGTGGTGCGCAATGACTACGCGACGATCAACGGCCGCCAGACCGTCATCCCGACGCATGATCACACCACCCTCGACGCCACCCTGGTCGTGTACGCCATCGGGCAGCGCGGGGTCCCGCTGCCCGGCCTGCCGTTCGATCCGACGCTCGGCAGCGTGCCCAATGCAGCCGGGCGGGTACTGACTCATCCACGCGGGCACCGGATTCCGGGTGTCTACGTGGTGGGCTGGTGCAAACGCGGCGCGACCGGCGGCATCGGCCTCAATCGTCGTTGCGCCGCCGAAACCGCTGCCGCCGTCCTCGCCGATCTCGACAGCGGCCTGCTCCCCCGCCCCCGGCGATCCCCCGACGAACTACTGGATCTGGCGGCCCGTCGCGGCGCGGACCCGATCGACGGACGCGGTTGGCGCAGGATCGACACTCTGGAACGTTCGGCGGGCGCACGGGCTGGACGACCGCGCCGCAAACTCACCGATCTCGACACCCTGCGCGCGGTGGCGCACAACCGCGCCGAGGCTCTACCGCACCCACTCAGGAGTAATTCCATGACCTCCTCCACCTCCGCCGGTCAACGGCCGGACAATTCGGCGCACAATGCTTCTCGACCCGCATCCGCCGAATCGCTCACGCTGTCGGAGATCCTCGAACGCCAGCGCGCCGCTTTCCTGCGAGACGGCCTCCCGGACGCGGAACAGCGCCGCGATCGACTGGATCGCCTCGCGGCCATGCTCGCCGAGAATGTCGACGAGATCGCCGACGCCCTGCAGGAGGACTACGGCTCCCGCCCGCGGGTGTGGACGGTCGCGGGCGAGGTGGGATTCTGTGTCGCCCAAGCTGTTTACGCGAAAACCCAGCTGTCCCGCTGGATGCGCCCGCACCCCACCGCCCTGTCCCGGCTGCCGGGGATGGTGCAGGAAGTGCGCACCGATCCGCGCGGCGTGGTGGGCGTGATCGGGCCGTGGAACTTTCCCGTCATGCTCACCATGTCGCCCGCGGTGGACGCGCTGGCGGCGGGCAATCGGGTGATGATCCGGCCGTCCTCGGTCACCGCCCGGGTCACCGGGGTGCTGACACGCATTGCGCCACGGTACTTTCCGGTGGAGGAGCTGGCCGTCATCTCACCCCGGCACGGTCGGGGCGCCGATTTCTCGAAGCTCCCGTTCGACAGCCTGTTCTTCACCGGCTCACCGGAGGTCGGCGCGTCGGTCGCGGCGGATGCGGCCGTCAATCTGGTGCCGGTCACCCTGGAGTTGGGCGGAAAGAATCCGGTGGTGGTCGACCGGTCCGCGGACCCGCGCGCCGCCGCTCGGGCTGTCGCCCGGTCCCGGCTGGGACACAGCGGGCAGATCTGCCTCTCACCGGATTACGTGTTCGTGCCCGAGGAATCCGCGGACGCCTTCATCGACGAAGTGCTCGGCACCTGGCGGGCGGATCTCGCCGCCGGTGTCGTGGACAATCCGGAGTACACCTCGATCATCAACTACGCCAACTACATTCGCGTGCTCGGCTTGATCGAGGACGCGGTCGGCAAGGGCGCGGTCGCCCGCGAGGTAGTGCCCGCGGGCGAGAAGCTGCCGGATCCGCTGACCCGCAAGATCGCACCCACCCTGCTCACCGGCGTCACCGGCACGATGGCGGTGGACAGCGAGGAGGTGTTCGGGCCGGTGCTGACCGTGCACTGCTACGACGATCTGACACAGCCGATTTCGCATATCACGGCACACGATCCGCCCTTGACGCTCTACTGGTACGGTCCGCGCGGCGAGCGCTTCGACCGCGTGGTGAACGGAACCCGCAGCGGCTCGGTGAACATCGGCGATCTCATGCCCAATCTGGCATTCAATGTGCCCTTCGGCGGGGTCGGCCGCAGCGGGATCGGCAACTATCACGGCCACGCCGGATACCTCACCTTCTCCCATCAGCGCACCATCGCGCGCACACCGGTCCAGGCCATGACCGCGACCCTGCTGTCCCCCGGCTACACCGGGAATCTCGAACGCGCGGTACGGCTCAGCGCCATGCTCCTGACCCGCTACGGGCGCGGACTGGCCGCGCGCCGGCTGGGCTGAACCACTACCGGACCAGCGGCGCCAGATACCGTTCGGCGAACTGCCGGGCGGATTCCGGATCCATGATGTCGACCCGCGAAGAAGGCAACTGCACCAGCGAGCCGGCCACCCGCACCAGCACCTCCGACGCCAGTTCCAGCTCGTCCTGCTCCATGGTCGACCCCGCATGCCGCAGCGTCCCCGCGATCAGGGCCACCGCCTCGTCGAACAGCCGCCGATCGCCTCCCGCCGCCAAATCCACCAGCGTGCCCAGTATTTCGACCTCGGTCGTGAACCACCGTCGCAGCAGCGGATTCTCGGTGAACTGCCGCGACGCCTCCGCGAACGCCTCCACCACCGCCGCCTGCGGCCCGTGCCCCCGCGTCACCCCCGCCAGCCGCTGCCCCACCTCCGCGAACACCTCACGCGCCACCCCCAGCAGCAACTCCTCCTTGCTCCGGAATCGCCGATACAGTGTGCTCCGGCTCACCCCCGCCCGCCGCGCCACCTCGTCCACATTCGCCCGCCGCACACCGACTTCCGCGAACTCCGCCGCGGCCGCATCGAGAATGTCCCGCTCCTGCTGCTCCGGGCTCGCGCTGCTGCGCAACTGCCGACGAACAGGACTCGCCACGCCGGTCCCCCAATCATCCGAAACATCCGGACGACATTGTCTCATGCGATCTTTCACACCGGCTGCCGCGTCGCACCCGCTTCAGGTGACTGAGGCCGTCCGGGCGGCGCGACCCGCGCGGGCGGCCAAATCGGTGAAGGCAGCGTGCAACTGCGGAGGGCCGATGACCTCGATCTCGGTGTCGAAACGAGCCAGCGTCGCGGCCAGTGCCGCCCAAGACCACGAACCGATCAGGACTCTGGTCCGGGTGGGGCCGCACGGCTCGGCGATGCCGTCACCGACGAAGGGGGCCACCCGTTGCACGGGGAGATCGAGGATCGCCTCCCCGCTGCAAGGCCAAACATCCCCGCTGTCAGAGCCTTTGAACCGCGCGGAAAGAAATGCGGCGATGTCGCCACCCGGCAGTTCACGAGCCGCGAAACGCGGCCCGTTCGGGATTCGAAGGGTCATCCGATCGGTGCGGTAAACCCGCCAATCCCCGTGCTCGGCAACCCATCCGATGAGATACCAGCGTCCGTTCCGGACCACCAGATGGTGCGGCTGCACGCACCGCGGCTGCCCGGAGCGGTCCTGAGCCTGCCCCGTCTCCGGCGAGTAATCGAACCGCACTTCCTCCTGGGAACGGACCGCCTCACTCAGCGCCAACAGAACACGGGTGTCGACCCGCGGAGCGGCCCCGGGCGCGACCGCGGTGATCTCGACCGCGTCGACGCGCTGCCGCAAGCGTGCAGGCAATACCTGACGCACAGTCGCCAGCGCCCGCTCCGCGGCCTCTTCCATGCCCGCACCCATGGCCGTCACGCCACGCAATGCCACCACCAGCGCCACCGCCTGCTCATCATCGAACAGCAACGGCGGCAGCTCGCTCCCCGCCTCCAACCGATAACCCCCGTCGGGCCCCTTGACCGCCCGAACCGGATACCCCAGCTCACGCAGCCGATCAATGTCCCGCCGCACCGTGCGCTCACTGACCTCCAGCCGCCGAGCGAGCACCCCACCCGGCCAGTCCCGCCGCACCTGCAGCAACGACAGCAAGGCAAGCAGCCGCCGGGAGGTCACCGTCGAGGAAGCAATCGGCATACCCGCCAGATTGCCACCAGTACCGGACAATCCCTGACCGCTACCCCTGACATGGTGGCTCTCGTCGCCGGAATTCCGCCGACACGACATCACCCCGAAGGACGAACCACCATGTCGCTCGACACCGTCGCCCACCTCAACTTCCACGGCCAAGCCCGCGCAGCCCTGGAGTTCTACCGATCCGTCTTCGGCGGCCACACCACCGCCATCACCTACGCCGACTTCGGCATGCCCGCCGAATCCCCCGACGCCACCAAGGTCGTCTTCGGCCAGGTCACCGCCGACAACGGCTTCCGCATCATGGCCTACGACGTCCCCGGCCCCGAGGCCCCGGCAACCAGCCCGGCCCCCACCACCCGCCGCGAGCACGGCACCACCATCACCACAGACCGCTTCTTCCTCTCCGTCCGAGGCGACACCGTCGAGGAAGTCGCCGCCCGCTGGGAACGCCTCGCAGCGGGCGCAACAATCATCGAGCCCTACGGCCCAACCCAGTGGGCACCCGCCTTCGGAATGCTCACCGACCGCTTCGGCATCACCTGGATCCTCGACGTAGCAACCGAACACACCCCCGCCTGAGTCACGTCACCCGCGGGTCGGCGCGCCGCCCCCTACCCGTGCGTCTGCGCTCCGGCCCGCCTTCACGCCCGGACATCGCCGATCTGCGCAATGGCGATTCCTCCGCAGATACCGAGGCCCCCAATGGCTGCCAGGAGCGTGAGTGGTTGCCCCCGGAGCCCCCATGCGAGAAGCCCGGCGAAGAGAACTTCGGTGAGCAGGATCAGAGACGTGCTGGTGGCACCGAGCCGCGTGATCACCATCATCGTGAGTAGGTGGGGCGCAACCGATGACGCCACAACGAGAACGACGAGGATTGCGAGAGAGGAGATTTCGTGTCCAGCGATCTCGCCGGGATCGTTGCTGAACCGGGCCGGCAGGACTCCCGCTCGGACGAATCCTGCGACGATCACCGCGCCCACGACCATGCCCCACGCTCCCAAGGTCAAAGCGCTCGGCCGGTTCGGCGTTGCGGGCGCAGCGAAGAACACGACCACACCGAGCATCGAAGCGACGGCCCAGCCGATTCCGGTCCAGTGGATGGGATCACCATGAAAGGGGTTGACCACCATAATGGTTCCGCCCACCGCCAAGATCAGTCCGCCGATCGTCGTCGCCGCCGGACGACGCCGGTGTCGCACCCATTCCCAGGCGACAACCACCGCGCAGGCAAGGAATTGGATCGCGACGGCGACACCGATCTCCAGCGTCTGCAGAGCAAGTATCAGCCCGACCTGAGCCACCGCCACGGCCCCGACTCCATAGGCAACGACGTCGAGGATGTGGTGCCGACGGATCCGCGGGCGGCCGCGATCGGCGATCGTGCTCGCGACCAGGAGCACCAGCGCAGCACCACCGGTCCGTGCCAGCGCGATGCCTCCGGTCGACCAACCGGCCGCTTGCAGAGCTGCGATCAGCGGGCCCACTAGAGCGAACAGCAGCGCGACGAGCAAAGCCAGACATAAGGCCGCGCGTGGGGCGAGCACGCGCGCGACCGGCAGTCGCGTAATCGACATATATTGTCCCCCCGGATAATTCGACGATCAGATCGTCTCACGGGGTGTGACATCGAGGGGATTGTCGCCTCGCAACCGCTGAAGCCGAGAACTCAGGAGACTATGCGGACTGCGTAGGGCATGATGCCGTCTTCTCGGACCGAGGAGACTCGGACTACGTCGCCGGATTGGGGGGCTTCGACCATTTTGCCGCCGCCTACGTAGAGGGCTACGTGTTGGGAGCCGCCGCCGCCCCAGAAGAGCATGTCGCCGCGTTCTCGTTCGGAGACGGGGACTCGGGTGCCCATGGTGTATTGGTAGCCGCTGTAGTGCGGGAGGGAGACGCCTATTCCGGCGAAGGCGTAGATCATCAGGCCGGAGCAGTCGAAGCCTACTTTGCCGTAGTCGCCGTAGCTGTCGGCTACGCCGCCGTCGCGGATGCCGAGGGTGGCGCCGTCCTCGTCGCCACCGCCCCAGGCGTAGTCGACGCCGAGTTGGGACATGGCTCGGTCTACCACTATTTCGATCAGTTCGGAGCGGGAACCGTTGGCGCGGTTGGGTTGCTGGCCGTAGCGGGGGGCGCGGCCGGAGTTGCTGAGGTCGGTGTGGGGGTAGTGGGTGAGGGCGGCTTCGGCGGCTCGGTCGTTGGAGGCGCGGTCGGTGGAGACTCGGGAGGCGGCGTCCACGGCGGCGGCGCGAGCAGCGGCTTCGTCGGCTCGGCGCTGGGCGTCCCAGGCTTCGTAGGCGTCGCGCTGGCCCTGCAGGCCGGCTACCGTGGCGCGGGCGGCGTCCAGCCGTTGCTGGGCCGAATCTCGTTGTGAGACAAGGGATACGCGGACGGTGTTCTGCTGGTCGAATTCGGCTTGGGCAGCGGCGACGGCGTTCTGGGCCTCGGTTTTCTTGTGTTCGGCGTCGGCAGCGGCGGCATCGGCGGCCTGCTGGGCGGCCTTGGCGGCGGAGGTGCGGTTGGCCTGGTCGATCTGGGCGCGGCGGAGGGCGTCGACCACGTCCTTCTGGTTCTTGGAGGCGATGGTCAGCCATTGGGCGCGGGACAGGGCGGTGTCGGCGTCGGGGGCGGCCAGGTAGGTGAGCAGGGAGGTGGAGGCGGGGCGCATGTACGCCTGGGCGGCGTACTCGTTGAATTCCTTGTGCGCCTGGGCAACCTGGACACCGGAGGCGTCGAGATCGCGGCCGCACTGGATGACTGCGGCGGCCGCGGCGTCGGCGGCGGCGCGGGCGTTCTGCAGATCGACGAGGGCCTTGTTGACGAGTTCGCGGCGGGTGGCGACGGCGTCGTCGAGTTGACGGAGCTGCTGTTCGGCGGCGGCCACCTGGTTGATGAGGGCGCCGACCTCACCGACGGTGGCGTCGACTTGCGCACCGGCGTCGGCGATTTCGCTGTCACTCGGATTGGGAGGCGGGGGTGCCGCGTGGCCGGTGGTCATGCCGAGCGCCAGCACGCTCAGCGTGACGAGCAACTCCACAGCGATTCGAACCGACCGTCCGCGTCGTTTCGCCGGTTGTCGCATCGCACCTCCCCGCATCTTCCCCAGCTGTGCCTTGCGAAACCGTACGACACTTCAAGGAAAGGTTGAGGGTGCCACGCCAGAATGACCCGACATCAATTCAGACGTTGCCGAGTATTTGCAGGACAAGCGCGGGGCGCTACCGCTACTCGCGGCAGCGCGCTCAGGCGACGGGAGTGCGCGGACGCTCGGGAGCCGGCGCGGCGGCCGCCCGCCGCGACTTCACCAGGTAGAGCCCGGCGATCACCGCGACCAATCCGGCCAGCAACACCAGCGTGATGGCCGTCCAGGACAGACCCTCCGGCTGCTCGAGCCGATCGACGAAGATCTGCACCGCCTCGGTGGTGTGATCGGGGTTGCGGTACTTCGCCGGATCCTCGGCCCACTCCAGCTTGGCGCGGGTGAACTGATCGCTCGCGGTGCCGATCCAGTCGTCGCTGAAGACCGCGACCGTGCCGCCCTCGACCTTGAACACCTCGTTGGCCACATCGCGCAGATTGGCCTCGATACCCGGATTGCCCTGGATCACCACGAGATTCAGGTCGATGCCGTGCTCGCGGGCATCGGCGACGATCGCGGCCAGCTTCTCCTGATCGCGCCCCTTGGGGGCGGCGACACCATCCGAGGCCAGATCGGCGATGATTGCCTTCAGGTCGGTGTTCGGCGGTAGCTCCGTCGCCAGGGGCGTGAATACCGAGGTGTGCGAGACGGTCACGAACGCAGAGTACGGGACTGCTTGTCACATCACCTCACCACGGCGCGCGGTTCGTGTCGCAGAACGCGTTCAGACCCCTCCCGATGCGCTCACAGGACAAGCGTACTGTTAGGGTTGGAAAACGGACGAGGCCTCGCGCCTCGACGAGTCACCGGCACAGCCCCGCCGGTGGCCATCCCATTCACAGACGAGTGGAGCTGAACAGTGACGAGTATCGATACTTTCGGCGCCAAGGGCACCCTGCAGGTCGGCGAGAACTCCTACGAGATCTTCCGCCTGTCGGCCGTGCCCGGCACCGAGAAGCTGCCCTACGCCCTGAAGGTGCTGGCGGAGAACCTGCTTCGCACCGAGGACGGCGCGAACATCACCGCCGACCAGATCCGCGCCCTGGCCAACTGGGACCCGAACGCCCAGCCGGACACCGAAATCCAGTTCACGCCCGCCCGCGTGATCATGCAGGACTTCACCGGCGTGCCCTGCATCGTCGACCTCGCCACCATGCGTGAGGCCGTCACCACCCTCGGCGGCGACCCGAACAAGGTCAACCCGCTCTCCCCCGCCGACATGGTCATCGACCACTCGGTCATCCTCGACGTCTTCGGCCGCGCCGACGCCCTCGAGCGCAACGTCGACCTCGAGTACGAGCGCAACGGCGAGCGCTACCAGTTCCTGCGCTGGGGCCAGGGCGCCTTCGACGACTTCAAGGTCGTCCCGCCGGGCGTCGGCATCGTCCACCAGGTCAACATCGAATACCTGGCCCCCACCGTCATGGTCCGCAACGGCCAGGCCTACCCCGACACCTGTGTCGGCACCGACTCGCACACCACCATGGTCAACGGCCTGGGCGTGCTGGGCTGGGGCGTCGGCGGCATCGAGGCCGAGGCCGCCATGCTGGGCCAGCCGGTCTCCATGCTGATCCCGCGCGTCGTCGGCTTCAAGCTGACCGGTGAGATCAAGCCCGGCGTCACCGCCACCGACGTGGTGCTCACCGTCACCGACATGCTGCGCAAGCACGGTGTGGTCGGCAAGTTCGTCGAGTTCTACGGCAAGGGTGTGGCCGAGGTTCCGCTGGCCAACCGCGCCACCCTGGGCAACATGTCGCCCGAATTCGGTTCCACCGCGGCGATCTTCCCGATCGACGAGGAGACCATCAACTACCTGCGCCTCACCGGCCGCAGCGACGAGCAGCTCGCGCTCGTCGAGGCGTACGCCAAGGAGCAGGGCCTGTGGCACAACGCCGACAACGAGCCGCAGTACTCGGAGTACCTGGAGCTGGACCTGGGCACCGTGGTGCCGTCCATCGCCGGCCCGAAGCGCCCGCAGGACCGAATCCTGCTGTCGGAGAGCAAGAGCGCCTTCCGCAAGGACATCACCAGCTACACCAGCGACCCGGCCCCGCACACCCAGCTGGACGAGGCCATCGCCGAGTCCTTCCCGGCCAGCGATCCGGCCGAACTGGACTTCGCCGACGATTCCGCGGCCATCCCGACCGCCGCCAACGGCAGCAACGGCCGTCCGTCCAAGCCGGTCAAGGTCTCCGACCCGGAGCGCGGTGACTTCGTGCTCGATCACGGCGCCGTCGTGGTCGCGGGCATCACCTCCTGCACCAACACCTCCAACCCGTCGGTCATGCTGGGCGCGGCCCTGCTGGCCCGCAACGCGGTCGAGAAGGGCCTGTCCTCCAAGCCGTGGGTGAAGACCAACATGGCCCCGGGCTCGCAGGTCGTCGCCGACTACTACGAGAAGGCCGGCCTGTGGCCGTACCTCGAGAAGCTCGGCTTCTACGTGGGTGGCTTCGGCTGCACCACCTGCATCGGCAACACCGGTCCGCTGCCGGAGGAGATCTCCAAGGCGATCAACGACAACGACCTCTCGGTCACCGCCGTGCTGTCGGGTAACCGCAACTTCGAGGGTCGTATCTCCCCCGACGTGAAGATGAACTACCTGGCCTCCCCGCCGCTGGTCATCGCGTACGCGCTCGCGGGCACCATGGACTTCGACTTCGAGACCGACGCCCTGGGTCAGGACAAGGACGGCAACGACGTCTTCCTGAAGGACATCTGGCCGTCCGCGCAGGAGATCGACGACACCATCAAGTCGGCCATCTCGCGCGACATGTTCACCAAGTCCTACGCCACCGTCTTCGACGGCGACCAGCGTTGGCAGGGTCTGAACACCCCCGAGGGCGACACCTTCGCGTGGGACAAGAACTCGACCTACGTCCGCAAGGCGCCGTACTTCGACGGCATGCAGATGGAGCCGGCTCCGGTTCAGGACATCAAGGGCGCTCGCGTGCTGGCGCTGCTGGGCGACTCGGTCACCACCGACCACATCTCCCCGGCCGGTCCGATCAAGCCGGGCACCCCGGCCGCGCAGTACCTCGACTCGCACGGCGTCGAGCGCAAGGACTACAACTCCCTGGGCTCGCGTCGCGGTAACCACGAGGTCATGATCCGCGGCACCTTCGCCAACATCCGGCTGCGCAACCAGCTCCTCGATGACGTCTCCGGTGGTTACACCCGCGACTTCACCCAGGACGGTGGCCCGCAGGCGTTCATCTACGACGCCTCGCAGAACTACCAGGCCGCGGGCATCCCGCTGGTCGTGCTGGGCGGCAAGGAGTACGGCTCGGGTTCCTCGCGTGACTGGGCCGCCAAGGGCACCAGCCTGCTGGGCGTCAAAGCCGTCATCGTCGAGTCGTTCGAGCGCATCCACCGCTCCAACCTCATCGGCATGGGCGTTGTGCCGCTGCAGTTCCCGGCCGGCGAGTCCGCCGCGTCGCTGGGCCTGGACGGCACCGAGGTCTTCGACATCGAGGGCATCACCAAGCTGAACGAGGGTGTGACTCCGAAGACTCTGAAGGTGACCGCCACCAAGGAGAACGGCGAGAAGGTCGAGTTCGACGCGGTCGTCCGCATCGACACGCCCGGTGAGGCCGACTACTACCGCAACGGTGGCATCCTGCAGTTCGTGCTGCGCAACATGATCCGCGGCTAAGAACTGTCACCACTCGGATGTGAAGGGCTGTTTCACACCGAGTCGTGGTGGTGGGCATCGGTTTTCGCCGGTGCCCGCCACGCGATCCGCCCGGATCGCTTCGCTCGTCGCTCGTGCGGGATCCACGTATCCATCCCAGGATCGATACGTGGATCCCGCACAACACGTTTCGGAGGAGCCCAGTGCCCAAGGTCAGTGACGACCACCTCGCCGCCCGGCGCAGCCAGATTCTGGACGGAGCCCGCCGGTGCTTCGCCGAATTCGGCTACGAGGGCGCGACAGTGCGTCGTCTGGAAGAGGCGACCGGCCTCTCGCGGGGCGCGATCTTCCACCACTTCCGCGACAAGGACGCGCTGTTCCTGGCTCTCGCCCAGGAAGACGCGGGCCGCATGGCCGAAGTCGCGGCCAACCAGGGTCTGATCCAGGTCATGCGCGACATGCTCGCGCACCCCGAGGACTTCGACTGGCTCGGAACCCGTCTCGAGATCGCCCGCCGCCTGCGCAACGATCCCGAATTCCGCGCCAACTGGGAAGAACGCTCCGTCGAACTCACCGCCGCCACGGTGGCCCGCCTGGAACGCCGCAAGGCCGCGGGCGCGCTGCGTGACGACGTCCCCACCGAGGTCCTGCTCGGATACCTCGACCTCATCCTCGACGGCCTCATCGCCCGCATCGCCTCCGGGCATGCCAATGACAATCTCGAAGCGGTGCTGGACCTGGTGGAAGCCTCGGTGCGGCGCAAGGATTGAGCGCGACAATCGGGTATGGCCCTATTCGCGCTGGGGGCCGGAGTCCTGCTCTGGCTCCTTCCGACCTTCGCCTCGATCTGGCTCGAGGATCCGTCCGGCTCGGATTTCGACATCATTCTCGTGGTGCGCTGGGCCGCGGCGATGCTACTGCTGTCTTTCGTGCTCTTCGTCGAGCGACGGCCGCTGTCCTCGCTCGGCCTTCGGATCCCGCAGCGGCGTGACGTCGCGGTGGTCGTACCGATCACCGCGGCCGCGCTGATCACCGGCATCCTGCTGTATTCGCTCGTCGGCGGTGGCGGCGATACGCAGACCTCGTCGATCATCGACTCGCTCAGTGTGATTGCGGCGATCCACCTCATCGTCAACGCGGCGGTCGTCGAAGAACTGTTCTTCCGTGGGCTGCTCATGGAACGCGTCATCGAGCTCACCGGCCGGCCCTGGCTCGCCGCGCTCGCCTCGTTCGTGGTCTTCACCGGCAGCCACATTCCGGGATCCGGCTGGGCGACCGCGCTCACCATGACCGCGGCCGGGGCGGCGCTGTTCGCCGGAATCTATTGGTGGCGGCGCAATCTCGTGCTGTGTATCGAAGCGCACGCCCTGTCGAACCTGCCCATTCTCGGGGTCGCCCTCGGCTGACCGTCCGGTCACGTACCGTCGAACGGTATGGCGATACTGGTACTCGGGCCGGTGTTGCGGCATGTGGACGCGACATCGGCGACGGTCTGGGTGGAGACCGACACCTCCTGCGAAGTGGAGGTGCTCGGCTGCCGGGCCCGCACCTTCCAGGTGGGGGAACTGCACTTCGCGCTGGTCGTGGTCGACGGGCTGGAAACGGGGGCGTCGATCCCCTACGAGGTGCGACTCGACGGCGAAAAAGTGTGGCCGGACGCCGAATCGGAGTTTCCGCCCTGCCGGATACGCACCCAGGGCGTGCAGCGGCTCATCTTCGGATCGTGCCGGGCGGCCAAGGCCACGCCCGGCGTGCTGGAGGCCGACCGGGTCGGGCCCGACGCATTGGACGCCTACGCGCTGCGCATGAGCAAGCTGCCCGAGGGTGAATGGCCGGATTCGCTACTACTGCTCGGCGATCAGGTGTACGCGGATCAGCCGACACCGCACCTACGAGAATGGCTGGCGCAGCGACGATCCGGCGAGGAGCCCGAGGACGAGGTGGTGTCGTTCCGGGAGTACGCGGAGCTGTATCACGAATCCTGGTCGGATCCGGAGATCCGCTGGCTCATGTCGACCGTGCCGACCTCCATGATCTTCGACGACCACGATGTGCGCGACGACTGGAACACCTCGCGCACCTGGCGGGCACAGATGGCGCGGAAGCCGTGGTGGCGCAGCCGAATTCGGGCCGGGCTCGCCTCGTACTGGGTGTACCAGCATCTCGGGAACCTGGATCCGGCCGAGCTGGAACGCAATTCGCTGTACCGGGAGGTCGTCAAGGCCGAGCGCGACGTCCAGGATCTCCTGGAAGACTTCGCCGAGCAGGCCGATCACGAAGTCGATGGGCGCAAACCCACGCGCTGGAGCTATCGCCGCGATTTCGGCCGAATTCGCTTGCTGGTCATCGACACTCGCAGTGGCCGGATTCTGGACGGCGAGCGTCTCATGGTCGGCCGGCACGAATTCGACTGGATCGAGGAGAACGCCGCCGGCGAGTGCGATCATCTGCTGATCGGCTCCTCACTCCCGTGGCTCATGCCGCACGCGGTCAGCCACCTGCAGTCGCTCAACGAGCGGGCCGCGTCCCTGCCCGGATGGCGCGGGCGAATGGGTGAAAGGCTCAGGCAGCGCGCCGATCTGGAGCACTGGCCGGCCTTCCGCGCATCCTTCGAGCGGCTCGCGCAGCTGATCCACCGTGTCGCCACCGGACCGTCCGCACCGGCCACCGTGTGCGTGCTGTCCGGCGATGTGCACCACAGTTACGCCGCCCGTGCGACGTACGCGCGGCCCACGACATCCCGTGTCCTGCAGCTGGTGTGCTCACCCGTGCACAATGATCCGCCCAAGGTGTTCCGGCTGTTGTTCAAGGCGGCCTGGTCCACGCCCCTGGCCTCGGCGTTGCGCCGGCTGGCCGACAGACGCGGTATCGCACCCGATCCGGTCGGCTGGCATCGCGTGAGCGGGCCGCACTTCGGCAACTCCATCGCGACCCTCGATTTCGACGGGCGCGCATGCCGTTTCCGGCTGGAGACGGCGCTGCCGGAGCGCGGCCTGATCCAGGTCACCGAGCTCGATCTCACGAAAGCCTAGACGCCGCTCAAAGATTTCCCGCCGCCCTCCAGGTCGGTCAGCAGCACGCGCACCAGCCGGTCCAGCTGCTTGCGGTCCTGGGCGGACAGCGCGGAGAGCAGCTGGGTCTCATTCTCGGTGTGCTCGGTGACCACCACGTCGATCAGCTGCAACCCGCGATCGGTGAGACCGACCTTCACCGCCCGCCGGTCCCCCGCGTCCGCGACCCGGCGCACCAGTCCCGCCGATTCGAGCCGGTCCAGCCGCCCGGTCATGCCGGCGCGCGAGAGCATGAGCGTATCGGCCATGACCGAGGGGTTCAGCTCGTACGGCTCGCCCGAACGACGAAGTGAGGCAAGCACATCGAACTCGCCGCGCTGTAGTCCGTGGGCGGCAAACACCGCTTCGATGCGCTTGCCCGCCACCATCGACAGCCGTCCCAGCCGGCCGATGATGGCCATGGCCTCCAGGTCCAGATCCGGTCGTTCCCGGCGCCACTGTGCGGCGATGGCGTCCACCGCGTCCGTGTTCGTCTCACCCATGGACAGCATCTTATTCGATGGCTTATAGTTCGGTAGCGAATTATCAAGCAACAAACAGTTCGGAGCCCATCATGAACACCCCTTCCCGGCCCGTCGCCATCCGCCAGCCGCACGAGGCCGAGACCCTGGGCACCGACGCCGTCACCGTCCGGCTGCTCATCGATTCGAATGAGGCGGGCGGTGCGGCCAGCACCCTCGAGGTGAGCATGAAGCAGGGTGCGGACGGCGCCGCGCCACACTTCCACACCAAGTCCGACGAGCTGTTCTACGTCGCCGAGGGCGAATTGCAGGTGCTGGCCGGGGATCGGATCGTCACCGTGGGCGCGGGTGGATCGATCATCGTCCCGAAGCTCATGCCGCACGCGTTCGGCGCGACTCCGGACAGCTCGGCGCGCATCATGATCGCGCTCATGCCGGGCGTGGAGCGGTTCGAATACTTCCGGCTGCTGGATCGCATCGGCCGGGGCGAGGCCACGCTCGCCGATCTCGCGGCCTCCCAGGAGGAGTTCGATAATCACTTCGTGGACGCCCCGCAGTGGTGGCAGGAGCGGACGGCGAACCGCCGCTGAGGGATTCGACACTGGTCAGGCCATCGCCACACTGCCTATATTGTCTGAGACAGAATGCGATATGGCGAATGAGGACCGATGAGCACTCCCCCAACCAGCGCCGATTCCACCCTCACCATCGAACTGGCGGGATCCAGCGTCATGACCCGGATCCTGTACGCGGCCCTGCGGCCCACGGTCGCGCCGGTGCTCGGCGCGCTCGCGACGGCGGCCATGAGATTGCCGTTCCGGTCGCGAAATGTGTTCGCGGTCAGCAGTTTCACCGATGCTCCCGCCGCGATTCTGCTGCCGCCGCGCGGCACCCGGCGAAAGCTGGTGAAGTTCAAGGACTTCCGCGCCGAATGGGTGTGGCCCGAGGACATCGCGAGTCCACTCGGCGCGCCGGATTCGGCGATCCTCTACTTTCACGGCGGTGTCTACGCCGCGGGCGGACTCAACTCGCATCGGCGTCTCGTCGCGAAAATCGCTCGAGCGAGCGGGATTCCGGTCTTCAATGTGGACTACCGGATGATGCCCGCGCATCTCACCGACACGATCGAGGATGCCGTGGCCGCCTACCGGCATCTGCTGGATCGCGGCATCCCCGCCCACCGCATCATCGTTTCCGGTGATTCGGCGGGCGGCGGTCTGGCCTTCCTGCTCGCCCTGCACGCGCGCGACCTCGGCCTGCCGATGCCCGGCGGACTCTCGGTCATCGCGCCCTGGTCGAATATGGACAACACCGCCAAGGAGAAGCATCCCAACGCGTCGCTGGATCAGGCGCTGCCCGGCCATATCTGGCGGGTATTCGTCGAGTGGGGTATCGCCGTGGACGGCATGGTGGATCCGGCCTGGTCGGCGGTGAATCACGACTTCCACGGGCTGCCGCCCGCCCTCATTCAAGTCGGCTCGACCGAGAGCCTGCGGCCCGATTCCGAGGAGCTCGCGCAGCGCTGCGCCGACGCCGGGATCCCCTGCCGGTTGCAGCTGTGGGATCGGGCACTGCACGTCTTCCAGGCCGGGTCGGATCTGCTGCCCGACGCACGGCTGGCCATCCGCGACATGGGTGCGTTCAACCGCGCGATCCTGGCACGTTCCGCCGCGCGCTGAACGGCTCGGCGCCTGTTCAGGGGGCATGCGCCGCCGGTGCGCCAACCTTGCGCAATATGCGCGTGAATGCCCCCGGCGGCAATAGCCAAGCAATCGCCGAATGTGCCGGAGACCACGGTGAATATCGGAATACCGGCCGGTAGGGAATGGTTGGCGCAGACATGGTTTTCTCTGTCCCGATCACCGTCCGCGGCTACGAGCTCGATATAAACGGCCACCTGAACCAGGCCGTCTACCACCAGTACGCCGAGCACGCCCGCTGGGAGCTCATGCGCGCGGCCGGCGTCCCGGGCGAGAAGATGATCGCCTCCGGCATCGGCCCGGTGGTGCTGGAGTCCAACATCAAGTACTTCCGCGAGTTGCATCTCGGTGACGAAGTAACGGTGAGCTGCACGTTCGAGTGGACGGGCCGGAAGGTGTTCACCATGCACCAGGAGATCGTCAAACTGGACGGCACCGTATCTGCGCAGGTGACAGTGGTCGCCGGCGTCATGGATCTGAAGGCCCGCAAGCTCGTTTCCGATCCGCGCGAGCGCTTCCTCGCCCTCGCCGAGTCTCCCGAGGTGCTCGGTCTGTAACCGATCCGGTAACGGAGCGAAAAACTTTCGGCCGTAGCGTATTACGCCGTCCCGGCAGCGTTTGCCGGGACGGCTGAAATCTTTCGATGCGAGCCGAACACGTAGCGCCAGGGGATATGATTCAGATCACGCTCGGCCCCGCAGCAAATCCCGAGCAGATCGGAGTTCAGCAATGACCGGCGCCCTCCATCCCTCCGCGTCCGCGACCGTGGGTTCCACCGCGCCACCGCTATCCGGCTATCTCGTGGCCGCCACCGACCGGCATATCAGCGTGCGCGTCGCCGACGGCACCTGGACCTTCCGCCGGGCCGACGTCCTCTCCCTCACCGACTGGGAATCTGCGGCGGCGCAAGGTATCTGCGAGGAGCGGCCGGTGCTGGTGCGAGTGCGCAGTGGCACGGTCGCCGATTTCACCCAGCGCAGGCGTGTCGAACTCGTCGATCGCCCCCTGACCCTCCCGCAGGACCACACCCCCGCCCGCGGTGACGACGAACTGCAGCGGCTCACCGAAATCTGGGCGCGCACGCTGGAACTCACCACCCGGCCCGGCGTCGGCGGCGCCACCATGACGTGCTGTCAGACCCGCTCGCACAATGGCAGCGACGACGGCGCGGCCTGCGACAGCCTGGACTGACGGATTCGCGGATGAACTCCCGCACAACGGGTTCGGTGCTCATCGTCACCGAGGCCGACGACCTGCACGGCGACGCTCTCGCTGTCACGCTGCGCAAGCTGTACGCGCTCAGCGCGATTCGGCTCGACATGCGCGACTTTCCGCGGGAGAACGGCACTTTCCGCCTCGCCCGCGAAGGCACCAGCCGCAGCCTGTCCCATGTGCTCGGCCTCGACGACGTCACCTCGGTGTGGTGGCGCAGACCGCAGCCCTGCGACGTGCCCAGCAGCCTGCACGCCGAGGACGACGCCTATCGGCGCGCCGAATGCGATGGCTTCCTGCAGGGCCTGCTGTGGTCCATGCCCGCGCTGTGGGTGAACGATCCCGGCGCCGACCGCACCGCGAATCGCAAGATCGTGCAATTGGAAACGGCCTATCGCGCCGGTTTCGCCGTCCCGGAAACGCTCATCACCAACGATGCCGAGGAGGCGCACGCCTTCATCGACTCCCGGCCCGGCCCGGTCATCTACAAGCGCACCGGCACCGGGCGCGGCGCCTTCACCGAGACCCGCGTGGTGACGGCGGCCGATCGCGGGCGCATGCCGACGATCCGCAACTCCCCCACCACGTTTCAGGACTACATCCACGCCGAATGCGATCTGCGGGTGGTGTGGGTGGACGGCATCGAGTGGGTGGTGCGCATCGACTCGCAAGCCGGTGTGGGACGGGTGGATTCACGCCTGGACACCTCGGTCGCGTTCACCGCGGACCGCCTGCCCGCCTCGGTCAGCAAGTCGCTGACCACGCTGATGGGCGCGCTGGGACTGGCTTTCGGCGTGATCGACCTGCGCGTGGGCCTGGACGGCGAGTTCTGGTTCCTGGAAGTGAACCCGCAGGGCCAGTTCGCCTACCTCGAAATCAAAACGGGCCTGCCGATTTTCGAGAGCCTGGCCAACCTGCTCGTACTCGGCGACGGCACCGTCACCCGCTAGGCGGGCGCGCGAAACCCCCGATTGTCCAGCAGCTTTCGCCATGCCTGCCGCATAACGTCTTCCGCCACTCCACGGTTGCAGGGTGTAGCCCCGGAACCCGAGCAACCCCTGGGGGTTCGGGGGCACCAATCCCTGCGCGTGCTGTGAGTGCGGAAAACGCTACTTGGCAGCGGCTTTCGCCGACTTTCGCCGGTTCGCACCACCCCGGCTGCGGAGTTGCACATGCGACTCCACCAGCACGTTGTGGATGAATCCATACGATCTCCCGGTCTCCCGGGCCAAAGACCGGATGCTGGCTCCGGCCTCGTACTGCTTCTTGAGCTGGGATTGCAGGCGGTCTCGCGACTTTCCGGTGACGCGCGTGCCCTTCCCCAATACGGCTTTACCCTGTGCGGGTCTGTCACTCATGACTTCCTCCGAGTCGCCGTGGGCGCCTCATTCCAGGCTAAACACTCGGAGGCATGTGATCAATGAATCATTGTGATTAGCATCACGCGAGTTGGATCAGCTCCAGGTATTCCTGCGACCAGTGGTCCTCGGTGCCGTCCGGAAGCATGATGACGCGCTCGGGGTTGAGGGCCTCGGCCGCACCGGGATCGTGGGTCACGAGTACCACCGCGCCCGCGTAACTGCGCAGCGCGTCGAGCACCTGTTCACGGGAGACGGGGTCGAGGTTGTTCGTAGGTTCGTCCAGCAGAAGGACATTCGCGGCGGAGGAGACCAGACCGGCCAACGCGAGACGGGTCTTCTCACCGCCGGAGAGGGTGCCGGCGGGCTGTTCCAGCTGCGGGCCGGAGAACATGAACGCACCGAGCAGTCCGCGCAGATCCTGTTCTCCCGCATCGGGAGCCGCGTGCCGGATGTTCTCCCACACCGTCGCCTGATCGTCGAGCGTGTCGTGCTCCTGCGCGAAATAGCCCACCTTCAAACCATGTCCGGGTTCGATGGCGCCCGCGGAGAGCTGTTCGACGCCGGCGAGCAGACGCAGCAGCGTGGTCTTGCCCGCGCCGTTGAGGCCGAGCACCACGACGCGGCTGCCGCGATCGATGGCCAGATCCACGCCCGCGAAGATCTCCAGCGAGCCGTACATCTTGGTGAGGTTCTTGGCCATGAGCGGCGTCTTGCCGCAGGCCGCGGGCTCGGGGAACTTGATGCGCGCCACCTTGTCGGCCACGCGGATGTCGTCGGCCTCGGCCAGCATGCGCTCGGCGCGCTTCATCATGTTCTGTGCGGCAACGGCTTTGGTGGCCTTCGCGCCGAGCTTGGCGGCCTGCTGCTTGAGCGCCGACGCCTTCTTCTCGGCATTGGCGCGTTCGCGGCGGCGGCGCTGCTCGTCGGTGGCGCGCGCGTCGAGGTACTTCTTCCAGCCCATGTTGTAGATGTCGGCCTCGCCGCGCACGGCGTCGAGGAACCACACCTTGTTCACCACATCGCCGAGCAGTTCCACATCGTGGGAGATGACGATGAGCCCGCCCTCGTGGTTCTGCAGGAAGCCGCGCAGCCAGTTGATGGAGTCGGCGTCGAGGTGGTTGGTCGGCTCGTCGAGCAGCAGCGTGGTGTCGGACTTGCCGCCGCTGCCGTCGGAGGCGGCGAAAAGGATGCGCGCCAACTCGATTCGACGACGCTGACCACCCGAAAGCGTGCGCAGCTGCTGCCCCAGCACCCGATCGGGCAGCCCGAGGCTGTTGCAGATCCGCGCGGCCTCACTCTCGGCCACATACCCGCCCAGCGCCGAGAACCGATCCTCCAGCCGCCCATACGCGCGAACGGCTTTCTCCCGCTCGGCATCATCGGCGACCTCGGCCATGATGGCCTGCTGCTTCTCCATGTCGCGCAGCAGCTTGTCCAGCCCGCGCGCCGACAGCACCCGGTCCCGCCCGAGCACATCGAGGTTGCCTTCCCGCGGATCCTGCGGCAAATACCCCAATTCCCCCGACCGGATGACCTTGCCCGCGTAAGGTTCTCCCTCACCGGCAAGAATCCGCAACGTCGTGGTCTTCCCCGCACCGTTGCGCCCGACCAGCCCGATCCGATCACCGGCCTGCACACGCAGCGCCGACCCGGGCGCCGTCAGCAGGGTGCGGACTCCGGCCCGGACCTCCAGGTCGGTCGCGGTGATCACAAGCGTCTCCTCATTGCAGCAGTGGGTACCGATGGTCAACCGATAGATTGTGTGCCCGCTCGGCGCACAAGAACCACCGATTTTATCTCAGCCCCGGAAAGCCCAAAGGTCCGGATACTCGATCCTCGTAGCGCCGCACAGCGTCCCCGATTTCGGGGTACCAGGACAGGAGTTCGCCGCGGATGCCGTCGGTGCCGAGGAGGCTGAGGGTCCCGACTGTGGTGCCCGCCTTGCGGGCCAGGGGGATCAGCGCGGGCGGGAGGGTCATCTGACGGAAGACGTTGGAGAGGCTGATCGCCGCGATGTCGGTCACCTGGTCGCGGAGCCAGTCGGTGGACATGTGGAAGTCGTCGCGCAAGACGACCTGGATGAAGGGCGTGGCTATGCGGAGGAGTTCTTCGGCGTCGAAAGCTGTTCCGGGGTGGACGAATCCGTGGGCGCGGAGGGCGTCTTCCAGGTCGGCCGGGGTGCCGTTCAACAGGGCCTCGGCGATGTCGGCAACCGTGGCGCGGAAGTCCGGCGGGTAGCCGCCCACTGCGCCGAAGTCGACGACGCCGAGGCGGCCGTCGGGCAGCAGGAGGAAGTTGCCGGGGTGCACGTCGCTGTAGAGGATGCCGCCGCGGTCGGCGACGGTCTCGAGGAACCGGAAGACGGTCAGTCCCGCGCGGCCGCGTTCCTCGGCGGTGCCGGTCGCGACGACGCGGGTCAGGGCGGCGCCATCGAGCCAGTCGCTGATCAGGACTTCATCGGCGACCATCACGACATCGGGGACCAGGAATTCCGGGTCGTCGCGCAGCAGATCGGCGCAGCGCTGCTGGTTCGCGGCTTCCAGCCGGTAGTCGAGTTCGCCGTCGACCACGGCGCACACCATCTCGATGACCGCGCACACATCCGCGCCCGGCATGACCGCGCCGATCAATCCGGACATACTGCGCAGCTGCCGGAGGTCCGAGGCCACCGCCTCCCGAGCACCCGGGTACATGATCTTGACCGCAACGTCGCGGCCGTCGTGCCACACCGCCCGGTGCACCTGCCCCAGCGAGGCCGCCGCGGCGGCCCGATCGGTGAACTCCCGGAACTGGTTTCGCCACGACGGCCCGAGATTGCGCGCCATCACCTGCTCGACGAGTGCCGGCATCATGGGTGGCGCGGAATCCTGCAGTCTGCTCAGGGTCTCGCCCGCGATCTCCCCGAACGCCGCGGGCGCGAGCGGGACCGCGGAGCGGAAGACGGCCGCCATCTGACCGAGCTTGGCCAGACAGCCCTTGAGATCACCCAGCACTTCTACGAGGTGCTCGGCGGTGCGCAGCTGGATATCGCGGTCGATCTCGGCCGCCGGCTTGCCCAGCAATCGTTTGCCGTAGCCTGCCGCCCGGCGCCCGGCATACGCGACCGGCACCGCGGCCAACCGCAGATCGCGACTCAACCGGCTCGTCTGCGGCACGGCCTCTTGCACCCGGGCACGTCCGGGAAAGGGGATCACGCGCCCCGGCGCTTCGCTGCCCAACCAGCCTTTCACCCGCATCACCCACCCTCCGCCTGTTGTCGCAGTCTGTCACACCGTCCGATTCCATGATCATCGAGAGTGTTCGCCGTCGGTCACAGCGGACCAGGCGGGCCGGACCTTCCACCGATCTCGTTGTCAACCAACGGAATTCGGGATCGCCAGCTGGTTCTCCAACCGGTAGATGCGCAGATCCGCCGGAACGCCCCGCAGCGAGGCTGGGTGATAGCTGCTGAGGCGGCATCCGAGCTCGCCCAGGGTCGCGGCACGCAGCGTGTCCAAGGTGGCACCCGAGATCATGGTGTTGCCGTTGCCGCCGCTCTCCATCACGCGCGCGGCCACATTGACGTCGATTCCGAGCCAGTCGCCGCCGATAGCGCGCGGGCTGCCGGTGTGCAGGCCGATCCGCATCCGCGGGCGGTAACCCGCGAGGTCGATCGAGCCGAGATTGCGGGCGCCCGCCACCGCCGCGCGCACCCCGCCGTCGCCGGACGGGAACACGGCCATGATCCCGTCGCCCATGCGCTTCACCACCCGGCCGCCGCACTCCGCGATGGGCGGTTCGATGGCTGCGGCAACCCGGCGAAGCAGCAGCAGGGTGATCTCGTCACCGACGGTGAGTGACCAGTGCGAGAAGGCGACCAGGTCGGTGAACATGATGGTCACCTCCCGCGCTGCGTCATGATTGCGGCCCACACGCTGCGTGAGCGCCTGCCAGACCTGCAGCGCGCCCAGACCCAATTCCTTTGCGGCGCTGGGTGAATCACCACTCAACCGATCCGCCACGCGGGCCACCGCGCGCACGCCGCCCGGACCGGACACCGACAGCGGATCCCCGAAGGCAGGATCGCCCGGCAGATTCTCCCGCGCCCTGCGGATGGCGTTGACGAGGTCACGGCGACGGCCATCCGGCATCAGCGCCGACAGTTGGCCCGGACGCCTGCCCCGCCAGAATTCGGATCGATCTTCGACTGCCACCCTCGACACCTCCGCAGCGGAGTGAGCGGCCACGTCATTGAGTCCGCAGATTTCGAAGTGCTGTGCTCCCGCGATGCTACCGAGCGGCCGCAGACAACAGCCAGCAAACTTTCCGCTCGAGCGACGCACGTCACAGCGTTGTAGAGATACAGCTATCCCGCCTCGATCAGCCCCACGCGCCGATCCATACTGTGTGGATCGGCGCGTGGGCGGGCCATCGCCGCGGCTACAGCGGGGTCTTGCTGCGCCCGCGCGCGAGCGCGCCGAGCACCGCGGTCGCGAGGGCGCCGACGACTCCGCCGCCCGCCACCTGGCCGATGATCTGCCCCAGGTCGAGACCGCTACCGGTCAACGCCTGGATGATCGCACCGGTGATGCCACCGCCGACGGCGCCCACCGCGGTATTTCCCGCTGTCCCGAAGCCGGTCTTCGCGCCGGCGAGGTTTCCGCCGAGCAGACCGCCCAGCAATCCGAGCAACCACTCCATGACACTCTCCTGACTCTCGATTGGTGTTGGAACTCCGTGTGACGCGACTACGGGTCGCTCTTGTCCACGACACTGCGCTGATTGATACCGATGGCATTGTTCTCGTAGAAGACATCGATACCCCCCGCATCACGGGTCAGGTACAGCGGATCTGCTTCCGGCACAACCGTTTCAGGTAACGCGTGCCGAGGACGCGCGGGCTCCTGGGCGGAGCCCTTCAGCACCTGACGCCCGGTGGGATTCGGCTGCGGCTTCCCGGCCGGCGGCGCACCGGTGAAGCGTGACAGGCTCCTGGTCTGCGGGGTCTCGTATTCCCGGGGCAGTTCCCGCGGATGGGTTCCCCTCGGCTTGGGTGCGGGCACCGAAGTGTTCACCGATGGAACAGGTCGGGGAACCTCGGTGCGCATGGCCGGCTTCGGTGTGGCCGGACCGCTCATCGCGATCGAGGTGATCCCGTCGCCGCGGCGGGGACCGAACAAGCGCAGCAGCGAGGCCGCCGCGGCGGTGGCTGCCAGGCCGATCGGAATGCCCCACCACCGATTGATTCCGCCGCCGGTATTCACCTGAGGTACCGCGATATTCGGCTTCGGCACGCTGACCGACGGGAAGCCCGGCCCGCCGTTTCCTTCCGGTTCGAACATGGCGTTTCCTTGGATGGCTTTGAATCCGGGCAATGTGGCGGCCAGCGCGGCCGGGTCGGTGGTGAGACCGCGCTCCTGCGACCAGGAGATCTCGGTGCCGCCGGGACCGCTGAACCGGCCGGCCTCGACGCCGTCACGGGTATCGGTATCGGACGCGGGGTAACCGAACGGACCGGTCACGCCGCCGCTGGCCTTGTAGGCGTCCAGCACCGGACCGCGGACCAGCCACGCCCCGGATGCCGGACTCCAGTAGATGGCCGCGCCGCCGGGCTGCGCGAAATCATTGAATCGGCCGCCCCCGTCGGCGACGCTCTCGTCATTGACGGGGAAGCCCAGCGGCCCCGCCGGTCCGCCCAGGGCGCGATACTTTTCCAGGATGTCGCCGTACATGATCTTCGCGCCGTGGTCCGGCGAGTAGAAGATGGTGCCGCCCTGATAGTTTCGCTCGGCGCCGGTGCCGATATCGCTGGCGGCGGCGAGCGGCGTGCCTAGAAACGAACCGGCGCCGCCGAATTCGGCGTATCGGTGGTCGATTGCCTCGACCGCCCGGGCCGGCGGATCCGCCCAGGCCGGTATTGCGGGGCCACCGAGCAGCCCCAGACCGATGATGCCGAGGAAGGCTCCGGTCGAGACACAGTGCGAGAAGGACTTTCGTTCGAAGGTGTACATCACGCGAACTCCTCTGCAGTCGACGATCGGCCTCAGTGGCGCTGCTGGTCGTGTTGGTGTTCGTGAATGCGCTGATGGCCGGTGAGTTCTTCGCCCGGCAGGACGTCGGAGTCCTTGCCGACGATGTGGTCGATCGGATGCCGGCCGGTGGAGCGTTCGATGAAATCGACGTCCGTGGGCCGAGTTTCGCGCACGACAGCCTTGACGTCCGTCGCGGCGCCGGCGATCTGACGCACGGTGGTGGATACCGTCTCCTCGGTCGTGACGACGCGTTCGACCGGCTTCTCGACGAACTTCTGCACCAGCACCGGCTTTTCGACGACGACCTCGACGATCTTCTCGACTTCCTTGATCACCGGCTTTTCGACGATCTTCTCCACGATCTTCTCGACCGGCTTCTCCACAATGCGCTCGGTCACCATCTCGATTTCGCGTTCGACGGTCTTCTCCACCAGAACCGGTTTCTGGACCATCTTTTCGAGTACCTTCTCGGCCGGTTTCTCCACCAGCTTCTCGATGATCTTCGGCATTTCGACGACGGTCTCGACGATCCTGTCGACCGGGCGCTCGATCTTCTTCTCGGTGATGTTCGGCTTCTCCACCATCACCTCGACGGTCTTGTCGACCGCCCGCTCGACCACCTTTTCGACAATGTTGGGCCTCTCCACCACCTTCTCGACCACCCGGTCCACGACTTTGTCGATGACCTTCTCCACGATGTTCGGCTTCTCGACCACCTTCTCGACGGTCTTGTCCACCGGCCGCTCGATGAGCTTCTCGACCACGTGCGGCTTTTCGACGACCTTCTCGACGGTCTTGTCCACCGGCCGCTCGATCACCTTCTCGACGATGTGCGGCTTCTCGATGACCCGTTCGACGGTCTTGTCGACGCGACGCTCGACGACCTTCTCGATGACATTGGGCGTCTCGATGATCTTCTCCACCACCCGGTCGACCGTCTTCTCGACCGGTTTGACCACGATGTTCTCCACGATCACTTCGCTGGGGATCTGCCGGACCTTGACCACCGGCTTCTCCACCATCACCTCGACGATCTTCTCCACCGGCTTCTCGACCGTCTTGTAGACGATCCGTTCCACCGGCACCTCGATGACCTTCTCGACGATCTTCTCGACCGGCTTCTCGACAATGCGCTCGACGATCTTCTCGACCGGCTTCTCCACCACGCGTTCGACGATCTGCTCAACCGGCACCTCGACCACCTTGTCCACGATCTGGACCTTGGGCTGCTGGATCCGGCGCTCGACGGTGACCGGCTTGTCCACCACGTTGTCGCGGATATTGACGATGATCTTCTCGACCAGCCGCTGCACCTGGGTGGGCTTGTCCTGCACCTTGTCCACCACGGTGACGATCAGGTTCTCGATCATGCGCTGGATCTCGATCGGCTTGTCGTGCACCTTGTCGATGATGTTGACCATCGGGTTCTCGACCAGCCGCTCGATGGTGACTGGCTTGTCGACCACCTTGTCGGTGACCTTGACCGAGGGCTTCTCCACGACTCGTTCCACGGTGACGGGCTTGTCCACCACCTTGTCGGTGACCGTCACCGAGGGCTTCTCCACCACCCGGCTGACGCTGACCGGCTTCTCCCGAACCTCGTCCACCACGGTGACCTTCGGCTTCTCGATGAGCCTGGTCACCTGCGCGGGCTTGTCCACCACCTTGTCGACGGTGTCGACCACCAGCCGCTCCACGATGCGCTCCACGGTTACCGGTTTGTCGACCATCTTTTCGACGGGCCGCTCCACCAGCCGCTGCACGGTGTACGGGCGATCGATAACCTGATCGACAACCTTAAGTGGCTCAGACACTTCATGCGATGATCTGGAGCTCTTCTCGAACCGAGTCATGGCTTCCTCCTGGGATTATCCGAGTTCTGTAACCGCCACCACATTCCTTCATGGCTGTAGCGTCCTATGGGCCAGCAAACTGTCACAGACATTCCAGCGAGCAGTCAACCCCAGGAGAAAAGATCGCGGGCGAATGTTTCACGACGACGCCCGGTCAGGCATTTACACCAGTGGTCATTCGCGAAAATCAGAGATCCGAGAAGGCGGTCCACACCGGCCGAAACTCTGCGCGACGCGCGTTTTCGGTATCAGATCGGTAACCGGGCCGATCGCTGCGGCGTCAGCCGCGGCGATGTCTGAGTCGGCAGCCGATCCCAGGTAGGCGCGATGGCGGCGAGAGGGATGCCGTCACAACCTTCGTGCGCGGCGAGAATCCTTTGGCGCGCCGGCGTATTCGGACATTCCGACGGGCCGTCGGGCTCGGTCTCAATCGAGTCACCCGAGCCCGACGACGAATCAATCGAAGGTGCACCCAGCGACGGGCACCCCATTGAGCCGATCGACCAAGTAGGCGACCGCGCCGTTGGTGCCGAATCCGTCGAGCAGCTCGGGCCCGAAGTGATTGGGGATGGTGGCCCCGGACAGGATCGGCGGTAGCTCGTTGGTACGGAAGGTGACCGCCGCGCCCTGGCCGCACCAGTCGCTGGCCAGCTGCCGGGTCTGGGCATACGGGACGGTGTCGTCATTGATGCCGCTGGTGATCAGAACCGGCGAACCCGGGGTCAGCGAGCCGGTGCGCTGCTGGCGCAGAACGGCGTCCACCTCCGGAATCTCCTTCAGATGATCGGCCAGCGGGCGCTGATCCACCGTGAACGCGGTGGTCCGCAGGAACGGACGCTGCACGATCATGTCCGTGATGCAGCCGGTGGCGAGTTCGTCCAGCAGGGCCCGGCCCGCGGGGGTGACGCGGGAATCGAGTTCCGGCTTCAGGTTCGGGTAGCGGTCGACGAATCCGTTCAGCGCGTAACCGACCGCGCCGCCGATCAGCGATCCTTCGATGCGATCGAGGATCTCGCGCAGATTCGCCGTCGGCGCGCCCGCCCACGTGCCCTTCAGGTTCAGCTCGGGTGCGTAGCTGGGCTGCATCTCCGCGGCCGCGGCGCTCGCCCCGCCGCCCTGCGAGTAGCCCCAGAAGGCCAGCGGCGTGTCGGTTCCGCTGCCGGACAAGATATTCGCGGCGCGCGCGGCGTCGATGACCGCGTGCGCCTCCTCGATGCGATTGGCGTAGGTGTGGATGCCGGGCGTGCCCATGCCGATGTAGTCCGGCACGAACACCCGCGCGCCGAGCGAGTTCCAGGCGAGCGCCGAGAGCGCCTCCTGATTGGCGGACAGCGTGGGCGGCGTGATGGTGGCGTAGATGCCCACGGCGAAGGCGCGCGAGAGCGCGCACTGATCGCCCTGCCCGGTGGTGCCGGGTGCGATGACGACGGTCGGGCGCGGGCCTGTCCCCTGCCACGGCTGGGTGGCGTCGATGAAGGTGCCGGTCACCGCGATCGGGACGTCGTCCTGGGTGCGCGTGGTGTACATGACCAGTTTCGCGGGCAGCGGCCACTTTCCGGTCTCCGACGGCTGTGCCAGATAGACCGGCATGTCGGCGGTCTTGATGACGGCTCCGCGCGCGGTGTCGAATTGTGCGGGCGGAGTGTAGAAGTCGCCGGCCGGGTCGGCGCTGCCCGACCCCGGGGCGACGGCGGTGACCGCCGCCCCCACGCACAGCGCGGCGGCCAGTCCGATCAGATTCCGGAAGGTCTTGCGCCGCTGCGTCTTCGGCGGGGAGTCAGGCAGTTGTCCGAACATCGTCTGCTTTCTCGGTAACCCGGTTACTCGGTAACGGCGTTACTGTAGCGGGGTGGCCAAGGAGACGGAAGAGGCGGTGCGCAGCCGCATCATCGAAGTCGTGATGTCCACCCTCGACTCCGAGGGGTACGACGCCATCCAGCTACGCGAGATCGCCCGCCGCGCAAAGGTTTCCCTGGCGACCATCTACAAGCACTTCCCCACCCGCGATCTGCTGGTGGTCGCGGCGATCGAAGTCTGGATGGCGGCCAACACCTATGCCGAACTCGAGCCGCCCGATCCCCGGGAGCCCCTGTGCGACGGCCTGATTCGCTTGATGCGGCACGTATTCCGGCCGTGGGAACAGCATCCGGCGATGCTCACCGCCTATCATCGGGCGCGCTCGGGCCCGGGCGGGCAGCGCCTGGACAATCAGGGACTCGACGCCGTGGTCCCGGTGGCGGCGCAGGTCGTCGCCGGAGCCGATCCCGCCTACGTCGAGGACATCGCCTCGGTCTTGTCGAACATGGCGTATTCCCTGCTGGGGCAATGCGCCGACGGCACCCGCACGGTCGCCGACATCCTGCCCATCCTCGAACGCGCCGCCGTGCGGCTCACCTCGAACAATGCGGCCGACGCCGCGGCGGTGCTCGCGCATCGGCAGCCGCGCAACGGTCGCGGCGTTCCGGCCATCAGCCCGGATATCGCCGCGCCGTACTATCGCAGGCCCGCCGACTAGGCGAGCGCGAGGTCGAGCTGCCGGTAGATCGGGACGAACGCGTTGATCCGGTAGCGCCGCTTGGTGATCGACCACGGCCGGCCGGCGGCGAGCAGGGCTTCGAGGAATCGGGTCAGCTCGATGTGGGTCAGCGCCGCGCCCGGGCACATGTGCTTGCCGCCGCCGAACCAGAGTTGACGGGTTTCGGGGACGTAGCCGAGGTCCAGGTCGAAGCGGCCGACGGAATTGGCGATGGACCAGGTCATGATCTTGACGCGGTCTCCGGCGCGCAGCTGCCGCCCGGCGAGTTCGACATCGGCGGTGACGCCGCGGCCCACGATCGGCATGGAGCTGGTGACCCGCAACCCTTCTCGGATCGCGTCGGGGATCAATCCCGGATCCGCCAGCAGCCGCTGATGGCTGCCGGTGTCGTGCAGCAGCGCCACCAGTCGGCCCATGGTGCTGGCCAGGGTCACAGTGCCCGCGACGATCAACAGCACGATGACGCCGCGGGTTTCGTCGCGATCGAAGCCGAGTTCACGGCAGCGGCCGATGGCGGTGTCGGGCCCGGCAGTGTCGTACACCCCCGCCACACCGGCGCCGATCCGCGCGGCCAGGGCCCGTCCGCGACGCCGGTTGCGCGGCGGCACAACGGTTGTCGCCCAATTGCCCTTGCCGAGATCGGCCAGCTGCTCGACCGCGTGGAAGAGCTCGAGGCACGGCTCGTCGGAGTCCGGGACGGGCAGGCCCACCTGGTCGATCATGATGCGGGTGGTGAAGATTCGCGAGAAACGCGCGATATCCACCGTGCGCCCGGCGGCCAGGTCCGTGCGCAGTGCACTGAGCATGGGGCCGACCGCGCGTTCGACCAGGGCTTCGGAGCGTTGTCTGGTGAACAGGTCGTTGACCTGGCCGCGGAACTGCGTGTGGTTGGGCCCCTCGAAACGGTCGTAGACGAAATCGCCGAGCATCTGGCCCCACCAGTGCCCGGAGGCGCCGTCGTGGACGATGCTGAAATGGTCGCTGTCGCCGTGGATTTCGCGTGCGAGCCGGGCATCGGGCACGACCCAGCCCAGTCCCGGCAGCTTGCGCAGCGGGCGGGCCAGCAGTGCGGCCGACAGCAGTACGGCCAGGCCGGGTTGTGCGGCGGCGTGGATGGCGAGTTCGTGCCATTCGGCGGCGCGGCGGGTGGTGACGGGCACGGCGGTGGTGGTCATGCGGGGGCTCCCACGGTGTGCGGTTCCACGGTCGCGGCGGCGCGCACCCGCTCGGGCGTGAACTGGTCGAGCACGATGTGCGTGCACAGCACCGACATGGCGGCCCATTCGGCGGCCGCGCCCTCCCAGGTGCCCGCGCCGTCCACCGCGGTGCGCCAGATCTTCTCGGTGGCAACGGGATCGAACAGGCCGTAGCGGCGCACGGCGTCCTGTGACAGGTGATCGCCGGCCAGTTCCGCGCCCGGTCCGCTGAGATACCAGCCGCCGACCGGGGTCATGAACGGCTTCTTGCGGCGGCGCACGATCTGCTTGGGCAGCACGTCGGCGACGGCCCGTTTGAGCACGTACTTCTCGGTGCCCAGGTGCACGAGCATGCCGGGGTCGATTTCGGCGCAGATGTCGATGACGTCCCGATCGAGGAACGGCACCCGCACCTCCACGCTGTGCGCCATGCCGAGCCGGTCGGAGATGGGCAGCACCCAGTGCGGCAGGCGGGTGGAGAACTCGAAGTGCATCTGCCGGTGCAGGGTGGTGTGCCGGGGCGGCGCGGCCAGCGGCGACGGCGCCGGAAGCTGGTCCGTGACAGCGGGTCTCACGGCTTCGTCGAGTGCGCTCCACAGGTAGATCCAGGGCGGCACCTGACCGAAACGGTCGGTGTACTCACCGAATCGCGTTGCCACACAGGAGATGTGGCGATCCAGACCCGAGGGTGCGCCGACCCATTTGGTGGCCTGCTGCCACAGCATGGGTTGCAGGGCGCCGAGTTTCAGCGCGTCGAGCTTGGAGCTGATCTTCATGAGCCGGTAGAAGTCGTAGCCCGCGAGCAGTTCGTCGGAGCCGTCGCCGCTCATGGCCACGGTCAGCCCCTGATCGCGCGCCAGCCGCGTCAGGTCCAGGAACGGGGAGGCGACGCCGCCGTACCAGAACGGGGATTCGAAGTGCCACATGCTCTTCGGCAGCAGTTCGCAGGCGCGGGCGCCGGTCATCTCGGCTTCGTCGTTGCGCACCCCGAGCGACTCGGCCACCAGCCGCGACATGTCGGTCTCGTCGTGGATCTCACCGGTCAGATGCAGGCTGGCGGTGGGCAGCGGCGACGCGCAACGCTTGGCGGCGACCGCGGCGATCGCCGAGGAGTCCAGGCCGCCGCTGAGCGCGACACCGGCGCGGACCTCGTCCGGAACTCGTTTGGCCACAGCGGCGGTGAAGCGCTCGCTGAAGGCCTCGATGGCGGCGCGGCCCTTCAGCAGCGGCTTGTCCGGATCGGGTCGTTCGAACACGGTGAAGTAGCGGCGGGAACGGATCCCGTTCGCGTCGATGGTGGCGATGGTGCCGGGCTGCAGGTCGCGCACATCGCGCCAGAACGTGTGCGGCGCAATGGTATGCCCGTAGAACAGGCAATCGGCCATGCCCTGCCGGTCGATCTCGATGTCGTAGTGCCCCGAGGCCATGATGCCCTTGATCTCGGAGGCGAACACCACCCGGCTGCCGCTGTGGTAGTAGAACAGCGGCTTCACCCCGACGCGGTCGCGGGTCAGGATCAGGCGCTGATTCCGGTTGTCCCACACCGCGATCGCGAAGTCGCCGTCGAGGTGTTCGACGAAGCGGTCGCCGTATTCCTCGTAGAGATGCGGAATGACTTCGGCGTCGCTGCCGCTGCGCAGGCGGTGACCTTTGTCCTCGAGCAGGCGGCGCAGCCGGCGATGGTTGTAGATCTCGCCGTTGAACACCACCCGGATGGTGTCGTCCTCATTGCCGGTGGGCTGGCGGCCGTGCGCCACGTCCACGATCGCCAGGCGCTGGAATCCGAACGCCACGTGCCGGTCGGCCCAGATACCGAAGTCGTCGGGGCCTCGATGTCGCAGTATCGCGTTCATCGCATGGATCCGCTGGGATTCGACCGCCTCGGCGAAATCGACGATCCCGCTGATACCACACATATACTGCCCCTTCGATATCGACGCCCCGGTGGTTCACCACGAATAATGCTCGGCCGCAACGTCTTCCGGCGCGATCGGGACGGATACAGCGGGAGCCTAGTGGCACCCGCCCGCAGCGCGCAGGCGGAGGGCGAACTCTGTCACCGGAGACAGCAGGATGCCACCCGATCTTGTCTCGTGCGCCAAAGCCCACCCCTGGCAAACCAATCAGTCTGTGTCAGGGCTCACATTTCGGGGTATCGCCCCCGGTGAGAGCGGGCACGCCGGCGAGCGGCCGCACCCGCGTCTGTTTGACCGACCGTAAGCCTGGGTAACGGTTTCTTTCGTGCGAAGTCCACGACGTTCCGGCGTCGTGGCAACTGATCGAGGTCCGCGTACGCGGGCCGGGAAAGGGCAAGCACGATGACGAATCCGACGACCGCGGAGTTTCCGCTCCGCCGATCCGTCGCCGCCTCGGCGATGGGGAACGCGACCGAATGGTTCGACTACGGCGTCTACGCGGCGACGGCCACCTACCTGACGGCCGCGTTCTTCCCGGGCGAACTGGGCACGCTGGGCACCATGCTCGGCTTCGCGGTGTCGTTCGTGCTGCGGCCACTGGGCGGCATGGTGTGGGGACCGCTCGGCGACCGGGTCGGCCGCAAAGCCGTGCTGGCGACCACGATTCTGCTCATGGCGGTCGCGACCGGGGCCATCGGCATCCTGCCCACGCACGCGTCCGCGGGCTGGCTCGCGCCGGTGCTGCTCATTCTGCTGCGGGTCGTGCAGGGCTTTTCCACCGGCGGTGAATACGGCGGCGCGGCCACCTATCTCGCCGAGTGCGCCGGGGACCGCAAACGCGGATTCCTGGGCAGCTTCCTGGAATTCGGCACGCTCGCGGGGTTCGTGGGCGGTTCCGCGGTGGTGCTGGCCTGTCAGCTCGCGATCGGCTCGGACGCCATGTACGAGTGGGGCTGGCGGATTCCGTTCCTGCTCGCGCTGCCGCTCGGATTGATCGGCTGGTATCTGCGCAATCGGCTCGACGAATCCCCGGTCTTCGACGAGATCGCCGACAAGGACACTCCCCCGGGCGGTTTGCGGGTCGTGCTCACCACCTACCGGCGCGAGACGCTGACCCTGGTGGGCCTGGTGATCGCGCTCAATGTCGTGAACTACACGCTGCTCACCTACCAGCCGACCTATCTGCAGCACACCATCGGAATGGGCGAATCCGCCACCACCGCAATGATGTTGATCGGGCAGGTGGTCATGATGGTGTCGCTGCCGTTCTTCGGGCGGCTGTCGGATCGGGTCGGGCGGCGGCCCCTGTGGTTCGTGTCGCTGATCGGGCTGACCGTGCTCGCCATCCCGATGTATCAGCTCATGGGGCAGGGAACCGCCTGGGCCATCATCGGATTCGTGGTGCTCGGGCTGCTGTATGTGCCGCAGCTGTCCACCATCAGCTCCACCTTTCCGGCGATCTTTCCCACCCATGTGCGGTACGCGGGCTTCGCCTTCGGCTACAACGTGTCCACGGCCGCCTTCGGCGGCACCGCCCCGCTGATCAACGAAGCGGTGATCGAAGGGACCGGGTGGAGCCTGTTCCCGGCCGTGTACATGGTCGGGGCGTCGCTCATCGGCCTGGTCGCCTGCGTGTTCCTGCGCGAAACCGCGGGAACATCGTTGCGCGGCACGGAGATTCCCCAGGCCGACCCGGTCGACGCGGCTCCGGCGGTGCAGGGCGCGCTACGGTGAGCTTGCGGGGCGCAGGACACAGCGCGTGCCCGTGTAGATGGTCGGCATGCACTTGTTGCAGTGCACGCACGCCGACTGGGTAGTTGGCTCGGATTGCAACCGCTGCAACAGTTTCGGCTCACGCAGCAGCGCACGGCCCATGGCGACGAACTCGAAACCCTCCGCTCTGGCGCGGTGCATGGTGTCGAGATTGGTGATGCCGCCCAACAGGATCAGCGGCATGGACAGCTCTCGCCGGAACTGGCGGGCCCGCTCGAGCAGGTAGGCCTCCTGGTACGGGTATTCCTTCAGGAAGGCCCGGCCGACCACCTTGAAACCCAGACGGGCCGGAGTCGGAAGAACTTTCGCGAATTCCCGGCGCGGGGCGTCGCCGTGGAACAGCAGCATGGGGTTGAGCAGTGAACTGCCCGCGGTCAATTCGAGGGCGTCGAGCGCGCCGTCGGCTTCCAGCCAGGCGGCCACCTGGAGGGAGTCCTCGAGGGTGAGCCCACCGCGGACGCCGTCCTCCATATTCAGTTTCGCCGTCACCGCGAGCCGGTCGCCCACGGCTTCGCGGACCGCGCGGGCGATTTCGCGGGCCAGGCGGGCGCGGGCGGTCAGGGTGCCGCCGTAGCTGTCGCGCCGCCGGTTCAGCAGCGGGCTCAAGAACGAGCTCGCCAGGTAGTTGTGCCCGAAATGGATTTCCACCGCGTCGAATCCGGCCTGCACGGCAAGGGTCGCGGCATTCGCGTGGGCGCGGATCAGGTCCCGGATCTCGGCCACATCGGGGACTTTCATCGGGGCCATGCCCAGCGGGCTGAACATGCGGCTCGGCGCCAGCGCGGGCAGGCGGTTCGAGGCCGCATTGGCCACCGGCCCGGCATGACCGATCTGCGCGGAAACCGCTGCGCCCTCAGCGTGTACGGCGTCGGTCAGCCGCCGCAGGCCGGGCAGCGCTTCCGCGCGCATCCACAGCTGATGGCGATCGGTGCGCCCGCCCGGCGCGACCGCGCAGTAGGCGACGGTCGTCATGCCGATCCCGCCCGCCGCCACCTCGCGATGGAAATCGATGAGTTCGTCGGTCACCAGTGCGTCCGGTGTCCGGCCTTCGAAGGTCGCGGCTTTGATCACCCTGTTGCGCAAGGTGATCGGGCCCAGGGTCGCGGGTGCGAACACGTCGTTCATCGCGCGCCTCCCGCCGGTGCGGTCAAACCGGCGACCACGAAATCGCGCAGGACCGCCACCGCTTCGGTGGACAGTTCCCGGTCCCCGGTCCGAGCGCCGAACTGCATGATGATCAGCTCGAATGCCAGCATCCAGCGCCGGCGGCTCTCGGACGCACTCAGATCCGGCAGCAGACCGGTCCACGAATCCATCGAGAACCAGCGGCCTTTCCACGCCATCGGCTGTTGCACCAGCACGACCTGGGCGAGCAAGCGCAGGTGCAGCCGGCCGACCGGGTCGGCATCCAGTTCGCGGAAGGGTGCGAGCACCGCGTCGACGACCGCCGCGATCGATGCGGGCGCGGCGGTGACCTCCGCGAGCCGGTCCGCCCACAGCGGGCCCAGTCGGTCCTCGACCAGGGCCGCCACCACCGCTTCCTTCGAGCCGAAGTGATAGTGGACCGCGGCCGGATTCACCCCCGCCGCAACGCAAATGGCGCGCACCGACACCGCCTCGTAGCGCTCGGTGAGCAGCAGCCGCTCGGCCGCCGCGAGCAGCCGTTCCCTCGTGCCCGCCGCTGCGGCGGTAACTCTCTCAACCACCCCGCCAGTGAAACACGTTTCAACAACCGTTTCAATCATTGATTGAATCGATGTGTGAAGCTGACCGCTCAATCGCAGGAGAACCTCAGATCAGCCGCGCGAAACCGTCAGCTCAGCTGTGCCACAGCGGCATCCAGCTCGTGCAACCGCCGTACCGCCCCCGGCAGCGCGTCCGGCCAGCCCGGACCGGCCGCGAACACCTCGGCCCGCGCATCCAGCCCCACCTCGATCGCCGACAGATTCGCGGTGTCCGGGCTGTGCGCCCACAGCACCACGATCACCGCACGCTCCGGCCGGCCCAGCGCCTCGCGCAGCGCGGCGACGGGCAGATCGGGTCCCAGCATGTGGGCTGGGCGGCCCGTTTCGGCCAGCGCCGCGCGCAGCACCTCCAGGGGCAGGCTGTGCTGTTCCTTCGGCGTACAGGCCAGCAACAGCAGGGGCGCGCCGGAGGGTCCCGGAGGCGGCGCCCCCCGGTACAGCGCGCCGATAATGCTCCAGGACAACAGATGTTCGACATCGACGCAGCCCTCGCCGCCACCCTGGCGTCGCACGATCTCGGCAAATGCGGGGCGGCACAACCCTTCCCACGTCGCGAGCACGCCGTAGCGCCGCAACTGCGCGTCGAGCAGCCGCGCGCAATCCGAGGCATCGAGACGGAAGGCGGCGTTCAACAGCGGCGCCACCGTATCGGCCGGAGCCGGTACGGAATCCGGCGTCACCGCGATCCGCGCCGCCGCGGCCGGACTCGTCCCGGTGCGCACCAACTCCAGCATGCGCTGCGCCGCAACGATATCCGCCTCGCTGTAGAGCCGGTGCCGCCCGGGGCTGCGCTGCTGCGGGCCGATCCCGTACCGCTGATTCCAGCTGCGCAGGGTCGCCACCGGTATCCCGAGCCGTTCCGCGACGACCCGCACCGGATAGGCACGATGATCGGCGGCGGGCATGCGACGGGCCTCCTCGCTCGGCGGTGCGGTCCCGCCGACCGGTCGGGCGGCGGTTGCCCGTCAGGTTAACCGCGCACCCGCCGCTTTCCGCGTACGGCTCCCACCACGGCCCGGCGCGTCAGCGCGAACACCCGCGCCGCCCGCGAGATCCCGGGGCCCGGCCGATGCCCGATCCGTCGGCACCCGGCAGTACGCGAGATCCTGCCCGCGTCCCTCGCGGGTACGCCATTGTCGCCGAGATACCCGGCGAACCTGCTGCGGCGCAGCGCATTACATCCCGTTGCACTCGATGATCGGGGGCGGGTAGTCCGCGGCGGCGAGGCCGGCGCGCCAGGGTCGGTGGACGGCCGGGCCGGGGAGCTCGGCCAGTTCCGGGATCCAGCGGCGCACATAGGCGCCCTGCGGGTCGTAGCGGTCGGCTTGGCGGAGCGGGTTGAGCACACGGTTGGGGCGGGTGTCGGTGCCGGTGCCGGCGGCCCACTGCCAGTTCATGCGATTGTTGGCGAGATCGGCGTCGACGAGCCACCGTTCGAAGTGCGCCGCGCCGATGCGCCAGTCCAGGCCGAGGGATTTGGTGAAGAAGCTCGCGGCGATCAGGCGGGCGCGGCCGGGCATCCAGCCCTCGGCGAGGAGTTGACGCATGGCGGCATCGATCACGGGGTAGCCGGTGCGGCCGGTTTCCCAGGCGGCGACCGCTTGGGGGTCGTGGCGGCGCACGGGTCGGGGACGGTAGTCGCGCCAGGCGGTTTCCGGTGTGGCCGACAGGATTTGGTGATGGAAATCGCGCCAGGCGAGCTGCCGGGCGAAGGCGTGCCCGCCCGGGGTGGACAGGTCGGTGCGGTGCACCACCTCGACCGGGGACAGGCAGCCGAAATGCAGGTGCGGCGAGAGCCGGGAGGTCGGCGCGGCGGCCAGGTCGTCACTGTCGGTGTGATAGCGCTCGACCGGCCCGGACAGCCACTCGCGCAAGAGTTTCCGTCCGGTGGTCTCGCCGCCGACCGCCAGCGTCGGCGAGCCGGGGTCGCCGCACAGGTCCGCGGCGGCGGGCAGGGTGTCGCTCTCGATTCGCGGGAGCCGCAGCCGGGCCGGTCGCCGCAGCGGCGTACGCAGTGGCATGTCCAGCCAGCGGTTGAAATACGGTGTGAAGACCGCGAAGTGTTCGCGTCCGGTGGCCGGGCGCAGGGCGGCCGGATCGACGACGGTTATGGAGCCCGCATGGGCGTGGACCCGGCATCCGGTGTGCGCCAGGCGTTCCCGGAGCGCACGCTCGCGCTCGCGGCTGTAGCGGCTGACGTCTGCGGCCAGATGCACACTGTCCGCGCCGGTTTCGGCCACCACCCGCGCGACGCTGTCGGCAACCGCTCCGCGACGCACCACCAGTCGTCCTCCGAGCGCCCGCAATTCGCTGTCGAGTTCGGCGAGGGCGGCGGTGAGGAAGCGGATTCGATTGGCCGCGCCGGGTTTCCGGCCGAGGATGCCGTCGTCGAGAACGAACAGTGGCACCACCTCCGTCCCGGCCCGCACCGCGGCCGCCAGGACCGGATTGTCCCGGGTCCGCAGATCACGCGTGAACAGCGCGACGGCAACGCTCACCCCTGCTCCTTCCGATCCCCTGTCCGATATCCGTTCCGGCCGGGCGGCACCGGTTCGGCACCCGTCAAGGTGACGCCGGCACGGCATGAGCGGCGCTGCCACACCGTGACGACGCCACCATCGCGGGCGCCGTGAACAGTGCGGCGCTGGCGGCTCGTGTCAGCCAGCCTAGCTCCTTATCGATGCACATTCGATGCGTTCGGCCATAGATCCAGCAGATTCTCCGAACTATCGATGCAAGAGTGACGCATGCCGCGTTCTGTACGCCGTTACGTTTCGATAACAAGGAGACGGGTACGCCACTGGAGTCGGATGTTCGACAAGTGCGAGGAGCAGCCAATGCCGACCGCTGAACCGAACCGATCAGACCACCGAGGTGACGCTTACGACCACATCGAACCCTGGTTCGAGAAGTTGAGCGCACTCGCGGCCGATGATCCACATCGCGAACCCTTGCGCGAGCAGATCATCCGCACCTGCCTGCCCCTGGCCGAGCACATCGCGCGCCGCTTCGCCGGTCGCGGCGAGGATCTGGCCGACCTGCAGCAGATCGCCACCGTGGGATTGGTCCTGGCCGTGGACCGTTTCGATGTGACGCGCGGCAGCACATTCGTGTCCTTCGCGGTGCCGACCGTGATGGGCGAGGTGCGCCGCCATTTCCGCGACCACACCTGGGCGGTGCGAGTCCCGCGCCGCACCAAGGAGATTCAGCTCAGTATCGGGCCCGCGGTGGAGAAACTCACCCAGCGCCTGTCCCGCATGCCCACCGCGCGCGAGATCGCCGAGGAGCTGCGGGTCGATCTGCTGGAGGTCACGCAGGCGCTCATCGCCGGCAATGCCTACAAGGCCGATTCCCTCGACGCCACCCTGCGCACCGAGGAGGCGGGCACGGGTGTCGCCGCGGTGGATACGCTGGGCGCGGAAGAACCCTGCTACCGCCTGCTCGAGGACGCGATGGTGGTGCGCCCGCTCATTGCGAAACTCCCCGAACGCGAGCGTGCCGTCCTGGCCATGCGCTTCTACCAGCACATGACCCAGAACCAGATCGCCGAGCGCCTGGGCGTCTCGCAGATGCAGATCTCCCGCATCCTGTCCGCGACCCTGGCGAAGCTGCGCAAGCAGGCGCTGGCCGAGTCCCCCGCGCCCCCCGACCGCCAGCGCCCTCCGCGAGCCGCGGCGGCCCGGGCAGCCCGAGCGCGCGGCGTCGAACCCAGGCCCGTCAGGTCCAGGTCGCGGTCTCGGGATCGACGCCGTGAGCGCGAGCATTCGCTTCGATGATCGCGCGCAGCCAGCCGCTGAGACCGGGTTCGATACCGTCGTAGAAGGCGGCGAATCCGGCCTCGGTGGCATACCTGCGACCCAGGCAGACATGCATCGAATGCGTGCAATCGAAGTACGCGCCGATCGACGCACGATGCCGTTCTGCCAGTGCGTCGGCCGCGGCGCTGCCCGGAATCACCCCGGCACGGTGCGCCGCGGCCAATTCGGCATGGAGTGCCTCGAGGTCGTCGGCGATCCGCTGCCAGTCGGCGGCGGTCCGCCCGGCCGCGTTCTCGGCGTACTGCGCCCACTCGGCGGTGTCACCCCAGCGTTCCCGCGCTTGGCCGACCCACATTGGCTGCCACCGGTTTCCGAAGATCTCCACCTGTTCCCGGTCGGACAGCAGGATGCCGTTCTCACGGGCATCGATCATCCGGTCGAGCGCATCCTCCATCCGCCGCAACTGCGCGACCCGCTCGCGCACCCGATCCCGCTGCTGTACCAGCGAGGCCGTCGCCTCGGCAGCCGGCGCATCGAGCAGCGCCCCGATCTCGCCGAGCGGAACACCCGATTCGCGATAGATCAGCACGCGATGAATCCGTGCGAGATCGCCCATCGTGTACAGCCGATACCCGCCCTCGGACCGCTCGGACGGACTGACCAGCCCGATCGAATCCCAATGGTGCAGCGCACGAACGGTGACGCCCACCCGCGCCGCGACAGCACCCACGGTCAGCCCGTCGGCACCGTCGAACGCGGGATCACCCATGCGCTCCAGTCTCGCAGCCGCCCGATGCACCGCCCTACTCCGGCACCGTGATCCCCATGGCCCGCAGATGCGCCGCCTCCGCACTGTCCGGATCGAGCGGTCGCGCAGCAGTCATGATCACCCGAATATTCTCCGGCGTCCGAACCTCCAATTCCACAGAGTTCCAAGGCATCACCCGTGGCCCGCTGGTACTCCCCGGCCGCATCCGCTCACACGCCCCCGCAATCTCCTCGATCTGCCCCAGCACACAGGAAAAACTGACTGTCATCCCCGCCGCCTCGACCGCCCGCTCCCCCGGCAGCAACAACACATCCTGAAACGCCCACCGCCGCAAATGCGTCAGCTCCCCCGGCACCGAGAACAAATCGAAGAACCCCAGCCCCTCCACCCAAAACTCCACGGACTCAGCCAAATCCGCCGTAGGCACCGTCACGAACATGGGCATCCCATACAGCCCCCGGAACAACTCCGGAGCCTGCACATCAACACCGGGAACCGGCACAGGGCTGATCTCGAACGCAGGATAAGTCTCTGTCATGACTCCATCCTCGAGCCTCACGCGACGTAAGGGTCAAGCCCCGACATCCGACCTTCGTGTACCCGTGGCCACGCCGGCGACGGGCCTTGATCAGGGGGTCGCGTCGGCGGTGAGGGCGGGCCACAGGGTGGCGGCGAGTTTGTCGGCGAGTCCGGCGCGGGTGCCGGCGTCCTCGCCGCGCAGGAATGCCCCGAAGTATGCGCCGAAGACCATGGTGGCGACGGTGCGGATATCGATGCCGGGCCGCACCGCGCCACGGGTGATCAGCTGCGCCAGGACGTCTTCGACCTGGGATACCCGGGGTTCGACGGCGCGTGTCACGAGGTGATTCAGGAGTTCGGGGACGCGGTCGGCTTCGCTGATGAATCCGCCCTGCAGGACGATGGCATCGGGGTTGTGATAGCAGGGGTCGACGCGGCGGATAGCTTCGGTGAACGCCTCGCGCGGGGTCAGCTCGTCGAGGGAAAGCGGTGGGGTGGAGGCGGTTTGGGCGCGCAGCCCGTAGTCGAGGGCATCGATGACGAGTTCGAGTTTGCCCGGCCAGCGTCGGTAGAGGGTGGGGCGGGTGACCCCGGCGTCGGCGGCGATGTCGCCGAGCGCCATGCGGGTGTAGCCGTCGGTGACCAGGCGGCGGCGCGTCGCGACGATGATGGCCTCGTCGACGGCGGGATCGCGGGGTCGCCCGCCGCGCGGGCCCGACTTGTGCGCCGGCGGCTGGTTGTCGCGTTCGGTGTGCGGTCGGGTCACGGCTTCCCCTTCACTGCTGCGTCGCGTTACAAGACTGGACTGTAACCGTCGGAGGCGCGACCGGTATCGAGGTGGCGGGCCGCAGGGGCGGGCCGGTAGAACAACAGCAGTTGCGCCGTCCCCGCGGCGAGCCCGCCCGCCGCGGCCAGGACGAGCCCGGTCCAACCGGTGAGCACCGGGTGGCCGAACAGCAGTTGTTCGGCGCTGACGCGACCGGCGCCGAGGGTGGCGACCACGACTGCGGCCAAGGCGATCAGGAAGTTGTATTCCCAGCCGGAGTCCATGACGAAGAAGCCGTTGCGGCGGTGCACGGTGACCACGGCGACCAGCATCAGCGCCACGAACGCCGCCGCCGCGGGGGCGGTGAGAAACCCGGCCGCCAGTGCGAGCCCGGCACCGATTTCGGTGGCCACGGCCGCCCGCGCGTGCAGCGGGCCCGGGGTCATCCCCAGGCTCTCGAACCAGGCCGCGGTCCCGGCCAGCCGCCCGCCGAGGAAGATCTTGTGATAGCCGTGCGCAATCAGCATCGCACCGAGTCCGGCACGCAGCCCCAGCACGGCGATATCGAACGAATCCATTTGTGCCCCTTGATAGTTACCGGCGCTCGGTGACGTCGTGAGTGAGCGGGTTCGAGTGGTGGCGGGCGCCCTGGTGGGCCTGCTCGACGAGCTCGGTGACCGCGTCGGGGTGGCTGAGCATGACCGCGTGCGAGGAATCGACCTCGGTGATGGTGGCGCCGGCGCGTTCGGCCATGAATCGCTCCAAGCTGGGGGCGATGGCGTGGTCCTTGGTCGCGATCAGCGCCCAGGACGGGATGGTCTTCCAGCCCGCGGCCGTGGCCGCTTCGCCGAACGCCTCGGCGGCGACCGGGCGCTGCGAGATCGCCAGGAACGCGGCGGTGGTGGCGTCGACGTCGGCGGCGAACGCGGTTCCGAACCGAGACTGGTCCAGCCAGACTTCGGCCCCGGTGGAGCCGTCGGGGCGGGTGACGGTGAACACCTGCTGCGGCAGCGGCGGCACCGAAGCGTCCGCGTGTGCTTCCAGCAACCCGCCGAGGGCTTCGCCCTCCTCCGGGACGAACGCCGCGACGAACACCAGGGCGGCGACATCGGCGATGGCGGGGGCCGCGTTGGAGATGACCGCGCCGGCGTAGGAATGCCCGACCAGGATCTTCGGACCTTCCACCCCGGCCAGCAGGCCCTGCAGATAAGCGGTGTCGTAGGCCAGGCCGCGCAGCGGGTTGGGCGCCGCGATCACCGGAAAGCCGCGCCGGTGCAACCGCGCTGCGACCTGCTCCCAGCCCGAAGCGTCGGCGAACGCGCCGTGGACCAGCACCACTGTCGGCTTGGGCTGCCCGTCGTCGTCACGGTCGTGGTGTGCGCCCGGCACCAGCGAGGACAGCGCGGCTGCGATCGAGGCGACGATGTGATTGCTCATGGGATGTCCTTCTCCTTCAACGATGTGGCCCGTCCCGCTCGGCGGGAGAACCACTCACTTTCGTTACAGTGAGTGACTGTAACGTAACTCGATGGGTTTGCCAACCTGGGATCCGCCGCCCGCGGCGATCGGCGTCCGCGGGGACGCCGGGCAGTCTCCTATCGGGACCGGGCGCGGGTCGTCGCCCGCTCGAGGTTGGCGTGGATCAATTCGCGCAGTGCGGCGATCTGCGCCGGCGCGTGGAAGCGCGGGGAGAACGCCGGTTCGATGCTGCACCGCCCGGCGAAGGTCGACACGAAGTAGCCGACCCAGCTCACCGGCTCGGAAGTGGCGAAGCCACGGAAGTCGACGATCTCGATCCCCGCCGGAACGGTGAGGTCGGGCACCACACCCCAGTTGGTGATGAAGTTCCCGACGCCCTGGCGCGGACCACCGTGCGCGGCCACCGCCGCCGCGGCCCGCATGACCGCCAGCGCTGCCCCGTCCTCGATCCCGGCGACGATCTGCGCTTTCACCCGAGTCGCGAGCACGTCCAGACCGGTGCCGGGATCGCACGCGGTAAGGGTCGGCGCGAACCCCAGCGCGTTGGTGACCTCGTCGGGGCGGGCGGCGGGACGCAGGTGGCCGCGCAGATCGACGAGATGGAACATGATCATCGGCAGTTCGGTTGCGACACCGGCGGATTCAGCGAGCATCGCGCGTTCGGCCCGCACGATCGCGGCGGACAGCAGCGCGTGCAACGTCGTCCCCGAATTCCGCGCGTGTGCGCGCAGCGCGGCGGTGTCGGCCCGCGACAGGGTGATCCGACCTGCCGGCATGGGAGCGAACCCCGGGCCGGCGCCGAGGTCGGTGGCCGGGATGCTGTGCACCCGGCCCGCCGGTGGGGCGGCGAGCTCGGGCAGGGTCAGGCCGCGGGTGTGATATGCGTGCTCGAGGTTGCGCGGGTGGACCGGGGTGAGGTCCGGGCACGCGGCGTTCCCGGCGAGACTCGCGGCAATGCGCCAGAAGCGGGCCAGCAGGTCCAAGCCCAGCGTGGCGTCGTTGATCGCGTGGCACACCTGCAGCGCGACCGCCGTCCTGTCCCCCTCGTCCACGATGGCGAGTTTGGCGAGGCAGTGCGCGGGATCGAGCGGCGTGAGTCCCGCGCCGGCGAGCCAGTCCGCGATCGGGCCCGCCACGGTCTCGGTGATCGCTGCGCTCGTGTCGTCGCCGGGAATCCGCAGCGAGCACTGGCCGCCGGTGCTCTCGATCGTGCCGGTCAGCATCGGATACTTGCGGCACAGCAACCCGAAGGCGTTGTGCAGCAGCGCGATATCGACCGCACCGGTGCAGATCGCCACATAGCTGACGGTGAGTTTGCGCGGCACGAAGCCGTGATCGATCAGTCCGAGACGATCTCGCCTGCCGCCGGGCGTCCCTGGTGCGCCCGGGTTCACGCGAGGCCCAGCAGCGCGGGGTCGGTGGCGCGCGACCGCAGCTCGCGGGCCGGATCGGAGACCATGCGGCGGGTCCGCATGTCCAGCAGGCCGCTGACGCTGGTGACCTCGGCGACCAGGGTGCCGTCGGGTTTGGTCAGCACGTGTTCGACGCGATGGGTCTTGCCCGGCCCCCACACGAACGCACACGTCACGTCGACCTCGTCGTCGGCGCGCAGCTCGGCATAGTGGCGCACGGTGGTTTCGAGGTTGATCGGCCCGAATCCGTCGGCCAGCAGCCGCTCGGGTGAAAGCCCCGCCGCCTGACCACACGCGAACCGGGAATGCTCGGCGTATTGCAGATACACGGTGGAGGCGAGGTGGTGATTGGTGTCGAGCTCGTAGCTGCGCACCGCGAATCGCAACGTGAACGGCGTTGCGGGCGTGGCTGTTTCGGTCATGAGCGATGGACTCCTCGGCTGGGTGATCTCGAATGGTGCGGATCGCAGCCTGCCGGGGTCGCGGCACCGGTACCAAGACACTGCCGACACTGGTGTCGGCAGCACCTGGCAGGCGCGGGCGGCGTCGTCGATGATGGACGCCGTGACACTCGCCCCCGCTCCCCGACGCACCGAACTGGCCGCCTTCCTGCGCAGCCGCCGCGACCGCCTCACCCCCGCGCAGGTCGGGCTGGCACCCGGATTGCGGCGCAGGACACCAGGATTGCGCCGCGAGGAGGTCGCCGGACTGGCCGGGGTGTCGGTGACCTGGTACACCTGGCTCGAACAGGGACGCCCGATCAATGTCGGCGCGCAGATCCTCGACGCCATCGCCCGCACGCTGTGCCTGGACGACGCCGAACGCGCCCACCTCTACCGGCTGGCCGAGGTCCCGATCACCGCGACAGCCACCCGCGCGCGGGCGCTCACACCCACCGTGCAATCCATCCTCGACGCCATCACCGGATATCCGGCCGCGGCCATCAATACCCGCTGGGATCTATTGGGGCACAACGCCGCAGCGGCGGCCCTGTGGCCGCGGCTGACCGCCCCCGAGGGTTCCCGCAATGTGCTGTGGGAATTGTTCACGACCCCCGCCGAGGCCCGATGCTTCGTCAACCGCGACGCCGGTCTCCCCCACATGGTCGCCTCATTCCGCGCCGACTTCGCCCACCATCTCGACGATCACGCGTGGACCGACCTGATCCGCGCTCTCGCGGCCGCCAGCCCTGAATTCACCCGCCTGTGGGCCACCCGCGACGTGGCCGCCCCGCCCACCCAAACCATGATCTACCGCCACCCCACGGTCGGCGACCTGTCGCTGACCCTGACCCGCATGGAACTGCCCGCCACCCCGGAAACCATCCTCACCGTCTGGACCCCTGTCGACGACGACAACCGCGCCCGCCTGGACCGGCTCCTCACCGGGTCAGCAGGGGTATGAGCAGAGCGTCGATCATCTGCTCGAAGAATGCGCCGTCGGTCGGCTCGCCGAGAATGAGGATCCGGTGAAAGATCATGGCGGGCACCACGGTTCCGATCATCGTGAGGTCGACGCCGTCGGCGATCTCGCCACGTTGGCGTGCGCGTTCCACCACGGCCTCGAATGCGGCGCGGCGGGGCTTGGCGATCGCCTCGTGGGCGACTTCGCGTAATTGCGGGTCGCGGCTCGCCGCCGCGGCGATCGCCGCGAGGACCCCGTCGCGCTGACTGCTGCGATCGGTGTACGCGGCGCCGAGAGCCAGGAGATCGGATCGGAGGTCTCCGGTGTCGGGTACGGGCACTTCCCACCCCAGCGCTTCGAGGGCGCTGCGAACCAACTCGGATTTGTCCTTCCACCGCCGGTAGACGGTGGCCCTGCTGGCGCCCGCGCGAGCCGCCACGGCGTCGACGGTCAGCCGGTCGTATCCGACCTCGGGCAGGATTTCGCAGACAGCGGCTAGTAGGGCGGTATCCCGCTCCGGATCTCTGGGGCGTCCGCCTGGCCGAGGCTGGGCGGGTTGATCCGTTCGTGTCGGCATCCGCCCAGCTTATCCAGTGGATGAGTTGCGAAACAAGTATGACTCGTATCGTATTGAAGTTACGAAACGGTCGTGTACTGTTTCGTAACCGACGGCGGAACGACAAGGGGATGGACGTGCATGGAAACAACGAATGGCCGGTGGCGGGATTGAGTCGGCGCGGATTCCTGGTCGCCACTGCCGGGCTCGCAGCCGCGGCGTGCACCAGCAAGCCGCGGGCCGCCACCGTGGCCGACGATGCCGGGCTGCGATCGGCCATTCGAGGCCGCATGCTGCTACCCGGCAACGAGGGGTTCGACCCGGCACGCACACCGTGGAATACGACGATCGATCAATCCGTGCGCGCCGTCGCCGAAATCGCCGACGCCGACGATGCGGCGGCGCTGGTGCGCTACGCCCGCGACACCGGGCTGGCCGTGGCGGTCCAGCCCAACGGGCACGGCGCGTCGGGCGCGGCCGACGGCACGATTCTGGTGCGCACCAACCGGCTCAACGATATTCGGCTCGACACGAGTACCCGGACCGCCCGCGTCGGCGCGGGTGTGTCGTGGGAGCCGGTGCAGCAGAAGGCAAGTGAGCACGGCCTCACCGGAGTGGCGGGCAGTGCGGCGGCGGTCGGCATCACCGGCTACACCCTCGGTGGTGGATTGAGCTGGTTCGGCCGCCGCTTCGGCTGGGCCGCAGACAGTGTCACCGCCTTCGACGTGATCGATGCCGACGGCCGGGCACTGCGGGTCTCCGCGACCTCGGAACCCGATCTGTTCTGGGCACTGCGCGGCGGCGGTGGCGACTACGCGCTGGTGACGGCGATCGAGTTCGAACTACACTCCGCGCCGATGGTTTTCGGCGGCCGGATGCTGTGGCCGCTCGCCTGCGCCCGGCAGGTGATGTCGGCTTTTCGGGACGTCACCGCCATCGCACCCGACGAGTTGACGGTGTGGTGGAGCCTGTATCGATTCCCCGGGGCCCCGCCGATGGTGGGCATCGACACCACCTACCTGGGCGACGCGGAAACCGGACGAGAACTGCTGCGGGCCTTCGACCTCATCGACGGGCGAATCTCCGACAGCCGGCGCGGCCTGTCGATCAGCGAATTGGGCTCGATCACCGGCGAACCGACCGATCCGAGCCCGGTCCGCCAGCATGGCGCACTGTTGACCGGCCTCGACGACACGATCGTCGACAGCCTCCTCGCACAACCGATGGACCCGCTGTTCATCGTGCACATCCGCCATCTCGGTGGGGCACTGGCGCGCCCCTCGGACACCGCGGCCGGCCCGGTCACCGAGCCGTACTTCCTGAACCTCCTGGGCGTGCCGACCACGGAGCAGGCGGCCACCGGCATCGACGCCGCCATTCGGGGCTATCTCGATGCGGTCGACCGAAACATCAGTGGCAGAACACCATTCACCTTCCTGACTCCTGGCCGGAACGCGACGGAAGCCTTCCCGCCGGACACGGTCTCCCGTCTCGCGGAGATCAAACGGCGCTACGATCCCCACCGCGTATTCCGCAGCAACTTTCCCGTCCTGACCTGAGTACGTTGCGCTACAAGGATTTTCGTCAGCGAACGGCGTTGACGACTGCGGCGGGTATCTCGCCGCCGGTGAGTTCGACAGAGCGGAGCCGGTCTTCGATCTCGGTGGCCGGGTGGGCGAGGATCAGCTCGTCGGCGGCGATCGAGGCGGCGAAATCGGCCAGGTAGGAATGGACTTCGTCGCGGGTGCCGACTGCGGTGTATTTGGTCGTCGAATTGAGCTGGGCGCCTTGCGGGGAGGCGAGGAGGGCGTCGATCTCGTCGTCGGAGAAGTCGACGCCGGCCGCGCCGCGCTTGATGAAGGCGCGGGCTCGGGCCCGGTAGGCGATTTTCTTCTGCTCGGCGGCGGCGTCCCGATCGTCGGCGGCGAAGACATTGAGGGCTGCCATGACGTAGGGCTCGGACTGCTGCTCGGAGGGTTTGAAGGTGTCGCGGTAGACGGCGACGGCTTCGTGCAGGGCGTCGGGGGCGAAGTGGGAGGCGAAGGCGTAGGGCAGGCCGAGGTATCCGGCCAGTTGGGCGCCGAAGAGGGAGGAGCCCAGAATGTAGAGGGGCACAATGCCTTCGGCGCGGGGAACGGCTTGGACGCCGGGGACGCGGGACTTGCCGGAGAGGTAGCCCTGGAGTTCGAGGACGTCGTTGGGGAAGGCGTCGGCGGTTTCGTTGGTGCGGCGCAGGGCGCGCAGGGTGGTCTGGTCGCTGCCGGGGGCGCGGCCCAGGCCGAGGTCGATGCGGCCGGGGTGCAGGGTTTCGAGGGTTCCGAACTGTTCGGCGATAACCAGGGGTGAATGGTTGGGCAGCATGATGCCGCCCGCGCCGAGGCGGATGGTTTCGGTGTGGTTGGCCACGTGGGCGATGAGGACGCTGGTCGCGCTGGAGGCGATGGACTTCATATTGTGGTGCTCGGCGTACCAGACGCGCCGGTAGCCGCTGCGTTCCGCGGTCTGCGCGAGCCTGACGCTGTTGTCGAAACTCGCACGCGCGGTCTGACCGCGGGTGATGGTCGCCAGGTCGAGGAGGGAGAGCGCGGTGGGCATTCGGTCGCCTTTCGAGTTCGGAACACGTGCTCTGGATGGCAACGCACGAGCACCCGATTCCAGTCCTTCGAGGCCGACCGGTCAGTCCGGCATCGTGTCGCGGGCGGTATAGCGCGGGCCGATGACGGCGAGCGCGGTCTCCACCGCCACATCGGTGATCGCGCTGATCGGCTCGCCCGCCTCGATGGTGGAGGCGATGAGTTCCCGGTAGCCGCCGTAGAGGATGGTCGCCATCTGCCGGGTGGGCGGATGCAGGCCCGCGGTGTGGAATTTCGGTGAGGCGGTGAGGTTTTCGATGAGTCCGATGAACGCCTCGGCCTCCTCGTGATGTTGCACGCGCGCGCTGTCGCCCATGGCCGGGGATTCCCGGATCCAGGCCAGGCTGATGGTCAGGTCCTCTTCCGAGGACGCGATCCACGCTTCGACGGCCTGCCGGATCTGCACCTGCCAGGGCGCGGTCACGTCGACGGCGGCGTAGATCCGTTCGATGGTGCGCCGGTTCCATTCCGACAGCACGGCGATGAAGCAGTCCTGTTTGCTGCTGAAGTGCTCGTAGAAGGTCCGCCGCGAGGTGCGGGCGTGGCGCACCACATCGGCGACGGTGGTGTCGCGGTAGCCGCGTTCGCGCAGCGCCTCGACCATGCCGTCGAGCAGGCGCCGCCGGAATCCGGATTCCGGCGACACCTCCGCGGTGATCTTCGTTTCGGCACGGGTCACGAGGTCAGCGTAGTTGCTCGAGCCGCGACACCGTCTTGCCGAACCGCATGGTGCCGTCCTCGATGCGCCCGTGCCGCAGGGTGACGACATCCTGGGCGTAGTTCATGCCCAACCGCCACGGTGAACGCGTTCCGGCCTTCGGGAAGTGGTCGATGGCGCGCAGCACATATCCGGCTTGGAAGTCGAGCAGCGGCCGGTCACCGATGGCCGGGTCGGGCCACGGTGTGCAGTGGTCGTATCCATTACTGTCCATGTAGCGCAGCAGCCGGCACACGAATTCGCTGACCAGATCGGCTTTCAGCGTCCAGGAGGCATTGGTGTAGCCGATGGTGAACGCGAAGTTCGGCAGGCCGCCGAGCATCATGCCCTTGTAGGCCATGGTCGAGGGCAGATCGATCTGTTTGCCGTCGACGCCGAACTCGATGCCGCCCAGGGCGAGCAGTTGCAGGCCGGTCGCGGTGACCACGATGTCGGCGTCCAATTCCTGCCCCGAGCGCAGCGCGATGCCGCGCTCGGTGAAGTGGTCGATGCGATCGGTGACCACCGAGGCCGCCCCGGAGCTGATGGCCCGGAACAGGTCGGCGTCCGGGACCAGGCACAGGCGCTGATCCCAGGGCCCGTACTCCGGCTTGAAATGCGTGTCGACGTCATAGCCCGCGGGCAGCTGTTTGATGGTCTGGCTGCGGAAGAAGTTGCGCATCATGGCCGGTCGCCGCTGACTGAGCTGGTAGATCAGCGTGCCGATGGCCACGTTCTTCCAGCGCGTGATGGCGTAGGCGCGGCGCGGGCCGAGCAGTTCGCGCAGCCGATTGGCGATGGGGTCCTCGGTGGGCAGCGTCATGATGTAGGTCGGTGATCGCTGCAGCATGGTCACGTGCGCCGCGGTTTCGGCCAGCGCCGGGACGAGGGTGACCGCGGTCGCGCCGCTGCCGATGACCACCACGCGTTTTCCGGTGCAGTCCAGCTCTTGCGGCCAATGCTGCGGATGCACCACCTGGCCGCCGAAGTCGCCGATGCCCGCGAATTCCGGGGTGTAGCCCTGGTCGTAGCGGTAGTAGCCGCTGCACACGTAAAGGAATGCGCAGGTGAGGGTTTCGGTGCCGCCGTCGTGCTCGACCCGCACCGTCCACCGGGACTCCGCACTGGACCAGTCGGCGCGAATCACCCGGTGCCCGTAGCGAATTCGCTTGTCGATTCCCGCTTCGGCAGCGGTGTCGCGCACATACCGCAGGATGGACGGCCCGTCGGCGATGGCTTTCGCGTCGGTCCACGGCCGGAACCGGTATCCGAGCGTGTGCATATCGCTGTCCGACCGCACGCCCGGATACCGGAACAGATCCCACGTCCCGCCGATGCTGTTGCGCGCCTCCAGGATTGCGTAGGTGCGCAGCGGAAACGCCTCCTGTAGATGGCGGGCCGCCCCGATGCCGGACAGTCCCGCACCCACAATGAGGACGTCGAAGTGCTCGTTCAATGCTTGGCTCCCTTGCCGCCGCGCGCGCGAATGACCCGCTCCGCCAGTTCCATGACGCCCATGTAGTGGGTCGGAGTGATCCGGGCGAGCGCGTCGACGAGATAGGCGTCCGGCCCGACCAGGATTCGAGCCTTCCCGCGTTCCACACCGCGGCAGATGATCTCGGCCGCCTTGTCCGCCGTGGTGATGGTGACCTTCTCGAATTCGGCCGCCATCTGCTCGTGCGTGCGGCCCTTGCCTTCGGGGTCCTTCCGCACCCGCGCATTGCGGGCGATATTGGTCTTGATCCCGCCCGGATGGACGGTCACCGCCGACACACCGGTACCCCGAAGTTCCTGCCGCAGTGCGTCGGTGAACCCGCGCACCGCGAATTTGGCGGCGCAGTAGGCGCTTTCGTAGGGCACGCCGACCAGACCGTAAACGCTCGAGGTATTGACGATGACGCCCTGATCCTGTTCCACCAGCAGCGGCAGAAACGCCCGCGTGCCGTTCACGACCCCGTCGAAGTTGATCTGCCGCAACCATTCGTCGTCGGCGGGGACGGCGTCGAGCACCGAGGACGCCACCGCCACACCGGCATTGTTGAACACGGCCGCCAGGGGCGCGTCCAGCCAGCCGCGCACCTCGTCGGCGAAAGCCAGTTGATCGTCGGCGTCACGGACATCGAGCACCCGGGTGAGCACCGGACTGTTCAGCGCGGCCGCCGTCTGCTTCAACCCCGCCTCGTCGATATCGGCGAGCGCGACCGGAGATCCTGTGCGGGACAGGAATTGGGCCAGGCCGCGGCCGATGCCGGAGGCCGCGCCGGTGATCATGACGGGCCGCCCGGCCAGTGGCCGCGTGATTCGAGTTCTAGAGATTCGGGACATCGCTGCTCCTCGCCGCGCTGCGAACATGGTCGTCGATGAGGTCGGTCAGGAGGGGCCACAGCCCGACGGGCAGATCGTGTCCCATGCCGGGCACGGTGTGCCGCCGCGCTCCGGGAATCGCGCGAGCGGTGGCCGCTCCCCCGCTCGGGTTCACCATGCGGTCCCGGTCGCCGTGCACGACCAGGGTCGGGGCGGTGATGGTGCGCAGTTCCCGGGTTCGATTGCCGGACTTGAAGATTCCGGCGAGCTGACGACCGACACCGGGGGCCGGGAACTCGTCGCGATCCCAGGTGAGTGCGGCGGCCGCCCGCACGGCCTGCTCGTCGAAGGGATATCCGGCGGCGCAGATGTGCCGCCAGATCCGCACCGCGGCTTCGATATGCGCGTCGCGCGTGCGGGCGGGTTCGGCGAACATGAGCCGCCAGGTGGACAGGGCCGGACGCCCGAGGCGCAGCGCGCCCGTGGTGGACATGATCGAGGTCAGTGACGTCACCCGGCGCGGAGCGCGCGCGGCGATGGTCTGCGCGATCATGCCGCCCATGGACATGCCGACCAGATGCGCGGATTCGAGGCCGAGCGCATCGAGCAAACCGACTGTGTCCCCGGCCAAGTCGCCGATGTCGTACTGGTCCGGATGCCAGCGGCGGCGCAGCAGATCACCCGGTCCGGGCGGACGGAATGTCGCATGCGTGGATTTGCCGACATCGCGATTGTCGAACCGGATCACGTGATAGCCGCGCTCCACGAGCAATCGGCACAGGCCATCCGGCCATTCGTGGTACTGCTGGCCGAGTCCGGCGATGAACAGCAGCGGCACCCCGCCCTCGTCACCGGAGCGGTGGTAGGCCAGCGAGATTCCCCGGCCGACCTCGGCGATCTGCTCGGTCATGCGGTGACCTCGGCGGTCGTCATCGAATCGGACTGCGCCGGAGCGGTTTCCGTGTTCCGCGCCGACGTGGATGGGAGCGGGAACCGGCGGCGCACCACGGCCCGCCCCTTCTTCGCGGGCACCAGCGCGACACCCCGGAAGTGCGTGCGCTCATCGGGCGCATCGGTGGGTTCGAGCGTGAAATCCCGTAGCAGCGTGCGCAGGACGATATTCAGCTCCATGGTCGCGAACGACGCGCCGATGCACCGGCGCGCCCCACCGCCGAACGGTATCCAGCTCCACGTTCCGGGTCGCTCGCCGAGGAACCGATCCGGGTCGAAGGCGCGGGCGTTGGGGAACAGTTCCTCGTTGTCGTGCATCAATCGGATGCTGACCATGACGTTCTGCCCGCGCGGTAGTGTCCACCGGCCGAGCTGGAACGATTCCGCCCGCACCATGCGCGCGGTGAAGTCGATGACCGGCCGCACCCGCTGCACCTCCACCAGGGTGGCCTCGCGCAGCGCGGATCCGCCCGCATCGGCTTCGGTGACCAAGCGCCGCAACAGGTCCGGATGCCGGCGCAGCCGTTCCACGGTCCAGGCCAGGGTGGTGGCGGTGGTTTCGTGCCCGGCGGTGAGCAGGGTCAGCAGTTCGTCGGCGATGTGCTCGCGGCTCATGGGCGTGCCGTCCTCGTAGCGGGACTGCAGCATCATGGCGAGCACATCGTTGCGGTCGCCGAGCCCGGGATCGTTTGCGGCGCGGTCGATCAGCCGGGCCACGATCCGATCGTAGGAGCGCCGGTGGCGGCGGAACCGCGCCCACGGCCCGTAGGGTCCGAGGAATCCGTGCGGTACGGGCAGCGCGGCCAGCGCGGAGCCGAGCAGCACCAATTTCGGTAGCAGCGTGCGCAATTGCTCGAATTCGGCGCCTTCGGCTCCGAAGACCGCGCGCAGGATCACATTCAGCGTGATCCGCGACATCGAGTCCATGGTGGCGAATTCGCGCCCCTCCGGCCAGCCCGCCATCTCGCGGACCGTCTCCTCCTCGATGAGCTGTTCGTATACCGCGAGCCGCCGGCCGTGGAAGGGCGGTGTCAGCAGCTTGCGCTGTTTGCGATGCGCGTCGCCCTTCAGCGAGAAGAGCGATCCGGGTCCGAGGAATTCCCCGAGGTTCACGTCGATGGTGTCCACCAGGTCGCTCGGCGCGGTGAACAGCGCCTTGACCTCCGCCGGATCAGAGAGCACGACCGAGGATCCGAAGCGCGGCAGCACCACCGTGAAGGCGTCCCCGTAGAGCTCGTGCCAGCTCCGCCAGGCTCGGGTGCGCCCGGACAGAATCCGCAAGGCGTGAACGAGGCCGGGGGACGATGGCCCGGCGGGAAGTTTCGCAGTGGTCATAGCCACCCCTCACCGTGGTACTCCTGTGTACCAGCGCAACGGTACGCGTACGTACCAGGGTGTGGCAAGGGTCACTTTCACAGTGCCCGAAAGGCTTTCGACGTGGGAATTCGTTACCGGCGCAAACCCGGCTACCGCGCAGCTACGGAATATTGCGCTCATCCGCCGGCGGCACCGCCGGAGGGGGCGGTGGCGCGGCCGCGGCATCGATCTGCTCGCTGAGATAGCGCAGGATGACCGTGCCCGCCGCGGCCACCGGCACCGCGAGGAACGCACCGACGATCCCGTAGAGCGAGCCGCCCACGGTAATGGCCAGCAGCACCACCACGGCGTGCATCTGCATACTGCGGCTCTGCAGAACCGGTTGCAGCACATTGCCTTCCAGCTGCTGCACCGCGATGATGATGGCGAGCACGATGAGCGCCTGCGTCACGCCCTTGGCGACCAGGGCCACCAGCACCGCCAGCGCGCCCGCGACGAACGCGCCCACGATGGGCACGAATCCGCCGAGGAAGGTGAGCACGGTCAGCACGGCCGCGAGCGGAATCCCCATGATCACCAGTCCGAGGCCGATGAGCACCGCGTCGATCAAGCTGACCAGCGCCTGTACCCGGATGAACCCGCCGAGGGTGACCCACACCCGGTTCAGCACCTCTTCGACGTGCCGGCCGCCCTTGCTGCCGATGATCGTGTGCAGCCACGGCAGCAGCTTCGGCCCGTCCTTGACGAAGAAGAACGCCAGCACCAGCACCAGGAACAGCGTGACGATGGCGGAGGTGGCGGTGCTGACGCCGCTGAAGACGCCGGTGGCGATGCGCTCGGCGCTGGACTGCAGCCGGGAGATGAGCGCGTCGACGGCCGAATCCAGTTGCTCCTGACGGATATTCAGCGGCGGGCCCTGCAACCAGTCGCGCACCCGATTGATGCCCTCACTGGATTGGTCGGCCAGATCCGGCGCCTGATCGACCACCGACGGCACGATGAGCGCGATCACTCCGGCCAGCACGGCGAGCAGGCCCACCGTGGTAGTCGCGGCCGCCGCCGACGGCGGAAATCCGCGCTCGCGTAGCCATTTGGTGGGCGGCCACAGCACGGTCGCGACCACCAGCGCCAGCGTCATGGGCAGGATCGCGACCCAGAGCCGGGCGATGAGGAATCCGAGCACCCACGCCCCCGCCGCGATGGCGACCACGGCCAGCGACCATTTGGCAAGCCACAGGACACCGCGCCCGATGACCTGCCCGCGATCGGGTTCGGCCGTGTCCGGATTGCCGGGTGTGCCGTCCGGATCGGCGGGCGGCTCGGGAGTGGGTTCGTGCTTCGGCTCGCTCACGCCCCACAGTCTGGCACGAGCGCGCCTCGGATTTCGGGAGCGCGACTCATCGGACGGCGTTGCCGCGTGCGCCGTAGGCGGCCGGTGAGCGCCCGACCATCGCCTTGAAGTCGCGGGCGAAGTGGGCCTGATCGGCGTAGCCGAGTTCGGCGGCGAGGGTGGCGAGATCGACGCCGGTGTCGTCGAGGCGCTGGGCGGCCTCGTGCAGGCGGTAGCGCTGGATCACCCACTTCGGGGAGACGCCGATGTGCTGGCGGAACAGCTTCTGCAGGTAGCGTTTTCCGAACGCGAATCGGTCGGTGAGGTCGTCGACGCGCAGGATCGTGCGGTCGGCGCGAATACCGTCGGCGATCTCATTGAGCAGCACCGTGGTGTCGGTGACGTTCGGAAACTGTTCGCGGACAAAGTCTTCCGAGAGCGTACGGCGCAGGTCGCTGTCGGGCTCCGCGGTGATGCGCGCGGCGAGGACCTCGGCGGCGGGGCCGAGCACCGTCGCTCCCGCGACCACCCGATCGGTCAGATCAGCGACAGTGCGCCCGGTGAGCGCGTGAAATCCGGCCGGGCGGAAGGTTATTCCGAAGATGTCGCCGCTGCCGGCGAGAGTCTGGGTGTATCGGCCACGCAGCACCCCGTGCACGCGGCACTGCCCCGACTCGACCGCCACGACCACCGCCGGGTTCGGCAGCACCTCCACGGGGAACGGGTCCCGATCGCGCAGATCCCAGCGCACCGCCCAGCAGTGCGCGACCACGTCGGTGAGGTCGGCCTCGACCGGAATGAGGGCCTCCCGGTACACGCCCGCGCCCGCGTGCGGGTCGAGCAGCCCGCGCGGCGGCTTGTCGGTGGTGGCATCCATGGCCGGCGTCCGATGTTCGCGTTTGTTCAAGACGGTCGTACGGCTCCGACCCTAACGTCAGCCGCATGAACGAGACACACAGAGCAACCGGATCCATCGAATCGAAATCCTGGGAGCAGAGCGACTTCGCGGGCGGCGACGGTCCGGCGCTCGCCGTCGCGAAGGGTTCGGACCTGTATCGCGGCGGGATCGAGGGCGAGGCCGAATGGCAGGGCCTGACCTGCACCGCCGCTGACGGCAGCGGTTCGTTCGACAGCCTGCAGCGGACGCGCTGCACGCTGGGCGGGCGCACCGGAAGCTTCGTCCTGCGCATGACCGGCACCTTCGAGGCCACCGGCGATTCGCGGGCCGACTGGTCCGTCGTGCCGGGGTCGGGTACCGGTGAGCTGGCTGGGCTCGCGGGCAGCGGCGGCTACGAATCCACGGCGGGCACGCACACCTACACCCTCACCTACCACTTCGAATAGCCCACGGCCCGCCCGGCCTTCGCGGCCCACTCCCGGAAGCGACCCACCAGTCTGGTGAACAGCGGGCGACCGGTGCGGCGGTAACGTGGACAGTTGGTCCGCCTTTCGTTTGCCGACCGGTAACCCTCGTGTGAAACAACGGACGCTGAATCGATGGGCAGTTTTCTGGAGGTGGGTAGGACGTGATGTCGCAGCCGCAGGCCGACACAGCGGTGGGACAGCACCCGATGCTGCGGGCGGCCTGTGCGCCGCCCGCGCGCACGCTGGTCGACATTCTGGCTGCCACGGCCACCACCCACCCCGACGCACCCGCCATCGACGACGGCGAGGTGGTGCTCAGTTACCGGGAGCTGCTGGCGGAGATCGGCATCGAGGTCGCGCGGCTGGGCGCGGCGGGCGTGCGCGCGGGCGACCGGGTCGGCGTGCGCATGCCCTCGGGCACGCGGGCGCTGTACGTGACCATTCTGGCGGTGCTGCACGCGGGAGCCGCGTACGTTCCGGTCGACGCCGATGACCCGGATGAGCGGGCGCGCTTGGTGTTCGGGGAAGCACGGGTCAGCGCGATCGTGACCGGTGAGGGTATCCGCGCGGTTGGCCCGGACCTCGAAAACGGTACCGCGAACAGCGAGGCCGGTACTCCGAGTAGCACATCCGGCACCGCGGGTGGCGAACGTGACAGTTCGAGTCACGAATCCGGCTCGCCGAGCGTCGAATCCGCTGCACCGCAGGTCACTACGGCCGCACCCACGCCCGCCGACGATGCGTGGATCATCTTCACCTCCGGCTCGACGGGGACGCCGAAAGGTGTTGCGGTGACCCACCGCAACGCCGCCGCCTTCGTCGACGCCGAGGCGCGGCTGTTCCTGCAGGGCGAGCCGATCGGCCCCGGGGATCGGGTGCTGGCGGGGCTGTCGGTGGCCTTCGACGCCTCGTGCGAGGAGATGTGGCTGGCGTGGCGGCACGGGGCCTGTCTGGTGCCCGCGCCACGTGCGCTGGTGCGGACCGGCGCGGATCTGGGTCCGTGGCTGGTGCGGCGGGAGATCTCCATTGTCTCCACCGTGCCCACGCTCGCCGCGACCTGGCCCGCCGAGGCCCTCGATTCGGTGCGGCTGCTCATCTTCGGCGGTGAGGCGGTGCCGCCGGAGCTCGCCGAACGTCTTGCGGGCGGGGCGGATTCCGAACGCGAGGTGTGGAATACGTACGGGCCCACCGAGGCCACGGTGGTGGCGTGTGCGGCGCTGCTGGACGGGTCGTTCCCGGTGCGCATCGGCCTGCCCCTGGACGGCTGGGATCTGACGGTCGTGGATGCCGCCGGAAATCCGGTGGGCGAGGGCGAATCCGGGGAGCTGGTGATCGGTGGCGTCGGGCTGGCGCGGTATCTGGATCCGGCCAAGGATGCCGAGAAGTACGCGCCACTGCCGTCGCTGGGATGGGAACGGGCCTATCGCAGTGGCGATCTGGTGCGCAACGACAGTGCGGGGCTGGTGTTCCTGGGTCGCGCCGACGATCAGATCAAACTCGGCGGACGGCGGATCGAGCTCGGCGAGATCGACAATGCGCTGCAGCATCTGCCCGGCGTGACGGGTGCGGCCGCCGCCATCCGAAGCACCAAGGCGGGCAACAAGATCCTCGTCGGCTACCTCACCGGACCGGACGCCGACTACGACCTCGCCAAGGCGAGAGCCATTCTCGGTGAGGAACTTCCGGCTCCGCTGGTGCCCCGGCTGGCGGTGGTCGCCGAACTGCCGACCCGCACCTCCGGCAAGGTCGATCGCGACGCCCTGCCCTGGCCGCTGCCAAAGGCCGCCGTCGCGGAGGCCGAAACCGGTCTCAGCGACACCGAGCAATGGGTTGCCGGACTGTGGGATTCGATTCTCGGCGCGGAAGTCGACGATCCGAAGGCGGACTTCTTCGATCAGGGTGGCGGCTCCCTGGCCGCCGCACAGCTGGTGACCGCACTGCGGGAACGCAATCCGCGTATCACCGTCGCCGACCTCTACGATCATCCGCGGCTCGGAGCCCTGGCCGCTCTCATCGATGCCAGCGCGCCCACCGTCGCGGTGGAGGAACGCGTCGTGCGGCCGGTTCCCTTCGGCGCGCAGCTGTTCCAGGTGCTGGCCACCGTCCCGCTGACCACACTCACCGGCCTGCAGTGGCTGACCTGGCTGGCGATCGTCGGCAATATCGCGGCCTGGTCGGGGTCGCTGCCGTGGCTGCCGCACCTGTCGTGGTGGTGGGCGTTCATCGCCTTCCTGCTGTTCATTTCGCCGCCGGGCCGCATGGCATTGTGCGTGCTGGGTTCCCGGCTGCTGTTGCGCGGCATCGAGCCCGGCAGCTATCCGCGCGGCGGGCAGGCGCATCTGCGGCTGTGGGCGGCGGTGCGGCTGTCGGAGGCCAGCGGTGCCGAAAACCTCTCCGGCGCACCATGGATGGTGCCGTTCGCGCGGGCGCTGGGCGCACGCATCGGCAAGGGCGTCGACCTGCACACGCTGCCGCCGGTGACCGGCATGCTCGTGCTCGGCGACGGCTGCAGCGTCGAACCCGAAGTGGATCTGTCCGGGTACTGGATCGACGGCGATCTGGTGCACATCGGCCCGATCAGCATCGGTCCGGGCGCGGTGGTCGGTGCGCGCTCGATCCTGCTGCCCGGCACCAGAATCGGCAAGAACGCCGAGATCGCACCCGGTTCGGCGGTGTCCGGCAAGGTCAAGGCCGAGCAGGAGTGGGCGGGCTCGCCCGCGGTGAAAGTCGGTAGGGCGCAACATCGCTGGCCCGATCACACGCCGGCGCGGGCCTCGCACTGGGTGGCGATCTTCGGCATCACCTCGATGGTGCTGGCGGCCGTGCCGATTCTCGGTCTGGGCGCCGGGGGCGCGTTCATCGCCTGGTGGATTCGCGACACCGCCACGCTCGGTGCGGGATTCGGCCGGGCCTTCGCCATCCTGCCCGTCGCCATGCTGTTGAGCCTGGGCGTGTACGCCGTCCTTACGGTGCTCGCCGTGCGGCTGTTCAGCATCGGTCTCACCGAGGGGTATCACCCGGTGCGCAGCCGCGCCGGGTGGCAGGCGTGGGCCACCGAACGACTGCTCGATTCGGCCCGCACCTTCCTGTTCCCGCTCTACGCCAGCCTTTTGACGCCGATCTGGCTGCGGCTGCTGGGCGCGAAGGTCGGCAAGCATGTCGAGGCGTCGACCGTGCTGCTGCTGCCTAAGTTCACCACCGTCGCCGACGGCGCGTTCCTGGCCGACGACACCATGATCGCCAGTTACGAACTCGGCGGCGGATGGCTGCGCATCGGCGAGGCCAAGGTCGGTAAACGCGCGTTCCTCGGCAATTCGGGGATGACGGCGCCGGGGCGGCGCGTACCCAAGAACGGGCTGGTGGCGGTGCTGTCGGCCGCGCCGTCGAAGGCCAAGGCGGGCTCGTCGTGGCTGGGCAGTCCGCCGGTGCGGCTGCGGCGGGCCGCCGAAACCGGGGACACCACACGGACATTCGATCCGCCGCTGCGGCTGCGGATCGCCCGCGGCATTGTCGAGACCTGCCGTCTGCTGCCGGTGCTGGTGACCTTCGCCATCGGTCTCGGTGTGCTGTTCGCGCTGGCCTGGCTGGCCCGCACGCTCGGGCATCTGCCCACCGCGCTGCTCAGCGGTCTGGTGCTGATGGGCGCGGGCGCACTCGCGGGCGCGTCGTCCGTGCTGGCGAAATGGCTGCTGGTGGGGCGCATCGGCGCCGAGGAGCATCCGCTGTGGAGCTCGTTCGTCTGGCGCAACGAGGTGGCCGACACCTTCGTCGAACATGTTGCGGCGCCGTGGTTCGCGCGCGCCGCCACCGGCACGCCCGTGTTGAACATCTGGCTGCGCGGGCTCGGCGCGAAGATCGGCCGCGGGGTATGGTGCGAATCCTATTGGCTGCCGGAGGCCGACCTGGTGACCCTCGGCGACGGCGCGACCGTGGAACGGGGGTGTGTGGTGCAGACGCATCTCTTCCACGACCGCATCATGGCCATGGACACCGTAACCCTCCGCGCCGGAGCGACTCTCGGCCCGCACTGCGTGGCCCTGCCCGCCTCCAGCCTCGGCGTCGGTTCGACCGTCGGCCCGGCCTCGCTTGTCATGCGCGGTGATTCGGTGCCGCCGTCCACCCGCTGGTGGGGTAACCCCATCGCGCCCTGGCCGGCCGATAAGGAGGGAACCCGCTGATGGTCAACCCCTTCGCCGACGATCCCATCGATGATTACCTGCCGCAGAACGGAAATCGCGGCTACCGGGTCTCCCGCTACGACCTGGAGCTCGAATACAAGGTGTCGAGCAATCGCCTGGCGGGGCGCGCGGAGATCACCGCGGTCGCGCTCGGCACGCGGGATCGCATCGCGCTCGATCTGTCGCAGGCGCTCGGGGTGTCCAAGGTTTTCGTCAATGGCGCGAAGGCCGCCAAATACCTGCACCAGCGCGGGAAGTTGGTGATCACGCCGCAGCAGAAGATCCCCGCGGGCGGTGCGCTGATCGTCGCCGTCCATTACGCGGGTGTCCCCAAACCGGTCCGCGGCCCCTGGGGTGAGGTCGGCTGGGAAGAGCTCACCGAGGGTGCACTGGTGGCCAGCCAGCCCAATGGCGCGGCCTCCTGGTTCCCCTGCGACGACCATCCCAGTTCCAAAGCGGCCTACCGCATTTCGATCACCACCGACTCCCCCTTCCACGCCCTGGCCAATGGCACCCTCATCCGCAAGGTCACCAAGGCGTCCCAGACCACCTGGGTCTACGACCAGCCCGACCCCATGTCCACCTACCTGGCCACCATCCAGATCGGCCCCTACCGCAAGCATCGTCTGGACACCGCGCGCGGTCAGGTTCCCATGCACGCCGTCCTCCCGAACCGCCTGCGCGCGAACTTCGACCACGATTTCGCGCGTCAGCCCGACATGATGGCGCTGTTCACCGAGAAGTTCGGCCCCTACCCCTTCGACGCCTACACCGTCGTGGTCACCGGCGACGACCTCGAGATCCCCATCGAAGCCCAGGGCATCTCCACCTTCGGCGCGAATCACTGTGACGGCCATCGCGGTTCCGAACGCCTGGTAGCCCACGAGCTGGCGCACCAGTGGTTCGGCAACAGCCTCACCATCCGGCACTGGCGCGACATCTGGCTGCACGAGGGTTTCGCCTGCTACGCCGAATGGCTCTGGTCCGAAGCCTCCGGCGGCCATTCCGCCGACGAGCAGGCCCGCGCGGCCCATCACAACCTCGCACGCCTCCCGCAGGATCTGGTCCTCGCGGACCCCGGCCCCACCCTGATGTTCGATGACCGCCTCTACAAGCGCGGCGCGCTGACCCTGCACGCCCTGCGCCGAACCCTGGGCGACGAAGCGTTCTTCAACCTCCTGCGCGCCTGGACCACCCGCTACCGCCACGCCTCCGTCACCACCGACGAATTCCTGGACCTGGCGAGCCACTACACCTCGTCCTCGCTGAACGAGCTCTGGGGCACGTGGCTCTACAGCAAACCTCTCCCCGCACTTCCCCCGCCGAATTGACCCGCACCGCAGACGATCTTCCCCGACAATTGGCGCATGGACGAGTGCGAGATCGTCGTGTTCGACTTGGACGGCACCCTGGTGCGCGGTGACAGTTTCTCGAGATTCCTCACCGAACTATTCCTCCGCCGCCCCCTCCACAGCCTCCTGGCCTCGATCCCCGCCCTCCCCCTGTCCCTGTTCCCGCGCTGGCGCCGACCCGCGGCGAACCTCTGGCTGCGCGCGGCAACCACCGGCTTGACCGAGGCCCGATACCAACAGCTGGTCGAGTCCTATGTCCGCCGCCGCTACTCCCCCACCCCCGGCCGCCCCATCCACGCCGCCCTGACCCGATTACACGCCCACCAAACCGCCGGGCACACCGTAATCGTGGTAACCGGCAGCGAGGAACGCCTCGCCCGAGAAATCTGCCGTTCGCTGGGTCTGGAAGGTATCGAAGTAGTAGGCACAACCCTCGTACCCCACCGCGGCGCAATGGAATTGGGCATCCACTGCTACGGCCCGGCCAAACTCCAACGCCTCCGCGAAAAGGGCTTCTCCGGCCCGATCTCCTGCGTCTACACCGACAGCTCCGTAGACCTCCCCCTCCTGACCGCAGCCACCCAGCGCTTCCTGGTCGAGCCCGCCACCACCCACCGCAAACGCATCCACGCCACCCTCGGCCACTGCGCCATCCTCGAATAGCGGTGGCCGAACCCCGGAGCTACATCCCCAGGGCTTCCCGGCATGCCGCGATGAACGGGGCGATGCCCAGTGGCGCCGCCTCTTTCGCGCTCGCCGCGTTACCGGTCTGACTGACGTAGGCCGCGCACCCACCGGCCTTCTGGACCTCAGGACCGATCTCCGCCGCGTTGGCGGTGAGCCACTCCACGTACGCGCCGTAGGTCATGGTGACAGCGCCGTTGCCGGAGTTCAGGATCACCGTATCCGGGGCGTACTCCCGCGCCTCCGCGGTTCCAGCACCGGCGACTGCGGCGAGAGCGATGAACGCCCCAGCGATGGCCGACTTCTTGCAGTTGCTTCCCAGCGCGCCGAACGCAGAACGAATACGCATGACTGTGAGACCCCTCCGATTTCCGCATCGATGACACTGGCATCGACACCAGCCGCTCCCCTCGGCGCGACGAGTCCAAAGCTAACAGACCCCTGCGACACAAAGATTCGGGCGCCTACAGCGGGATTCCGGCGGCGGTGAGGATCGCTGCCATGGTTTCCGGCGGGAGGTTTGGATTGCGGGATGCTTCGGCCGCGACCGCGGTGTCGTCGTCGAGGAGCTCGAGGACACGGTGCCGGTCCAGTCGTGGGTCGGCGGCGGTGCTTCGGCGGACGCGGGGGTCGGGGTCGCGGCTGAGGTGGTCGATGAGTTCGGCGGGGGCGGTGGGGTCGTCGGCGACCAGGCTTCTGTCCTCGGGTTCGTCGCTGGAAGCCAGGGCACCGAGGCGGTGGGTCGGGAAGTTCTTGTGCTTCAGCAGATCCCAGCGGGTGATCACCATCGCTTCGAAGAAGGTGCGCCACAGCAGGTCCACGGGGGCGTCGGGATGGTTCTCGCAGAGCAGCAGGCGGACGGCGAAGTCCACGTCGGAGGCCAGATGATCCACCAGTTCGCCGGGAAGCCTGGGATTGCAGGCGATGCTGCGTCGCAGCCCGACATGGTCGGATTCGGCGGCCCAGCGCATCTGCGCGGTGTCCTCGGTCGTGGCCGCCCAGAGTGCGGGCATGATGCGATCACCGGGAAGGACCTGGTAGTCGATGGCTCGACGCGTCCGGTCGGGCAGACCGTAGCGCATCGAGACAGCCAGCCGGACAGCGGGATGCGAGTCGCGGGCGAGCTCCTCGACCATCTCCAGCGGCAGGTGCGGATTCTCGGCCAGCTGGTACAGAAATGCGAAGCCGCGGTGGCGCAGTGCCGCCAGGGTGTCCGGCTGGAAGTGTGCGTTTGCCAGCGCTTTCCGCCACAGATAGGCGAGCTCGTCGGGTGCGTCCGCAATAGCGGGGAGCAGCGCGGGCCGTGTTTCCCACCCGCGTGCGGCGGCCACAGCGCGCACATGCGGATCGGAATCCGCGAGCAGACGGTCCACGACAGCCATTGTGGGACTTGGCCATCGAGCCAGTGCCGCCGAACGAACCTGCGGATCTTCGTCCTCGGCCAGCGTCGCGAACACCGCGTCAGGGAGCGGGTCGACGCGCTGCCGGAAAGGGTGCGGACCATCGGCCAAACGGCGACGCACACGAATGTCGGGATCATTGGCCAGCCGTGCACGCTGCACACCGGACGCAAAGCAACTCGCTGCCAACAACTCCCGGATTTCGGGCGCGGGATCGGTGGCCAGCGCGTCGTACACGACCTGGGCAACCCCAGCCCGATCCAGGTATATGAACGCCACCCTCGGAGCCGACCGTAGAATCGCCAACTGCACAACCGACGGCGCCGCCGAATTCCCCGCTACACCGCGCACTTTCGCATCCACGCCATCGACAGTGCCACAGCGACAGCCGGATTCGCTCGTGCCGATTGCAGACCGGCGAAACCGCTAGCAATGGGCGGGTGGGGCCATGAGGGTTGAGTTGCGGCCCGAGATGAACCAGGTGGCTGGGCCCAGGAGCGGGAAGGCCAGGATCAGCAGGACCCAGATTGCCTTGCCGCCGGCCATATAGGCCCCGGTAGAGATGGCGGGGCGGCGGGCACATCATTCATTCGCTCATTGTTTGCCACATGGGTAAGCCTCTTGATCTACGTCGAAAGGACTGCGGCTGCCGGTGGTTCGGCTCGGCCGGGCATGCGCGATACGTTCTAGAGTTTCGGTTATGGCTTTCTCGGCGGTGTCGGCGTTGGATCCGTCCGCTTGTGACAATGTGGCGCACTCCTACGACGCACGGGACCCTCGGGTGACATTGCGCGCGTCGGAGGGTTCTCGAACAGCGGGTGGGGCTTTGTTATGCGAAGTCGAGAACGCGAATGACATTCTCGCCCTTTATGACCGGGGACTACCGTCGCGCCTGCCCTGAACCGGTGACCGGGTGATGGGATACGGTCGGTGGCGTGTTGTTCGCCTACTCGATGCTGATCGCGCCGGTGGTGGGCTGGTTGTTTGCGGCGGAGACGTTTCGGGGGCGGGTGGCCGGGGCGGCGGTGCTGGGTGTGCTGGCTTCGGGGCAGTGGGTGCTGGCGCGGGGGCTGCTCGGGCCGACGTTCCAGTTCACCGGGATCGCGATCCTGACCGTGTGCGTCATGGTGGTGCTGGTGGCCGCACCGATCGCGGAGACGGGTCTGCGGGGAGAACGGGTGCCGGTCGCTGGAATCGCGAAGGCGCGCGTAGCCGTCGGCTACGCGGTCGGCGGCCTGTATTGCGTTGTGAGTGGGTGCGCACTCCTTTTCGGGAGCACCCTGCTGTTGATCGGGGGGCGATGGTCGTGGGTTCCGGCCGCTGACGCGATCGGCTCGCTGCCCGAGGGACTGTATGTGCGCGAGACTGTGGATCTGGGCTGCACCGGCCGATCGTCCAACAGCAGCTGTGATCGCAAGTTCGTCATCGCCGGTACCAGCGGAACGCCCGAGGAGATCGCCGCGCGGGTTCAGCAGCATCTCTCGGAAACCGCCGGGTGGGCATTCACGCCCAAGAACACGCCCGGTGGGAAGACCAGCACGTGGAAGGGCGCCTGCCGGATCGAGGGCTGGGTGCTCGATCGGCATGAATCCTGCTCGTGGGTGGCCATCGAGGAGGACGGCACAGTGACGGTCCACCTCAGCTACGTCGACGATTGGTGACCCTCGTCTAATTGGGTGGCGAAGGGCGGGAGGGGTCATTAGAGTGGTCGCCGCGACGCGGGGAAGTTCCTGGATCTATAGCTGGGGACGGAGTTGAGTTCCCTAGCGTCGTCCAAACTTCAGGCGGTCAGGCCGCCAGTGCGCGCAGATATCGACGCCGGTAGAACTGTTGCGCGACCAGCAGAGCGGGGAAGGCCGTGCGCCAAGGACCGCTCGGGGCGGGGCGGGTGAGGGACCGCAAGGTCAGATAGACCGTGCCGTCGGGGGTTGTGTGGACGATGAAAGCCTCCTCGCCCGAGACCGGGTGGCCGGGTTGGGTGCCGTAGGCGAATCCGCGCCGGTGGGGCAGATCCACGACCTGGACCACCAGCACGGGTTCCCGCACGGTGAGCGGGCCGAAGGCCGCTGATATCACGTACTGGCCGCCTGCGGCCACGCGATCGGACGCACCGTCACCTGGCTGCACACGGAATCCGCTGCGGCGCTTGATCTCCCACCGCAGCACCTGCTGGGACACGGCCTCCCAGAACTCGGCGCCCCGGCCGATCACGATTGTTCGCTCGAACCGCCGGAATCCCGGAAGCTGGTCGTTCCAGTCCGGGTCTTCCGGGCGGGTCGCACCGGCCGGGCTGTAGGTGAGTGTGGAGGTCACCGTCGAATTCTCGCGTACGGGCAGCCGAGCCGTGGATCAGAGGCGGCGGAAACGGGCCAGCCAGGCGGCGACGTCGACGCGGCCGTCGTGGACTTCGAGGTTGGCGGCCTCTTCGGCGACGACTTCGGTGACGCGGCCCCGGTAGCGAGTGGGCGTCAATTCCTCCAATTCCCAGCCCTCGGTGAAGGATTCGCGGATGAGAGCGTCGCTGATGCGGGGGCCGATGCCGGGCTCGCGATCGGAGAGGGCCAGCAGGTGGAGCGTCCCGCCGGGCCTGAGAATGGCGTGCAGGCTCCGGACGTAGGCGGCGCGGGATTCGGCGTCGTCGCCGAAGACATGGAACAGGGCGCTGTCGAGGACGGTGTCGAAGCCTTCGGGATAGCCCGACAGTGCCGGGGACTGCGACAGGTTGAGGGCGTCGGCAACATCGAACTTGGCCTGCGGGACGCCGTGAGCGGCGGCATTGGCGCGAGCCTGGGCGATGGCGCTGGGCGCGTGGTCGATGCCGTGGACGGTGTAGCCCAGGCGGGTGAGCAGGATGGTGTGTTCGCCCGCCCCGCAGCCGGGGTCGAGGATGGTGCCGTGCAGTCGGCCGGACCGTTCCAGCTCGACGATGGCGGGCTGCGGTTCGCCGATCACCCAGGGGGCGGTGTCGTTGTCGTAGACGGTGTTCCAGAATTCTGCGGGTCGGGTCATGTCTCCAGGGTGGCCCCTCAACCTTGGTTCAGGTCAAGGATCTTCGGCGCGTGGAACGGAAGAGTGTGTCGCGCGCGGCCCAGGCTGCGGCGGCCAGCACCACCGTGTAGATGAGGATGAATTCGTTCATGAGTACGGGGGCGATGGTCCACCAGGGCGGGTAGAGGAAAAGGCCGATGGAGACCCAGTTCTCGTCCCATTTGTAGGGCCAGGCCGCGGTGGCGAGGTAGAGCGCCGCGAAGGCGACCCACCAGCGCGGGCGCGATTGCGCCAGGTGCACGAGGTGAACGAGCAGCGGAACGAACCACACCCAGTGGTGACTCCAGGAGAACGGCGACACCGCGCAGGCGGTGAGCCCGGCGAGGGCGATGGCGAGCAGGCGATCACCCCGGCGTTCCAGGGCCGCGACGACCAGCAGGCTCACGGCCGCAACGGTTCCCGCGACGAGCACCCACAGCCAGATCGGCGCGGTCCCCTCGCTCAGGTGGGCGAGGGTGCCGCGCAACGACTGATTCGACGGATGGGTGTCGGGTGCGATGCGATCGGACCGCAGGAAGGTCGACAGCCAGTACTGCCGGGAGTCCGAGGGCAGGATGGCCCATGCCACGGCTATGGTGGCGGCGAAGGTCAGCGCTGCCGTGACGGCGGTACGCCACTGCCGCAGCACCAGGTACTGCACGATGAAATACCCTGGCACCAGCTTGATTCCGGCCGCCAGCCCGGTGCCGACCCCACGCAGGCGGCTCCCCTCCCCGCGCGAGAAGTCCCACAGCACAAGGACCATCAGCATCAGGTTGATCTGCCCGTAGTACAGGGTCGTGCGCACCGGTTCCAGGAACACGCACGTAAGCGCAAGCAGCACACTGCTTCCCGCCAGCCACCGGTCGGCGCGGTAGCCGAGGATCTTCCAGCACAGCATGATCGCGGTGAACAGCACGATCATGTTCAATGCCAGCCACAGCGGGCTCAGGTACGTCCACGGCACCAGCGCGGCCGGCAGGAACGCGAGCGCCGAGAACGGCGTGTAGGTGTACAGCAGGCCGCGCAGGGTGGGCGTCGTGTACAGCGGTTCGCCGCGCACGACGCGTTCCGCGCCGTCGCGGTAGATGTGCGCGTCCAGCCCGCCGACCAGGATCCCTGACTTGTCCAGCCACGGATCCACCGTCGTGAACAGCAGGACCACCGCCAGCCCCGCCATCAGTGTGAGCGCGAAAAGCGTTGGCCGAGAGCGTGACATCTCCAACGTTCGCGCAACCACCACAAATGGTTACGTTACGTAACGAATTTGGCAACGCAGTTATCCGACGACTGTGATGTGGAGTACACCCGGTTACAACCTGGTCTGATCCATCGCTTCCACCGGGGCCTGCGCCCGCGACAACCGGATCGCTGCGACAACCATCACGCCGACGGCGACCAGCACGACCACCGTGCCGACCGGGCCACTGCGCAGCCGCTCGTCCAGCACGGTCACTCCGAGGAAGGCCGCCCCCAGCGGTTCGGCGACCGTGAACGCGGGCAGTGACGCCGACAGCGGCCCCGCCTGATAGCCGCGCTGCTGCAGGTACAGTCCGAGCCCGCCCGTGACGACCAGGGTGTAGGTTTGCCAGCTGCCGACTGCGGCGCCGGCCCCGTGCTCGAACAGCTGCGTCACATGCGAGGTGAGCGCCGCCGAGATACCGAACAGCAGCCCGGCGGATGCCCCGAGCAACAGCGCCCGCACCGCCGGCTCCCGCGCGGTCAGCGCGACGACCACGGCCACGGCGACAACTCCGAGCAACAGTCCCAGCGGCCCAGCCCATTCCCGCCACGGCGCGTCCGACTCCCCCGCCGTCGGATCCCCGACGATGAGGAACACCGCGAGCGCCACCGACAACGCCACCGCCTGGGCCCACATGCGCGCGGTCACCGCCCGCCCGCCGTATCGCGCGGCCAAGGGCAGCGCGAACACCAGCGCGCTCACCAGAATCGGCTGCACCACCAACACCGACCCCAGGGCCAGCGCCGCCACCTGAAACGCGAATCCTCCAGCGTCCCCGATGATTCCGGCCCACCAGCGCGGATCGCGCACCAGCCCGGCGAGCAGCGCCTCCCCCTCCGGCACCGCCGCCGCGGCCCGCTGCTGCGCCACCGCGGCCACCGCGAACAGTACGGCGGCGACGAAGGCGCACACGACGGCCGCCACGGGAAGATCGGGCATTCGACCAGTCTGCCGCACCGCCGCCCGCATGCCCGCCAGCGACGCGGCGCACCGCATTCGCGCTGCTCACGGTTTGCGGAGTAGCCACGAGGCTGCCGGAAAGGTGCGATGATGTTGATTGTCGATCGCGGTAGCAGTTTCCATACGCCTCGAAATGGGGGATCTCGGTATGGCGAAGCCCGTTTCGACCTCGCGGATCGCGCGGGGGTCGAAGCTCGGTGCGATGGTGGCTCAGCAGGCGGTGCGCAAACGGCGTACGAAACTGTCCATGCTCGGGCGGTCCCAGCAGGCGCGCGCCCGGCTGGCGGACGAGTCGATCCTGCGCATGGCCGACCATGTGGTCCGGGTGCTGGGCGAGATGAAGGGCCTGGCAATGAAATTGGGGCAGCTGCTGTCGCTGCTCGACGTGCAGCTGGTGCCGCCGCGGCATCGGGAGGCGTTCCAGCAGCGGCTGGCGGTGCTGTTCGATCACGCGCCGACGGTGGCCTTCGCGGATATGCGCCGGGTGATCGAGGAGGATCGCGGCGCACCGCTGGCCGCGCTGTTCGCCGAGTTCGATCCGGAGCCGATCGCGGCGGCCTCCATCGGGCAGGTCTATCGCGCAAGGCTTTTCGACGGCACCGAGGTCGCGGTGAAGGTGCAGTATCCGGGCGTGGATCAGGCGGTGCGCGCGGATCTGAGCAATCTGGGGCTGATGCGCATCATGATCCAGCAGGCCCTGCCCGGCTTCACCCCGGCGGTGTTCGACGAATTCCGCGACAGTTTCGAGAACGAGCTGGACTATGTCGCCGAGGCGCGCACCCAGCGGCAGGTGGCCGAGTTGTATGCCGATCACCCGTTCATGGCTGTGCCGCAAGCGTTTCCGGAGTTGAGCACGCGCCGGGTGCTGGTGAGCGAGTTCGCCCCCGGCATCGATTTCGATGGTATCCGCCGGCTGCCCGATGCCGAGCGCGACCGGATCGGCGAGATCATCTACCGGTTCTATGTGGGCTCACTGTTCGAGTCCGCGGAGTTCTGCGGCGATCCGCATCCGGGCAATATCCTGCTGCGCGAGGACGGCACGGTGGTATTCCTGGATTTCGGCCTCTACAAGCGAATGGCCCACGAGCACATCGCCTTCGAAGCCACCTGTCTGCGCGCGGTGGCCGAGGATCGCTGCGACGATCTGTATCAGCTCATGATCGATCGCGGCATCATCCAGTATCCGGCCGCCGTCACCCCCGAGGGGTGCTGCGACTACATCCTGTCGGCGGCCGAATGGATGATGGTCGACGAGGAGCTGACGATCACGCCCGAACTGGCCTCCGGCGCGCTGCTGCACGCCATCGATCCGCGCTGCCCCGATTCCGCCGGTATGCGCCGCCAGAATCTGCCGCCCGAGCATCTGTTCTCCCGCCGGGTCGGCTTCTGGACCTGCGGTGTGCTGGGTCAGCTGCGCGCCACCGCGAACTGGAACGATATGACCCGCGAGTGGCTCTACGGCGCGGAGCCGGTGACGGAACTCGGTGTGCTGCACCGCAAGTGGATGGCCCGCCACGGGCTGGGCGTGGTCAGCCCACCGGCCCCGCGATCAGAGTCGCCTGCCCCTGCCGCGGCCCGCCGTACGCGTCGCTCCACTCGACAGTGACCTGATCACCCGGATGCGTGGTGTCCATGGCCGCGGTCAGCGCGGTCGGTGAATCGATGGCGCGGCCGTCGACCGCGGTGATCACATCACCGGCGGCGAGTCCGAGCTGATCGGCGGGCGTCCCCGAAACCACCTGCCGCACAAGCGCTCCGCCCTGGACCGGGCTGACGGCGGCACCGAGCAGGGCGCTCTGGCCGATGTGCACGGTGTCCGAGGATGCGCCGGCCTCGATATCGTGCGCGATGGCCACCGCCTGATCGATCGGAATGGCGAAGCCGGTGCCGCCGGCGTCACGGCCCATGCGCTGGAATCGGTATCCGGCCGAGGCGGCGGTGTCCATGCCGACCACCTCACCCGAATTGTTGATGAGCGGGCCACCGGAGTCGCCGGGCTGGATATCGGCCGCCACCTGGATGAGCCCGTGCAGTTGCTCGGAGCTGCTCGCGGACTCGTCGCTGGCGGTGATGTCCTGATTCAGCGCCGTGACCCGGCCTGCCGCGACGCTGGGCGCACCGCCGACGCCACCGGCATTGCCGATGCCGGCCACGCTGTCGCCGACCGCGACGGTGCCGGAGTCCCCGATCTTCGCGGTCTGCAGCCCGGAGGCGTCCGAGAGCTGCAGCAGCGCGACATCCTGGGATCGGTCGTAGCCCAGCACGGTGGCGCGATAGGTCTGCCCATTGCCGATATCGGTGACCGAGATGGCGGTCGCGCCCTCCACCACGTGGTTGTTGGTGAGCACCTTGCCGTCGGAGCTGAGCACGATCCCGGTGCCCGCGGTCCCCGCGCCCTGCAAGCCCAGATCCGCGTCGATGTCCACCAGTCCCGGCGCGGCCTGTTGCGCTGCCAGCGAAATGTCCTGGAAATCAGCGGGTTTCGCGACCAGCCCGGTGGAAGCCGGGGTGCCGGCCGTCGCCTCGGCGGCTGCCGACGCGCTCGCTGCCCCCAGCTCCACGCCCACAGCCGTGATGCCGATGGCGAGCGCCACACCGGCGGAGCCGATGATCCAGCACAGACCCTTGCGGTCATATCGGGGCGCCGGTGTTCCGGGCTGCCCGTTCTCAGGCGTTTGCGTCTGCTCACCCCGCTGCGGCTGTTCAGTCATGCCGACCAGAGAACCGACGGCTGCTGAGAAGTCGCTGATAGGAACCGAACCGCACCCTGCGAATCCGGTTAGGCACAGGTCCGAGCCAGTGTTGCGTCAGTCACCGAACAGTTTGCGAAGTGTGGGTTCCCACGCCGCCGCATGATCGGGAAAACACCGGTCGAGGAGATCGAGCATGATCGCCGGGGCCGTGGAGGCCCCCGGGGACGCACCCAGCAGACCCGCGATGGTGCCGTCCACGCTGGTGACCAGCTCGGTGCCGAAGGTCAGCACGCCGATCCGATCGGGATCGGGTTTCACCAGCTGGGCGCGCTGACCGGCCTGCACCGGATACCAATCGGCCGGGTCGGCCTCCGGGTAGAACCGTTGCAGCTGAGCGAATTTGCGCTTGCGCGTGGACAGCAGCTGGCCGATCAGATAGCCGATGAGGGACATGTTCTGGATTCCGACGGCGATCAGGACGGCGAGGTTGCGCGGGCGCAGCGTCGTGAACAGGTCGGTGCGGCGGCCGTTCTTCAACAGCCTGGTGCTGAACGTGGCGTAGGGACCGAACAGGAGCGATTCGCGGCCGTCGACGAGGCGTTTGTCCAAGTGCGGCACCGACATCGGGGGTGCGCCGAGCGCGGCCTGGCTGTACACCTTGGCCTCGTGCCGGGCCACGACGGCGGGGTTGTCGGTGCGCAGGAATTGCGCGCCGAAGGGGAACACCGCGTAGCCGCGGACCTCGGGGATGCGGGCCTGCTGCAAGAGCTTCAACGCGTACCCGCCCGCGCCGACGAATACGAATCTGGCCTCGATGCCGAAGCGCGCCTTGGTGTTCCGGTCGCGGCCGGTGACGGCCCATACGCCTGCAGGGGTGCGACGCAGGCCGGTCACCTCGCGCCGGAGCCGGATGTCCGCGCCGGCGTCGGCCATGGCGTCCACCAGTGCGTGGGTCAGCGCGCCGAAGTCGATGTCGGTGCCCGCTTCGTAGCGGGTCGCGGCCATGGGCTCACCCGGTGTGCGGCCGTTCATGACCAGCGGCGCCCATTCGGCGAGGGTGGCGGGGTCCTCGGTGTAGCGCATGGCGGAGAAATGCGGCAGTGCACGCAGCGTCTCGAAGCGCTCGCGCAGGTAGGCGACATCCCGGTCACCGAACACCACATCCATGTGCGGAGCGGGGCTCAGGAAGCCGGCCTGATCGCGAATGTTGCCATCCTCGGCCAGTGCATCCCAGAATCGCCGGGACAGCTGGAACATTCCGGCGATCTGCTCGGCCTTGCCGGGGTCGTGCGGATCGGGCATGTAGTTCAGCTCGCACAGCCCGGAATGCCCGGTGCCCGCGTTGTTCCACGGGTTCGTGCTCTCCTGCGCGAGCGCTCCGAGCCGCTCGTACAGCACCACCGACCAATTCGGTTGCAGCTTGGCCAGTATCGCTCCCAGCGTGGCGGACATGATGCCGCCGCCGATCAACACGACATCGGCAATTTCCTGCGCGCCAGCCGATTTCGGTTCCGACGTGAGTGGTCCGGTCATTTCGCCACCTCCCTGTGTGAGTGAGGTCATCGTCACGCCGTCCGGACTCATCCGTCCAATGTCGATTTCGGCGAAATACCATCCGGATATGGATGATTCGCTCTCGACGCAGCTGGAGGCCCTGGCGCCCCTGCTCGCCGCCTTCGATACCGCCGCCGATGAGGGCCACATCACACGCGCCGCACAGCGTCTGGGCGTCCCGCAGTCGTCCTTGAGCCGCCGGTTGAAGACGGTCGAGAGAACCCTTGGCGTCCAGCTGTTTCAACCGGTCGGACGCGGTATCACCCTCACTCCGGCGGGACGTGAGCTGTTCGCCAGCACCCGTGAGGTGATGCGCGCGCTCGACGACGCGGTGACGGTCGTGCGCGGCAATGCCGATCCCGACAGCGGTCTGGTGCGCTTCGGTTTTCCGCTCTCCCTCGGGCCGGTGAGCATTCCGGCTCTGCTGGCCGACTTCCACACCGCGGCACCGCGAATCCGGCTGCACCTCGTCCAGGCGCACGGCGAGGCGCTCGCCGATATGGTTCGCGACGGCCGCCTCGACCTGGCCGTCATGATTCCCCCGCCCGAGGATCTCCCCTCGATCACCCTGGGACGGCAGCCCATTCACCTCTACGTCTGCCCCGGTCACCGTCTCGCCGGCCGCACCCGCGTCGGTCCGGCCGAGCTGGCGGGCGAATCGTTCATCGCCAATCCACCCGCCTACCATCTCCGGCGGCTCCTCGACACCTACTGTGCCGCAGCCGGTTTCACTCCCGACGTGGCCTTCGAGATCACCGAGTTCGAAACCCTGCGCGCGTTCGTCGAGCACGGACTCGGTATCGCCCTGCTTCCCGAACCCGAGACTCCGCACCCCGGGCTGCGGCGCATCACCCTCGACGACACCCCGGCCCGCGATATAGGTCTCGCCTCCGGAAACCACCGCCCGACACCGGCGGTGGCGCGTCTGCACGCCTTTCTGGTCCGGCACTACGCGGGCGTGATCAATTGACCGACAGTCGTTTTCGCACCTTCTCCGCGCGCCGCTCGAGCCCTTCCAGACGGTGGCGGGCACGCTCGAGGACTTCGCGCGTCGACCGTTCCGCAGCGGCGGTGAAGCGCCGCTGATCCTCGGCATGTCCCAGTTCGGTGCGCAGCGCGGCCACGCGGGTGTCCGATTCGGCCAGGCCGGCCGCGGCGGTGTCGTGGTCGGATTCCGCGGAAGCGACTGCCGCGCGGGCGGATTCGAGGTCCGTGAGCGTTTCCTCGAGTTCTCGGCGCAACGCCTCCTGCGGATCGGGTTGCTCGGGTTGCTCGTTCGCCTTTTCGATTGTCCGGGAGGCGGTTTCACCCGCACCGGCGGGCGCGCTCTTGCGCCCCGCCGGTACCGAGACGAGCGCGGCGGGCCCGAATCCGTCATAGGTGGCGGCGGCGGTCAGCGTCCCCGATCGCACCTGATCACCGACCTCCGGATCGGCCAATGCGGCCTGCAGGGTGCCGCCGATATCCCGTGCCACCGATTCGCTGAGCCGCTGACCGCGAGCGGCCGCGAGTTCCACCGCCTTGCGGGTGAGCGCGTTCACCACCTGCTGACGCCGAGTGGTGAGCGCCCGCAACTGTTCTCCCGACAGGCGGCGCTGCGCTTCGCGCAGGGCCTCGCCGAGATCCAGCAGCGCACCCACCTCCTCGGGAGCCTCCCGGGCGAGCAGATTCACCGCCCACGCGGCCACCGTCGGGCGGCGCAGGGTTCCGATCGCGGTCGCCAGAGTCTTGTCGCCCGCCTCGCGCGCACGGCGCACCCACTCGGTGCGCGCGGCCACGAACTCCGCGGGCGGGATCCCGTAGAGCTCGGCCGCTGCCTCGTCGAGCGTCATGAGGCCCAAGCCTACGAGCGCGGCCGACCGAAATCGACCATCCGGTATGAACGGCGTGGTCAGGCCGCGAACGATATTCGTGTCGCCTGAGCCGCCGGACCGACCCGGCGGCTCAGGCCATGACACGCGAACTAGACGTTCACACCGAAATCGCGCGCGATACCGGTGAGACCGGAGGCGTAGCCCTGGCCGATGGCGCGGAACTTCCACTCCGCGCCATTGCGGTACAGCTCGCCGAACACCATGGCGGTCTCGGTCGAGGCGTCCTCGGACAGGTCGTAGCGGGCCAGCTCATTGCCATTGGCGCGGTCCACAACCCGGATGTAGGCATTGCGAACCTGACCGAAGCTCTGGCCGCGCGCGTCGGCGTCGTACACCGAGACCGGGAAGACGATCGACTCGATGGACGGCGGGGTGCCGGCCAGGTCGACATTGATGACCTCGTCGTCGCCCTCGCCCTCACCGGTGCGGTTGTCGCCGGCGTGCTCGATGCTGCCTTCGGGGGACTTCTTGTTGTTGAAGAACACGAAGTGCGCGTCCGACACGACCCGCTTGTCGGCGCCCAGCGCGATGGCGCTGGCATCCAGGTCGAAGTCGGTGCCCGTGGTGGTGCGCAGATCCCAGCCCAGGCCGACCGCCACCGCGGTCAGGCTCGGCGCCTGCTTGGTCAGCGAAACATTGCCGCCCTTGGTCAGACTGACACCCATAGAACTCTCCTTGTCGATCATTCCGACGGCTCTGCCCCCGGTTCCACCCAGCAGTCTGCCAGTTCCGCTCGACCGGTGGGCCGCACTGCGCTATTCGCGCAGAGCAACAGCCTTTTCGGCCCAGGCGTCATCCGGGGACCGAGGCGAGGCGGCAACGTTCGATTTCGTTTTCGGGTACCCGATCGATGCGGTATCCGGCGTAGTTCAGTGCCTGCTGAACGTTGCGCTGGAAGCGGTCGGCGGTGAGGGGGTCTCGGGTGGAGGCCAGGAGGTCCCGGGTTGCGGGGCAGCGCATCGCGATTCGGATTCGGGTCACCCAGCCCTCGTCCAGAAACCAAGGGAGATCGGGCTTTCTGCCGGCCATTCCGGCGTCGACGACGGCCCAGTCGGCGTCGAGATTCTTGTCATGGCCGATCCGGGCGTCGGGAAACCGGACGGTGTGCGCGGCCAGAGGGTAGGCCAGGCCCATGGGATCCAGGACGCGGATGTGGAGGGGCATGTTCATGCTCATCATGCCGAGGTTGAGGTAGTACACGGTGTGGCCGGCGGTGCCGTTCTCCGGCGGAACCAGGTACCAGGTGGTGTAGGACGGGGAGTTGATGAGCAGGCCGCCGCCGGGGGCCTCGGCGATCGTGCGGAGCATGGCGCGGATGCGCGGGTAGTCCAGGTAGTCCTCGGCGCGGATCGGGTGCGCGTGGCCGGTGGTCCGGATGTAGTAGCGGCGCTCGTCGGCGATGCCGGTGGCGCCGATGTGGTTGTCGGACTTGATGGCAGAGGTGCCGGCCGCGAACAACGCCCAGCCCGCCGTTGCCGCGAAAGCCGCCGGCACGAGGATCGGACCGAAGTCGGCGCGGCCGGCGGTGGGCAGTTTCAGCGGTACCACCATGACCGGCAGCAGGAGACAGAACAGTTGCGGCAGCAGCATGCGGCCGTGCATGAAGTCGCCGCCGACGCGGATCTCGTAGACGGTCAGCAGGAAGGCGCTGCCCAGCATGAGGGCGACCACCGCGGCGGGGGTGCGTAGCCGATCGCGAAGGCGCGCAACCGGTTTCGCCGCGTCTGCCGACCGGTCCAGCGGCCGGGCGGCGCGGCGGGAGCGTCCAGCGACGACCGCCGCGGCGGCCAGCAGCACCACCGGCAGCCACAACCAGTACGGCCCGACCAGATCCCACAGGTAGACGAGCCCCTGCCGCCACTTGGCGCCGCTCGCGTCCTTGGCGACAGCGGTATTCGGATAGGGCAGACCGTAATAGCCCATGCGCCAGATCTGGTAGCCGACCGGCACCAGACCGCCGACCAGCCCGATGAGCGCCCGAATCAGCCACGGCGGCAATGGAACCCGCGGCAGCGAGGCGGCACAGATCATGCACAGGGCCGGGACCCCGATGAGGGCCATCTCCGGCCGGATCAGCGGGGCCAGACCCGCGCCGAAGGCCAGCGCGAAAACCCCTGCCAGACTGATGCTTTCGGCCTGACTCCAGCGAATCAACCCCCACCACAGCACAGCCAGCCAGCAGATCACCAGACTCGACTCCAGCCCGGAGGTGGCGTAGTCACGCGCCGGCGGCACCGCGATGTAGACGAGAGCGCCTGCGGGCAGCAACAATTGGGCCGTCGCGCCGCCCCACAGCCGCACCGTGCCGAGCAGGGCGAACACGATGGCGGCCACCGACAGCGTGAGCGCCAGACCCAGCACGACATATTCCAAGCGAGCCCGGGTCAGCCAGCCGAAGAACCAGACGAGATAGGTCCACGCCGCACTGGTGTTGACCTCGACCCGCTCGCCCGCATTGAATACCGGGCCGTTTCCTGCCAGCAGGTTGCGCACCGTGCGCAGCACGGTCAGCCCGTCATCGGCGATCCAGCGCCGCTCCCAGGCCCCGTGAGCGAAAAGTAATGCGGTGAGCGAGATTCCGCCAAGGGCGGTACTGCGAAATATCACCGGCACGATCCCGATGCCACTGCTCGAGAACCCCTCCTCTGGTACGGCCGAACCGTACCGCCCGGCCATCGAGGGCCGGGACTCCACAGAATTCACGTCTACCGCGCCACGGGATTCGCGAGTGCGGCGACTCCGGGACCGTCGAGTTCGTCCAGCGCCGCCTGTCTGCCGGAAACCGCCAGCAGCAGGGCAAGAACGGGACCACGCACCTCGGCCCCGCCTCCGAAGCCGAGGGTGAGGTCGAAATCTGTTGCGGTGAGCCGGATTCGAGACATCGCTTGCTTCGCGCCGCCGAAGGCCGCAGGTGTCCGGGTCTGCAGCCGCAGGGCTCTGGCGACGGCATCCTTCGGGTAGGGGCGGCGCACCCCCAGCGGGCGGCGTATGTCCTCACCGTGAACGATCTCCTCGACGAGCCGGCTGTCCAGCGGCGCGGGCGGCGTCGAGGTGCGCGGGGCGGCCGCCCGCAGCCGCCGCAGCGTTTCCTGCGGCGTGCTGCCACGCCAGCGCTTCACCCCGTCGGCGTTCTGGCGGTCGAAGTCGAATCGCGCCTTGGCGAGTGCGGCCATGAAACCAAGGCGTGTGGTGTGTGCGACGTCGACCAGATGAGCGGCCACATCGTGCACGGTCCACCCGTCGCACAGGGAGGGGTGCCCCCATTGGTCGTCGGTGAACTGCGCGAGATCCTCGATCAGTGCTGCACGCTCGATGTGTACCAGTGCCCAGACGTCGCCGGTCATGCTTTCTCCTTCGCTCGGCTACAGACCTCGACGGAGCGGGGAGCGGAAATTCATCGCCGCAGGCGCGGGGCGCCGCCGCAGCGGTCGGTCAGGCGTCGCCCTTGTTGCGGCGGTCGTCTTCGGCGCGCTGGCGGGCGGCCTCCTGGCGGCGGGCTTCGGCGCGCTGCTGCTCGGCGCGTTCGCGGAGGCCGCGGAGGAATTCCTCGTCGGCGGCGGGATCCTGGGGGACGTAGCGGCCGGGGCGGTCGTATTCGGAGTAGCGGGTGGTGGAGCGAGGGCCGGGGGTGTGCAGGGGACGGCCGAGGATGAGCCAGAGGAGGGCGCCGATGGTGGGGACGAGGATGACGATGAGGAGCCAGAGCGGCTTGGGGAGGTGACGGACACCGGCTTCCGGGCAGGTGATGATGTCGATGAGGCAGTAGATCCACAGGGCGAGTGTGATCAGGGCTATGACGGCGTACTGCATCGGCGGCTTCTCCTCGAATGTGCGCCACCCGGATGTCGCTGGCGCTCCCCCATGGGGCCTGAGCTGGCCCGATGGGATACTTTAGCAATCGCGGCGGGCGAGTCACCAGTGAGTTGTCGCACGCGGAATCGGGCGGATATCTCAGGGCTGTAGGGTGCGGCGCGTGGCGACAATGGCATTCCTCGGGCTCGGGCGGATGGGGTTCGGCATGGCTGCGCGGCTGGTGGCGGCCGGGCACGAGGTGCGGGTGTTCAATAGGTCACCGGAGAAGGCCGCGGAACTCGTTGCCGCGGGGGCTGTTTCGGCGCGGACACCACGGGAGGCGGTCGAGGGGGCGGAGGCGATCATTGCCATGGTGGCCGACGATGCCGCTTCGGAAGCGGTGTGGCTCGGCGAGAACGGGGCTCTGGCAGGCGATTTCACGCCTGGAGCGTTCGCGGTCGAATGTTCGACGCTGTCCCGGCCGTGGGTGCTGACACTGGCGGCGCAGGCCGGGGCACGGGGTCTGCGCTATCTGGATTCGCCGGTGACGGGACTGCCCGAGGCCGCGGCGGCGGGTGAGCTGACCCTGTTCGTCGGTGCCGACGCCGCGCACCTGGAGGCGGCGGGGCCATTGCTGGAACCGTTGTGCGCCAGGATCGTTCACTTCGGCGGGGTCGGTGCGGGCACGGCCTACAAGCTGGTGCAGAACTTGTTCGGATCCATTCAGATCGCCGCCACCGCGGAAGCGCTGCGCACCGCCGAACTGGCCGGATTGGACCTGGCAACGGTCGTCGACACCTTGTCGCGCAGTGTCGCCGCCGGTCCCACCGTCGTCCGCGTCAGCCGCCTCATGCTCGAGCAGGCGCATGACCGCGGCATCACCTTCACCTCGGCGCTTCGCTTGAAGGACACCCGCATAGGCGCCGAGCAGGCCGACGCCCTGCAGGCCCCGAACGCACTCGGCAGCGCGGCGCGTGACATCTTCGAGCGGCTCGTGGCCTCGGGCCGCGGCGACCTCAACGAGACCAGTGTGCTGGAACTGCTTCGCGAGCAGAGCGGCCCGAACGCCCAGCCGTTGGCGTGAGCAGTGCGGGGCGCCCGTTCCCGCTGGTCACCGCACCGGTTTCCCGGATGTGGCCGGTAGCAATCCGTCGACGATGGCGGTGAGTCCGAGCCGATGCGTGTCACGGGTGGTGAGCGCGTCCCACCGCTGCGCGACCGCCTCGAGGTGCGGATAGATGCCCGTGCTGAATTCCACCATCGCTCGATCGCGATGGATCGGCGCGTCGGCCCGCGCCCGCCGGCGTCCCCCGTTCACGCGGATGATCAGGTTGCCGACGATGTAGTACCAGATCGTGCGGTACACATCCACGGCCTGTTCGTGCGTGCAGCCGCATTCCACCGCGGCGCCGATCATGGTCTCGACGAACCATAGTGCCGCGGGTGCGAAAAGGTCGTCGGCGGTGAGCACTTCGACGATCCAGGCGCGTTCACCGAGCAGCTCGTACAGCAGTACCGCGGTGGCGAGCAGGCGTTCGCGGGGATCGGCGGGCAGGTCCGGGCGCGGGATCTGGCGGGCGTGCGACTCCAGCACGCGCAGCAGCAATTCGTCCTTGTCGCGTACGTGGTAGTAGAGCGCCATGGGCGCGGCGCCCAGTTCGTTGGCCAGGCGCCGCATCGAAAGTTTTTCCGGCCCTTCGGCTTCCAGGATGCGATCGGCGGCGTCGATGATCGCCTCCAGGGACAGGCGCGGCGGCCGTCCGCTGCCTCGCTTTCCCGAGTGTTCCGCTGCGGTCATGGGTTCATCCTCCACGATGTCTCGCCCGACTCGTTGACGCCGGTCGCTTCCTGAGCAACTATATTCGTACGCGTACAGAAATGGATGGGAGCGCGATGAACGCCATCGAACTCGCCGAGGCGAGACCACAGCCGGCCCTGCCGCCACCGCCGATCGAATCCGCCGCCGCACCGCGTCCGGCCCGGCTGCTGCGCCCCCACCTGGGCGAATTCACCGCCGTCGCGGTCCTGCAGCTGATCGGTTCGATCGCGGGCCTGGTCCCGCTGCTGGCGGTCGTCGAACTGGGACGAACCCTGTTGTCGCCCGGCCCGATCGATCACGGCCAGGTCTGGCTCACCGTCGCGGCGGGCGCGATCGGCCTGCTGGTGCGGCTGCTGTGCACGGGCGCGTCCTCCGGTCTCGGGCATCTGCTCGACACCCGGGTGCAGCTGTCGTTCCGCAGGCTGCTCGCGGCCCAGCTCGGGCGGGTGCCGCTGGGCTGGTACGCCCGCCGCCGCACCGGCGAGCTGGCGAAAGTGGTCGGCGAGGACGTGAGCGCCGTGCACCCGTTCATCGCGCACGCGCCGAGCGAATTGACCTCGGCGTTCGCGGTGCCGCTGGTGTCGCTGATCTATCTGTTCACCGTGGACTGGCGGCTCACGCTCATCACGCTGATCCCGGTGGTGCTGGCGGTGGCGCTCGTGCCGCTCATGATGACCGCGGCCCGGCAGCGCGAGCAGCAGGAATTCGATACGGCCATGGGGCAGATCGCCGATGCCGCCATCGAATTCGTGCAGGGCATCGCGGTGGTCAAGACCTTCAGCGGATCCGAGCGCACACATCGCCGATTCCGGACGGCCACAGACGCTTTCGTGGCGACCTTCTACCGGTTCGTGCACGGCGTCTCGACCGTCGCCGCGGGCATGCAGCTGGCGCTGTCACCGCCGTTCGTGCTGCTGGTGATCCTGACCGGGGGCACGGTCTTCATCACGAACGGTTCCCTGGCCCCGGCCGACCTCCTGCCGTTCCTGCTGCTGGGCCTGGGTTTGACCGCACCGGTCGCAGCCCTCGGGCACGGGTTCGACGATCTGCAGGCGGCAGGCCGCGCCGTGGGCCGGATTCGGGAGGTGCTCGACGAGCCGGCGCTGCCAGAACCCGCGACACCCGTTGCGGCACAGGGGTATCGAATCGAGTTCGACGGCGTCCGGTTCGGCTACGACGCGCAGCACGAGGTGCTGCGCGGCATCGACCTGACCCTCGAACCCGGCACGGTCACCGCACTCGTCGGACCCTCGGGCAGCGGCAAATCCACACTGGTGCAGTTGCTGCCACGCTTCTTCGATCCCACGCACGGCGCGATCCGGCTGGGCGGGGCCGACCTGCGCGAGCTCGGCAGCCGTGCGATCTATCGCACCATCTCGTTCGTCTTCCAGGATGTGCGCCTGCTGCGGGCCTCGGTCGCGGAGAACATCGCGCTGGCGGTGCCGCACGCCGGCCTCGACGAAGTGATGAAAGCTGCTCGCCTGGCGGACATTCACGAGCGGATCCTGCAGCTCCCGCACGGTTACGACACGGTGCTCGGCGCCGAGGCCGAACTCTCCGGTGGTGAGGCACAACGGATTTCGCTGGCCCGCGCGCTGCTCTCGAACACCCCCGTCCTGGTGCTGGACGAGGCCACCGCCTTCGCCGACCCGCGCACCGAACGCGCGGTGCGCCAGGCCCTTTCGACGCTGGCCGGTAAGCGCACCATGCTGGTCATCGCGCATCGGCTGGAAACCATCGCCGACGCCGACACCGTGGTCGTACTCGACCAGGGCCGCATCGTCGAACAGGGCGCACCCGCCGAACTGCTGACCCGCGACGGCCGCTTCGCCGCGCTCTGGGAGGCACACCGCGACGCTGTCGCCGAAGACATCGACACCACCCCGCGAGGAGCTGACCCGCGATGATCCGACTGCTACTGCGCGTACTGGGCGACGAATACGCCCCGCCGGTGCGCCGCACCCTGGCCCTCATGACCGTGACGGCCGTGTTCGAAGGGCTGTCCTACGCCCTGCTGGTCCCGGTGTTGCGCGCGCTGTTCGGCCCCGAACCCGCGCAGGCCCGCCCGTGGCTGGTCGCCTTCGGCCTCGCGGTCGCCGGATACGCGATCCTGCGCTACCGCAGTGATCTGTCCGGCTTCCGCGTCGGCACCACACTGCTGCGCGGCATGTACTACCGCCTCGGCGAGCACATGGCCCGGCTCCCGCTCGGCTGGTATTCGACCGGCCGCGTCGGCGAGGTGTCGGTGCTGGCCAGTCGTGGTGTGCTGCAAGCGATGAGCGTGATCGCGCATCTGCTGGGCCCGTTCATCTCGGCCGCCGTCACGCCGCTGACGATCATCGCGGTGATGCTCGCGTTCAACTGGCAGCTGGGTCTGGCGGCGCTGCTGTCCGCTCCGATCGTCCTGGCCGTCCAGGTGTGGACGGGCCGTTCGACCGCTGCCGTCGATGCGGAGCGCCACGACCGCGAGCGCGACGCCACCGCCCGGGTGATCGAATACCTGCAGGCCCAGCCGGTGCTGCGGGCGGGTGGCCGGACCGCCGAACGCTTCGATCTGCTCGACGACTCGCTGGGCGAGTTGCAGCGCGCCTCGCGCCGCTCGGCGCTGGCCGCGCTTCCGGGCGTGGTGGGTTCGGCCCTCACCGTGCAGGCGATCTTCACCGCCCTGCTGGCGCTCGGCGCCTACCTGGCCCTCGGCGGAAGTATCGGCGCGGCAGAGGTGCTGGCGATTCTCGTGCTGGCGGCGCGCTGCGCCGAGCCGCTGCTGTCGCTGTCGGCCATGGCGGGCACGATCCGCGCCGCACGTGCGCAACTGGTGCGGCTGGACACGCTGCTGAGCACCGCACCGCTACCCGAAACTTCGCAGCCGATCCGCCCGGAACGCCATGACCTGGAGTTCGACGCCGCCACCTTCCGCCACGACGGCCGGACGGTGGTCGAAGACCTGTCGCTGTCGATTCCGCAGGGCAGCCGCCTGGCGATCGTCGGACCGTCGGGTGCGGGCAAGAGCACCCTGCTGCAGTTGCTCGCCCGGTTCCACGATGTGGATACCGGGGCGATCCGGCTGGGCGGCATCGATATTCGTGCCATGAGCACCGCGGATCTGATGTCCCGCATCGCCATCGTCTTCCAGCAGGTGTATCTCTTCGACGGCACCATCGAGGAGAACATCCGCCTGGGCCGGCCCGACGCCACCGCGGCCGAGGTGCGCGCGGCGGCGACCGCCGCCCGCCTGGACGAGGTCATCGCCCGCTTGCCCGGCGGCTGGTCGGCGAACGTGGGCGAGGGCGGCAACCTGTTGTCCGGCGGTGAGCGTCAACGTGTTTCGATTGCCCGAGCACTGCTCAAGGACGCCCCCATCGTGCTGCTGGACGAGGTGACCTCGGCCCTGGACCCGATCAACGAGGCGGCCGTGCACGAGGGCATCGAACGTCTGATGCGGGGCCGCACGGTCGTGCTGGTGGCGCACCGGCTGCGCACGGTTCGCGGCGCGGATCGGGTGGCCTTCCTCGACGCGGGCCGCATCGCCGAGCTCGGCACCCACGACGAGTTGCTGCGCGCGGGCGGCCGCTACGCCGAATTCTGGGACGCGGCAACACCTTCGATGCGCGCGCAGGCACAACCGGAGCGGACCGACGCCGTGCATTGACATTTCCGCCCTGATTGTCTGAGACAATCATTGCTTTTGATCGTGGTTCGTGGCAGTCTTCCCCGACACCCTCACGACCCCCGTCCGGCCCCGGACGCCACAGGAAGACACACGGCACCTTGACGTCCGAGATCATCGATGTGAGCACCCGTATCGCAGCCCCACGCGACGAGCTCTGGAAACTGCTCACCGATCCCCCGCGCTGGTCCCGATTCTTCACCGGGGTCGGGACCGCGACCCGGGTCACCGAGACCGGTGGCGGCCTGCGCTATGTCGTCACCGTGGGCGGGCACGGATTTCCGGTGCGGCACACCGGTTTCGGACTGCGGGTGATCCGCGTGGGCTCCGGCTTCCGGCTCGACGGCACCGACGGGCGCTGGTTCCTGTCGGTGCGCCTGCGTGCGGATCCGACCGACGGCGCCACCCATATCGGTGCGACGCTGTTCGGAATGGCGCATCCGGAGCTGGTGCGCTACCGCGACGCCGCGGTGAGCGCCTGGTTGCACGCTGGGCTCACCCGTATGGCGGACTATCTGAACAACGCACCGACCGGCATCGTCAGGAATTCCGGTGAGCTGCGGTCGGTTCCGCTGAGCGTGGCGCGCACCGTCACCGCCACCAAGGTGGTGAATCCGTTCGTGCGCCCGGACCGGGGACTGGCCCAGCTGGCCGCCCTGGCCCGATGGGGTTTCACCCTGCAGGGCGGGTACGCCGCGGCCCGCGCGCATTCACCGGACAGCGCCGCGATCATCGATGACAGCGGCAGTCACGACTTCCTGCGCATGCACCTGCGCTCGACCTGGATAGCCGAAGGCATGGCGCGCAAGGGAATCCACGCTGGCAGCGTGGTGGGCATCCTGACCCGCAATCACGCGGGCATGGTCGAGATCATGGCGGCGTGCGGCAAACTCGGCGTGGACGCGGTCCTGCTCAATACCGGGCTCGGCGCCCGGCAGATCGAGGAGCTGGCCTACCGGCACCGGCCCGCCGCGCTCTTTCTCGATGACGAGTTCGACAGTGTCGCACGGTATCTGCCTGTCGACACGCTGTGCATCGCCACCGGCTCGGAGTCCGTCGTCGCCGGCCGGATCAGCGTGGCGGACCTGCTGCGCGATATCGGCACCGGGTTCCCGCGCCCGCCCCGGCCGGGCAAGCAGATCGTGCTCACCGCGGGCACCACCGGCGCGCCCAAGGTCGCGGTTCGCCCGCACCCCAAGGGATTCGGCACCGTCGCGGCCATGCTCTCGCGGCTGCCGCTGCGCATGGGCGAGCGCATGCTCATCGCCTCGCCGCTGTTCCACAGCTGGGGTCTGGGACTGCTGCAGATCAGCACGCCGCTGCGGGCCACGGTCGTGCTGCAGTCGCGCTTCGATCCCGAATCCTGTTTGCGCGCAATCGCCGAACACCGCTGCACTTCGCTCATGGCGGTGCCGGTCATGCTGCAGCGGCTGCTCGAGGTACCGCCGCAGGTCCGCGCCCGCTACGACACCTCGTCGCTGCGGGTGATCGCCAGCAGTGGTTCGCCGCTCATCGGGTCGCTGGCCAATCAGATCATGGATGCCTTCGGCGACATCCTCTACAACTTCTACGGTTCCACCGAGGTGTCCTGGGCGACCGTGGCCGACCCCACCGACCTGCGTCTGACCCCGGGCACCGCGGGCCGCCCGGATCTCGGCACCGCCATCGCCATCGTCGACGACAATGACGCCGTGCTACCGGTCGGCGCCACCGGCCGGGTGTTCGTCGGCAATGGCATGCTGTTCGACGGCTACCTCAATGCCGCCGACCCGCGCCGCCGCCAGGGTCTCATGGACACCGGCGATCTCGGCTATCTCGATGCCGAGGGCCGCCTGTTCGTCCGCGGGCGCGGCGACGAAATGATCATCTCCGGCGGCGAGAAGGTTTTCCCCCTGGCCGTCGAGGACGCCCTGGCGCGCCTGCCCCACATCCGCGAGGTCGCCGTCGTCGGCGTCCCCGACACCGATTTCGGTCAGCGCCTGGCCGCCTTCGTCGTCCCCCGCACCGGCGTCGACCTGGACGCGGACCTGCTGCGCCGCTATATCCGCACCCGACTCAGTCGCTTCGCCGTCCCGCGCGATATCACTTTCCTGAACTCGTTGCCGCGCAATACAACCGGAAAGATCCTCAAACGCACGCTGATCTCCTGAGGGCCGCGTCCCAACCAGGCCGAAATGCCCGGGTGAGCGCTGATCACCAGGTGCCGGTATCGATCACGGGTAGGGCGTCGGCAGCGGCATGCCACGCTCACGCAGGACCTCGCGCAGCCGGTCGGGGTAGTCGGTGATGATGCCGTCCACGCCCTTGTCGAGGAGCGCGCGCATGGTGGCGGCGTCATTGGGCGTCCACGGCACGACCAGCATGCCATTGGCGTGGGCCTCGTCCACCATGCTCCGGGTGATCAGCGGAATCTGCACCGAGCCGTCCGGCGGGAGCGACTCCAGCGGGGAAATCGCCACGGCCCCGAAGGATTTCGCGGTCTTGACCAGGCTGCCGCCGTACCCGATCGGGTGCAGTCCGCCCAGCCACGGGGAGAACGGATAGACCTTCGTCGGGTCGGTGAGGGCGTAGAGCGGCAGGGCGGGATTCACCCGGTGCATGAGCTGCAGCGCACCCCAGTCGAAGCTCTGGATCTTGACATTGCGGTCGAATCCGGAGCGGGCGACCTCGGCGACCACGCGGTCCACGAAGTCCTGTGCCGGGCGGGTGTCACTGCCGGCCGGGTTGGTCTTCAGTTCGATGCTGAAGGTCGCCGTATTCGCGCCGCGGCTGCGGGCGAGTTCGAAAACCTCTGCCAGCGTGGGCATTTTCGCGCCGGGGGCGGTGCGCTGCCCGGGGAAGTCCGACTGCGCCTCGGAGCCGCAGTCCAGGGTGCGGACCTGGTCGAAGGTCAGCTCCTTGATGAGCTTGCCGACGTAGGGGTACTGGGCGTCGCCGGGAGTCACGGGGGCGGTGTCATTGCATTTCGCGCCGTCGACCTTGCTGTCGTGGGTGATGACCTCGCGGCCGTCCTTGGTGAGGGCGATATCCAATTCCAGTGTGGTGACGCCGATTTCGAGGGCGCGCGCGAAGGCGGGCAGCGTGTTCTCCACGGTGAGCCCGCGACCGCCACGGTGTGCCTGTAGGTCGAAGGCGGTAGCCGGGGCCGCGTGCGCCGGAGCCGGCAGCACGGCCGTGGTGACCGCGAGCAATGCGGCGGGGAGCAGGAGACGGGTCTTCAAGTCCGCGAAGCCTCTCGTCGGGAATGGAACGCGTTACATCGAAACATGGGGCGTCGTGGCCGTCCCGAAAACCGGCCTTTCGGTACGCGCTACTCGACTTGATCCTAATTGGATTAGGTTTTACCCTAATCTCCTTAGGAAGGAGCTGTTCATGTCACCGCGAGCGGGCCTGACCAGGGAGCGGATCGCCGAGAGCGCCGCCGGACTCGCCGATGAGATCGGATTCGACAACGTCACGCTGTCGGCGGTCGCCCGGCGGTTCGGGGTGAAGGATCCGAGCCTCTACACGCATGTGCGCAACCTGCACGACCTGCGGGTGCGGGTGGCGCTGCTGGCGGCGGCCGAACTCAACGATCGAATCGGGCTCGCGGTCGCGGGACGGTCGGGCAAGGACGCCCTGATCGCGTTCGCCGGGGCGTACCGGGCCTACGCGCTCGAACATCCGGGCCGCTACGCCGCCACCCAGATGCGCATGGATCCGGCCGAGGTGGCCGGGGAGCCCGCGCTGCTGCGCAGCATCGCCCTCACCACCTCGATCCTGCGCGGGTACGGACTCGACGGAGATGCGGGACTCGACGCAGGACGGTTGCTGCGCAGCACCTTCCACGGCTTCGCCACCCTCGAAGCGGCGGGCGGCTTCGCCCATTCCCGGCCCACCGACGCCAGCTGGCACCACATTCTCGAGGCGCTGCACCGCACGCTGTCGAGCTGGCCCGCCGATGCGGGCGAACACCACTGATCCGCACAGAACGGAATTCCCGATGAGGTCCCACACTTTCGCCGTGCCCGGAGCCACCCTCCACTACGAGATCCGCGGCGCCGGCCCCCTGCTGTTGCTGATCCCCGGCGGCGGCGGTGACGCCGGAACCTTCGACGGTATGGCCGAGGCGCTCGAAAAGCATTTCACCGTGGTCGCATTCGACCCGCGCGGCTATTCCCGCAGCACGCTCGACAGTGGTCAGCCCGAGGATCAGCACGTCGCGGTCCAGCGCGACGACGTGTACCGGCTGCTCACCCACCTGACCGACAAGCCTGCCTTGGTGTGCGGCACCAGCGACGGCGCGATCGTGGGTCTGGACCTGCTGGCCCGCCATCCGGAGACCATCCGCACGCTGATCGCCCACGAGCCACCGTGTTTCGCGATCCTGCCCGATGCCGCCGAGCATCGGGCCATGGTCGAGGAGGTGTACGCCCTGCACCGCACCGAGGGCCTCGCCGCGGCGGGCGCGCGCTTCTTCGCGGGTATCGGCGGCGCGATGAAGCCGTCCCCGCAGCCCGCCGAACTGTCGCCGCGCGAGGCCGAGCTGTGGGCCCGGCTGGCCGCCAACGCACCGATCATGATGGAACACGAACTGCGCGAATTCACCTCCTACACACCCGATTACCAGGCCCTGACCGCCGTGTCCGACCGGTTGCTGCTCGCGGTGGGCCGGGAGACGCTCGATCGTCTGCCCGCACGCCCGGCCCGCGTGATCGCGGAGCGACTCGATCTGAAGGTCACCGAATTCCCGGGCGCGCACAATGGATTGCGCACCGATGCGGTGGAATTCGCCCACCAGCTGATCGAGATTCTCACGTAGGCCGCCGGGCCGGCGTCAGGCCCTCCGGCCGCGAACCGGAAGGCGCCGACATGACCTCTCCCGCACCGCATTCCCGCCTCGCTCTGGACAATGTCCGGGTCTTCGACGGCCACGGCCTCACCGCTCCCGAGACCGTGGTGATCGACGGCCCGATCATCGGCGCCGACGCCACCGGCGCTCGGCATCTCGATGCGGACGGCGCGATTCTGCTGCCCGGATTCATCGACGCACACGTGCATCTGCACGACCTGCAGACCCCGCAGGTGCTGGCCGCCCACGGCGTGACCACTTCCCTCGATATGACCGCCGCGCCGGATCTGGTGGCGGCGCTGCGCAACGGCCCGTACGCCGACAGCCTTCGCAGCGCGGTGCTGCCGGTGGTCGGCCCGGGCAGCGCGCACGCCCGGGCACTGGGTGAGCAGGTGATCATCCATGCCCCCGAGCAGGCCGAAGACGCTGTCGCCCAGCGGATCAAGGACGGCTGCGACTACGTCAAGCTGGTGCTGGAGGAGCCGGGCCACGGCGGTCCCGGCACCGCCACCGCGAGTGCCGTGGTCGCCGCCGCGCACGCCCGCGCCTTCCTGGTGATCGCCCACGCCGCGACCCCCGGGGCCTACACGATCGCCCTGGACGCGGGTGCCGACATCATCACCCACATCCCCGTCGCCGGACCGCTGCCGCAGCACGATATCGACCGCATGGCGGCAGGACCCGCCGCTGCCGTCCCGACCCTGGGCATGATGCAGGGCTATGCGGAAATAGCGGGCGACGCCGCCGATTTCGAGCACGCACTGGCGAATGTGGCCGCCCTGCACGCGGCCGGTGTGCCCATTCTGGCGGGCACCGACGCCAATGCCATCCCCGTCTCACCCGTCCGGCCGCCATTCGGGGCGAGTCTGCACCGCGAACTGGAGCTGCTCGTGCGCGCGGGCTTGTCGACGGCCGACGCCCTGCGCGCGGCCACCACCGGACCGGCCCGCGCCTTCGGGCTCACCGATCGTGGCGCGATCACCCCCGGTCTGCGCGCGGACCTGGTGCTACTCGACGGCGACCCACTGGCCGACATCACCGCGACCCGATCCATCCAGCGGATCTGGCGCGCCGGGATCGACCAACCCGTGGAACCCCACGCGCCCAATACATTCGGATGAAAGCCGGGGGCGGGAGCGGGGACATCGAGCCCAGCTTCGGATCGGGTAGCTCGACTCTGGCAGCCCCACCGCCCGTCCCGCTCCGGCCGCCCAATACCTCTGCGCCGCACGCACTTCGATCTTCCTTCCCAGCACCCGACAGCAGCACGGCCGTCCGCACGCCGCGACGGCAAACGCACCGGGGACTGCCGGGGGCGATGTCCGCCGGCACACTCCCGGCGTGTCGATCCGCATTCCGCCCGACCGCCGTAAGCTGGTGGCGTGGGTCGCCTACTGTTGTTCATCCTGGTCGCGGGATTGCTCATGCTGGTCGCGTGGTGGATTTCCCGGGAGTGGTCCGGGGACGCGGAGCGGGTGGCCCGCGCCAAGGGCGAGGTGCGCGGGTATCTCGAGCGGGTGAGCAGCGATCTGGTGCTGCTCGATCCCGACAATGACGCTGCCCTGGATGCGCTCGGCGAGGCCGCGGATCGCATGAACACCGCGCGCGCCCAGCTGGCGTCCGCGACGACGCTCGGTCAGGTGCGCATCGCCCGCGAAACCGCGCGCGGCGGACTGTACTTCGTGCGCAAGGCCCGCGAGGCCATGGGCCTGGATCCGGGCCCGCCGCTCCCGAAGTAGCTCCTACGCCCCGCCGACCATCGGCACCAGATAGTCGTGCGCGAAGCGGGTGAGCTCGGCGTCGGAGCGCAGCGGCGTCGCACCGCTCTCCACGAGGATGATCGAATGCACCAGGCGGCAGACGATTTCGGAGCGGGTGACGATATCGCCGCGATCGGTGACCAGCCCGCGCGCGGCGGCGCGCTCGAACATCTCGGCGGTGGCGGCCACGCACATGGTGAACACACCGCTGCCCTCGGTGGTGAGTTTCATGATGACGCGTTCGGGTTCGAGCGCGAGCATGCGCTCGACCATCGGATGGGTTCGCCAGCGCGTGACGACGGTGACGAAGATGTCGGACACGAGGCCCTCGAGGGTCTCGTGCCGATCGGGCATTGCCGCGAGTTCGGTCATCAGCCGCGCGACTTCGCGCCGGATCACGGCCTGCACCAGATCGTCGCGTGAGCCCACCCGGCGGTAGACCGTCACCCGGTCCACACCGGCCTGCCGGGCGACATCCTCGATGGTGGTCTTCTTGACGCCCACCTTCGCGAACTGCGCCAGGGCCGCGTCGAGAATGCGGTCCTCCGGGTCGATCACCCCATCGTCGCGGGTCACAGGCACTTTCGACGCGGATTTCACCTGGCCGACGTTAGCAGATCGGACGCCCTTCGCAACAATCCGCGCATAAATGTTGCGTGCAACATTGCAATGCGATTTGTGGCGTTGTACGGTTTCGCCATGGCTGATCCGGCTGGCGCAACGAGGCGCATCTACGGTGACGAGGCGCATGCCATCAATGCGCGCGACGTCCACTTCGACTTCGATTCCGTTCCCCTGCACTACATCCCCGGCGAGGTGCTGGCCACGCACATCGTCAATGTCATGCACCTGGTCCTGCCCGAAGGGGAACGGGCCATGGCGCAGGCACTGTCCGAGGCGCTGCCCCTCATCGACGACGAGCGCCTGCGCGAGGAGGTGATCGGCTTCGTCGGGCAGGAAACCATGCACGCCCGTAGCCACGAGGCGGCGCGCGACCACCTGCAATCACTGGGACTCGATGTCGATTCCTACGTGCGCGCCGTGGCGTGGCTGGTGGACCGAATCCTCGGTGACCACGGGCTGACCGGCCGCGCGAAGCAGGAGTGGCTCAAGGAGCGGCTCGGATTGTTCGCGGGGATGGAGCATTACACCGCCGTGCTCGGCGAATGGCTGCTCGAGGCCGAGGTGCTGGAGGCCAAGGGCATGCATCCGGCCATGCTGGATCTGGTCCGCTGGCACGGCGCGGAGGAGGTGGAGCATCGCAGCGTCGTCTACGACGCGTACATGCACGTGGACGGCGGGTACGCCCGCAAGGCCCGGACAGCGCTGCTGGCGAGCCTGACCCTGCTGCCGCTGTTCATCGTGTCGACCGGGTATCTGTACCGGAAGGATCCGGAGGCGGACAAGGGCCGATTCTGGTTGCGGCAGTTCGTGAGTGCCACCCGGCGCGGGGTGATCCCGAAGTGGACGGTGTTCCTCACCGAGGTTCCGCGCTATCTGCGGCCGGGTTTCCATCCCTCGCAACTGGGGCCGATGGATACCGCGCTGCGCTATCTCGCGCACTCCCCCGCGGCTCGGGCGGCGGGTCACTGATGGGTACGCGAACCGAGGCCGCCCCGCGCGGCCTGCGACTGCTCGGCGGCGTCATGGACGCGTATCGGAGTGTCTTCGTGACGGGCACGGCCGCACCGCTGCTGTCACGGCCGAAGCCGGTGCGGCGCACGGGTTTCGATCTGGATATGCGGGTCGAGGACCTGGCGCCGCTGGCCGAGGACGTGGTCGGGGTGAGCTTGCGCGCGGCCACGGGCGGCGTGCTGCCCTCCTGGCGGCCGGGCTCGCACCTGGATGTGTTCCTGCCGTCGGGGCGGCAGCGGCAGTATTCGCTGTGCGGTGATCCGGCCGATCGGCTCCGCTATCGGATCGCGGTGCGGCTCATCCGGGAGGGCGACGGCGGGTCCCGGGAGGTGCACGAATCGCTGCGTGCCGGTGATCGGCTGCGAATTCGCGGTCCCCGCAATGCTTTCGCCTTCGTCGAGGCCCCGTCGTATCTGTTCCTGGCGGGCGGCATCGGCATCACCCCGATCCTGCCGATGGTGCGGGCAGCGGGTGCGCGCGGCCGGCTGGTGTATCTGGGCCGCTCACGCGCGACGATGCCGTTCCTCGACGAGCTCCCCGACGCCGATGTCCGGCCCGACGACGAGTTCGGGGTCCCCGATGTCGCGGAACTGCTCGGGAGCGCGAAACCCGGTGCGGCCGTGTATGTGTGCGGACCCCCGCCGATGCTCGAGGCCGCGCAGCGCTGCCTGTTCGCGCTGAATCCCACCGGATCGCTGCACACCGAACGCTTTTCGGCCCCGCCGGTCACCGACGGCCGCGCCTTCGAGATCACGCTGGCGCGCACCGGCGGCACCGTCCGGGTCGCCGCGGACGAATCCGCGCTGACGGCTCTGCGCCGCCGCCTTCCGGATATCGCCTATTCCTGCCGGCAGGGCTTCTGCGGCACCTGCAAGGCCGGTGTGCTCGCCGGACAGGTCGATCACCGCGATCGGCTACTTCCCGAATCCGAACGCGCACACCACATGCTGACCTGCGTCTCACGTGCCGCCGACGACGGCATCGTGCTCGACCTGTGAATACCGGAGATCAATCGATGAGCGAACACACCCACATCGCCGTGGTGGGCGCGGGATTCGGCGGGATCGGGCTCGCGGTGAAACTGCGCGCGGCCGGTTTCGAGGATTTCGTCATTCTGGAACGGGCGGACGATCTGGGCGGAACCTGGCGCGCCAATACCTATCCGGGTTGCGCCTGCGATGTGCCGTCCCAGCTGTACAGCTATTCCTTCGCCCCCAACCCGGAGTGGTCACGCACCTATGGGAAGCAGGCGGAGATCCTCGAATACATTCGCGCGGTGGCCGTCGAGCACGGCCTCGAGCGCTTCCTCCGGTACCGCACCGAGGTGCTCGACGCCCGCTGGGACGAGTCGGCGACGCTGTGGCGGCTCGAGACCACCCGGGGTCCGCGCACCGCGAACTTCCTGGTGTCGGCGACCGGCATCTTCGCCGAGGCGAAATACCCGGATCTACCGGGACTGAACACCTTCGCGGGCACCAGTTTTCACTCCCTGCACTGGGATCACGCGCACGACCTCACCGGCGAGCGGGTGGCGGTGATCGGCACCGGCGCCTCCGCCGTGCAGTTCGTTCCGGAGATCCAGCCGCGGGTCGCCGAGCTGCTGCTGTTCCAGCGCTCCGCACCGTGGATCGTGCCGCGCCTGGACCGGCCGACCCTGGCCGCCGAGCGCTACCTGCTGCGCACGGTCCCGTTGGCGCAGAAGGCCGTTCGCGGCCTGTGGTACTCGGCCATCGAGACCTTCGGGCTGATCTCGCTGGTGGATCAGCGCTTCCGACATCCCTACGAGGCACTGGGCCGATTGCAGCTCCTGCGCCAGGTGCGAGATCCACTGCTGCGCAAGACCTTGACACCCGACTACGTGATCGGCTGCAAGCGCGCCATCTTCTCCGACGCCTACCTGCCCGCGCTGGATCAGCCCAATGTGCAGGTCGTCACCGAGCCCATTGCCGAGGTGCGGCCGCACTCGATCGTCCTGCGCGACGGCGCCGAGCATGCGGTCGACACGATCATCTTCGGCACCGGTTTCACCTCCATCCCGACCGCCTACGAACGGTTCCACGGCACGGACGGCCGATCGCTGGCCGAGCTGTATCGGCAACGGCCGCAAAGCTATCTGGGCGCGGCGGTGGCGGGATTCCCCAACTTCTTCTGCACGCTCGGCCCGTTCGGGGCGGCGGGGAACCAATCGGCCATCTATATGATCGAATCGCAGATCGCCTACATCGTGGATGCGCTGAAATCGGTGCGCCACAGTGGTGCTCGCCGCGTCGAGGTGCGGCCGGAGGCACAGCGGGAGTTCCTGTCGGAGATGTCGCGGCGCAGCTCCTCCACCGTCTGGCTGACCGGCGGCTGCACCGGCTACTACACCACCTCCGATGGGCTCAATGCCGGGCTGTATCCGAACTGGAGTTTCGAATACCGCCGCCGCACTTCCACTTTCGATTCCGACGCCTACGAGGTGACCGCATGAACGGCCCAGCGCCGCACGAGCGCTACGACGTGGCCGGCAAGACCGTCCTGATCACCGGGGCCGCCCAGGGCATCGGCCGCGAACTGGCCGGCCTGCTGTACGAGCGCGGGGCCTCCATCGCACTGGCCGATATCGACCGGCACGGTGCGGCGGCGGCCGCAGCCGCACTCGGCCCGCGCGCACTGCCGCTGCCCGCCGACGTGTCCGACCGCGCCGCCATGCGAGGCGTAATCAACTCGGCCGTCGAGCATTTCGGACGTCTGGACGTGGTGGTCGCCAATGCCGGAGTGGTGCCGCGCCCGGCGACCCTGCGCACCCTCGACAGCGCGGATTTCGATCACGTCATCGACGTCAATCTCACCGGCGTGTTCAATACCGTGCGCCCGGCCCTCGATCACATCGTCGCGCACCGCGGTCACGTCGTGGTGGTGTCCTCGTGCGCGGCCTTCGCCCCCGGCATGGCCGGCGCCCCGTACATGATCAGCAAGGCGGGCGTGGAGCAACTCGGACGCGCTCTGCGCGTGGAACTTTCACCCTTCGGCGCGACGGCCGGGGTGGCCTACTTCGGCATCGTGGACACCGCCATGACCCACGCCACCCTTGACGGCGACGAGCTCGGACACGCCTTCGACGACCTGCTACCGTGGCCCCTGCGCCGGCGTATCACCGCGGAGCAGGCCGCGCGGAGCATTGCCGACGGCATTGCCCGGCGGGCCCCCCGCACCATCGCCCCTTCGGCCGGCTGGTCGCTCTACGCGCTGCTGCGCGGCGCGGTGAATGTGGTTCTGGATGCCCGCCTCACCCGGGATCCGCGGGTGCACGCCCTGCTCCTCGCGGTGGAGGCCCGATTCGCCGAATTGGCGACACAACGACTATGAGAAATAGAAATACCCGATTTGCGGAGGAATAAACATACCTATAACCATCGGATAACAACCCTTGAGAATGTCCGAATCAACGTTGCGGGCACGGCCGCCGCCTGGCAGCGTGGTGGGCAGTTTGACTCAATTCAACCTCAACGACGAGGAGCTTTGAAATGAGTAACAAGCTGTCCCGTAATTCCTCTATCCAGAGCGCCGTCGAGCTGCTGGGAAGCCCTTCGTCCCGCGCTGCGGAAACCCCGGAAAACAAATCCCTGCATATCGTGATGGTCGCTCCGCCGTATTTCGATATTCCTCCCGCGGGATACGGCGGCGTCGAAGCCGTGGTCGCGGCATTGGCCGATGAACTGGTCGAACGCGGGCACAGAGTCACGCTGCTGGGCGCCGGTCGCGCCGGCACGAAGGCGCGGTTCATCCAGGTCTGGGACGAATTGCTCACCCAGAGCCTGGGCGAGCCGTATCCGGAAATCGTGAACACCATGAAAGCCTGGCGCATCATCGAACAAATGCATGCCCAGGATCCGATCGACGTCGTGCACGATCACACCTTCGGCGGGCCGGCCAATGCCGCGGCGTATCGGATGATCGGCATCCCCACCATTGTCACCGTGCACGGTCCGGTGGATGCGCAGATGCACGAGTACTACCGTTCCTTCGACCGCAGCGTGCGCCTGGTGGCGATCAGCGACCGGCAGCGGGAATTGGCCCCGGATCTGAACTGGATCGGCCGGGTGCACAATGCGATTCGACCCGACGAATGGCCGTTCCGCACCGAGAAATTGGATTACGCACTGTTCCTCGGCCGGTACGCGCCCTACAAGGGCCCGCACCTCGCCCTGGAGGCCGCACACGCCGCGGGCCTGCGCCTGATCCTCGCGGGCAAGTGCAACGAGCCGCCCGAACGCGCCTTCTTCGACGAATTCGTCCGGCCACTCCTGACTTCCGACGACGACGTGTTCGGTGAAGCCGACGCGGTGGCCAAGCGGCACCTGCTCGCCGGCGCGCGCTGCCTGCTGTTCCCCATCCAGTGGGAGGAGCCGTTCGGCATCGTCATGATCGAGGCCATGGTGTGCGGCACCCCGGTGATCGCGCTGCGCGGCGGCGCGGTGGCGGAGGTGATCGAGCACGGTGTGACCGGCTGGATCTGCGAGAGCCCCGACGAACTGCCGCAGGCCATCGCCCGCGCGGACGAGATCGATCCGCGCGCCTGCCGCGAGCGGGTCGAAAAGCTGTTCGCCACCGAGCGATTCGCCTCGGGATACGAAGCCGCCTATCAGCGCGTGATCGATCGGGCGGCGCGGGCGGCACGGCCGGTCATCCGGACCGGCGTCGTGCACACCGCGCCCGCACGCGGACCCCGTGGCGTGCAACGGCCCAGCGCCCGCGCGTGAGCGTGTTCAATGCCGGCCCGCCGATTCCGGTCGACGGCGGGACCGGCCCCATCACGCTGGTCGAGGCGAGCACCTTCTGCCTGTCCGATCACCTGGGTGACATCCATCCGGGCACCGCGCACGGGTTGTTCTACCGCGATGCCCGGGTGCTCACCCGCTGGGAGCTGCGCCTGGACGGTCTTCCACCGGAACAGCTTTCGGTGGTCTCGCGGGACCCGTTCCGGGCGCGCTTCCTGGCCCGCAAGCCACCGCCGCACGGGATCGCCGACGCGACGGTGCTGGTGCAGCGCCGCCGCATGATCGGCGAGGGCATGCAGGAGGCCATCACCGTGCACAATCTGGGCGCCGAGGACACCGCCATCACGGTAACCCTCACCGTCGACGCGGATTTCGCGGATCTGTTCGCGGTCAAGGAGGGCCGGGTGCACGGCGGCGGGTGCGAGTTCGTCATCTCCGATCGGACGCTGCGGCTCATCGGGCGGGCGGGACCGGATCGGGAGCTGGCCATCACCGCCGACGCCGAGCCCGAGGTGCAGCCGGGGGCGCTGGTGTGGCACATCGTCGTTCCCGCACACGACATCTGGCATACGGTGGTGCGCTGTCAGCCGATCGTCGGGCATCGCGCCGCCCCCATGAATTTCGACGCCACCGACGGGGACAGTCCGGTCAACAAGATCCGGCAGTGGCGGGCCACCACGACCACACTCACCGCCAGCGGCGCGGGCTTGAACACCATTCTCCAGCGCACCGAAACCGATTTGGGCGCACTGCGTCTGGACGATCCGGAGGACGGCACGGCCTATGTGGCGGCCGGCGCACCCTGGTTCATGGCCCTGTTCGGCCGCGACAGCCTGCTCACCTCCTGGATGGCCCTGCTGCTGGACTCCGATCTGGCACTGGGGACCCTGCGGCAGCTGGCCAAACTGCAGGGCGTACAGGATGATCCGGTCACCGAGGAGGAGCCCGGCCGGATCATGCACGAGCGCCGGTGCGGGCCCGGCAGCGATCGGGTGCTCGGCGGAGCCGTCTACTACGGCAGCGCGGACGCGACGCCGCTGTTCGTCATGCTGCTGGCCGAATGCCTGCGCTGGGGTGTGGCTCCCGCCGCGATCGAGGAACTGCTTCCGGCCGCGGACCGGGCGCTGGGCTGGATCGACACCAGCGGCGACAGTGACGGCGACGGGTTCGTGGAGTACCGGCGCAAAACCGATCGCGGACTGGCGAATCAGGGCTGGAAGGACAGCTGGGACGCGGTCTGCTTCGCCGACGGACGGCTGGCCGAACCGCCTATCGCCCTGTGCGAGGTGCAGGGCTACGCGTACGCGGCCCGGCTCGGGCGCGCCGAGCTGGCCGAGACGTTCGGCGACCACGACCTGGCCGCACGGCTGCGCGCCGCGGCCGCCGACCTGAGAACCCGCTTCGACGAAGCCTTCTGGATGCCCGTACAGGGCTGCTACGCCCTCGCGCTGGATGGCGGCAAACAGCAGGTCGACGTGGTGTCGAGCAATGCCGGGCAGTGCCTGTGGACCGGCATAGTGCCCGACGAGCACGCCGCGCAGCTGATCGAACGGCTGGGCGCGGCCGATATCGACAGCGGATTCGGGTTGCGCACACTGTCTTCCGAGACGCGGCGATTCAATCCCATGGGCTACCACACCGGTTCGGTGTGGTAGCACGACACCGCACTCGTGATCGCGGGCCTGCTGCGCTACCGGCACATCGACGGGGCGCTGTCGCTGGCCGAGCGCCTGGCGACCGGGTTGCTGGAGGCGATCCTGGAATTCGGCGCGCGCCCGCCGGAGCTGTTCAGCGGTTTCGCGCGCACCGAATTCCGTTCGCCCGTACCGTATCCCACCTCCTGTTCACCGCAGGCATGGGCCAGCGCCGCGCCGCTGCTGCTCATGCGGTCCTTCCTCGGCCTGCGCCCCGATGTGCCCGCCCGCACCCTGACGATCGCGCCGCGACTGCCCGCCCGCGCGGGGACGGTCCGGCTCGCGGATCTGCGCCTGGGCGAAGCCTCGGTCACCATCGAGGCCACCGGGACATCCGCCACGGTCAGCGGCCTGCCCGGCGACTGGCGGCTGATCCAGGAGTAGCGGCTATTCGGCCGAGATCGGTTCCAGCGAAGGCCGTTTGGCTTCCAATCCATCGCCGGAGGAGCGCCCGGTGAGACGGCGGTGAATCCACGGCAGCAGGAATTCCCTGGCCCAGTGCAGGTCCTGCTGCCGGGCGGCCGGCCACGGCAGCGGTTCTTCGTCCGGCCACGGCGCCCGCCAATCCTCGTCCACCGCAATGCCGAGCGCCTCACAGGTGCGCAGCGCGAGACGGCGATGCCCCTCGGCGGACAGGTGCAGCCGATCCCAGCTCCAGGCGCGATGTTCCTGCAGAACCTTCATCCCCCACAGATCGACGACCGGGCAGCCGAATTCGTCGGCGATGGCCCGCAGGTGCATGTTGTAGGTGGCGATCTTGCCGCGCAGATGTCGCATGACGGGCTGGAATCCGGTGTCCATGCCGGTGAAGACCACCACCGTCGCGCCGGTGCCGCGCAGTTCGATCAGGGCGTCGCGGTAGATGCCGGCCAGCTCGTCCGGGTCACCGCCGGGCCGGATCAGATCGTTGCCGCCCGCGCAGAATGTGACCAGGTCCGGCCGCAATTCGACGGCCCGCCCCAGCTGATCGTCGATGATCTGGCGAATCAGCTTGCCGCGCACCGCCAGATTGGCGTACCGGACCTCGCCGACCTGCCCGGCCAGATGCTCCGCCACCCGGTCCGCCCAGCCGCGGTAGCGGCCGTTCGGCGTCTCATCGCTGTCCGGATAGGGATCGTCCATGCCTTCGGTGAAGCTGTCGCCGAGTGCGACGAAGGACAGAATCTCACGGGGCAATTCATGGTCCGGCATGACAATCGATCTTGCCAAGCAACCGTCCGGTTACGCGAGCGTCGGTAGGGGCCGGTGATCCCGGAATCACATTGTGCATGACCGACGCATCCCCGGCCCGGCTCGGGCGCGATCGCGAAACAGGTCAGCGCGGAATGGTTCTCCCGTTCTCGGGCAGGCGGGCGGACCAGCGGGGCGGGCGCCGCTCCAGGTGGGCGCGCACGCCTTCCTTCGCATCCGGGGTGCCCATGAGCCGACGGTGCAGATCGGTTTCGCGGGCGGCGACCTGCGCGGGGTTCAGGTTGTCGCGGGCGGTGTCCCACAGCAGGGTCTTGCACAGTGCCACCGACATCGGTGCGGTGTGGGTGGCAATGTCGTGTGCCAGCTCCAGAGCGGCGGGCAGCACCTCCTGCGCCGGCAGCACCTGGTTGGCGAGGCCCAGGCGGAGCAGGTCCGCACCGGTGTGGCGGCGGCCGGTCAGCAGGAGTTCAGCGGCGGCCGTGAGACCCGCGAGATGCGTGACGGTCCAATGCGATACCGCGTCGGGCAGGACACCGAAACGCACCTGCGGAATCGCGTACCAGGCATTGTCGGCGACGATCCGGATGTCGGCCTGCAGGGCGAGGGTCAGGCCGATGCCGATGGCGTGCCCGTTGATGGCCGCGATCACCGGCTTGCGGAGCTCGAATGCGGGCGGCTGGATCGGCGAGGCGGTGAAATCCGGGTCGGTGGGGGCGTCGAAGGTGTTGTCGCCGTTCGTGAAATCCGCGCCGGCGCAGAAGGCCGGGGGTGCGCCGGTGACCACGACCACCCGAATCGAGTCGTCGGTGTCCAGGGTCGCGTAGTGCTCGCCGAGGGCCCGTCCCATGTCGGCGGTGAAGGCATTGCGGCGCTCGGGACGGTTCAGCGTCAGCAGCGCGACGCCGCCATCGACGCTCACCTCGACCACGCTCATCGCACGTCCGCTTTCAGCAGTGAGATCAGTTCGGCGACATGCTGATTCGCGACCGGGTAGCCGGGGAAGTAGCAGCATATCCGGTCGGCGAGGTCGCCGAATCGATCGAGGATCGCGGCCGCGCACTGTTCGGGGGTGCCGTGCACGGCGAGTGTGGCGAGCATCGTGTCATCGATGTGGTCGGTCATCGCGGCGTACTCGCCGCGCAGCGACAGTTCGCGCAGTCGGGGTTGCAGGTCCGACCAGCCCTCGACCTCGAGGACGGGGCGGTAGGCCGGAGTCGACGCATAGAAGGCCAGCAGGCTCCGCACTCCTGTTGCCGCGGCGGCCAATTCGGCCTCCGTGCGGCCGACTCCGACAATGACCTGGGGGTAGAGCCGCAGATCCGCGGGGGTTCGCCCGGCCCGCTCCAGCCCCTCGGTCACGGCGGGCAGGGTCCGCTCGCGCACGTGCCGGGCGCTGTTGAACGGCATCAGCAACAAGCCGTCGGCGACCTCGGCGGCGGCGCGGGTCATTCGCGGGCCGAGCGCGCCCAGACACACCTGCGGCGGGCCATAGGGATTCGGGCCCGGATCGAACATCGGCGGCATGAGGGTGTGGGTGGTGAATCGGCCGCGGAAGCCGAGCGGGGCGTGGCCCTCCCAGGCGGCGAAGATCGCCTTGACCGCCGAGACGATCTCCCGCATGCGGGCGGCGGGCTCGGACCACGGTGTGCCGTAACGCTTCTCGATGTGGGCGCGGACCTGCGAGCCCAGCCCCAAGCGGAATCTGCCGTGGCTCAATGTCTGCAGGTCGTAGGCCATATGGGCCAGATGCAGCGGGCTGCGGGGCAGGGCCACCGCGATATTGGTCATCAGATCGGCCCGCACCGCCTCGGCGGCCAGTGCCAGGGGCAGGAATACGTCGTGCGGGCCCTCGAAGGTGAACAGGCCCTCCGCGCCGAGTTCCACCAGCTCCCGTGCGCGGGAAGCGGTTTCGGGGAGAGCGCCGTCCAACTGCACGTCCACCTTCATCGGCGATCCCGCGGGCAACCGTGGTAGTCCACCTGGAATTCCTTGACCCCGTTCAACCATCCGGAGTGCAGTCGCCGCGGATCGCCCAGCCTCGCGATATCGGGCAGGTGGTCGGCGATCGCCTCGAAGATCAACTCGATCTCCAGCCGGGCCAGATTCGCGCCGACGCAGAAGTGCGCGCCCGTGCCGCCGAACGCCAAGTGCGGGTTCGGATCTCGGCGGATATCGAAGACCTCCGGATTCTCGAAGACTTCCTCGTCGAAGTTCGCCGAGCGATACAGCATCACCACCCGCTGCCCCTTCCGGATCCGCACACCGCCCAGCTCGGTGTCGCGAAGTGCGGTGCGCTGGAACGAATTCACCGGCGTCGCCCATCGAATGATCTCATCCGCGGCGGTGGCGGGCCGCTGCTTCTTGAACAGCTCCCACTGCTCGGGATGCTCCAGGAACGCGATCATGCCGTGCGTGATGGCATTGCGGGTCGTCTCATTGCCCGCCACGGCCAGCAGCATGACGAAGAAGCCGAACTCCTCGGAGGTCAGCGCCTCGCCGTCGACGTCGGCGTGCACCAGCTCGCTCACGATATCGCCTGCGGGACAGCGCTTTCGCGCCTCCGCCAGCTGCCAGGCGTACCCGAGCACCTGGGTCGAGGCGGCCACCTGATCGATGTGCGCGAACTCCGGATCGTCGTAACCGGTCATCTCATTGGACCACTGGAAGACCTTCCCCCGATCCTGCTGCGGTATTCCGATCAACTCCGCGATGGCCTGCAATGGCAGCTCACACGCCACCTGCGTGACAAAGTCACCGGTTCCGAGCTCCCCCGCGGTTTCGACGATGGCCCGCGCCCGCGCCGACAGCTCGGCCCGCAGCCCGTTGATCGCACGCGGCGTGAACCCCTTCGAGATCAGCCGCCGCATCCGCGTGTGCTCCGGCGCATCCATATTGATGAGTGAAAGCCGCTGCACCTCAACCTGTTCCCGCGCGATCCCGTCATGGAAGCGCGGGATGGCCGTGTTCTCGAAGCTGGAGAACACCTCACTTCGCCGCGACACCTCCTTGACGTCCGCATGTCTGCTCACCACCCAGAAGCCGTCGTCCGCGAAGCCGCCCACCGCGGGATCCTGCGCGTTCCACCAGATCGGCGCGGCCCGCCGCAGGACCGCCAACTCCTCCCCCGGCACCCGCCGAGCCCACAGCTCCGGATCGGTGACATCGAAACCCTCGGGCAGTCCAGCAACCGCGTTCCGACCAAGCATGCGCACACTCCTCGAGACCGGGTGCCGTCATTGCCGCCGACCACACCCGCCGCTATAAGTTATGTAACGACATATAACGTAATTCCACCCAGTTAGGAAGGGGTCATCCCATCAACCGGCTCGACAGCGCACGCAAACCCACTCCGCCCGAACCGAATTCACCCCCCGCTACCATGACCCCGGTGACCCCCGAGCCCCGCCAGCGCCCCGGCCGCCCCCGCGACACCGACAAGGACCTCGCCGTCCTGGTGGCGGCCCGCAAACTCCTGGCCGAGGTCGGCTACGAGCAAACCACCATCACCGCCATCGCGCGCCGCGCCGGCGTCAACGCCCCCGCCATCTACCGCCGCTGGCCCACCCGCCACGCCCTGCTCGAGGAAGCGGTCCACGGCCCCGGCGCCCACCCCCTCCCCGAACCCACCGGCAACCTGCGAGCCGACCTGCACACCTGGACCCGAATCTTCCTCGCCCGCGCCGCCAGCCCCGCCGCCCGGGTAGGCGTCCCCGGCCTGCTGGCCGACTCCCACACCGAAGAAGCCCGCCGCCGCCTGCTGGCCATCGGCGCCCCCGTCCGCAAGGCCTTCACCGACCTCCTCACCCACGCCGTCGACACCGGCCAGATCCCCCCGGGCGCCGACCCCGAGGTCCTCTTCGAAATCCTCTCCGGCACAACAACCTTCCACGCCCTCGTCCGAGCCGGCACCCCCACCGACACCTTCACCGACGCCCTGGCCGACGCCCTCTACACCCTGGCCCGCCACCCGAATCCGTAACGTCCGCGAGCGCGCGCACCCAATCAGGCAGCGGCTCACAGCTTTCGAGCCAGTCGCGAGGTGCGCCCTCAGGAACCGAACGGGCACCGATGATCCCGCCGATGATCGCGCAGGTGGTGTCTTGGTCGCCACCGGCGGCGGCCGCCGTCCAGCACGCTTCGGCGAAGTCATGGCCGTGATGAGCCACCACCCACAGGGTGAACGGCACCGTATCCAAGGCCGAGGTGTCGTGTCCGACGCCCAATACCTGTGCCGCCGTATCGGAATCGGCGATGGTTCGCGCATGCTCGATACTGGTGCGAACCGGTCCGGCTGGGATGTGCGCGGCGACCATATCGAGAAATCGGCGCCCGTCCACCCGAGGTTCACGCGTGGAAATGGCCGTGGCGACGGCCACCGCGATCGCGCCGGACACGGCGTCCGGGTGCGTGTGGGTTACCAGCGCTGAGGCCGCGGCCTCGACGGCCACGCGGTCGAGGTCACCCGCGAACCAGGCACCCACCGGCGCTACCCGCATCGCGGCGCCATTGCCCCAGGAACCCCGGCCACCACGCGCCTGCTGGGCGAGTTCCCGCCAGTGGTAACCCTTCTGACGCATCAACCGCAGAATCCGGCTCGTCCCAGGACCATACCGACGGTAGACGTCGTAATGCTCGGCAAACGATCCCGCCAGCGCACCCTGATCGATCCGGCCGTACGCACCGAGGATCGCGAAAATCGAGCACGCCATCTGCGTGTCATCGGTCCACAGCCACGGGCCGGGCAGCAATTTCCGCTCCCGCAGCGCACCGTGATTCATCGCATCGTCGAAACACGCCCCGAACGCATCCCCCACCGCCAAACCGCGCAGCGAAGCCAGTGCACGCGAACGACTCTCGAAACTCATCCAGCCAGTCTGTCAGGAAACGCGATCGGCGCCCGACGCGTGGAAGCCGGGAGCTGATCGGTTATGTGGCGGAGTCGGGGAAGGGTTCTACTCCTACAGTGTGGTGGACGTAGTCGGGTTCGATGAGGACGATTACTCGGGTTTCGTCGGGGAGGAGCCAGGGGTAGGTTTCTACGCCGAGGTATTTCCGGGTCAGGCGGTCCATACCGTGGACGGCTTGCTCGCCCTCGATGAAGCCGACGGCGCGGCCGCGGATTTCCATGCGGGCGTAGGGGTTTTCGGGGTCGAAGGCGCACAGTGACAGGCGGGGGTCGCGGCGCAGGTTGCGGTCCTTGATGCGGCCCACCGAGGTGTTGACGACGATGTGTTCCACGCCGTCTATGGTTTCCAGGTCTGCCCACATGGGGGTGAGTTGTGGTTGGCCGCTGGGGTTGAGGGTGGCCAGGACCCAGAAGCGGGGTTCGGTCAGCCATTCCCGTGCTGTCGCATCGAGTTTCGTGGCCATGTGGTTCCTCCGGGGTACGTCGCGGCGGCGCCGGGTTCGGCGGCGCGCGGACACCATCTTGCCCGGATCGACGGGCGCACAACGCCTTCGCCGAGAGCGTGTCGGTCAGCCGGGCTAGCTGCCATGGCCCGCGGACAAGGCCGGGTGGGCCCGGAAGCATGCAACCGGGCCCACCCGTGGACAAAGGGACCGACAGAGAACGTTTCAGGTGTTCCGCTGCGGTGCGGAGACGGCCCGCACCGCGCGGGAAGTGTTGTGTGCGAACGAGATAGGGGCATCACCTCGCTTTCCCGATCGGGGCGCGGGCGGTCAGGCGTCGATGGCCTGGCGTTCGTGGTCGCGCCGGGTGATCTCGATCTTGCGGGGCTTGGCGCGTTCCGCGATGGGAACGGTCAATCGCAGGACGCCGTCGTGGTAGTCCGCGCGAATCGCGTCGGTGTCGAGATTCTCGCCCAGGAACAGCTGGCGGCTGAAGACACCGCGGGTGCGTTCCGCGGCGATCATCGACCGGCCCGGATCCAGTTCGGCGCGGGAGGCGCGCACGGTCACGACATTGCGTTCGATGTCCAGATCCAGGGAACTCGGGTCGATGCCCGGGAGATCGAACTCCACGTAGAACTCGTCACCCTCGCGCCAGGCGTCCATCGGCATGACCGCCGGGCGGGCGGGGGTGCCGAAGACCTGCTGCGTCAGACGATCCAGGTCGCGGAAGGGATCCGTGCGCATCAACATGGTCGCCACCTCCAGTTCACTCCATTCTCGATCGAGGCGTTCAGATAATCTCTGTCATCTGACAGAGATATTTTTAGCACTCGACATAGGAGAGTGCAAGACCGGGAGTGAGCTAATCTTCGATCGGGGACATCGAGGAGTGGGATGGATTCGAATCGGCACAACCATCTGCCCGGCTCGGCGCAGGCGGTCTACGCGATCTCGGTGGCGGCCGAGCTGAGCGGTCTCGCGGTGCAGACCCTGCGGCTCTACGAACAGCACGGGCTGATCACCCCGGCCCGCAGCCCGGGCGGCACCCGCCGCTACAGCGGCGACGATCTCGCCCGCCTGGCACGCATCACCGCCCTGTCCGGACAGGGCGTCAACCTCGCCGGAATCGGCCGCATCCTCGACCTCCAGGACGCCAATACCGCCCTGCGCGACACCAATGCCGGTCTCGACGCCGACAATCGGCGACTGCGCGACGACATCGAACGGCTGCGCGACGGCCGCTGATCATGGGCGGTGTGCGCGGACACGGTGTGGGTAGCCAGCAACCATGGACCAGCCGGGAATGACAGGCACTGCCGTGCGAACCACGGCACGACTGCCGCAACCGTGCGGCGAGATATCGGCGGAAATCACTGACGCGCTGCGCACAACGCCCGGGACGCGCATTCCGGCCCCGAGCCCCGGCGATCCCTGGGACCGCGACGCACAGCTGGCGCTGCACACGTGTTATGCCCTGCACTATCACGGATTCGACGAGGTCGATCCGGGCTGGGAATGGGATCCGGGGCTGCCGGGAGTGCGCGCGGGGCTGGAACGACAGTTCCTGGATGAACTGCGCGCCGCGACCGCGGGCGGTTCCGATCTCGATGCGGAACTCGAGCAGTTGCTCACCGTCCCGCCGAGGAATCCGGCCTGAGCTGTTCTATCGCGAGCACGTGGAGGCCGACGCGGTCCACGAGCAGCTCATGCGCCGGGGCGTGCTCGGCGACCTATTGGCTCAGGAACCGGAATTGCGGGAATCGGTGGTGCGTGGTCTGGAAGTCGAACTGATCCACGGCGATCGACGCACTGTGCCTGCGCGCCCCCGAATTGCTGTCCCGCACAGGGGTTCTGCTCATGGTGCATTCGGCGCTGTGCGGCACCGACCGCACCCTGCACCGGCTTCGGGACAGCGGGCTCGAGGCCGCGGTGGTCGCCCGCGCACTCATTCCGTTCGGCCCGGTGCTGCGCCGCCGCGCCGGCTGGCTCACCGCCCGCGGTCTCATCGACCCCGGCCAACGCGACGAGGAATTGGTGGTCATCCGTGCCGACCGACCCCGGAACTGACCGGCGCACAATCACTTACACCGCCGACGGCCGCATCGTGCGCAGTGATCGCTGTGTGGTCGCCCTGTGTCTGTGCCGCCGCTCCGCCCGCTATCCGCTGTGCGATACCAGCCACCGCAAACGCCGCCGCTGACCGGTCACACCCGGCCGCACGGATCGACGCCGCCCCGGAACGGAGACCGACGCGGTGCTCGCGGAGCTGTCTGCCTGATTGCCGGGTGCGAGGCGGCTTCCGGTCGGCTGATATGAATGCCGGGTGCCCCGACATCTCTACCTCTGCCCGCTGCGCTGGTCCGACATGGACGCGGAAGGACACGTGCACAATGCCGTGCACCTGCGCTACCTGGAGGAAACCCGCATCGACCTGTTCCGGTCGCACGGATTCCGCGGCTCGGCCGTCGTAGCCCAGATGGATATCGACTATGTCGCACCGCTGCGCTACCGCCCGGAGCCGGTCCGCGTCGAAACCTGGGTGACCAAGATCGGCGGATCCTCCTACACCTTCGCGCAGGAGATCCGCGACCAGGACATGCTCTACTCGACCGCGACCTGCACCATGGTCGCCTTCGACCGTACGACGCAGCGCTCGCGCCCGCTGGAGGACGCCGAACGCCGCATGCTCGAGGGGCTCGGCCTGTGATGCACAGCTACGACATTCAACTGCGGCGCACCGATATGGACGCCCTCGAACACCTCAACAATGTGGTGTTCGCCCAGTACCTGGACGAAGCCCGCGCCGACCTGCTGGCCCGGCACGATTCCGGCGGCGAACCGTGGCGCGTCGTCGTGGCCGGGCAACGCCTCGGCTACCGCACCCCGCTGACCTTCCGCGCCGAACCCGTCACCGTCACCTCGGCTGTCGAGCGCATCGGCACCACCTCGTTCACCCTGCGCCATGAGGTGCGCGACGCCGACAACGTGTACCTCTCCGCCATCTCGACCCTGGTCGCGGTGCACGACGGCGCACCCCGCCCGCTCACCGACGCCGAGCGAAAGTATCTGGCGGACCTGACCGTTCGCGAGTGATATCAGTAACGAACTGGCTAATCTCGGTGTCGCCGGGGTATCGAGATCGGGAGACCGCTTAGGGTCGGGCAGGTCAGGGAAGGGGTTCACGATGTTCGACAAGGCACTGCAGAAATCGGCCGAGCTGCTGCTGCGCGGCGGCACGGGCATCCAGTTGCCGCTGGCCGGCAAATACGTCGGCCGGTTGCGGCGCATTCACCCGGAATGGTCCCCGGCGCGCCTTTCGAGCAGCCTGGAGACGCGCTATGTCACCGTGGTGACCGTCAGCGGCGCGCTCGCCGGCCTGAGCGCCGCGGTTCCCGGCGTCGGCACCTTGATCGGCCTCGCGGTCAGCGGCGTCGAATCGGTGTTCTTCCTCGAAGCCTCGGCCCTGTACGCGGTGTCCGCGGGCGCCACCCACGGCATCGAGCACCTGTCCCCCAAACAGCGCCGCGCACTGGTGGTGGCCGTCGTCATGGGTGAGACGGGCGCGGAAATGCTCGGCAAGAACGCCAGCCAATCCGCCCGCGACTGGGCCTCGGTGGTGGCCGACAGACTCCCGGTCGTCCGCAATATCGACAATGCGATGGCCCGCCGCTTCGTCGCCTCCTTCATCATCAAGCGCGGCGTCCTGCTGTTCGGCAAAACCCTCCCCGCGGGCATCGGCGCGGTCATCGGCGCCGTCGGCAACCGGGCCCTCGCCAAGAGCGTGATCACCAACGCCCACAACACCTTCGGCCCCACCCCCACCCACTGGCCGGACACCGCCGAACCCGCCGTCGCCATCACAACCAGGGCTACCTGAAGCGCTGCGAAAGCGGCTAGCGTACAGCGAAAACATCGAGGAGCCGGAACAATTCGCGCGCCCGCAACAGCTTTCGCAACCACCCTGTGCACCATGGTCGCAGTGCTCGTCCTCAGCGGCTGTGCCGCAGATCGGTGATGTCGTCACTCGGGTCGACGAGCGCATGGGCGGGTTCGACGGTTTGCGGGAACGTGAGATCGAATTCGTCGTCGACAAGGCTCCGTCCACGCCGCCGCCTGCGATTAGGACGCTTCACAGGCCGAGCAGCGCACGGCACAGGTCGTACCCGGCACGGCACAGCGCGAGCACTAGAAACGGGCTGCCGCGGGGTGAGGGTACGGCGCGCCCGGGTGCGCAAGCGCGGGCTCAACAGGATGATGTGACTCGACTCCTCGAACGGACAGTCATCCGAGGTGATGAGGAGAAATCCAGCGTCACAACAGTATTGGGCCTCCAGCCGATACCCCGGAACCCAGGTGTCCGTCGGCTGTGACCGCCAGCGCAGCCGGCTCTGCGGCAGCCGCCGGTCACTGTTCTCCCCCACCCGCTCATCGAGTGCGAACTCCGAGATTGCCCGCATATGCCGACGCTAGCGGCGGATCTCCGAAACCTCGACGCTACCTGCGGGTATGCGATGACGTTCACAGGCAGCCGGGCGGGGCGCTCCGGAGTCGACGCGGTCAGGCCGGCCATTCGGCGCCTTCAGCCGTGCCGGTTCTCCAGGAGGCGGCGGGCCTGGCGGATGACGGCGAGGTCCACCATGCGGCCGTGGTCGTCGAGTACCACTTGGCCTGCGGCGGCCTCGAAGCGGGCGACCAGCGTTCGTGCTCGGGCGAGTTCGGTCGCGCTCGGGGTGAAAACCTGGTTCACGATGGGGATTTGGCTGGGGTGGATGCAGGCTCGGCCGCGGAAGCCCAGGCGTGCGAGACCTTCGGTGGAGGTGCGCAGGGTTTCGAGGTCGCGGAAGTCCGTGCGGACCGGGGCGAGTGGGGGTGCGAGACCGGCGGCGGCACTGGCCAGTACGACCGCGGTGCGCAGGGACAGTAGTTCTCGCTCGTCGGCGCCGGGTCGCATGCCGAGGTCGGCGCAGAGGTCGGCCTCGCCCAACTGCAGGCGCGTGACTCCCGGTGTGGCCGCGATCGCGCGGGCATCGGTCAGGGCGGCGGCGCTTTCGAGCAGTGGGCACAGGCCGATGGTTCCGGGAACGGGTTCGGCTTCGCGGATGGCCGCCGCGGCGGCCGAGACCTGTTCGGGCGATTCGGTTTTCGACAGGCAGATGACGGAGACCCCCGGCAGTGCGACGGCCCGCAGGTCGGCGAGCCCCAGCGGGCCCGGGTTCACGCGCACCCAGATCCGTCCGGGTGCGACCACCCGGCGCAACCATGCCGACACCGCGGCGCGCGCCGAGTCCTTGTCGCGCAGGGGCACCGAGTCCTCCAGATCGAGCAGGACGACATCGGCAGGCCCGGCCAGGGCCTTCGCGAACAGCTCCGGCCGATTTCCCGGCACGTAGAGCGCAGATCTCACAGGTTCACCTTTCTCGCACCGGTGCAGGCGATTTCACGACCGGCCGTGCGACCGAGCTACCGCGCCGGACACGGTGCGCGGCCGATCAGTGCTCGCGGAGCAGGCGGCCCATGTCCTCGCGGCGATCATCGAATCCGTGCTCGCGCAGGGCATGCCACAGGGTCGCGGCATTGATCGCGATCACCGGCTTGTCCAGTTCGCGCTCCAGCCGATCGGCGAGGGCGATGAAGGACAGGTTGGTGCCGACCTGCACGATGGCGTCCACGTCGGGCCCGTCGATCTCGGTGACCGTGCGGCGGATCCGATCGTCGTCCACGCGAGCGATGTCCATCGCGGTCGGGCAGCGCAAGCCGGTAATGGCGGCCACCTCGAAACCGGCCTCGGTGAAGAACCTGCCGACCTCCTTGTCCGCGATCGGCTGATACGGCGAGAACACCGCGATACGCCGACATCCCAACTCTCGCAAGGCCGCCCGGCACGAGCTCGCCCCGGTGGTGACGGGCAGCCCGGTGCGGTCTCGCAGGCGTTGCTCGAAGGCGGCATTGCCCGCGACGCCACCCCAGAAGGTCTCCGCCGACATGCCCATGACCATGCGGTCCGGCTCGGCGGTGAGGGCATCGCGCACGGCGGTGTCGATGGAGGCGCGGATCTGCACCAGCAGACCCTCGAAGTCCGCGTCGTCGCCCATCACCGGATTCGGGATGTACATCGAACCCGCGCGGTAGGCGATGCCGGGCAGGCCGGCGCGCCAATAGTCGTGCTCCACAACGGTATTCGTACTCGGCACCACGACGCCGAACACGGCGCGGGTACCCACTGCGTTGGTCATATGAATCCTCGGTAGTGCTCGGCGATGATCACCGTGCGCCGGACGTGGCGCGGTCGAGCAGGTCCGTCGCGAGGCGATGCGCGCGCTCGCGGTCGACGGGGCGATCCAGCAGCAGGGCGTCCACCAGTAGCGGCGAGACGATGACGGCCGCCGTCTCGGCCACCACCTCCGGGTCCGTCGGCCCGGTCGCCCGCAGCGCACGGCGCAGCGGCGCGATCAGATCCTCCACATAGCGGTGGCGCAGCTCGGCACAGCTCGGATCGGTGGACGACGCGGTCACCAGGGCGCGCAGGAAGGCCGCAACCGGCTTGTCGCGCAAGCGATCACACAGCAGGTCCACCTCGGTGTGCAGATCCGCCACCGGATCGCCGCTAGGCTCGGCCGCCGCGTGCGGTGCGACCGCGATGAGCGCGGCGAGCACATCACGAGGCATCGGCCAGTGCCGGTAGATGGTGGTCCGCGATACCCCGGTCACGGCGTGCAGGCGCTGCGGGGTGAGCGCGGTGGCGCCTTCGCGCAGCAGCAGCTCCAGAGCCGCTGTGAGAACGACGGTTTCGGTGTCGGAGGCGGGTCCGGCGGGACGTCCTGGTCGGGTCACGGAATTTACGATACATCTTGCACCGCTTTTTCATAAGCAGTACATTCCGTATCGGAAATTGCTCTCCTCAGGAGGACCGATGCGTCCACATGTCGAACTCATCGACGACCGCGATCTGATCACCCATCCCGCCGAGTTCGAGCACGCCACCGGCAGTGCCGTCCAGCGCAACCTCAGCTATGACGAAGAGGACGGATCCGCTTCGCTGCGAGTCACTTTCACCAGCGACTGGTCCCGCCCCGCCGGCGTCCATCACGCCGCGACCGAATGGTTCGTGCTGTCCGGACAGGTGACCATCGGCGATACCGTGCTCGGCCCGGAGGGTTTCTGGATGACCCCGCCCGGCGTCCGGACCCCCGCCCTGGCCGTCGCCGCCGGAACCGAGGTCCTGCTGTTCCGCGAATTCGGCGACTGGCGTTTCGATCTCGCCGACGCCGATCGTGATTTCGTCCGCCCCGACCAGAAACTCGTCGTCCTCGACACCGCGGCCATGCCCTGGATCGATGTGAAAGACGGCAGCCCCATGCGTTTCGACCTCGGCGGCACGCCGGTCCCGGGTCTCTACATCAAACTGCTGCACCGTGACGAGAAGACCGGCTTCTACACCCGCCTCATCAAGGCCAAGCCCGGCTGGCGCGAGGAACCCCTGGCCCACCACCCGTGCAGCGAGGAAGCCTATTGTCTCGCAGGCGGATTCGACTACAACTTCGGAAAGATGTGGCCCGGCACCTACTTCTGGCGTCCCGCCCTCATCCGCCACGGCGACTTCACCGCCGACGCCGAACAGGGCTGCACCTGGATCGTCCGCTCCGACGCCGACCTCGTGGACTGGTACACCGACAATGCCAAGGTCGTCATGACCGGCGACCCCACCAACTGGGGAGCGGACAATCCGCACAGCCTCACCCCGCGCCCGGTCGAACCCGTCCGTTCCCGCTCGATCGGCGCCTGGGCGGACCCCACCTATCAGTGAGCGCCCCGGGCTCCCGCCACCCGAACGGGAGCCCGGTGGTCCTCACCTCCGGGGCCGGGCGGGCTTCGTCACCGCGCGATGCGCAGCCCGCGGACCGGGCGCACCGGGGACGATGCGGCGCGTGGTCACCACCACCGCGGCGAACAGCAGCGCTTCTCCCACATTGCCCAGCGGCGGACAGGAGACGGCTGCCACCGCGGAGACGAGCAGGACGATCGCGCCGAGCAGCAGGCCGGTCCGGCGCGCGGTGAGCCACAGCCGGATGCCCGCGGCCAGCACGATCGCGGCCACGATCAGGGCCGGGATCGGGGGACCGTGTGGCGTCGCGGCGGCGTAGCGCAGCGTATCGGCGAAATCGCGGGCCTCGAGGTCGAGGCCGCGCAGGTCGGCCGCCGCACCCCACCCGATCAGTGCCACCGCCAGAGCCCAGGCGCGGATCGGTTGCACACCGAATACCGCACGCAGTGCCCACACCACCAGCAGGGGCGTCAGCGTGACATGCCCCAAGAATCGCCCGATGCTCAGTATCCACAGGGCCGATCCCTCGCCCAGCGCACTGCCGAGACCGAACACTGCTGCGTCATAAGTCGTTCCGAGGCCCACAGCGGCGAGCAGCGCCGACCATCTCGGCCGGTTCGCATCGAGATAGAGCCACACCAGGCAGCCGAGTTGGAACCCGGCGACGAGGATGAGGGTTCCGGAGATCATCGTGGTCCGCTCTCCGCCTGCCGGACAGGCTCATCGGGGCCGCGAGGCGGTGTGCGGGTCTGCGTCGCGGCGCAGGTAACGGCCGTGCGGGGAGCCCTGGACTCGCCCGTCGCCGTAGATGCGGTGACCCCGGAGGAAGACGTCGGTGACGCGGGCGTTCATCTCGAAACCCTCGAAAGGCGTGTATTCCTGGGCGGATTCGGAGTCGGCGGCGTGGACGGTCCAGCGGGCGTCGGGGTCGACCAGGACTATGTCGGCGTCGTAGCCGACGGCGATGGCGCCCTTGCCGGGCAAGCCGTAGCGGCGCGCCGGATTCCAGGACGTCAGTTCGGCGATGCGCGACAGGGCCAGACCCCGCTTGCGGCCCTCCCCCACCAATCCCGGCAGCAGGTATTCGGCGCCGCCGAAGCCGGACTTGGCGGCGAAGATGTCGGCGCGGTCGGGGCCGAATTTCTGTTCGTCCCGGCAGCAGGCGTGATCGCTGACCACCCAGTCGATTTCGCCGGCGAGCAGGTGCCGCCACAGGGCTTCGACATCGGCGCGTTCGCGCAGTGGCGGGTTGACCTTGCCGCCGAGGCCATGTGCGGTGTCCACGTCGGCGAGCAGGTGGCCGATGGTGACCTCGCGACGGAAGTCCACCTGCGGGAAGGCGGTGGCCATGGTCAGCGCCGCGGCGACCGCTTTGGCCGAGGACAGGTGCAGCAGATTGATGGGCGCCAAGCCGGTTTCGTGGGCGAGGTAGGACGCCATGGTGATGGCCAGGCCCTCCGAATGCGGTGGGCGCGAGGCGCTGTAGGCGCGCAGTCCGGTGAGCCGGCCCTCGCGTTCCACCAATTCGGTGTAGGCGGTCATGATCTCGGCGGTCTCGCAGTGCAGCGACAGCGACAGACCGGGACCGAAACGCTGCCGGGCTTCCTGGATGCCGCGCATGACGAATTCGAAGTGCGCCAGGTCGTACCGCTCCGACGGCGGGATCATCAGGAAGCCGGCCTGGTCGGCGGAGCGGCCGTGCAGGCCGTGGCCGCCGTAGAACATGAAGATCTTGAACGAGGTGACGCCGAAATCCCGGACCAGTGCCGGGATTTCGGCGATGTGCTCGGCGGTCATGGGGGCCAGGTGCAGGGCGTGGTCGACGAAGGATCGTCCCGCCATGCGGTCGAGCGCCTCGGGCACGAAGTCACGGTAGGCCCCGCCCCGGTTCAGGTAGTAGCGCCCGGTGCGCAGGTAGGTGAGCGAGGTGGTGACTCCGCCCTGGGCGCACGCCCGGCTCTCGGTGTCGGTGTCGGCGGACAGGTCCTGGTAGATGCCCCAGTGCTGGTGGGCGTCCACCACGCCGGGGAAGGCGAGCAGCCCGCCGGCGTCGACCACCCGATCCGCCTGTGCGGCAGGGAGATCGGGTTCGAGGCGGGTGACGATGCCGGCGGTGACCGCGATGTCGACCGGTTCGGGATCATCGGTGGCCGGGTCGCCCGGGCGCACCACACGGGCGTTGCGGATCAGCAGATCGGTCGCCGACACGGCTCCCTCCAGTTTCTCTCTGCGAAACAATGTTACCGATTTGGCGATCATCGCAGTAGCATGCGCTGACAGTCAATGCCGCGCAGACACTTTCGCGTTTCGCTGCGGGAAACACTCGGCGGCAGATGAGGAGTGGAACGATGGATGGCCCGCTCTCGGGAATCCGGGTGCTGGACGTGGCGACATTGTTCGCCGGACCGCTGGCGGCGACCCTGCTGGCGGACTTCGGTGCGGACGTCGTCAAGATCGAGCATCCGAACGGGGATCCGGTCCGCAGCCACGGCGCGCAGCGCGACGGGGTCGGACTGTGGTGGAAGATGCTGGGGCGCGGCAAGAAATCGGTCACGCTGTACCTGGGTGCGCCGCAGGGACAGGAGATCTTCCGGCGCCTGGTCACCGACGCGGACGTGGTGATCGAGAACTTCCGCCCCGGCACGCTGGAACGCTGGGGTCTCGGCTATTCCGAACTGCGCGCACTCAACCCGGGCCTGATCCTGGCCCGGGTCACCGGATTCGGCCAGATCGGCCCCTACGCGCGGCGGCCCGGATTCGGCACCCTCGCCGAGGCCATGAGCGGGTTCGCCGCCATCACCGGTGAGCCCGGCGGGCCGCCCACCCTGCCGCCGTTCGGCCTGGCCGACGGGATCGCCGCGCAGGCAACGGCTTTCGCCATCATGACGGCCCTGCGTGCCCGCGACGCGGACGGGCGCGGCCAGCAGATCGATCTGGCCATCATCGAGCCCATCCTCACCCTGCTCGGCCCGCAGCTCATTGCCTACGACCAGCTCGGGGAACTACAGCCGCGCATGGGAAATCGTTCCTCCAACAACGCGCCCCGCAATATCTACCGCACCGCCGACGACGGCTGGGTGGCGGTGTCCACCAGCGCGCAGTCGGTGGCCGAACGGGTGCTGCGGCTGGTCGGACGGCCCGATCTGGTGGAACAGTCCTGGTTCGGTTCCGGGGCCGAAAGAGCCGCGCACGCCGACGAACTCGATGCGGCGGTCGGCGCGTGGATCGCCGAACGCAAGACCGAGGATGTGGTGCGCGCGTTCGAGCAGGCGCAGGCCGCCATCGCCCCGGTCTACACCGCCGCCGAGATCATGACCGATCCGCAGTTCCAGGCGCTGGGCACCATCGCCGAACTGCCCGACGACGAATTGGGCCGAATCAAGATGCAGAACGTGCTGTTCCGGCTGTCCGAAACACCGGGCCGAATCCGCTGGACCGGACCGCCGCTGGGCGCGCACACCGCCGAGGTGCTGGGGCGCTACGGCGTGGACGCCGACCGGCTCGCCGAACTCCGCGCCGCGGGGGTGGTCCGATGACCGGGCGAGATCGACTGGTGCAGGTCGTCCTCGGCGGGGTCCGCTTGATCGAGCTGGGGCAGCCGCACTTCACGGGGATGCCGTGCTCGCCGAATCATCCGGGGTTCCGAATGACGCTGGCGCGCAGGCACGGTGACATGGTGCGCCCGGACGGCGGATCGGCGGCCAACGAGATCATCGTGACCGGCGGGCATGTGGGCACCCATATCGACGCGCTCAGCCACGTCAGCCAGAACGGAATGCTGCACGGCGGGGTCGACGCGCAGGCGGCGCAGCGCGGTGGCCGGTTCAGCGAGCACGGCGCCGAACAGCTGCCCGGCTTCGTGCGGCGCGGCGTCCTGCTGGATGTGGCGAGGGTGCACGATACCGACGTGCTGCCAGGCGGATACGAGGTCACCGCGCACGATCTGGAACAGGCGGCCGAGCGGGCCGGTGCGGATCCCGCACCTGGCGACGTGGCGCTCATCCGCACCGGGTGGGCGCGGCATTTCGGCGACGGACGGGTCTATCTCGGTGCGGAATCGGGGGTGCCGGGGGTGGGCGTCGGCGCGGCGCACTGGCTCGCGGGTCACGGCATCGCCGCCACGGGGGCCGACACCACCGCCTACGAGTGCATTGCGCCCGGCGCGGGCCACAGCGTGCTGCCCGTGCACCGCGTGCTGCTGGTCGAGTCCGGGATCTACATACTGGAACATCTCATGCTGGAAGATCTGGCCGCACAGCATATTTCGGAGTTCGTCTTCGTGCTCGCGCCGCTGCGCATCGTCGGCGGCACCGGATCGCCGGTCCGGCCGCTGGCGGCGGTGAGCGCATGAGCGACGCCACGGTGGTGCAGCGGCTGGCCGAATTCGCCGCCGGCGCACGCGATCTCGGCATCGACCCGGCCCTGCGCGCCGACGCGGCACGGCGGGTACTCGATGTGCTCGGCAACAGCCTGGCCGCACAGCGCACCCCGGCGGCCGGGGCCGTGCGGGCGCTGGTCGCCGAATGGGCGGGCAGGCCGCAGGCCACCGCGCTCGGGCTGCCCGTCCGCCTGCCCGCCGCCAGTGCCGCCCTGCTGCACGGAACCCTCGCGCACGCACTGGATTTCGACGACACCCACCTGCCCTCGGTGCTGCATCCCTCGGCCACGGTGGTGCCCGCCGCGCTCGCCGTCGCCGAGGCGACGGGCGCCTCCGGCGCGGCCCTGCTGGACGCGGTGGCCGTCGGGGTGGAGGTCACGGTGCGCCTGGGCATGGCCGGATTCGACGCGCAGCTCGGCAATTCGGTGTTCTTCGAACGCGGACTGCACGCCACCGCCATCTGCGGGGCGGTGGGCGGCGCGGCCGCGGCAGCGATGCTGTGCGGTCTCGACGCCGCCGGGATCGGGCATGCGCTGGGCATTGCCGCCAGCATGGGTTCGGGCCTGCTGGAAGCCAATCGCACCGGCGGGACGGTGAAGCGCGTGCACTGCGGCTGGGCCGCGCATGCGGCGGTGACGGCGGCGCGGCTGGCCCGCCACGGCCTGACCGGACCGCCGACCGTGGTCGAGGGCAGATTCGGGCTGCTGCAGGCGTTCTGCGGCGACCAGGCCGATCCGGGGGTGGTGACCGACCGCCTCGGCGAGCGCTGGGAGCTGCCGGGGGTGTTCTTCAAGCCCTACCCGTGCAATCACTTCACCCACGCCGGTATCGACGCGGCGCTGCGCCTGCGTGCCCGCGGCGTCAGCGCCGCCGAGATCACCGGGCTCACCCTCGGCGCGCCGACACCGGTGCTGCGCACCATCGGCGAGCCCGCCGCCGCCAAGCGACATCCCGAATCCGGGTACCACGCCGCATTTTCCGGACCGTACACCGTCGCGGCGGCGCTGCTCGGCGGTGGCGGGCTCGGGGTCTTCCACGAGGACTTCACCGACGCCGCGGCCGCCGATCCCCGGCGACTCGCGGTGGCCGCCAAGGTGTCCTGTGTGCCCGACGCACGATGTGACGAGATCTTCCCCTACCAGTTCCCGGCGGTCCTGACCGCGACCCTGCGCGACGGCCGCACCGTAACCGAGCGCGTGGATGTGAATCGCGGGGGCCCCGGCAACCCCCTGTCCGCCGCGGAGTTGGCAGCGAAGTTCCGCTGGAACACCGCCGCTGTGGTGACCGCCGAACTGGCCGACGACCTCAGCGCGAGCGTGTACGGATTGGCCGGCAGTGCGGATCTCGGCCCCTTGCCGACTTTGCTGCGCAGCGTGAAACCGGTTGCCATGGACTGATTTCGGGCCGCCTGCCTCGAGCCCGGTCGCCGCGGCGGCCGGGCCATCGGCGCGCGATCGGAACACCCGCGCCACCGCAATTCGGGAAAAATTCCTGCGCATCGCGTATTGACTCGGGCATGTTTCAGAACGCTAATGGGACGCGAGAAATGGAACAGCGTTTCTCGATAAGAGACAAGGACGTCCCGTTGAGCCTTCGAGGATTACTCACCGCCATAGCGACCCTGGTCGCCGCTTTCGCCGTAACCGCCACACCCGCAATCCCTTCCGCCACCGCCGACGCCGCGGTCACCAAGGTGTCGAACAAGGTGGAGATCCGCTGCGCCTTCACCACGCTGAGGCAGAGCAGTGACTGGTACTTCCCCTCCGGCGCGCCCAAGGCGCTGCTGTGGCTGCAGCACGGCTTCGCCGGCGCCAATGACGCCATGGACGACACCGCCCGCAAGTTCGCCGCCGAGGGCTTCCTGGTCTTCGCACCCACCCTGCCGACCGCCAACCTGCTCGGCTGCACCCTCGAAAACCTGGGCAACAACACCGATTTCCTGCACAATGTGGCCGACCTGTTCGGCAAGGCCACCGACGCCAAGGACAAGCTGGGCCGCAGTTTCGCCGAGGCCAAGGGCAAAGCCGGGCGACCGGAGCTCACGATGCCCACCGCCATGGTCTTCGCCGGCCATTCCGCGGGCGGCGAGGCGGTGCCGTACGTGACCCAGGAGCTGCGCGCCGACTACGCGGCGGCCTTCGCCACTCTGCGCGGCGTGATTCTCTACGACCCGGTCAAGAGCTTCATCGGCAACAACCTGAGCAGTTCGCTCAACCACCTGAGCAATACCTCGCTGCCGGTCTTGACGATCGCGGCACCGCCCTACAGCTGCAATCGGAACGGCTCGGGCACCGCAGAAGTGCTGGAACAGCTTTCGCGCACCTTCTACGGCGTCCGGCTCACCAGCGGCTCACACGTCGACGCCGAGGCGTCCAGCGCGCCCGTCACGGACAAGACCGCGTGCGGCGCCCCGCAGGCGAAGAATGTGGAAGCGCTGCAACGTCTTTCCGTCGCCTGGGCCGGTGACTTCGTGAGCGGAGCGACCACCGCGGACTACTACCCCGGTGGCGGCTACTACGAAAGCCTGCGCACCGCAGGCACTCTCACAACCCTGTCCTGAAACTCCCCGGCGCTGCACGGTCACGACCCTGCTGCGCACCACGTGGAGCCGTGGCGGTCGCCGAGTACCTCGGCGGCCGCCACGGCCGGTCCGGGATCAGGCCGCCGGAGCCGGGAACGGCCCCGCGCGACCCAGCAGGGCGGGCACCGGCTTTCCGAGCACACCGGCCAGCCAGCGGCCGGTGTCGGCCACGGCGTCCATGCGCACCCCGGTGGTCACGCCCATGCGATCGAGCGCGTAGAGCAGGTCCTCGGTGGCGATATTGCCCGTGGCGGCCGGGGCGAAGGGGCAGCCGCCGACACCACCGGTGCTGGCGTCGAGCACGCTCGCACCGGACTCGACAGCGGTAATCGCGTTGGCGTATCCGGTGTTCCGGGTGTTGTGGAAGTGCAGGCGCACCGGCGTGGCGGGCGCTGCCGCCAGCGTGCCGGCGACCAGGGTCCGCACGCGGTCGGGGGTACCGACGCCGATGGTGTCGGCCAGGGCGATCTCCTCGGGCTCCGCCTCGGCCACGCGGTGGACCAGATCGAGCACGGCCGAGGGCGAGACCTCCCCCTCGAAGGGACAGCCGAAGGCCGCGGCGATGGTGACGGTGCGGCGCAGACCCGACGCGGCGGCCCGCTTCGCCAGGGCCCGCCAGCGTTCCACGCCCTCGGCGGTGGTGCAGCCCTGATTGCGGCGGCTGAACGTATCCGTCGCCACCACAACGACATTGATCTCGTCCACGCCCGCGGCCAGCGCCCGGTCCAGGCCGCGCTCGTTGAAGACCAGTCCCGCGTAGGAGACGCCGGGCACGCGGGGCACGCCCGCCATGACCGCCTCGGCGTCGGCCATCTGCGGAACCCGTTGCGGATGCACGAAACTCACCGCTTCGATGCGCCGCAGCCCGGCGTCGATCGAACGCTCGATCAGCCGGATCTTGTCGGCGGTCGCGACGAGCTCGGGCTCGTTCTGCAAACCGTCGCGCGCCGACACCTCCACCAGTGCGATGTCCACTGTGCCTCCCTGTTCCGTCTTGCCGCCCTGTTTCTCTCAGGGATACAGTGTATCCACTTTGCCCCATCCTGCCCGTCTGCCGCCGACCTGCGCACGGGCGTCAGAGAACGGAGTGGCCCATGCCGGCCGACACCCCCACCACATCCGGACCGCTGGCGGATCTGCGCGTGATCGAGATGGGCCAGCTGCTGGCCGGACCGTTCTGCGGTCAGCTGCTCGGCGATTTCGGCGCGGAGGTGATCAAGCTGGAATCGCCCGGCAGCGGAGATCCCATGCGGCAGTGGGGGCGTGAACAATCCCAGGGCAAATCGCTGTGGTGGCCGGTGGTCGCGCGCAACAAGAAGTCGGTGACCTGCAATCTGCGCGAGCCCGACGGGCAGCGGCTGGCTCGGGATCTGATCGCGCAGGCCGACATCGTGATCGAGAACTTCCGCCCCGGCACCATGGAACGCTGGGGCCTGGGCTACGAAAGCCTGCGTGCGCAGAACCCGAGCCTGATCATGGTGCGGGTCAGCGGTTACGGCCAGACCGGGCCGTACGCGCCGCGCGCCGGGTACGGCTCCATCGGGGAGGCCATGGGCGGAATCCGGTACACCACAGGCGATCCCGGCCGAGCGCCGGCCCGCACCGGCATCTCGCTCGGCGATTCCCTGGCGGCCGTGTTCGCCACCATCGGCACCCTCGCCGCCGTACACCACCGCACCCGCACCGGCCAGGGGCAGCTGGTCGACTCCGCCATCTACGAGGCAGTGCTGGCCATGATGGAGTCACTGCTACCCGAATACGCGCTCACCGGATACCAGCGCGAACGCACCGGCTCGGTGCTGCCGAATGTCGCGCCCAGCAATGTGTATCCGACGACGGGCGGGGAGCTGATCCTCATCGCCGCCAATCAGGACACCGTGTTCGCGCGTCTGACCGAACTCATGGGCCGGCCCGAATTGGCCGCCGACGAACGGTATTCCACGCACACCGGCCGCGGAGCGCACATGGCCGAGCTCGACGACCTCATTGCCGAATGGACCGCCACGGCCGAGGCCGGCGAGCTGCTCGAGCGGCTGCACGCGGCGGGCGTGCCGGCCGGGCGCATCTACACCGCGCGGGACATGTTCGCCGATCCGCATTTCGCCGCGCGCGAGGCCATCGCCCGCATCGCGCACCCGGAATTCGGCGAGCTGCCCATGCCCAATGTGGTGCCCAAGCTCAGCGCCACCCCCGGCAGCATCCGGCACGCGGGACCAGATCTGGGACAGCACAATGCCGAGGTCTACGGTGAGCTGCTCGGCCTGGACGCCGAACAGCTCGCGAAACTCGCCGACGCCGGAATCCTGTAGGGGCCGGGCGATGAAGGACCTCTCCGCGGACGCGCGCTCGGCCGGCTACGGTTCCCCGCTGGGCGCCGGTGACCGCCCGGCGGTGCTGGTCATCGATATCTGCGCCGCCTACCTCGACGACGACTCGCCCCTGCGCGCCCCCGTGGAGGACGCGGTGCGCGCGGCCGCGCGCCTGGTGGATCGCGCACGCGCGCACGGGTACCCGGTGGTGTTCACCCGGGTCGCGTACCGTCCCGGCAGCACCGACGGCGGCCTGTTCCGCCGCAAGATACCCACCCTCGCGGTCTTCGAGGAGGGTAATCCGCTGGGCGAGTTCCTCGACGATCCCGCACCGCTGCCGGGCGAGGCGGTGATCACCAAGCAGTATCCGAGCGCCTTCCACGGCACCGCCCTGGCCGCCAATCTGACCGCCGATCGCATCGACACCCTGCTCATCGCCGGGCTGACCACCAGCGGCTGCGTCCGGGCCACCGCCACCGATGCCATGCAGCACGGTTTCCGCCCCCTGGTGGTGGCCGACGCGTGCGGCGACCGGGACCCGCGCCTGCACGAGGCGAATCTGTTCGATCTGAATGCAAAATACGCCGATGTGATCCGGCTCGAGCAGGCGTTGCGGGTGCTCGGCTGACTCGCCGGACCGGTCACCGCATGTCGACGACGACCGTGTCGTCCTGGCGTGGGCCGGTCCGGTAGACGTAGTCCTGGGCCGCCGCGTCACCGAGCTGCGCACGGAACCACTGGGCCGTCCAGCGCGCCGCCGTGGCGATGGTGCGCTCGCGCGGAGCCGTCGCCGCATGCGGGTCCGGCGCCGCACCGGGCGGGTTGTCGACATCGGCGATCCCGAAGTGGTTGGCGCCCAGCAGATTCACATACATCACCGAGGGCGATCCGCCGAGTTTCAGGAAACTTTCGCGGGATTCGCCGGGCTCGCTGACGCCGTCCTGCGAGCCATTGATGAACATGACCGGAATTCGGTCCACCGTGACCGGGTCGACCAGCGCGCCGATCGTGGTGTTGGTGCCGTGTCCCACAACGGCTTTCAGCTCCGGTGGGTGCCGGTAGCCCAGGCCGAGGCAGAACGGCGGCTGGCAGCGGTCGGCGGCGGCGTAGAGCGCGGTCGCGCCGCCGTAGGAGTGCCCGGCCACCACGAGCGTGTCCGGGTCGATGATCGCGCCCACCGGCGAGGACGGGTCGGCGGCCTGGGCACGAGCCCACGCCACCACCGCGGTCAGCTGGTGCGCGCTGGGCGCACGGTAGTCGAGCAAGGGCAGTGCGTAGCGTTCCGGCACGACCACGACGAACCCGTAATCGGCTACGGCCGAAGCGAATCGGGCGTAGTAGCCGCGTCCGACATTGGCGCCGGGCAGCAGCAGCGCCACCGGCAGGCGGCGCTCGGCGTGCGCCGGGTACCAGACGGCGGCCTCGTCGGTGGTGATGCGGGCCGCGGCGTGGCGGATGCCGTTGTCGGCGTGTGCGGCAGGCGCGGCGGAGAGCAGGAGCAGGGACAGGACAGCCGCCATCGAGGCGCGCATGGGACCCCCGTTTCGATTGTGGAAACGCCGTTTCGATGTGAAACTATCGGCGGAGCTTACTCCGAAACAGCGTTTCGCAGAAGAGAACGGAGACGAGGGTATGGGGCCGCACCCGCACGGCTGGTGGATCCTGCTGCACCTGGTGTTGTTCGTGTTCTGGCTGGGCGGCGACCTGGGCGTCTACTACTCGAGCCGGTTCGTGATCGACCCCGCGCTCACCCCGCCCGCGCGGGCGACCGCCCTCGCCGTCATGAGCGGTTTGGACCTCGGCCCCAAGATCTGCCTGGTGCTGTTCCTGCCCAGCGGTGTCACGCTCATGGCGCTGGAGCCGCACGGCGCGTCACTGTTCGGGATCGACTTCTTCCCCTGGTGGGTCGTCGTGGGCGTGTGGTTGTTCGCGGGAATCTGGTTGGCGCTCACCGTCATCGCGCACCGCACCCACGGCCGGATCGCACCGGTGTACCGCGCCGATCTCGTTCTCCGGTTCGCGGTCATCGCCGCCATGGCAGGCGCCGGCCTGTACGCCCTGTTCGCGACCGAACCGTTCGGGGTCACCACCAATCCGAAGTGGCTGGGCGGCAAGATCCTGCTGTACGCGACCGCCATCGCGGCCGGGCTCGGCATTCGAATGACCCTGCGGCCCTTCGGGCCCGCGTTCGGCACGCTCATGTCGACCGGCTCCACCACCGGGGTGGAACGCGCCCTGCGACGCAGTGTCGACGGCTGCCTGCCCTATGTCTGGGCGATCTGGGGCAGCGTACTCGCGGCGGCGGCCCTGGGTGTAGTCAAACCCGGTGCGCACCTGGGCAATTAGCCGGAATATCCCAACTGCGCGGACACCGCGCCTGCCGCCTTCTGCAGCAGCGGCACATACTCCTTGATGTGCGGCTCGAAACGCGAGAGCGGGCCGCACACACTGAGGGCGGCCACCACACCGCCGTCATGGTCGAGAATCGGCGCGGCAATCGAGGCCGCCCCGATCTGCCGCTCCCCCAGCGAGATCGCGTACCCGCGCTTGCGCACCTCGGCCAGTTCGGTGCGCAGTTTGCGCGGGGTGGTGATGGTGGCGTCGGTGAAGGGCGTGAGTTCGTGCCGGTCCAGGTACTCGTCGATCTCCTCGGTGCGCAGGAACGCCAGGATCGCCTTGGAAGAGCTGCCCGCGTGCAGTGGATAGGGCACGCCGAGCGCGACCTCCATGCGCAATTCCTGGTCCGGCACAACCTGATCCACGTACATGCGGGTGTCACCGCGGCGGATGGACAGGGTGGCGGTCTCGCCGGTGAGCGGGGCCAGCCGGCGCAGTTCGGGGGCGGCCATGACCCGCAGGTCGGTGCGGGCGAGATAGGCCCGGCCCAGCGCGATGGCGGCGTGGCCGAGCGCGTAGCGGCGGGTGGTGGGCTCCAGGGTGATGAGTTCGCGATTGCGTAGCGCCGTCAGAATGCGATGCACCGCGGCCTTGGTCAGGCCCAGTTCCGTGGCGATCTCGGTGACCCCGAGATCGGGTCGGCCGGTGCGGCCGAACAGCAACAACACGTCCATGGCGCGTTCGACGGCGGCGATGGAGCGACTCTGGTTCTCGGCCTCGGTGTCCGACACACCCTCAGCTTAGGGCACACGATTTCCCCATGGGAAACGGCTCGCCGAATCCCCCGGGTGCGGCACCGAAATCGCTGTCCCCCACGGCTCTTCCCACTTGCGTGATGTCCACCGCGTCGTTACCTTGTGCGTAACAGCGTTTCCCATATCGAAACGGAGGTGAAGGGTGCATCCGACGTATCTCCGTGCGGTGATGGCGCAGTGGGCCAGCGGTGTCGTGGTGGTCACCACCATGCGCGACGGCGGCGAACGACACGGCATGACCGCCAGTTCGTTCACCAGTGTGGCCCTGGATCCGCCGCTCGTCTCGGTATGCCTGGCCACCGACAGCACCACCTGCCGATCCGTCCGGCGCAGTGGGGTTTTCGCGGTGAACGTGCTCGGCCACGACCACGAGGACATCGGCCGCCGCTTCGCCGCCTCCGGCTCCGGCTCCAACCGTTTCGACGTGGGGAACTGGAGCACCGCGACCACCGGGGCGGCCGTGCTCGCCGACGCCGTGGCGTGGGTGGACTGCGTGGTCGCCGCCTGCCATCCGGCCGGCGACCACACCATCGTGCTCGGCCTGGTCCGCGACGCCGCCACACCCCGGCCCGCACCCCCGCTCATCTATCACGACCGCACCTACTACGAGGGGATTGCCCGATGATCGGCGAACGACTCGTCGAAGACATGACCGACGCGGAACGCGCACGCGCCCAACGGGTCGACGCCGTGCTGCCCGCCCTGCGCGCGGCGGCCGCCGCGGCCGACCGCACCGCCACCTTCCCCGACTCCCATGTGGGGCTGCTGCGCGAGGCGGGACTGCTCGGGCTGGTGGTGCCGGAGAAGTTCGGCGGCCTCGGCGGCGGCCTGCGCGATCTGGCCGCCGCCACCTACGCCATGGGCACCGCCTGCCCGTCCACCGCGCTGGCGTACTTCTTCCACAACACCAGCGCCTCCCGGGGTCTGCTGCCTCTGGAGGCCATCGACGCGGGATTGTTTGCCGCCGACGATGTTCCGGTCGTCCGCGCCTTCGCCGAGAAGGTCCTCACCCGGATGGCCGACGGGGTGTGGCTGGCCAATTTCGCCTCCGAGGCGGTGAAAACGGCCAAGGCCAACATCACCATCGCCACCACCGCCCGCAAGGTCGACGGCGGCTGGATCCTGCAGGGCGAGAAGTCCTTCGGCTGCGCGACCGGGGTCGCCGACTACTACCTGACCTCCGCCAAGCTCGAGGGCTACGACACCGCCGAGGGCCTGGCCACCTTCTTCGTGCCCCGGGACGCCGCCGGGGTGAGCGTGCGTGCGCCCTGGGACGGACTGGGCATGCGCGCCACCGCCAATAACGGCATCCGCCTCGACGAGGTCTTCATCCCCGCCGAGGAAGCCCTCGCGGTGCCGGGCGCGTTCACCAAGATGCTCACCATGAGCCGAGGCAGCTTCGTCGGCAATCAACTGGCCATCGCGGCGGTCTACACCGGATGCGCTCAGCGGGTGTACGACGAGACGCTGGCCGCCACCACGCGAAAGACCTTCGCCGACACCGGGGAACCCATCGCCTCCTCCCCCGTGCATCAGGTGCTCATCGGTGAGATGACCCGGCAGCTGCGCACCGCGTATCTGTGGCTGCGCTATCAGCTGGCCATCGAGACCGCCGAGCCGCCGATCAAACCCAAACAGGAAGTCTTCACCCAGTGGCGGCTCGGCAAGGGCGCGGTCACCGAGGCCTGCTTCCAGGTCGCGCTGGGCGCGCTCAAGGCGGGCGGCACCTCCGCCGCGTCGATGGACGGCGTGGCCGGGCGCGCACTGCGTGATCTGGCCATGGGACTGGTCATGACCTTCCCCGCCGAACGCGGCATGCTCGAGGTGGCGCGCATCGTCACCGACGCCACCGCCAACGAACTGTTCACCCCCGCACCGTCAGCGGCCGATCGTCCCGCGACCGTGGCGGACACACCGGCCGCGGAGGTGGCGCGATGAGTGCGCAACTACCCCGGATCCTGGATCTGGTCGACGGGGATTGGGGCACGCCGTCGACGGATCTCGGTGTGACGCTGGAGGATCCGGCCACCGGCAACGAGGTGGCACGTGCGGTGGCCACCGCGCCGGAGCGGGTCGAGCGGGCACTGGCCGTGGCCGCGCGCGTCACCGGTGCGATCGGTCCGGACATCCTCGACGCCATTGCCGACGGACTCGAACCCCGGCTGCCGCAGATCGCCGAATGGGATTCGCGCGCAACAGGTGTGCCGATCCGGCAGTCCGAACTGCTGGGTGCGATCGTGGCCGGATCGTTCCGGTTGGCCGCCGGGCAGCTGCGCGCGGGCGTGCTGCGCGCGGACCGCGACGGGGTGCGCGTGCACCGGCTGCCGCTGGGCCCGGCGCTGTGCCTGGTGCCATGGAACGCGCCCGCGCCCATGGCCGCGCACAAGGTGGCCAATGCGCTCGCCGCCGGCTGCCCGGCCATTCTGAAAGTCAGTGAGCTGACGCCCTACAGCGCGGTCGCGCTCGCCGAAGTGATCGCCGAGCACGTCCCGGCGGGCATGTTCCAGCTGGTCCAGGGCGGACCGGAGACCGGGGCGCAGTTGGTGGCCGACCCGCGCATCGCCGCGGTCTCGTTCACCGGCGGACTGGCGGGCGGTCGTTCGGTGGCTGCCGCGTCGGCCCCGCTGCTGCGGCCGTGCCAGCTGGAATTGGGTGGCAACAATCCGCTGGTGGTCCTGCCGGACGCGGATCTGGACACCGCCGCGCGCATGGCGGCCGAACTGCTCACCACCCTCAATGGCCAGTGGTGCCGGGCGCTGGGCCGGCTCATCCTGCCCGCCGACCGCGCGGAGGAGATTCGCGAGGCGATCGGAAAGCGACTGGGCGCATTGCGAATCGGGCCGCCGACGGATCCGGGGACCGAGTTCGGTCCACTCATTCATTCCCGGCATCTGCGCACCGTGCGAGAAGCGGTGTCGCACCGTGAGTTCCGTTCCTTCGGCACGCTGCCCGCCCAGGGCAACTATGCCGCTCCGACCCTGGTGGACGGCGACCTCCCCGACGAGGTGTTCGGTCCGGTGGCCGCGACCCTCACCTACCGCTCGATCGAGGAGGCGGTGGCGCTGGCCAATTCGGTTCCCTACGGCCTCGAGGGCTATGTCTGCGGCGCCGACGAAGACGTGGCCTTGGCTGTGGCGGAACGCATTCGGGCCGGGGAGGTGAAGGTGAACGGCTCCTCGATCATGAGCCTGCACCTGATGACCCCGCGTCCGGCCTGGGGCCGGTCCGGCCTGGGCGAGGAGGGCACGACCGAGACACTGCGGTTCTTCACCGGGGCGCGCGTGGTGGGCGTCGAGGGCCGCTTCGCCCTGCACACCTCATGACGGCCGTGGTGGTGGTCGGGGCGGGACCGGTCGGGCTGACCGCCGCGCTCACCCTGGCCCGGCGCGGCATCGAGGTCACCGTGCTGGAACAGGGTGATGCCCTGGCCGCCGAATCGCGCGCCTCCACCTTTCATCCGCCGACCCTGGAGATGCTGGCAGACCTCGGCGTGCTGAGATCGCTGCTGGCACAGGGGATCATCGCGACCACGTTCCAGTACCGGGAACGTGGTGGCGGCGAGATCGCCACCCTGGATCTCGGGGTGCTCGCCGACGACACCGCCTACCCGTTCCGGGTGCAGTGTGAGCAGAGCAAGCTCACCCCGATCCTGCACGCCGCGCTGCCCGACCACGCGAGGGTGCTGTTCGGACACCGCGTGCACGGGCTGTATGCGGGTCAGGACGGCGTCATCCTGCACACCGCACACGGCCCACTGCACGCGGACTGGGTGATCGGCGCGGACGGCGCGCATTCGGTGGTGCGGCGCGCGGTGGGGGCGAGCTTCGAGGGCAGCACCTATCCGGAACGATTCCTGGTCGCCTCCGTCGACGAGGATCTCACGGCTGTACTGCCGGGGATCGCGCCCATCAACTACGTCTTCGATCCGCACGAGTGGCTGGTGCTGCTGCGCACGCCCGAGCATTGGCGGGTCCTGCTGCCGACCCCCGCCCACACCCGCGACGAGGTCGAAATGTCCAGGCTCCCCGAGCGTTTGGCCGCGGTCGCCGATCTGGGCCGGCCGTGGCGGCTGCTGCACGCCTCGCTGTATCGCGTGCATCAGCGGGTCACCGAATCCTTCCGGATGAACCGGGTGCTGCTCATGGGCGATGCCGCGCATGTGAACAATCCGCTCGGCGGGATGGGCATGAACAGCGGCATCCACGACGCGGTGCGGATGTCCAGCGCCTTGGCCGAAACACTGTGCGGTGCAGTGGGATCGGATCTGGACGCGGTGGCCGCCCGGCGACGCACGGTCGCCATCGAGCATGTGCAGCGCGCCAGCCACGACAATTGGCGGCGCCTGCGCGGCCACGACGAGCGCTACCGGGCCGAATTGCGGGAGCTGGCAGCCGATCCGGTCGCCGCGCGTGCCCATCTGCGCCGGGCCTGCCTACTCGACTCGCTGGAGGCGACGCGGTGACCGGTCTGCGGATCGAGCGGGAGAATCCCGCCAGCCCGGCCGAGATCGTCGGATCGGTGCGGATGACGCCGCCCTACGGGGTGGATGCCGTTGTCCGCCAGGCGCATCGGGAGCACCGGCAGTGGTCGGCCCGGCCGCTGCCGGAACGGCTGGCGGCGCTCGGTGAGGCCGCCGACGCGCTCGACGCCCGCGCCGGTGAGCTGGCGGTGCTGCTGGCGCGTGAGAGCGGCAAGCCGGTGGCCGACTGCCGGGGTGAGATCGGTTTCGCCGCAACCTATCTGCGCTGGGTGCGCGACAATGCACCACGCGTGCTGGGCGAATCGGTGGTCGACGACGCGCAGGGCCGGATCGTCCGCTCCCCCGCACCATTCGGTGTGGTGGCCGCGGTCACGCCGTGGAACGCCCCGATCATCCTGTCGGTCCTCAAGCTGGGTCCGGCGCTGGCGGCGGGAAATACCGTGGTGCTCAAGCCGTCTCCGCTCGCCCCGCTGGCGGTGTCCGAGGTCGCCGCGCTGCTGCCCGGGACCCGGGTGGTGCACGGCGGGCCGGATACGGTGCGCGCGCTGGTCACTCATCCGCTGGTCGGCAAGGTGGCCTTCACCGGTGGGGAGCAGGCCGGGCGCAGTATCGCTGCCGCTGCCGGGCAGGCCCTCACACCGGTGGTTCTCGAGCTCGGCGGCAACGACCCGGCGGTGTTCCTCGACGACTTCGCGCTCACCGCAGGCGATTACGAACGCCTGGTGCTGGCCTCGTTCGCCACGGCGGGGCAGGTGTGCATGGCGGCCAAGCGGTTGTACGTGCCGCAGGCGCGGCTGGATGAGTTCCTGGAGGAGTATCTGGCCGCCGCGCGCCGGATTCTGGTGGTGGGTGATCCCCTGGACGAGCGCGTGACCATGGGTCCGGTGGTGAATGCCGCTGCGGCCGAACGCCTGACGACTCTCATCGGCGACGCCTGGGAACGCGGCGGCTGGGTGCTCCCGCTCGCCGAGACGCCCGTCGGCAGCGACGGATACTTCGTCACACCCGTACTGGCAATGGAACTGCCCGACGACGCCGCTCTGGTGTGCCAGGAGCAGTTCGGCCCCGCCGTCCCCCTGCTCACCTATACGAGCGAGGACGAGGTGGTCGCGCGCGCCAATGCGTCCGAACTCGGGCTGGGGGCGTCGGTGTGGTCGGCCGACGAGGCTCGCGCCTTCGCCGTGGCCGCCAGGCTCGAGGCGGGTTTCACCTTCATCAATACCCACAACCGCACCGGCATGTCGCTGCGCGCGCCCTTCGGCGGCACCAAGCGCAGCGGCTTCGGCCGCGAATACGCCGACGAGGGACTGCTCGAATACGTCCAGACGACCGTCCGGCACGCTCCCGCAGCCTTCCGCGCGGGCGGCCCCGGAATGCCCGCGCGCGCCTACCCCGACCAGCCGACGCAACTCTGAAACGATGCGTGATCGCTGCAAAACCGGTTTCGCGGTTACAGTCGATGAATGGGCATCGAGCGTTCGAGCGTAGTTGCCGCACCGCTGGACGAAGTCTTCGCCTGGTTCGCGCGCCCCGGCGCGCTCACCCGCCTGTCACCACCGTGGCAACCGGTCACACCGGTGCAGGAGGCAGATTCGCTGGCCGACGGCCGCGCGGTGCTCCGGCTGCCCGGCGGACTGCGCTGGGTGGCACAGCACGATCCCCGCGCCTACGATCCGCCGCACCGCTTCGTCGACGAAATTGCCAAGGACGGACCGGCATCGGTTCCGGCCGCACTGACGGTCCGCTGGCGGCACACCCACGAATTCGAGGCCGTCGACGACCGGCACACGCGCGTCGTGGACCGGGTGGATACTCCCGTCCCGGCCGCCCTGGCACGGTCCATCTTCGACTACCGCTATCGGCAACTCGCCGACGACCTCGCCGCCCATCAGCGCGCCGCACAGGCCGGACTGGCACCGCTGACGATCGCCGTCACCGGCGCATCCGGCCTGGTCGGCACCGCATTGACCGCGTTTCTCAGCACCGGCGGCCATACCGTGATCCGGCTCGTGCGGCGACCGCCGCGCACTTCGACCGAGCGCCAATGGGATCCGGACCGTCCCGCCGCCGATCTGCTCGACGGCGTCGACGCCGTCATCCACCTCGCCGGCGCCTCGATCGCGGGCCGATTCACCGAGCAGCATCGCCGCGACATCACCGACAGCCGCATCGGACCGACCCGCGCCCTGGCCGAAACCACGGCCCGCGCAGGAGTGCGAACCTTCGTCTGCGCCAGCGCCATCGGCTACTACGGCTACGACCGCGGCGACACCGTGCTCACCGAGGACAGCGACCGCGGCGACGGCTTCCTGGCCGATGTGGTCGCCGCCTGGGAGGACGCCACCGCCCCGGCCGCCGACGCAGGCGTGCGCGTCACGCGGGTTCGCACCGGCATCGTGCAATCCCCGCGCGGCGGCACCCTGCGCCTGCTCCGGCCACTGTTCACCGCGGGCCTGGGCGGACGGCTCGGCGACGGCCGCCAGTGGTTGTCCTGGATCGGCATCGACGACCTGATCGACGTGTATCACCGTGCGCTGTGGGATGATTCGCTGTCCGGCCCGGTCAATGCGGTCGCACCCAACCCGGTCCGCAATACCGAATACACCCGCGTCCTGGCCGCCACCGTGCACCGTCCCGCGCTGCTCCCCGTGCCCGGCTTCGGCCCGAAACTACTACTGGGCGACCAGGGCGCACGCGAACTCGCCACGGCCGGACAGCGCGTGGACCCGGCCCGGCTGCGCAAGGCCGGCCACCACTTCCGCACACCCGGCCTCGACACCGCCCTCGCACACCTGCTCGGCCGCGGCTAGCCCCGTCGGCGCACGAACAGGACCGCCACGACCGCGACCAGCACCACGACCGCGGCGGCGATGCCGATCAGCACGCCCGAATTGCTGTCGTCCGCATCGGAATCCGGGGATTCGGCAGCGACCGTGCTGGGGGCCGCCGGCTGCTTCGCGCCGAAATCCAGTGGCACCGAGGCCAGGATGTCCGACGGGTTGGTGAGGCTGGTGACGGCCACGGTGCAGGCGCCCGGCGCGGCCGCGCAGTCGACGCCGCCGATCGAGGCGACCAAGGTCAGGGTGCGGCTGCCGCCGTTGGGCTGCCACATGCCCTGCGCGTCGGACCTTCCCATGAGCGAGCCACCGAGATTGCAGTCGGCGGGCGTGGTGATCTGCGGCTTGCACTGTCCGACGGCGACCGTGGGCAGATCGGGCGGCAGGCCCTCCAGCTGCACGGTGACGGTTTGGCCGGCCGTGACGCCGGTGCTCACGCTGAGTGTGAGGGTGGGCTCGGCCATCGCGGCCGGGCTACCCGCGAGGGCGGCCGCACCCGCGACGGCGACGAGGGCGCTCGTGCGCGCAAGGCGCTGGGAGATCAGGGTTTTCATGATTCCTCTCCGGATTTCACAGCCGTCGCCGATCGGCGAGGGCGAGGATGGCGACGATGAGCAGCAGAGCAGCGGTGGCGGACCACAGCACGGTCGACGGACCGTTGGCGGAGGGGTCGGTGCGCGCCGCCGCCGTGGTGACGACTGCCGCAGCGGGTTGCCGGGCTCCGGCGAAGCCGACCGCCACCTCGGCCGAGTTCGCGTCGATCACGCTCTGCGGTTCCGAACCCGGCAGTGGCGCGGCCGCGATCACGCAGGGCTGGGTGGTGCAGTCGATATCGTTGAAGTGCGCGTGCGCGGTGAGCGTGACGGTCGGGAAGGTGCCGTCGTCGGCGATATTGACGAAGGTCGCGCCGCCGCCCAGATCGCAGTCACGCAGGCCGTTGGTGAAGCCCTGTTTGCAGATGCCCACCGCCACCGCGGCCAAACCGGCCCGGAATCCCGTGCCGTTCACAATGATTCGCTGTCCCTCGGTCAGGTCGGTGGCGGCGCTCACTTCGAGGACGGGCCGGGCAGCAGGCGCCGCGACCGCGGCAGCGGGCAGCAGCGGCAGCGCGGCCGCCGAGGCGACGACCGCCGCGCGGGCAACGGAACGGATCACGGGGTTCCTCCTTCGAGGGTCGGGTTGCCGGTCGGGGCCGGGGCCGCGGTCGCCCGTGGCAGGCGCCGGTAGGCCGCGGCGGCCAGGGCAGTCGGCACCGCGAGCAGGGTGAGAGCGGTCCCCGTGCCGAACCACACGTCGAGTACGGTGACCGCACCCAGCCCCGCCAATCCGGCGAGAACGGTGATCATCACGGTGGCGGTGGGCAGTGCCGGCGACCGAATCGTGTTGCCGGGAAACGCGGATGACCCGATCGCACCGCTGGACATCAGATCCAGCCCACGCGCGGCGCGGGCAGTCGCGGCCAGGGTGACCGCGAGGCCGATCGCGGCGCTCGCCCGGCCCGGCGCGGTGGCGACGAGCACCGGACCGCCCGCGGCCAGGAGCAACAGCGTCGCGGTCGCACCGGGTTCGGGTCCGGGCAGCGCCACCACGACCGTCGCGGGAATCGCCGCCAGCAGCAGCAGAATCGCTTGGTCGGCGGCGAAAGCCTCCCATCGGAACAGCAGTAGATGCAGAGTGGGCAGCACGGCGCCACCGGCGACCAGACCGACAGCGCTGTACCCCAGCACGGTGCGCGCGGCAGGCAGGGCAGTATCGACTCGGCCCGCAATATTCTGCGCGCCGGCATTTTTCGACGTCGTGAGACTTGCGGAAGCGATCGCGAGGATTCCCGCGATCAGCAGGCCCCGGTGCGGTGCTCGCGCCGCGAGGGCCGCGATTCCCGCGGCAGCGGGCACACCGGCCGCCATCGCACTGTGCCACGTCGTCAGCGCGGCAGGCGCGCCCCAGGACAGTCGGCGCGCAATCACGATCACGGGTCCGGTCGCGGCGCCGCCCGCGAGCACGGCAGCGCCGAACCAGACGATGTGTTCGGTGACGCCCGCCAGCGCGAATGCCGCGCCCGCCAGCAGTGCGGCGAGCCCGGCACCCCGTAGTGACAGCTCGAGCCGGGCCGCCAATCCGCCTGTGACACAGGCGAGTGCGAGCGCGGTGAACGCGATGTAGCCCACCACTTCACCGGGCACGCCCAGTACGCCGCCGAAGGGTTTGGCGAGCAGGACCAACTGTCCGCCGGCGACCGGTCCGGCCCAGGCCCCCGCGACGGTCAGCGCCCCGAGCGCACTCCCGCCGGAGCGCATCTCAGCAGCCCGCCGGGGACGGACCGGCACGGTGACCCGGCACGGCGATCGGTGGTGTGGGGGAAGACGATTCGCAGGTCGTCACGACTACCTCCTGCGCGCGTTTCTCTGATGGAAACGCAGTTTCGGAATTGCCATATTGAACCCGCGCCATCGATGGGTGTCAAGGCGTGCCGACCGGATCGGCGCGGACACCAACAGCACTGATGCGCTGCGCATTACGGCGTCGTGAAATCCGGGGCCACCCCTGGACAGATCGCCGACTCGGGTACAGAATCGGCCGTATCGGAAACGGCGTTTCGATGTACGAAACATCGTGTGTGACAGAAGGAGTGCGGCGCATGACACGAGTCGCGGCGGCACAGCTCGCGGCCGGAACCGACGTCGAGGCGAATCTGCAAGCCTGCCTGCGCATGATCGACGCCGCCGCCGGAGCGGAGGCCGAACTCGTGGTCCTGCCGGAGTTCTGTCACCACCTATCCTGGTACGACGACCGCGCTCATGCCCGGCGAATGGCATGCACGCCCGGAGATCCCTTTCTGACCGCCATCGCGGATCGCGCTGCCCGGCATCGGATGTACGTCAAGATCGGTGTCACCATGGCCCGGCCGGACGGCCGTACCACCGGCACCGGCCTGCTGTTCGGACCCGGCGGCACGGTGCTCGGCGAATCCGACAAGCAGATCCTCATGGGCGCCGAGAACGACCATCTCGACCCCGGAATCGACGACTCCCCCGTCATCGACACTCCGCTCGGGCGGATAGGCATGTACGCCTGCATGGAGGGCGTAGTCAACGAAGTGCCGCGTTCCCTCGCGCTGCGCGGAGCGCAACTGCTGCTCAACAGCCTCAACTCCTTCGCCACCGACGAAGCGGGCCTGCACATTCCGGTGCGCGCGGCGGAGAACAAGGTCTGGGTGGTGGCGGCCAACAAGGTCGGCCCGCTGCTGCCGGAGGCCGAATTGCCCGCCATCGCCGCGCGCTTGGGCGTGCCCCCGGATCGGCTGCGCGGAGCCGGGGAGAGCCAGATCGTCGCACCGGACGGCACCCGCCTCGCCATGGCCCCGGCTACCGGCGAGGCGCTCGTGGTCGCCGAGATCGACATTGCCCGCGCCGACGACAAGCGCCGACCCGATGGGACCGACCTGCTCGCCGCACGCCGCCCGGAGCTCTACGCGCCCCTGAGCGACAACCCCGGCGAGCGGATCGCCGCGCCCGGCGCGCCCACCGCCACGGCGGGGTTGGCCATGCCCACCGCCACGGCCGTGCGAGAACTGGCAACCAGCGGCGCAGATCTGATCGTGCTGCCCGAACTGGCGGATATCCCGATTCCCGAAGTCGTTCGCGCCCTGGCCGATACGGCCGCCTACGCGGTGCTCAGCGTGCGCGACGGCGACGCCCACCAGGGCGTGCTGGTACACGCCGAGGGCGTCGTCGGCACCCAGCCCCAGCTGCATCCCACCGCCCGGCACCCCTGGCTCACCGCTCCCGGCAAGGAGCTGACCGTCTTCGAACTGCCCTGGGGCCGACTCGCCCTCGTGATCGGTGACGACGCCCTCTTCCCGGAGACCTTCCGGCTGGCCGCGCTCGCCGAGGCCGATGTGGTCGCCGTACCGTTCACGCCCTCCGAACCGTGGGAGCTGCGGCTCGGACTGCCCGAGCGCGCCGCCGAGAACCGGCTCAATGTCGTGGCCGCCGGCGTCGGTCCGAACGGCCTCACCGGCGGAATCCATGCGCTGAGCCCCGATTTCACGCTGTGGACCGCCTGGAGCGGCCCGTTCACCGGCGTCATCAGCCATCCCGATGTGACGGTCGCCGCGCCGGGCGCGACCACCGCGCACGCCACCATCCGACCCGCCCAAGCCGTGAACCGCGCCGTCTCCAGGGGCACCGATCTGGTCGCGGGCCGCCCGCGCCGCCCGCTCGGCACCCTGACGGCGCGCACCGAGGAAAGCAGAGGCATGACAACACCTTCGGAGCAGCCATGAGCGAAACCGTGCAGCACGTCGAGCAGATGGTCGACGCCACCCCGCGCGTCGACGTCACCGAGACGTTCGAGGAATGGCGGGAGCTGACCGGCTCCCTGAAATCCCGTCTCGCGCAACGCTTCGCATTGACCCGCGATCCGTCCACCGAGACGCTGGCATCCTACGGCGATCCGGCCGCCGGCCCCTCCGGCAGTCTCGCGGCCTATGCCGGACCCGAGATCGACTGGCTGGTGCACTCCTGGATCGGCGATCCGCGAACGGGTTTCGTGAACCTGCACCTCACCGCCTGGCTGGGTCCGCAGGTGCGGGTACCGCACTTCGGATCCGCGCTGCTGCTGTGGCCGCAGGGCTGGTTCTATGCCGACGCCATCCCGCGCAGCGACCTCATCGGCGACGGCGACTACTTCGACCGCTACTACGCACCCGATGATGCGCCCTGGCTGGACTTCAAGGCCGAACATCCCGACTTCACCTGGTTCACCAGCCGCACCGGCTTCATTCGCGGCAGCCTGTCCCCCACCGCGTACTGTTACTCCTTCCCGCCGACCCGGCCGAATCTCGATGTGGTGCACGATCTGCTGCACGCCCGTCTCGAGCAGTGGCTGCGCTGGGTGGACGAGGCCGAGCCGGTGCCCGAAGAACAGCGGACCGCACTGGCCGCGCGCGATCTGACGGTGCGGCGCAATATCGCCGAGCGTGATCCCGCGAACATCATGGGAGAGCGCATGTTCGGGGCCGACACCACCCGGCGGCTGGTGCGCGCCCTGTGGGGCGGCGACCGGGAGCTGCCGAGGGCCGGCGCATGAGATCGATTCGCTCGCTGTGGTGGTCGGTCCGCACCGACGGCTCCGCTCCCTTCGATACCGCGCACCTGAAGGTGTACTACCCGGCGCTCGCCTCCGGCAGTGACGCCGAACGCCTCACCGGCGTCTTCGCCCCCGATCCGGCCGCAGCCCCGTATCCGGTGGTGCTGTTCCTGTCCGGCGTCAATGTGGGCCAGGAGTCCTATCGCCGGTTCGCGACGACCATCGCCGAGAGCGGTTTCGTGGTGGTCACCCTGGACCGGGTGGCCGAATTGTTCGGCGGGCAGCACGGTCTCACACCCGGCGTGGATCTCGCCGCCGCCCGCCCGGACGCCTACGGCACCCGCCCGACCTGTCCCACCATCGGCCTGGTGCTCGAGGCCCTCGCCGAGCTGAACACCGTGGCGCCGCTGCGCGGGACGCTGGATCTGGATCGTGTCGCCCTCGGCGGACATTCGGCAGGCGGCACCGTGGTCCTCCAGTCCGCTCGCTTCTTCCCTTCCGTCGCAGCGGTTTTCGCCTGGGGCGCGCACACGATGGTGGCGACCATGCTGGGCTGGGACCCGGGGACGGTGCTGCCCGCGCAGGTGCGCTGCCCGGTCCTGCTGGGGGTCGGCACCAATGACGGGGTCATTCAGGGCAGCGCCGACCGCTACGGCGAGGACGGTGCGGATCGCCCGGATCCGGTGCGGCGCACCTTCTTCGAAGCACTGCCCGCGGGCGATCATCTGCTCGCGGTGGTGCCGGGGGCCAATCATTTCGGCATCGCCGACGCCGACCCCACAGCTGCCCGCGCCTTCCTCGACGGTCCCGGCGACGCCGACGCCTTCACCCCGTTCACCCGATTGGCCTCGGCCTTCCTCCGCACACACCTGCGCGGCGAGGCGGCGGCGAAAACCGAACTGGCCGAACCCGGAACCGGCGTGCGGGTCATCCGGTCCTAGGAGCACAACCATGTTGAAGAACTTCTGGTACGCACTGGAATTCGCCGACCGCGTCACCCGGCAACCTCGCAAGGTCACCTGTCTCGGGCAGGATTTCGTGCTCTACCGCACCGAAGCCGGTGCGGCGGTGTGTCTTTCGGACCTCTGCGTGCATCGTGGCGGCGCGCTGTCGATGGGCAGGGTGACCGGCGACTGCATCGCCTGTCCCTATCACGGCTGGCAATACGACGCCACGGGCGCGTGCGTGAAGATTCCGGCCAACTCCGAGGAGCGCAAGATTCCACGCAAGGCGCGCGTGGACGCCTACCCGACGGTGGAACGCTACGGCATGGTGTGGGCCTTCCTGGGCGATCTGCCCGAGGCCGAACGCCCGCCGATCCCGGTCATCCCCGAACACGACGATCCGTCCTACCGGATGGTGCAGTTCGAGATGGAGATCGACGCCAACTACGAGCGCGCCTTCGAGAATGTGGTGGACGCAGCGCACACGCCGTTCGTGCACGGCACCGCCTTCGGCAATCCCGACAAGCCCGAGATCCCGGATTTCCGGGTGCGGCAGACGGATTGGTCGGCCGAGGCCGATATCCAGCTCAGCCCACCGCTGCCGAAGGGGCTGTGGGGCCTGCTGGCCCGGCGGCGGCCGCGCGCGGAGTACGTGACCGTCACCAACGCCTGGTACCTGCCCAACATCGTGAAGCTGCACGTGCGGCTGCCGATCGGGGATCTGCTGCTCTACGACTTCAATATCCCGCTGTCACAGGAGCGCACGCTCATCAAGATCCTCGGCTACCGCAACTTCTTCACCGGCGCCTGGGCGGACGCCAACGCGCGCAAACGCATCGAGAAGATCCTGCTCCAGGACAAACCCGTGGTGGAATCGCAGCGCCCGGAACTGCTGCCGTTCGATCTGTCCGACGAATTGCACGTGCGCAGCGACAGTTTGCAGGTCGCCTATCGGCGGCGTCGTCTGGAGCTGAAGAAGCAGGGCTGGTGGGTCGGCGGTGACGACATCATCACCGGGGACGGGCCGCGCCGCACCGCCACCGTCATCGCATCCCCCGCCCGCCGTGACAATCCCGAATTGGCCAGTGCCTGGGTGCACAAGGCCCGCACCGGAGGCACCGCCGAATGAGTCTGCCCACCGCGCTCAGCGCGCGCACCCTGTCCACGCTCACCTCCGCGCTCGGTCTCGAGACCACCGTGGATCGGCCGCTCACCAGCGCCATGTCGGCCGATCCGGTGGGGCGGCTGCGGGTGCTGCGCGGCACGGCCGTCGACAAGGTCGTGACCGTCGATCTCGTCGTGCCGCCCATCGGCCTGGACAGCCACATGATCTTCGCCTTCACCGGAGCCGATTCGGCCGTACCGCATTTCACGCTCGATGCGGTGGATTCGGGCGAGTACCACGCCATGCACCTGGATCTGATTCCGCGCGTGGACCTCGCGATCAACCTGGGATACCTCGATGCCGCCTTCGCACCGTTGACCCCGCTGCTGGAGGCGGCGTGGGAGATCGAGGGGCTCGAGGCCGCGGCCATCGGACCGCGACAGCGCGCCATGATGTCGCCCTGGATGGTGGTGTGCCGGGCCGGCGCGGACGCCTTCCGCGCCCTCGATGTCACCGTGAACGCCTACCTCGAACACTGGCTCACCCTGGCGCACAAGGGAGTTCCCGAGGTGGACGCCGATCTGGCCGGGCGGGACAGGCGCAATCGCGCCAATCTGTTCAGCCCGCAGGTCGATCCGGTGTGGTCGCAGGTGGAGCGGCTGCTCGGCGCCGAGCAGGCCGAACAGGTGCGCGGGGAGCTGATCGCATGAGCACGCCCAGCGCGTTCCAGCAGCGCATCACCGGCGAATGGGCCGGGCGGCCTTCACTGTTCGACGCCCACGGGACCTGGCGCGGATTCGAGGACATCCGCCGCTCCTCGGTGCACGAGGACGGAGTGACCACCTACTACATGGACGGCGGTCTCACCGGCGGCGGCGACCTGGCCGGACGGTTCGCGCTCGGCGCACCGTTCGCGTTCGGGGTGCTCGACTCCGATGGCGACCGGATCTACACCGGCCCCGATTTCTACGGTTCCGGACAGCCCTACGGCGGTTTCGTGGATGCCAACTACTACGGTCCCGGCTGGCAGGTGTCCTTGCAGACCTGGAATCAGACCATCGGCGACACCCAGGTGTATTCGTCGGTGCTGTACCAGGGTCCGGCCATGGTCGGAGTATTCAACGGCCTCTACACTCGCGATCCGGCATCGATCGATCAGCGGATCGAGACCGAAACCCGGTGCGGTGCGGTGCCGTTCACCGTGCCGACCAAACAGAACAGCTGTTACGCGGGCGACGTGGAGCTCTGGAGCGCCGATCAGAAGCCACTGGGCAGCCAGCGCATGGAGCTGGCGATCAGTCCGGTGAACCTGCTCGTCGCCGAGCACCGGTTGCGCATGTCCGGGGCGATCGACTCCGAATCCCGGGTCACCGTGCGGCGCGACGGCGTCCGCTCCTTCCACGAGGGGCCGGATGTGTGGGGCAATGGAAACTCCTACGGGCGAGCCAATTTCGTGCGACTGCACACCGTCGACGGGCGCCGGTTGCTCGGCCGGGAGTTCATGATGGACGCCGAACCCGGCATGGGTTCGGGCACGAAACTCGCTGTCGTGTATCAGATGTTCGAGCACAACGGCCTCGTCGCGGTCATGCACGGCGTGCTGGAGCGGTCATGAGCACCGTGGTGGTGACCGGGGGCACCCGGGGCCTCGGGCTGGGCATGGCGCGCGCGTTGCTCGCGCGCGGCCATCACGTCGCACTGTGCGGCCTGGATCGGGAGCGGGTGGAGCGAACCCGAGCCGAACTGTCCGACCACGCGCTGGTGGCGGTGACGGACATGACGGACCGCGCCCAGGTACGGCAGCTCTGGGACGCCGCCGTCGACCGCTTCGGCCGCGTCGACGTGTGGATCAATAACGCCGGGGTGTCCCACGCTCGGAAACCGTTGTGGGAGTTGCCCGCCGCGGCCGCCCGCACGGTCATCGAAACCAATCTGCTCGGTGCGCTGAACGGAGCGGCGGTGGCCATCCCCGCCATGGCCGACGCCGGCGGCGGACACGTCTGGAATATGGAGGGGCTCGGCAGCGACGGGCGCACCGTACCCGGCCTGGCGGCCTACGGCGCGAGCAAACGCGCGCTCACCTACCTGACCAGGGCACTCGCCAAGGAGGTACCCGCCGGTGTCTCGGTGGGACTGCTGAGTCCCGGCATGGTGGTGACCGATCTGCTCACCCACGGCTACACCGATCCCGCGGAACTGGCCAAGGCGCGCAAGGTATTCAACATCCTGGCCGATCGCGTCGACACCGTCGCGCCGTGGCTGGCCGAACGCGCGGTCTCGCACACCCGCAATGGCGCGCAGGTGCGCTGGCTGACCACGCCGAAGGTGATCGGGCGCTTCGCGCTCGCACCGGTGCGCCGGCGCGACCTCTTCGGCGAATGAGCGCCGCCGTGGACTATCCGGTTTCGCTGGCCGTGGAGGACTTCGCACCGGTGCTGCTCACCACGTGGGGGGTGCTGCTGCTGCGCCGGATCGCCGCCCGGCCCCCGGTCGTGCTGGGCGCGGCCGTGCTCATCGGCACGGGCGGCTTCACCAAGGCCACCGCCAAACTCGTCGCGGCGGCGGGCGGGCCGGATTCGGAATTGTTGCGCGGCTTGCTGTTTCCACTGCTGACCCTCGGATTCGCGGTGCTGTGCCTGGAGTTGGTGCGCACCAGCGTCGGACTGACGCCGCGCTGGCTGGCCATCCTGGCGCCGAGCCTGACCCTGGTTTGCGCGGTGGGTGCGATCGTGGCCGCCGACCCGCTGCCGATGCTGGTGAGCACGACCGTGTTCGCCACCCTCACCGGCATCCACCTCATCGGATTGTCCCGTGCCCGTGGCGATTCCCTCGCCGCCGGATTGTTCGGCGGGCAGTTGCTGGTGTTCTTCATCCTCGGCCCGCTCGCCGCGCGTCCCGATCAGACGGTCGCGCTGCAGTGGGCCGAGCAACTCTGCAATACCGCGGCCCAGGCCGCATTTCTGGTCGCCGCGTGGCGATTACCGGCCGCGACCGTCGCGGCGCGCCCGACCGATGAGGAGCTGATCCGATGACCGACGCACTGGGCTGGAGACGCAAATTCGGGGTGATCGCGCCCTCCACCAACACCATCGTCGAGCCGGACTTCTACCGGATGACGGTGCCCGGCGTGACCTCGCACTTCAGCCGTATCCACATCCGCGACCAGAACATGAGCGACGACGCGGGCATGGACCGGCTGCTGGAACAGATTCGCGCCGAGCTCGTTTCGGCCTGCGAACGGGTGCTGACCTGCGAGCCCGAGTACATGGTCATGGGGATGTCGGCCGAAACCTTCTGGGGCGGCGTCGAAGGCAATCGGCAGTTCGTGAAACAGATCCACGATGTCACCGGTCTCGAGGTCGCCACCGGAGCCGAAGCCTGCCGGCGCGCACTGGACCTGTTCGGGGCACAGCGGATCGGCGTGGTGACGCCGTATCAACCCATCGGTGACCAGAACGTGGTGCGGTTCTTCGGCGAACTCGGCTTCGAGGTCGCCGCGATCAAGGGCCTGCGCTGCCCGACCGCCGTGTCCATCGCACATGTCGAGGAGAGCGCGCTGCGCGCCGCACTGCTCGAAGTGGACGGCGACGACGTCGACGCGCTCGTGCAGTGCGGAACGAACCTGTCCATGGTGCGGCTCGCCGACGAGGCCGAACGCTGGCTGGGCAAGCCGGTGATCGCGATCAATGCCGCCACCTGGTGGATGGCCTTGCGCGACAACGGTATCGCCGACCGGGTCGAGGGCGCGGGCACGCTGCTGCGCGACCACTGACCGGAGATTCACCCATGAACATTCGACGCCCGGCATTGATCGCGCTCGCCGCTGCCCTGCTCGCCGCCGCCACCACCGCCACCGCCACCGCCACCACCCAACTGCCCGGCACCGTCGATATCCGTTGCGCGGCGGACACTTTGCATCAGGAAGCGGATTGGTATCTCCCATCCGGCACGCCTCTTGCCGCCGTGTGGATCCAGCACGGATTCGCTCGCAGCAACGCGCAGGTGGCGGCGCTGGCTCGCGCCTTCGCCGATGCCGGATACCTCGTCTTCGCGCCGAGCCTGCCGTTCATGCAGCTTGCGGGCTGCACCCTGCAGAACCTCGGCGACAACTCCGGATTCCTGTACCACGTCGCCGAATTGTTCGGCGCCGCAGACGATCCCGCCGGGCCACTGGCCACCAGTCTGGCCGCGGCCGCCCACTCGGCGGGGCTGCCCGACCCCGGGTTTCCACAACAGTGGATCTTCATCGGACACTCCGCGGGCGCGGAGGCCGTCACCTTCGTCGCCGACCGCCTGCGCACCACCCACGCCGGTGCCTGGGACCGATTGCGCGGGGTGATCCTGCTCGATCCGGTGCGCTCGTTCGTGGGCGACAATATCGCCCGCGCTCTCACCGGCCTGGACGGAACCGCGCTGCCAGTGCTCACCATCTCCGCACCACCGCTGCTGTGCAACAGTTTCGGCCTCGGCACCGCGGCCGTCCAAACCCAGCTGCATCGCCCCTTCGTCGGCATCCGGCTGCGCGACGGCGTGCACACCGACGCCGAAGGCGACAGCTCCGACCTGCTCGGCACCCTGCTGTGCGGCGCCCCCGCGACCGCCAACGCCACCGCACTGCGCACCCTGGCCCTCGGCTGGGCGGAAGACTTCCGCACCGGTGCAACGGATTTCAGCGTCGATCGCGCCCGCACGGCGGTGGCGAGCGGCCTCGCGGCAGACCTGCTGCCCGGCGCGTGACACCGGCCATGTCCAGCACACCCATTCCGACCGGAAGTACCGCACCCCATGAAATTCCGCGCATTGCGCTCCTCGCTCACCCTCACCGCGCTCGCGGCCCTCGCGTGCGCCGGGCTCACCGCACCCGCCGCCGCCGAACCCGATGACACGGAATCGACAGAGGCGGAAGGATTTCAGCAACTCTGTGTCCGCGCCCAGGTACAGACCGCGAAACTGCGCGTGGTCGAGTTCCGCCATCACGGCGGCGAATTGACCGAGGTCCCCTACACCGACCCCGCCGCGTTCGCCGCCTCCAAGCCCACCGTGCAGCCACTCACCGTCACCAGCTACACCACCTACGCGGCCACCGACCCCGGCCTCGCGAAACAGGTGCGTTGCAAAGGCAAATCGGCGGACCACCTCACCGAGGTCTACGGCGTGGGCATCGCCGGGCCCGAAAACGACTGCGCAGCAGTCAATCGCGTCACCCTCCGCCTGATCAACAGATCCCTCACCCCGGCCGAGCGCCGGGCTCTGGTCCACAAACCCGGCACCGTCGTCATCGACGCCGACACCCAGGCGGTGTCGGGACCGGACTGGCTCGCCGACTTCCCCGTGGCCACCGTCGACTCGACCGGCACCCTGCACCTGCCCTCGAAGGCCCTCAACGTTCCCCTCGACACACCCAACATCCCGGACGCCTTCAAAGGACAGCACTACTGCACCCTGATCGCACCCGACTACCTGAAACAACTCCTGCTGGGCAGGGTTGCCCCCTGACCGCAGCCATCCCGGCCGATTCCGCGCACGAACCCATCCAAAACGGCATCCGAAGCAGGTCACGCACCCTGTCCATCGGCCGGACCCAGCTCGCGGACCTGTTCCGTCACCCTGCCCACCCGCTATGTCCGGTTCACAGGCAAGATGGATGCCATGCCTCATTCGAATCCGATCACTGCCTGGAAGTCGTTGCGCGAGGGAAACGAGCGGTTCGTCAACGGTGAGCTGCTGCATCCCGGTCAGGGTGCGGCGGATCGCGCGAAACTGGCGAGCGGACAGAACCCCTCGGCGATCCTGTTCGGCTGCGGCGACTCCCGCGTCGCCGCCGAGATCATCTTCGATCGCGGGCTCGGCGACATGTTCGTGGTCCGCACGGCCGGCCACGTCGTGGACAGCTCGGTGCTCGGCTCCATCGAATACGGCGTGCAGGTGCTGAACGTGCCCCTGATCGTGGTGCTCGGCCACGACAGCTGCGGCGCGGTGCGGGCCACCATCGACGCCCTGGACACCGGCGCGGTCCCCGGCGGATTCATTCGCAGCGTGGTGGAGCGGGTGACCCCGTCGGTGCTGCTCGGCCGCCGCGAAGGACTCACCACCGTCGACGAACTCGAGGCCCGGCACGTCGAGGAGACAGCGCGTCAGCTCATGCAGCGCTCGACCACCATCTCCCAGCGGGTGATGACCGGCGAATGCGCCATCGCGTGCGTCACCTACAACCTCGCCGACGGACAGGCCAAGCTGAACAGCGTGTTCGGCAATATCGGCGAACTCGTCTGAGACGCCGAGCATTCGACGGAAGCGGACGTCAGGCGGCGCGGCTTTCCGCGAGACGTTGATCGAGCTTGCGGACCGGGGCCGAGCCGGGCGCCAGCCGCCGGATGTCTTTCCAGGTGGCTCGCAGCCGCGTGGTCACGCGGGGCGAATTCGGTCCGGCGCCCGCGTCGAGCCCGGCGATGATGGTCTCGACCGCGGCGTCGAGCCGGCCGGTGTCGAGGTAGAGTGCGCCGAGCAGGATGTGCGCCGAGGTCAGGTCCCTACGCGGTTGCAGGGCAACCGATTCCGACGCCGCATCGAGCGCCGCGTCGAGATCGCCGATGGAGCGCAACGCGCGTGCTCGCATTCGCGCGAGGTGCGCCGGGGTGCAGAAGTACGCGAGCGAATCGGCGGGATCCGCCACCTCGGCCACGTCGTACCGACCGGCCCGATTCAGCGCGGAACGAGTTTCGCTCGCGCACCCCAGCCGGGCCAGCGCAACGGCGAGGACCGCCGCGGTGTGCGCCCGCAAGCGCGGGTCGTCGGTGTCGCTGGCGCGCACCTCGGCGCCCGCCGCCAGGTCGGCGGCGGCCAGCGGCGAATCGGTGTCGACTGCCATGCACGACCATTCCGCCATGGCCAGCGCACCGGCGGCATGGTCGCCGCACTCGTCGGCCGCCGCCCGCGCGATCTGGAAATGGCCTGTCGCGGCCTCGGCATGCCCGAGATCGTAGGACTGCCAGCCGATCGAGCTGCCGATGCGGCTGCGCAGTGACAGCAATCGGGGGCGCTGCGCGGAACCGGCGTCGGCGAGCAGGGCTTCGGTCAGATGCGCCTGCGTCAGCACCGTTCCGATGGCCGCACGCGGTCCCAGCCGATCGTCTTGGAGCTTGGCTTGATCGACGATCGTTTCGATGGTGTCGAGCACGACCGCGTCCGCCCGCCGGGGCGCCGATACCGCACCCGCGATCCGTTCGAGCCCATCGGGCGCATTGACGTCGGTGATCATCGCCGGCGGCACCGTGGTCAGCAGGGTGATGGCTTTCATGACATCGCGACGATTCGTCTGCCCCGCCTCCGGTGGCCTGCCCGCGCCCCCGGGCCGCATTCGCGCCGCGGGCGGTTCGGCCCGAGTGCGCCGGCCGTTGAACAAGCCCAATTCCGTTGCCGCAACACCGAAGACGTGTTCGAGAGCCCGCCGGTAGTGCGGGTGCGGCCAGGTGATCTCCCCTCGCACGAGTCGCCGCACACGTTCCTCGCTGTATGCCCCGGCCCTGCCGGTGAGTAGCTCATGAGCCTGGTTGACCGCGTCGGCAACCTCCCGGCGGGTCCAGCCGCGCTGCCGTATCTGGCGTTCGAGCTGGTCGTTTCTACTGGATGCCCGCATCGAGATCCCCTTCCGCGCAACGTGTCTCGACAGTAGCCCGAAACCGGTCGGCCGGTTGCCCGCTTTGGAAATTGGGGGGTTTACCGGGGGGACCAATGGCCTGCCCCAGCCAGCAGCTCACCGGCAATCCTTGAGGGACCACCCGGCGCCGGGAAGAAATCGCTGTAACACAACGCAATTCGTGCAGAGAACCCTCGGCGCCGGGTGACCACCACGGTCAGGAGGAGCGAATGAAGCTTTCAAGCGAACTCTGGGCAGACCATCGCCGACGCCGCCTCGAACCACCCGCACCCACCGAATCGGCCTTTCCGACCGGCGAGGCGCTGCTCTCGGCCATCCGCAATCACCACATCGACGACCATCCGCTGACCCGATATGCCAACAAGCTCGGCACCGTGCACCGCCTGCTGCTGAAGATCCCCGGCACCCGAACAATGCTCGGCATCGAACGCGTCGAGCTCATTCACGCCATCGATTCCTGGGCCCGCACCGGCGACCCCACCCGGCAATCATGCGGCAGTCTCGGCGCCCGGATCGACCTCATCGCCGAAACACAGGTCCGCGCATATCACCTGCTCATGAGCGAGGATCCCGGCGACCCGCGCGTCCACGCCGCCTGGCACGATCTCGCCCAGCTCGTCGACGACTACACCTGCGCGACTGCAGAATCGGCATCCTGACACGCCGCCACCCCTTCCCGAGCACCGCCCCCAGGTCGCCGGGTTTAACCTCGAGAGTGCCTCAGTTACCTGATGGCAAATCTGATTGGTTCGATCCTGACGAGCCCTTAGGAGGGCCAGTGAGTTCGAGATCGTATCGAGGCAAGACCCTCGCCGTCGTGGTCGGTGCGGCGGTGGTCGCACTGGGCATGACCGCGTGCTCGAAGAGTTCAACGCCGGCTTCAGGGCTGAGCGAAGAGACGGCGATGAAGGCGTACGCGTATACCTATCCGCTGGTGTCGGTGGAGGTGACGCGGCGGCAGTCGACGAATGTGGCGCGCCCGGCGGCGAGCGGCGAAGCGCCAATGAATCAGTTCGGGAATCTGGCGTTCCTGCCCGACGCTTCGTTCACCAACGTGGTGCGCGCGAATGTCGACACCCTGTACTCGTCGATGTTCTACGACGTGTCCAAGGAGCCGCTGGTGATCAGCGTGCCGGACATGGGCGATCGGTACCATTTGTTCCCGATCCTGGACATGTGGACCAACGTGCAAGCCTCACCGGGCACCCGCACCCTCGGCGCAGGACACGCCTACCAGTTCGCCGTCACCGGCCCGAACTGGCGCGGCACGCTCCCCGACGGCGTGCACGAGTACAAGATGCCCACCGACGGCGGCTGGATCATCGGCCGCATCCAGGTCAATGGCCCGGAGGACCTTCCCGCCGTCGTCGCGATCCAGCAGCAGTTGACCGCCGCGCCGCTGAGCGCGTACGGCACCGCCTACACGCCGCCGGAAAACACCGACCTGCACCAGGATTGGCCGGTCGGGCAGGAAGTCGCGAAGTACATTCACGACCTGAGCCCCCAGCAGTACTGGGATCTCTACTATTCGAGCCTGTCGCACAACCAGCCCCGGCCCGAGGACAAGGACCTGCTCGATCAACTGGCCGCGGCCGGGTGGACCCCGGACAAGAAACTCGACCTGTCGACGCTGTCGGATTCCGACCGCAAGATCTGGCAGGACGCCTGGCCCGAAGCACTGTCGAAGATCGAGGTCGATCTCAGCGGCACGCCGGCCAACGGCTGGAACGTCGCCCGCACCGGCATGGGCACCTACGGCACCGACTACGACCAGCGCGCGCTGGTCGCCTACAGCGGCCTGGGGGCGAATCTGCCCGAGGACGCCATCTACCCGGCCACCCGCATCGACGCCACCGGCGCGAACCTGACCTCCGACCGGAACTACGTGCTGCACTTCGCAGCCGACGAGATCCCGCCAGTGCGCGCGTTCTGGTCGCTGACCATGTACAACGACAAGGGCTTCTTCGTCGCCAACCCGATCAACCGGTACGCGGTGCGTGGCGAGCAGATGCACAAGAATTCCGACGGCTCACTGGATGTCTACATCCAGCGCGAAAACCCCGGCCCGGAAAGGGAATCCAACTGGCTGCCCGCCCCGGAATCGGGTGAGTTCAACCTGCTGCTGCGACTCTACTGGCCCGACAGCAAGATCATCGACGGCGCCTGGAACCCGCCCGGAGTCGAAGCGGCCTGACCCTGTGATGTCCGGCAACCGCTCCTCGGATACTTCGAGGGCCGGGCCGGGGCACCGGGTTTCGCGGTGTGGATCGTCACGCGTCCGGAGCGGCCGCCAGGGCCGCCCGGGCGGCACGATCGAAGGGGCCGGTGCCGCCCTCGGCCCGGCACAGCACCTGCGCGCCTTCGAGCAGGCTGATCAACAGACAGGCGAGATCGGCCGCCGCATCCGGCGACATGCCCGCATCGGTGAGCGCGGCCGCGAGGCGATCGGTCCACGCGGCGAAAGTCGTTGCGGCGACCCGGCACAACTCGTCACCCTCCTTGCCCGCGCGGACCGTGACGGCCGCGATCGCACAGCCACTGCCGAGCGCCGCGTCTTCCATGACGGGCCGGGCGAAATCCAGGAAGGCCGCCACGACGGCACGCGGGTCCGGCCCGGCCAGCTCCGCCATCCGCAGCGTGACGTCCTGCCCGTGCAGCCGCGCGGCTTCGGCCACCAATTCGCTCTTCCCGCTGGGGAAATGGTGATAGATCGCCCCGCGCGCGGCACCGCTCTCGGCCAGCACCTCCGTGAACGACATGCCCGCCAAACCGTTACGGCGCAGGCTGTCCACGGCGGCATCGATCATGCGGGCCCGGGTCGGTTTGGTCATCGCTGAGAACTCCTCCACTTGACTAGTACGGCCATCCTAGTGCACGGTGTAGTCGCTAGTACGTACGTACTAGCGATGTCGATTCCTCCCCAAGAGACAAGGACAGCAATCCGTGCCTTTCACCGTCATCGCACCCCGCGGAGTTCTCACCGAAACCGGTGAGCGCCAACTGATCCCGCAACTCATCGAGGCCCTCATCGAGGCCAGCGGATTGACCGGCAACCCCTTCTTCACCCCGGTCGTCGGCGGCCACCTGCACCTACTCGACCCCGAACACGTCCATACCGGCGGCGTGAACCGTCCCGTCCTGCTCATCGAGCTCAAACTGCCCGGCATCGGCCTGCCCACCCCGCAGGACCGCGCCGCCTTCATCACCACGGCCACCGCGATCGCCACCAACCATGTCGTGTCCGGCCATGCCCCCGACGACATCTGGATCAACATCAGCTACGCCGCCGACGGCGGCTGGGGAATCGGCGGAGTCGCCTACAGCAACGACGCCCTGATCGCGGCCATCACCGACGCCGCACCCACACCCGCCGGCTGATCCACCCCGACTCCCCCGATCCGCTGCCGCCCGCACTCGCGGGCGGCACCCACATCCGACGAAAGACAGTTCATGACACCACTTCTCACCGGCAAGACGATCGCCTTCCTGACCGCCAACGAAGGCGTCGAACAGATCGAGCTACAGCACCCGTGGAATGCCCTGCGCGCCATGGGCGCGCACACCGTGCTGCTCGCCCCCGAACCGGGCTTCGTGCACGCGTTCCACCAATCTCGACCGCGCCGACCGCTTCCCGGTCGATCTGCGCACCACCGACGCGGCCGCAACGGACTACCACGCACTCGTCCTGCCCGGCGGCGTCGCGAATCCCGATATCCTGCGCCGAGATCCGGCCACACACCGCCTCCTGCGCGAAGCCCACCACGCACGCATCCCCATCGCCGCCATCTGCCACGGCCCATGGACACTCATCGACGCCGGACTCGTCACCGGCCGCACCATCGCCGCCTGGCCCAGCCTGGCCACCGACCTCACCAACGCCGGCGCGACGTGGACGACCGACGGCGTCCACACCGACGGCGACCTGATCACCGCACAGGGCATCGACGACGTCGAGGAATTCACGCAGGCACTGATATCCGCAGTGGCGCACCGTACAGCGCATGTGGTCGATCGACGATCGGCCTAGTCGCGGGCAGCCGTCAGGGCGGGGGCGACCCAGGTGGTGAGGTAGCCCCGTAGCGCAGCGCCGCGGCGCGGTGGGCGACCCGGATCGAGGGTGAAGGACTGCACGGTGCGCAGCATATGTTCGACGAGCTCGTCGAACCGGACATCGTCGAAGCCGGCGGCCGCCCAGTCGATGCTGAACCGCCGCAAGAGCGAGCGGCCGAATTCCAGTGCGGTGTCGGAAGTTACACCGGCCGAGAAGGCGCTCGCGCGGCCCGGGGCGAGGAGCAGGCCGAGATACTTCTCGTGCGGCAGGCGCTCGAGGGTGTAGGCGATTCCTTCGACCACGGCCGCGGCGGGATCGCGGATCTCACTCAGGTGCGCGGCCAGGACGTCGAGAAAATGCGCGGTCTGCGCGATGGCGGTCGCGGTCAGCAGTGCTTCAGTCCCGGGAAAGTACCGGTAGACGGTCTGACGGGTGACACCCAGCTCCCGCGCGACCTCCGCAATGGTGAAGTCGCCTCCGGACCGGTCGATCGCCACCCGCGCGGCAGCCAGTATCCGTTCGACGGCTTCGGTGTCATCGGCGGGTGTCGCCCCCGCCCATCCATGTGTGCGCACCCGCTCAGTTTCCCTCCTCGCCGATCGGAAGGGCTTGACCATACACCTACCGCCAGATGTATGGTCAGCGAAGCCCGCTGGACAGAAGGACCATCATGACGGCCACACCACCCCGCCCCACACAACTCGACTCCCCGCTGCTGCCGAAAATCTTCAAAGTCATGGGCAGAGCACAGGTTTGGACCTACCGGCGCACCGGTGGCCGCATCGGCGGGAAGTGGCGCATCGGCGCCGGATTCCGCAAGCCGGTACCGACCCTGCTCCTCGAACACCGTGGCCGCACCTCGGGAACGATCTACACCACACCGCTGCTCTACATCACCGACGGCCCCGACACGATCGTCGTCGCTTCACAGGGCGGGCTTCCCAAGCACCCGCAGTGGTATCGGAATCTGGTCGCCCACCCCGACATCCACATTCAGATCGGCCGCACCCGTCACCCCGTGCGGGCCGTCACCGCAGACCCACAGCAGCGCGCCCGCCTGTGGCCGATGCTCGTCGACGCCTACGCGGATTTCGACACCTACCAGGCCTGGACCGAACGGGAGATCCCCGTGGTCATCCTGCGCCCGCGCCCCTGACCTGATCGCGTTCCAGGACCGAGACCGCTCCGGTACCGGATCCGGGGCGAATCCGCGCAGATCCCATGACTGAAGTAACGTTCGGGAACGATTCTGCTCCGCCATCGCCCATCTACTGGTATACGAATCCCGCACATGCACCCGGTTTCCAGGATGCGACAAACCCGGCACAGGTCGAGGTTCCGCTCGCGGACATCGGGGCCTCCTCTCGAGTACGCATCGGATTGCCGATCGCGGCGATTCCCGAGCTCCCGGAATGGCAACGCACTTCGAATCGACAGCGCACATCCTTCCATGCGGTGAGCGCCGTAGACGAGGGCGGCCGGCTGAGCGTGAAGTGGTTGTTGCAGGCGCTGGGATGGGTGCCCGGCGACCGGCTCGAGGCTCATGTGCGCGGCCCGGTGATCGCAATGGGTCCGAGCGGATCGGCGCGCATTCGGCTTCCTCGTGATCACACGGTGCGGATTCCCGCGCTGTTGTGCCGCGCCGCGGGATTGCGGGGCGGCGACCGCGTCCTGGTGACCGCCGACACCGGCCACAACCGCCTGATCGTCTTTCCTCAGCATGTGCTCGACGCCATGGTCATTCGGCAACTCACCGACGAGAACGGAGCGACGAAATGAGCGATCCCGTCGTCAATTCCGATATCGCCGCTGCGATGATGCTCATCGATCGGCTGGGTGTGAGCATCGACGATCTGCACGACGCCGCCACACTGCAACGCACCGTCCCCACGTTCGCCGAATACATTCCCATCGTCTACAACGCGATGCCCGCCACCGCCACCAGAGACACCTACATGAGTTATTGGCAGAAGCTCTGGCCGAACAAGCGGCTCGACGAGCCGACCGTCACCGATTTCAAGGCCCTCATCGAAGCCACTCGCCAACAACGCCGGATCACCCGCAACGACCGCGGCGGCCGCGTAGCCGTCGAACACTTCTATCACGCCCTGCGCTGCCTGTACCGATTCGCTATCGACGACCGGTACATTGCCAGGACCAACGACCCCTCGGCGCGCTTGGACCGACCCCGTACATTGCCCTCGAACCGCCGAGCCCTTCCCAATGAGTTACTCGCGCAAATCAATTGCGCTGCCGCACAAGGGGGCAACGATCCACATCTCGATGCGCTGCTGCTGCGACTGCACACCGAGACCGCGTGCCGTCTCGGTGGAGCGCTCGCACTCAGGATTCAGGACCTCGATCCCGTCCAATCGGTGATCCTGTTGCGGGAGAAGGGACAAACCGAACGATGGCAACCCGTCACCCCCACCCTCATGGCCGCGCTGCAAGATCACTACACGGTCCGGATCCGCAGTGTCGATTCTGACCGGACCACGACCCGCAACGGCCGACCACTCAAGCCTGACTTTTCCGAATACCTGCTGCGCTATCGCAGCGGAATGCCGATCAGCAAGCGCCGATACGACCTCCTGTGGGAACGCATCGGGCGATCCGTCCCGCCGGTCGCCACCCACGGGGTCACCACCCACTGGCTGCGCCACACCACCTTGCGCTGGGTCGAACGAAACTTCGGCCATTCGGTCGCCAAAGCTTTCGCTGGACATTCGCTGCACAACACGCATGGTGCGACCACGATCTACACCCGCGCCGGCATCGAAGAAGTCGCGACGGCACTGGCCGCGATGACCGGCGAACCCCATCCCCTGGCCACCGGGCCCGGACTGCTCTGGCACCAAGCAGATCAGATCCCCTTCGATCCGATGGACATTCGCGTGTGACAATCGGTGCCACTGTTCCATTCGATTCCGGTCATTTTCCGGGCAGAATCGCCGCGGCCACACCGGAGCGCCAGGGCGGCCAAGTCGGCTGACCAGCCATCATGTCGATTCAGGCGGATTTGAACCTGCGCGCATCCGCATACGAGGTTCAAATCCGCCACCACAGGGCGGAAGCCCCATACGACTGGGTCATATGAGCCGACAGAGCGCAGCCAGACGATCTCCTACAAGCGCGACTTTCCCTTGCACGGCCAGAAAGCCAGGGCGCCCAAGGTTATTCATGCGCGTATGGGGCGATTGTCGCCTGGCGGATGAACACACGAGCAGGTGTGGCTATCGATCGGCTATCTGTTCATTGCTCGCACATCTCGGCGACGATCTGCTCGACGAACCCTGAGGCAGAATTGCTCGATGAGTGGGATTCCTCGCGCAGGTCCTGGCATGCGAGAACAGGGCGTCCATCACCCGACCAGACCCAAGACGAGGTTGATACTGCACGCGATGATCACCGTGCCGTAGATGTAGCTGAAGAGGCAGTGTTTGAGGACCTCGGAGCGGATGGCGGTTTCGGAGACGTTCGTATCCGAAACCTGGTAGGTCATACCGAGATTGAAGGAGAAGTAGCAGAAGTCGGTGTATCGCGGCGGGGTGTCCGAGTTGAAGTCGATGCCGCCTTCGGGCGCCTGGTAGTAGACCCGGGCATAGCGCGCGGTGTACAGCGTGTGCAGCAGGGCCCAGACCGTGAGTACGGCCGCCATGGCGAGGCCCGCGTACAGGGCCTTGTTCTCGTCGGTGCCCGAGCCCAGCAATATTCCGATGCTCGCGAGGCTGCCGACCAGGATGAGCAGGAGCGCGATATCGCCAACCCGGTCGTCGACGTCGGCGGCGGCGGCATGGGCGCGGGTTTCTTCGAAGTCCTTGGGCAGCAGTACTTTCAGGGTCCAGGCGATAGTGACTGCCGCAGCCGTGATGATGAGGATCAACAGGCCGAACGGCCACTGTCCCGAGGTGGTCCAGGCGATCACACCCGCGATCACGCCGACGACGAGCCCGACACCGAAACGCGCGACCCCGGTCATAGCCAGAGGATAACGCGCCCGGTGAGCGGTTCCCGGGTATCGGTCGCCGTGTGTCGGACAGAGCAGACCTGCGGGGCCTGGCCTGTCACGGCCGGCTCAGGCCCGCCAGTACGGCCTGCGCCGCTTGCTCGCCCGATGCGGCCGCGTCGGCGAGCGACGGCAAGTCGAGCTGATAGTCGCCGGCGAAGTGGAGGAGACCCAGCGGAGCCCGCAGCGTCGGAAGCGAGGTTCGTCGGCCGGGCGCCCAGAAGGGCACGACCCGATGGTGCCGCCGCACGATGCCTTCGCCCAATTTCCCTTCCAACTCGGGGAATACGGAGAGCAGGTCTTCGGTGAACCGTGCCACGATCTCCGCGTCGGACAGGTCGAACATGGCATCGGCCTGGGCGCCGCCGGCGAAACATGCCAGCGCGCCACCGGGTTTGCGGTCATCGCCCGTGCGCTTGGCCGCGGCGTGATTGAACATCGCTTGGAAGGACAGCTGTGGCGTCGAGACGGCGAAGTAGTCGTCCCAGCGCTGCACTCCGATCTCGTCGGTGAAGAATCCGGTGATCACGTAGCGGCCGTAGGCGATATCGCCGAAGGCACCCTCGTAGCGCGGTGCGAGATCCGGGATGATGCGTTCGGCGATGTCGGCGGGAACGGTCACGATCGCGCGCCGGGCTCGCAGTCGTGCCGGGCGATTCCCGTCGAGGTAGTCGACGATGACGTCTTCACCGTCCTGTCGCACCGATTGCACCGTCGCATTCAGCCGGATGCGGTCACCGAGGTCTTCCGCCAGGACGTCGGTCAGTGTCTGGTTGCCGCCCACCGGCAGTGAGAAGTTCGGGATCTTCGCCGGGTCTGCCAGGGCGAGGCCCACCGAGGTGACGAGCTGGGTGGCGGCGGTCTCCCCCACTTCGCATCCCATCCACTGTGCCGACCACGACCTGACGATGGCGGCTGCCAGCTCGGAGCGGACGCCCTTCAGTAGGTACGAGGCCGGTTTCGCGTCGAGCCGGGCTCGAATCCGCTGGGCGATACGAGACTGCGACTCCAGGAACGGCATGACCGCCAGGATGCGGGCGCCGACGATGGCCATACCGATGCGGTCCAGCATCGACATGCGCGTACGGAACATGAGCGCAAGGGGATTCGAGGTGTCGATCGTCCGGCCGTTCAGGTGCAGCGCGACGCTCTTGCCGGCGAGCGAGCCTCGTTCGATGCCGTGCCGGTCGAGGGCTTCGATCAATGTGCCTGTGCCCTCGGTGAATTGAGTGCCGACATTGATCCAGTAATCGCCCTGCCGGACGGTTTCGACGCGCCCGCCGGCGCGATCGGTGGACTCGAGGACAACCACGTCGGTTTCCGCGGACAGCGTGGTCGCGGCCGTCAAGCCCGCGATTCCGGCGCCGATGACGACTACCGTCGTTGTCTCGTCAGGTATTTCGTGCGTATTCATTCGAACTCCGTTGTTTCGATCGATGTGGACGCGCGGCGCTCAAGCCGTGACCGGTGTGCCGTTGACCGCTCTGGCGTCGGTGCGCTGGTTGTGCGCGTCGAACGCGCGGTAGGCACGGAAGTACGTGAACATCTGCAGGCCCCAGGTGGACAGCGCGCCGATGTAGAAGAGCGTGTGCTCGGCATCGTCGCCTGGGATGTGGACGAAGTCGTAGATGGAGGCGATGACGAATCCGCAGGCGGTGGCGACGGCGGTCCAGATGGCGTGCCCACGTTCGCCGATATCCCACAGCCGCTTGGCGAAGTACGCCAGGAAGAGCGTGGTGAGCACGTTGACGACGATGTAGAAGATCTTGCCGGGAGTGCCGATCTCGTCGGCGAATTGGCTGAGGACGAAGCCGGCCGCGCCCGCCACGGCAAACGCGGCGATGTCCACCGCCGCGGACGGTTTGTACCGGTGGGTCACGCTCATCAGTCCGAGGACCAGGATGAGTGTGATGCCGACTGAGCGGGAGAACGCGTCCAGGAAATACGCGAAGGCGTACATCGGGCTGTCGTGACCGGCTTTGATCAGGCCGTAGATCAGGAAGTTCGTACCCGAGGTGGCGACGATGATCCATTCGAGGCCGAGCAGGTAGTTCTTGTAGTTGCGAATGAACTTGATGCCGTAGGTGAATCCCACGATGATCATCCAGATGTCCGCGACCGCGAACAGCAGTTCTCGAATGGACATTGTTACTCCTTGAATTGGTGAATCAGACGACCTGCGCGGTGGCCGGAGCGCCGTGCGGTCGGGTCGAGCGGAGGGCTATTTCGTGAGGGCTGCCAGGCGGTCCGAGACACGGTCGGCGAGCCAGCCCGCGTAGAGCGCGGGTCCGCTGACGAAACTGGGGGCGAAGCGCTTTCGGCCGTGCCAGATCGCGGCAAGGTCGTCGTGCATTGCCTTACCGGCGGCGCTGTCGGCGAGCAGGTGACCGACGTACTGGGCCTGGGCGAAGCCGTGGCCATTGCAGGCGAGCGAGTAGAGCACGTTGTCGGAGGCCTCGCCGGCAACTGGAAGCCAGGTGGAGCTCATGCCGATCCAGCCGCCCCATGCGCTCTGCGCCTTGACATCTCGCAGGCCCGGGAAGCGGTCGTGGAATCCGCGGACCAGGTCGTCGGCGACCTTCGGGTCGGGTGTGCGGTCGGGCAGCGGGTTCCGTCCGGTCTGGAGCCGGCGGGTGCCGAACACGATGGTGCCCCGAGGTGTGACGCGGTAGCTCTCGAGGATCATGTGCAGCGTGACCATCGGTGCGCGACTGGTCCAGCCGATCTCGTCGAGCCGCTCGGCGGCGACCGGTTCGGTCTCGACCAGCGAAGTCCACACCGGAGTGGCGAGACGCTTCGGCGCGATGGACAGGCCCGCGCTGTAGGCATTGGTCGTCAGCAATGCCTTTCGCGCTCGCACCCTGCCGTCCGGGGTCGTGACGATGACCTGATCACCTGTGTCGGCGACATCGCGGGCCGGGCTGTGCTCGCAGACGCGCACACCGGACGCGATCGTCGCGGCCCGCAGACCGAGGACGAACTCACCCGGATTGAGCGTGCCGCCGACGCCCTCGCGCACGCCGCCCAGAAAGCCCTCCGGCAGCCCTGCTGCGCGGCCCTCGACGAACTCGGCCGACGATCCGGCCTCGGCCATCGCCTTCGCATTGCGACGCGCGTGCCGCAGCTGCCCCTTGGAGACCGCGGCCATCACGATGCCCTCGCGCTGGAAGCCGCAGTCGATCTCGTGGCGGGCGATGGCCTCTTCGGCGAAATGCACCGAATTCTCGGCATACCGGTACAAGTTGCGCAGGCGTTCGGGTTTGAGCAGCAGCCGGAGCAGCTCCGGATCGGCCGCGATGGAGTTCGTGATGTACCCGGCGTTGCGGGAACTGGCGCCCCAACCGAGGGTATGTGATTCGAGTAGCACCACATCGGCGCCGTTCTCGGCCGCGCGCAAGGCCGCCGACATACCGCCCACGCCACCGCCGATCACCACGACATCGCAGGTGATCTCCTTATCCAAGGACGCTTCCGAGTGGGCAGGTGTTGCCGCCCAACCGGTTTCGTGGAGTAGTTTCATGACGATCCCTTCTTTTCGTCGGGGATCACCGCGGTGCCACGGGCACGTACCGCGACCAGCGGTGATTCGAGAACTCGAGAGCGGCCGGAATCGCCGGCCGCGCGGCAGACCACACGGAGCTCGAAATCGACTGTGCGACTTCGGTTCCCCTTCTTCACCAGCCGGGCCTCGGCTTCGACGACATCGCCGCCGCGCACCGGGGCGAGGAATTCGACCAAGGAGTATCCGGCGAACAGGCCCTCATGGCCGTCGATCTCGATCGACAGGTCGGTGCCGACATCGCCGAACAGTTTCAAAGCGAACGCGCCGTCGACGAGGTTACCGGCGTAGTGGGCATCGGAGAAGGCGACGTACCGGCGATGGATTGCGGTGCTCATGAGATCTCCTCGTGGATCGGACCGAGAGTGCGGATCTGCGCCTGGCCGTCGATCTCGACGCCGGGGTAGCCGCGCTTGGCGATCTCGGTACACATGCGGCGGTACTTGCCGACACCGCCCACATATCCCATGAAGGTGCTGGGCTTACCTTCCACGTTCGAGCCTCGATACCAGGACTCGGTGGTTGCGTAAAGCGTTGCGGCGACGGTCTTTTCAGTGATGTCAACCCAGTCGCCCTGGCCTTCGGTGGTGGCCTCGACGACCGCGGCGCCGCGCTCGCGGGCGTGCTCCATCAGATCGGCGATCCAGTCGACGGCCTGCTCGATGGTCATCACCACATTGCTGGCGAGCGCGGGACTCTGCGGGCCCGCGACCATGAAGAAGTTGGGGAAGTCCGCGGTCATGATCCCGAGGTAGGTGCGGACACCGTCCTGCCAGGCGTCCTGCAGCTTCCGGCCGGACGCGCCGGTGAGTCCGAGCCCGTACAGCGGGCCGGTGAAGGCGTCGAACCCGATGGCGAGCACCAGGGCGTCGGCCTCGTACGCGTTCTTCGAGGTGACGATCGCGTTCGCGGTCATCGTCTCGATCGGCTCGTCACGCAGCGACACCACCGACACGTTGGGCCGGTTGAAGGTCTCGTAGTAGTCGGTTCCGAAGCAGCTGCGCTTGGCGCCGAAGGGGTGGTACCTGGGCACCAGCAGTTCGGCGGTGGCCGGGTCCCGGACGATTGCACGGATCTTGTCGTGCAGGAATTCCGCTGCGGTCCGGTTGGCTTCGGCGTCGACGAGCAGGTCGGCGAATTCGCCGCCGACGCCATTGAATCCGCTGAGCTCGTAGGCGAGTTCGTAGCGTCGCCGGCGTTCCTCGGCCGAGACGTCGAATGCCCTGTCAGCGGCGGGACGGTCGGGGATGCCGCCGGGCGAGTGCCGGCATTCCTCACGGATCGCCGGGTAGTCGTTCTTGATGGCTTCGATCTGCGCCGCGGACAGTTCTGTGTTGCGGGCCGGCATCACATAGTTCGGCGTGCGCTGGAAGACCGTGACGTGCTCGGCGACCTGCGCGATCAGCGGGATCGCCTGCACCCCGGACGATCCGGTGCCGATCACGGCGACCCGCTTGCCGGCGAGGTCGTCGAGAGTGATGTTCCAGCTGCTGGTGGAAACCTGGAGCCCGGTGAAGTTCCCGAGGCCGGGCACGTCGAAATCCTTCGGGGTGGAAAGTCCTCCGGCGCCCGAGATCAGGTAGCGGCCGCGCCGGGTTTCGCCGTTGTCCAGCCGCACCTCCCAGCACCGCTCGGCCGCATTCCAGGTGCCGCCGACCACGCGGGTGCCGAACGTGAAGTTCTTGCGCAGGTCGAAGCGGTCGGCGACATGGTTGATGTAGGCGAGGATCTCGGCTTGCGGCGCGAACCGCTGACTCCAGGTCCATTCCTGTTGGAGCGCTTCGTCGAAAGAGTACGAGTAGTAGATGCTCTCGACGTCACAGCGCGCACCCGGGTAGGTGTTCCAGAACCAGGTGCCGCCGACATCGGGTCCGGCTTCGAAGCCCGCGAAGGACCATCCGGCGGTGGTGAGCCGGTGTGCGAGGTAGAGGCCGGAGAATCCGGCGCCGACGCCGATGACGTCGACGATCCCGGTGTCTGCGGTGGAGGTGGAGTTCATGGAGAGTGCCGCTTTCGTCGAAGGGGTGATTACAGGGGAAGGTCGGGGGAATCGACGCCGACCACGCGGTCGCCGCAGAACACCCGGACGGATTCACCGGGAGCGTGACCACCGATTCCCGCAGTGCCCCAGAAGCTTTGGGCCGAGCCTTCGGCAAGATCGGCGATCTTCGCGCCGTTCACGCGCACCTCGCCGGACCGCACGCGCGCGCCGATGTCGATGGCGTGGTCGAGGTCGCGGCCGAAGACGTAGGCGTCCAGGCCCGAGGGGTTGGCGTTGGCCACGCGCAGGCCCTCCTCGTCGGATTCGACGCCATGCAGGGTGAGCAGCGGCCCGAACAGCTCGGCGGTCGCGACCGCCGCGTCGATACCCGAGGCGACCGTGGGCGACAGGAAGAAGCCGTCGAGCTCCGGCAGTTTCGCGGGCTGATCGATGACCGCGCCGTGGGCGCGCAGCGCGTCGATGCGGTTGTGCAGCGTGGCGAAGTGCGGGGCATTCGAGATGGGGCCGAGCTGGGTGTTCTCGTCCAGGGAGTGCCCGATCTCGAGGCGGGCCAGGCGATCCAGCAGTGCTTCGCGCAGGGGTTCGACAAGACTGGTGTGCGCCAGGACCTTTCCCGGTCCCTCGCACCACTGGCCGTTGAGTTTGGTCATTCCGTCGAGGAGTCCGTCGGCGGTGACGTCGATATCGGCGTCGGCCAGTACCAGTGCCGGGTTGTTGCCGCCGAGCTCGAGCTGGAGCACCTTGAAGTCCTCGGCCGCCGCGCGGGCGATGGCGCGACCGGCGTTCGGGCCGCCGGTGAAGGAGACGATCCGCACCCGGTGATCACCGGTGATCGCCGCACCCACATCGCCCGCACCGTGCACGAGTTGCAGTGCGCCCGATGGCAATCCGGCCGTGACGAAGCATTCGACGATGATCTGGGCGCTGCTGGGCGCGTGCTCCGACGGCTTGAGGATGACGGGGCATCCGGCGGCCAGCGCACTGGCCAGCTTCGCGGCGGGGATGAAACTCGGACCGTTCCAGGGGGTGAGGATGGCCGCGGGCCCCCACGGGACCTTGTACAACCGCACGTCGCGTCCGCCGGCCGCCAAGGCGGTACGCCGTGGGATGGCGCGCAGATCCGCTGCCGCGGAACGGATTCGATGCGGCAGGAACTGCGCGATCATGCGTGTCTTGGCGATCGGGACGCCGCTGGTGAGGGCATCGGTGTAGGCGATGTCCTCGATCCGGGACGCGACGAGGTCGGCTGCACGCTCGAGCACGGCGACGCGTTCCTCGCTCGCCGCGTCGTCCCAGCGTTCGAAGCCGTAGGACAGTTCGGCATGGCGCAGTGCGCGTTCCACGTCCTCGGGGCGGGTGGTGACGGCCCGGTGCACGGGATGGCCGGTATTGGGGTCCAGATTCCAGGCGTCCGGGATGGTCACGCACTCGGACCACGCGTCGGCGATGTAGTTGATCGGCTGGGGCAGTTGCGGATTCGACATCTGCGGTTCCTTCGGCGTTCGGGGCGGATTCGGCGGGGTCAGACGGTGAGGTCGGCGACGATGCGGGTCACCTCGCCGGACTTCATCGCCTCGAAGCCCTTGTCGAGCGCGCGGAATGGGATGATGTCGCTGACCATCTCGTCGAGCAGCAGGCTGCCCTGCAGGTACAGGCGGGCGAACTGGGTGATGTCCTCGTGCGCCTGGCCCGAGCCCATGTACGAGCCGATCAGGCGCTTTTCACCGAAGAAGAAATCTGCGGCCGGAACCGTCAATTGGGTTCCGTCGGGCGCGATTCCGACCAGGCACGCCGTCCCGGTGGCCCGCAGTACGGACAGGGCGGTGGCGGCGGTCCGCGCGGAGCCGACGGCCTCGAACGCGTAGTCCACGCCGTCACCGAGCAGGCGCGTGATCTCGGCGGGGACATCGGCCGCGCCGTTCACGGTGTGGGTGGCGCCGTAGGTGCGTGCCGCGGCGAGCCGGGCGTCGTCGAGATCCACGGCGACGATCGCCGACGCGCCGGCCAGCCGTGCGCCCTGGATGATCGCCGAACCCACACCGCCACAACCGATTACGGCGACAGTCGAGCCGGGTCGCACCTGCGCACCGCGGAATACCGCGCCGACACCGGTGATGACGCAGCACGAGAGCAGACAGCCCACCTCGAGGCCGACCTCATCGGGCATCTTCACCAGCGCGTTCTCCCGCATCAGCGTGTGGCGGGAGAACGCGCCCACATCACCGAGCCGCTCGACGACTCGGCCGTCGGGCAGCTGGAAGGCGGGGCGGGGACGCTGCCGGATCTGAGAAGCACGCTGACATTGGGTCGAATGCCCGACCTGACAGTTGCGGCACAGCCCGCACGAGGGCGTGAGCGCACCGACCACGCGATCACCCGGCCGCAGCGAAGACACTGCGGCCCCAACCGATTCCACGATGCCCCCCAGCTCGTGACCGACCACCACGGGCAGGTCGGCGTGCACGGTTCCGGTCATGTAGTGCAGATCGCTGTGGCACAGGCCGACATTCGTGACCGCGACACGGACCTCGTGGGGCTCCGGGTCGTCCACCTGGATCTCGGTGAACTCCAGAGGTTCGTTCAGCGCGGTGAGCAGCGCCGCTTCGGTGGTGATCATGATTGTCTCCGATCTCGATTGGTCGGTGCGGGCGCCGCCGACGCCGCGTTCTTGGCAGCCCAGAAGCCCGCGACGCCATCGCTGAAGGCGCCGGACTCCCAGGCCAGGCGGGCCGCTTCGTCCTCCCGCGCGAAGGCGGCCTCGATGTCTTCGGGACGCGGCCGCAGCAGCCCCAGATGCAGTGCGGTGATGCGGCGATCGGAGTTCCATTGCCGGGCAACCTCACTCGCGCGGTGCACGAGCAGTTCCGGGGCGACGATCTCGTCGAGCAGACCGATCCGCCGCGCCTCGTCCGCGCTGATCCGGTTCGAGCCCAGGATGATTCGCATCGCGTGGTTGCGGACCAGGCGGCGCATCAGAATGCTGGAGGCGTTGGAAATGATGATTCCGCGGTGGTTTTCGGGCTGGAAGTACTCGGCGGCAGGGCTGCCGATCCGGGCGTCGCAACACAGGGTGATCTCCGAGGCGCCGCCGACGGCGATCCCGTTCACGGCCGCGATCACGGGGACTTTCGTCTCGAGGATCGCGCGGGTGATGTCGTGGAAGGTGGCGAATGCCGCCTGCATCTCGGCATAGGTGGCCGGCGCCTGCCGCAGATCCTCACCGGCGGAGAAGGCCCGGCCCGCGCCCGTCAGCACGATCCCGCGTACGCACTCCCCCGCACCGAATCGGCGGATGGTTTGCGCGAGCAGCACTCGGGTGTCCCGGTCCAGGACGTTCAGCTTCGCGGGGCGGTTCAGTGTGAGTACCGCGATGTCCTCGTCGACGCGTACGTCCAGGTGGTTGTCGGTCATCTCCGGGTCCTCATCCGTCGTGCCGGGGAGGCTGCAGGTCGTAGGTGACGCCGGGGCGTTCGGCGGCCCGCGCGCGCAGCACCGGCTTCGACACCCGTTCGGACGGGGTACGCGGGAAGTCGTCGACGAACTCCACGTAGCGCGGAATTTTGAAGCGCGCCAACTGCTCTCGTGCGGCATCGACGATCCGGCGTGCGGTCGCCTCGCTCCTCTCGACGCCGGGAGCCAGTTGCACGAAGGCTTTGACCTCCTCGCCGAACAGGTCGTCCGGCACGCCGAGCACAGCGCTCGCGACGACGCTGCGGTCGCGTTCCAGCGCCCTTTCGACCTCGGCGGCGGCGATGTTCTCGCCGCCGCGCCGGATCATGTCCTTGGTCCGGCCCACCAGGCGGTAGCCGCCCGCTTCGCGGATCGCGATATCGCCGGTGTGCAGCCAGCCTCCGCGTAGCACCTGCGCGGTGTCACCGGGCCGGTTCCAGTAGCCGAGCATCATCGGCACGCCCGAGGTGATCAGTTCACCGGGCTGTCCCTCGGCGACGTCCATCCCCTGCGGGTCGACCACCCGGACCTTTTTCGTGGGCACCGGGCGGCCCAGCCGGCCAGTGCCGACGTCCGCGGTGTCCTCGGGCAGGCTGACCAGGTCGACGCCGCTCTCGGTCATCCCGAAGATCTCCCGCCACGGTGCGCCCCAGCGCTGTTCGAGCTGCGCGTGCAGTGCCACCGGGATGGCCGAGCACAGCACGATGCGCAGCTCGTTGTCGCGGTCCCGGATATCGGGTGGCTGCTTGAACAGCAGGGTCGGCATCGAGCCGAGCACGTAGCAGAACGTGGCCCGGTGTCTGCGCACAGCGGCCATGAATCCCGAGGCCGAGAACCGGGGCAGCACCACCAGCGGCGCGCCGATCGTCAGGCACAGCGCGGTGTTCCACTGCGGATCCATATAGGAGAACGGCTGCGACGTGAGCGCCACATCGCCTGGGCCGAGGCCCGCGGCATGGGCGCAGACCCACCCGAGTCTGGTCCAGTAGTCATGGGTCAGCATGCAGGCCTTCGGGAATCCGGTTGTCCCCGAGGTGTATTGGAGGTTGGCGAGCGTCGCGCCGGTGGTGCCGACCACGGGAGCCTGCGCGGGGAAGCGTGCGAGGTCCCCAGATTCGGCGACCTCGATAACCCGGACATCGGCCAGATCGCTGTTCGCGACGCGCACCTCGTCGGCGAGCGGTGCGTGTGCCGCGTCGGTGAACACCAGCCGCGCACCCGAATCCCGGAGTACGAATTCCAGATCCGCACGCCGATAGGCCGAGTTCACCGGCACGGCGACTCCGCCCGCGGCGAGGATCGACAACCAGGCGACCGGCCACCACACTTCGTTGGGCAACAGGATCGCGACCCGGTCGCCCGGACGGACGCCGTCCTCCTCGACCAGCCGCCGCGCCAGACGTGCAGTCCAGTCGGCGATCTCACCGAAGGTCCAGGAACCGTCCTCGAACCGGAGAAACTCGCGATCGCGGGAATGCAGGGCCCGATGCGCCAGCAGCCCGACAAGGGTGTCGATCGGCGGGTCCACGGCCAGGCGATCGAGTTCGCCGGCCTGTTCTGGATGGACTGAATCTTCGTGGATCACGGGGAGTCCTCTTCGGAGTTTTGCGATGGCGAGCGGCTCGTAGATCGGAGCCGGCTTGTGACGCCAGTCATAACGATAAACCGACACGATCATTTGATCAAGTCATATGATCCAGTCAATGAAAAATGCAGGCCAGCTGTACGCAACCCGCCTTTACGGCTGGTAATGTCAGAATTGACTTGATCAAACGATCGGAAATCTCGACAGGAGTAGCGCATGGCACGCATCCCCACCGCCGAACGGCGCGCTGATCTGGTGGCCGCCGCGGTCCGCATGATCGCCGCCCGTGGCGTGGACGGGGCGACCACCCGCTCCATCGCGCAGGAGGCCGGCGCCCCGCTGGCCACCCTGCACTACTGCTTCGCCACGAAGGAGCTGCTGTTCGCGGCCGTCTTCGAGCATGTCGCCGCGCAGTACCGGGATGTGTTGACGCGCAACGATGTTCACGGCGATGTGCCGACCAGCGCGCGGGCCCTGCTGCGCGGGGTGATGGAGTGGTACCTCGCGAATCCGGACCTCGGCGCGGCCATCATCGAATTGATCAGCTGGGCCCGACGCCAATCGGACAAGCAGGCCGAGATGGTCTACAGCGAGGCGTACACGACCATGCGCAGGATCATCGACTCCGCCGCGACCGCCTCGGGCGAGGTGATCGCGCCGGACACCGTCGAGGCGCTGATCTACATGGTGTCCGCCCTGTCGGACGGGTTCGCCCTCAACTGGCTGGTGTTCACCGATGACGCTGCGGCACGGCGTCAGATCGAGCTCACCCTGGGCGCACTGGACGCCTGGATGGCGGTCAATCTCGGGGCCGAGCCCGGCGCACAGCGTCCGCAGCCCGCACCCGAGGAAGCCCCGCGGCCACTCATGTCCTGGGTGAACATGCGCTGACCCGGTTCGCTTCGGCGACAAGCCAGTTCAGCGACGGATCGGTCCGTTCCATCCACTCCGGATGCCATTGGACGCCGAGCACCGGCCGGCCCGGCAGTTCGACCGCCTCCACGACGCCGTCGGCTGTGCGGCCGGTGACGATAAGACCGGTACCGCAGCGGTCGACCGCCTGGTGGTGCCAGGAATTCGTCACCGCGCTCGCACCGAAGATCCGTTCCGCGACCGATCCGGGCTCGAATCGCACCTTGTGATCGTCCGCGCCGTCGGTGATCGGTGGCGACATCGACAGGTGCTCAACCGAACCCGGCGGCAGATGCGGAATCAGGGTGCCGCCCAACGCGACATTGAGAATCTGCAGACCACGGCACACGCCCAGTACGGGGACGTCCCGGTCCAGAGCGGCGCGGACCAGCGCGATTTCGAACCGGTCGCGTTCGACATCGTGAACCATCGGATCATCGCGCGGATCCACGTCCCCGACCACCGCCGGATCGCCACCCCAGCACGCGGGGTGCACATCCTGGCCGCCGGTGATGATCACGCCGGAAAGCCAGTGGCACAACGCTTCCGGATCGGCGTCGTAGGGCAGGTTCACCGGAACTCCGCCCGCCCCGGCGATCCGCTCCGAGAAGTCGGACATGAAGGTGTCGGCGAAGAGATGGCCGTAGCGGGGGTCCAATCCCTGGACCAGCCCGAGCCGGACCCGCCGGCCGGTGGTGCCGATCAGCGGCCGGGTCGTCTCGCGCGCGGTCACGGGAACTCGAAGTATCGGGCCGATTCCCATTCCGACAGTTCGGCGAACGGGTCGCCGCCGGTGGTGTGGAACTGCATCCACTCCCAGCGGCGCGTGCCGACCCAGTAGTCGACGAATTCGTCGCCGAGCTGCTCGCGCAGGATCGGATCGGCCTCGAGCGCGGCGGCCGCCTTGGTGATCGTGTCGGGCAAACGCTCCAGATCCGGTACGCACCAGGCCAAATCGCTGACCGGCTCGGGTGGTTCGAGCGCGCCGTCGAGTCCGGCGACCACGCCCGCGAGAATGGTCGCGACCGCGAGATACAGATTCGCGTCCGCGCCGGGCAGCCGGTACTCGAGCCGGGCCTGGGCAGGATGGCCGCACACCGCGCGCACCGCAGTGCTCTTGTTGGCGATACCCCAGGTCACGGTGGTCGGCGGACCGCTCAGATCGACCAGGCGGCGATAGGAGGTGATCTGCGGCAGCATCACCGAGGTCGCGCCGCGCATGGTCACGAGCAGTCCGGCCACTGCGTGCCGCATGGTGGCCGATGGGCCGTCGGGCGCATAGAAGGCGTTGACCCCGTCGCGTTGCAGGGACAGATTCACATGCGACGCCTGCCCGTATCCGGCGGTCGGCTTGGCCATGAAGGTCACGGTGCGACCGAGTTCGAAGGCCACCTCCCGCATGACCTGCCGGGCGCGAGCCCAGTTGTCGCACACCGACAGTGGATCGCCGGGCACCAGATTCAATTCGACCTGACCGGCCGCGTCCTCATCGCTCCAGGCTTCCCACTCGATGCCGATCTCGTCCAGGCGACGCGCGACGGCCGACATGTACTCCACCCAATCCTTGGACTTGGCAAGGTGATACGCGGTCCCGGCGGAACCGCCGAGCGGGGTCAGGTCGCGGTATCCCTTGGCCCGCGCCTCGTGGATGGATTCCTGGAACAGGGTCGCCTCGATCTCCACCGCGACGGTCGCGGTGTACCCGCGGGTCGCCAACCGCTCGACCAGGGCACGGGCCAGATTGCGCGGACAGATCCCGATCGGGCTGCCGTCGGCCTGCCAGTAGTCGCCGATCACCGAACGCAGGCCGGGCTCCCATTCGATCAGCGTCGACAGATCGGGCCGGAACTGCACGTCGGAGACATGCCCACGCCATTCCGGGAAGGGAAATCCGAAGGTCGGCGCATTGCCCAGGTCGAGGCCGAACAGCAGATCGGCCATCGCGAACCCCGACCCCGCGCTCGCGGCGAACTTCTTGCGCGCCACGTTCTTTCCGAGGAAACAGCCCTCGTGATTGGTGGCCTCGAGCCGGACGGTGTGCACCGACTCATCGAGATCGATAGTGGCGGTGGCGATTTCAGACATCGTAACGAACCTTCCAGGAAGCGGCGACCAGCACCGACAGCTGCGAGAGCGTGCCGCGCACGCCGACCAGGCCGGTGGACAGCGCGGCGATCAGATCGTCGGCACCCGAGAAGATCCCGGCCAGCAACTCCGGCGGCCCCGCGATGACATAGTGCGTATCGCCCGCACCGACGACGTGCTGATCGATGCCGTCCGGGCCTTCGGTGATCGCCACGAGCATGTCGGGAATGCCCGGCACCGATCGCGCGGCGGCCCAGAACGACTCCGCGGCCTCCCGCCAGTCCGGCAGCGGCGGCGACAGCAGCGCCTGCACCGCCACAGCGAGATCAGTTGCGCCACTGGGCTCTCCGACCAGGGCGCACCGCCCGTTCAGGTCAACGGTCACCGACACGTCGGGCTCGACGAATACGCCGCTCGACACCGCGACGACATCGCCGGCGATGGTGACCGTGACGGCCTGCGGGGTGTCGTGGGAGCGAACCGCGATGGTGCCCTCGCATGCCGCGACGGAGTCCCTGCCGTTGGCGCGTACGGAATCGGCGATAGTGCGGCCGATCAACCGGACCATCGGACTGGCATCGTCCTCGATCCGAATGTCGACCCCGCCGACCGCGTCAGCCTCGCGTACCGCGAGACCGATCGTCGTTTCGGTCATCTGATTGTCCTTTCGATTCGACGAGATCGCGTGCGCGGCAGACCAGCGACAGGAGATCCCGGTGACACAACTTCATAGTCAAATGACTAAGTCATGTGACTATGATCGTGAGGCACAGATCACGTCCTGTCAACGACTTGCGAGGCTTTCCCATGAACGACAGCACCCCGGGCTGGTGGAATCTGCTCGACGACAACGCCGCCGCCATGGCCAGAATCTTCGGCCAGATCATCCCGAAACCCCTGCGCGAGCTGGGATCGGAGCAGGCCAGAACATTGGCGAACACCCAAGCGCCACCCGAGCCGATCACAGCACTGAATCAAGTTGATCAACTGACCATATCCACGCGCGCAGATACGATCACCGCTCGCCTGTACCGCGCGGACGGCATCACCGGCGGCGACTTCGCACCCGCGCTCGTCTACCTGCACGGCGGCGGTTTCGTCCTGGGCACCCTGGATGGCGCGGACGAGCTGTGCCGTGCGATCGCCGCGGGCTCCGGCTGGACCGTCGTATCCCTGGAATACCGCCTGGCCCCCGAAAACCCTTACCCCGCAGCACTACACGACGGCATCGACGCCTTCTCCTGGCTGATCGAGAACGCCCCCGAACTCGGCATCGACCCGAACCGTATCGCCATCGCAGGCGACTCCGCCGGCGGCAACCTCGCCGCCGCCCTCTGCCTGCACCGCCGCGACGCGGGCCTGCCCCTCCCCCTCACCCAGATACTCGCCTACCCCGCCGTCGACGACACCTTCTCCACCCCCTCCTGGACGGATTTCGCCGACGCTCCCCTGCTCAGCGCCGCCGACGCCCGCTGGTGCTGGGAACAGTACGTCGGCCCGAACCACCCCGGCGGCGACCAACTCGCCGCACCCCTGCGCGCCGCCTCACTCCGCGACCTCCCACCCGCCCTGATCCTCACCGCCGAAGTCGACCCCCTCCGCGACGACGCCGAGGCCTACGCCGCCCGCCTCTGGCGCGACGAAGTCCCGGTAACCCTGACCAGATACCCCGGCGTCTTCCACGGCTTCCTCTCCGAGGTCGCCCTGTTCCCCCAAGCCAAGCACGCCATCGACGAAATATGCCTGCACCTGGGCCAATTCGCGCACATGTAGGACACCTGCACATCAGGTGCCGTCCTTCCAGGTGACCTGCAGCAGCCGACGGATCAGTAGTTGAAGTCCGGTGCGTCGAGGGGAACGACCGGCGGCCACGGGTTGTGATGCATGTCGTTGTCGTGGATCGGCATCCCGTGGAACCAGCCGTGGGTGCGGTCGGCGGGGGTGGTGTGCCGGGCGTCGATGTAGTCCAGGTGCAGCCAGGACCATTGTTCGGAGGCAGGGCAGGGACCAGTGCGCAGGCTGGGGTCACTGACCACATCGGATTGGACGAGAACGTCGAGGTGATAGGCCGCGGAGAACCAACGGGCGGTGTCGCGTTCGGCAGTTCGGGCGTCGCGGTGCCAGGTGGTGCTGCGCGCACGGTCGTCGCCGAGACCGCCCGTGCCGATCGAGCGGGCGGCCAAGCGACGGACCACGGGCGCGGCTTCGGCCAGGTCCGCGTACAAGCCTTGGGTGACAAGGGAATTGGCGTAGTGACCGGGCCCGTTCACCGAGATCATCACGCCGCCGGGTATCCGGCGGTCATGATGGCGACGCAGGTGCGCACCGGTGTGGAACAGTTGCACACTGCCTTTGAACAAGCGCAGCACCCCGTCGCACCCGCGCAGCGGGATGGCCTCCGTGTAGATGATGTCGGGCTGAATGGGCGCCAGTTCGATGAGATACAGCGACGCCAACTCGCTGCACAGACGCACGAATTCGAGGCCCGGCCGGGCATACGCGAGCCGACGATCGTTGAAAATGACGAGGAAGGCACTGCTTTCGCCGCGGGCGGCCCGTTCCTTCCAGATGCGGCGGCCCTCGGCGATCCGCGCGGCGACCGCGTGCGGGCCGGCCGCCAGAATCTGCTCGCCGATCCAGCACAGGTCCATCGCCAATCCGCGCGCCGGCTTGCCCGTCTTGGTGGCCATTCTCCCGAAAACGCAAGGTTGATGCCGCGCGACCCAGTCGAGAAACGCCGCCCGTTTCACCTCCTCGCCGGTGTCGGACAGCAGGATCTCGTGGGCGCTGTCGATATCGGGGCCGAACGATGTGCCGGGCGGGTACTGCGGAAGTTCGCCAAGTGTGTTGAGCGACAATCCATCCGGAATCGGTGTCATCGTGACCTCGGTGTCGGGGGCGATGAAGCTCTCAACCCGAGGAGTGTGCCCCGCATCGATCGCGACCGCACGCCGCCACTCCGTCGCGCACCGTAACGTCAGGCGTCGTCCTTCCAGGTGACCAGGGCGTCCAGGGCTTCGACCACGGTGCCCGCCACTCGCAAGGGGTTGATTTCCAGTGATTCGAGGTTCTCCCCCAATGCCTCGGCGAGCGCTCCGACGCGGGAGATTACGGCCGCGAGGGCGTCGAGATCGGCGGGGTCCGTGCCACGGGCACCCTGCAGCAGCGGGAGGCCGCGCAATTCCTCGAGGAGACGACGGGCTTTGGCCGGGGTGACTGGGAGGGGCGTGAGGGCCGAGTCGCGCAGGACTTCGACGAACACTCCGCCGAGTGCGACCGCGAGCATCAGACCCCACTGTGGGTCACGCACGACGCCGACGAGTAGTTCCACACCGCCCGAACGCATCGGCGACACCAGCACGCCCTCGATCCGGGCGTCCGGAACCGCCTCGGCTGCCGCGACGACCTCCCGGTATGCGCGACGGACCTCCCCGTCACCGGTCACTCCGAGGCGCACGCCGCCGAGGTCGCTCTTGTGCAGGATGTCCGGCGACACGATCTTCACCGCGACGGCTCCGTCGAACTCGGCTGCTGCCGCGACGGCGTCGTCCGCGGAGTTGACCAGCCGGGCCGGGACCACCGGAATGCCTGCCTCGGTGAGCAATCGGCGGGCTGATTCTTCCGACCACGGACCCCGCCTGTCTCGGATCGTGGGCGCTACTTGCGGCGCGTCGAGTGTTCGCGGGCTGATCAGATCCCTGGTCGTCTCCGACCACCAGCCGATGTTGCGCAAGGCGACCACGGCCTGCTTCAGTCCGGGTACGGCATAGGGGATCTCCGCTTCGTCCATGACTCGACGGGTATAGGCGGTTATCGGCTGGACCACCTGGCTGACGTAGACCACGGGTCCGGCGGCCTTGCCGATACCGGCGCCGATGGCGTTGATGGCTGTCTGGGCCGCGTACGGTTTGCTGTCACTACCCTGCCAGGGCAGGGTGTTGATCACCGCGACCACACCGACGGAGGGGTCGGCCGACATCGCCTCGATGCAGCGGGTGAAGATGCCGGGGTCGATGATCGCCGCGCCGGTGACGTCCAGTGGGTTCTGCACGGTGCCGTACTCGGGCAGGATCGCGGTCAACTGAGCCACCGTGTCCTCGGCGATGGTGGGCAGCGGTGCGCCGATGTCATCGGCGCGGTCGGCCAGGATGTCGCATGCCCCACCGGAAATCGACACCACCCCGATCCCGGGCCGATCCAAGCGCCCGAGGTGCGCCGCGGCGCCGGCGGTGATCAGCATGTCCTCGACGGTGTCGACCCGGATGACCCCGAGGTCGCGGAATATCGCGTCGATCGTGGCGTCATCGCCGACCAGCGCGCCGGTGTGCGCCGCCGCGGTGCGCGCGGACAGTTCGCTGCTGCCGGCCTTGAGCACCACCACGGCCTTGCCGGCTTCGGCGGCCCGGCGGGCGGCGGCGCGGAACACCTCCGGATCACGGATGGCCTCCATGAAGATCGCCACCGCCCGGGTGTGCTCATCGTCCACGAGGTAGTCCAGCACATGTCCGGCCGTGATCATCGCCTCGTTGCCGAGGGTGACCAGGTAGGACAGTCCGATACCGGTCATGGCCGCGAAATCCACCATCGCGCCGCAGCTGGCCCCGCTCTGTGACAGCAGCGCCACCGGCCCGGACTCGCGCGGCAGGCCGGGGATCGACGCGACCGGCACCTGCTCGGCGAAATTGGCGAAACCGAGGTGGTTCGGTCCGAGCAGCACCATGCCCAGCGATTCGGCGTGGGCGACCAGTTCGGTCTGTGCGCGCCGACCGGCCGCACCCGCCTCCCCGTACCCGGACGACAGCACGACCGCGTTGCGGATCCCGGCCGCGGCCGCATCGGTGAGCGCATCGAGCATGCCGGCCTGCGGCACCATCATGAACGCGACATCGACCGGTTCGCCGATCGCGGCACACGAGGTGACCGTGGGCCGCCGGTGTGTTTCCACGCCGCGACGGTTGACCAGGAACACTCGGTCGCCGAACCCTGCCTTCAGCAGATTGCGGTACGTAGTGAGGGAGAACCCCGATTTGTCCGACGCACCGACGAGCGCGACGCTGCGCGGGCGGAACAACGACGCCAGCCGTTCGGGTGTGATCTGTGAGGTCATCTCGATTCCTTCATCGGGAGAACAGAAGCATGCGGGGATGCGTTATCGATCGGGATCCGTTGAGCCAGCAGCGATCTCAGAGCCCGTAGGATTTGGCGATGATGTCGCGCTGAACCTCGGAGACGCCGCCGCCGATCGTTATCGCGATCGCCTGCCGAACCTGGCGCTCCATTCCGAACTCGACGGCGTATCCGGCGCCGCCCATCAGCTGCATCGCCTCGAGGGTGGCGCGTTTGGCGAGCTCGGCGGCCTGCAGTTTGGCCATCGAAGCCTCACGCGGCAAGGGTGTTTCGGGGTTCTGGTCGACCAGGTGCGCGATGCCGTAGACCAGGTGCCGGGTCGATTCGATCGCGGTGGCGAGATCCGCGAGGCGGTGGCGCACGGCTTGGAAGCTGCCGATCGTGCGTCCGAACTGCTTGCGCTCCTTGACATATGCCACCGCATCGTCGAAGGCGCGCTGCGCGCGCCCCAGGCCCTGCGCGGCGCAGAGCAGCCGTTCGTGGTTGAGCCCCGCCATCAGCTGCCGCCAGCCGGCGCCGGGGGTGCCCAGGAGCCGGTCGGCCGGAACGCGGACATCGGTGAAGAAGACCTCGTTCACCTCGCTCCCGCCCATGGTTTCGATTGCCCGAATCGTCAGGCCGGGTGCCGAAGTCGGCACGCTGATCATGCTCAGGCCCTCGTGTCGCGTGCTCGCCGGCTCGGTCCGGCACACGACGAGCAGGTGATCCGCGACGTGCGCCGCGGTGGTCCACATCTTCTGTCCGTTGATCACGTAGTGGTCGCCGGACAACACGGCCCGGGTGGACAGGTTGGCGACGTCGGATCCGGCGTCCGGCTCGCTCATGGCGATCGCCTCGACCCGGCCCGCGCAGATGCCGCCGAGGATTTCCTGCTTCTGATCCTCGGTGCCGAACCGCTCGTAGGGACTCGCGACGATCATGCTGACTCCGAGCCCCGCGACCGGAAGCAAACCGCGGTTGACCTCCTCGATCAGCAGGCAGAGTTCCACAGCCCCGCCGCCCCCGCCGTCGTGCGCTTCCGAGATGCCGACGCCGACATATCCCAGCTTCGCGAGCTTCTCGTGCAGCTCGGGATTGTGCCCGCGGAAGCGCTCGTCGGAGAGCGTGGCGAGCTGCTCACGGGTGCCGGCCTCTCGATCGGAGAAGGCTCGAAGCGCTGCGGCGAACGCGCGCTGCTCCTCCGTCAGGATCACAGACAACTAGGCCTCCTTTGGACTCGAGCTCGCCGGGGCGAACACCGGATACGAGTCGCCCTCCGCGGGATGGACGAACGCGACGGTCAGGGACAACCCGGCATGCAACCGGTCCGGTTCGATGCCGACGATGCGCGCATTGAGCCAAGGTCCCTCGGCCAGTTCGATCAGTCCGACCGGGAAGGGCACCTGGTCCGCGAAGGCGGGATGCGGCGGATGGTGGACCACCGACCACGAAATCAGCTCACCTGAACCGGATGCGTTGTGCCACTCCAGGTTCGAGCTTCCGCATGCACAGGTGCGCGATTCCAGACCGAGCGGATGACCGCAATCGGAGCACTTCCGGATGAGCAGGCGGTCGGCCGCACTGGCATCGAAGAACTCGGCACTGCGTTCGTCGCGCACGACCGGGGGACCGGAGATCTGTGTGGTCACGGTTGTCACGCCCCCTTCAAGACGAGAGTCGAATGGTGATCGAGCACACCGCCGTTGCCACTGACCAAGATCACGTCACGTTTGCCCACCTGGCGCTCGCCCGCCTGACCACGGCCCTGGATGACAGCTTCGGTGAGAGGCGTCATACCCCACAGGTAGTACGACGACAGCTGCCCGCCACCGGTATTGAGCGGCAACGCGCCTCCCGGTCCGAGCCGCCCGTCGGCGACGAACGCGCCGCCCTCACCCTTCGCGCAGAATCCGTAGTCCTCCAAGGTGATCAGGACCGTGAAGGTGTAGCAGTCGTAGAGTTCGACGAGGTCGACGTCGCCGACGGAGACCCCGGCCATCTTCAGCGCGGTCGGGCCGGAAATAGCTGCGCCCGTGCGCAATCCGAACTCCGAGCCCCGTTCGGCGAGCTGACCGGGATGGCCCTGGCCCCAGCCGAGGATGTCGACCGGCGGCTGCGCGAGGTTTCGTGCCCGCTCCGCGGTGGTGACGATCACCGCGGCCCCGCCGTTGGAGACGAGACAGCAGTCGAGCAGATGCAGGGGGTCGGCGATCCAGCGGGAATTCTGGTGGTCCGCCAACGTGATCGGATCACGCAGCTGGGCAAGGGGATTCAACGCGGCCCAGGACCGCTGTGCGACCGCGATATGCCCGAGCTGCTCGCTGGTGGTTCCGTAGGTCTCCATGTGCCGACGGGTGGCGAGCGCGTATCTGGCATTCGCGTTGGTGATGCCGCTGGCGATGTTGTAGCTCGCGAAGCCGGTGGCCGGTTTGCGGCCGCGACCGGTATAAGCCGCGCCCGCGGACAGTTTGGGTTGCAATGGCGCGTCGGCGAAAACACATGCCACGGTCTCGGCCATACCGCTCGTCACCGCGGCGGCCGCGTACGTCAGCATCGATCCCGCGGTGGCACCGTAGGCGTTCATTTCGGTGAGCAGTCGCAGATCGCGCAGTCCGAGAACATTGGCCAGGGAGATGCCGAGATCGCGCCTCAGGCCACTGGAGACCAGCAGTCCGTCGATGTCTGTTGCCCGCAATCCAGCGTCGGCGGCGGCGCGGCGGACCGCGTCGGCGGCGAAGTCGGTGGCGCTGCGACCGTAGATTTTGCCGACCTCGGTGATGCCGAGGCCGGCGATGGACGCCCGGCTCGAATCCTTCACGTGTGACTCCTTCACGCGCCGAATTCGCACGGCATCGCGCGGACGCCGTGGATGAAGTCGCCGACGAGGTACTCGGGCGCGCTGGCCCGAATATCCGGAATATTGCGCAGCAGTTCGGAAAACAGCGCCCGCAACTGAGTTTTGGCGACATGATTGCCGAGGCAGAAGTGGGGGCCACCGCCGCCGAAACCCAAGTGCGGGTTCGGATCACGGCTCAGATCGAGCCGGTCGGGGTCGGCGAAGACCGAGGTGTCCCAATTGCCGGAGGGATAGACCATGACCACCCTCTCACCGGCCTTGATCACCTGGCCGCCCAGTTCGTAGTCGGCTACGGCGGTGCGGCGGAACGTCATCACCGGCGTGGACCAGCGCACGAATTCCTCGACGGCAGTGGGGATCCGGCCGTCGATGTCGGCCATCAGCCACTCCCGTTGTTCCGGGAAGTCGGTCAGGGCCCGCAGGGCGTGGCTCGTGGTCTGGCGGGTGGTGTCGTTACCGGCGACGCACAGCAGGACGAAGAACGCGGCGATCTCCTTGTCGGTGAGCCGCTCCCCATCGATCTCGGCCTGCACAAGGTTGGTCATGAGGTCGTCCGCCGGATCGGCCCGCCGCCGCTCGGCCATCTCGAGCGCCAGTTGGTGCAGGTACATGGTCTGGACCACGAGCAGCCCGAGCGGATCACGCCCGGCCAGGTGCACCTCATCGTTCAGTGACACGAGGTCGTTGGCGGCCTCGGCCGCTTCCACACGGCGATCCTCCGGGATACCGACCATATCCGCCAACGTGCGCAACGGAAGCAGGCTGGAACACTGGCGCACGAAATCCACCCCGCTGCCGGCGGCGGCGAGTTCGCGCACGATGTCCGCGGCATTGGTCTTGATCTGGTCCTCGATGCGCTTCACCTGCCTCGGGGTGAAGGCCGCGCTGACCAATTTGCGAATCTTGGTGTGCCGTGGCGGATCCATGGCGAGGAAAGACTGGGTGGCTTCGAGCGCTTCCTCGGGCATGTCGGCGAACAGCACGCCCTTACCGGAGATGAAGACATCGTGACGGCGACTGACTTCGACGATGTCGCGATGGCGCACGACCGCCCAGAAGCCCACGGCATCCGGGTTCTGCTGCAACGACTCCGGGGGGCGCTGCCAACTGACGGGCCGTTGCTCGCGCAGGACCGCGAAACTCCGCTCGCGATCGGCTGCGGTGGTGGACCAGAACGCACGCGTGGACAGGTCGATCGCATCGTACGGGCGAGTGGAAATGAGAGCATTCATCGTGCGGTCCCCCGCGGGGAAAGATAAATCGACTTCAGTTCGACATAGGCGTTCAGCCCCTCCGGGCCGAATTCCCGGCCGAGTCCACTGGCTTTCACCCCGCCGAAGGGCGCACCGATGTCCAGGTTGTAGAAATTGACGCCGATGGAGCCGGTCTCGACTCGCCGCGCCAACTCGACTCCCTTCTCGGGGTCGGAGGTCCAAATCGTGCCGCCGAGACCGTATTCGGAGTCGTTGGCGATCGCCACGGCCTCGTCGATATCGCCGTAGGGGATCACGGTCAGCACCGGGCCGAAGATCTCCTCACGGGCGATCACCGAGGTGTTGTCCGAGTCCGCGAAGACCGTGGGCTGCACGAACCACCCCTGTTCTCGGTCCGGTCGCCCGCCTCCCGCCGCGACCCGGGCACCCGATGCTTTCCCCGCGGCGATATAGGACTCCACCCGGTCGCGCTGTCGTCGGCTCACCAAGGGGCCGACGTGGGTGGCCGGATCCATGGGATCACCGACTGTCAATGCGTTGGCGAGACCGGCGACCGCATCGACGACTTCCCGATACCGGCTGTGCGGGGCGAGGATTCGGGTGGACAGGTAGCAGGTCTGGCCATTGTTGAGCAGCGAACCTGTTGCCAGGCCGGTGATGGTGTCGGCGAGATCGGCGTCGTCGAGGACGATCGCCGCGGACTTGCCGCCGAGCTCCAAGGTGACCGGCCGCAACAGGCGTCCGCATACTTCGCCGATGCGACGGCCCGCCGCGGTGGATCCGGTGAAGGCGACCTTGTCCACTCCCGGATGGGCGACGAGGTGCTCACCGGCGTCGACGCCGCCGGTGACCACGTTGAGTACGCCGGCGGGCAACCCCGCTCGCTCGGCGGCGGCCGCGAGTTCGAATGCGTCCAAGGACGTTTCGGGGGCGGGCTTGAGCACCACGGTGCACCCCGCGGCCAAGGCGGGCGCCACCTTGGCCATGGTCAGCGCCTGCGGGAAGTTCCAGGGCACGATCGCCGCGACCACGCCGACCGGCTGACGCCGGACCAGTGTGTCGCCCAGGCCGTCGGCGCGCGGCCGAAGTTCCTCGAAGGCGATGGTCCGGGCGAGGGCGGCGTAATACCGCAGCAGTCCGACCGGCCCCGAGCCCTCGGCGAAAGTCGCCACCGCGATCGGCATTCCGTTCTGCCGGGTGGTCAGCGCCGCACGATCGGCGAGATTCTTCTGCAACTCATCGGCCAGCCGCTCCAGCAGCGCGGCCCGGTGCTCGGCGGTGAGCCCGGCCCATTCCGGGGCGGTCAGCGCGCCGCGTGCCGCGGCGACCGCACGGTCCACGTCGGCGGGGCCGGCGGACGGAACGGTGCTGAAACTCTGCTCGTCGGTAGGGGAAATGACGGCGATCGGAGGGGTTTCGCCACTCGGCCGGACCCAGGTCCCGCCGATGTAGAAGGAGTCGTATTCACGCATGCTGCGCTTCCTTTGTGATCGAATCCGCTGTCCTGCAACAGATCTCAGGCAGGAATCAGTACCGGTTTGACAACTGCGCCGGACAGGGTCGCCTGTTCGGCGTCGTTGATGCGGTCGAGGGGGAAGGTCTGAATGAGCCGGTCGAACGGGAACAGGCCCTGCTCCCACAGCGCGATCAGCTGGGGGATGAACACCTGCGGGACGGCACTGCCCTCGATGATCCCGGTGACGGTACGGCCGACGGCCAGGTCCGACGGGTCGATCACCAGCTCACCTCGCTGGATGCCCACCAGCCCACAGGTTCCGGTGGACCGCAGTGCCCGGATCGCGGTGGAGATCACCGCCGGGAGGCCGGTGGTGTCGAGGCTGTAATGCGCGCCGCCGCCGGTTACCTCCCGCAGGGCCGCCGCCAGGTTCTCGTCGGCTCCGTCGAAGGTATGCGTGGCGCCCAGCTCCCGAGCCAGTTCGAGTCGAGCGGGGTTGAGGTCGACCGCGACGATGGTGGCCGCACCGGCCACCTTGGCCGCCATCACCGCGCTCAGGCCGACGCCACCCGCCCCGAATACCACGATGCTCGACGCTGCCCGGACATCGAGCGCCAGGAGAACCGAACCGGCGCCGGTCTGGACGCCGCAGCCCAGCGGGCCGAGCAGTTCCAGCGGCAGATCCTTCGAGACCCGCACGGCGTTGCGCGCCGATGCCAGCACATGGGTGGCGAAGGACGACTGGCCGAACCACCGGGCCGCGACCGGCTTGTCGTCCGCGTCGGTGACGGGGGTGGAACCGTCGACGCCGAATCCGACGAGGTTCCTGGCGAGGAAGGTGTCGCAGTAGGCGGACTGCGCGGACTGGCAATTGGTGCACGACCGGCAGGAATCGAAGGACAGTACGACGTGGTCGCCGAGTTCGAGGCCGGTGACGCCGGAGCCGACCGCCTCGATCACTCCGGAGCCTTCGTGCCCGGTGATGATCGGCGGTTTGGCGACGTAGTTCGGCACCCTCGGCAGCAGATCGCTGTGGCACATCCCGGCGCCGGCGATCCGCACGCGGATTTCCCCCGGCCCCGGCTCCGCCAGCTCGACGTCCTCGATCTGGTACGGCTTGTCGTGGGCGCGCAGCACCGCGGCTTTGATCAGCATTGTTGTCTCCTAAAGGCGATTAGGGTCTACCGGTAGAGGTCGCGGAGCTTGCCCTTGACAAGCTTTCCGGTGGGTGTGCGGGGTAGGTCGCGCGTGAATTCGACGCGACGGGGCACCTTGAAACCGGCGACTCGGTCGCGGAGGTAGTTCCGCAGCTCCTCCGCCAACTCCGGGCCCGCGTCGGAGTGTCTGACGGGTTGCACGATCGCCAGGGCGGCTTCGCCCATCTCCGGATCGGGCACACCGATCACGGCGACATCGAAAACCTTGGGGTGCAGGGCAAGACAGTTCTCTATCTCCTGCGGATAGATGTTCACGCCACCGGAGATGATCATGAAAGCCTGGCGGTCGGTGAGGAACAGGTAGCCCTCGTCGTCCACGTAGCCCAGGTCGCCGGTGGTGGTCCAGGTCGAATGGGCCGGATGCCTTGTGTGCGCGGACTTATCGGGATCGTTGTGGTAGACGAACGGCGGCGTGTCGCGCTCGAAGTAGATCGTTCCGGTCTCACCCGGGGGAAGCTCGGCGCCGTCGTCGCCACAGACCCGGATGATTCCGGCGCCGGCCCGGCCGACCGAGCCGCGCTTGCGCAGCCACTCCTCGGTGGAGATGAAGGTGATGCCGTTGCCCTCGGTCGACGAGTAGTACTCGTACAACACCGGCCCCCACCAGTCGATCATCGCCTGCTTCACCTCGATCGGGCAGGGCGCGGCGGCATGCACGGCGACTCGCAGGCTCGACAGGTCGTACCGGTCGCGGACGCCCTCGCCCAGCTTGAGCATGCGCACGAACATCGTTGGGACCCATTGGCTGTGGGTCACCCGATACCGCTCGATCGTCGCCAGCGCTTCCTCGGCGTCGAATCGCTCCATGAGCACCACGGTCCCGCCCAGCGCCTGGACGACTCCGCTGAATCGCAACGGGGCGGCGTGGTAGATCGGGGCCGGGGACAGATACACGCTGTCCTGATCGAAGCCGTACATGTGCCCGAACACCGCGACGTAGCTGTCACCCGGCTCGTCGACCTGACAGTCGGGCAGTGGCGGCTTGATGCCCTTGGGCCGGCCGGTCGTGCCCGAGGAATAGAGCATGTCCGATCCCCGCGGCTGGTCCGGCAACGGTTCCGGCGACGACTTGTCCAGCGCCGCTTCGTAGGAGTCGTAGCCGTCGACGGATCCGTGATAGGCGAGGCGGACACGGACGTTCGGCACCTCGCCGGCGACCTGCTCGGCCAGGTCGGCCAGTGACGCCGCCGCGATCAGGACACCGGCCCCGCAGTCGTCGATGATGTAGGCGGCTTCGGCGGGCGTGAGATGCCAGTTGACGACCGTGATGTACAGGCCGGAACGCATTGCGGCCCAATATATTTCGAAGACCCGAGGATGATTGTCGGCCAGCACCGCGATGTGATCGCCGCGGCGTAGCCCGACGTCGTGGAGGAATCGCGCCAACCGTGCCGAATTCCGATCGAGATCCCGGTACGTGAGCGTCTCGCCGGTAGACGCGAGAACCGCGGCCGGCTTGTCGGGAAATTGAGAAACATACGCGCCGGGATACATCTGACTCCCTTGTCGATGACAGTTGAATGTCGTCGCACTCCCGCTCGCCCCAAGCGACGCGGTGCCGACGAATCGAAGGCGTTGCGGATGCGGCCCTTGCGGCCACCATCGCTGAATGTGACGCTAGCCATAGTTAGACAGTGTGTCAAGACACAGTGTCTAAACCTCTGTCAAGGCAGCCTGTGACTAGGCTGGCCTGATACCTCGACCGAGAATCGACGATGCCGCACAGAGCGATTGGAGCCACCGATGCCACCGATGACTCGCAGTTCACAGCCACGGCGCAGAGAAAAACGAATCGCCCTCGAGGGCCGGCTGCTCGATGCGGCCGAGACGTTGATGAGCGAGCAGAACCTGACGTTCGCCGAACTGAGCGTCGATCGGCTGGCCGGCGCTGCCGGCATCTCCCGAGCCTCGTTTTATCTCTACTTCGAGGACAAGGGACAACTCCTGCGCCAATTGGCGCAGCAGGCACTCACCGAAATATCCGAAGCAGCCAAGACCTGGTGGCTGGCTGCCGAGCGGAACAATCCCGATGATCTACAGCAAGCGATGAAAAACGTCCTCGCGACCTATCGGCAACGCCGCCTGATCTTGTCCGCGGTCGTCGAGGAAGCCACCTACGATCAGGGCATCGCCGAAGTCTTCAACGAACTGATCGATGGCGTTCGCAACACCACTCGCGAGATCATCGAACGCGGACAGGCCGGCGGCCGCATCCGCCCCATGCCCGCCGAGGAGATCGCCGGCGCCCTGACCTGGATGGTCGAACGCGTCTGCTACCAGATGATCCGTAACACCGAACCGGAGAACGACGAGACGCTCGCCGCCGCCCTGACCCAAATCATCTGGAACACGCTGTATCTCACCGATCCGGCACAGTGAACCGACCTCCCTCCACCGTCGGATGACGACCGTGACGCCGTTATCGGTCAGCCCGATCGGCGAGGCCACACCGGGACCATCGCGGGGAGGTCGGCAGCGGGACCGAGTTGGAACGCGGGCTTCCGCCGTTCCAGGAACGCGGCCACGCCCTCGGCGAAATCCTTGGAGCCGATGAGCGCCCCGAGCACCTGAGATTCCAGCCGGTGCGCGACCCACGGGCCACCGTCCTCGGCCATCGCCCACATCATCTGTTTGGCCGCGGCGAAGGCCACCGGGGCAACGTTCTCGGCTATCTCGGCGGCCAGCGCGTAGGCCGTCTCGAGCAGAGCGTCATCCGGGCACACCCGCGAGACCAGGCCGCCCGCGAGTGCTTCCGCCGCTCCGAACGTCCGGCCCGTCGTGACCCACTCCATCGCCCGCGACATACCGACCAGCCGCGGTAGGAACCAGGTCGACGCGGCTTCGGGCACCAGACTGCGCCGAGTGAAGACGAACCCGAATCGCGCACTCTCGGAAGCGATTCGGATATCCATGGGCAGGGTCAGCGTCGAACCGATCCCGATCGCGGCGCCGTTGATCGCTCCGATCACCGGCTTCTGCATGGCGGCGATACGAAGGGACGCATAGCCTCCGCCGTCGCGCGCGGTGCCGTCGTCGAAGACCGGACCGGTGTACCGGGTCTGGTCGAACTCCCCCGCGCCTGGATCAAGGTCGGCGCCCGCGCAGAACGCACGCCCGCGCCCCGTCACGATCACGGCCCGGACCGAATCGTCGGCGTCGGCCAGATCACATGCGGCGACGATTTCACGCGCCATCCGGTAGGTGAATGCGTTGAGTCTGTCGGGCCGTTCCAAAGTGATCGTTGCCGTTCCGTCGGTGACGGCATAGTCGATTTCGGTGAAATGCATGGCTGATGGCTCCGTTTCGTGCTGTTCCGGAATTGGCCGCGTAGCTCAATCCACGAGTAGCAGCAGCCATTCGGCCACACAGGCCGGTTTGGCGCCGCCGTCGATCTCGACGGTCGCGGTGATCGTCATCCGCGTTCCCGCCGGAGTCGGTTCGACCGCACTGAGTTCGGCGCCGGCGCGGACCCTGTCCCCCACCTTCACCACAGCGGGGAATCGAACCTTGTTGCAGCCGTAGTTGATTCCCATCTGCAAGCCCTCGACACGCCAGATCTGCGCGGTGAGCACGGACATCAGGGAAAGGGTGAGGAATCCATGCGCGATGGGGGCACCGAACGGCCCCGCGGCCGCTGCCTCCGGGTCGACATGGATCCACTGGTGGTCGTCGGTCGCGTCGGCGAAGAGATCCACCCGCTGCTGGGTGACGGTCAACCAGTCGCCGTAGCCCAGATGCGTGCCGACTGCCGTCGGCAGCTCGGCGATTCCGTTGAAAATCATCATCTTTCGTCCTTCTGCCGGATCAGGCGGTCGGGCCGCCCGCGACGTACAGCACCTGGCCGGAGATGTACCCCGCCCGCTCCCCCGCGAGGAAGGAGACCGCGGCGGCGATGTCCTCGGGCTTGCCCGCCCGGCCGACGGGGATCTGTTTGACCACCGCGTCACGGAACTCCTCGAACGACAGTCCCATGCGTTCGGCAGTCGCCGCGGTCATCTCGGTTTCGATGAATCCCGGCGCGATCGCGTTGACGGTGACGCCGAACCTGCCCAGTTCGATCGCGAGTGTTTTGGTGAAGCCCTGCAGGCCGGCCTTCGCCGCGGAGTAATTGGCCTGGCCGCGATTGCCGAGCGCGGAAGTGCTGGACAGGTTGATGACCCGGCCCCACCCGGCGCTCGTCATGTAGGACTGCACCGCCCGGCTCATCAGGAACGAGCCCCGCAGGTGGACGTTCATCACCGCGTCCCAGTCGCCCGCGGTCATCTTGAAAAGCATGTTGTCGCGGATGATTCCGGCATTGTTCACCAGGACGGTGGGTGCGCCGAGGTCAGCGGCGACACGCTGCACGGCGGCGGTCACGCCGTCCTCATCGGAGACGTCGGCGGCCACCGCGAGAGCGCGGCCACCTGCCACCTCGATCTCCTCGACGACCGTCTTGCATGCGGCCTCGTCGAGGTCGAGAACCGCGACGGCGCATCCCTCGGCGGCCAGAGCCTTCGCGGTGGCCGCGCCGATGCCGCGTGCGGCTCCGGTGACGATGGCTGTCCGGGCACTGTCGGTACTCATCTTCTCTGCTCCTGAACTCACTTATTGCTCCTGAAATTGGCTGGATGGTCTGTATCCGTGCTCTCACGGCCGGTTCGGGAAGTACTGGCGCAGTTCGCCTTTGAGCACCTTGCCGCTCGGATTCCGCGGCAGGGAATCGATGAACACGACGCGGCGGGGGCGACGGAAACCGGCGATGCGCGGACGCGCCCAATTGATCAAGGCGGCCTCACCGAGCTGCGCGCCTCGGCGGGGCACGACGATCGCCGCGACGGCTTCACCCCAGGTACGGTCGGGGACGCCGATCACAGCGACCTCGGCGACCTGGGGATGCGTGACGAGCACCCGCTCCACTTCGGCCGGGTAGACGTTCTCGCCGCCGGTGATGATCATGTCCTTGAGCCGGTCGGTGACGAACAGGTAGCCCGAGTCGTCGAAATGGCCTACATCGCCGGTGCGCAGCCATCCATCCGGGGCTCGCAGCTGGGCCGTCGCGTCCGGTCGCTTCCAGTACCCCTCGCTGCATTGCCCGGCACGCACCCAGATCTCACCGTCGCTGCCGCTGGGCAGCCGCGATTCGGTGTGAGGGTCACGGATTTCGACCTCCACCCACGGGTAGGGCTTTCCGACCGAGGCCAGCAGATCACCGTGGTGATCCTCGGGGTCCAGTTGAACAATGGCGCCGCAGGTTTCGGTCAGCCCGAACACCTGGATCAACGGCGCGTCGATCCGCTCCTGGACACGGCGCAGGAGCGGCAACGATATCGGTGCGGCGCCGTAGACGATGGATCGCAGGGCCGGGAAGTCCGCCTTTCCGGTGTCGAGGACGTCGACCATCATCTGCAGCATCGACGGCGCGACAAGGACATTCGTGATCTTCAGCCGTCCGATATCCGAGACCAGCGCCGCGGCATCGAATTCAGGGGCGAGTACGCATTGCGCCCCGCGGAAAAGAGCGACGAACGCCCACGCCGAGCCACCCATATGGAACAGCGGCATCACAACGGACACAACAGATTCCGCGTCGACCCGCCAGCATCGAGCAGCCTGGAACAAATGGGCCAGGTTGCGATTGGTGATGATCACGGCCTTGGGAAGACCGGTGGTGCCCGATGTGTAGAACTGGATGAAGGCGTCGTCGGGTCTCGAAACGATGCTCGCGTCCCCCGGATTCTCGGCATCACGCCATGCCTCGTAGCCCGCACCGATGATCACCCTGGTCACCCGGGATGGCGCCGCATCGGCGAATTCCTCGTCGGTCACGACGATCCGCGCCTCGGCGTCGGAGATCAATTCGGCGAGATCAGCAGTGGTCAGCCGCCAGTTCAACGGGGCGAGCACCGCCCCGATCTTCGCGCATCCGAACAGCACTTCGAAGAACTCCGGCCAGTTGCGACCGAGGTAGGCGACGCGCTGTCCACGGGTGACGCCCGATCGCATCAGCGCCCGGCCCACCCGGTCGGCCCGAGCGTCCAGCTCGGCGAATGTCAGGACCGAGTCCTGGCATCGCAACGCGACATCGTGCGGACGGGTGCGGGCGAAGCCGTGGATGATCTGAACAGGGTCGAAGTCGCCAACTGTCGTCATGGCCGATTCCCTTCTGCGCCTTGCATTTTCGCCTCACTCCAGGGCGAGGGTGGCACTGCCGGCAATGACGCGACGGCCGTCCACCTCGGCCCACACATCGCAGTCGACCAACAGGCCGGACCCGTCCTCGGTCACCGCGGTCACCTCACCGCCGACGAGGACGTCGTCGCCGGCGAAGACATTGGCCCGGAAGGAGCAGTCGATCCGGCGCAGGGCGCTGCGTGTGCCGGCCCATTCCGCGAGCAGATCCAGCACGTAGGCCATGGTCGTGCCGCCCTGATTGACTTCACGGTCGCCCAAGCCGGCACGCGCCACCGCGCCGAGGTCGAAGTGGATCGGATTGGAATCCCGCAGAACGAGTGCGACGATCCTGATGTGGTCCGGGTTCACCGCGTCGATCCGGCGTTCGGGCAGCGGGGTTCCGGCCCGCACCTCGCGTGTGAGAGTCACTGTGCGCCTCCACGTTTGAACAGGTAGACGCTGGTGACAGCGCCCATGCAGGCCCCCGATCCGTCGAAGATCTCGAGGCGCACGTTCAGGTTGTCGAGCCGGGAACCGTCGCGCGAGGTGCGTGAGCCGGTCGCGGCGATACGGGCCTGCGCGCGGTAGCGCGCGCCGACGCTCAGCGGCGCCCGCTGCTCGATCTCGCAGCTGCCGAACAAGAGGGTGTCGTCCTCGGACTTGCCCGCCAGTTCGCACAGCTCGTCCACGCTGATGCCCGTGCACCGCAGGGAGATCACCACGAACCACATCGGATGGGCGATGCCGGGCTCGGCGCGCGGCGCGCGCACGGCGTGCTCGAGGATCGCGTTCTCGTGCGGTTCGATGACGAGGGCGTCGCCGGGCAGCTGTGTTCCCTCGAGTGTGCGCAACTCGTCGAGAGTCATTGTCATGTCCCGCAACTCCTCAGTACGACCTCGGCAGCCCGAGGCCGTGCTGCGCGATGTGGTTGAGCACCATTTGCGTCGACACCGGCGCGACCTGCTGCAGCCGCACGATGCCCCACAGATCCGCGAGACCGTACTCGTGGGACATGCCGTTGCCGCCGTGCATTTGGATCGCGGCGTCGAGCGCCCTGTAGCCCGCACGGGAGGCGAGGAATTTGGCCATATTCGCCGTCTCGCCCGCCGGCAGGCCGGCATCGATCTCGGCCGCGGCCCGCCAGACCATCGCCTCGGCTGCGGCCAGCTCGATGGCGGCCTCGGCAAGGGGGTGCTGGACGCCCTGATAGGTGCCGACCGGGACACCCCAGACATTGCGTTCCTTGACGTAGCGGACCGCCTTGTCGATCGCGTACCGCCCCACGCCGGTGCAGATGACGGCGCTGAGCACTCGCTCCGGATTCAGGCCGTCGAACAGTGCGGACAGACCGTTGTCGACCTCGCCGACAACGGCTTCGGCGGGCAGCCGGACATCGTCGAAGAACAGGGTGAACTGACGTTCGGGAGCACCGAGTGCGGTCGGGATGAGCTGGCGGCTCAGGCCACGGACGGCTGGATCATCGACGACGAACAGCGTGAGCCGGCCACGTCCGGTCCGTTCGTCGGTACCGGTGCGCGCCACCAGCAGGAAGTGGTCGCAGTGATCGATTCCCGAGATGTAGTACTTGGTGCCGCGCACGATCCAGTCATCGCCGTCGCGCTTGGCCCACGTAGCGACATTGTGCGAGTTGGAACCGGCGTCCGGTTCGGTCAGTGCGAAAACGAACTTCTCTGCGCCGCTGGCGATTCCGGGCAGGTAGCGACGCTTCTGCGCCTCGGTGCCGTGCCGTGCCAGCACGCTGCCCCCGATGCCCTGGGACAACACCAGGGCCAGTTCCGGGCAGCCGCCCGCGGACAATTCCTCCAGCACGATGGCGAGCTCGGTGAGCCCCGCGCCGCTGCCGCCGTATTCCTCGGGGATGCTGACCCCCAGATATCCGCCCTGCCCCAATCGCTCCCACAACTCGGTCATGGGTTCGCCGGTGGCCGCCTTGGACCGGTAGTACTCATGACCGAACCGGCCGGCAATTCCTGCGACGGCGGCTCGCAGCTCCTTTTCCTCACTGCTCGGCCATAGGGGCAGACAGAGGCTGTGGATGGACATCGTGTTTCCTGTTCTTTCCGGAATCCGCGTAATCAGAAGATCGTGTAGCCGCCATCGACAACGACTTCGTTGCCGGTGTGGAAGGTCAGTGACGGGTCCGCGAGAAAGGCTGCGACCTCATGGAATTCGCGCGGCTCGGCCCACCGGCGTGCCGGTGTGCGCGCCGTGGTCGCCTGCATGAACCGTTCGTCCGCCTGCAGATCGGTGTTCATCGCGGTGCGGGTCCAGCCCGGGATCAGGATGTTGCACCGGACCCGGTGGCGGGCCAGTTCCACCGCCATCGTGCGGGCGAGTCCGAGCAGACCGGTCTTGCTGGTCGCGTAGGCGGCCTGCCCCGCTCCCCCGTAGCGACTGATCGTCGAGGAGACGACGATGATTGAACCGCCGTCCCCCTGCGCGACGAACCGGCGCGCGGCGGCGCGGCCGCACAGGAAACCACCGTCGAGATTGGTGCGCAACACCCGATGCCAGGTGTCGAGCGACATCTCGGTGATCGGTGCGGCCTCGGCGATTCCCGCGTTCGCCACGAAACAGCCGAGCGGCCCCAGCTCGGCGACCGTGCGGTCCATCGCCGAGTCCACGGACCGTTCGTCCGCGATATCGCACTGCACCGCAATCGCTTTCACGCCGAGAGCGTGGATTTCCTCGACAACCGATGCGCTGCGGTCGACATTGCGCGTCCACACCGCGATATCGGCGCCCGCGCGGGCCAGGCCCACCGCCAGGGCGTGGCCGATACCGCTGTTGCCGCCGGTGACGACGGCCGTGCGCCCAGCCAGCCTGCCCCCGCTCATCAGCAGGCCTCGGCATGGGGTGCTGCGATGTCCACGAGTTCGGCGAGCGCCGCGCGATGCCGCTCGGGTGTGCCCAGCGCGATCGCACTGCTCTTCGCGCGTTTGAGATAGAGGTGGGCCGGATGCTCCCAGGTGAAACCGATTCCGCCGTGGAACTGCACGCATTCCTCGGCGATCTGCTGGGAGACGACCGAACAGTGCGCCTGGGCCAGTGCTGCCGCGACCGGTAGATCCGGGGACCGGGTCGCCGCGCATTCGGCCGCGTACCGTGCCACCGCCCGCGCTTGGGTGAGCAGCACCCACAGCTCCGCCAGCCGATGCTTGATCGCCTGGTAGGAGCCGATCACGCGGCCGAACTGCCGCCGGATCCGCACATATTCGAGCGCCATCTCGAAGCAGCGTTCGGCCAGTCCCAACTGTTCAGAGGCGAGCAGTACGGCGCCGATCCGCAGCGCCTCGCCTACTGCCGCGGGGATGTGCTCGCCCGCCGCGAGGAGTTCGGCCTCGACGCTGTCGAAGACGAGGTCCACCAGCGGGCGAGTCATATCGAGCGATACCACCTCGGTGCGACGCAGCCCGGCCGCGTCGGCCGCGACCCGGTAGACGGCGTCGCCCGCCGGGACGAGGAGGAAATCGGCCGCTGCCGCATCGGCGACCGAAGTCACTGTGCCGTAGAGCTTTCCGTCCCGAACCAGGACCGCGTCGACGGAGTCGCCCGGAGCGGTGCTGAACGGGAGTGCGACCGCCGCCATGGTCGCTCCGCCCGCCACCGCGCCCAGGAGATCGGTCCGGCCGAGCTCGAGCAGCAGGGCCACCGCTATGCCGGCGGATCCGAGAAAGGGAACGGCGGCGACTGCCCGCCCGAGTTCTTCGGCCACGATCGCCGCCTCCCGCCAACCGGCTCCGGCGCCACCGGCGGCCTCCGGCACAGCCAGTGCGGCACAACCGATGTCGACCGTCAGCGTGTGCCAGAGCGCCAGATCGGTGGTGGCGTCGCTTTCGGTTCGGGCGAGTACCACATCCCAGGGGCTGCGCTTGCCGAGCAGTGCCCGCACACTCGCCCGCAGGTCCTCCTCGATCTCCGAATAGAGCAGGTCACCGGTCGCCGGGGTCGTGATGTCGGTCATCGTGGCAGGTCCTTCCACGGAATGTCTTTGTCCGCCCTGGCCTCGGCAGGCAGTCCGAGCACTCGCTCGGCGATGATGTTGCGCATGATGTCGGAGGTGCCGCCCTCGATCGAGTTGCCCTTGGCGCGCAGGAATCGCCAGCCGGCCGACTCCTCGGCCCAGTCGGCGACGATGACGGGCCGCCGCGCGGTGTAGTCGGAGTACCGAAGACCCTCCGCACCAAGGAGTTCCAGCTCGAATGAGGAAATCTGCTGGTTCAACCGAGCGTGGCTGAGTTTCGCTCCGGACCCCTCGGGGCCCGGTAGCCCGGCCGCCTGCTGCTGACGCAGGCGCTCCGCGGTGAGCCGAGCGGCTTCGGCCTCGACCCAGAACCGCACGACCTGGTCGTGCAGACCCGCCCGCCGCAGGTCCGGCCGGGTCCGCCAGGTCTGCGCCAGCGTGCCGATCGTGCCGCTCTCGCGCGGAATCGTGCCCGCGCCGATCGCGACCCGCTCGTTCGCCAGGGTGTGACCGGCGACCGTCCAGCCCTGCCCGATCTCACCGAGCAGCTGATCGCCGGCGATGCGGACGTTGTCGAGATAGACCTCGTTGAACTCGCTTTCGCCGGTGATCTGCCGCAGCGGCCGGACGTCGACTCCGGGAGCGCGCATATCGCAGACGAAATACGACAGTCCCCGATGCTTCGGCTGCGCAATGTCGGTGCGCGCCAGCAGAATCGCCCAGTCCGCCTGATGTGCGAGCGAGGTCCAGACCTTCTGTCCGTTGACGATCCAGCCATCGCCGTCGCGGACCGCGCTCGTTCCCACATCAGCCAGGTCGGAACCGGCGCCGGGCTCGCTGAACAGCTGGCACCAGAGTTCTTCTCCGGTCCACAGCGGGCGAAGCCACCGTTGCCGCTGTTCCGGCGTCCCGAAGCGCAGGAGGGTCGGCGCGGCCATATGGAGACCGATGAAGTTCAACTCCGGCCGGTTGTCCGGCGCACCGGCGTTCGCGATCAGGTCGTCCACGTCGGATTGCAGCACGGGATCCAGCCCGAGTCCGCCGGCGCCTTCCGGGTAGTGCACCCAGGCGAGCCCGGCGTCGAAACGGGCGCGCAGGAATTCGAGCCGGTCGGTGGTGGCGGGGTCGTGTTCGCGAAGGAATTCACGCACATACGCTGCGAGTCTCTCCGCGTCGAGAGCGCTCTCGGTGGTCACGAGTCCTCTTTCCAGGAGTTGTTCAGATCGGAGCGAAATGCGAGATGTCGAGGATCTGGCCGGTGCGGTCCGCCGCCCAGACGGCCCGCACGCGCGTGCCGGGAAGTAGTTGTCCGCGAACTGTTTTCGGATCGGAGAGATCCACCCCGCGCACGTAGTGCATGAGCATCGTGCTCGCGCCGTCGAGGCGGATCGCCGCGATGGCATACGGCGGGGTGGGGCCGCCGCGAAAACTCTGCCAAGCCACAGTGAATGCTTCGACGATCCCCTCGGGTGGCAGCTCGAGCCACTCGCCGGTGCGAACGAAGCAGGACTCGCAGTAGGCCTGCGGTGGAACGAACACCCGGGTGCAGTCCGGACACCGGTTGGCCAGGATCTTCTGTTCGATGAGCCCCGCCATGAAACGGCCCCAGGTCGCACCCAGGTGAATGTCGTAGTTCAGGTCCCAGTGGACCCGCTGCGTCGTGATGCTCACGGGCGTTCCTGTCTTTCGAGGATGGCAAGGTTCTCGAACTGGAAGAAGGTGCCGCCGGTGCCGTGTGCGAGGCCGCGCCGGGCACCGGCCACCTGCATCTCCTCCGGCGCGTCGCCCATCAGTTGCAGGGCGACATACACGTACGGGGCCAGCTCACCGGCGACTCCGGCATTGGTGCACAGCGGTCCACCGGACAGGTTCGTCGGCAGGTCGCCGTCGAATCCCGTTGCACCGGAACGAATCAGGTCGATGCCCCCGCCCGGCGGGGCGAATCCGAGGGCCTCCAGCTGCATCGGCTGCATGGGTGCGTACGGCGCGAACAGTTCGACGACGTCGATGTCCTCGCGCGGGTTGCGGATGTCGGCGATCCGATAGACCTTGCGGGCCAGGATCGACAGGTTCTCCATGGCGGCGAAGTCGTTCTTCCCGCCGCCCAGATACGGATCGCTGGAGGTCGCCATCGCGCGGATCAGGACCGGCGTCGGACGCAACTCGACGGCGCTCTGCTCGGAGGTGACCAGCAGTGCGTTGGCCGAGGTGGACACCGGGCAGACCATCGCCATCGTCATGGGATGGGACAGCGGTTTGGACGCCACCACATCCGCGACGGTGAGGGTATCGCGCAAGTGCGCGTACGGATTCCGTGACGCGTGCTCGTGCGCCTGCACCACGCTCACCGCGAAATCCTCGACGGTCGCGCCGAAGCGCTGCTGGTACGCGCTCGGATAGAACGCTCCCATGTGGTAGGCGCCCATGCCCAGCGGCTGTTCGACGATCATCGGCGAATTCGTGTTGATGGCCGACTGCAGGTCCTCGGCGCCGTAGAAGGTCGGGCCGCCCACACAGAGCACGCGCCGGCGGTCGCCGGACCGCACCTGCCGTGCCGCGAGCTGCATCAGGTTGCCGCCCGTCGTGCCGCCGGTATTGACGATCGACACCGGAAGATCGGCCCCGAGACCGAGTCTGCGCACGAGATGCTTGGCGCCGAGCACGGTGCCCTCGAAGCCGTCGATATTGCCGATCACTATGCCGTCCAGCGAATTCGGTGCGGCGCCCGAGTGCGCGAGCGCGGCCCACACCGCTTCCTGTACCAGCTCGAGCGCCGAGCGCTCCTGCTTGCGTGGTGAGGTGGCAGGGGTGCTGCCCACCCCGGCGATCATTGCCCGCGTGGCCATCAAACCTCCTCCAGGACAAGGACTGTCGTGGTGTCGGCGACCGGTCCGGTGAGCAGGTCGGTGGAGTGCGAGACGACACGCCCGCCGTGTTCCTCCAGCCACGAGACCGCTTCCAGCACGCGGAGCGCGCCATTGGCGACGCCGGGATACGCGCTGAATGCCCCGCCCGAGGGCGACAATTCGACACCCGTCTTGCTCATGCCGAGCGCGTTGACGATCGGCGTGAGCAGGGCGGGGGTCGCCGCGGTGAGCTCCAGCGCCTGCACTTGATCACCGGGAGCGGTCAGACCGGCCCGTTCGTAGGCCTCGTGCGCGGCGCGGCGCGCGGCCGCCGCCGGATCCTCGAGCCACTGGCCGTCGGCTGTGGTGTCACCGGTCGACTGTCCCCAACCGGTGAGCACGGCACGCGGGTGCCGCGCCCGGCGCGATCTGCCCAGCGACCCCAGCACCACCGCGATGGCGCCGGTGCATTCGGCCGGCAACATGAGCTCGCGCAGTACGCCGTTGACCGGTGCGGAGGCCAGCACGTCGGCGGCGGCGACCGGCGACGTGCGGACCGACCGGGCGCGTGCGGCGCCTCGGGTGATCGCCGCCGCCGCGATCGCGGCCAGTTCCTGCTCGGTCATCCGGCCGGAGTCGACCAGGTAGCCGGCGTGCAGGCCGAACATCGTTTCCGCGGTCAGGCCGACCGGCCGGTCGAAGTGTGGCTCGAATCCGAGATTGGAAATCTGCTGGAGGAACCGCCGTCGATCCGGCGCCGATACCTCGGGGTTGTACACGCCGACGGCGAGAGCCAGGTCGGCGTCTCCCGCGGCGATGGTCTGCGCCGCGGCGACGATCGCCTGTCCGGAGTCACCCTCGATGCGGTACGACTCCGCCAGGTAGCCGCCACTCGCGGCATTGGTCAAACCGCTGGAAATGCTGCGACCGTCGTAGACGTCCAGCGAGGCGGTCACCGAGAGACCGAGCTCGTGTTTGCGAATTCCAGCGTCCCGCAACGCATTCGATACCGCGTCGAAGACCAGTTCATCGAGCACCGCGTCGCTTTCGGGCACGAGCGGCGTCGCCGCGATTCCCAGCACCGGGATCGGATCCCGCGCTGCGGCAGAAGGATTGAGGCCGCTCACTCCGGCCACCGCCCGGCCCCGGCCTGCGCGATCAGACTCGCTGGCGGCTGGAACCGCGGGCCGTACTCGGCGGCGAGTTCTTCGGCTCGGGCGACGAATCCGGCGACGCCGCCCTCGTATCCGTTGATGTACTGCACGACACCGCCGGTCCAGGAGGGGTATCCGATGCCCAGGATCGAGCCGATATTGGCGTCGGCGACCGAACGGAGCACCCCCTCGTCGAAGCACTTCACCGTTTCGAGCGCTTCGATGAAGAGCATGCGCTCCTTCATATCCTCGAAGGGAATCTCATAGCCGGGCTTGCGGAAGTGCTCGTACAGGCCGGGCCACAGTCCGGCGCGTTTGCCGTCTGTGTAGTCGTAGAAACCGGCTCCGCTCGAGCGCCCACCGCGGCCGAATTCATCGATCATGCGGTCCACGACGGATTCCGAGCCGTTCTCGGACCATGTCTCACCCGCGGCGAGCACGGCCGCTTTGGTCTCCTCCCTGGCCTTGCGGGCCAAGGTGAGGGTCAGCTCGTCCTGGAGTTGCAGCGGCGGGGCCGGATACCCGGCCTGGACCCCGGCCTGCTCGATGGACGCCGGCGCCAAACCCTCGCCGAGCATGGCGAGGGCCTCCGCGGCGAACTGCATGATCACCCTGCTGGTGAAGAACCCGCGCCGGTCGTTGACCACGATGGGGGTCTTGCCGATCGCGTACGCGAGGTCGATCGCCTTCGCCAGGGTCGCGTCGCTGGTCTTCGCACCGACGACGATCTCCAGCAGCGCCATCTTGTCGACCGGCGAGAAGAAGTGCATGCCGATGAAATCCTCGGGCCGCGAGACGCTTTCGGCCAATCCGGTGATCGGCAGGGTCGAGGTGTTCGAGCCCAGAACCGCGTCGCCCGCGACCACGGGTTCGATCTCGCCGAACACCGCGCCCTTGATCGCCGGGTCCTCGAAGACCGCCTCGATCACCAGATCCGCGCCGGTCGCGTCCGCGTACTCCGCGGTCGGATGGATCCGCTCCAGCAGCTCCTCGCCGTGCTCCCGGCTGAGCTGCCCACGGGAGACCGCCTTCTCGACCAGTTCGACCGAGTAGTTCTTGCCGCGTTCGGCCGCATCGAGGCTCGTGTCCTTCAGCACCACCTCGATGCCTGCCCGAGCGCAGACATAGGCGATGCCGGCGCCCATCATGCCCGCGCCGAGGACGGCGACCTTCGTGAAGGAATGCCGGGGATAGCCCTCGGGGCGGGAGCCACCGGATTTGATGTGCTGCATATCGAAGAAGAACGCCTGGATCATGTTCTTCGCGACCTGACCGGTCGCCAGCTCGGTGAGGTAGCGCGATTCGATGGTCGACGCGATATCGAATCCGACCTGACTGCCCTCGACCGCGGCGGCCAGGATGGCGCGCGGCGCAGGCAGATTCGCGCCCTTGAGTTGTTTACGTAGTCCGGCGGTCACCAGCGGGAGGTTCGCGACGAAGCTCCCGTCGGCGGGTGTGCCGCCCGGGATCCGGTAGCCCGGCACGTCCCAGGGCTGCACCGGGGCGGGGTTGTCGAGGATCCACTTGCGGGCGGCGGTGAGCAATTCTTGCGGGCTCTCGGCAACTTCGTCGATCAGGCCCAACTGCAACGCCCGCGCCGGGCTCATCCGGGGTCCCTGCAACAGCACATCGGTCAGCGCCTTGTGCACGCCCAGCATCCGCACGGTCCTCGCGATCCCGCCACCACCGGGCAGCAGCCCCAGTCCGACTTCCGGCAGGCCGATCTGAATGTGGTTGTCCGACAGCGCGATCCGGCGATGCGTGGCCAGCGCGATCTCGAGGCCGCCGCCGAGCGCGGCGCCGTTGATCGCCGCGACCACCGGCTTGCCGAGCGTCTCGAGACGACGCAGGTCGGCCTTGACGGCCTCGATGCCGGCGAAGAATTCCGCGGCATTCTCCTTGCGCGCCGTGATGAGGTCGTTGAGGTCGCCACCGGCGAAGAAGGTCTTCTTCGCCGAGGTCAGGATCACGCCGGTGATCGAGTCGCGTTCGGATACCAGCCGGTCGACCACCGCACGCAGGGAGGCGATGTGGCGGTCGTTCATGGTGTTGGCGGACTGAGCCGGATCGTCCATGGTCAGCAGGACGATGCCGTCGGATCCGGACTCCCAGCGAATTGTGTTGTCGCTCATGTCGGGTCGATCTTCCTTTTCTCGGTGAGAGTCACACTCGTTCGATGAGGGTCGCGATGCCCATACCGCCGCCGATGCACAGCGTGATGACAGCGCGGCGCGCCGCGCGGCGTTCCAGCTCGTCGACCATCGTTCCGAGGATCATCGCGCCGGTGGCGCCGAGCGGGTGGCCCATGGCGATGGCGCCGCCGTTGACGTTGAGCTTCTCGTCCGGAATGCCGAGGTCTTTCTGATATTTCAGCGCCACGGCCGCGAAAGCCTCGTTGATTTCGAACAAGTCGATGTCGTCCACGGTCAACCCGTTGTGCGCCAGCAACTTTCGCGTCGCCGGGGTGGGGCCGGTGAGCATGATCGTGTTGTCCGCGCCGGAGGCGGCAGCCGCCACGACACGTGCCCGCGGGACGAGCCCGAAGGTCTTGCCCGCCTGCTCGTTTCCGAGCAGGACCAGCGCCGCGCCGTCGACGATGCCCGAGGAATTGCCACCGTGGTGGACGTGGTCGATCTTCTCGACCCAGTGGTACTTCTGCAATGCGACGGCGTCGAATCCCATGTCCCCCATGGCCGCGAACGACGGGCGCAGACCGGCCAGGTTCTCGACCGTGGTGCCCGGACGCAGGTGCTCGTCGCGATCCAGCACGGTGACGCCGTTCTGATCCCGCACGGGGACCACCGAGTGGCCGAAGTAGCCGTCGGCCCAGGCGTTGGCCGCCAGCCGCTGCGAACGCACCGCGTAGGTATCGACCGTCTCGCGGGAGAAGCCCTCCATCGTGGCGATGAGGTCGGCGCCGATGCCCTGCGTGACGAAGTAGGTGTCGTAGACCGTGGCCGGGTCGTTCATCATGGCGCCACCGTCGGAGCCCATGGGCACCCGGGACATCGATTCGACACCGCCACCGATCACCAGCGTCTCGAAACCGGAGCGCACCTTCTGGGCCGCGACGTTGACCGCTTCCAGACCGGAACCACAGAACCGGTTCAGCTGAAATCCAGGGACGGTCTCCGGCAGCCCGGCAACCATCGCCGCTGTCCGCGCGATGCATCCGCCCTGGTCGCCGAGGGGGCTGACGACGCCGAGCACGACGTCCTCGATCGCTGCGGGGTCGAGGCCCGGGTGACGCTCGAGCAGTCCGTCGATCAGCCCGGCCATCAGTGAAACCGGTTTGATCCCGTGCAGCGAACCGTTCTGCTTGCCACGGCCGCGCGGCGTGCGGATGGCGTCGTAGATAAATGCCTCGACAGTCACACCAACAACTCTTTCTGTCGTGAAGTCAGTACGTTCTCTCAATCCCCAGCCAACTATTACTCCCGTACTGACATTGAGTCAATATCTCTCCGCGCCGGTAGGCAGAGAGGTCGACGTAAGGTGGACAGATGTCTGCGACTCCGACGACCGATGACTCCAAGTCCCGCCGTGTTCGAATGGCGAGCGACGAGCGCCGCCGACAGATCGTGGAGGTCGCCCAGCGCCTCTTCTCGCAACGTCCCTACTCCGAGGTATCGACCGCGGACATCGCCGAAGCCGCCGGCATCGGGCGCCCCAACCTGCACTACCACTTCGGCACGAAGCGAGAGCTGTATGTCGAGGTGGTCCGCAATTTCGCGCGGCTTCCACCCATCCCCCGGGTTCGACGGCAGCACGGAACCCTGGAGGAGAGGATCCACCACACGATCGACCGATGGCTCGACACCGTGTGGGAGAACCGCGGCACGTTCATGACGATCTTCGAGGGCGGCCCGATCAACAACGACCGAGAGATCGAAGACCTCCTCGAGGAGGGCCGTGAGGCCTGGGCCGCACGCCTGGCGGAACTGCTCGAACTGCCCGGAGGCGCCACCCGGCCCGCGCGTGCGCTGATTCGAAGCTTCCAGTCGATGGCCGAGACCACCGTCGACGAATGGTTGCGCAGGGACAGGCTGTCCCGCGACGAGGCCCTCCTCCTGCTCACCATGACATTGCGGGCGGTCGCAGTGGATGTGGCACCGAGCATTCTCGACCCGACGAGCCCGAAAGCCAAGCAGAACGGCTAGCGGTCGTCCGCACTGTGTTCACGTGCGCCGAAATCGGCGATCACGCTGGAAGGAATCAGCACCACGGCTCGAACGCCCCCGTAGACCGATTCGCTCAGGCGGACCGAAATACCGTGCTTGGCAACAAGCTTCGCGACCACGAACAATCCCAGCCGGATGTCATCGGTCAGAACGGCCACGCTGAAATCGGGGGGATGTGCCAGCAGGTCGTTGCGTTCAGCCAGCTGCGTGTCCGGCATGCCGAGCCCCTGGTCCTCGATTTCGACCACCACACCTCGGCCGACGACAGCCCCCGATACCGCGACCGGTGCGTGCGGCGGCGAGAACGCGGTGGCGTTGTCCATCAGTTCGGCCAAGGCGTGAATGAGATCGGCGACCGCCCTTCCGGCGATATGGACCTCGGGCAGCCGGCCCGCCCGAATCCTGGTGTAGTCCAAGCTCTCTGCTACCGCGCCCCGTACGACGTCGCCCAGTGGCACCGGGGTCCGCCAGCGTCGGCCCGGTTGCCCGCCACCGAGAATGATGAGGTTCTCCGCATTGCGGCGCGCGCGGGTAGCCAGATGGTCGAGTTTGAACAGCAGGTCGAGATGGGCCGGATTCTCTTCGGTCCGTTCGGCTTCGTCGAGCAGAGCCAGTTGGCGGTGCACCACGATCTGGCTGCGGTGGGCGATATCGAGAAAGACCGCGTTCACGCCTGCCCGGGTCTTGGCCTCGGCGACCGCGGCGGAGACGGCGACGAGTTGGGCACGGTGGAAAGCCGCTGCCACATGACCGATTTCGTCGTTCCCGAATTCGGGCCCGTCGACTTCCGCATCGGGATCGACCCGTTCGCCGTCGGTCAGGCGGCGCATGAGGTCCGGCAGTCGCCGGTCGGCCAGCTCGAGAGTGTGGTGGCGTAAGCGCTGCATCCGTGCGACGACCCGATTGGCCATCACGAGCGCGACGACGAAGGCCAGCGCGGATACCAGCAACACCGCGGTGCCCGCGTACAGCGAATTGGTGGCGATGCGCGCGCCGTGCGCACGGGCCAGCACATGTGCGTCGAGGCTCTTGTCCTGCCAGAGTTTCAGCAAAGCCGAACGGACCCGGGTCGCGGCATTCCGCCACTCCGCCGTCTCGGTGAAGGTGAGCGTTTCCGAGGATCGCGTGCGCTCCTCCAGGGCGGCGAGTAGCTGCCAGTCGGCACCCGTCGTGATGCTGTGGAGCTGGTCGAGCCGCTCGGCGCGAAACACCGACGCCGCGTACGCCGCTTCGCGGCGATACTCGCCGACGTAGTCACCGAATTCGGTGAGCTGCTGCACTTCCGGATGTTGCGAGGCGAAGACGACCGCACCCATTGCCACCGCATGTGAGAGTGCTTCGGCGGTGCGCAGCGGTGCGACGGCATAGGAAAGTTCCACGGCGATGGCGGAGTCCGGCGCGACCCTGGCCGCCAGCATCGCCGCGGAGAACGCACTGCCGATCACCTTGCCGAAGAGGTCGAATACCTGTCCCGAGGCCGTTCGGCGAGAATCGATCGAACCCCGGAACGACGGAAATCGTTCGTACAGTTCGCGGTAGCCGGAGATCTCATCGGCCGAACCATCCGGATCGATTTCCCGGCCTACCTCCAGCAGACCCCGCACCTGCGTGATGGCGGCATCGGTGCGCCCGCGCACGGCAGTCAGGTCGGCTGCGGCGTTCGGCTCGCCGCTCAGATATCGCAGCGAGTGGAGGCGTTCATCCTGGAATGCTTCGATCATCGCCAGCGCCGGATCTATCAGCCGGCTGGCCAAATCGGCCCAATTCTCGGCCTCGCGGCCGGTTTTCACCAGGTAGGTGGCGGCACCCACCCCGATGGTGAGCAGCGTGATGCTGGAAACGAGCACGATCGCCAGCAGCCGCGCGCGCACGCCCGGTCGCGCAAGCGATTTCCGGTTGGACATCCGGTGCGGTCGCGGTCTCATTTCACGGGCAGCGCGTTGTCCATGCCGCCGACTTCGGTGATCTTCCAGCCGGCGTTCTTGTCGATGGTGAGCGCGTAGGTGACGGTGGATTGGCCGCCCTGCGGGTTCTGGGCGCTGGTGGTGGTGACGTTGAGGAAGGCGCTCACCTTGTAGATGCCCGCGGACTCGGAGGTGACGGCGGCGGCGATCGGGCTGGCCTTGGAGGTCCACTGCAGCGGCAGGAGGATCTGATCGAGCTGGGCGGAGGTGGCGTCGAACTTGGCGGCCAGCTGGGTTGTGGTGTCGGCCTTGAGTTTTCCGTACCACGCCTGGGTGTCGCGGTAGTCGATGGTGGACGCGCCGACGGCGTAGTCCAGGGCGACTCGGCGGGCGTGCTGTTCGTCGTCGGCGGCGGCGTCGCGGGCGGAGAGGTCGCCGCGGGCGGAGATCAGCAGGGTGGTCAGCGTCGCGATGACAATGATCGTGAGGGTGGTCGCGAGGGCGGTGACGGCGGTGGTGAGACGGATCGCCAGTCGCCGGGGTTCGGTGGATTGCCCCGGCTCCGTGGGGGTGGTGCTGTCGGTCTTCTCGTCGGGGAGGGTGCTCATTGTCGTTCTCCTGCTGGTTATTTGAGGTTGATCCGGAGATGGACCGCGCCGTCGGAGCCGACGGTGGCGAGGGCCTGCGAGATGAGGGCGCCGATGTCGATTCGGCTTCCGGCCTGGGCGGTGGTGTCCATCAGGGGGCGTAGTGCGGGTGCGAGGCCGGTCAGCTGCGGGCCGATCTTCTGGAGCAGGGCGTCGAGCCGTTGCAGGAAGGGGACGATGCCGTCGCCGGTGTGGTAGTCGGCGGGTGAGTCGCCGACCGAGTACAGGCCGGAGGCGGCGACGATGAGCCGGTCCAGGGCGGTGCCGAAGCCTGTCCACTGCGGGCCGGAGGACGCCAAAGCCGTTCCGGTCCAATCCATGTCGGCACCGAGGGTCTGCATGTCGGTGAGCAGTTGGTGGATGAGGTCGGTGCGGCTGAGGATGGTGGCGGCCAGCAGGGTGGAGGCGTGTTCGATGGCGGGCAGGTCGCCGCGGGTTCCGGTGATGGCGGTGTCGATGGTGCCGACCAGGGAGGAGATGGCCTGTGGATCGAACTGCCGCATGAGCTCCACCGCGCGCACCGCCACCTGCGGGATGGACATGGGCAGTGCGGTGGTGCGGGCGTCGATGAGCTGGCCGTCGGCCAGGTAGGGGCCGTTCTGGTTGGGCGGATCGAATTCCACGTAGGGTTCGCCGAGCGCGGACAGCGCTTCGATGCGCAGCTCGCTGGCCGCCGGAATCCGGTAGCGCACTTGCAAATCGAGCCGCAGTTCCACTCCGGACGCGACGGTGGAGACGGCGGTGACCTTGCCGACGGGGACGCCGCTCAACAGCACAGGCGAGCCGGTGCCGACTCCACCGGAGTTGGTCAGCAGAATCCGCACCGTATGCCGGTCGCGGAACGGATCCAGGTGCAGCACACCGAAACTCAGGTAGCCGATGCCCAGAACGAGCACACCGGCTATGGCTGCCAGCGACAGTATCGATCCGGGTTTCACGGCGCGCGGCCGCCACCGCATCGGGCTCATCGGACGGCTCCGATCATGCGCAGGGTCTCGAGGATTCGCTGTACCTGGTCGTCCTCGGCGACAGCGGGTGCGTCCGTGTCGCCGATGGTCGCGCCGACGACGTTCACCTTCGGACCGCGCTCGGCGAAGGGAATGATCTTGTCGCGCAACAGCGCGACCATGGCGTTGAGGTTCGAAGGTGCGTTCAGGTCCAGGGGACGGTTGGTGAACAGCAACGGCACCAGGGCTTTCGCGGTGTCGTCGAGGCCGGCGACGGCCGGGGCCAGCCATGCCGCGTTGGTGGCCACCGGCGCCAGGGCCGACATGATGAGCAGCACGCCGAGCACCGAATTCACCACGGCCGAGACGTGTTCGACGCCGTAGTCGGCGAGCAGCTTGCTCAGCATGGGTTCGTCGTCGAGGATCTGGCGGGCATTGGCTTCCAGCCCCTCGAGGAAGGAGTCGACGTCGTCCAGGTGGGCGGCCACATCGGTGAAATCGGCGCCCAGGACGGCGAACATCCGCGCCGTCTGTTCGGGATGGTCGGGCAGTGCGGTGTTCAACTGGCGGACGATCTTCTGCAGGTCGAGGATCGCGCCACTGCCCATCGCCGTGGCCAGCCCCGCGAGCGTGTCCTCCACCTGTAAGGGGGTGACCGTCTGCCGCAGGGGGATGGTCGCCCCATCGCCGAGTGCCGGTCCCGTCGCATCCGGAGGGGAGGTGAGCGCGATGTGAACGTCGCCGAGCGGGGTGGCCTGGCGCAGTTCGGCAGTGACGTTCGCGGGCAAGCGCACCGATTCGGTGATGTCCACCGTAGCCACGACGAAACCCTTTCCCGCCGAGTCGCTTCCGGGCTCGACGACTTCGAGACCGTCCAGGTTCCCCGCGAGCACGCCGTTGGCGATCACCTTCGCGCCCGGCGGCAGGTTCAATGCGTTCGGGAATTCGATGCGCAGCATGTAGGTCGGCCCGCCGACCCGGGTGCCGGGGACGTCGACCTGCGCCGGATCGAAACCGCATGCCGCGGTGGTGAGTACGCCGGCCAGGACCGCGATCGCGGTCTTACGGATTCTCATCGCGCACCTACCGTTCCGAGCACGAGCTGGGTCACCTGCACCTGCGCGAGCCCGTCGGCGGCGGTGCAGCGACCAGCGGCGAGAGCGTTGACGGCGGCGCACACCTCCGCGGCGGCCGCGTCCGGCAACGCCACGGCCGGTGGCGCGTAGGTGATGACCGTCTGCCCGGTGGCGGGGTCGACCGCTGTCGAGAAGGCTTGTGTCAGCGGTGGAATCATGGCGATGAGCTCGCGCAGGGAGCCGATCCCGGCGAGCAGCATGGGCAGTCGGTCGGCGGCGGAGTCGAGGCGGCGCAGCAGCGGTCCGCCGAGCATGACGATGGCCTCGTTGGCGGCGGGCAGCACCTCGCGCAGTCCATCGACCACATCCACGATGGGCGGCACGACCTGATCGTTCGCGGCCTGCAGGGCGGCGGTGAGCCGGGTCAGCATGTCCTTCACATCCCCCCAGCCGTTGGCGGCGCTGTGGGCCAGGTCGGCGAGCGCGTCGATCAGCCCGCCCAGATGCCCGATGGCGGCATCGGGGGAATTCAAGGCCGCGCCGAGTGTGCGGACGATGTCGTTGATCTGGCGGCCGTGGCCCGCGGTGGCATTGTCGAGCGCCGCGATGCCGTCCTTGATCAGGTCGGGCCGGTCCGGCTGTTCGCCGCCGTTGAGCTCGTCCGCCAGTCCCGCGAGGGCGTTGAAGGTGGCGGTGAGGCTCTTGGGGGTCAGTGTCCGGGTGATGCAACGTTCGTGGTCCCAGGCCGGTGCGCCGTCGGCTGCGGTGCCGATGAGGGCCAGTTTGCGGTCGGCGACCAAGGTGTCGGACAGCGTGGTGGCGCCCACCTCCGCCGAAAGTCGTTCACCGGCGGGGATTTCGAAGTCGACCCGAGCGCCGTCGCCGCTGGGTTCGATGCGGGTCACGCGGCCCACACGGAGGCCGAGCACGGTGACATCGCTGCCTTCGAAGAGCCCGATACCGTCGGGCATGAGTGCGCAGTAACTGCGCATCTCAGGGGTCGGTTTCGCGAGGCGGTAGCCGGCCACGGCCACCGAAGCCAAGACGAGAATCGTTGCGACGGAAAGGAATCCGCGTGAAGCGAAGAGCTGTTTCAGCATCAGCACACCCGCCCGGGCACGGGGACGCAGATGGCCGCGCCGGTGAGGGTGGTCGCGGACTGATCGAGGGACAACCCCTGCGCCGAGGCCAGCGGCTGTAGTTGCGCGCCGATCCCGCGCAGCGAATCCAGCAGGGCCTGCAACTTGGCTCCGATCTCGTCGAGCTCGAGCAGCGAATCGGCCAGCGGCCCTGCCATCGGCTGCAGCGTGGTGTCCCAGGCCTGCGCGAGCGGCGCCGCCCGATCGAGGGTGCGTGCGAGCACGGTCATGGCCTGATTCACCTCGAATGCATGGTTCTCCACCAGGGTTTCGAGGATGCAGAAGCTCTGGATGAGGGTGATGAGCACCTGTTTTCCGCCGTCGAGAGCGTTGACGTATTCGTCGGCCAGCCGCAGCGACCGCGAGATGTCGGCGTTCTGCCGGTTCATGATGTCGACGATGGTGCCGACGGCGGTCAGCGTGGTGCCGATGGCCTGCGGGTTCCTGCTCACCGCGGATTCGAGGGCGGCCACGTTCTGCCGTAGGACGGTGCCGTCGATCTCGCCGACGGGCCGGATGGCCTCCTGGAACACCTTGGGCAGGCTGTAGGGCAGCACCACCCGGTCGGCCGGAATCGGTGTGCCGCCCAGGGGCTCCGTCCCCGCGGGGATGACCGCGAGGTAGTGGCCGCCGACGATGGTGAGCATGCGCACGGCGAGGGTGGTCTGCGCCCCCAGGAATACCTCCTCCGCGACGGTGAACCGCATCTCGACCCGATCCCCCTGGGCGGACAGCGATTTCACTTCGCCGACGGTGACGCCGGCGACTCGCACCGGATCGCCGGCCCGCACCGATCCCGCGTCGGTCAGATACGCCGTGTGCGTGCGCACATCGAAGTCGGATACGTAAACGAGGCCGAATCCGGCCGCCAGCACGACGACGCACACCAGACCGGCCAGTCCCCAGCGCTTATCCGCGCGAGCCCGGGCCGCGTCGCCGAGCGGTGCCCGATCCCGCGAGGTGAGGCGTCGCAGCGCCGAGGAGAGCCTTCCGACGGCCCGGGTCAGGTTGTGGACGGTGCGTGACATCAGTTGTTGCACAGTGAGATCCTCTGTCCCGCGATGAGCAGCTGAAGTGGTTGCGGTGCTTGCGCATTGCCGTTCGAGCAGGCCGTTTGCACGCCGGGCGCCGACGTCGGAATGGCCGCGCCCAGTTGTTGCAGCACCGCGGGCAGCCTGTTCAGGGTCGCGACCGTCTCGTTCGGGTCCGGGAAGGCCCCCCGGAGCAGGATTTCCAGATCGGGGTTGGTTCCCGGCGTGAGTCCCACTGTGGCGAGCAGGTTTTCGGCGGGCATGAGGATCGGCGGGATCTTCTGGGAGAACTCGATGAGCCCGCCGACCTTCTGAGTGAGGTTGACGAAGATGGCGGTCAGCTGGGTCAGCAGTTGCACCGCGTTACCGGATTTGCCGCCCAGGTGTTCGGAGACCGTGCCCAGATTGCGGACCAGTGTCGCGATGACGATCTGCCGGTCGGTGACATAGCCGCTCAGTTTTTCGATCGCTTCCAGTGCCGGTCCCATCCCGGTGCCGGATCCTTCGATCACGGCCAGCATGCTGGTGGCGAACTGATTGAGGTCCGCCGGTGTGAGTTGCGCCAGTACCGGTTCCAGGCCGTTGAACACCGTGGTGATGTCGAACGCCGGAACCGTGTGGTCGACGCCGATGATCTGTCCGGGTGCGCGCCGGTTACCCGGCTGGTCGGGTTGCTGAATGTCGAGATACCGCTGACCGCTCAGGTTCTGGTATCGGATGGCGAGGGTGCTGTTGTCGAACACCCGGTGCTCGCGTCCGACCGAGAACCGCACCGAGGCAAGGCTTCCAGCCAGGCGGACGTCACCGACCTTGCCGACGCGCACGCCGAAGACCCGCACGTCGTCACCGGCCTTGAGTCCGTTGGCATCGGTGAATTCGGCGGTGTAGCTGTCGGTCTCGCCCTCCATGGGGCGTTCGATCACGTGGAAGACCAGGATCAGCAGGACGATCATGGCCCCTGCGAACGCTCCCAGTCGCAGCAGCAGCGAGCGTGCCCTCATCGCGCACCTCCCAGCAGCGGGACCGCCAGGGCGGGCACGCCGCGCAGGTCGACGGCGAGGTTCAGGACCGGTCCGTTTCCGGTGTCGGGCATGGCCACGCCGAGGCGCCGCAGTAGTTCACCCAGCTCGGCGCTGGAGCGGGCGGGGTCGGGCACCGTGTGCGACAGCATCGACAGCACCGGCACGAGCGTGGTCACCGTCTCCGCGAAATGCGTTTCCGCTGTGGACAAGACGTTCGCCAGGGCGGGAATCAATTCGGTCACGATCATCTGGGTGCTGGCGTCGAATTTCGCCAGATTCTCCGGTGAGCGCAGATATTCGGCGTCGTACGCGCTGCTCAGTAGGCTGGCCAGGCCGTGTGTGGTGGCCGGCAGACCGGCCAGCGTCGCACCGTACTGCCTCAGCAGGAACGAGCTGGACAGCCGCTGGGTGTCCGCGATCGCGCGCACCGTAGCGACGATCGCCTCGATGAGTGGTGTGAAAGCACTTGTGCCACTGGATATCCGATCCAGTATCGAGATCAGATCCGGGCTGAGCACCTCATTGCTGAAGGTGCCGACCGAGCGCAGCAGCGTCGAGATGGTCGCGTCGCGGACCTGGCCGGCACGGGACCCGGTCAGGTCGATCACCGCACCGTCGGCGAGCGACGCCCCGCCCGCGCCGCGTTCGAGCGCGATCTCGGCGACGCCGAACAGGTTGCCGGGCACATAGTCCACACCGAACGCGTCGGTGAGCCCGAACAATTGGTCGCGGTGCAGGGTCAAGGTGATGCGCTGGCGCTGACCGTCCGGTTCGATGGCCTCCACCTGACCCACGGCCACACCGTCGAGTCGTACGTCGTTGCCGGTCTGCACACCGGTTCCGACCTTGTCGGTGAGCACCGCCACCGACAGGGTGCCGTCATTTCGCGACGGCAGCATGCGCCATCCGATGAGCACGAGAATTGTCAGGGCCACCACGACGATGCCGATGCGGCGCGACAGGCGGGCGTCGGTCGCGACGCCGGGGAGTCCGTACGCAGGCATGCCCCTCACCCCGCGAACCGGACAGGTGAGGTGAATCCCCACAGCGCCAGCGTCATGACCATATTGAGCGCGATGATCGCCACCAGGCTCGCCCGGATGGCCCGCCCGGAGGCGATACCCACGCCCTCCGGCCCGCCGGTGGCGAAAAAGCCCTGATAGCAATGGATCACGATCACCGCGACCGCGAAGACCGCGACCTTCACGACAGCGGCCAGCACGTCCCAGCTGACCACGAACATGGTGAAGTAGTGGTCATACACGCCCGCGGGCTGATCATGCAGCCGTACCACGATGACCGCGCACGCGAAATAGCTCAGGATCAGGGCGATCAGGAACGTGGGCACGATCGCGACCAAGCCCGCGATCACCCGGGTGGCGACCACGAAGGCCACCGACCGCACACCGAGTGATTCGATGGCGTCGATCTCCTCCGAGATGCGCATGGACCCGATTTCGGCGGTCATCCGGCAGCCCGCCTGGGCGGCGAAACCCACCCCGGCGGCGATCGGTGCGAGCTCACGCGTGTTGGCGAAGGCGGAGATGACGCCGGTGACCTGGCCCAGCGACACCAGATTCAGCGCGCTGTAGGCCTCGATGCCGGTCGACGCGCCGACCGCGGCACCCATGATTCCCATGACCGCGGCGGTCCCGCCGCCGACGATGATCGAGCCGCGGCCCCACGTCATATCGGTGATCAGCGCCATCGTCCGACCGCGGTAGTGCCTGAGCGCGAAGGGAATCGATGACAGCACCTGCCAGCAGAAGCCGAGCACGAATCCGAGATTGTCGAGCGGCCCCCACGGCCGCACCCGCGTTCGCAGCGTGCGTAACCACCGAAAACCCCTGGGCGTGTACGGAGTTGCGATCATGCCAGCTCCACCGGCAGGAACATGGCCACGACCTGTGTGATGGCGACGTTCACCACCGCGATCGACACCACCGACAGGATCACGGCCGCATTGACGCCGTCCGCGACACCGCGCGGGCCGCCCTTGGCTTCCAGTCCCCGGTGGCAGGCGATGACCACCACGAGGAAGCCGAAGACCATTGATTTGGCGAGTGACACCCACACATCGGCGCCGGAGGTGAAGGAACCGAACGACTCCCAGTAGCTGCCGGGCGTGACGCCGAGCGCGGCGATGGCCACGACATATCCGGCCAGCACACCCATCACGATGATGAGGATGTTGAGCAGCGGGGCGACCAGCAGCATGGCGACCAGGCGCGGGGCTACCAGGCGCTGCACCGGGTCGATGCCCATGACGCGCATGGCGTCGACCTCTTCCCGCACGGTGCGCGCCCCCAGGTCAGCGGCGATGGCCGAAGCCGCCGCGCCGCCGAGGAGCAATCCGGTGGCCAGCGGCGCTCCCTGTTTGATCACGCCGAGTCCGCCGGCCGCGCCGATCAGCGAATCCGCGCCGAGTTGATTCACCATGTTCCCCACCTGGGCGGACACGATGACGCCGAACGGAATGGCCATCAGCACACCGGGAATCGCGGTCACGGTGATGACGAACCACGCCTGCGCCAGGGTTTCCCGCCATTGGAACCGCCCCCGCACCAGATCCGTCACGACCACGCGAGTCGCCTCCACGCCCGAGCGCATGGCACGACCGAAGGTTCCGACGCTCGACATGGTCGTTGCGGAGAAGTTGTCGCGTAACGCGTGCAGCCCCAGGCGATCCGTCGGGATCGGCGGCCCCTCCTCCCCCGCGTATGTACCGGACTCCCGCATTCCATCCCCTAAATCATGCTCTAGCCGTACGTACGGTCAGTTCGCCGTATGGGCAGCTATTGTGCACGGGGTCACACTTTCCGTCAACGGCCATGGGCCTTACTGGGCAAATACCGAGAGAATGGTGAAACTTTCTCGCAACAGCCTTCGCCGCCCGCAGCAGGATCATTGAGAGATCCGACCTTTTGACTGTCCGTACGGTTGTGCTTACCATCCGCTGTATCGATGCGTCGAAGCATCGACGGGCAATGACGCCGAATGGAGCAACCATGTGGAGCGCGGACTCGACAGCGCGATCGTTCGTAGGACTACCCGGCTCCGGTGCCGAGACATCGCAGGCACCGACAGCTCGGCCGAGCAGCCGAAGTGTCGCGGCGCGAATACTTTTCAGAGTGGCGGTCCGCCCACTGTTCCGTTTCGGAGAGCCCTCGGGCAACACCCTGGCGGCCATCCGCTTCCTGACCGATCGCGCCTCCGGGTCGGCGCGCAAGATTTCGCACCGCACCTCTGCCGCCACGCTCAACGGCGTGCCGTGCACCTGGGTACAAGCCGAAAGCGCCGGAGCGGGCGAGACCACCGTGCTGCACCTGCACGGCGGCGGCTTCCTGGTGGGGTCACCGCGGTCGCACACCGCACTGGCGGTGCGACTGTCCGCGGCGTGCCATGCCCGAGTCTGCCTGCCGGACTATCGATTGTCGCCCGAGCATCCGCATCCCGCCGGCGCCGACGACGCACTGGCGACCTATCGGGGTCTGCTCGCCGCGGGCGTGGATCCGGCACGACTGATTGTCTCGGGTGATTCCGCGGGCGGACATCTGGCGGCCGCGCTGATCAATGATGTCATTCGAGAAGGGCTGCCCCGGCCCGCCGCGGTGGTGCTGCTCTCCCCCGTAATCGATCCGACCTCCGCCCGCGCCATAGCGCGCGACCGGCGACGCCGCGATCCGGTTCTCGCCGTGCCGTTCTGGGCACCCGCCGTCCGCGCGCACTTCGGCGGTGGCGGCATTCGCGATCAGCGCACCACACCGATCGACGGGGTGGACCGCCGCTGGCCGCCGACCTTCATTCAGGTCGGCACCCGAGAATGCCTGCTCGACGATGCGCGCGGTTTCGCGGCCGCGCTGAAACGCGTTGGCGTGCCGTGCGAATTGCAAATCTGGCCGGGTCAGATACACGTCTTCCAGATATTCGCGGGATTCGTGCCCGAGGCAGACGACGCCATCGCGGAGATCGGACGCTTTCTGCACCGCACGCAGCGCGCCGTGTAGTCGATCAGATCACCGAGGGGGGAATCATGGACTGGTCGAAGATGGCCGCCGACCTACAGGAGAACTGGCATCTGTACGCGCTGATGCCGTTCGTCGCCGCCGCGATCGGCTGGTTCACCAAGCTGGTCGCGGTCGAGATGCTGTTCCGCCCTTTGGAATTCAAGGGCATCCCGCCGTATCTCGGCTGGCAGGGCCTGGTTCCGCGATATTCGGCGCGGATGTCGACCGTCGCCGTGGATCTCATGCTGGCACGGCTGATCGATCCACAGGAGATCATCGACCGCATCGATCCGGAGGAACTGGCCAAGCACATTCAGGAGCCGATGCTCGACACGGTCGCCGAGGTCGTGCACAAGCTGATGATGCGCCACCAGCCCGGCATCTGGGAGCTGCTGCCGGAACAGGTGCGCCGCATGCTGATCCGCCGGATTCAAAGTGATTCGCCGCAGCTGATCGCGCAGATGATGGACGACCTCAAGGCCAATGTGGATCTGGTCTTCGATATGCGCGCCATGGCCATCGACGCGCTCATGCGCGACAAAGCGCTGACCGTCCGCATGATCCGCGAGATCGCCGCACCAGAAATGCGGTTCATCGTCCGCTCGGGACTGTTGTTCGGTTTCCTCCTGGGCATTGTGCAGGCGGTCATCTGGGCGTTCACCCACTCCGCACTGATCATGCCGTTGTTCGGCGCGTTCGTCGGCTATTCCACCGACTGGCTGGCGCTCCAGATGGTGTTCCGCCCGATCGAGCCGAAGCGCTACCTCGGCGTATTCCGTTGGCAGGGACTCTTTCACAAGCGCCGCGATGAGGTCGCCGTCGACTACGGCGGCCTCATCGCCAATGAGATCCTGACCCCCGCCAACATCATTCACGCGATGCTGACCGGCCCGCAGTCCGATCGTCTGTTCTCCCTCGTCGAGTACGAGGTCCAGCGGGTGCTCGATCAGCAACTCGGCCGCGCCAAGCCCCTCGTCGAATTCGCCTTCGCCTCGAGCCTCGAGGCCATGAAGCATGATGTCGTCGACACCATGCGCACTCGGCTGCCCGACAGCACCCGGCAGATCGAGGAGTACACCATGCGGGCCCTCGACGTACACGCCATGATCATCGAGAAGATGCGGCTCATGACCAACGACGAATACGAGAACATCCTGCGCCCGGCCTTCAAACAGGACGAATGGAAGATCGTCACCGTCGGCGCGATCCTCGGCTTCCTCGTCGGCGAGCTGCAGGTCCTCCTCCTGCTGCACTGACCTTCCAGATGATACGGTTGAAGTGACCGTCCGTGCGGTAAGTCTTACAAGGAGGTACCGAAGTGGCAGGCCGCCCCGGCCGCCGAGATCAGATTCTGGAGACGTTCATCCGTCACGTCGCCGAACGCGGCTACAACCAGACCAATCTCGGCGACATCGCCAACGAACTCGGCATGTCCAAGGGCACCATCGTGCACCACTTCGGCACCAAGGCCCAGATGCTGCGTGAGCTCGAGGACAACTACATGTCCCAGCGCAAACGCGAACTGAAGCTGGTCTTCGAACGCCTGGAATCCCCCGCCGAACGCGTAGCCGCCATGATCTACGCGGGCGTCTTCTACCAAATCGAGGATCGCGACGCGACCATCGCCAGCCAACGCGAATTCGTCCAGCTCACAGACGATCCCGAAATGCTCAAAATCCGCGAGCACCGCTCCGACGTCCAACGCATGATGCAACAGGAAATCCGCGCCGGCATGGACGCCGGCGTCTTCCGCGAACTGGACGAGGCCCTCGCCACCCTCCAAATCTTCGGTTCCATGCAATGGATGTGGACCTGGTTCAACCCCAAAGGCCGCCGCACCCCCGACGAGGTCGGCGCCGCCTTCGTCGACCTCGCCCTGGGCGGCCTGCTGATCGACCGCTTCATGCTGACCTCGCTCGCCGACCCGAAGGGCCGCCTCCCCAAGATCGTGCACGAGTGCATGCAGGAGGCCGCGGCGCACTGACGCCCCACTGCCGGGTCACATAGGCCGACTGCCATCGAGCTGCCTCGCTGGAGTCTGAAGTTCAGGGACCGCCTCAGAACGCGGAGATGTCGAGGACCATAGGGTCGTTGTCCAGGTCGGCGAGCACGGTGCGGACAGCGGACAGGGTCGGCAAGACCTGCTTCGCGAAGAAGGACGCAACGGCGACCTTGCCCGAGTAGTACGCCGCGTCCGCGGGCTCGATACCGCCGGCGGCCAATCCGGCCGCGGCGATCTCGGCCTGGCGGAGCAGCAACCAGCCCACCAGCAAGTCGCCGGTGGCGAGCAGGAATCGGACCGAACCGGTTCCGACCTTGTAGATTTCCTCGGGGTGCTGCGCAGAAGCGGCCAGGTAGCCGGTGAGTGCTGCGGCCATGCCGCGCACGTCCTCGACGGCCACCCCGAGCAGGCGGCGCTCGGTGGTGAATCCCGCTCCCCCGGTGACGGTTTCATCCATCTTGCCGAGCAGGAACTCCAGGGTTGCGCCGCCGTCGCGGGCGATCTTGCGGAAGAAGAAGTCCTGGGCCTGGATGGCGGTGGTGCCCTCGTATAGGGAGTCGATCTTGGCGTCGCGGATGTACTGCTCGATCGGGTAGTCCTGGAGGTAGCCGGAGCCGCCGAGGGTTTGGAGGGATTCGGTGAGCATGGCGTAGGCGCGTTCGCTGCCTACGCCCTTGGCGATCGGGAGGAGGAGGTCGTTGAGGCGGGCTGCCTGGGCGGGGTCCGCGCCCGAGACCTGTTGTGCTGCTTCGGGATCATGGTGGGCGGCGGTGAAGAGGTAGACCGCGCGGAGACCTTCGGCGTAGGCCTTCTGCATCATCAGGGAGCGGCGGACGTCGGGGTGTTGGATGATCGGGACGCGGGGGGCGTTCTTGTCGGCCATGTGGGTGAGGTCGGCGCCCTGGATGCGGTGGCGAGCGTAGTCGAGGGCGTTGAGGTAGCCGGTCGAGAGGGTGGCTATGGCTTTGGTGCCGACCATCATTCGGGCGGTTTCGATGATCTGGAACATTTGGGCGATGCCGTTGTGGGTGTCGCCGATCAGCCAGCCTTTGGCGGGGGTGCCGTGGGCGCCGAAGGTGATTTCGCAGGTTGCCGAGACCTTCAGGCCCATTTTGTGTTCGAGGCCGGTGACGAAGGCGCCGTTGCGGTCGCCGAGTTCGCCTGTGTGGGTGTCGAAGTGGAATTTGGGGACGTAGAAGAGGCTGAGGCCTTTGGTGCCCGGGCCTGCGCCGGAGGGGCGGGCGAGGACGAGGTGGGCGATGTTTTCGAAGAGGTCGTCGGAGTCGGCGGAGGTGATGAAACGCTTGACGCCTTCGATGTGCCAGGAACCGTCGGGCTGTGGGATGGCTCGGGTGCGGCCGGCGCCTACGTCGGAGCCCGCGTCCGGTTCGGTGAGCACCATGGTGGTGCCCCAATTGCGTTCTACTGCAAGGGTTGCCCAGCGTTGTTGTTCCTCGGTGCCGATGCCGTGGAGGATGCTCGAGAACACCGGGCCGGTCAGGTAGAAGTAGATGCCGGGCTGGGCGCCCAGCAGGAATTCGGTGATGGCCCAGGTGACCATGGCGGGGGCGGGTACGCCGCCGACTTCCTCGCGCAGGCCGACGCGGAACCAGTCGGCGGATTGCCAGGCGCGCAGGGCCTTCTTGAAGGATTCGGGGATGCGGACGGTGTGGGTAGCCGCGTCGAAGGTGGGCGGGTTGCGGTCGGCGTCCGAGAACCCTTCGGCCACTGGGCCTTCCGCCAGTTTCGCCGCTTCGGTGAGCATCTGGCGCACCGTGGGGCCGTCCAGGTCGCCGTAGGCGCCCGAGGCGAGGATCTTGTCGAGTCCGAACATCTCGAAGAGGGTGAATTCGAGGTCGCGGACATTGCTGCGATAGTGCCCCACTCGGGTTGCCTTCCGTAATCCGTTGACGCTGTTCAGTTGTCGAGGCCGAGGGATTTGGCGATGACCTCGTTCATGATTTCGGTGGAGCCGCCGCCGATGGTGAGGATGCGGCTGTCGCGGTAGAGGCGCTCGACCTCGTTCTCGCGGATGTAGCCCATGCCGCCGTAGATCTGCACGGCTTCGTTGACGACGTACTCGCAGGCCATGGCGGCGGTGTTCTTGGCCATGGCGACTTCGCTGCCCACCGGTTGGCCGGTGACGTAGCGGGTCAGCACATCTCGGACGTAGACGCGGGCCACCGTGACGCGGCGGGCCATCTCGGCGAGTTTGTGGCGGATGACCTGGCGTTGCGCGAGGGGTTGGCCGAAGGTGGTGCGTTCGCGCACCCAGGGCACGGTGAGGTCGTAGGCGCGCTGCGCGGTGGCGTAGGCCTGGACCGCGAGGTTCAGGCGCTCGCCGTCGAGGCGGGTCATGAGCTGGGCGAAGGCGCTGTTCTCCGGGCCGACCAGGTTCGAAACCGGTACGCGCACACCGTCATAGGACAGTTCGGCGGTATCCGAGCACAGGCAGCCCATCTTCTCGAGCTTGCGGCCCACGGTGAAGCCGGGAGTGTCGGTGTCCACGATCAGCAGCGACAGTCCCCGGTAGCCCGGGCCGCCGGTGCGGACGACGGTCGTGACGTAGTCGGCGCGGACACCGGAGGTGATGTAGGTCTTCGCGCCGTCGACGAGGTAGTGGTCGCCGTCGCGAACCGCCCGGGTGCCGACGGCCGCGACGTCGGAGCCGGTACCGGGTTCGGTGATCGCCAGCGAGCCGATCTTCGTGCCCGCCAAGGTCGGCCGCACATACTTCTCGACCTGCGCCGGGTTCCCGACCGCGGCGATATGCGGTGCGGCGATGGTGTGCGTGAGCAGCGACCCGCACAAGCCCGGGCTGCCCCCGTTGCCGATGAGCTCCTCGATCAGGATCGCCAGATCGATGTAATCACCCGCACCGCCGGCAGATTCGGGGAAGGAAAGCTCCAGCAGCCCCAACTCGCCCGCCTTGGCGTGCAGTTCACGCGGCAACTCGCCCGCTCGTTCCCAGTCGTCCATATGCGGAGCGATGTCACGACGGGTGAAGTCACGCACCAGCTTGCGCAGGTCTTGTCGCTCCGGGGTGGACCAGAGGTCGGAGGTCACCTACTGCCCCTTCGCGCGCGAAAGCCGCACGGGCAGTTCGGTGACGCCGTTGACGAAGTTGGATCGCAGCCGCGCCGGTTCGCCGATCACCTCGATAGTTGGGAATCGTTCGAACAGTTTGGTGAGCAGCAGTCGCCCCTCGAGCCGCGCCACGCCGCTGCCGAGGCAGAAGTGGGTGCCGAAGCCGAAGGAGACGTGCGGGTTCTGCTTGCGGGTGATGTCGAAGGTGTCCGGGTTCTCGAAGACCGTCTCGTCGCGATTGGCGGCGGCATAGGACAGCACCACCTTGTCGCCGGCCTTGATCTGCTGCCCGCCGAATTCGATGTCCTGCACGCAGGTTCGCCGGAACTGCAGGATGGGCGGAAACATGCGCAGGATTTCCTCGACCGCCTGCGGCATGAGGCTCGGATCCTCGCGCAGCAGACGCCACTGGTCCGGGTTCTCCGAGAGCAGCAGCACCGCGCCGTTGAGCATATTGCGGGTGGTCTCGTTGCCGGCGATGACCAACAGCTGGAAGAAGCGGTCGAGTTCGTCGTCGGTGAGGGTGCGGCCGTCGACCTCGGCGTTGACGACCAGACTCCACACATCGTCGGTGGGATTGGCGCGCTTGGCCGCGGTCTGGCTGCGGGCATAGGCGAACAGTTCGTAGAACGCCGAGACGTAGGACTTCTTGTCGACGGCTTCCGGGTCGTCGAAGCCCACCATGCGGTTGGTCCAGTCGAACAGCAGATGCCGTTCCTCGGACGGGATGCCGAGGATATCGGCGAGCACCAGCAGCGGCATCTCCGCGGAGACGCGCTCCACCCAGTCCAGCTCGCCGCCGTCGCCGAGTGATTCGACGATTCGATCCGCGTGCGCGGCAATGGATTCCATCATGCCGTTGACCACGCGCGGCGTGAACGCCTTGCTGATGATCTTGCGCATCTGGGTGTGCATGGGCGGGTCGATGTTCAGCATGGCCTGCCGCTGGATCTCCAGCTCGGCCGGGGACACCTCACGAACCCACGTGCCGCCCTCGTAGGAGCTGAACACGTCCGGGCGCTTACCGGCTGCCATGACGTCGGCGTGCCGGGTGACGTACCAGAAGCCGGGGCCGCCCGCGAAGTCGTCGGTGGCGGGTTCGGGCACCCAGAAGACCGGGGATTCGCGGCGCGGCCGAGCCACCGCGTCGTACGGGAAGCCGGACACATAGGTGGCCGGATTACCTAGGTCGGGGATGAGGGCGGTGTCGGTCATCGTGTCTCCTGTGCCGTACTTGTCGCCGCCGCGTTCGCCCACGCGTAATCGGTCTTGCCGTTCGCGTGCCGTCCGATGCGGTCGACGCGGATGAATGACTTGGGAATCTTGTAGCCCGCCAGCGCTTCTCGACAGCCGTCGCGCAACTGCCGGTCGGTGACGGTGAGGTCGGCGGCCTGGTACAGCGCCACCACTTCCTGGCCCCATTTCTCGCTGGGCCGGCCGACCACGACCGCGTCGGCGACACCGGGCAGTCCGCGCACGACGAGTTCGACCTCTTCGGCGAAGACCTTCTCGCCGCCGGTATTGATGGTGGTGGCTTCGCGGCCGAGGAATTCGAAGGTGCCGTCGGCGGTGACGCGCGCCTTGTCACCGGGCACCGAATAGCGGCGACCGTCGATGGTGACGAAGGTGGCGGCGGTCTTGGCGGGGTCGCCGAGATAGCCCACGGGAATGGCCCCGCCCTGTGCGAGCCAGCCGATCTCGTCGGATCCCGGTTCGACCACGCGAGTGCGGGTTTCGTCGATGAGGGCGGTGTTCCCGCGCGCGGCGAAGGTCTTGCCGTCCGCGCCGCGTTTGGCGTGCAGGCCCGTTTCGGAGGAGCCGAGCATATCGCTGACACGAATCTGCGGCAGCAGCTCCTGCAGCCGGTCCTTCAGCGAATCCCGCAGTGCAGCACCGCTGTTGACGATCAGGCGCAGCCCCCGCAGATCACGGGGACTGTGCTCCAGTTCCGTCACCAGCGGCACGCCGAAGGCGTCGCCGACGATGGCCATCGAGGTCACGCCGTGCTGGGCACAGGTATCGAGCAGGGTGGCGGCATCGAGGCGTTCCGGGTGCGGCTGAATGACCACTGTCGCGCCGGACAGCCAGCCGCCCAATGCGATTCCGGTGCCCGCGCCGTGCATGAGCGGTGGTGCGGGGAGCACCCGCCCGCGAATGCGCACGGCCCGCGCGACGGCGTCGGCGAGGGTCTCGACATTGCGTACGCCGAGCGGCCCGGCGACCAGGTCACCGGCCCGCCAGATCACGCCCTTGGGCATGCCGGTCGTCCCACCGGTGTAGAGCAGATGCCGGTCATCCGGTCCGGCGGCGGGAATGCCGTCGGCGGGATCGGCTGCCGCCAAAGCGGATTCGTAGTCCAGCGCGCCGTCGAGAAGGGCCGCCCCGCTGCCGTCGTCCACCTGGAGCAGTACCGGCGGGTGATCGAGCTCCTGCAACGCCTCGGCCAGTGTGGGCGCGAAGTGCCCGCCGAAGACAACGACCTTGGCGTCGGCATCACGCAGCAGATAGGCCAGCTCGGTCGGCGTATACCGATAGTTGATGTTGAACGGAGCCACCGACGCCTTGTGCGCGCCCAGCACCGCTTCCAGGTACTCGGGCCCGTTGTAGAGGTAGACCCCGAGATGGTCCTGCCCTGTCTCCCAACCGTTCTCGACATCACGTCGCCCGCCGAGCCCGTGTCCGCGCAGCACGGCGGCCAGGCGGCGGGTCCGGTCGGTGGTCTCACGCCAGGTGTAGGTCCGCTGCGCGATCACGCACGGTTCGTCGGCGAGTACCTCGGCAATGGCCTCGTGCAGCGTCGCCAGGTCGAATTCGGCCATATCAGTTGTCGCTCTCTGTGGCGGTGCCGATGTCGGTGGTCCAGATCGGGTAGCTCTCCCCCTCGGCGGGGTGCTCGAACGCGACCCGCACCGGCGCTCCCGCACCGGGTGTTCCGACGACACGCGCGTACATCCAAGGCCCCTCGGCCAATTCGACGACAGCCACCGTGTAGGGCACCAGTTCGGCATAGGCACGGTTGGGCGCACGGTGGATCACAGTCCAGGTGATCAGCGTGCCCGTCCCCGCCGCGGGCACCCAGGTGAGCTCGGTGCCGCCGCAGGTGGTGCACACCGCGGCCTCGGGTGCGAGCAGCTCCCCGCACCCACCGCATTTCTTGATCACCAGTTCGCCGCGCCGGGCGGCGTCGAAGAATTCGGCGCTCTTGCCGTCCCGCTGCATGGGCGGCCAGATCGCCGCTGTCGCTTGGTCGTTCATCGTCCGGCTCCGCTCAGCACGAGGGTGGCGTGATGTTCCAGGACACCGCCGCTGCCGCTGACCATCACCACATCGGTCTTGTCGACCTGTCGTGCGCCGGCGTGGCCGCGGGCCTGGGTGACGGCCTCCACGATGGGGGTGAATCCGGTCAGGTAATAGCTGGAGAGCTGGCCGCCACCGGTATTGCAGGGCAGGCTGCCGCCGGGAGCGAGCTTGCCGTCGGCGACGAACGCACCGCCCTCGCCCTTGGCGCAGAATCCGTAGTCCTCCAAGGTGACCAGCACGGTGAAGGTGTAACTGTCGTAGAGCTCGAGCAGATCCACATCCTCGACCGTGACACCGGCCATGCGCAGCGCAGCGGGTCCGGCCACGGCCGCCCCGGTGCGCAACCCGAACTGCGACTCCCGGTGCATGAGCTGACCGGGATGTGCTTGTCCCCAGCCCAGTACGTCCACCGGCGGCTGCGCGAGCTCGCGTGCCCGCTCGGCGGAGGTGACGATGACGGCCGCGCCGCCATTGGACACCAGGCAGCAGTCGAGCAGGTGCAGCGGATCGGCGATCAGCGGTGAGGACTGATGATCGTCCAGGGTGATCGGCGCGGTGAACTGGGCCACCGGATTGCCGGCCGCCCACGCCCGCTGCCCGACCGCGATGGCGCCCAGCTGTGCACTGGTGGTCCCGTAGGTCTCGAAATGCCGTCGAGCAGCAAGGGCGTAGAACAGATTCGGCGTGATCGCGCCGATTCCGATGTGGTACGAGGCGAATCCGCTCGGCAGTGCCCGCTGCTTGCCGAAAGCGTCACGCGCCGAACCCTTCTCCTTCAGCGGAGCGTCGGCGAACACACAGGCCACCGCAGTCGCCTCGCCGCTGACGACGGCCTGGGCCGCGAGGGCGATCATGGCGGCCGGGCTCGCGCCCAGCGCGGAGACCTCGGCGAGCAGCCGCAGATCCCGCAGCCCCAGCACCTTCTGCAGCGACAGCTTCGGCGAGCCCTGCGTACCCGGGCTGACGAGCAGCCCGTCGATCTGAGTGACCGCGAGACCGGCGTCGGCCGCCGCGAGGCGCACGGCGTCGGCGGCGAAATCCGTTGCGCTGCGGCCGTATACCTTGCCGACCTCGGTCAACCCCAGCCCCGCGATGGCGGCGCGGCCGGTTCCCGCGTTCACCTCGCCTCCCACTGCGGCGCCCGCTTCTGTGCGAAGGCACGCGGGCCTTCCTTCGCATCGGCGGTCTTCATGATCAGCCGCGCCTCGTTGTCGGACAGCCGCCAAGCCTCCTCGCCCCAATCCGACAGCGCCGCGGCCTGATACAGCACCCGCTTGCTCGCCTGCACCGCCAGCGGCGCATTGCGCGTGATCTTGTTCGCCAGCTCCAGTGCCGCCTCGAGCACCTGGTCCGCGGGCACCACCCGGTTGACCAGGCCCCACCGCAGCGCCTCCTCCGGGGCGATGGGCGATCCGGTGAGCAGGGCCTCCAGTGCGATCGCCGGCGGCACCTTGCGCGCCAATCGCAGCAGCCCACCGCCGGCGGCGATGATGCCGTGCCGCACCTCCGGCAAACCCAGCGTGGCGTCCGCGCTCATGACGGCCAGATCGCAGGCGAGCACGAATTCGGTGCCGCCGCCGAGCGCGTAACCGTTCACGGCCGCGATCAGCGGCTTGTCGATGACCTGCTTCACGATGCCGCCGAAGCCACGCTCACGCTGGCCCGGTCCGATCAGCGAACGCCCAGCCGCGACCTCTTTCAGGTCCGCGCCGGCGCAGAACGCCTTGCCCGCCCCGGTGAGGATGCCGACGCGCAGTTCCGGGTCGGCGAGGAATTCGTCCACCGCGCCTTGCAGCGCGATCGACATGGCGGCGTTGACCGCGTTCATGGCGTGCGGGCGGTTCATCGTGATGATCGCGACGTGACCGTCCTTGCGGAGGAACGCCGGCTGCTCTTCGTTGGGCTGGATCATCTGCCCATTATCGTGACCGTACGTCCGGTCAGTCAAGTTCTCCATGAAATATCATCGATTCACATGGTCAGCGGATGCCGCCGTCGAGCCGCAGGATCGACCCGGTACAGAAGGAGGAGGCATCGGAGGCGAAATACAGCGCTGCCCCGATGATCTCGTCGGGGCGACCCGGACGGCCCAGCGCGACGGTGGTGGCGAACTGGGCGCGGAATTCGTCGGGCCAGTGGGTGGCGATATCGGTCTCGAACGGGCCGCACTGAATCGCGTTGACCCGCACGGTGGGACCGAATGCCTGCGCGAATCCTTCGGTGAGATTGTTCAGCCCGGCCTTGGCCGCCGAATACGGCAGTGCGATGACATCGGAACGCGTGGCGGCCACCGAGGTGATGTTGACGATCGACCCGCCGCCGGCCGCGGCCATCCGGGTGCCGATCTCGGCGACGAGCCGGAACGGGCCCTTCAGGTTCACGCCGATCACCTTGTCGAACAACGACTCCCCCACCTCGGCCAGGCTCGGATACAGCGGCGAGATGCCCGCATTGTTGACCAGTACGTCGACCCGGCCGAATTCGGCGTAGGCGGCCTCGATCAGCGCATCGCACTCGGCCCAGTCGCCGACATTGGCGGCGACCGGAAGTGCGCGGCAGCCATATTTCTCACTCAGCCGCGCGGCCAGTTCCCGACAGCCGTCGATGCGGCGACTCGCGATCACCAGGTCCGCGCCCGCGGCGGCGAACGCCTGCGCCATCTCCTTGCCCAGACCCCGGCTGCCGCCGGTGATCAGGGCTACACGGCCCGCCAGCACGCCGTTGTTCTCACTCACCACAGGTCCCTCTTTTCTACCGAGTCGATGTGGCCCATTATTGTGACCGTACGGGCGGTCAGTCAATCGCTCGACTAGACGCCTACAGAGGAGCGCCATGGCCTACGTCATCACGCAGCGCTGCTGCAACGACGCCACCTGCATCGCAGAATGCCCGGTGGACTGCATTCGCCCGACACCGGAACAGCCGGAATTCGCCACGGCCGAGATGCTCTATATCGACCCGGACACCTGCATCGACTGCGGCGCCTGCGCCGACAGCTGCCCGGTACAGGCGATCTTCCCCGAGGACGACCTCACCGCGTCGCTGACGCGATACCGGGATATCAATGCCGCCTACTTCGAGCGGCATCCCCTCGAGGCGGATCTCGCACCGCTGCCGGTGGAGATTCGGCCGTCCAAGGAACTGGGCACGCTGCGCGTCGCCATCGTGGGCGCGGGACCGGCGGCCTGCTACGCGGCACAGGAGCTGCGCGGACGCGCCGATGTCGAGGTCGAGATGTTCGACAAGCTGCCCACGCCGTGGGGTCTGGTGCGCGCGGGGGTGGCCCCCGATCACACCGGCACCAAGACGGTGACCGACGCCTTCACCACCGGTTTCGGACGCGATGCCGTCCGCATGCACCTGAATGTGGAAGTGGGTGAGCACATCTCGCACGAGGAACTGCTCGAACACCACCACGCGGTGATCTACGCGGTGGGCGCGAGCACCGACCGCCGCCTCGGTATTCCCGGCGAGGAGCTGCCGGGCAGCCATTCGGCCACCGAATTCGTCGCCTGGTACAACGGCCATCCCGAGTACACGGACCGCCGGTTCGACCTGTCCGGCGAGCGCGCGGTGATCGTGGGCAACGGCAATGTGGCCCTCGATATCGCACGCATCCTCACCATGGATCCCGATCAGCTGGCAACCACGGATATCGCCGATCACGCGCTGGAAGCCCTGCGGCACAGCGCTGTTCGCGAGGTCGTCCTGCTGGGCCGACGCGGCCCGGCACAGGCCGCCTACACCACGCCGGAGTTCCTGGCCCTGGGTCATCTACCGAGGGTGGACGTCATCGTCGACGAGCAGGACCTTGTGCTCGATCCCATCACGCAGGCCCAGCTGGACGACCCCGACGCGGAACCGTCGCTGGTGTTGAAGGTCGACCTCGCACGCGAGTACGCCGACCGGTTCCCGGTCTCGGGAAACAAGCGAATCGTATTCCGCTACTTGGCTTCTCCCACCGCGATCAGCGGCGACGATCGGGCCGAAGCCGTGACCATCGTGCGCAACGCCTTGGCGGGCGACGCGAACGGGTTGCGCGCCGAACCGACCGAATCCACCGAATCGCTCGCAGCCGGGCTCGTACTACGGTCGATCGGCTATCGCGGTGAACCGATCGACGGGCTGCCATTCGACCATGCCCGCGGCGTGGTGCCGCACGAACTCGGCCGCGTCACCCCGGGCGTCTACGTGACCGGGTGGATCAAGCGCGGCCCGCGCGGAGTCATCGGCACCAACAAAGCCGACTCCAAAGAGACTGTCGACCAACTGATCTCCGATTTCATCGCCGGTGAGCTGAAGCCGCCCCGCGCCGACCGGGAAGCGTTGGCCGCCCTGGTGGTGCGGCGTCGGCCCGAGGTCGTGAATCGCGAAGGATGGGCCGCCATCGACGCGGCGGAACGGGCAGCGGGCGCGGCGGCGGGCAGGCCTCGGGTCAAACTCACCGAGACCGCGGCGCTGCTGCGGGCGGCGCGCGGCTGAACACGGCAGTGGGGCGGTGATCCCGAATCCAGGATCACCGCCCCACGATATCGACCTCACTCGAGGAGTTCGGCCGCCTCGGCGAACAACTGCACGGTGATCCCGTGCAGCTTGTCGCCGATCTCCCGGGGCGCTTTGCCCGCCGCGGCGCGGGCGTGCGTGCCCTCCAGGATGATTCCGAGCTTGAATCCCGCCAGCACGGTGTACCAGGTGATCGCACTCAGATCCCGATCAGAGAATCGCGCGTAGTGCTCGATCATCTCCGCGGCGGTCGGCACTCCCCCGGCGGCGGCCAGCGCCGGGGTCACCGCCGCGCCCGCCGCACCGGCCGGATTGGTCGCGATCTGCCAGCCCAGATCCAGCAGCGGATCACCGATGGTCGACATCTCCCAATCGACCATGGCCGCCAGTTCCGGTCCGTCCCAACGAAACATCATGTTCGCCAGATGGCAGTCGCCGTGCATGACGCCGGGCCGCCAACGCTGCGGACGGTTGCTCTCCAGCCACTGCGCGACCCTGTCCAGATGCGGGATATCCGGGCCGGCATAGCCGTCGTTCTTGCGGTAACCCTCCAGCTCGCGCAGCCAGCGCGAGACCTGGCGCTCCACGAAACCGTCGGGTTTGCCGAAATCGGCCAGCCCCAGGGCTTCGTAGCCGACATTGCCGAGCCTCGCGATGCCCTCGACCGCCGACAGCACCATCGCATGCCGTATCGACTCGTCACCGGCGTGCAGGCCGGGCAGTTCCGTACCCGGATTGAATCCGGCCACCGGTTCCATCAGATAGAACACCGAGCCGCCCAGCACGGATTCGTCCGTGCAGGCCGCGATCACTCGCGGTGCGATCACATCGGTGTCGCGCAGCGCGCCCAGCAGGCGCGCCTCCCGGCGCAATACCTCGTTGCTCACCGGCCGGGGGTGTTTCGGCGCGCGGCGCATGACGTAGTCACGGTCACCCCGTATGAACCGCAGCATGATGTTCTGCGTGCCGCCGCCCAGCGGGGCGAGGTCGGTGATCTCCCCCTCCGGCAGTCCCTGCGCATCCATCCACCGGCCGAGCGCGGGCAGGTCCACGATCTCGGCCCACTCGCTGATCATCCGAACGGTCATCTCTTCCTCACGTCGTCCATCACGTCACAGGTAGCCGGTGCTCAGTCGATTCGGCCGATCTTGCGCGCGGCCAGCCGCGCGCGGGGCCGCAGATTCGCGACCCTGCCCGCCGTGCCGTACAGCAACTGGACGGCTTTGAGCAGCGTGGGCGAGATTCGCGCATCGGTCGGGTAGAAGTGCACGTCCCGGTCGGGGAACGAGCGGGCGACCAGGACCGACTGCTTCTTGCAGAACTTCCGGATGCCGTCCGCGCCGTGGCGGGTCCCGATGCCGGAGGTCTTGACGCCGCCCATCGGAAGCCCGAGCGCGAAACAGTGCGTGAGCATGTCGTTGACCGAGACCGAGCCGGCCTCGATCCGCCGGGCCAGCTGTTCACCGCGTTTGCGGTCGCGGGTCATGATCGTCGCGGCGAGACCGTATTTCGAGTCGTTGGCCAGCCGCAGGGCTTCCTCCGCGTCGGCGACCCGCATGATGGGGATCAGCGGCCCGAAGGTCTCCTCGGTCATGCAGGTCATCGAATGATCCACGCCCACAAGCACAGTCGGCTGATAGAAGCGGCCCGGACCGTCGGTGACGGGCTTCCCGCCCACGAGCACTCGCGCGCCCTTGGCTTCGGCATCACGGACCTGCGCATCGATGATCCCGACCTGGGCTTCGGTGATGATCGCGCCGACATCGACGGCGCCCGGTGCGACGGGCACGCCCTGCCGCAGCGCTTCCACCTTGGCGACAACACGAGTCACGAACTCGTCGTACACCGGCGCTTCGACGTAGAACCGCTCGGTCGACAGGCACACCTGACCGCTGTTGACGTTCGCCCCGAACACCGCGAGATTCGCGGCGCGTTCGATATTGGCGTCCGCCAGCACGATCATCGGATCCTTGCCGCCGAGCTCCAGCGAGACCGGGATCAGTCGTTGCGCCGCCTGCGCGCCGATCTTGCGGCCGGTCGCCGTGGACCCGGTGAACATCACCATATCGGCCACATCGACCACGGCAGCACCGGTTTCACCGGCACCGGTCGCGACCTGGAAGACCGCACGCGGCATACCGCACTCGATGAGGCCACGCCGGACGATCTCGATGGACAGCGGGGTGATCTCCGAGGGCTTCAGGATCACCGCGTTGCCGGCGGCCAGCGCGGGAATGGAGTCACCGAATCCGATGGTGATCGGGAAGTTCCACGGCGCGATGATGCCCACCAGACCATGCGGCACGTAGTGGGCGCGCAACTTCTTGCCGAGTACGAACGGCGAGGTCTGCGCGATTCGCTTGCTGCGCAGATGCTTTGCGGCATTATCGGCCCAATAGCCCAGTGCTGTCAGTGGATACGCCAGCTCGAGCACGCTGTCCTCGAAGACCCGGCCGGTCTCGGCCTGCACCACCTCCAGGAGTTCGTCGGCATGGTCGGCCATCCACCGCTGCATGCGGCGGAACACCACCGCACGTCCCTCGAAACCCAGCGCCTGCCAGGCGGGTTGAGCCTCACGTCCGCGCTCGGCCAGGGCGGCGACCTCGGCGGCGTCCAGCACCGGCGCGGCGCCGATCCTGGTCCCGGTCGCCGGGTTGACGACCACGAGTTCGGCCGGACCCTGTGGTTCGGCGCTGGTTACGGTCATGACGGTTGGTCCTTCACGTGTCGCCGGACTCATCAGGGCAGATAGATCGACTTGTACTGCTGGTAGGCGGCCAGCCCCTCGGGACCGAGCTCACGGCCCAGGCCGCTGTCCTTGACACCGCCGAACGGCGCGCCGTGGTCCATGGTGTAGCCGTTGACGCCGATGCTGCCGGTCTGCACCCGGCGGGCAAGGGCCGCACCGCGTTCCACATCGGAGGTCCAGACCGTGCCACCGAGGCCGTAGGGCGAGTCGTTGGCCTGGCGCACGGCATCCGCGTCGTCGTCGAACGGGATGACCGCGAGCACGGGGCCGAAGATCTCCTCGCGCGCGACGGTGGAGTTGTTGTCCACGTCGGCGAAGACTGTCGGTTCGACAAACCAGCCGCGGTCGAACCCGGCGGGACGTCCGCCGCCGACGGTGATGCGCCCGCCTTCGGCCTTGCCCTTGGCGATGTAGCCCTCGATGATCTCCCGCTGCCCGGCGCTGGCCACCGGACCGATAACCGTCGAACGGTCCAGGGGGTCACCGATTCTCAGTGCGCGCACCATATCGCTGAGCGCGTCCACGACCTCGCCGTAGCGGCTGCGCGGCGCGAGGATGCGGGTACAGATGTAGCAGCTCTGGCCCTGGTTCATCAGGCTGGCCGCGAACAGGTTCGGGATCACGGCCGAGAGATCGGCATCGTCGAGGATCAGGGCCGCCGACTTGCCGCCGAGTTCGAGTGTGACCGGCTTCAGCAGTCGCCCACAGGTTTCCGCGATCGCGCGCCCGGCATCGGTGGAGCCGGTGAACGCGATCTTGTCCACGCCCGGATGGGCGACCAGGTGGGCGCCCGCAGTCCGTCCCGAGCCCGGGACGATATTCAGTACGCCCGCGGGCAGTTCCGCCGCGGCGGCGGCCTCGGCGATCAGCATGGCGTCGAGCACGGTCTCCGAGGACGGCTTCATGACGACGGTGCATCCGGCGGCCAGCGCGGGGGCGATCTTGAAGAAGGCCAGGGTCTGCGGGAAGTTCCACGGCACAATCGCGCCGACCACGCCGAGGGGTTCGCGGCGCACCTCGGTGTTGCCGACGACCAGCGAACGGCGCACCTCGCTGGTGGGCAACTGCTGAATCAGCTCGGCGTAGTAGCGGAGCATGGTCACCGGGACGGTGCCCTCGACCGGCTTGCCGAAGCGAATCGGCATACCGTTCTGCGCGCTGACCCGGCGCACCATTTCCGCACTGCGAGTGACCAATTCGGCCGCGAAGCGCTCCAGGACCGCCGCGCGCCGTGCCGGCTCCCAGGTGGCCCAGCCGTTCGGATCGTCGAAGGCCCGGCGCGCGGCGGCGACCGCGGCATCGATATCGGCCGGGCCGCCGGCGGGCACGCTGCCCAGCAGCTCCTCGGTGGCGGCCGAATACGCTTCGATGCGCTGCTCCGACGACGGCCGGGTCCACGCCCCTCCGATGTACAGCGAGCCGTAATCCACCGTCATGGGGTGTCCTTTCCTGGAACCAGCACGGGTTTGATCACCGCACCGGATTTCATGGCCTGCTCGGCGGCGTCGATACGCGCCAGCGGGAAGAGTTCGATCAGTTCGTGGAACGGGAAGCGGTCCTGCCGCCACAGCTCGATCAGCTTGGGAATCAACAGCTTCGGCACACTGTCGCCTTCGAGGATGCCCTTGATGGTGCGGCCGAAAGCCAGCTGGTCGGGGCGGACCATCAAGGGTTTCAGCTGCACACCGACACATCCGCACACACCGCGCAGCCGCAGTACGTCGATGGCGGTCGACACCACCTCCGGGACTCCCGTGGTGTCCAGGGAGAAGTCCAGGCCGCCGGGTGCCAGCGCCTTGATCGTCTCGGTCAACCTGTCCGTGTCGGCGACGAACGTATGTGTGGCCCCGAGTTTTTCGGCCAGCCTCAGCCGGTCCGGATTGCGATCGACCGCGACTATGGTGGCGGCCCCGGCTACCTTGGCCGCCATGACGGCCGACAGGCCCACCGTGCCGGTGCCGAACACCGCCAGCGAGTCTCCGGCGCCGAGACCGAGGGAGGTGAAAACCGAACCCGCGCCGGTCAATATGCCGCAGGACAGCGGCCCCAGCAGTTCGATCGGCAGCGTGGGATCGACCTTGATGGCGTTGCGCGCCGACACCACACTGAACTCGGCGAACGACGACTGCCCGAACCAGTTGCCCATGATCGGTTCCCCGGCGGCGTCCCGCACCGTCGTCGACCGGCCCGGACGGAAGCCGGACATATTGCGCGGCCAGAACGATTCGCAGTAGGCGGGCTGGGCGTCGAGACAGTTGCGGCAGGCACCGCAGGAGTCGAACGACAGCACCACATGGTCACCCACCGCGAGGTCGGTGACGCCGGGCCCGAGGGCGACGACCTCGCCCGCGCCCTCGTGTCCCGCGATGATCGGCGGCTTGCACATCGGGGTGCGCGGCAGGAAGTCACTGTGGCAGATGCCGGTTCCCGCGATGCGAACGAGCACCTGCCCGTACCCGGGTGCGTCGAGCTCGACATCCTCGATCCGGAAGGGACCGTCGGCGGCGCGCAATACCGCCGCCCGCGTGCGGACCGATGTCATGACGCGCCACGGAAACGAGCGGACGCGCTGGAGAGAGAGGCCACGTTGCCACACCTTTCGAGATTCGTGTGCACCGCACACATCATACGATGCTGACCGCCCGTACAGTCAATAACTAGTCGCGGGACTCATCCGAGGACACGGCCCGCTCCCGCGCCTGTTCGACCGGGAAGATCGGCAGGCGCAGCGCCGCCGGCGCTTCGACCGGCACCACCGGACTACGCGGCGCGACCGGGTGCACCAGCCGGTAGCCCGCACCCAGTGGCGGGCGCGGGTCCGCGTCGCCCTTGTTGGGCCACAGGGCGACGGCGCGTTCGGCTTGGGCGGTGATCGTCAGCGACGGATTCACGCCGAGATTGGCGGTGATCGCCGACCCGTCGATCACATGCGCGCCCGGATAGCCGTACAGCCGCTGATACGGATCGATCACACCGGCGTCCGGCGAATCGCCGATCGGGCAACCGCCGAGAAAGTGGCCGGTACTCGGGATATTGAACAGATCGAAAGTGGTGCCCTTGGGTACACCGTCGATCTTCTCGGCAATCCGGCGATCGACGTCGTGGGCCGCCGGAATCCACACCGGTGGCTTGGGGCCGGGGCCCGGACGGGTCGTCATGCGCCGACCGAACAGGCCGCGCCTGGTGTAGGTGATCAGCGAATTGCCGCTGGTCTGCATGACCAGCAGGCCGATCGTCTGCTGCGACCATCGGCGCGGGTTGTGCATCCTGCCCAGCGTGCGCCAACTGCGCAGCGCGACAACGAGTCCGGAGATGATCCGGGGCCGGCCGGGCTCCGGGTCCACCAGCACGGTGGTGGTGAGGCCGAGCAGGTTGCTGCCGGGGCCGCCCAGGCGACCGGCCTCGACGTGGGTTTCGTCGTCCGGATGGAACGACGAGGTGATGCAGACGCCCTTGCTGTAGTCCGCATCCTTGCGCAAGGACCGCGGATAGAGGACGGCCTCGGAGTTGGTGCGCGTCAAAGTGCCCAGGGCAGCGGAGATTTCCGGCATCATGCCGGTGTCTCTGAGCTTGTGCAGCAGTCGCTGGGTGCCGAGGGCGGCGGCCGAGAACACCACCTGCTCAGCGGTGAAGACTCGGCGTTCCTTGCGCAGCCAGCGGCCGGTCCGCACGGTTTCGATACGGAACCCGCCACCGGGCAAGGGGCGCACGCCGGTGACCGTCGTCAGCGGATGCACTGTGGCACCGGCTTTCTCGGCCAGGTACAGGTAGTTCTTGACAGTGGTGTTCTTGGCATTGTGCCGACACCCGACCACACATTCGCCGCAGTTCAAGCAGGTGTTGCGAGCGGGACCCACGCCACCGAAGAACGGGTCCGGCACCGAAGCCCCCGGGGCCGTACCGTTCTCACCGAAGTACACGCCGACGCGGGCACGGTGGTAGGTCTCGCCACGGCCCATATCCTGCGCGACCTCCCGCAGCAGCTCGTCCGACAGCGTCTCGCGGGGCACCTCGGCCACGCCCAGCATGCGTTCGGCCTGGTCGAAGTAGGGTGCCAACTCGGTTTTCCAGTCGGTGATGTGACCCCACTGCGGATCGCTGTAGAAGGCGTCCAGCGGCCGGTACAGGGTGTTGCCGTACACCAGCGAGCCACCGCCGACACCCGCGCCCGCGGTGAGGAAGGTGTCGCGCAGCAGTGTCATTCGCGTGATCCCGTAGCAGCCCAGATACGGGGCCCACAGGTACCGCCGCACCCGCCAGGAGGTCTCGGCGAACTCGTGGTCGGCGAAGCGCCGACCGGCCTCCAGAACCGCTACGCGGTAACCCTTTTCGGTGAGTCGCAGCGCGCTGACGCTGCCCCCGAAGCCGGACCCGACGATCATGACGTCGTAGTCGAATGCCTTCATCGCATCTCCTTCGGGCCATCCCAATGTGACCCGGGCAACACAATGCCACTGACCGCCCGTACAGTCAATAATAGGTTCTACGGCTTCCGGCGCTGGGCCGCTACCCGCGCCGCGATCTGCGACCCGTAGAGATCGGGGTAACCACTTGCGGCCTGGATCGCTGCGCTCCAGCGGCCGACCGTATCGACGAGCTCATCGACATCGCCGCGCAGCGCCTCGACAGCAGGTCGCAGCTGGCGGTCTGTTGCCAATTCGATCTGCTCGCGCGCCAGCCGTCCGGCCGGGGAAAGCCGATCGCCGTCGAACACGCCGCAGTCTTGCAGGCGGCGCGTCGCGGCATCGAGCTGCGCGTCGGTCCATGCCCTGGTGTGCACATAGGTGCGGGGCGGCAGGCCCCACCACTGCTCACTGACCAGCCCGATCTCGACGGCGTCGAAACCCGCCGCGATCCAGGCCGCGGTGTGCGAGTCGCCGCGGTACTCGCGAAGCCGGTCAGCCAACGCCCAGGCCCGGCCCAGCGGATCGTCGGGGAGAGCGAGTGCACACAGGCCCGCGAACAGCGGACGACCCGCCATCGGCAGGGGTTCGGTTGCGCGAGTGAGTAATTCGATCACGCGGTCGAGGCCGCCGGGCTTCTCACCGATCATCCGGCGCAACGAGTTCGTTGCCCCGCGCCGGCGAACGGCGGCGATCGAGGCGGGATCGGTGAGCGCGCGGCCACGCTCGATCGCCGCCGTGACCATGCCCGGTTCGAACACCGCGAACGCGGCGGCGACGACCGCGCCGGATGCGTGACCGAGGGCCGCGCCGCGGCTGGTGTTGTAGGCATCGCGATTCGAGGTCTGCGCACCGCCGGGAAGCGAGCCGCGACCGGCACCGAATCCGAGCGCCGCGTACTCGGCGTTCGCTTCGGCAGAGAAGTACACCTGCCCGGCGAAGGGCTCGATCGCGGCCCACAGGGCTCGCGCGCGGGCACTCACTTCGGCACCGGTGATCATCGACTCTCCCCCATCCCGTAGCTGACGATCCGAGCCGACTCGAGTCGATCCGCTCCGGTGAGATCGGGGTAGCTGTTCACCATCAAGGCCGCGCTCCACGCTCCGAGCAGACCGACGAGTTCGTCGAGGTCGTCGCCCAATGCGTCAGTCGCGCCGCGCAATTGCCGGTCCGTCGCGACCTCGACAGCTTCGCGGGCCTGCGCGCCCGTCGCGGTGAGTCCCTCGCTGTCGACGTGGCCGCGGGCCATCAGTCGCGCGTGCGCCGAGTCGAGCTGCTCCGTCGTCCATCCGCGGGACCGGACGTAGGTGCGCGGGGGCAACCCGCGCATCAGCTCACCGACCAGACCGATCTCGGCGGCGTCGTATCCGGCCGCGTTCCAGGCCGCCGTATGCGAGTCGCCACGGTACTCCCGCAGACAATCGGCCAGACGCCAGGCGCGACCGAGCGAACTGTCGGGCAGGTCGAGCGAATACACCCCGGCGAACAGCGGACGCCCTTCGGGCCGTAGCTCTTTCACCGCACGCGCCAGCAGGGCGGTCACCCGCTCGATCCCGGCCGGGCGCGGTCCGAGTACCCGTTCGAGTTGCGCGATCGCACCGGCGGTACGCGCCTCGGATATCGTCGCCGCATCGGTGAGCCGCCACCCGTGATCGACACCGGCCATGACGACATTCGGCTCGAATACGGCGAAGGCCGCAGCCACCACGGACCCGGCGACCTGGCCCATCGCCGCACCGCGACTCGTGAAATACGCTGCCGCATCAGGAGTTCGGACATTGCCCAGAGCGCCGCCCGGCGCGAAACCGAGACGTTCGTAGGCGGCATGACACTCCGGCGCGAAGTACACCTGCCCGGCGAGGGGCTCGATCGCCCCACGCAGCGCCCGCGCTCGGCGGCTCGACTCATCGGTCGCCGGCATGACTACCCAGCCCCTCACCTTCGACTGACGGATCAGAATCCAGTTCGCGGACAGTGCTATTCGGCGTACAGGGCTTCGATCTCGGTGGCGTACTTGGCGTTGATGGGCTTACGCCGCAACTTCCCGGTCGGGGTCAGCTCGTCACCGCCCTCGTTCCACAGCGTCGGGAGCACGGCGAACTTCTTGATCTGCTCCACCCGGGCGAGTTTGGCGTTGCCCTCGTCCACACCCTGCTGAACGACGGCGAGCACGCGAGCGTCTTTGGCCAGCACCGCCGGATCGGGCTCGATCCCGAACTTCTCCGCGAACGCGGGCACCGCGGCACCGTCGAGGGTGATGAGGGCGACGTTGTAGGGCCGCCCGTCACCGATCGCGATCACCTTGTCGATCAGCATGGAGGAGGTGGAGATGGCGCTCTCGATATTGCTGGGCGACATGTTCTTTCCGCCCGCGTTGATGATGAGCTCCTTCTTGCGGTCGACGATGGTGTAGTAGCCCTCGTCGTCCACCGTCACCACATCGCCGGTGTGCACCCACCCGTCGGCGTCCTTGGCCTCGGCGGTCTGCACCGGGTCGTTGCGGTAGCCCTTCATGGTGAAGGGCGCACGGATCAGCAGCTCACCATCCTCGAGCACCCGGGCTTCGTAGCCGGGCAGCAGGGTGCCGATGGTGCCGGGTTTGGCGAGTTCCGGCGGCGCGGCGGTGGCCAGGCCGATCTCGGACATGCCCCAGATGTCGGTGACCGGGATGCGCAGCTTGCGCAGGAAATTGAAGACGCCCAGCGGGCAGGCCGCCGCACCGGACATCGCCCATCGCACCTGGTCGAGTCCGAGCTTGGCGCGGATCGCGTCGATCACCTGCGGGACGTCGGCGTCGAATCCGGCACGCAGCTGATCGTTGCCCGCGAGCTGCAATTCCACACCGGCCTTGAGCTTCTCCCACACTCTCGGAACCGCCGAGAACACCGTCGGCCGCACGTCCGCCAGCGTCTGCGGCAGCTTGGAGAGATCGTTGAGAGTCGTCAACTGCGCACCGTAGACGACGCCGAAATAGTAGGTGACACAGCGGTCGGCGGCATGCGCCGACGGCAGGTACGAGATCACACGGTCGCCGCTTTCGATCGGGAACGCGCTCGTGACCGCGGCCGCCATCGCCAGCACACCGCTGTGGGTGTGCTCGACGCCCTTCGGCGGGCCGGTGGTGCCCGAGGTGTAGATCATGCACAGCACGTCGTCGGGCAGTACCGCGTTCCATGCGGCGTCGAAGTCGAAATCCGGTGCGGGCGCGAGACGATCGAGGTCACCTTCTTCCACGACGAGGAGGTGGTCGATGTCGGCGCCGGACTCGTGCAACGTGGCCAGGTACTGCCGCTCGGTGATGAGGATCCTCGCACCCGAATGGGCGAGCAGATAGTTGATCTGGTCGGGCGCGGAGGTGTTGTAGATCGAGAAGGTGGTCGCGCCGAGGTGGTTGGCGGCCATCTCGGCGAGGTTGAACTCCGGCCGGTTGGTGAGCAGGGAAGCGAACACGTCACCGCGGCGCAGGCCGAGGGCCGCCAGTCCGCCGGCGATGCGGCGTACTTCGGCATCGAACTCGGCCCACGTATAGCTCTGCGCGCCGTCGTAGCTGCGCAGTGCGACGGTGTCGGGGTGGTCGGCCACCTGGCGCTGGAATGCCTGGGGCATGGTCTGTGGATCGGGCACGGATACTCCTGGTGAATCACTATATTGACGAAGGGTGGTCACTTCGCGGGAGGGCCGCATCGGGCCGTCCGTACGGTCGCTCCTCGGAAGCGGCTGTCAGAAGCTGGTGAGGCCGACCGGCTGCGACGACAATCCGCGCAGGCGAACGATTTCGGCGTTGAACTCGTCGGCGTTCTGCATGTTGCTGGCATGTCCGCTGTCGGCGAGTACGACTTCACGGTCCAGATGCCCTGCCGCTCTGAACAATTGCGCGGTACGAGCCGATTCACTCGGGGGAAGCAGGCCGTCGCGAGCGCCGTACAGCACGGTCGTCGGCACCCGCAGTGCCTGCACACCGTCCGAAGCATCGATGTGCTGCATCACTTTGGCCCACCGCGACCGCACTCGGGGAGGGCAGGTCGCGCCCAACCGCTGCACGAAGTCGACCATGCACAGCGGCGCTTGCGGGGTCAGCGAAACCTTGCGGACCATCGATCTGGTTAACCGGCGCGGCGGCGAGGGCAACGGCGCGATCGCCATGGCGGTCAGCAATCGCGAGCGGCGATCCTGGTGCCTTTTCATGCTTTCCGGACCATCCGACAGCCCGGTCGCGGTGTTGGCGAGAAGTGCGGAATCCACGTAACGCAGGACATCGTCACGGAAATACTTCGCCCATGCGAGAACCGTCGCACCGCCCATGCTGTGACCCGCCACCGTGGCAGGCGCTTCGGGCACGACCGTCGCGGCCAGCACGGCCGACAGATCCTCCGCGAGCACCCGGTCGCTGAACGGGCGCGTACCGGCCTCGCTGCGACCGTGGCCGCGCTGGTCGTAAGCGATCACCCGGTTTCCGCTCGCCAGTGCGTTGATCTGCGGATTCCAGAACTCGATGGCGACCGACCACCCATGGACCAGCACGATCGGATCCAGTGCCGGGTGCCCGTACTCGCGAACATGCAGCGCGGTTCCGTCCGCGGAGTGCACCGTCCGAGTCTCCCGCGGTTCCGGGTGCGCCAATATTCCGCTCAGCCCGAGATCCGGTGGGGGTTTCTTGAATTTCGGCATGCCGCACTCCCTTGTACTCAGCATCAGCCCGGCCGCGCTTGACGTGAGCGCGGTCACGTGGCAAGACTAAAACTAACCGCACGTACAGTCAATAATGGAGGTTCGATGTCCGGGCAGATATCGAAACAGGAGAATGTCGTCCGAATCGAGCGGCCGACCGCGGGCGTCGCGGTGGTGGTATTGGATCGTCCGGCGCGGCTCAATGCCATGAATCCGTCGAGCATCCCCCTTGTGACACAGGCGGTCCGACCGCTCGCAGAGGATCCGGAGACACGGGTGGTGATTCTGACCGGCGCCGGGCGCGGCTTCTGCACCGGCATGGATCTGAGCAGCCTGGATGAGATGGCGCCGCGCGAGGTGGACGCGACCATCGCGTGGATGCGGGAGCTGCACAGCTTCTCGCTGGAACTCGCCCGTCTGCCTCAGCCCACTATCGCGGCGGTCAATGGGCCCGCCATCGGCGGTGGCCTCGGCATGGCGCTGGGCTGCGACCTGCGCATCGCGGGTCCTGACGCGAAGTTCGGAGCGACCTTCGCGAGGATGGCCATCGGCCCGGATGCGGGTGTCTCCCATACACTTCCGGCGGTCATCGGGCACGCCGCCACACTCGATCTATTGCTCAGCTGCGAACCCATCGGCCCGGAGGCGGCACTGCGCCTGTGCCTGGTCAGCCGAGTCGCCGATGACGCGCTCGCGGCCTCGATCGAGCTCGCCGAACGATGGGCGCGTATCCCCGCCCATGCGTCGCGCACGATCAAGAAGACACTGCGACTGGCAGCACGCGCTGATCTCGAGACCACGCTGCTCGATATCGAGCCCCGCGCCCAGGCCGACCTGATCTGCCATCCGGACTTCTTCGCCAACGCCAAGGCGTGGCTCGACGGTCACCACTGAATTGCGGTGGGGACGAACATACTTCAGGCCACTATCCGGCGGCGTCCGCCCGATAGGCAGCGACCACGGGTGCCAGTTCAGTCGGCGTAGCACCGTGCATGATCACAGCGTCCGCGCCCGCGCTCAATTGCGCTCGAACGCCCGCCGCACACTGGTGCGCACTCCCCTGGGCCGCGGCACTCAGCCATTCCCCGGGTAGCAACTCCGCGATGTGCGCGAGTTGGTCGTCGGTCGCGACCGCGTCGATCGCCCCGCGGATGCCGGCAACCACCGGGTCGGCGCGAAAACGGGTGAGGACAACAGGATCCCAGCGATTGGTGGAGACCAGCAGATCACCGTACATCTGGAGGTAGGTCGCCAACCGGCCGGCGGTCGCACGCAGGCGACGCGGCTCCGGAATGTGATCGCCGATGGTCGCGTAGCAGGACCACACTCGCACCGACGCCGGATCCCGGCCCGCGCGTTCGGCCGCCTCCTTCACAATGCGCACCGAACGCGCCACGGTCTCGTCGGTGAAGTACGTGTGCAGAACGACCTCGTCGAATACCCGGCCACCGAGCGCGAGAGTCTGTGGACCGAAGGCCACCAAACCGAGTGGAATCGTCTCGTTGAAGCGGGGATCGAGCCGCAGGCGGGTGTAGCGGCCGGCCGGGCCGTCATGATCGCGGACGGTCTCGCCACGCCACAACCGCCGCACGAGTCCGGCGAAGTCCTCCAGTTGCGCGGTGGTGACCGGGGGCAGGTTCCAGGCGGCGAAGGCATGTGCGCCACCGCGTCCGAGTCCGAGCATGAAGCGGCCCCGAGTCAGCCGGTGCATCGTGGTCGCGTAGGCGGCGGTCACCATCGGATGGCGCGTGTTGTGATTGGTTGCGGCCGTGGCGATTCGGATGCGCTCGGATGCGGCGCCCGCGGCTCCGGACAACGTGACGGCCTCCTTGACGTCGAACCGCTCGGACAGAAAGGCCGTGCCGAGGTTCAGCTCTTCCGCCGCGCGGACCTCGTCGATGATCTTGCGCGGATCGTCGCTCGCGCCGGCGAGCAGGTAACAGCCCAGTTCGCGATTCACGACAGCGCCCCTGCCGAATTCAGCTCTACCACCTGCCGCGCGTGCCGTTGCGCCATGGCGAGAAACATCCGGTCCCCACGGTCCGTGCGCCGAGCGAGCATGGCGGCATTGATCGACATCAGCATTCCGTGCCACGCGCCACGGCGGTAGTCCCGCCAGCACTCGGCCCAGGAGTAGCCGCGGACGCCCAGCTCGAGAATGCGGTCGTGGTAGCGCCTGACCAGATCCTCCTCCAGCTGGTGCCGCAGTTCCGCGGGTAAGCCGCTACCGAGGAAGTAGGCCACGTCTTCGGGACCGGACCCGATGGCGCAGGTCTGCCAGTCGACGACGGCCATCGAATCCTGCGGTCCGATCAGGACGTTGTCCAAGCGGAAGTCGCGGTGCACCACGGTTCGGTGGCCGGACTCCCAGGACAGCCAGGATTCGAGATGTTCGACGAACAGTTCTCCGGCACAAAGGATCTCATCACTGAGCAGCTCCGCGTACCGTTGTTGAAAGCTCGCCCACAATCGCGGGGTCACCTGCGTGATACCCGGTCGATCCCGGCGTAGCCACGACAGCTCTCGCCACCGGTCCTCGCCCCAGCACGGAGCGTGCAGACCGGCGATCTCGTCCATCGCCGTGGCAGCCACCTCGGCGGTGCAGCCGGCCAGCTGATCGCCCTGCCGCGCGGGTGTCAGATCTTCGAGCAACAACAGGAAATCACCTGTCTCGGAAGAGAACTCGGCCGCGTACACGTTCGGCGTGCGCACCCGAACCCGTGGCGCGAGCTCCCGGTAGAAGCGCACCTCGCGTTCATATGCCCCCTCCCGCCGGACCTGGCGCCGGCGCTCCGGATCCGGATCGGCGAACTTCGCGATCAGGTGCCGAGGCGCTGCGGTCGGCCGGTCGTACTCGATGGCGAGCCGCGCACTCACCGCCACCTGACCGGTACCGACCGCGACGCTCGACAATCCGACGACCCTGGCATCGCCCCGAACGCCCGTGAGCGCCTCGTCGAGCAGGTCCGCAGTCAGACCGGCCGTGGGATCAAGGTTCTTCAGCACGATCCCAGAGTGACATACTGACCGTCCGTACGGCCACCCTGCTAGCATCGCAGCGATTCATCCCTTGCGGCCGAAAGGAACTACGACGTGCCGACCGAGGCATACATATTCGAGGCGCTCCGTACGCCACGCGGCAAAGGCAGGAAGGGCTCGCTGCATTCGGTGAAGCCCGTCGATCTCGTCGTCGGGTTGATCGAGGAACTCCGCAGCAGATTCCCCGGCCTGGACGAGGATCGCATCTCCGACGTCCTGCTCGGCGTCGTCTCCCCGCTCGGGGACCAGGGCGGCGATATCGCGCGCACCGCAGTGCTCGCCGCGAAGATGCCGAACACGGTGGGCGGCGTGCAGCTGAACCGCTTCTGCGGATCAGGGCTCGAGACAGTCAATCTGGCCGCCCAAAAGGTCCGTTCGGGATTCGACGATCTCGTGCTCGCCGGCGGTGTCGAGTCCATGTCGCGGGTCCCGATGGGCTCGGACGGCGGGGCCATCGTGGCCGACCCGGCGACCAACTACGACATCGGTTTCGCGCCGCAGGGCATCGGCGCCGACTTGATCGCGACGATGGAAGGCTTCAGCCGCGAGGATGTCGATGCCTACGCGGTGCGCTCACAGGAGCTCGCCGCCGCTGCCTGGACCGGCGGCTACTTCGCCAAGAGCGTGGTTCCGGTCAAGGATCTCAACGGCCTGGTCGTACTCGACCACGATGAGCACATGCGTCCCGGCACGACCGTCGCGGATCTCGCGAAGCTGAAGCCGTCCTTCGCCGCCCTCGGCGAGACGGGTGGCTTCGACGCGGTGGCGCTGCAGAAGTATCACTGGGTCGAGCGGATCGAGCATGTGCACCACGGCGGCAACAGCTCGGGCATCGTGGACGGAGCCGCGCTGCTGCTGCTCGGTTCCGAGGAAGCCGGGCGGGCCTCGAGGCTGACACCGCGTGCGCGCGTCGTCGCGACCGCGATCAGCGGGGCCGACGCGACCATCATGCTGACCGGTCCGACGCCGGCCACCGAGAAGGTGCTCGCCCTCGCGGGGCTGACGGTCGACGACATCGACCTCTTCGAGATCAACGAGGCGTTCGCCGCCGTCGTCCTCAAATATCAGAAAGACCTGAACATCCCGGACGAGAAGCTCAACGTCAACGGCGGCGCGATCGCCATGGGTCATCCGCTTGGCGCCACCGGCGCGATGATCACCGGCACGATGATCGACGAGCTCGAGCGCCGCAACGGAAGATACGCGCTGCTCACGCTCTGCGTGGCGGGCGGTATGGGCGTTGCCACGATCATCGAGAGGGTGTGATTCAGCATGGCGGACAACATGATCGGTTGGGAACGCGACACCGACGGGATCGTCGTGCTGACCATGGACGACCCGAACCAGGGCGCCAACACCATGAACGCCCTGTACAAGGCGTCGATGACCGCGACGGTCGACCGGCTCGAAGCGGAGAAGGACGACATCACCGGTGTCGTACTCACCTCGGCGAAGAAGACCTTCTTCGTCGGCGGGGACATCAAGGACATGATCCGGACGACGCCGGAGCAGGCGCAGGCGGTCATGGATGAGCTCGATCAGATCAAAAGTGCGCTGCGCCGGCTCGAACTGCTCGGCAAACCGGTGGTCGCGGCCGTCAACGGCGCGGCACTCGGCGGCGGCCTCGAGATCGCACTCGCCTGCCACCATCGCATCGCGGCCGAGGTGAAGGGCAGCCAGATCGGTCTGCCGGAGGTGACCCTCGGACTGCTACCGGCAGGCGGTGGCATCACGCGCACCGTGCGGATGCTCGGCATCCAGAACGCCCTCATGGGTGTGCTGCTGCAGGGCCAGCGCAACAGCCCGGCGAAGGCCAAGGAAATCGGCCTCGTCGATGAGCTGGTCGGCTCGGTCGCCGAGCTCGTGCCCGCCGCCAAGGCGTGGATCGCGGCGAACTCGGACAAGTGCGTGCAGCCCTGGGATGCCAAGGGCTTCAAGATCCCGGGCGGCGGTCCGTCCTCGCCCGCGCTTGCGGCGAGCCTGCCCGCTTTCCCGGCCAACCTGCGCAAGCAGCTCAAGGGCGCGAACATGCCCGCACCGCGCGCCATCATGGCGGCCGCGGTCGAGGGCGCGCAGGTCGGCTTCGACGACGCGTCACTGATCGAGTCGCGCTATTTCGTCTCCCTCGTGACCGGACCGGTCGCGAAGAACATGATGCAGGCGTTCTTCCTCGACCTGCAGGCGATCAACAATGGTGGCTCACGCCCGAAGGACATCGCCGAGCGCGAGATCCGCAAGATCGGTGTGCTCGGTGCGGGCATGATGGGTGCGGGCATCGCCTATGTCTCCGCACAGTCCGGCTACCAGGTCGTCCTCAAAGATGTCACCCTCGAGGCTGCCGAACGGGGCAAGAACTACAGCGAGAAGCTCGAAGCCAACGCCCTGGCACGAGGAAAGACCACCGAGGCGAAGTCGAAGGCGTTGCTGGACCGGATCACGCCGACCGCATCAGTGGCCGACTTCGCCGGTGTCGACTTCGTTATCGAGGCGGTTTTCGAGAACACCGAGCTCAAGCACACCGTGTTCCAGGAGATCGAGGACATCGTCGAGCCCGATGCGCTGCTCGGCTCCAACACCTCCACCCTGCCGATCACCGGTCTCGCGTCCGGGGTGAAGCGCGAGCAGGACTTCATCGGCATCCACTTCTTCTCCCCCGTCGACAAGATGCCGCTGGTCGAGATCATCAAGGGCGAGAAGACGTCCGACGAAGCACTGGCGCGGGTGTTCGACTACACCCTGTCGATCCGAAAGACCCCGATCGTCGTCAACGACAGCCGCGGGTTCTTCACCTCGCGGGTCATCGGCACTTTCATCTACGAGGCGATCGCGATGCTGGGCGAGGGCATCGAGCCCGCGACCATCGAACAGGCGGGAGCGCAGGCCGGCTATCCGGCTGCCCCGCTGCAGCTCGCCGACGAGCTCAACCTGAAACTCATGAAGAAGGTCGCGGATGAGTCTCGTGAGGCGGCCGAGCGCGGCGACACGAAAATGCCGTCCGACCATCCCGGGTATCGCGTCACGGATTACATGCTGGAGCAGGGCCGTCCCGGCCGGCTCGAGAAGGCGGGCTTCTACGAGTACGACGACAGCGGCAACCGGTTGAGGTTGTGGCCGGGTCTACGCACACGGTTCAACACGACCGCGGGCGAGACGGTCCCGCTCCGCGATCTCATCGACCGGCTGCTGTTCGTCGAGGCCATCGAAACCCAGAAATGCTTCGACGAAGGCGTGCTCACCTCATCTGCCGACGCTAATATCGGCTCGATCTTCGGCATCGGCTACCCGGCCTGGACTGGCGGTGTGCACCAGTTCATCGCCGGCTACGCCGGCGAGGGAAGGGCTGCGTTCGTTCGGCGTGCCGACGAGCTCGCTGCGAAGTACGGCGACCGGTTCCAAGTGCCTGCGTCGCTCCGCGACTGACGACCGGACCCGAGCCGTGCCCTGAACTTTCAGGCAAGGGCACGGCTCGGCCTCACCTGCTCCGCCGTCACGCGCTCGTTCGGTACATCGACCATCACGGGGATATCGGTCGCAGGTGCGCATCCGTGGCAGCGACGCTGGCTCGGACATTCGATCACAGCGTCGGCAATCCAGCGATTGCAGTACCACACGTCTCGCTCGCTCAGCTGGAAGCACCTGGTAGCCAACATTTCACGATGGCTCAGGCGCTGACCGACCAGACCGTTTCGGTATGATGCCAACGCCGCTGTCGGCAACCTCGGCAAATTTAGAGCCATCCTGAAACCTGCTGGCCAGAACCGCCCTCGGGGACAGGATTTGAACCTGCGAACTCTGGGTTATGAGCCCATAAGATCCCATATGGCAAGTCATGGACGTTGCTGGTCAACCAACTCGCGATCTACATTTGGGGTGTCCTTTCAGGACTTCCCGGTAACCGCCGTGCGGAGCCGGATGACGTTGAAGCCCACCATCGACATCTGTGCATGTCGCGAGGAGGTTCAGCATGGAGCCTTCCGATTCTGACCATGCTCCTTCACTCTCGCCCGCCAGCTGGGGGTTTGATCATCTGTACACGCCGGCGAGACGCAATACCGGTTCGACAGGAATTCCTTTCGATTTCCCTGAACAGCTCGATCGCAGTCCTCTGGGTGAAATTCATTGCGCCGTCGCAACGGTCGACAAGCACGGACGTCTTTCTGACCGATCCGCGCTGCGCCTGCTCAGATGGCTGCCCGGTCAACCCATATCAGTCGACGTGGAGGAGAATAATATCGCCGTCATTCGACGCTCGCACGACAGCTGCATTTCCTTGCGCTCGAATGGGTATCTCGTGTTACCGGCCAGGATTCGACATAGTTGCAATCTCAGTCCCGGAGACCGTGTGTTGATCGCGGCCACCCTCACCTATTCCATGTTGGTCGTCTATTCGACGCCGGTTCTCGCATCGGCGCTGTGGGAATACCGGCCGATCTCGTGGCGAGAACTGTCGTGAAGTCCGACGATGTCAGTGCAGCGGCACAGCTGCTGGCACGACTCGGGGTTACCGTCGATGAGCTGGCCGATGGCGTAAAGCGTTCGGCACCAACGTTCGCTGAGTACATCGAGCACTTACGGGCCGCGCTTCCTGAGACCACCGTTCGGAATTACACGCCGTACTGGCGAGTCCTCGAACGCCGATGGCCTGATCGACAGCTCGATTCCCCGACGGCTACCGAAATCGATCGGCTTGTGAAGGAACATCGCTGCCGAGCCGTTGTTCGATCCAATTCCCGTGGCGGTCGCGGTGCCGCAGCGAACATGGTGTCGGCAATCCGATGCATTTACCGCCATGCTGAAGCCGACCGTTTGATTCATCCAGCCGATAACCCCGCAACCAGGGTTGCGAAGCCTCGGCGACTCCCCAGCACTCGGCATGCACTCACATTCGACCAGGTGCGCGAGATCGGCCACGTTGCTTCGACGACGGGAAACGATCGAGAGCTCGACGCGCTGATCGTACGGTTGCATGTCGAAACCGCTTGCCGCACAGGAGGTGCGCTCGCGCTTACTGTCGATGATCTCAATGTCGACGATTGCCTCGTCAAGTTCTGCGAGAAGGGGGAAACCGAACGCTGGCAGCCGGTATCGCCGTTGCTGATGAGCAGGCTGGTCGAGCATGTCGAGCGGCGGGGTGGTCGGCGGGCAACCCGGCAGGTGCTGAGGTATCGCAGTGGCAGGCCGGTAGGTCGACGACGCTACGACTACCTCATCAAGCGGATCCGGGAGCAGCTGCCGTGGGCGGCGAGTATGCAGATCAGCGCCCATTGGATCAGGCACACCACGCTCACCTTCGTCGAGCGGGAGTTTGGTTACGCCGTCGCTCGCGCCTACGCCGGGCACATCGAACCCACCCGTATGGACGGTGCCACCTACAGCTACGTTCGCGCCTCTCTGCCCGAAGTGGCCGAGGCCCTCGCTGCCGTGTCGGGTCAACCCCATCCGCTGGCACGCGCAAATCGGCGCGGCCTCGGCGCGTAGGGCGGATTCGCCGCGCTGATGTGACTGCACCTACCTCGTATGTGACTGCACCCAGGTCGATCTTCCATGTGCCTGAACAGCCGGGCTAATGTGAGTGCATGACCCCACAACAGGGGCGAATCCGCGCAGATCACGTGACTGAAGTAACGTGCCATCACATGAGTAATGATCTCGAGGGCAAGGGCGCGCTGGTCAGTGGCGCGAGTCGCGGTATCGGTTTCGCGGTGGCAGCCGAGCTGGTGGGGCGGGGGGCCGATGTGCTGATCACAGCACGGAAGCAGGATGCGCTGGAGGAGGCCGCCGAGCAGCTGCGGGCTGTCGGGGGCGGGAAAGTTGTTGCCGTGGCGGGGAATTCGGGGGATGCGGAGGCGCGCGCCGAACAAGTGCGGACCGCTGTGGCCGAGTTCGGGTCGCTGGACATCCTGATCAACAACACCGGGATCAATCCCGTGTACGGGTCGTTGATGGATGCCGACCTCGCGGCTGTGCGGAAGATTTTCGACGTCAATGTGGTCGCTGCGCTGGGGTATGTGCAGGAGGCGTACAAGGCGTGGATGCGGGATCACGGCGGGGCGATCGTGAATTTGGCCAGCGTGGCGGGGATTCGGTCGACGGGGGTGATCGGGGCCTACGGGGCGTCGAAGGCTGCTTTGATTCGGCTCACCGAGGAGCTGGCGTGGCAGTTGGGGCCCAGGATTCGGGTGAATGCGGTGGCGCCGGGGGTGGTGAAGACGAAGTTCGCGGATGCGTTGTATTCGGCGGATGAGGAGGCCGCGGCCGCGCAGTATCCGATGAAGCGGCTGGGGGCTCCGGAGGATGTGGCGGGGCTGGTCGGGTTCCTGGTGTCGGATCGGGCACAGTGGATCACGGGTGAGACCGTGCGGGTGGACGGCGGGTTCCTGTCCACCGGCGGTATCTGAGGGCGGTACCCGGCGCCTGCTCAGTGGTTGCCGCCCAGGATCTCGAGGCCGCGCAGGGCGAGTTCGACGTGGGCGCGGCGCTCGGTGATCGGATGGCCGAGCAGTTCCTCGGCGCGGGCGATGCGGTAGCGAACCGTGTTGGCGTGCAGGCCGAGACGGTCGGCGACGGCTTTGACGTCACCGCCGTGCCGCAGGAACAGCCGGGCGGTTTCACGGAGGCGTGTCGCCGCCTCCGTGGCGGCGGCGAGGGCGCCCAGTTCCCGGTCGATCAGGATGTCCAGGCCGGCGCGGTCACCGTCACCCGTGGTGAGACAGACCAGTTCGACGTCCCGGTAGCGCGTGATCCGGCGGCGGCGGGTGCCGGTGAGGGCGATGCGTTCGGCCGCGAGGGCTTCGCGGTGACTGCGCCGGAACCCGTCGGGGCCGGTGGCGCAGGAGCCGAACGCGAACCGGACGCGTGGACCGGACAGGTCGAGGTCGGGCCATGCGGTCACCGGCCGCGCGGTGGCCAGCCAGCCCCACAGACCTTCGGCGCCATTCGGAATGGTCAGCGCACGCCCGGCGCCGAAGGCCGTCGCCACGCGGCCGGCGAGCGCGTCGAGCACGGCGTCGGGTTGGTCGACCGGGGCGTCCAGCCACGCCACGAAGGCGGTGTGGTGCAGGTGCAGCGGGTGCGCGAGCCGCCCGGAAGCCTCGGAGAAGTCCTCCGTCTCCCCGCGCAGCACCGCCCGCACCAGGGCAGTGCGCCGGGCGAGCGCGCCTTCGCGCCAGCGACCGCGCTCGGCGTGGTAGGCGGCGACGACGGCATCGTGGGTGGTGTCGAGCCATTCCATGGCCAGATCCCAGAGGTGAACGAGCACAGCCGATCTCAGGCTGCTCGACGGTATCTCGCGGGTCAGCAGGTCGACGACGTGACCCCAGACCGCGCGCTGGCCGACCCGGTACACCTTGACCAGGGTGTCGGAGTCGAGATTGCGGCGCGCCAGGGTCCGGCCCCAGTCCAGCGCCGCCTCCGGCGGACGGACCTGGAAGGGTTCGCGCTCGACCGCGGTCGCGAAACCGATCCAGTTGGCGCGGGTGGAAGCGGCCAGGGCCGACAGCAAACCGGCGTCGTCGGGCAGCTGCGGCAGGCAGGCGCGGATGCGTTCGTCGACAGCGGCCACCACCCGCCGCGTTTCCTCCGAATCCCGATGGCGGGCAGCGAAACTCGCCAGCACGGCGCGCACCTCGCGGGAGGCGGGCAGCGGCGGGAGGCGGCGCACGGCACTGTCCGCGAGGCCGGGATCGGCGACCGGGTACGGCACCGCGCCCTCGGCGCTGTACTCGGACAGGAAACGCAGCGCCAGTTCCAATTCGAGCGTTCGTTCCGTCAACGGGTGCCCGATCAGCGCTTCCGCCTGCCGCAGCCGATATCGCACCGAATTCGGGTGGACACCGAGCAATCCAGCGGTCGTGGCTGTCTCGGCACCGGAAGTCACATGGGCAGTGAGGGTTTCGCGGATCCGAGTGGTCGCCTCGTCCGGATGGGTGAGCGCCCCGAGTTCGCGGCGGGCCAATTCCCGCATGGCCGAGACACTTCCGTCGCCGGTGGCCAGGCAGACGGCTTCGACGTCGGCGTAGTGGACGACGGCCGCACCGGGCTGGACGCGCCGCGCCGCGCGCGCCTGCCGGTGGCTGCGGCGCATTCCCGCAACACCCGCGGCGGTATTGCCCACGGCCAGCCGCAATCCCGGAACGTGCGGCAGGCAGGTGCCCGGCAGGCGCACGGGACCGTCGGTCACGACCCAGGCCCAGGCTTCACGCGGGCCGCGATCGACGAGGAGCGCAGGACTGCCGACGGCGGCCGCGAGCTTCGACAGCAGCTCCGAAAGGTCTTGCCCCGGTTCGGGTTCGGCCTCGGCCGAGAGAACGAGAGCGGTCTGCGGCAGCGCGAGCGGATGGCGCAGCTCCGTCTCGGCGGCCACCCCGTCCACGTCCTCGCCGCGCAGGATCGCGAAGACCGTGCGCGATGCGCGATCCCCGGAGCGGTCGCGATCCAGTTCGTCGGCGTGGTGCCGCAACCAGGCTTCGAGGCTCTCGTCCATCCACTCGGTGGCGCGATTCCAAATCAGGACCAGGGCGCGCCCGCGCAGCTCCGGGTCGGCGATCTCCGCTTCCAGTACGGCGACGAGGTAGTTCCACACCGTGCGCTTGCCGACCTGAACCACCGAGGTGACGACATCCAGGCCCAGTCCCCGCACGACCGTGGCCCGTGCCAGGGCGGCCAGTTCGGCGGGCGGGCACACCTCGAAGATCCGCAGCGCCAGCGCTGAGAGAAACCCTTGCCACTGCGCGCGCCACAGCGCCCGGGCCTCGGCGCGCAATTCGGTGTCGTCGGCCAGGTGCGAGGCGACCGCGGCAATCGTGGCCTCGTCGACGAGGGAGGTGAGCAGCTCGATCTGGTCCGGCGTGGCCGAACGCGCGCAGAATCCGGTGAGCCATTCGAGAACATCGGCGTCTGCGGTCATGGCCTCATTGTTGTGCACGTGCGCGGGCGGCATCCATCCGCATCGACACCGCGCGCGGGTTGTCGCCGCCCACAAATCACGCGCGCGAATTGGCGTGAATTCCAAGACACCGGACCGTCCGGTTCTGCACCATCCAGAAACGGCGTCGCGTTCCGGCACCGTGGAAGGAGCCGAATATGCCGCACCGGTTGCTGATCGAGCTGATCACGATCCCCTTGTTCAGCCGAATATGCCGCACCGGTTGCTGATCGAGCTGATCACGATCCCCTTGTTCACCGGTGTCATCGGCTACATCACGAACTGGACCGGAATCCTCATGCTGTTCGAGCCGATCCGGTTTCACGGCTTCCGGATGCCGGGGCTGCGGTTGCTGTATCCGTATCTGCCCCGGCGGATCCAGGTGCTGCCGTTGTTGTCGCAGGACGGCCGGCTGGGCTGGCAGGGCATCGTCCCCTCGCGCGCGGAGAAGATGGCCAGTATCGCCGTCGACAAAGGGCTTTCGAAGCTCGGCTCCATGTCGGATTTCTACCGGGAACTGGATCCGGACAGCATCGCCGAGCAATTGGTGGATCTGGTGCGCCCGCGCATTCCGGAGATCGTGGCACGGCTGGCGGTCCGGCGCAATCCGCAGCTGTGGCACAACCTGCCGGAGTCCGCGCGAAAGCTGGTGTACCGCAAGCTTTCCGACGAGTTGCCCGGGAATGCGCGGGCGATTACCGAGGCCATCGGCACGCATATCGCGGAGTTGATCGACCCGAAATGGATGACGATCCGGCATCTGACCGACCACCCGCAATTGATCAATCGCATCTTCCGGGAGATCGCCGCGAAGGAACTGCGCTTCATGCAGAACTTCGGATTCTATTTCGGTTTCCCGATGGGTTTCGTCCTGGTGCTGATCCTGCACTATCTGCCGTACTGGTGGGTCCTGCTGACCGGCGCCGTGGTGATCGGCTACGTGGTGAACTGGATCGGCATCACCATGATCTACGAGCCCGCGCGCCCCACCCGCTGGGTGCCGTGGCGGCAAGGTCTGATGATCAAGCGCCGCACCGAGATCGCCGACGGCTACGCCGAGATCATCGCCGGTGAGGTGCTGACTCCGGCCAATATCGCCCGGGAACTGCTCGACGGCCCGAATGCCGACCGCACCACCGCGATGCTCGACGCCATTCTGGGGCAGGCGGTCGACCGCGCGGTCGGCCAGGCCCGCACGGCGGTCCGGCTGTCGCTGGGCGGCCGCAACTATGAGCAGCTCAAGGCGGATGTCGCGCCGGAAATGCTGCGCCTGGCCGATGACGCGTTCCGGGATCCGGTGTTCCTGTCGGCGCAACGGGAGCGTATCCGCGGCTTCGTCGCGACCCAGATGCGCGCGCTCGACGTGCGGGACTTCGTGGACCTGCTGCGGTCGGCGACCGCGCAGGACGAGTGGCTGCTGTTCGTCCACGGCGCGGTGCTGGGCATCGCCGGCGGGCTGCTGCATCTGGTGGTCTTCGGTGTGTGAATACCTCCTCGGCATCACACGGGTCAGGGTCCCGGATCGGCCCCCTGCGCCGACCCGGGACCGATCGAACACGACCTTCGAACGATGACCGATCACGGGCAACCATTTCTTGGCCCCGGGATCAGTCCGGCCGGCAAAACTTGTGTAGCGCGACAAGCACTAGGCGGGCCGGAGCGCGGCGCGCAGGGCTGCCAGTTCGTCGCCGCGCGGATTGCTGACGTTCCGCGATTCGGGCGTATCGAAGGTGCGCACAATCGCGGTGTCCGGGTGGAAGCGCGGCCAGCCCGGGTCGCCGGTTTCGGCGAATGCCACCCAGGCGGAATGGATTTCGTCGGCGAGCAGCTGGGGCGGGTTGGGGCCGGTCAAGCGGTGGGCGCAGGCCAGGGCGTCGAAGACGAACGGGACCTCCATGACGTGGCAGGCGCCGAGGCCGTCGATGCCTGAGGGGCAGGCGAATTCGTAGGCGTAGGCGGGTGCGCCCGCAGCGGCGTTGATCTCGGCCAGGTCCAGGGTGTCGAGCCGGAAGGCGCGGTCGGTGATGAGATCGGCGAAGACATCGGCGGGTGTCCTGCCGGGGCGGTTGGCGGTGTAGACGTCGGCGACCTCCGGGGGGATGCCGTAGCGGGCGAGCAGCGCGGGCAGATTCTCGGCGGTGACACCGGCGGCGATCCCGGTCGGGACGGTGAAGAAGCGGAATTCCTCGGTGGTACAGCCGGTAATGAGCGGGACCGCGCGATCTGGATGCGTGGCAAGCACATTCAGTGGTACGCCCGGCACCACGTCGTCGTCGATGACCGGGAACAGACTCAGGACGCCGATGCCGTTGGCGATGATGGACGACCCCCAGCGGGCGGGATTCGGGTCGAGCATCAACTCCAGGCCGATCGCATCCTGTGCCGCGCGCAGCTCGTCCGGGCCGAGCTTGCCGAAATCGGCTGCGGTGGCGGCGATTCCGAGCTTCCGGGCCAGTTCGTCGGCAACCCGGCGCGCATCTTCGACCGTGGCGACCGCGGATCCGTTGCCGCTCTGCATGATTGCCCGCTGGAACAGTTCGGCGGACCGGGGTGAGGCGACCAGGGTCGCGACGCTCATACCCCCGGCGGATTCCCCGAAGATGGTGATATTGCCCGGGTCTCCGCCGAAGGCTTCGACATTCTCCTGCACCCACCGCAGCGCGAACAGTTGATCGTGCAGGCCACGATTCAGCGGCGCGTCCGCGACCGCCGCGAATCCGGAGATGCCGAGCCGATAGTTGATCGACACCAGGACTACCCCGTCGCGGGCGAATGCGGTGCCGTCGTAGATGACTCGCGCATTCGACCCTCGGGTGAATGCACCGCCGTGGATCCAGACCATGACCGGCAGCCCGGATCCGCCCGAATCCGGCGTCCAGACATTGACATTGAGGTATTCGTCGCCGGGAATGCCGTCGCTGCCCAGCAGCGCGTGGATCGGCGGCGGGTATGGCGACTGCGCGCAGGTGGCCCCGGGGGCGAGCGCGTCGCGCACTCCGGACCACTCGGGCGCCCGCTCCGGCAGCCGGAAACGCGCGGGCCCCACCGGCGCCGCCGCGTACGGCACCCCCAGAAAGCGCTGTACCCCACCGGATGTCGCGCCACGAATCTTGCCGCCGGTGACGGAAACGATCGGTTCCATACCCCTCCTTCATCCGAGTCGATTGTCCATCTCACCGATCGGCATGTCCTGGAAAGGGCTCGGAACAGGATGCATGAGCGCACTGTTGCCTCAGGCATGACACTAGGAGTTGCTCTCGCCCAGACGAATTCCCGCAACTACGTCGAGGATTCGGTGCGCCAGGCGCGCACCGCCGCGGAACTCGGGGTGCGCGCGGTGTGGTTCGGGCAGCGCATGGACTACGACTCGCCCATGCTGGCGGCGATAGTCGGGCGGGAGGTACCCGCGCTGCAGGTCGGCACGTCCGCGATTCCGGTGCTCGGACGGCATCCGATGCTGATCTCGTCGCAGGCGCAGACCGCGCAGGCCGCGACCGGCGGCCGCTACCACCTGGGGCTGGCGGTCGGATCCACCCTGGTATCCGATGCTTTCGGGGTGCCGTTCGACCGGCCGATCGCTCGGCTGCGCGAATTCCTCACCGCGCTGCGGACCCTCCTCGATACCGGAACCGCCGATTTCCATGGCGAATTCCTCACCGTGACGCCGACCATGGCGACGGCGGTGGCCGGGGCCGAACCTCGGGTTCCGGTGCTCGTGGCCGCCATGGGCCCGCAGGCCCTGCGCGTGAGCGGCGAACTCGCCGACGGTGTGCTGCCGTATCTGGCAGGGCCGAAAACCCTCGAGAACCACATCGTCTCGACGGTGACCGAGTATGCCGAAGCCGCCCCGCGTGTGGTCGCCTTCGTTCCGGCGGTCGTGACCGCCGATGTCCAGGGCGCCCGCGCCAAGGCCGTCGAGCAGCTGGCGTTCTACGAGCAGGTGCCCTCGTATCGTCGCGTCCTCGACCTCGAAGGTGTGCAGCGCGCCGCCGACCTGGCCGTGATCGGCGACGAGGAGACCGTTGCCGCCGAGATCCGGCGCTACTACGACGCCGGCGCCACCGAAATCGTGCTCGCCTCAACCGATCTGACGGGCGAGGCCGATCAGCTCCGCACCTGGAGGCTGATCGGCGAGCTCACCCCGCGAGGCTAACGGAAGATCAGTGCGCCGAGGGTGTCGCTGTGGCGGTAGCGCAGGTACTTCTCGACGGTTTCCACCGGCACCGCGGGCGTGGCGGTGGCGACGGTGACCACGAGGAACTGCTTCTCGCTGCCGTCCTTCCACTTGCCGGTCTCGAAGTCGGAGATGTAGCTGCCGGGGCGCAGTTTCAGGTCGCCGTCGTCGAACTGTCCTTCGGCCGCCGAGGCTTTCGCGGCGTCGGTCATGGTCAGCACGAACTGGGTGAGCATGAGGGCGCCGTTCTCGGCCTTCCACACCAGTTCGGAGCCGTACTGGCAGCCGAGGCCGGTCATCTTGCCGGCCTCTTCGAAGTTGGCGCAGTCGTTGTAGTCGTTGCCCTTGACCCAGTCGGCCTGCAACTCGACGTCACCGAGTTTGAAGTTCCAGAACTGCCCGTACTCGGTGTAGGTGAACTTCGCCCCCGCGACGGGAGCCTTGCTCGTGGTCGTGGACTTCGTGGTGGTGGGCGCGGTGGTGGTCGACGATGTAGTCGTGGTGGTCGTCGTCGAGCTCGCGACCGCCTGATCCTCCTCGTCGCCCCCCGAGACGAAGATGAACGCGCCGACCACGACCGCCAGCACCACGACCACGGCGGCCGCGATACCGACGATCAGCCCCGTGTTCGACTTCTGCGGCGGCTGCTGCGGGAACCCCGGCTGCTGGAAACCGGGCTGCTGATAGCCCGGTTGCTGCTGGTATCCGGGCTGCTGCGCGTATCCCTGCTGTCCGGTCCAGCCCGGCTGCTGCCAGCCACCCGACTGGTCGGCCGGCTGCTGCCCGGGCCAGGCGGGCTGCGCCGGATACTCGGCCGGCGGGGGCGTCGCGGGCTGATCCCACCACGTCGGATTGTCCTGCGGCTGCTGCCCGTAGGCATTGGGGTCGCCGCCGTAGCCGGGCCCCTGTGGCGGTCCGGGGGGATACGTCATGTAGTCAACCTTTCGCGCCGCGCCGGACCCTCCCGACCCGGTCAGTCGTTACCAAAGCGTAGGACGGTCGCCGTTCATGATCCAATCACGGGGTGACGACCTCCGATCTCGTCGTGTGCGGCATGGGCCCGGCCGGGCGGGCCCTGGCCCATCGCGCACTCGCCACAGGGTTATCGGTCACCATGATCGATCCGCAACCGGATCGGCGATGGAGTGCCACCTATGGCGCGTGGGCGGACGAACTGCCGGAGTGGGTGGATGCGCGAACACTCGCCGCCACCGTGGACCGGCCGGTCGCCTGGGCCGTGGACCGGGTCGAATTGGACCGGCGCTACGTCGTATTCGACACGGGGCGGCTGCAGGATTCGCTGGATGTGACCCGAGCGCGTGTCGTGCGCGGTCGCGTCGTGCAGATCGTGCCGCCGTCACGGTCGGGCCCCGCGCTGGATCTGCCGTCGGTGCGCTTGGCATCGGGGCAGGTGCTGCCCGGCGGACGGATCGTCGATGCGCGGGGCATCGCCCGCTCGCCCGCGCTCGCCGAGCAGACGGCGTACGGGGTCGTGGTGGAACGCGCGCACGACGCGGAAACCTTGTTCATGGACTGGCGGCTCGACAATGGCGCCGGAGCGGACGAGCCACGCTCGTTCCTCTACGCGATACCGCTCGATGCGAAGACCATGCTGTTCGAGGAGACCTGCCTCGCCGGTCGTCCCGCACTGGAGACCGGGGTGCTGCGGAAGCGCCTTGTGCATCGATTGCGTGCACGCGGAATCGATCTCACCGGGGACGAGCGGGTCGAACGGGTGCGGTTCCCGGTCCACGGCGGTAGGCCGAGCGCTGGAACATTCGGTGCGGCAGGCGCATTCACACATCCGGCCACCGGATACAGTGTGGCCACCGCACTTCGGCTCGCGGATGCGATGGTCGCGGGTGATTCGTTGTGGCCGCCGTCGGCGCGGGCCGTATACCGGTTGCGGCTGGCGGGATTGCGCGCGCTGCTCGCCCTCCCGCCGCAGGACCTGCCGGTGTTCTTCGATGCCTTCTTCGCACTGCCCGTGGATCGGCAGCGCGCGTATCTCTCGGGCCGCGACGACCTCCCCGGAACCGCGAAAGCCATGGCGGCCCTGTTCCGGGCCCTGCCATGGCGATTGCGCCGCACCCTGGCCACCGCGTCAATGGGCGTGTGACGGAACGTGGAAGCGGTAGCGGCGACCGGCCACCAGGCAGTCGCCGCTACCTACCGAATTCGTCAGTTGGCCTGCCGACGCCGTAGCCGGCCGACTACCGAAATCGGAGTCACGGTGCCCTACTGGGCATTCCAGCGGGCGGTCAGCGCCGCATCACCGGACGTGGTGAGCGAACCCAGGATTCGCAGGTGCGCGATGCCGCCGTCGGGGTAGATGTCGACCCGGACGTGGGTGATGGGGCGCCGCACGTCCGGGTCGACGCGGATGCGATGCGGAGTGTCGGGCTGCACGTCCCTGCGCGGCAGCAACTCGAACCACTCGGGGGCATCCGCGGGCGGCAGGTCTTGGTCACCGGCGTGGTCGATGCCGAGGATGCGCACCTCGCCCGGGGAGTTGAAGACCAGATTCGTGGTGTCGAATTCGATCAGGTCCGGAATGCCTTGGGCGGCAAGGCGAACAACGGTCCAGTCGTTGCCGTCGTCGCGTCGGCGGGCGGTCTCCCAGCCTTCGGCCTGATTGCGGGCCAGGCCGGGCGCGAGAATATTGTCCGGCGCGGAGTAGAACCAGTTGGAGCACGACACGGTGCGCGCGCCGTTCTCCAGTGCCGCCAGATCGATGGTGAGACCGGTGAGCAATGCCGGGTCCGGGGTCACCTCACCGTGCACGCGCAATCGAGCGACACCGCCATCGGGCAGGATGTTCAACCGCACATGGGTGAAGATCTGCTCGTCGGAGACGGGGAACTCGTGCCGGTTGTCACCGGAGAGCGCACTGCGCGGCACGATCTCCACCCACTCGGCCGAATCCAGTTCCGCCGCAGACGGATACCCGTCGACCCGGCAGGCGTCCACGGACGCGTAGGGCGGGTAGTTGCCCTTGAACCACGCGGTGTCGACGACCACGCCGCGGATCACGCCGGGCATGCCGAGCCGGATGACGGCCCAGTCGTGTCCGGGGCTGCGCCGGCGGCGGGTTTCCCAGCCGTCGTACTCCTGCCCCTTGGGTCCGAAGGTCTCGGCGGAGAACCGCGGTTCCCACGGCTGGATGAGGTTTTCGCGTTCCTCGAAGGATTCGTCGCTGGCGGCGACCACGGCGGCGCGATAGCTGCGCAGCGCCAGGTCCGGGAGGGTGGTGAAGTCCGACATATCTTCTCTCACTGGTGGTTTCGTACGGGCTGTGCTCCGAGTCGCGTCGCGGCGATGCGCGTGGCCAGTTGTTCCAGCAGCGGCCCGGCGTGGGTCATGCAGACCTGCGGATCGGGTTCGATATCGGTGAGCGCGTAGGCGTCCTCGATGCGGAAGCGCCGCAGGGCCTCCCGGGTGACGGTGCGCTGCCCGGAGACCGCGATCACCGGGACCTCGGCGCGGGCGGCGGCGCGGGCCACACCCATGGGGGCCTTGCCCTGCAGGGTTTGACGGTCGAGGGAGCCTTCGCCGGTGATGACCAATCGCGCTCCGGCGAGCCGCTGGTCGAAGTCGAGTTCCCGCAGCACCAGGTCGATTCCGGGTTCGATGCGCGCCCCGAGCACGGCGAGAGCGGCGAAGCCCACTCCCCCGGCCGCGCCCGCGCCGGGCCGATGAGCGGCATCCACGCCGAGGTCACGCCGCACCACGTCCGCCAAGCGGGCGAGCCCGCGTTCCAGCTCTTCGACGTCGTCCGGGCCCGCACCCTTCTGCGGACCGTAGACGTGCGCCGCGCCGCGGGTGCCCAGCAGCGGGTTGTCCACATCGGAGGCGACGATGACGGGCACGCGCACGAGCCCGTCGATCTCGATGCGTTCGAGCCGTTGCAGGGCCACCCCGCCCGGCGGCAGCGGTTCCCCGTCGCCGTCGAGCAGCCGCGCACCGAGGGCGGTCAGAATCCCCGCGCCGCCGTCGGTGCACGCACTTCCGCCGAGCCCCAGCACGATGCGCTGCGCACCCCGCAGCACAGCGGTGCGCATGAGCTCACCGGTGCCGACGCTGCTCGCGGTGCGCGCCGTGATGGGGGTGGGCCGGCCGGGCAGTCGCCGCAGCCCGGAGGCTTCGGCGAGCTCCACCACGGCCGTCTCGCCCCTCATCGCGAACGAGGCGGCCACGGGATTCCCGACCGGCCCGGTGACGCCGGTCTGCATTCCGGCGAAGCCCGCGGCCACCATGGCATCCACGGTGCCGTCCCCGCCGTCGGCAACGGGGATGCTCACGACGGGAACGTCGGGCCGGGAGCGGCGCAGGCCCGCGGCGAGGTGGCCGGCCACCTCGGGCGCGGTGAGCGAGCCCTTGAACTTGTCGGGGGCCACGATGACGTGGCCCTCCTGCCAGCCCCGGCCCGACCGGGCGCGACCGTGAATCACGGTGCGCTCCCAGCGGATTCGAGTTCGGCGAGTGCGGCGATGGACATGGGTGCGTCCTCGGCCGACTCGGCGAGCTCCTCGAATTCGTTGATGCTGTCGATCTCGAGCCCCATCGACACATTGGTGACGCGCTCGAGGATCACCTCGACCAGCACCGGCACCCGGAATTCGGCCATGAGCTGCTTGGCCTGCTCCAGCGCGGCCCCGATCCGATCCGGCTCGGTGACGCGAATGGCCTTGCAGCCCAGCCCTTCCGCGACGCGCAGGTGATCGACGCCGTAGCCGCCGACCTCGGGGCTGTTGATGTTGTCGAACGACAGCTGCACGTAGTAGTCCATGTCGAACTGCCGCTGCGCCTGCCGGATCAGGCCCAGGTACGAGTTGTTCACCACCACATGGATGTACGGGATGTTGAACTGCGCGCCGACCGCCAATTCCTCGATGAGGAACTGGAAGTCGTAGTCACCGGACAGCGCGACGACGGTCTCGTCGGGCACCGCGGTGGCCACGCCGAGCGCGGCCGGCAGGGTCCAGCCGAGCGGCCCAGCCTGTCCGGCATTGATCCAGTGCCGCGGCTGGTACACGTGCAGCAGCTGCGCCGCCTGGATCTGTGAGAGGCCGATGGTGGTGACGTAGCGGACATCCGCGCCGAAGGCCGCCGTCATCTCCTCGTACACCCGTTGCGGTTTGATCGGCACCGCGTCGAAGTGGGTCTTGCGCAACAGGGTTCGCTTGCGGTCCTGGCACTGCTGCGCCCACTCGGCACGCTCGGGCAGGAACCCGTCGCGCTTGAGATCGTAGGCGGCCTCGAGCAGCACGCTCAGCGCCGCACCCGCATCGGAGACGATGCCGTAGTCGGGTGCGAACACCCGCCCGATCTGCGTCGGCTCGATGTCGACGTGCACGAAAGTGCGGCCCTTGGTGTAGGTTTCGACGCCGCCGGTGTGCCGGTTGGCCCACCGGTTACCGATGCCCAGTACGAAATCCGAATCCAGCATGGTGGCATTGCCGTACCGGTGCGAGGTCTGCAGGCCGACCATGCCGGCATGCAGCGCGTGATCGTCGGGGATGGTGCCCCAGCCCATGAGCGTCGGCACCACGGGAATGCCTGTCACTTCGGCGAATTCGACGAGCAGATCGGCGGCGTCGGCGTTCACGATGCCGCCGCCCGCCACGATGAGCGGTCGTTCGGCGGACGCCAGCATGGCCAGCACCTTGTCCGCCTGCGCGCGGGTGGCGGCCGGACGGTGCACCTCGAGCGGCTCATAGGTGTCGATATCGAACTCGATCTCGGTGAGCTGCACATCGATCGGCAGGTCGATGAGCACCGGTCCGGGCCGCCCGGAGCGCATGAGATGGAACGCCTTCTGGAAGGTTCCCGGCACCTGCGCGGGTTCCATGACGGTCACCGCCCACTTACTCACCGGCGCGGCGATCGAGGCGATGTCGACAGCCTGGAAGTCCTCCTTGTGCAGCTTCGCCACCGGGGCCTGCCCGGTAATGCACAGGATCGGAATGGAATCCGCGCTCGCCGAGTACAACCCGGTGATCATGTCGGTGCCCGCGGGTCCGGAGGTGCCGATGCACACCCCGATGTTCCCGGCCTCGGCGCGGGTGTACCCCTCGGCCATGTGCGAGGCGGCCTCGACGTGCCGCGCGAGCACATGCCGGATGCCGCCGTGTGCGCGCATGGCGCTGTATAACGGGTTGATGGCGGCGCCGGGCAGGCCGAAAGCCTGTGTCGCGCCTTCTTTTTCGAGAATCAGGACCGCGGCGTCCACGGTGCGCATGCGTGCCATGTCAGGCTCCTTCCATCACGAACGGCGTGCTGCTCGGGCGGACGGGGTGGTGGAGCGGCGTTGCGACGCCGTGCGAATGGCCCGAACCTTCGCGCGGCTGCACCGTGCAGCGCTCCACCACCCATCCCTCGGGCACGGCGACAGCGCAGCCGGTGTGCCCGTACACCGGCCGGTTGCCCGCTGTCGTCATGCCCGTCCCTTCCCGGACAGCGCCTCCGCGACCAGCAGAAGTGCGGAGTGGTCCAGGGAGCCGTGACCCATGGCGCGGGCGGCGGCGATGAGTTGCGCCGTCAGTGCGCCCATGGGGATGGACACCTCGGCCTGCCGGGCGGCGGCCAGGATGATGCCCATGTCCTTGTGATGCAGGTCGATGCGGAAGCCGGGCTGGAAGCTGCGCTCCAGCATGGTCTTTCGCTTGAGTTCCAGGATCTTGCTGCCCGCCAGGCCACCGGCCAGGACGTCGAGGCCCTTGGCGGCGTCCGCGCCCAGGTTCTCCATGAGCAGGATCGCCTCGGCGACAAGGGCGTACGTGCCGCCGACGACGAGCTGGTTGGCGGCCTTCACGACCTGTCCGGCGCCGTTGGGGCCGACCAGGGCGATGGTCTTGCCGACGGCCTCGAAAATCGGTTCGGCGGCGTCGAAGTCGGCTTCCGCGCCGCCGACCATGATGGACAGGGTGCCGTTGATCGCGCCGGGCTCACCACCGCTCACCGGAGCGTCGAGGACCCGCAGGCCCTTCTTGATGCCTTCGCGCGCAGTCCATTCCGAGGTCTTCGGCGTGATGGTGGAGAAGTCGATGTACAGCGTGCCGGTCGCGGCGTGCTCGAGCACGTCGGCGAAGACGGACTCCACATGCTCGTCCTGCGGCAGCATGGTGATGACAATGTCCTTGTCGCGCACCGCTTCCGCCGCACTGCCCGCGCCCGCGCCGCCGGCGCTCTTCAATCGCTCGATCGCCGCTTCGGAGTGGTCGTACCCGGTGACCTCGTGGCCCGCCTTGACGAGGTGACCCGCCATGGGGCCGCCCATGATGCCGAGGCCGATGAAACCGATCTTGCTCACTTGATCCACTCCCAATCCAGTTCGGGGTCTTTGTATTCCAGTCCGATCCAGCCCTCATAGCCGGCGGCGTCGAGGGCGGCGAAGAGTTCCTCGAAGTCGAGGTCGCCGCTGCCGGGATGCCCGCGCCCGGGTGAATCGGCGATCTGCACATGGCCGAGGTAGCCGGCCCAGGTGTCGATGACCGAGGTGAGGTTCTCGCCCATGCGGGCCAGGTGGTAGAGGTCGCACAGGAACCGCACATTGGGTTCGCCGACCTGCTCGATGATCCGGATCGCGTGCTCGGACGAGTCGATCGGATACTGCGGGGACTCAATGGAATTGAGCGCCTCGAGCAGCACCGTCGCGCCGATGCGCTGGGCAGCGCGGGCGGCCAGGCCCAGGTTCTCCAGCGCCAGCGCGTCCTGCTTCTCCGGTTCGACGCCGTCGATCCGATTGCCGTACAGCGCGTTCAAGGCCCGGCAGCCGGTGCGTTCGGCAATTCCCACCGCGACGTCGATATTGTCGCGGAAGCGGTTCTCCTCGCCCGGAATCGATACCAGGCCGCGGCCCGCGGGAATGAGGTCGATGAAGTTCAAGCCGACCAGCTCGACGCCCGCGTCCTCGATCGATCGCACGAACGCGTCGATCTCCTTGTCGCCGGGTACCGGGTTATCGCCGAACGGCCACCAGAATTCCACGCCGTCGAATCCGGCCGCCTTGGCCGCGCCCGCTCGTTCCAGCAGCGGCAGATCGGTGAAGAGAATCGAACAATTGACATCGAATTTCCGAGGGGAACCCCCGGTGGTGTATTTCATCGTGTTCCTTCGCGATACGTCGTCCAGCTGCCGAATTCGGTGATGTCGATCAGCTGGGGATACGAGACGGGAGGCCGGCGCAGCACCATGGACAGCACTGAGCGGTGATCGTCGAGTTCGATCACGCCGAGCTCCAGTTCCGGCGGTTCGGCCGGCAGCAGGCTCGAGCGCAGCACCTCCATGGGCACGTCGAACAGCTCACCGCTGATGGGCGCGCCGCCGTCGGAGACGGGATGCAGGCCCGGGAATCGGTCGCCGACCGAATAGAACCGATACTGCGGCGCGGTTTTCACCTCGCCCGCGAACGGTGCTCCCGCGAGTAGATGGTTGAGCGGGCCGCCGCGCATGGCGCCACCGTTCAGAAAGATGAGAGGCATTCGTGTTTCCTTCCTCCCCTGTCGGCCGAAATTATGTCGGCGGTCACACCGCCGGGGATAGCGATGATCAGCACCAAAGGTCGGTGGGGATCGGGTGGGGATTTCGTAGGTTCATCCAGCCGGGTCAGTCGCGGATGTCGTCATCGAGACGCTCACCGAAACCGTCGCCCGCGTCCTCGGCGGCCGCGAACACCGAGGCGCCCGTGCGATTGCCGAGGGTGATCTCGTTGAACAGCAGGTTCAGCACGATCGCCACGAGGGCGGTGGCGCTGATGCCGGAATGCATGACAACCCGGATCCATTCGGGGAAGGCATCCCAGAATTGCGGTGCGGCAATCGGAACGACCCCGAAAGCCAGCGCTACGCCGACGATGACCATATTCAGGTTGTCGTGGTAGTTGACCCGGGCCAGCGTCCGAATGCCGCTTGCCGCAACGGATCCGAACAGCACCACGGCCGCGCCGCCGAGCACCGGGTACGGGATGGCGGCCACCACCGCGCCTATGACGGGCACGAGGCCCAGCAGCAGGAGCACCAGGCCGCCGGTGGCGACCACGAAGCGGCTCTTGATACCCGTGAGGGCGACCAGGCCGACGTTCTGCGCGAAGGCACTGCACGGAAAGGTTCCGAACAGCGGAGCCACCGTCGTCGCCGCCATATCCGCCCGCAGGCCGCCGGCCACGCGTGTGGAATCGACTTCGCTGCCGACGATTTCGCCGATGGCGAGGATGTCGGCGGTGGTCTCGGTCATGATCACGAGGATCACGATCGTCATGGCGACAATGGCCCCGATCTCGAAAGTCGGTGCGCCCACGGGCAGGATCGGCGGCAGCGCCACCAATTTCGCGTCACCCACCGCCGAGAAGTCGGTGCGACCGGCGAGTGCGGCCACGACGGTCCCTGCCACCAGGCCGATGAGGATCGACAATCGTGAGACCGCGCCTTGGAACACCCGGCTGATCACCAGGATCACCAGCAGCGTCAGGCCCGCGAAGCCGATATTGGCCATCGACCCGTAGTCGGGGTGTTTCGGATCGTTGCCCATGGCCCAGCGCAGCGCCACCGGCAGCAGCGACAAGCCGATCACCGTGATGATCGTGCCGGTGACCACCGCTGGGAACAGTCGCACCAGGTGCGCGAAGAACGACGAGAGGATCAGGCCGATCACACCGGCGACGATGATCGCGCCGTATACGGCCTGCAGGCCGCCGTTCTGCGAGATGGTCACCATGGTGGAGACGCTCGCGAACGAAACACCCTGCACGATGGGCAATCTGGAGCCGAAGCCGCCGATGCCCAGGGTCTGCAGCAGCGTCGCCAGCCCGGAGACGAACAGTCCCGCGGTGACCAGCAGCGCCATGTCACCGGCGCTCAATCCCGCTGCGCCGCCGACGATCAACGGTGGCGCGATGACACCGCCGTACATGGTCAGAATGTGCTGGGCCCCGTAGGCCACCAGCTGCGGTACCGGGTACCGCTCATCCTCCGGACCGGGTCGATGCCGGTAGGTGAAGAGCTTCATGGAACCGCCTCACGCTCAACAGAATCCCGGAACCGAGTACCAGGCCGAGCCGGGGTCGGAGGCGTCGTCGCGATGCAGGCTGGCCTCGATCAGGCCGTAGGGCCGGTCGGCGGCGATGAACACCTCGCCCTCGTTCTCCACGTGGAAGGGGCTCAGGTCCACCAGGAAGTGATGCTTGTTGGGCGCGGAGAAGCGGATCTCGGCGACTTCCGTGAACTGTTCCAGCACAGCGCGTCCCATGCTGTAGAGCGTCTGCTGCAGGGCCAGCGAGTGCACCGACGCGAACTGCCGCAGCAGCGTCGAGCGGATAGCGGTGAAGGACTTGTCCCACTCCACATCCGTGTGGTCGTAGCGCCAGCGCGCGACCAGCGAGGTGGCGAGAATGCGGTCCTTGGTCGGGGTGAGGGTCGTGTACTTGTCCTCGAAGAAGCCGTGGAACTCCGACCCGGTCGACTTGAACAGCACCAGATCCTTGAGTCCGGAGATGACGTGCGCCTCCCGGTTCGGACCGTAGCCGTCCATGTTCACGACCGTGGTGCGCACCTCGGAGCTGCCGCGCAGGAACGAATGATCGTGTCCCGCACCATCGACCGGTATCCGGTCCCAGCTGTACTCCTCGATCTCCACCCGGGCCCCGTCCGCGCCGGGCGTGCGCCCGATGAAGTGATCGGCGAGGGTGAGCGCGAAATCCTCGATGGCGTCCACGCCTTTCTCCTTGGCGAAGGCGAAGGCGGTGTTCTTCTGCGTATCGGTGGGCAGCACCTCGCTCTGATCACCGGTGATGTGGGCGTCGTCGAAGCGTCCGCGCAGGGCGCTGGAGACATTGAGATCGCGTATGCGGTGCCGGTCGGTGTCCCGGTACACCCGCACAATGCGGTTCTCGGCCTTTCCGTACTGATTCGGTCCCAGTTGGATGGCCATGGCGATCAACTCCCTCGATAGGCGGAACAGGCGAAAGGGCTCAGCAGCAGCGGGACGTGGTGGTGCCCGCCGTCGGTCGGCGTGAAGGTGAGGTCCACGGCCGAGAGGTAGTGGCGCTGCCCGGTGGCGGCGAAGTAGGACTCGACGTCGAAGGTGAGGCGGTAGCGGCCGGGCTCGAGCCGCTCCGGGCCGAGGTCGCGGACCCGGCCGTCGGCGTCGGTGACGGATTCGGCGAGGACGCGAGAGGTGTTGCCGCCCAGGTGTTCCAGCCGCACCGGTACGCCCGCGGCGGGCCGGCCGAGCACCGTGTCGAGCACGTGGGTGGTGATCGCGCTCATTCCACGATCACCTTCCGCAGCCGCAGCATGGCGATCTTGCGCAGTTCGACGGCCACCACCGCGGCTTCGGTCGCTTCGTCATTGGCCAGGCGCAGCAGCAGCGCGGCGAGGATCTCCGAGGTCGACAGGCCGGTCGCGCAGATGAGGAAGACGCGACCGAATCTGTTCTCGTACAACCGATTCGCCGAATGCAGGGCGGCGATGGTCTCCACGCCGGAGTCGACGCCGGACTGTTCCTCGCGGGACCAGGCCGCGCCGCGGCTGCCGCCCGGGGGCTGTTCGCCGATGCGCGGATGCGCGGCGAGCGCGCGGTCGACACCGGCGGGAGTGAGTGCTCGCACCGCCTCGTCGGCGGCGGCGAGCAGGCTCGGCAGATCCGGGTAGGGCCGCGAGTCCAGTAGCGCGTCAGCCCATTCCGGGGCGTCACAGCAGTCCAGGAGGGCGGGGCGGAGCCAGCCGGTGTCCATCCGATTGAACTCTTCGACAGTGACCATAGCCTGCACTTTCTCGCATTGCGGAAGCCATATTCCGAATGACGAAATCGTGTCACAGGTCACGAACCGGCGTCAACAGTTTGTTGAAATTCCGTGGACGCAGTGTGCGCCGCGCAGGCGGTCCCTTACCCGGGAAACAACGAATCCCGCTGCTCAGCAACGGGATTCGAGGTCTCGCAGCGCGGCGATCGCACCGGGCGCAGATTTCACACCGTCAGGAGCGAGTTGGCCGCACGCGTTCAGGAGCGAGTTCTATTGAGGTAGTTGTAGACCGTGAACCGCGTGACCCCCAGCGCCTCGGCCACCGTCTCGGCGGACTTGCGATAACTGAACGCCCCCCGCTCCTCCAGCAGCCGGACCGCACGCTGCTTCTCCGCACGCGGCAAATCAGCCAGCGCACAACCGAATTCGGCCGCGACATCGGCCAGCAGCCGGCCGATGCCGCTCTCGGATTCGGCGTCGGTCCCCGGCAACCGCACCGCGGCCAGCGTCGCCCCCTCCCACACCAGCGGGACATCTTCGGGCAAACACTCTTCCGCGGCGACGAGCCGCCCTCCGATGCGTTCCAGCAGCGGTGTCACCGTCACCAGCACCGGATGCGTGACATCCAGGGGCGTGCGCTCACTCATCGACACGCTCGACCTGCAACGTCACGCGCGTCGCCCCATGCGCCAGTGCGATCGCCAGCACCTGCTGCAGCGCCGGCAGCACCTCGGCCTCCGGCCCCGACACCTCGGTGCCCAGCGGCCCGAATTCACATGTGAGACCGGACTTCTCGAGCAAGGCCAGCGTCTCGGTGGCATGCGGCGGTGGATCGCCCTCGCCGTGGAAGGGTTCGGTGGTGAATTCCGCACGCAGCAGCATGGCCAACAGGCTACCTCCGACAGCACCGGCGACAGCCCGGTAAACTTCCGCAATCCGGAAACTTCGACAAGGCGGGTCAGTGACTGCAGCGAATCCACCCCGGGAACGATCGGGCAGCGTCCAGTCCCTCGAGCGCGCCTTCACCCTGCTCGAAACCATGGCGGACCACGGCGGCACCATGGGCGTCTCGCAACTGGCCACCGAATCCGGCCTCCCCCTCCCCACCATCCACCGCCTGGTCCGCACCCTCGTAGACCTGGGCTACCTCCACCAAACCCCCTCCCGCCAATACATGCTCGGCCCCAAACTGATCAAGCTCGGCGAGAGCTCCGCCCGCATGCTCAGCACGCAGGCTCTCCCCCATCTCACCCGCCTCGTCGACGAACTGGGCGAATCCGCCAATATGGCCATGCTCGACGGCGACCGCATCGTCTACGTGGCCCAGGTCCCCTCCCGCCACTCCATGCGCATGTTCACCGAGGTAGGCCGCCGCGTCCTCCCGCACTGCACCGCGGTAGGCAAAGCCATCCTCGCCGGCATGCCCCCCGACAAGGTCCGAGACCTGTTGCAGCGCACCGGAATGCCCGCCTACACCCCCCACACCCTCACCGACCCGAAGCAATTCGCCCACCAACTGGCCCACACCGCCGAAACCGGCTACGCCACCGACGAAGGCGAACAGGAACTCGGCGTACGCTGCATAGCCGTAGCCCTCCCCGAAGCCCCCGCCCGCCTGGCCATTTCGATATCCGGACCAGTAGGCCGCATGACCGAAGACCTCCTGACCCGAGCCGTCCCCCTCCTCACCCAGGTCAGCCGAGCCCTGTCTAACGACCTACGCTGACAGTGTGACGTCGGGTGATCGGCGGTCGCGTTCGCCGGTAGGGGAACTCTAGGACGGATAGGGCCTGGTGAATCGAGCGCCGTTGAACGTGTGAGTGCAGCACGCGCATCTGGGGTCCAGAGTCGACGCGTCGATGTCCGGATTCACGACTTGCAGCGTTCCCTCGGAGTCGACGTACAACCCGCTGTAATAGGTCGACTCACCGACCCGCACATAATCCCGGCGGTCGGATTCCCGCACCGCCACCAGCCAGAAGATCGGATCGGTGCGATCGAGCCGGGCCCTGGCCTCCGTCACTGTCGCGTCCCAGTCCGAGCCGATCCTCGACAGCAGAAATCGGAAAAGCGGAGTGTAATCACGCCCTCGGCCGGCCGTCCGCCCCATCCCCTCTTGCGCCACATCCGATGTGGCGACCCGCTTGCTGTTGCGCCGATGCCGGTACTCCCCACCGCGCGGACGCGAGCCCCGCGCGGTGGTGTTTTCCCTGCGGTACAGCGGCGGCTTGTCCATACGCCGAGCCTATTCCGCCGACCTACGCTGCAATCCCGCCGCCACCAGCGCGGCGACGCCCACTGGCAGGTAATAGCTCAGCACCCCGAACATCGAGCCCGTCATGGGAAGCGCCAGCACCGACAACAGCAGAATCGCCCCGGCGACCACCCACGAACACCGGCTCAACCCCGGCAGTGCGGGCAGCAGGCACAGCCCCACCGGCACTGCCAGCAAGACGCCCAGGCCAGCCCCGTAATAGGCCAGGACCGACCCGTTGCACGCGGCGTCCACATGCACGATCTCGCACGAGGAGACCTGATACATCGGCTCGGCGGCAACGAAAGCCGCGCCCCACACCGCAGTCCCCACCGCCAGCACCAACCACACCATCCGCGGCCACGCCATCAACCCGACACCCCCAGCTACCCGGAACATCCCCTGCTGCCGCCAAACATAGCACTGGCGTAATGGATTGGTAGCGGCCATGTTTCGCCCCGTCGCGGTGGATGGGTGGGGACTTGTCGCTCGGCTCGGCGGCGAGTGGCCCCGGGTATTATGGGATGACACGATCTCGGAGGGGACATCATGTCGACGAACGATCACGACGAGCAGGTCGACGATCCGCGGGCACGCTGGCGTCGGTTGCCCGCCGAACCCACCCGTTACGTCGAAGAAACCAGTATCGATGGAAGTTCGTCGGGCCACGCGGTTCCCGCTGTCGACCCGGCCCAGGACTTCACTCGCCTCTACGGCGGCTGAGGCCGTGCCGGTCGATCCGTGTTTCGAAAACCCTCCCTCGACGGCGCATGCGACGGTGATCGAGACATTGGAGCGGGCGCTGCGTGACCGCACAGCCGAGGAAGGCGCCGCGACCGCTCTGGTCGGAACCGCATTGAACTGCGAGAACCCCGAGTTCATCGAGTACTGGTGCATCCAGGTCGGTTCACGCGCCGCCTCCGGCAGCCCACTGCTCGGACTTGCCGGATTGTGCCTGGGCCACACCGCTCGCCGCTTCGGGAGACTCAGTGCCGATGCCCTGGCGCTGGCCGAATCCTTGTGGGCGCGCGCCGAAGCCGACCCGTCGGATGTCGACGGCCGGGCACTCGACGGTTACGACGACGTCCGCAGCTTCCTGCAGCTGTGGTGAGCTGCGGCCGAGCCGATCCGTAGCGCCGTCATGGCGTGTTCGGTTCCCCGCTGACTTCGAGCAGGGTGCGGTTCTCAGCGATCTCGGATACGGATTTCAGGTATAGACCGCAGGCGCCGACCAGGGTGGCGAACTCGTCGAGGGTGCGTTCGCGGCCACCGAAGAACACGAGCATGGTCAGGTCGATGGCGGTGTGCGAGCCGCGGCCGTGGATGGCCTCGACGATCAGAATGGTTCCGGTCCTGCCCGCCGCTTCGGCGCAGCGGGAGAGGATTCGGCGGGCGTGGGCGTCGTCCCAGTCGTGGAGTATGTCGCTGAGCAGGTAGGCATCGGCCCCGGCGGGCAGCGGATCGAAGAAGCTGCCCGCGACGACCGTGGCGCGGTCGGCGAGACCGGACGCGGCGAACTCCTCGACGGCTCGGGTCGCCGTGGCGGGCAGATCGACCAGCTGCCCGCGCACGGAGGGATGCTGCCGCAGGATCGCGCTCAATACCGTGCCTTGCCCGCCGCCGACGTCGACGACGGTCGTGAACCGGCTCCAGTCGTAGCGTCGCGCGATCTGCGGCGCGATGGCTCGGATTCGGCGAGTCATCTTGGCGTCGAACGATTCCCGCAGTGCGGGGGCCTCGGCGAGGTCGGACCAGAAGTCCCGCCCGTAGCGGCGCGGGTAGGCCGCTTCGCCGGTGCGCACCGCGTGCTCGAGTTCCACATAGGCCAGCTCGGCGCGTCCGACCGCGGAGTTGATGTCGAGTTCGAGCAGCAGTTCGTTGTCCGCGTCGGAGCGCAGCTGCCGGCCCAGCTCGGTGAGGTGGTAGGTGTCATCCCGAGCGGTGAGGACGCCCAGAGTCACCAGATGAGCGAGCACCCGGGTCAGGGCGGGCGCGGAGGTGGCAGTGCTTGTGGCCAGTTCCGTTGCGGTGGCTCCGAACTCGGGAATGTGATCGGCCAGCCGCAGCGTCGCCGCGACCCGCAAGGCCATCGGGGTCGCCAGCCATGCCATGTCCCGCAACGACTGAACCAGCGCCGGGTCGTCTCCCATCCGCCTCACTCTAGTGATCGCCCGGGGCGGTGCGAGCGTCCGGGAAAGAGCAGGGTTATCCCTGATGCACGCCCGGCTATCTTTGGGCACACTTGCCGGATGGGATCATTGCACCTGGTGGGCGGGCCGACGGCAGCCAAATCGCTGTACCGGGCGCTCGACGGCAGCCCTGGTCGCGCGGCTGATTCGGTCGTATGGTTCCCCGACGCACTCGGCATCGGCCCGCTGGCTCCGAACGGTCCCACCGTTCGTGCCGAGTGGTGGCAATGGTGGGACGAGATGACGACCGCCTACTTCGACGCGGATCCGGAGCCGCCCGAGACCTACTCGCGGCAGCTTGCGGCATTCTGGGACCGCGTCGACAGCGCCGACCGCCTGGTCGCCTGGTACGGCCGCGACAACGCCGACGAGTCGGCGTTCTTCCACGCGCTGTGCGATCGACTGGGCGATCGGCCTCTCGATGTCGTCGCGCTTCCCGGCGCGATCGGCGCCCGCGAACCGGGGGAACTCGCTCGACAGTTGGACGCTGCGCGGCCTGTCACCGCGACCGAACGGTCCGCGGTGCATCGCACGTGGAAGCGGCTGGAACAGGAGAACCTGACCTTCCGTATCGTGCGAGACGGCGCCCTCGTCTCGGCGCCCGCGGATCACTACGACCGTGCGCTGCTCGAGGCGGCCGGTGCGGACTGGACCGTCATAGTGCGAATCGTCGCGCCCGTCATGGCCGCCATGAGCGTCGCCGACGTACCGCTGATCTGGAGGGTGCAGACCTTGGTCGAGTCCGGGGCGATGGTCGCGGACGGCAATCCCTGGCTCGCGCGGCAGACGAAAGTCAAACTCGCCCAGCGCGATTGAACGCCTCCGCAGCCAAGGCCCGCTCGCCGTCCGTGGCAACTCTCAGCCGAGTGCGTTGTTCCGGACAACGAGAGGCTCCCGGCGGTGCGCGCACTGCCCGCACGCTCCGCCGGGAGCTTCCCTCATCCTGGATGGTGCTGTTACACAGTCACTTCCAGGTGGTCCGGTACCTCGAGGTCGGGCAGGGGGCTGCTGTCGCGGTGGATCGGGCCGCCGCTCAGGGTGAGCGGGAGGCCGGAACCGCCGCGGCGCAGGGCCACGATCTCGGCGGCGATGGAGACGGCTGTCTCCTCGGGTGTACGGCCGCCGAGATCGAGCCCGATGGGTGAGCGCAGCCGCGCCAGTTCGGCCGCGCTCACCCCGGCTTCGCGAAGCCGCCGGGTGCGGTCCTCGTGGGTGCGGCGCGAACCCATGGCTCCCACGAACGCCACCGGCAGGCGAAGGGCCACTTCGAGAAGGGGCACATCGAATTTGGCATCGTGGGTGAGGACGCACAGCACGGTGCGGGCGTCCACGCGGGTGCGGGCCAGGTAGCGGTCGGGCCATTCGACCACCACGTCGTCGGCTTCGGGGAAGCGGGCGCGGGTGGCGAAGACCGTCCGGGCATCACAGACGGTGACGTGATAGCCCAGGAATTTGCCGATGCGGGCTACCGCGCCGGCGAAATCGATGGCGCCGAAGACGATCATGCGCGGCGGAGGGACGTGGGATTCCACGAAGACCGTCACTTCGTCTTCGCCGCAGCCGAGGGTGCGCAGGCCGGTCGCTCCGGCGTCGAGCATGGCTCGCGCCTCGGCGACAACGGTTTCGGTGAACGCCGTGCCGACCGACCACCAGTCGCCCAGCGCCACGGCCTCGCCGCTGTGCACGTCCCGAACCAGGGCGGCGGAGCCCTCGGCCCGCAGCATCGCTTCCAGCGCGGCGCGATTCGCGTCGGTGACCGGCTGCACCAGCACCTCGATGGTGCCGCCGCAGGTGAGGCCGACCGCGAAGGCGTCGGAGTCGCTGTAGCCGAACGTTTCCCGGAGGGTTTCGCCGGTTTCCAGCGCATCGCGGCACAACTCGTACACCGCGCCCTCCACGCAGCCGCCGGAGATGCTGCCGACGACCTCACCGCCGGCGTTCACCGCCAGGGCCGCGCCGACGGGGCGGGGTGCGCTGCCGCCGATCGAGATGATCGAGGCGATGGCGTAGGGCTGGTGTGCCGCATGCCATTTCAGAAGTTGTGCCGCGATGTCGCGCATATCAGCCTCCCAGGACCTGTTCGATGGCGGAGATTCCGAAGTAGGCCGCGAACACGACGCTCACCACCCAGACCAGCCAATGGATTTCGCGGAACTTGCCCCGCGCCGCCTTGATCACCACGTAGGCGATGAGACCCGCGCCGACACCATTGGTGATCGAATAGGTGAACGGCATGAGCACGATGGTCACGAAGGCCGGCACCGCGACCTCCAGATCCGACCAGTCGATCTTGCGGGCCTGCGTCATCATGAGCGCGCCGACCAGCACCAGGGCGGGCGCGGCGGCTTGGATCGGCACCACGGCCGCCAGCGGCGTGAAGAAGATCGCCGCGCAGAACAATCCACCGGTCACCACACTCGTGAGTCCGGTACGGGCCCCCTCACCGACGCCCGTAGCGGATTCCACATACACCGTGCTGCCCGCGCCGCCGCTGGCGCCGCCGATGATCTGGGCGACACCGTCGGCGGTCAGGATCTTGCCGATACCCGGCACGGTGCCCTTCTCGTCGACCAGCCCGGCTTCGTCGCAGACGCCGAAAACCGTTCCCATGGCGTCGAAGAAGCCCGTCAGCACCAGGGTGAACAGCACCACTCCGGCCACCAGCGCACCCGCCCTGGCGAACCCGCCGAACAGGTCGATATCGAGCATCAGACCGAAATCCGGTGCGGCGAAGAAGGATTCGGGCGCCTTGGGCACCACGGTCCCCCACGCGGTGGGTTCGATGGTGGCGAGCTTGTTCACGATGATGGCCAGCACGGTCACCACGGCGATGCTGATCAGGATGGCGCCGGGCATCTTTCGGATGAACAGCCCGAGCATGAGCAGCAGGCCGACGGCGAAGATGAAGACCGGCCAGCCCTGCAGGTGACCGTCCGCACCCAGGGTGACGGGCGGGCCGCTGGGTGCGCCGTGCCCGACCACACCGGACGACACCAGGCCGATCATGGCGATGAACATGCCGATTCCGACGCCGATGGCATTCTTCAGTGCGACCGGAATGGCATTGATGATCATGGTGCGCAGGCCGGTGGCGGCCATGATCACGATGATGATGCCCATCAGGACGACCAGACCGAAGGCTTGCGGCCAGGTCATGTACGGCGCCGCCTGATAGGCGACCACGGGAACCACGCCGAGTCCGGCGGCCAGCGCCAGCGGCACATTGCCGACCAATCCCATGAGGACGGTGGACAATCCGGCGGAGAAGGCGGTGGCGGTGGTGAGCTGCGCGATGCTCAGTTTGTTGCCGTCGACGTCGGCGACGCCGCCGAGTATCAACGGGACGAGGAGAATGACGTACCCCATGGCCACGAAAGTCGTGATGCCGCCGCGAATTTCGCGGGACACCGTGGTTTTTCGCTCGCTGAGCCGGAAGAACCGGTCCAGCGCCGACCGGCTGCCGGTGGCGGGGGTTGTTGTTGGGGACTGGGTCTGGGTCATGGCTGCCCTCCTCGGGGCGTAGCCGACCTACGGTCCGGGCTCTTCATCGCCACATCGATGAACTCCCCGGACCGCGGATTCGGTGGACTGCTGTTGTGGGGTCCCTACCGCGGATTCGGTCTGCCCCTGTTGATCAACTGCTCCGGATGATGTCTTCCGGTCGCACGGGCACCCGGGTGATGTTCCCGGTGCCGCCATGTCTGCGGCAGGCGTCGCGAATGGCTGCGACGACGGCCGGCGTGGATGAGAGGGTGGGCGGTTCGCCCGCGCCGCGCAGGCCGTAGGGGGCGTGCGGATCGGCGTTCTCGAGAATCTCCAGCTTCTGCGTGGGGGTGTCGAGAATGGTGGGGATGAGATAGTCCGTGAAGGACGGGTTGCGTACCTTGCCGCCTGAGACCTGAATTTCCTCCATCACGGCCAGACCCAAGCCCTGCACCGAACCGCCGTGGATCTGGCCCTCGAGGGACAGGCGGTTCATGATCTTGCCGACATCCTGAACAGCGTCCAGGGCAACGACTTTCACCAATCCGAGCTCGGTGTCGACATCCACCACGGCCCGGTGCACGCAGAGCGCGAGCTGGGTGTGGCTGTCGCCCTGACCGGTGATCGGATCCATGCCGGTGGTCGGCCGGTGGTGGTATTCGCGGGTCTCCTCGATGACATCGTCACCGAGCACGTCCGCGATGGCGGCGATGACCTGGCCATTGTTGGCGACGATCTTGCCGCCGACGAGCTGCAGGTACTTGTGCGTGCCGGTGCGTTCCCGGGCCAGCACGAACAGCCTGTCCCGCACGGCTTCACAGGCGGTCTTCACCGCACCGCCGGTCATGTAGGTCTGCCGCGACGCCGAGGACGAACCCGCGCTGCCCACGCCATTGTCGGCGGGGTGGATGACCACGCGTTCGATGCCGAGTTCGGTGCGCGCGATCTGCGCCTCCACGGTGACCAGGCCCTGGCCGACCTCCGCGGCGGCGGTGTGCACCAGCGCGACGGGCTCGCCGTTCACGATCTCCAAACGCACTCGGGCGGTGGAGTAGTCGTCGAAACCCTCGGAGAAGCAGATGTTCTTGATGCCGACGCCGTAGCCGACGCCGCGCACCACGCCCTCGCCGTGGGTGGTCTGGGACGCGCCGCCGGGCAGATTGCGAATGTCGGAGGCGTCCAGGGCATCCGGCAGTTCCATGGCGCGCGACATCTCGAGCATCTCGGCCATGGGCATCGGGGCGTGCACGATCTGCCCGGTGGCCAGCTTCGACCCCTGGGAGACGGCATTGGCCTGGCGTACGGTGACCGAATCCATCCCGAGCGCGTCGGCGACCTTGTCCATCATCGATTCGTGCGCGAAACACGCTTGCACAGCGCCGAATCCGCGCATGGCACCGCAGGGCGGGTTGTTGGTGTACACACCGTAGACGTCGATTTCCAGGTGCGGAATCTCGTACGGCCCGACCGCCAGCGAGGACGCGTTGCCGACCACGTTCTGGGTGGCCGAGGTATACGCGCCACCATCGAGGACGATGAGAACCTTTGCGTAGGTGAGCTTTCCGGTCGCCGTGGCACCGTATTCGTAGCGCATGCGCGCCGGATGCCGGTGCACGTGCCCGAAGAAGGACTCCTCGCGGTTGTACATCATCTTGATCGGCTTGCCGGTGTGCATGGCGAGCAGGCCGGCGTGGATCTGCATGGAGATGTCCTCGCGGCCGCCGAACGCGCCGCCGACGCCGCCCATGGTCATCTTGATGCGATCCTCGGAAAGGCCGAGGCAGGGGGCGATCTGGGTGAGGTCCCAGTGCAGCCACTGGGTGGCGACATAGAACTCCAGGCCGCCGTCCTCGGTCGGGATCACCAGCCCGGATTCGGGTCCCAGGAAGGCCTGGTCCTGAATGCCGACCTCGTACTCCTCGGTGACGACCACGGCGGCCAGCTCACGGCCGACATTGATGTCGCCGACGCGCACGGGCTGATGGCGGGTGATGCCGCCGCGCTCCTGCACCCGGTTCGCTTCCGGATCCTCGATGACGGCCATCGGGTCGACGATGGGTTCGAGTACTTCCCATTCGATCTCGATGACGGCCAGTGCGCGCCGGGCGATTTCGGGATGATCGGCGGCGACCAGTGCGATGGGTTCACCATGATGGCGCACCTCGTCGAAGGCCAGCACCGGCTGATCCCAGGTGTGGTCGAGCCCGTACACCTTGCGGCCGGGCACGTCCTCGTGGGTGAGCACGGCGTGCACGCCGGTCATGGCCAGCGCGGGCGCGGTGTCGATGCTCAGGATCCGAGCGCGCGGGTGTGGGCTGCGCAGTGTTGCGCCCCACAGCATTCCGTCGATCCAAAGGTCCGAGGTGTAGGCGAAGTCGCCCTTGACCTTGAGGATGCCGTCGGGCCGCAGCGGGCTCTCGCCGATGCCGCCGTGGCCGGGTGCGACGACCTCGTGCGGGAAGTTGGTGGTACGTACTGCGGTCATCAGGACTCCTGACGCATGATTCGCTCGCGCGCGGCGACGCCATTGCGGCCGACCTGGTCGTGCGCGACGGTCTTGAGCTCGTCGTTCTCGACAACCGTCTTGCCGCCGACGAGCAGGCGGGCCAGCGGCGGCTGGGGGCCGAACACCAGCGAGCACACCGGATCGGTCACAGCGGCCCGGAAGCCGTCGACCTTCCAGATGGCGATGTCGGCGAGCTTGCCGGGTTCGAGGGAGCCGATCTCGTTCTGGCGGCCCAGGTTTCGCGCACCGCCGAGGGTGCCGATCTCGAGCGCCTGGCGGGCGGTCAAAGCCTTGGGGCCGTGCACGGCGCGCTGGAACAGCATGGCCTGCCGCATCTCCCCGGCCATGGAGGTGAGTTCACTCGAGGCCGCGCCGTCCACGCCGAGACCGACGGGAGCGCCGGCCGCGAGCAGATCCATGACCCGGGCGATGCCCGCGCCGAGGCGCGCGTTCGAGCTCGGGCAGTGCGCCGAACCGGTGCCGGTGTCGGCGAAGCGGCGAATATCCTTGTCGTGCAGGTGAACCGCGTGCGCGAACCACACGTCGTCGCCGAGCCAGCCCAGCTTCTCCATGTATTCGACCGGGGTGCAGCCCATCTGCTCGAGGCAGTGCTCCTCCTCGTCGAGGGTTTCGGCGAGATGGGTGTGCAGCCGAACGCCCTTGGCGCGGGCCAGTTCCGCCGAATCCCGCATGAGACCCTCGCTCACCGAGAACGGCGAGCAGGGCGCGACCGCCACGCGCAGCATGGAGTCGAAGGACGGGTCGTGGTACTTGTCGATGATCTCCGCGGTATTGATCAGGATCTCTTCGCGGTTCTCGACCACCTCGTCCGGCGGCAGCCCGCCCTGGGACTGGCCGCGGTCCATGGACCCGCGGCACGGGTGGAAGCGCACGCCGAGTTCGCGGGCGGCCCGCACCTCGGCCTCGAACAGATCGCCGCGGCCCTTGGGGAACACGTAGTGGTGATCGGTGGAGGTGGTGGTGCCGGTCAGGGTCAGCCAGCCCAGCCCCGCCGAGGCGGCGCCGTAGACGACGTCGGCGTCCATGCGCGCCCACAGGCGGTACAGGCCGGTCAGCCACTCGAACAGGGTGGCGTCCTGGTACAGGCCCTGGGTGGCCCACTGGTAGAGGTGGTGGTGGGTGTTCACCAGGCCCGGGGTCACCAGGCATCCGGCGCCGGAGAGGCGGTCGGCGCCCACCACCGTCGGCGCGGGTCCCGCGCCGAGGGCTTCGATCCGGCCGTCGTCACCGACGATCAGATAGCCGTCGGGGATCTCGTCACCGACAACCGGTGCGATGTAAGCGTTCTCGATAACGAGCTTCGTCATTGGGCTGCCGCCTTCCGCTGGGCTGCTAGACGTACGGCGTCCAGGATCTTCTCGTAACCGGTGCAGCGGCAGAGGTTTCCGGACAGCGCCTCCCGAATCTCCACATCCGAGGGATCCGGCACTCGCTCGATCAGGTCGTGCGCCTGGACCAGGAGACCCGGTGTGCAGAAACCGCACTGGACCGCGCCGGCGTCGACGAACGCCTGCTGCATGGGGTCGAGTCGATCCCCATCAGCGAGGCCTTCCACCGTGCGGACCGAGCGCTGCTCGACCTGGCCGGCCGCCACCAGACAAGAACAGACAGGAGCGCCGTCGAGATAGACAGTGCAAGAACCACATTCACCCTGCTCACACGCATTCTTGGAACCGGGCAGCCCGACCCGCTCACGCAGCAGGTACAGCAGGCTCTCCCCTTCCCACACGTCGTCGACGATTTCCTCGGAGCCGTTGACATCGAAGGTGATTCGCATCAGGCGGCCCTCCTTTCCGCGATGTAGTCGTTCCACGCCCAGCCGAGCGTGCGCCGGGCCATGACCGACACCGCGTGCTTGCGGTAGTCGGCGGTGCCGCGCACATCGTCGATGGGTTTGGCGGCGGCCGCGGCCAGCGTGCCGAACTCCCGCGCCACGTCCTCGGCGAGTGGAATCGGGTTGTCCCAGGGCAGATTCGCGGCCAGGAACTCCTGCGCCTCGACCGCCCGCAGCGGGGTCGGGCCCGCCGAGCCGATGCCGGTGCCGACCGTTCTGGTGTCGGTGTGCAGTGCGATGGCGAAGGAGCACACCGCGATCACCATGGCATTGCGGGTGCCGACCTTGGCGAAGTACTGGGGGCCGGTGGCCGGCTTCAGCCACACGGCGCGGATCAGTTCATCCGGCTCGAGGGCGTTCTTCTTGACCCAGACGTAGAAGTCGTCGATGGGGATCATGCGGCTGCCGCGGGCCGCGGATTCGGCCTCCACCACGGCATTCGCCGCCAGCAGGGCGGGGTGCGCGTCACCGGCGGGCGAGGCGCCGCCGAGGTTGCCGCCCACCGTGCCGCGATTGCGGATCTGCGGGGAGCCGACCGTGCGGGACGCCTGGGCCAGGCCCGGCAGTTCCCGCCCGTACCGGTTGATGATCTTCACGTACGGGACGCCGGAACCGATGCGCAGCTGCCCGTCGGTCCGATCGACGTGGAACACCTCCCGGCACGGGTTCAGATCCAGGATGTACTCCGGCCGATGCCGGTCGAAGTTGAGCTCCACCATGACATCGGTGCCGCCCTGAATCGGCACCGCGTCCGGGTGCTCCGCCTTGAGTTCCAGGGCGTGAGCCCAGGAGTTGGGTCGCAAGAATTCCATTGTGCCGCTCCCGATCTCAATCCCACGCCGGACCGGCGGCCGGAACCTCGCGCACCACCGTGCCCTCGATGAGTCCGTACGGACGGTCGGCGGCCCAGAACACCTCGTTGTCGTTGACCTGCCCGAAGTGCGACAGATCCACCTCGAAGTGATGCTTGTTCGGCAGGGCCAGCTTGACTTCCACGATGTCGGAGACGGTTTCGAGGACCCGCTCCCCCATCTCGTAGAGGGTCTGCTGCAGCGACAGCGAATGGGTGTCGGCGAAAGCCTGGAGCAGGCAACGCTTCACCACCTCGTAGGACTTGTCCCACTCGACGCTGTCGGAGGTGTGCCGCCACTGGGCATTGACCTCGGTGGCCAGCACGCGGTCGCGGGTCTCGCGCAGGGTGGTGTAGCGGTCCTTGATGAAGCCGTGGAACTCCGAGCCGGTGGAGTTCAGCACCGTCATGTCCTTGAGCCCGGACACGACCCACGCCTTGCGGCCGTCGTAATGCACCACGGCCGTGCGGGTTTCGCGGTTGGACTTCACGAACGAATGCGGATGGCTGTTGAGCCCCACCACATTCCGCTCCCAGGTGTACTCCTCCAGCTCCACCCGCGCGTGATGGATGGTGGGCTGCGAATCCACGAAGTGCCGGGCCAGCTTCAGGCCGAAGTCCTCCGGCGAGGAGATGCCGTACTGCTTGGCGAAGGAGAACACCGTGTTCTTCTGGGTGTCCGTCGGCAGCACCGTGCCGTTGTCGCCGGTGTAGTGCACGGCCTCCATGTCGCCGGACAGCGCCACACTCACGTTCAGGTCCCGCAGATCGTGCTTGGCGCCGTTCTTGGTCACCCGCACGACGCGAGTCTCGGCCTTGCCGTAGCGATTCGGACCTAGCTTGATCGACATGGTTCAGCTACCTCGATAGGTGGAGAAGGAATAGGGACTCAACAGCAGCGGCACGTGATAGTGCTGCGCCGGATCGGTGACGGTGAAAGCGATGGTCACCGAGGGGTAGAACGGGCTGAGATCACCGGTCTCGAAGATCAGGCGGTGTACGCCGGGCTCGGGAGCGGGCAGATCCTTGATGCGCCCGTCGGCATCGGTGCGGCCCTCGGCGAGAAGTGTGCCGTCGGCCGCTTCGAGTCGCACCGCCATATCCTCGGCGGGCTTCCCGGTCGCGGCGTTGAGCACATGCGTGGACAGACTCATATCAGCCCCAGCAGTTTTCGAATGCGCAACACGGTGATATCCGCGAGTTCGGCTCGGACAGCGAGACGTTCGTCCTCGACCGAGTTGTGCAGCCGGCGATGCAGTTCGGAGAGCATCTCCCCCGCGCTGCGGCCGGTGGCCCGAATCAGGAACACATGCCCGAAACGGTTCTCGTAGGCGATGTTTCGCGCCCTGAGCTCCTCCAGAACAGCGGCCTCGGCACTCGCGGTGCCCGACTGCTCTTCTTGTGACCACTGCGCCTCGCGCTGCGAAAGCTCCTGCGGCTTCGCGGCTTCGGCGCGATCACCGATCCTGGGGTGGGCGGAGAGGGCCTCTTCTATATCGGCCCAATCCAATTCCCGTATGCCGGCTCGCGCGGCCTCGTCCAGGCTCGCCTCGTCCATATAGGGACGATTCGCGACCATCTTCCGCGCCCAGCGCCGCGACGCGCAGCAGGTCAGCAGCTGCGCCTCGGCATCCTCCAGGGGCAGCGATCCGAGCCATTCCAGGCGACTCGACATCCGACCTCCATCCATTGGCGTGTTGCCCGGTAAGTACACCGGGCACTCGTCCAGGACGGCAGGGACGAGACCTCCGAATCTGTGGCCTGCTTCACACCGCGTTGTTCGTAGATACATCCAAGGCTCGTAACCCCGCAGTCATCGACTGTTAGCGTGAGCAATCATGCGCCTGCGCTCTTTGCTCGGTATGACCGACATCGGCCTGGAGCTCGTCACCGGAGAAGACGAGCTCGACCGGTTCGTACGCTGGGTGGTCACCACGGACATGCTCGACCCCAGCCGCTACCTCTCGGGCGGCGAACTCGTGCTCACGGGCATGCAGTGGCGCCGGGCCGACGGGGACAGCGAAACCTTCGTGGCGGCGCTCGCACGGGCCAAGGTGGCCGCGCTGGCCGCCGGGGACGCGCTATACGGCGAACCGCCCGCCGATATCGTCGAGGCCTGTCGGAAACACCGAATCCCGCTGTTCCGGGTGCCCGAGCAGATCGCCTTCGCGACGGTTACCGAGCAGGTCAACCGGCATTTGTCGACCGGGCGGGCGGCGGATCTGGCGGCCATTCTGGATCGGCATCGCAAACTGGTGTCCGGGGGCGGACTGGATTCGGTGCTCGAGCTGATCGACCGGGAGCTCGGCACCCGATGTTGGGTGGTGTCCTCGACCGGGCGGATCGTGGCCGGGCCCTCGGAGCTTCCGCCCAACGGGTTGCGGACGGCCTTCCTGGCCGCACGACGGCTGCCGCACGTGGTCACCCTCGAGGGTGCCCGGTATTCGCTGTTCGCGGTCGATCCCGACGGCACCTCGCGGGTCGCGGACTGGTTCCTGGTGTTCGAGAGCGACCACAAGGACTGGTCCGAGGAACGCCGGCTCATCACCGGCGAACTCGCGGCAGTCGTCTCACTCGAGCGGGCGCGACTGGATGATCGGCAGAGCGCCGAGGGGCGGCTGGCGCAGGAACTCATCGAGCTGATCGTGTCCGACGCCAAGCCCGCCGACATCATCGCGCGGCTCGAACTCACCGGACTCGGCCTGTCCGAGCGGTATCTCGCGGTGGCCGCGACCGCCGACGCGGGGGCGGTGCGGCCGCGCGAACTGCGGGCGCTGCTGCGCGAAATCCTTTACGGCGCAAGCCCGGCCGCGGGCGTCGTGGACGGTGAGGCCATCGCGCTGGTGCCGCTCGGCGACGATCCGCACATCGACGATCGCATTCACCGCGCCATCGAAGCGCTCACGCCCGGCTTGCAGGGCAGCCGGCTGTCCGTGGGCATCAGCGGCGGCGTCGACGGCGAGGGCCTGCGCGGCGCGGTCGAGGAAGCCCGCTACGCGCGGCGTATGGCCGCCGAACGCAATCAGCCCACCAGCGTGGTACGCCACGACGAACTGGCCACACACATGCTGCTGCTGGCCAGCGTCCCCGACGAGGTGCGGCGCATGTTCCGGGTGCGGCTGCTGGATCCGCTGATCAACTACGACAAGGACAATCGCTCCGATCTGGTCCACACCCTGGAGACCTTCCTCGAGGTCTCCGGGTCATGGACCAAATGCGCGGAAATGCTGCACCTGCACGTGAACACACTGCGCTACCGGATCCAGCGCATCGAGGAACTCACCGAACGCGACCTGTCCCGGCTCGAAGATCGCGTCGACTTCTTCCTGGCGCTGGCGCTGCGCTGAATCCCGCTCGGCTCACCGAGATTCGGCGGTGTCGAGAACTTCGCGCAGCTTCTTGCCGAAAGCCTCGGGCTGGCCGGGATAGCCGGTTTCCTCGCCCACGAAGCCGCCATGGTGGCTCGGGAACACCGTCACCTGCTGACCGAGCAGGTCCGCGAGACTCGCCGACGTGCGATCGCAGAAGGTGCCCGCGGACTCCTCACCGGCGGCGATCACGATGCGGGTCGGCGCGGCGCGCAGGGCGGCGATATCGGGGCGGTAGTCGGTGACCGGAGCGGAGCGCTCCGACAGCAGCGGATCATCCCGGGTGCCGTCGTCCTCCGTCGGCAGGCCGAACATGGCCGGGTCGGCGGCGGGCTGCGCGAACCACGCGTCGGTGAACTCGCCCTGCCACGAGGTGGTGGCGATGAACGTCGCCATGCCCGCGCCGAAACCCTTGGCCCGGTACGCCTCTCGGAATCCGGCCAGCGCACGGGCGGCGGCCTCGGCATCGGGCAGCACGGTGGCCAGCGGCGGCTCGTGCGCCACCAGCGTGGTGACATCGTCCGGATGGGCAGCCACCAACGCCAGCGAGGTGATCGCCCCGCCACTGCTGGCGAACATCTCCACCGGTCCCGCGCCGAGCGCCTCGATCACCGCGTGCACATCCTCGGCCTGCTCGGCCGGAACACTGTCCACCTGCCCATCCTTGCGAACGCTTCGACCGAGTCCGCGCGGGTCATAGGTGATCACGGTGCGATCCGGGAACTCGGCCACCAGGGCACGAAAACCACTGGCGTCCATGGGCTGTCCGATGAAGAACAGCGGAGCACGGCCATCGGCGGTGGGCAACGGGCCGTGCACGTCGTAGGTGATATCGGCGTCGGCGGTCGAGAGAACGTGAGTCGTCATACCCGTGTAGACGCCGCGCCGGACGCAGACTCATCGGTCGTGGCCGCACGCATGCTCGGAGGAACGGCCGGCGTACGGGTTCACCCCATTCGGGCGGGGCGTCCCGGCAGGTAGGCGGCCTAGCGTCGAGTGAAACCGAGCAGCGGAGAGGATGCACACCATGGCCGATACACCGGCAATCGTTCTGGTCCACGGGTTCTGGGGTGGGGCCGCCCACTGGGCGAAGGTCATCGTCGAATTGCGGCGGCGCGGCTACGGCTCGCTGCACGCGGTGGAGAATCCGCTCACCTCGCTCGCCGAGGATGCCGAGCGCACCCGGAAGATGGTGCGGCAGATCGACGGCCCGGTGCTGTTGGTCGGGCACGCCTACGGTGGCGCGGTCATCACCGAGGCCGGTGACCTGCCCAATGTGGTGGGGCTGGTCTATATCGCGGCCTTCGCGCCGGAGGCCGGGGAGAGCCCGGGGCAGCTCAGTCAGCGCACGCCACCGGCGGCGCTGCCCGATCTCGCACCCGACTCCGACGGGTACCTGTGGATCGCGCAGGACAGGTTCCGGGCGGATTTCTGTCAGGACCTGTCCGAGGACGAGGCGCTGGTCATGGCGGTCACCCAGAAGGCCCCGCTGGCGACCACGTTCGGTGACCCGGTCACCGCGCCCGCGTGGCGGGTGAAGCCCACCTGGTATCAGGTGTCGACGGCCGATCGCATGATCGATCCCGGCACCGAGCGCTGGATGGCCGAGCGGATGCGGCCGCGCGAGATCGTCGAGCTGGCGGCGAGCCATGCCTCCCTGGCCTCGCAGCCCGCGGCCGTCGCCGATCTCATCGATACCGCGGTGGCCGACCTGCGATGATCCCCGACAAAGCGAAAGCCCCTGCACAGCAGGGGCTTTCGTCGTTCACAGGGTGATTCTCACTCGGCGGCGGCAGGCCGCTTGGGCAGCTTCCAGCCCGGCCGCGGGAAGTGGCAGGTGTAGCCGTTCGGGTAGCGCAGCAGGTAGTCCTGATGCTCGGGCTCGGCCTCCCAGAAGGTGGCGGCCGGGGTCACCTCGGTGACGACCTTGCCCGGCCACAGTCCCGACGCGTCCACATCGGCGATGGTGTCGAGCGCCACCCGCTTCTGCTCGTCGTCGAGATAGAAGATGGCCGATCGATAGCTGCTGCCGATGTCATTGCCCTGCCGATCCACCGTGGACGGATCGTGGATCTGGAAGAAGAACTCCAGCAGCGCCCGGTAATCGGTCTCGCGCGGGTCGTAGACGATCTCGACGGCCTCCGCATGCCCCGGATGATTCCGGTAGTCGGGGTTGTCATTGGAGCCGCCGGTGTAGCCGACCCGGGTCGACAAAACACCCGGCTGCCTGCGAATCAGGTCCTGCATGCCCCAGAAACACCCACCGGCAAGAATCGCTGTACGCGTGTCGGTCACGCTTCCTCCTTCGTTCGGCCCTCCATACAACCCGCGCCACGGCTCGGAAGTTCCCTACCCGGACCACGAATCGGACACGGTTATATTCGGCGGATGCATTGGGACCAGATGACCGATACGACCGATGATCTCCGCCGCCGCGTCACCCGCCTCCGCTGCGGTGTGGGCCAGCTCGGCATCCTCGAGTCGATCATCGAAGCATCCTTCGGCCCCTGGCTCGGCGCCGTGGACGCCGACGGCCGCGGCGCGGCCGAACTCAGAATGCACCTCATCGGCCGGTTCCGCCTCACCGCAGTGGTCACCAGTGCCGGGAAGTTCAGCGTCATCCAGCTCAATGCGCCGAAGAAGATGGGCGGCGAACGCGTCCTGTCGCCCAAGGCCGCCCTCCGCAAAGGCTGGGAGGAAGCCGAGGAGGCGATGCCCAAGCAGCAGCAGTGGCTCGACTACGTCATGACCTGGGTCGAGGACGCCAGCGCCGCGGTGGACCGGCGAGCCATTCTCGAACACCAGCTCAAAGGCGCCGACCGCCGCCTGGTCGCCCTCGAGAACACCCTCGAGGGGCTCCGGGCCAACCTGCGCGAACGCGAACAGGTCCGCGACGAACTGGCCGCCGAGGTCGAGCAGATCCGCCGCGACCTGCGCACCGAACTGGAAGCCCGCGCCGCCAAACGCGGCGTCACCCTGCCCCCGCTGGACGAAACCGACTCGCCCGCACCGTCATCCCTGTGACGGGGCTGGCATGATCGCGGGGTGAATCTACGTTTCGGTATTCAGTGGGCGCCGACGGTGACCGAGCTGCCGCGGCTGCGCGCGATGGCCAAGGAGGCGGACCGGGAAGGGCTCGACCTGCTCGGCATTCAGGATCACCCGTACTCGGGCGGCCTCGCCGACACCTTCGCGGTGATCGCCACCATACTGGCGGAAACCGAACGGCTGCGGGTCTTTCCGGATGTGGCCAGCCTGCCGCTGCGCGGCCCCGCCATGCTCGGCAAGCAGGCCGCGACCCTGGATCTGCTCAGCGGCGGCCGATTCGAACTCGCCCTGGGCGCGGGCGCTTTCTGGCCCGCCATCGGCGCGATGGGCGGCCCCGTCCGCTCCAATCCCGAAGCGCTGCAAGCCCTCGAGGAAGCCACCGCCATCATCCGCGCCATGTGGCACCCCGGCACCAAGGCGAAAGTCGTAGGGGCCCACTACACCGTGAAGGGCGTCCAATCCGGCCCCGCCCCCGCCCACCCGGTCGGCATCTGGTTCGGCAGCGTCGGCCCCAGGGCCAACGCCCTCACCGGCCGCATAGCCGACGGCTGGGCCGCCCCCATCCCGCACTACCTGCCCTACGAGAAATGGCAAGCGACACAGGACATCATCTCCGCCGCCGCCCTCGACGCAGGCCGCAACCCCACCGACATCATGCGCATGGCCCAACTCGTCGGCACCATCACCGAAGCCCCCGGCCAGGTCACCCTCCAAGGTGAGAATCCCATCCGCACCGACGCCGCCGGCTGGGCCGCCGTCCTCGCCGACCTGGCCACCGAAACCGGCTTCGACACCTTCGTCTACTGGCCCGAATCCTCCGACGAAACCCAACTCCGTCGCTGGATCAACGACGTAATCCCCGCCACCCGAGCCCTCCTGGCCTGACAAGCAAGATCAGGGAGCTCGCACGGCGGCGGTTCGGACACATTCCCGCCACCAGAGCTCCCTGATCGTGAAGTCGACCCGACGGGATTCGAACCCGCATCCTCCGCCGTGACAGGGCGGCGCTCTCAGCCGTTGAGCTACGGATCGTTCGGCCCGACGCCGGGTGGCGTCGGGTGGCTGGCTCGGCAGGGATCGAACCTGCGATTCTCCGCTCAACAGGCGGACGCTCTGCCCCTGAGCTACGAGCCAATGCGGGGCGACGGGGGTCGGACCCCCGGCGCCGCGCCCCCGCCAGGGCTCGAACCTGGGACCCGCCGCTTAAAAGGCGGCTGCTGCTACCCGCTGAGCTACAGAGGCTTCCGGACGAGCCCCGAAGGGCTTGCGGTACAACTACGTTCGCAGGCGGCGGGGGCATCGCGCAATCGAATAAACCAACCGGAACGTATAGCAGGCTGAATTATGTTCCGCGCGAAGGGTTTTCGTACATTTCCCGCTTCGTGCGAGATAAGCTGAAGCCCTTCGTTCCCACAACTCGAGCCGCAGAAAGGCCGCGGTGAGTTCAGTGGCATTCCTTGGATCGCTACGCAATGCCGATACCCGACTGTGGATTTCGGGGGCAGGTCAGGGTGGGGGGTGGGTGGATCAGGCTCCGGTGCCGGGGGCCACCTCGCCGGAAGGGCCGGGGTTGGGGGTGTTTCAGCAGAATCTGCATATGGCCTGGCGGGCCGAGGATGAGACGGACAGCATTTGGCTGGCGTGTACGGGGGACGGGGAGGTGTGGACCTCGCCGTGGAATGTGGCGAATGTGGGGACGTCCGAGGCGCCTGCACTCGCCACCGTGAACGATCTGGGCGGGGAGACGCTGTACATGGCGTGGAAGGGGGCGGGTGGGGATCAGAGTATCTACTGGTCCGCGTCCGCCGATGGGCGCAAGTGGGAGGACCAGCAGATTCTCGGGGGTGCGGAGACATCCCGGTCGCCGAGCCTGGTGGTGTTTCGGGGTGCGCTGCAGGCGTTCTGGCGCGGGGGTGAGCATTTGATCACCTCCAATCAGGGGATCTACACATCGATTCGCGGGAGTGCGGGGTGGAGCGCGCCGGCTGTCGTGCCAGGGGTGGCGTCGGCGGAGAGTCCGGCACTCGCGGTGCTCGGGGATACGTTGTACCTCGCCCATCGGGGAACCAAGGCCACCCTCGACAATGACAAGTGGATCCGGTTGTGGAGCACCACCAATGGGGTGACCTGGGTGTCTCGGGCCACTCCGCCGGACGCGTACACCGATCTCGCGCCCGCGCTGGCCGCGCAGGACGGGCGGCTGCATCTGGCCTGGAAGTCGGCCAGTGGCAATGAGATCTGGTATTCGTCGTTCGACGGGGAGCAGAGCTGGCAGCCGCCAACGCGGGCCGCGGCCTTCGAAACCGGTTGCGCCCCAGCCCTGTGCGCGTTCCGCCAGGGACCGGGAGTCACCGAATTGCAGTTGGCCTGGCGCGGTTCGACGCTCTAGGTAATCGGGCTGCGGACAGACGTGGTGGCGATGCGCCGTGCGGTAGACGCGGGCCGATCGCCACCACACTGCCCGGATGGGGTCGCCGACGTTGGCGGGGCGAGGCCGCCGGGCAGGACGGGTAAGTGCCGGGACCGTAAGTCGCAGGTCAACGGCGATTCGGGCAGACGGGACGAATGGTCGAACGTACAGTGGGGGGCATGAGGTCCATCTGGAAGGGCTCCATCGCGTTCGGACTGGTGAACGTCCCCGTGAAGGTGTACACCGCCACGGAGGACCACGACATCAAGTTCCACCAGGTGCATGCCGCCGACGGCGGCCGGATCCGCTATGAGCGGGTGTGCACGGTCGACGGCCAGCCGGTGCAGTATTCCGACATCGACAGGGCCTACGAATCCCCCGAGGGCGATCGGGTGATTCTCACCGACGAGGACTTCTCGAAACTCCCCGCGGCCGAGAAACACGAGATCCCGGTCCTGCAATTCGTGCCCGCCGATCAGATCGACCCGATTCTCTACGACAAGAGCTACTACCTGGAACCGGATTCGAACACCCCGAAAGCGTATGTGCTGCTCGCCAAAACCCTCGAAGAGGTGGATCGGGTGGCACTCGTGCATTTCACGCTGCGGCAGAAGACCCGGCTGGGTGCGCTGCGGGTGCGCGACGGCGTGCTGGTGCTGCAGACCATGCTGTGGCCCGATGAAGTCCGGTCGGTGGCCTTCGACAAACTCGACGACGTCTCCGAGCCCAAGGCCCAGGAATTGAAGATGGCCGAGACCCTGGTCGAAACGCTGTCCGATGATTTCGATCCGAGCCTCTACGTGGACGAATATCAGATCGAATTGAAGAAACTGCTCGACGAGGCCATTGCCAGCGGCAGCAGCAAGGTGAAACGCGCCCCGGAAACCGCCGCCCCGGAAATGGATGCCGAGGTCGTGGACCTGGTCGCCGCCCTGCAGCGCAGCCTGGAAGCCTCCGGCCGCAAGGTCGGCAAGACCACCCCGAAAGCCGCCGCGAAACCGGCCGCGGACAAACCCGCCAAGGCCGCGGCCAAGAAAACCGCCGCCAAGAAGACCGCGAAGAAGGCCCCGGCCAAACAAGCCACCCGCAAGGGCGCGTGACCGGCGGCGTGGGCGCCACCACAGCACCGCTCGCGGATTCGACATGCCATAGCATCCGCCTGGCAAACTAGCGGGCATGGAATCCGACATAGCCGCCGATATCGCCATCGTCTCGATGGGTCTCGGTCACCTGCGCCAGGTCATCGACCTCGGCTACCAGGTGTTCGACACCCGTACCAAGCCCTACACCTCGTGGTCGCTGACCTCGGTGGCCGAGCACCTCGACAGTGCGGGACGCTCCTGCTGGGTGGCGGTGGATTCCGATCGCGTCGTCGGATTCGTGCTCGCGTCCATGGAATTCGAGCTGCGCGACGACTGGGCGTACCTGGAATGGATCGCGGTCGACCCGGAAATGCAGGGCCGAGGCATTGCCGGACGGCTCATGACGGTCTGCTGCGACACGCTTTTCAAGCACGGCGCCCGCCGCATCGTCACCGATGTGGAGAACCACAACACCGCCTCGGCCTCCATGATGCGCAAGAACGGCTTCACCGAGGGCACCACCGTCACGCTGTTCGTGCGACCGAACCCGGACGAGCCCGCCATCGAGGCCGATGAGCAGATCAGCCTCGGCCCCGGCACCAAACGCGACCTGATCCGGCGCGGCCGCATCACCGGCGACGGACGCCACGGCCGCCCGAAAGGCTAGCGGCCGCAGCGGGACTCACCGCGGTTCAATCGTCCTCGAGGGCGCGGGCCTGCCCCTCCCGGAAGAAGTCGACCAGCGCCGCCACCGTGGGCACGGCCGCACGGGTGCGCATGGCCCCGAACGGGGCGTTCCAGTACTCGCCGCGCCGCCGCGTCCACGGGCCCACATAGGCGTAGGGCTGCGGGTTCTCCCAATCTCCCGGGGAGACACCGAAGTTCACCTCACCCACCGAGACCGATAGATCGAAGTGCTCCGGCCACAGCACCGGCTGTTCGGCGGCGAAGCGGCGTAAGGCGGTGTCGCCCACCGCGAACCAGTCGTGCATGGTTTCGGCGGCGTCGCCGTCGAGGGAGAAGGGCTCGTCCGGGTCCATGTGCGTGCCGTCGTTGTAGAGGCCGCCGGGCGGCCCGTCGGCTTCGAAACCGGCGGTCATGGCCAGGTCGCGGTATGTGCCGTGCAATTTGGTGCGGCCCTGCGGCCACACCAGATCCGTTCCGGTCACCGACACCGGCCATTTGACACCGGTGAAGCCACCCAGCACGATGCGCATTCGAATGCTGCCGAAGCGCCGGTACTGCGGACCCGCGATCAGCAGCTCCGCCGCCGCGTGCAACGCGAACCGGGTGTCCTCGTAGGTAATGTCGTCCACACCGAAATCATGGCCGCCCGCATGGGCGTGTTGCTGGGAAATCGGGTTGGTGGGAAATGTGGTCCGGCAAAAACATGTGCGCCGCACCGGAGAATTCCGATGCGGCGCACAATCACTCGATAGCTCAGCGGGCGTTCGACGTGCAGGTCGACATGATGACCCGGCCCGTATTCCCCTGCGAGGAACCGAGGTCCAGCCCCTTGCCATTGCCCTTCAGATTGTCGATCGCGGCCTTCTCGGCCTCGACCTTGGTGCCCGCCCAGCCGGCGCCGAAGCGCCCGTCCGACGACTGCGACACCGCGCCGCAGGCATTGGCGAAATTGACGATGGCGTAGCAGTCGCCGCCACCACAGCTGTCGATGGCGGCCGCGTCGGCGCCACCGCTGTTGGTGTAGTCCACTGCGTAGGCCACATGGAAGGTGCTCCGCGAAACCGCGATCGCGCCGTACAGGTCGCCACCGGCGATCTCGAAGACCGGCCCTTCCTCCGCCGCCCCCGCGGGGCCGGCGGACACCGCGCCCATGGCGGCCATCGATGTGACTGCGAGGCCCATCCCGGCCTTGCGCAACAACGACATTCGACACTCCCGTGATGAATGGTGATATCGGCACGAATCATGGCCGAGCCCACCGACATTGTCCAATTCAGTCAGTGAAGCGCGCGGAGCTTCGATGCGGTCCCGGTGCGCCGGGCCGGTCACATCCGGCGCATGACCGAGACCACCTTGCCCAGCACGACCGCCTCGTCACCGTCGATGACGGAGTAGGCGGGGTTCCGCGGCTCCAAATATACGTGCCCATTGCTGCGGCGGTAGACCTTCACCGTGGCTTCGCCGTCGATCATGGCCGCCACGATCTCCCCGGTGTGCGCTTCGTGCTCTTTGCGGACAACCACGATGTCGCCGTCGCAGATGGCGGCGTCGACCATGGAGTCACCCCGGACGCGCAGGGCGAATACAGTGCCACGACCAACCAGTTCACGTGGCAGCGACAACATGTCGTCGGCATGCTCCTCGGCCAGGATCGGCGTGCCCGCGGCGATATCGCCCACCACCGGAACCGTCACCTGCTCCTCGGACTGCCGCTCCTGCGGACCGGTGCCCTGCAGGAACATGCGCACGTCGATCGGCCGCGTCATGGTGTCGCTGCGGCGCAGGAACCCGCGATCCTCCAGCGCGTTCAAATGCTTCGACACCGACGACGAGGATTTCAGGCCCACCTCGTCCCCGATCTGCCGGGTGTTCGGCGGATAGCCGTGCCGCACCACATGGTCCCGGATGACACCGAGAATGTGCTGCTGGCGCGGGGGTAGCGTCGAGGTGTCGAGGTGCTCGAAGTCGTAGTCGTAACCGGTCACCGAGGCATCCTAAGCGCGCGGGGCACACCTGCCCCACCGCCGACGCGCGGTCGCACGCGTGTTGCCGCACATCGGCTCGCCCCACGCGGATCAGGTCAGCACGGGGACCGACACCTCCACGCCCGCATCGAGTCTGGCCTGATAGTGCGGATTGGAGAAGGCGAGGAAGGGGCGGGCTCCGTCCAGACCGAGGCGGCGCACCCGGTCGGACATAGGGTGAGTTGTTCCGGCGCGCAGGCGGATTCGCGGGGCCGGGTGGACACGCTGGCCGCCGCGAGTGTCGATGAGTGCGCGCAGCGTGCGCGTGTGCAGGATGGAATAGGTGACCAGGTCCAGCTCCGGGCCCGGCAGCCACGGGCCGAGAGGGCCGTCGAGCGTGAGAGCCGTGTCGCCGTCGACCATGGCCGCGGCGTGCAGGCGGCCACGCGTCAATGACACGTCGACCGAGGCGGAAAAGGCGGGGTATCCCCAGATTTCGGTGGCGAGAGTGGCGGCGCGGGCAGCACCGGCGGCCACATCGGTGATATGGATGCCCGAGCCGCGACGGTCGCCCTTGGCCAGGAAGTCCGTCCAGACGCGCAGGCGGCGCTGCTGCCACGGATCGTGCACGGCGATGCCGATCGCGAGGTCGTCGAACGCGCCGATCGTGGTGCGGGTGAAGTGGCGGGCCGCGACCATCACGATGGCGTGGTTTCCGAGGAGAGCGGGTTGTAAGCCCGTCGCCCCCAGTTCTTTTCGCGCGATGTCGGCATCGGCGAGGAAGAAGGCGGTGACGGCGGCGCTGTCCGAGCAGCGCACCGGCAGTTCGATCATGCCGGAGGAGGTCGGGACGGTAGCGGTGGCGACGGTGAGAAACGGGAAGCCGTCGGGGGCGCGGACTTCGTCGTAGATGCGATAGGCCTGGTCGCGCTGCACCGGGCCACGGTATGGGAGCAGCGCCGCGTCGAGGTGCGCGCGGGCTTCGGGCAGGTCGTCGCGCATATTGTCGAGGTACTTCAGGACATGGTGACAGTCCGGGAACTGATGGGTGCCGTCGCTGTAATCGACCACGTACCAATGGGGTTGGTGATGGAACGGCGATCCGGGGCCTTGGCCGTCCAGGCTGGGGATCAGGTCGTGCTGATTGGTGATGGTGGCGACGAAGGCGTTCTCCGGCGGCTGTTTGAAGTCCACCGGTGCGCCGACCGCGATCACATGCGTGACGCGATACCGGCCGTGAAATGCCGGGTCCTGCGCCAGATTCATCACGGCCGCACCACCTTCGCTGTGACCGATGAGTGCGATCTCCGCGCCGTCGGGGACACCGAACGCGGCGATGCTCTTCCCCAGCGCCCGCGTATACGGTGACTCGTTCTTCAGCGTATTGCGCCACGCGCCGACGAGATCCTGCGGAGAATCGTTGCGCGGCATGCCACATTGCATGCCGGGCGCGAACACCGCATACCGCACGACACCGTCGCTCCCCCGCATCTCCTGCAGATAGACGCGGCCATTGTTCTCCAGCACCGCGAGGTTCCGCAGGAATCCGACCACGCTGCCCTCGGTGCTCATGAGCGCCTGCTCGTGTGGCTCCAAGGCGACCGGATGCGCGTCTCCCGTACCGACATCCCAGCGGCACACGGCGTCGACGGTCACGCCGAACAGCGGTATCTGCGTGACGGGCCGCCCGCACGCGATCTCCCAGCCGGCCGTGTCGTTCCACGGGTTGTCGTCGAGCAGCGCGTTGACAGCGAGCATTTCTGTGATGATGGGCGCGATGTGATGCAGGGTGTCGCCCAGTCCCCGCTCCCGCACCAGCCTGCGCAGCGCCCGCACGGCCTCGAGCGAACGATCGGATTCCACGGCCGCCACCAGATCCGCGACCAACTCGTCCTCGACGATCTCCGGATGCTGCCGCGCCACCGCCGCGATGCGCAGCCGCAGCGAGGTGACCGCGATCAACGCGTCCAGGCTCTCGTGCCCGGTGAGAATGCTCAACCGCCGCGCGGAACCACCGATCACGCCCTGCTGCAAGGGATATCCGAGCCCGCGCGGGTTCATCCCGGCGCGCAGCAGCGCCCGTTCGGCGGGCAGCCCGGTCCGGGGCGTGCGAACCGCGGTGCCGAGCAGTCCACTGCCGGTGAGCGTTTCGGTGATCCGTTCCCCCACCTCGCGAATGTCATTCGCCACGCGGGCGATTTCCACTGCGGCCCTGCGTATTTCCTCCAGTTCGCCGGTGTAGACACCGCTGTTCCCGGCGAGGTCGGCGGTAGCCGTCATAGTCGGCCCATCCCCGGCACGGCGACTCGCACGACAGGCCCGGCGGTTCGGACGGAAGAGATCGCCCGCGCGTGCTCGTCGAGCCGGTCCGCCGCCTCGGCCAGATCGCCCGCGGCGATCAGGCAGCGCTCGATGTGTTCACCGACGGTTCGCTCGAACCAGTCCGGCGCGGTCCCCGCTCCCCCGACCCGATCCGCGATATCCCGCAACGCCTGCGCCCGCTCCGCGAGCAATCGCGCATCGTCCCGTGTCCGCCGAGCCAACTCCGCACAGTCCATGCCGGTAACCTCCGCTGCCCGTTCGGCGCCGTCACGGCGCGATTCGGATGGTCGGGAACCCACACAACCACGGCAAATTTTCCGCTAATAATATGGGCATCCGGCCGTTTCCGCGGCCGAACGTGATTCCTTGCAGCGATACGCGGGAGTGCGCATGCTGAGCTGGATCCACGATTTACCCGCGTGGGCGGGCTACCTGACCGTCACCGGCGTTGCCGTGGCCCTGCAATGCGGGGGCGTCCTGCTGCTGCGCCCGGTGGTGACGAAGTCTTTCGGCGCGGAGCGGGCGAAGGACGAGATGATCACCGTGGTGCTCACCGTCGGCGGCATCTTCTACGGGTTGCTGCTGGGCTTGATCGCGGTGGCCGGGCTAGAGTCCTACGATGCGGCGAAGTCGGTTGTCGCCGACGAATCCGCCACTCTCAGTACGCTTTACCGCGAAGTGTCGGCCTACCCCGAACCGGAGCGCAGCCTGCTCCGGCAGGATCTGGCGGCCTACACCGACAATGTCATCACCGTCGCCTGGCCCGCGCTGCGACGCGGTGACGAACCCACCGGTGGCACCGCCCTGGTGACCCGATTCCAGGAACACCTGCTGGCCTTCCAGCCCCGGACCGAAGCCGAATCCATCGTGCACGCCGCCACCATCGACCAGTTCGCGGACTTCGATCAACAGCGCCGCCACCGCATCGGCGCGGCCGCCTCCAGCCTGCCCGATGTGCTCTGGTGGGCCATCGTCCTCGGCGGCGCCATCACCCTGGCCCTGCTCAGCTTCTACGACCTGACCAGCCGCACCGTCCACCTGCTCCTGGGCGGCCTGCTCGCCTTCTTCCTGGGCACGATTATCTTCCTCATAGCCGCCCTCGACCAGCCCTTCCGCGGCGACCTGGGCGTCACCTCCGAGCCCTACGAGCGCGTCTACCACCACGTCATGCACCGCTAGCCCGGCACTCGTGGAGCCGGCCGTGGGAACCAATGCCGCGCAGACCGTCCGGATCGATGGCCCTCCCATTGCGAAACACCTACTCCAGCAACGCAATGCGGGCCAACCCCAGAGGGATCGGCCCGCATCGGGGTGCTGTGCGACTAGACGGTGAAACCCAAGGCGCGCAACTGGTCCCGGCCGTCTTCGGTGATCTTGTCGGGACCCCACGGGGGCATCCAGACCCAGTTGATCTGGAGGTCTTCGACGAGGCCGCTGCGGACCAGGGCGTTGCGGGCCTGGTCTTCGATGACGTCGGTCAGCGGGCAGGCCGGGGAGGTGAGGGTCATGTCGATCTTGGCGATCTGATCCTCGACCTTGAGGCCGTAGACCAGGCCGAGGTCGACGACATTGATGCCGAGTTCGGGGTCGACGACATCGCGCATGGCCTCCTCGAGGTTCTCGAGGTGCTCGATCTCCTCCGGGGTCAGCTGGACCTCGGCCGGCTGTTCGGTGGTGTCACTCATCGGTTTTCGTCTCCCCGTTGACTGTTTCGGTAGAAAGCGCCGGCGACTTGGTTTCCTCGGCGGAGGCTATCCGCACCACGGCGTCCTTGAACGCCATCCAGCCCAGCAGGGCGCACTTCACGCGGGCCGGGTACTTGGCGACGCCGGCGAAGGCGATGCCGTCGCCGATCACGTCTTCGTCGCCCTCGACGGTGCCGCGGCTGGTGATCATCTCGTCGAAAGCCTCGACGACCTTCATGGCCTGCTGCAGCGGCAGGCCGATGACCTGATCGGTGAGCACCGACGTGGACGCCTGACTGATGGAGCAGCCCTGGCCGTCGTAGGAGACGTCGACCACGTCGCCCTTGTCGTCGAGCTGCACGCGCAGGGTCACCTCGTCACCGCAGGTCGGGTTGACGTGATGCACCTCGGCACCGAACGGCTCGCGTAGGCCGCGGTGGTGCGGGTGCTTGTAGTGGTCCAGGATGACTTCCTGGTACATCTGCTCCATGCGCATGACTTATGCAACTCCGAAGAAGCTCTGGGCCTTCCGCACGGCGGCGATCAGCGCGTCGACCTCGTCGAGGGTGTTGTAGACGGCGAAGGAGGCGCGGGCGGTCGCGGCCACACCGAACCTGCGGTGCAGCGGCCAGGCGCAATGATGACCGACACGGATGGCCACACCCTCGTCGTCGAGGATCTGGCCCACATCGTGGGCGTGGATGCCGTCGACCACGAAAGCCACTGCGCCACCGCGGTTCACGGTGTCGGCGGGGCCGATGATGCGGACACCGCTGATCTTGGACAGGCCCTCGAGCGCCGCGGTGACGAGCGAGTGCTCGTGCGCCGCAACAGCATCCATGCCGATCGCTTCCAAATACCGCACGGCCGCACCCAATCCGACGACCTGCGAGGTCATCGGCACTCCGGCCTCGAAACGCTGCGGCGGGGCGGCGAAGGTGGAGTGGTCCATGAACACGGTCTCGATCATGGAACCACCGGTGATGAACGGCGGGGTCTCCTCGAGCAGCGCGTAGCGGCCGTACAGCACGCCGACGCCGGAGGGGCCGAGCATCTTGTGGCCGGAGAAGGCGGCGAAGTCGACGCCCAGCTCACGGAAGTTCACCGGCATGTGCGGCACCGACTGGCAGGCGTCCAGCACCACCAGCGCGCCGACTTCCTTTGCGCGGCGCACCAATTCCTCCACCGGCGCGACCGCACCGGTGACATTGGACTGGTGGGTGAACGCGACAACCTTGGTGGCCGAAGACAATTCGAGCGAATCGAGATCGATGCGACCGTCGTCGGTGATGCCGTACCACTTCAGGGTGGCGCCGGTGCGGCGCGCGAGCTCCTGCCACGGAACGAGATTCGCGTGATGCTCGAGCTCGGTGATGACGATCTCGTCGCCGGGGCCGACGTGGTAGGGGAACCGGTCGTCGGCGAAGGCGTAGGTCACCAGGTTCAGCGACTCGGTCGCGTTCTTGGTGAACACGATCTCGTCGGCGCGCACGCCCACGAAGCGGGCGATGTCGGCGCGAGCGCCCTCGTAGGCATCGGTGGCCTCTTCGGCCAGCTGATGAGCACCACGATGCACCGCCGCATTGCGCTGGACGAGGAAATCGCGTTCAGCCTCCAGCACCTCCATCGGCCGCTGCGCGGTGGCTCCGGAATCCAAGTAGACCAAGGGTTTTCCGTCGCGCACCGTGCGGCTGAGGATCGGGAAGTCGGCGCGGATGCGGGCGACGTCCAAAGCGGGCACCGTGGTGGTCATAGTTCTTAAGCTCCTACTGCAGCAGCTGTATCGGATTCGCGGCCCGCCGCGGTAAAGCGCACGTAGCCATTCGCGTCGAGTTCCTCGGCCAGTTCCGGGCCACCCTCGGCGACGATGCGACCGCCCACGAACACGTGGACGAAGTCGGGCTGGATGTAGCGCAGGATGCGGGTGTAGTGGGTGATCAGCAGCACGCCGCCGGTCTCCCGCTCCTTGTAACGATTCACACCCTCGGAAACAATCCGCAGCGCGTCGACGTCGAGGCCCGAGTCGGTCTCGTCGAGGATGGCGATCTTCGGCTTGAGCAGGCTCAGCTGCAGGATCTCCTGGCGCTTCTTCTCACCACCGGAGAAGCCCTCGTTCACCGAGCGGTCGCCGAAGGCCGGATCGATCTCCAGCTCGGCCATGTTCTCCTTGACTTCCTTCACCCAGGTGCGCAGCTTGGGGGCCTCGCCGCGGATGGCGGTCGCGGCGGTGCGCAGGAAGTTGGAGACGGAGACGCCCGGAACCTCGACCGGGTACTGCATGGCCAGGAACAGGCCGGCGCGCGCCCGCTCGTCGACGGACATCTCGAGGACGTCCTCGCCGTCGAGGGTGATGGAGCCCTGGGTCACGGTGTACTTGGGGTGGCCCGCGATGGCGTACGACAGGGTCGACTTGCCGGAACCGTTGGGGCCCATGATCGCGTGGGTCTCGCCCGACTTCACGGTCAGGTTCACGCCCTTGAGGATCTTGATGGGCTCGCCGTTTTCATCGGGGTTGGCGACCTCGACGTGCAGGTCCTTGATTTCCAGGGTGGTCATCGAATTCGAATTCCTTTGCGGGAGTGGGAAGTATGTGATCAGACGCCGACAGCGGCGAGTTCGGCCTCGATGGCCGCCTCGAGCCGCTCCCGGACCTCGGGGACCGAAATCTTGAGGATGATCTCGTGGAAGAAGCCGCGCACGACCAGACGTCGCGCCGCCTCCTCCGGAATACCGCGCGAGCGCAGGTAGAACAGCTGCTCGTCGTCGAAACGCCCGGTGGCGGCAGCGTGTCCGGCCCCGACGATCTCGCCGGTCTCGATCTCCAGGTTCGGCACCGAGTCGGCGCGCGCGCCGTCGGTGAGCACCAGGTTGCGGTTCACCTCGTAGGTGTCGGTGCCCTCGGCGGCGGCGCGAATGAGCACATCGCCCACCCACACGGTGTGCGCGTCCGGCTTCGAGGAGTTCGGATCGCCCTGCAGCGCACCCTTGTACTGCACGTTCGACTTGCAGTTGGGCTGCGAGTGATCGACCAGCAGGCGCTGCTCGAAGAACTGGCCGTCATCGGCGAAGTAGAGGCCCAGCAGTTCGGCGTCGCCGCCCGGACCCGCGTAGCGGACATTGCCGGTCAGGCGCACCACATCGCCACCGAGGGTGACATTGGTGTGGCGCAGGGTGGCGTCGCGACCCAGTTTGGCGTGGTGCGCGGTGACGTGCACGGTGTCGTCGGCCCAGTCCTGGACGATGACGACATTCAGCGCGGCGGAGTCGCCGAGCACGAATTCCACGTTCTCCGCGTAGGTTCCGCTGCCGCGCTGGTCCACGACCACGGTGGCGCGGGCGAAGTTGCCCAGGCGGACCTGGAGGTGGCCGTAGGCGACCTTGCCCTCGCCCGGACCGGTGATGGTCACGGTGACCGGCTCGGCCACTTCGGTTTCCGCGCCGACCGACACGATGGTGGCCTGCTCGAAGCCCGAGTACGCCTGCGCGGCAACACGATCGGTGGGCACGCCGCCCTCGCCGAGGCGAGAGTCGTTGCGCTCCACAGTCTCCACGGTCACACCGGCGACCTCGGTCACCTCGACGGTGGCCCGGCCGTCACGCACGGCGGTGCCGTCGTGCAGGCCGTTGAGGCGGCGCATCGGGGTGAAGCGCCACGCCTCATCCCGACCCGACGGCACCTCGAAGGCGTTCACGTCGAACGACGCGAACACTTCGCCCTTGTTCACTGCGGGCGTACGAGCCTCTGCGGCTTCGGCAACGTTCTCGACGGCCATCAGCCGACGGCTCCTTCCATCTGCAGTTCGATCAGGCGGTTCAGCTCGAGCGCGTACTCCATGGGCAGTTCCTTGGCGATCGGCTCCACGAAGCCGCGCACCACCATCGCCATGGCCTCGTCCTCGGTGAGACCGCGCGACATCAGGTAGAACAGCTGATCCTCGGACACCTTCGAGACGGTCGCCTCGTGGCCCATGGTCACGTCGTCCTCGCGGATGTCGACGTAGGGGTAGGTGTCGGAGCGAGAGATGTTGTCCACCAGCAGCGCATCACACTTGACGGTCGACTTGGACGCGTACGCGCCCTTGTTCACCTGCACCAGACCGCGGTAGGAGGCACGGCCACCGCCGCGCGCCACCGACTTGGAGATGATGTTCGACGAGGTGTGCGGCGCCAGGTGCAGCATCTTCGCGCCGGTGTCCTGGTGCTGGCCCTCGCCGGCGAAGGCGATGGAGAGCACCTCGCCCTTGGCGTGCTCACCGGTCATCCACACGGCCGGGTACTTCATGGTGACCTTGGAGCCGATATTGCCGTCGACCCATTCCATGGTCGCGCCCGCCTCGGCCTTGGCCCGCTTGGTGACCAGGTTGTAGACGTTGTTCGACCAGTTCTGAATGGTGGTGTACCGGCAGCGGCCACCCTTCTTCACGATGATCTCCACGACCGCGGAGTGCAGCGAGTCCGAGCTGTAGATCGGCGCGGTGCAGCCCTCGACGTAGTGCACGTAGGCATCCTCGTCGACGATGATCAGCGTGCGCTCGAACTGACCCATGTTCTCGGTGTTGATGCGGAAGTACGCCTGCAGCGGGATGTCGACGTGCACGCCCGGCGGCACGTAGATGAACGAACCACCCGACCACACAGCCGAATTCAGCGCGGAGAACTTGTTGTCACCCGACGGGATGACCGAGCCGAAGTACTGCTGGAACAGCTCCGGGTGCTCCTTGAGACCGGTATCGGTGTCGAGGAAGATGACGCCCTGCTTCTCCAGATCCTCACGGATGGAGTGGTAGACGACCTCGGACTCGTACTGCGCGGCGACACCGGCGACCAGGCGCTGCTTCTCCGCCTCCGGGATGCCGAGCTTGTCGTAGGTGTTCTTGATGTCCTCGGGCAGCTCTTCCCACGACGCCGCCTGCTTCTCCGACGACCGCACGAAGTACTTGATGTTGTCGAAGTCGATGCCCTCGAGGTTGGAACCCCAGTTCGGCATGGGCTTCTTGTCGAAGATGCGCAGCGCCTTCAGCCGGAAGTCGAGCATCCATTCGGGCTCGCTCTTCTTGGCCGAGATGTCGCGGACGACGTCCTCGGACAGGCCGCGCTTGGCACTGGCACCGGCGACATCCTTGTCGGCCCAGCCGTACTCATAGTTCCCCAGCGACGCGATGGTCTCTTCCTGGGTCAGCGGCTGCGCCTGGTCGGCGGTCGTCGTCATTCGGCACTCCTTCCGGAGTCGTGTGTAGAGGTCGTTGCGGGCTGAGCAACGGCAGGTCGTGCGGTCTTCTTAGCGGTATTCGGTTTGACGGTCGGCATGAGCAACGGCACGTGCGTGGTGCACGCGCAGTCGCCATTGGCGATGGTGGCCAGCCGCTGCACGTGCGTGCCGAGAATCTCCCGGAACGCCTCCAGTTCGGCGGCGCACAGCTCCGGAAATTCCTCGGCCACATGCGACACCGGGCAGTGGTGCTGGCAGATCTGCACGCCCGCACCGACTTTCCGGGTCGACGCGGCGAACCCGGCCTCGGAGAACGCGTCCGCGATCTCTTCGGCCTTGGCCTCGGTCTCGGCGGCGGTGTGCCCCTTGAGCCGATCGATGCCCGTGACAATGGCCCCGACCCGCTTGCGCGCGAAATCGACAATGGCCTTGTCGCCACCGATCTCACGCAACTGTCGCATCGCGGCACCGGCGAGGTCATCGTAGGCATGGCCCAGCCGGCCCCTGCCGGTGGAGGTCAGCTGATACTGCTTGGCCGGTCGGCCCCGCCCGCTCTGCTGCCATTTGGCCGAGCGGGTGGCCCGTGCCTCGCCCGATTCGATGAGCGCCTCGAGGTGCCTGCGCACCCCGGCGGGCGTGAGCCCCAGCCGCTCGCCGATGGCGGTCGCGGTGATCGGCCCCTCTTCCAGCAGCAGCTGGATGACGGCCTCACGGGTGTGGCCTTCACCGGTGGGCTCGGGCACGACAACAGTCCGGGCGCCCTTTCGGCGCCCGGTGCCTGTTCCCGCATTCCGCAAACCCACGGTTTTCACAACACAAGTGTGACGGAAATACATTCCGCGATCCAGTAAGGTTTGCCTGACTTAACGAGGGCGACCTGCGGGAACGCCCTCGGGTGTGACCTGCTGCACTGACGAACCGTCCGAATCGGGCGTAATTACGCAAGCCGCACGCACCGAAAACCCGTCCGGTGAGGTCTGCGACCTAGCCGTGGAAGGGATCCACATCCTGGCCGGGCAGCCATGAGCGACCGGGCTCGGTCCAGCCATTGGCCTTGATCATCTTGCGGGCCGCGCGCTGATTGCGGCCGATGAGGCGATCCAGATACAGGTGGCCGATGAGGTGGTCGGTCTCGTGCTGCAGGCAGCGGGCGAGATAGCCGGTGCCCTCGACGGCGACCGGGTTGCCCTCGACATCCACGCCGGTGACCTTTGCCCAGTCGGCGCGGCCGGTGGGATACCACTCGCCGGGAACCGACAGGCAGCCCTCGATATCGTCGTCCGGATCGGGCATGGTCTCCGGAATCTCGGACGTCTCGAGCACCGGGTTCACCACGTAGCCGCGATGCCGCACACCGTCGGCCATCAGGTCGTATACGAAAACGGCCCGAGGATCACCGATCTGGTTGGCCGCCAGCCCGGCCCCGCGCGCGGCGGTATTGGTCTCGAAGAGGGTGTCCACGAAAGCCGCCAGCTCCGAATCGAATTCGGTGACGGCAACGGCCGGCGCGCTCAGGCGCGGATCACCGGCGATGAGGATCGGTCGAATTGCCACTCGATCGAGAATAGAGCCCTGCCCGACGCGCTCGGCCGACCGGCCGGGCTCAGGCGGACAGGAAGTCCAGCAGCTCGCGGGCCACCTCGTCCGGGTTCTCCTCGGGCAGGAAGTGGCCGCCGCGCAAGGGTTTTCCGCGCACGTCCGGGGCCCAGCGCTGCCAGACGCGCAGGGGGTCGAAGGACTGGCCGACGAAACCCTTCTCGTCCCACAGCACTAGCACCGGGCATTCGATCCGGCGGACGCCCAGGTCACGGTGATCGTCGGCATAGTCGATGGTGGCGGCGGCGCGATACTCCTCGCAGATGGCCCGAATACCCTGCGGGGTCGCGAAATTGGTGATGTAGGCGGTGCGCAGCGACGGCGGGAAGACCGACGGATCGCTGGACCAGCTGTCGAGCATGTGATTGACGAACGTCGACGGCGAGCGGGCGATCATGATCTCCGGGATGGGGCGCGGGGCGGCCAGGAAGGTCCACACCCAGTGCGACAGCCACAGGTCGTGATCGCTGTGGTCGAAGACGTCACCGGTGGGGATGATGTCGAGAACCGCCAGGGCGGTGACGACTTCGGGATGATCGAGGGCCATGCGGTAGGCGCACCGGGCCCCGCGATCGTGGCCGGCCACGGCGAAGCGCGGAAAGCCGAGTTCGGCCATGACGGCCACCTGATCCCTGGCGAGGGTGCTCATGGCGTAGGGACTGTGGTCCGGAGTGCTCTCGGGTTTGCCGCTGGCGCCGAAGCCACGCAGGTCGGTGGCGACGACCGTGTGGTGACGGGCGAGTTCCGGCGCGACCCGATGCCACATGAGGTGCGTTTCGGGTATCCCGTGCAGCAGCAGCACGGGCGGCCCGGAGCCACCGCAGCGCCCGTGAATCGTGGTGCCGGACACGTCGATATCGAATTCGGAGAACCCGTCGAACATCTGTGCCTTCCCGTGGACGACGCGTTTTCCTCCGGGTACCCGTCCGGGCATCCGTCATTCGATAGTGGAGGTTTGTTTCGGGGCCGGGTCAGTGCACGGCGACCAGTTTCATCGGGGCCTCCAGCAGCGCCTCGAGGGAATCGGTGCGCTCGACCACCGTCGTGGTGACCAGGGACGGATCGAACCGGCCCGCCGCGACGAGGCTGAGGACGGCGGGAATGGCCGGGCGGACGTGAGCGCGGCCGGTGTGGAATGTGCAGCAGCGCGAATACATTCCGAAGACCGGCATGGGGACGTCCTTGGTCTGGACGCTGACGCTGGTGCACCAGCCGTCATTGGCGGTGGCATTGATGGCGGCGATCAGCGCGCGGCGACCGCCCGCGGCTTCCACGGTGACCGGGAAGCGCCCCACACGGGAATCGGACGGGCCCTCCACGGCTTCGGCGCCGAGTTTCGCCGCGAGGGAGAGCCGTTCGGGGTCGGTGTCGAGATAGACGACGCGGGCCGAGTCCAGCGCGACGGCCAGACCGGCGGCGTAGAGACCGATCGAGGGGGCGGCGCCGCCACCGAGCACCAGCACTTCCGCACCGGGATCGGTGGCCAACTGCGGCGCGACGGCCCGGTAGGCGTCGGGAATATTGTCGCTGGCGCTGGCCACGGCCACCGGGTCCACGCCCTGCGGCATCGGGACCAGCATGGCGTCGGCGTGCGGGACGAGCGTGAGATCGGCCCAGAGCCCGCCCCATTCGAGACCGCCCATGGTGCCGAGGCCGTAGGTGGACATGAACGGGTGGGCGGTGCAGTTGCCGGTGTGCCCGCGCAGGCAGGCCGGGCAGGCGCCGCAGGAGATCTGGAAGGGCACCACCACGTGGTCGCCCACGGCGACGGTGCGCACCTCCTCCCCCACCGCGACCACTTCGGCGACGCCTTCGTGGCCGAACGGATAGGGCCCGGGATTGGGGAAACGACCTTGGAGCACAGCGGGATCCAGATCGCAGGTGGCCACCGCGACCGGGCGGACCAGCGCCTGGTCCGGGGAATCGAGGGTGGGTTCGGGACAGTCCTCCCAGCGCAGCGCGCCGGGGCCGTCGAGTAGCAGTCGCTTCATGGGCGGACCTTCACTAGAACGTTCTTTCCAATTCCCAGGCTACGGCGAATTGGCCTCCGCGGCATCGATTTCCGCGACGCTGAGCCGGATCAATCGCGCCACCGCCCGTGACACGGTGTGCAACGGCTCCTCCGAACGCCGCACCCGGGCCAGCAGGGTCGCGCCCTCGTAGGCGGCGACCACCGTGGTGGCCAGCTCGTACGCCTCGACCTCGGGCAGCCCCATCTCGGCGAGCATGTCGGTGAAGCCGCGCGCCATGGCCTCGAAAGCCGAGACACATGCCGCGCGAACCGCATCCACATCGCTGCCGCCATCGAGGGCGGGCGTGCCGACCGGGCAGCCGTCGGTCCAGCCCGACTCGGCCAGTTTCACGGCCATGAAGTCGAACAGTGTTGCCGCCGTGGCGAACACATCCGGAGGCGCCTGACAGATCATGCGCCCCACCAGGACTCCCGTGCCGGTGATGGCCGAGACGGCGATCTCCTCCTTGCCACCGGGAAAGTGGTGGTAGATGGAGCCGTACGGTAGGCCCGCCGCCTCGCTCAACTTCTTCAATCCGAATCCGTGATAGCCGTGCCGGGCCAGCAGACCCGCCGCTGCCATCTCGATCCGCCGTTTGGACTCCGAAACCATCAATTCAGAGTATGGGCGGGGTCCGACAGCGGCGGCGGGATTCGCGCTATCGATCGTGGTTCGTCCAGACCCGCAGACGCCGGATCATCCCTTCACCCAACCCTTCTCGACGAACAGCGGCACGAATTCCACCGGCACGAACAGCCGGTCCTCCGGCAGCGGCACCTCGTGATAGTGCGCCGGCGGGAGCAGTGTGTCGTCGGCCGCGCCGAGGTCGATGACCCAGCGGTCGGGGCCGGGCCGGAAACCCGCCGCGCCCTTGCCGACCGTGCGGGCGAGCATGCGCAGCTCGGATGGCATGAGCGCCAAGGGATCCTGCCGCGCGAACACGCCCAGCCTGGCAGCCCGTGCGGCGCCCACCGCCTGCCGGGCCCTGTTCAGGCTCGGATCCGAGATCGGTTGCCCCGGAACGGGTACCGCGTCGACAGTGCTGGACTGCTTGCGGAAGGGATTGATATTGGGCCAGATGAAGTACGGCAGCGCCCAGCCACCGGCGAGCATGCGCTCGTTGTAGGTCGGCGGGCGCGGCTCGTGCTGGGCCACCTCGATATTGATGTAGGTGAGGAAGCGGCCGTAGCGATCGAACACGTCCCCGGCGAAGGCCAGGAAGAACCGCATATCCGCAAGGTCGAGGCCGCGGTCGGTGCGGTCCTTCTCGATGAATCCCTCCAGCGCCCGGTGCGCGGCCTCGGCGTGCCGGGCGTGATTGGCCGCGCAGTCCGGGCCGGTGCGGGCGCGCAGATCCGCTTCCAGGCTGGGCGGCAGCGGTGGATCGAAGGGCGGCAATCCGGCAGCGAATGGATCGGTGAGGAATTGCGCCCACTGCGGGGAATCGATGTGCGGGAAGGCGTCGGGATTCGCGGGCAGCGAGAAACTCACCTCCGGCGTGTCCATTCCCAGGAATCGGGTGCTGATATTGCCGATCGGATCGACGGTGACGGTGTCGCCGTCGTGGACCGCCTGCTTCACGCTCATCGGCAATCCATTCGATCCCAGACCCAGCCCGGTGTGCGCGGCCAGAAATCCGGCGCGGCTCTTCTCTACTGCTTTCGCCATGACGAACTCCGAGGTGAAATTGTCGGCACGAGCCGATCGGCTCGCGGCCGCGGGCGAACCGCGTCACTGAGTAATCGCTGCCGGAGCGCCGCCCGCAACCGAACCGGGTGGTCCGCGCCCGATCGGCTACGCTGACCCGCATGACGGCGGGTGACAGCGATGAGAAGGCCAGCGGGAGTAGCCCATCCGGCGTAATGACCGCCCCGCGTGGCCCTCGTCGCACCGAAGCCGTGCACGGCGTCATCGAATTCGGCCGCCGGATCATCGGCCTGGACGTGTCGCCGCGCGACCATACGGTCGGTGACCTGCACCAGAACGAGGCCGTCTCGCAGCCGCTCAATGCGCGCGAGAAGACCCAGTTCGATCGCGTCCGCATGCTGGGCGCGACCGGCGCGGTCATGATGGCGCTCGGCGCGCTCGGGCTCGGCGCCCAGCCGACCCTGCAGAATCCCACCTCGGGCAAGGCGCTGCTGGGCCTGCTCGCGCGCACCTACAATGCGACGCTGGCCATCACCATGGTCGGCACCGCGGTGGTCATGCTGTCGTGGTTGCTGATGGGCCGGTTCGCCCTCGGCCTGCCGTCGCGCGGCATTCGCCGGGTGACGCGCTCGCAGCTGGATCGCACGCTGCTGCTGTGGATCATTCCGCTGTCCATCGCGCCGCCGATGTTCAGCAATGACGTCTATTCGTATCTGGCGCAGGGTGAAATCGCCGCGCGCGGACTCGATCCGTATTCGGTGGGGCCCGAACAGGGCTTGACGCTGGATAATCCGCTCACCAAACAGGTTTCCGGAATCTGGCAGAAAACACCCGCCCCCTACGGGCCGTTATCGCTGTGGATCGGGCGCGGGATCGCCGAAATATCCGGCGACAACATTATTGCCGGAGTTTTGCTGCATCGGCTGGTGGCGCTGATCGGTGTCGCGTGCATCGTGTGGGCGCTGCCCCGGCTCGCGCGCCGCTGCGGCGTGTCCAGCGTCGCCGCGCTGTGGCTGGGTGCGGCCAATCCGCTGGTGCTGTTCCATCTGGTGGCGGGCGCGCACAATGAGGCGCTCATGATCGGGCTCATGCTCGTCGGCATGGAATTCTGCCTGCGCGCACTGGAATTCGGCGGGCCACTGAGGGGTTCGACCCTGGCCCTGTTCCTGGCCGGGGTCACGGTCATCGCGCTCTCGTCGATGGTCAAGATTCCGTCCATGCTGGCCATGGCCTTCATCTGGATGGCTCTGACCCGATACTGGGGCGGAGGCTGGCGCGCGCTCGTCAGATCGGCCGCTTTACTCGGCGTGGTGACGGGCTTCGTGGCCGTCACCGTCTGCGTGATCAGCGGCCTCGGCTTCGGCTGGATAGCCACCCTCAATACCGCCAGCGCCGTGCGCAGCTGGATGTCGCTGCCCACCGCCATCGCCGTGGCCACCGCCTTCGGTGGCGTGCTGCTCGGAATCGGCGATCACACAACGGCTTTGCTCGCCCTGACGCGCCCGATCGGCAGTGTGGTGACAGCGATCATCGTGATCCGCATGCTCATCGCCACCTACTCCGGCCGCTTGAATCCGGTTGGCGCGCTGGGTGTGTCGTTCGGCTTCGTGGTCCTGCTGTTCCCGGTGGTCCAGCCCTGGTACCTGTTGTGGGGCATCATCCCGCTGGCAGCCTGGGCGAACCGACCGGCCTTCCGGATCCCCGCCACCGTGGCATCCGCCGTGGTCAGCGTCTTCCTCATGCCCACCGGCCGCGACATCACCCCCTTCGTCCTCATCTACGCCGCCATCATCACCGTGGTCACCTGCGTGGTCCTCATCCTGGCCACCCGCAACTCGCTGCCCTGGCAGCACCGCCGCGATCCGGGCGACGACCGGCCGGTCTCGAGCGCCCCGAAACACCACGTCGGCGGGGTGTAGTGCTCGTCACACCGGGTGACCACCTACGGTGTACATCCGTGACCGCAGCTTCCGGACCCGCCGTACGCGTAGACGGCGTCGTGAAACGCTACGGCGAGACCACCGCGGTCGACGGCATCAGCTTCGAACTCGAACGCGCGCACGTGCTGGCACTGCTCGGGCCCAATGGGGCGGGCAAGACCACCACAACCGAGATGTGCGAGGGGTTCGTGACCCCCGACGCCGGGAGCGTGCGGGTGCTGGGCCTGGACCCGATCGCCGACTCGGACCGACTACGCCCGCGCATCGGCGTGATGCTGCAGGGCGGCGGCGCGTATCCGGGGTCGCGCGCCGGGGAGATGCTCGATCTCGTCGCCTCGTATTCGGCCGATCCGCTGGATCCGGCTTGGCTGCTGGACATTCTGGGACTGTCGGAGGCGCGGCGGACGCCGTATCGGCGGCTGTCGGGAGGCCAGCAGCAGCGGCTGGCGCTGGCGTGCGCGCTGGTGGGGCGGCCCGAAATCGTGTTCCTGGACGAGCCGACGGCCGGATTGGACGCGCAGGCCCGGCATCTGGTGTGGGAGCTCATCGACGCGCTGCGGCGCGACGGGGTCAGCGTGCTCATGACCACGCACATGATGGACGAGGCCGAGCAGCTCGCCGATCAGCTGGTCATCATCGACCACGGACGCATCGTCGCGCAGGGCACGCCCAGTGAGGTGACCTCGCACGGGGCCGAGGGGCGGCTGGCGTTCACCGCGCCGCCGAAACTCGACCTGACGCTGCTGGAAGCCGCACTGCCGGAAGGGTTCTCGCCGCGCGAGACCTCGCCGGGTTCCTACCTGCTGCAGGGTGACATCACCCCGCAGGTGCTGGCCACCCTGACCGCCTGGTGTGCGCGCATCGACGTGCTGCCCACCGATATCCGCATCGACCAGCGCCGCCTGGAAGACGTGTTCCTCGAACTGACCGGACGGGAGCTGCGAGGGTGACCGAGACCGCCAACCGCTTCGCACCCGGCACCTTCCTCCCCGACCCGCGCCCCACCACGCGGGCGAAGATGCTCACCGCACAGACCCGGCTCGAGCTGATCCTGTTGCTGCGCAACGGGGAACAGCTGCTGCTGACCATGTTCATTCCGATCACGCTGCTGATCGGGTTGACGCTGCTGCCGTTCAGCGGGCTGGGCGAGCATCGCGTGGACAAGGTGGTGCCCGCGGTCATGATGGTGGCGATCATGTCCACCGCCTTCACCGGGCAGGCCATCGCCGTCGGTTTCGACCGCCGCTACGGGGCGCTGAAACGCCTGGGGGCGACACCACTTCCGCGCTGGGGCATTGTCGCGGGCAAGTGCGCCGCCGTGCTGATCGTGGTGGTACTGCAGTCGATTCTGCTGGGCGGCATCGGATTCGCGCTCGGCTGGCGGCCCGCACTCACCGGACTACTGCTCGGCGCCATCGTGATCGCCCTCGGCACAGCCACTTTCGCCGCCCTGGGCCTGCTGCTCGGCGGCACGCTCAAGGCCGAGATCGTGCTGGCGCTGGCGAACATCCTGTGGTTCGTCATGCTGGGCATCGGCAGCCTCGTGCTCATGTCCGACGACATCCCGAACGCGGTGAGCCTCATCGCGCGGGCCGTCCCCTCGGGTGCGCTGTCGGAATGCCTCGAACAGGCCATGCACAACAGCATCGACTGGTACGGCCTGGCCGTGCTGGCCGGCTGGGGTGGGATCGGCGGCTTCCTCGCCACTCGTTTCTTCCGCTTCGACTGACCCGCTTCCCAGCGTTGTCCCACGACACGTTGTAGTAGCCCCGGTGACCGGGCGACATACCGCCCGGCTACCATCGGTTCGTGCTATCTCGCGCCATTCAGCGACTCGCCGACCTGTTCCCGCTGCCATCGCTGCGGGCCCAGCGCCTCATCGCCTTCGCGGTGATCCTGACCCAGGCCGGAATCTCGGTGACCGGAGCCATCGTCCGCGTCACCGCCTCCGGACTCGGCTGCCCCACCTGGCCGCAGTGCTTCCCCGGCAGTTTCGTGCCGGTGACGGTGGCCGAGGTGCCGGTGCTGCATCAGGCGGTCGAATTCGGCAACCGCATGCTGACTTTCGTCGTGACACTGTTCGCGGCGGTGGTGGTGCTGGCGGTCACGCGGGCGCGGCGGCGGCGCGAGGTGCTCGTCTACGCGTGGATGATGCCGGGCGGCACCGTGGTGCAGGCGATCATCGGCGGCATCACCGTGCGCACCGGACTGCTGTGGTGGACGGTCGCTGTGCATCTGCTGGCCTCCATGGTCATGGTGTGGCTGGCGGTGCTGCTGTACGCCAAGATCAGCGAACCCGATGACGGCGTGCAAGTCGTGCAGGTGCCCAAACCTTTGCGCATGCTCACGGTGCTCAGCGCAGTGGCGCTGGCCGCGACTCTCGTTGCGGGAACGCTCGTTACGGGCGCGGGACCGCACGCCGGCGACAAGAGCCTGGAGCGTCCGGTGGAACGGCTCCAGGTGGAGATCGTCACCCTGGTGCATCTGCACGCGGAACTGCTCGTCGCCTATCTGGCACTGCTGGTGGGTCTCGGCTTCGGCCTCGCGGCGGTCGGAATGAACAAGGCGATTCGCGCGCGCTTCATCGTGCTCATCGCACTGGTGTGCAGTCAGGCGCTGGTGGGTCTGGTCCAATACTTCACCGATGTGCCGGCCGCCCTGGTGGCCGTGCATGTCGGCGGCGCGGCAGCGTGCACCGCCGCCACCGCCGCGCTGTGGGCGGCCATGCGCACGCGCGAACCGGTTCCCGCGACGGTGTCCGAGCCCGTCGCGGCCTGATACCCGCCGACGCCGATCCGGCTACCCGCGATCGGCGACGGCCACCTGACCGCGGCCGACCGCGGACTTGCGCCGGATCCCGAGGCCCAGCTCCTCCCCGATGGTCAGCTGGTCGACATCGCTGACCACATAGAAACCGTGCTCCACGAGCAGGTCTCGCATCTGCTCCGGCGTCCACGCCGAACGCCACGGTTCCCCGGCGAGCGGACTGCGCCGACCTGCCAGCCGGAACAGCACGCCCAGCATCCTGCGCCCGACGGTGGCCGACAGCGGTGACGGCGTCGGGTAGGAGACGAGCAGCCTGCTTCCGGGCGCGCTGCGTTTCGCCACCTCGATGACGGTGGCGGTGACCTCGTCGGGCGAGAGGTACGGCACCACGCCCTCCCAGATCCAGGTGGTCGGAACCGTCTCGTCGTGACCGTGCTCGGCCAGCGTCGTGCCGAGTTCGTCGTGCGCGAAATCCACTGGCACGAACCGCACTTCGGCGATGGGGGCACGCTCCCCCAGGCGCTCCCGCTTCTCGGCCTGCGAGGCGGGATGATCCACTTCGAACACGCGCACCCCGGCCAGTTCCGGCATGCGCCACGCGCGGGCGTCGAGGCCCGCGCCGAGGATCACCAGTTGCGGGTTCCCCTTCTCGCGCACCGCGTCATCGATGGCGACCGTGCGGGTGACGAGGATATCCGTTGTGGTGGTGAGCAATTCGAACTCGACGCGATCCCCGAACGAGCTGGGCGCCACCCCGGAACGGGCCAGCGTCACCGGCGGTATCTCCGGTTCGCGCAGCAGCTCGATCGCGAGGGGATCGGAGAACCGCCCCACACCCAACCGCCCATCCCCCACGGCGCGGGCCTGACAAACCAGCACCGCCGTCCGACTCGCTGCACGTTCGGCCATGGAGAGCATTATCGGCCCTCCGGTCCGGTGTGTCCGTTCAGGCGACCGCGAACAGCGCGCCCGCGGCCACGGCTTCGACCACAAAGTAGAACCAGACCGGGTAGAACCCGGTGCGTTCGTCCAGCGCAGCGGCGACGACACGCCCGGCCGCCATCCCCGCGAGCGCGGCGGCGACAGTGAGCAGAATACCGGTCCGCAGTGAACCGGATTGCGCGGCGGCGACACCCAGAATCGCGGCCATGGCGATTCCGAATCCGCCGTACACGGCCCGGACCTCATACCGCGCTCGCGGATCCTCGGCCCGCAACCCGAACATGGCGAGCACCGCGCCCGGCAGCGCGAGCGCGTAACCGCCCATACCGAGAAAGAAGACGGCGACGACAATGGCGATGAAGGTGGTCAACTGTTGCCTCCCAGACGAACCGAAGTGAGGAAGTCAGCGTGACCCAGGAGCAGATCAACGCGCTTCCGCAAACCTGCTACCCGACGGTGTGGCTGTGGCCGGGTCACGCACTCTACGCGGGACCGTCACTGAATCTCGGCCCACACTCCGGTTCGGTGTGGTGCTTCGCGGTCGGCGTGGATCGGCCGTACACCCTGCGTGTAGGCGACGCCGATCCACTGACGACCACGACCGCGCTCATCCCGCCGCGCACCACCCACCAGCTGATCAGCCACGACGGCCGAATGATCTTCGCCTACCTGGACCCCACCTCACGCCGGGCCGAGGCATGCCGTGCACGGATGTCGGAACGGGCCGGTGCGACAGGCATCCGGCATGCCGAGGCCGATGCGCTCCTCGCGCTCGGGACCGAGTTGATCGCGACCGGCGTCTCCCCAGGCTCCGATCCCACGTCGCTCGCCACCGGTGCGCCCGTTCTCGGTGACGGGACCGGGCCCGCCCGCGCCACAACCGATTCGACCCTTGCGGACGCTCTCGACCGCCGGGCGAGTACGTGGATCGAGCTGGCCGCACCCGCCCCACAGCACCGGATGGATGCACGGATCACCGAGGCCGCCAAGGCGATTCGCGCCGATCCCGCCGCGCCGGTCACGGCCGCCGAGTTGGCCGGGCGGGCCGGTCTCTCGGAATCCCGTTTCCTGCACCTGTTCCGACAGGAGACGGGCACGAGTCTGCGCCGCTACCGGCAGTGGTCCCGGCTCCTGCGCGCCGCCGCCCTGACCGGTGCGGGCCTCGACCTGACCACCGCTGCGGTCGAAGCCGGATTCGCCAGCCCTTCGCACTTCGCCGACCGCTTCCGCACCACCTTCGGTTTGTCGGCGACTCGCCTGCGCGCCAGCGGAGTTCGCACGCGCGTACTGGCGGATCGCCGGCCCGCCGACCCGGAACGCTGACCTGTCCGCACCCATCGCCCCGCGTCGGGCACGGTCCGAATCGTCTACCAACCCTGCCAGTGGATGGCGTCGGCCACCGGCTGGCGGGTGACAGGGCCGAAGCGCCCGGCGGGCTTGCCGACGGGAACGATCGCATAGATGCCGACCTGCGCCGGAATGCCCAGAATCGCCTTGAATTCCTGCTCGAAGAAGGTGTGCCAGGTGGTCATGGTGGCGGCCAGGCCGAGCGCGCGGGCGGTCAGCAGCAGGTTCTGGATGCCCGGGTAGACGGACGCACCCTCCGAGGCGATCTTCGCCCGGAACATATTGCGCGCCAGACTGAAACCGGCGCGCGGCCCGAGCGAACGCAGCGCGGAAAGCTGTTCGCGGCCGGTCCGCAGCATGCGTTCGACCATGCCGCGCGAGTCGTAGCAGGCAATGATCAAGGCAGGGGTGTCCTCGAAATGATCGCCCTGGTAGCGCAGGGCGGCCATGGTGCGCCCCCATGACTCGGCATCCACGTGCGGCGGCGGGGTCTGGGAGGCGACGTAGTAGTCCACGATGCGCCGCCACACCGGCGCCAGCCGCGCAATGGGCTCGCGATCGGTGACGATGACGAACGAATACGACTGATTGTTGCCGCCGCTGGGTCCGTAGGTGGCGGCCTGGACCAATTGCTCGAGCTGTTCGCGCGGTACCGGGTCGGGTTTGAGCCGGCGCATGGCGCGCGTCGTGGTCATGATCTCGTGCAGGGGCGCGTCCGTACCGAAGGACAGCGGCGGAGTCGTCATCTGGGCTCGATTCTGAATAGGCTTTCGCCGCAAGGATATTCGCACGAGTATCCCGGTGACGGCGGCATTGCCCAGTCCGAATCCTGGTCAGCGGACAGCCCCGGCGCGTTGCGCCGACCCGTCAGAAGCTCTGCCAGGAGGGCTTGTTCTCGACCGCGAAGCGGTAGTAGTCGACGGCCTTCAGGTTGGCTGCCGCGGCGGGGTCGACGATGACGGTGACGTGCGGGTGCATTTGCAGGATCGACGCCGGGCAGAAGGCGGAGACCGGGCCCTCGACGGCCGTCGCGACGGCGTCGGCCTTGCCGGAGCCGGTGGCGATCATGAGCAGATGCTGTGCGTCGCTGATGGTTCCGAGGCCCTGGGTGAGGACGTGGGTGGGGACCTGGGAGAGGTCGTCGTCGAAGAAACGGGCGTTGTCCTCGCGGGTCTTCGGGGTCAGCGTCTTGACGCGGGTGCGCGAGCGGAGGGAGGAACCGGGCTCGTTGAAGCCGATATGGCCATTGGCGCCGATGCCGAGGATCTGCACCGAGACGGGACCGTCGGCCGCGATCATCTGTTCGTATTCGGCTGCGGCAGCCGGGATGTCGGCGGCCTGGCCGTCGGGGCTGTGCACCAGGTTGTCGGCGAAGTCCACGTGCGAGGTGAATTCGTCGCGGATGAACTGGGCGTAGGACTGCGGGTGGCCGGGCGGCAGGCCGATGTACTCGTCGAGCAGAAACGCGTGCACACCACGGAAACTCAGGTTCTCCTCGCGATGCTGTCGAATGAGTTCCCGGTACGCGCCGAGCGGGGAGGAGCCGGTGGCCAGGCCGATGGCGCGGGCGCCGCGGCGCACATGGTCGGCCATGATGCGGCCCGCCAGCACACCGGCTTCGGCCGCGTTGTCGGTGATCACGAGTTCCATGGGATTCCGTCCTTGTACACGGTCAATGGGGTCAAATGATGGTCGGTGACGAGCACGTCGGCACGCATGCCGGGGCGCAGCGCGCCGATGCGGTCGGCCAGGCCCAGCAGCCGGGCCGGGGTGGCGGTGGCGGCGGTGACCGCGGCGGCGAGATCCACTCCGGCATCGAAGACGGTGCGGCGCAGCACATCCGACGCCGACGCCGTGCCACCGGCGATGGAGCCTGCACCGTCGGGCTGGTACAGGCGCGATACCCCGTCGGTGACCACTACATCCAGGCTGCCCAGGTGATAGCGGCCGTCGGGGCAGCCCGCCGCGGCCATGGCGTCGGTGATGAGGGCCAGGTTGTCCGCGCCGAGGGTGTCGAACACCATGCGGACGGTCCCGTCGGCGAGATGCACGCCGTCGGCGATGACCTCGGCCACCACATCGCCGCGCCCGGCGGCGGCCATGGCGGCGGTCAGGAAGTTCGCGTCGCGGTGTGCGAGCTCGGGCATGGCATTGAACAGGTGGGTGATGGACACCCGCCAGCCGCGGCGCATGGCGTGCACGGAACGCCGATAGTCGGCGACCGTATGGCCCAGGGACAGCACCACATTCGCGGCGGCGAGCACGTCGGCCAGGGCATCGAAGTTGGCGGTTTCCGGGGCGACGGTCACCGAGACGATGCGCCCGCCCGCGTAGTCGAGCAGCCGGTCCAGCATGGCCGGGTCGCCGGGCAGGATACGGTCCGGATCGTGTGCGCCCCGGCGGTGTTCGCTGATGAACGGGCCCTCGAGGTGGATGCCCGCGAGCAGGCCGGAATCGATGGCGGGGCCGAGAACGTCTATCCGCTCGCGCAATTCGGCTTCGGTCGCCGACACCAGCGAGGCCACCAGGGTCGTGGTGCCGCGCCCGCGATGGAAGCTCGCGGCCGCGTCGACACCCGCGAGATCGGTTTCGGGGAAACCGAATCCGCCGCCGCCGTGGCAGTGCACATCGATGAGGCCGGGCAGGATCACCACCGGTTCGCGGGGCGGCGGCGGCATCTCGCCGATGAATTCCTTGGCCGGGCCGACATAGTCGAGCAGCGGGCCGTCGAACGACACCACCCCGTCGGCGAGGTCGCCCGCCGCACCGAGGCTGACGACCCTGCCGCGCAGCGTGATTCTCAACTGGCTCGCCCCAGAGCGGTGCGAGCCGCCCGCGCGGCCTCCTCGGCGGTGCCGGCCGTCAGGACGGCGTCGGCGGCGGCACGGCATTGCGCGAGCGTCACGCCGGCCAGCGCGGCACGCACACCCGCCAGCGAGCGCGGGGCCATGGACAGTGTCTCGACGCCGAGACCGACCAGCACACAGGCGAATTCGGGATGCGAGGCGGATTCACCGCACACCCCGACCTTGACGCCGTTCGCGGTCGCCCCGTGCACGACCGCGGCAATCGTGGCCGCCAGTGCGGGCTGCCACGGATCGTGCAGCGCCGCCAGCGACGACGACATGCGGTCCGCGCCGAACAGATACTGCGACAGGTCATTGGTGCCGATGGAGAAGAAATCCACCTCCGCCCCCAGATACGCGGAACGGATTGCCGCGGCCGGGATTTCGACCATGATGCCGCGGGTGTCTAGTCCGGCCTCACGGGCCTTGGCGGCGAAGTAGCGCGCCTCCTCCACGGTCGCGACCATGGGGGCCATCACCTTCACCGTGGCCCCGGTCGACTGCTGGGCGAGCCGAATCGCGGTGAGCTGGTCGAGCAATGTCCCCTCATGAACATTGCGCAACCGCAGACCGCGCACACCCAGCGCGGGGTTCTCCTCGTCCGGCAGGTTCAGGAACGGCAGCGGCTTGTCGGATCCGGCATCCAGGGTCCGCACCGTGATCGGGCGGTCGCCCAGCGCCGCGAAGATCTCCGCGTACTGCTGCGTCTGATCCTCGATGCTGGGCGCCGAATTCCGGCCCAGGAAAAGGAATTCCGTGCGGAACAGGCCGACACCCTCGGCGCCGAGCTCCACCGCCAGCCGGGCGTCCGCCACACTGCCGACATTGGCGAGCAGCGGGACCGCGTGACCGTCTGCGGTGCGGCCCGGACCGGACGGGGCGTCTGCCTGCCGTGCGCGCAGGGCAAGCACTTCCTCGCGACGCTTCGCGTCCGGTGCGATTTCCACTGTGCCACTGGTGCCATCGAGCACCACCTCGGTGCCCTCGGCGATCTCCACCGCGCCCGGACAGGCCACGACGGCCGGAATACCCAGCGCCTTGGCCAGAATCGCGGTGTGCGAGGTGGGACCGCCCGCCACGGTGAGCAATCCGACCACCCGCGCCGGATCCAGCGTGACGGTGTCGGCGGGCGCCAGGTCCTGCGCCGCCAAGACGAAAGGCGTTGCGCTCTCCGGGATTCCGGGCGGATCCACGCCCAGCAGCTCGGCCACCACACGCTGGCCCACATCCCGCAGGTCCGAGGCGCGTTCGGCCATCATGCCGCCGAGCGCGGCCAGCTGTTCGGCGAAATGCGCCACGGCCTCGGTGACCGAATGCGCGGTGGGGCCGCCGGCCCGGATGCCCACACGCACCTGATCCAGCAGCGCCGGATCGGCGGCCAGCGCCGAAGTCATGAACAGAATGTCGGCCGCCGGTCCCGTCGCCTCGCTCGCCTGCGCGGCGTAGCGACCGGCGACGGTCTCGAATGCGGCTTCCGCACGGGCGATTTCGACGTCGACATCGCTGCCGGGGGTGTCGTCGGGGCTGGTGACCGGCGCTGCCGCCAGCCACTTCACCGCTGCGAGCGCCACTCCGGGAGCGGCGGCGACGCCGCGCACCTCACGCGTCAAGATCGGTCTCCAGCAGGGACACCAGCTTGTCGAGCACGGCCTCGGCGCCGTCCTCGGCGGACAGGGTGACGGTGTCGCCCTGCTGCACACCCAGGGTCATCACCTGCAGCAGGCTGCCGGCGGCCACACCCGGCTTGCCGTCGATCGAAATGGTCACGGGGACCGGCGATTCGGCGGCGGCCTTGGCGAACAGGGCGGCGGGACGGGCGTGCAGTCCGGTCCTGGAAGCCACGACGGCGGTGCGGGTGATCATTGTGCGGTGTTCTCCTTCTCGATTTCGTCGGCTTCCGGTTCCCGGCCGGGGGTCGGCAGGTTCCAGCGCTTGATGATGAAGCTGAAGGTCACGTAGTACAGGACCGCGTAGCCGAGCCCGATCGGGATCAGCAGCAGCGGATGGGTCGCCTTACCGAAGTTCAGTAGATAGTCGATGCCGCCGGCGGAGAAGGTGAATCCGTCGTGGATGCCGAGCCAATTGGTCAGTGCCAGTGCGGATCCGGTAAAGAGCGCGTGGATGAGCAGCAGCGGCCAGGCCACGAAGATGAAGGCGAATTCCAGGGGTTCGGTGATGCCGGTGACGAAGGCGGTCAGCGCGGTGGACAGCATGATGCCGCCGACCATCTTCTTGTTCTCCGGCTTGGCATTGCGCCAGATGGCCAGGGCCGCGGCGGGCAGGCCGAACATCATGATCGGGAAGAAGCCGGTCATGAAGGTGCCCGCGTTCGGATCGCCGTGCAGGAACATGCTGATGTCGCCGTGGTAGGTCTGGCCGTCGACGGTGTAGTCGCCGATCACGAACCACACCACGGAGTTCAGGATGTGGTGCAGGCCCAGGGGCAGCAGCATGCGGTTGGCGAAGCCGAAGACGCCGCCGCCCACCACCGAGTTGTCCGCCACCGCATTGCCGAGCGAGGTCAGGGCGGAGTTGAAGGCGGGATAGATGAGCGCCATGAGGACGCCGAGAACGACTGCGGCACAGGCGGTCAGAATCGGCACCAGGCGGCGGCCCGAGAAGAATCCCAGGTAGTCGGGCAGCTGTGTGCGGTGGAAGCGCTGCCAGAGCATTGCGGCGGTGAGGCCCATGACGATGCCGGCCAGCACGCCGTAGCTGATCATCAGCTGCCCGCCCTTGGCATCGACCTTGCCCTCCAGCACCACCGGGGACATGGCCTTGAAGACGCCGCCGATTGCGAGATAGCCGACGACGGCGGCCAGTGCGGTCGAGCCGTCGGCCTTCTTGGCCCAGCCGATCGCGATGCCGACGGCGAATAGCAGTCCGAGATTGTAGGGATCGAGCAGGGCGCCGCCGGCTCCGGCCAGAATGTCGGCCACCGTTTTGGTCGCCGACCAGCGGCCGAGCATGTCGTCCTGTCCGAGCCGTAGCAACAAGCCAGCAGCGGGTAGCGTGGCAATCGGCAGCATCAAGCTGCGGCCGAGCTTCTGCAGTCCGGACAGGTCGATCTTCTTGCGTACGCTCTGGGCTGCGTCGGCCATAGCGGTCGTCCTCAGTCTGTGAAAGGCGTCACCGACAGGTAAGGTGACTGGTTATAACCAGAGATATACTGGTTATAACCAGTTTTGTCCACTCGACTCGTACGGAGGAATCATGTCAAAAGTCGATCAGATAGTCGCGGGCCTGGGTGGCACGGACAACATTATCGAGGTCGAAGGCTGCATTACGCGCCTGCGTGTCGAGATCAAGGACTCCGCCAAGGTGGACGAGAAGGCACTCAAGGCCGCGGGCGCGCACGGTGTTGTCAAGGCGGGTAACGCCGTTCAGGTCGTGGTCGGCCCGACCGCCGACGCGCTGGCCGAAGACATCAACGATCTGCTCTGAGTCCATCGATGAGCACCGAGATCCTGGCGCCGCTGCCCGGCCGCGCCATGCCGCTGTCCGAGGTTCCCGACCCGGTCTTCTCCGCCGAAATGGTGGGTTCCGGGGTCGCGATCGAACCGCTGGACACCGATGAGCAAACAACAGTCGTAGCGCCCATTTCGGGCAGCATCGTGAAGTTGCATCCGCATGCCGCCGTCATCGTCTCCGAGGCGGGGGTGGGGGTGCTGCTGCACCTGGGCATCGACACGGTCGGCAAGCCGGACCTGTTCGAGGTCAAGGCCGCCGAGGGCGATCACGTGAACGCCGGCGAACCGCTGATCGTGTTCTCCCCCAATGCCGTTCGCCGCCTGGGCCTGTCGGCCGCGGTGCCGGTGGTGGTGATGGACACCGAACCCGGGGCCGCTCTGCAGCCGGCCACCGGGTCGGTCGAGACCGGCGCGGTCCTCTTCTCGATCTAGTCGTTCTGGCTGCCGTCGCCGGCCGATACCGTCATGTAGACCTGGTATCGGTCGGCGCGGTACCAGGACTGGCAGTGCTCCACGCAGGTGTCCTTCGAATAGGACATGCGGTCGAAAGCCAGTAGCGGAGAACCGGAATCGGTGCCGAGCCAGCCCGCGTGACGCTCATCGGCGGCCACGGCGCGCACGGTCTGATCGGCGCGATCGATGGCCACATCGAACTTCGCGGCCAGCAGCGAGTACAGCGACTGCGTCAGATCCAGATCCAGCAGGCCCGGCAGCAGATCGGCGCGATACCAGCCGTCGTCGATGGAGATCGGCAGGCCGTCGGCCAGCCGCAGCCGAACCAGGTGGTACGCCTTCTGATTCGCACTCAAGCCCAGGGCCGCGCTCGAAGCGGGCGGCGGCACAGTGTGATCGGTGTGCAGCACCACGGTGCTCGGCGTGCGCCCCAGCCGCCGCATATCCTCGCTGAACGAGGCCATGTGCAGTCGTGAGCGGGCCACGCGCTCGGCGACGAAGGTGCCCTTGCCCGGAATCCGGGTGATGACACCCTCGGATTCCAACTGCCCCAGCACTTCTCGCACCGTCATGCGACTGACGCGGTAGTCGTCGCACAGCTGCCGTTCACTGGGCAGCATCTCCCCCGGTCGCAATTGCGCGCACAGCGTGGTCAGCGCCGAGCGCAGCTGCGCCTGCTTCGTCACGCGCCCCGACACGGCGTCCTCTGGTTGTCGTCCACGCTGTCCAGTATCACCGCAGCGCCGCGACGGCGGTTCCAGGGGACCGTCGAGCCGGGGCGTCGGCGACTACTTCTCGTTGCGCGCCTTGGGGTATTTCTTCTGCCCGGCGACCCAGCCGGCCATCTTGGCCCAGTGGCCCTTGGCCGGGGTCACCTTCGAGATCAGCTCACGATCCCACTCGTCGGCCTCGGTCAGGCCATTGACGGTCTCGACCAGTGCCTTGGCGGATTCCATATCGTCCACGACGCGGTCGCCCAGGACGCCGTCGGCGCCGACCAGGGTGACACGGACGCCGATACGACCGATCTGCTGCAGCACCGCGGTGGCCGAACCACCGTGATCGGCGACGAAACCCTTCACGGAATCGACGACGGACGGCGACAGCTTCACGGATGCCGGGGCGGCGGTAGCGCTCATGCCCTGGAGTTTACTCACGGGTAAATCGGAGTCCACGATCCGCCGCACACCTCACAGTCCCGGCGGGTGTACAACAGAGACCATGCGCGCCATCCAGGTTTCCGAACACGGCGGTCCCGAAGTCCTCCACTACACGGAGGTTCCCGACCCGCAGGTCGGCCCCGGCCAGCTCCTCGTCGAAACCGAGGCCATCGGCGTCAACTTCATCGACACCTACATCCGCACCGGCCGCTACCCGCAGTCGGTCCCCTACGTTCCCGGTTCCGAGGGCACCGGCGTGATCACCGAAGTAGGTTCCGGGGTAACAGATTTCGCCGTAGGTGACCGCATCGCCTGGGCGGCGGCTCCCGGCAGCTACGCCGAAAAGGTCGTGGTCCCCGCCGCCGTGGCCATCCCCGTTCCCGCCGGTGTGGAAGCGCCCGTCGCGGCCTCGATCCTGTTGCAGGGCATGACCGCCCACTACCTGATCGAGTCGATCTACAAGCCCGAGCCCGGCGAGGCCGTCCTGGTTCACGCCGGCGCGGGCGGCGTGGGCCTGATCCTCACCCAGCTGCTCGCCGCCCGTGACGTCCGAGTGATCACCACCGTCTCCACCGACGACAAGGAAAAGCTCTCCCGCGACGCCGGCGCCTTCGAGGTCCTCCGCTACACCGACGACATCCCCGCCCGCGTCAAGGAACTCACCGGCGGCGCAGGTGCGGCCGCGGCCTACGACGGCGTGGGCGCCACCACCTTCGAATCCAGTCTCGCCGCCCTCCGCGTCCGCGGCATGCTCGCCCTCTTCGGCGGCGCCAGCGGCCCCGTCCCGCCCTTCGACCTGCAACGCCTGAGCACCGCGGGCTCGCTTTTCGTCACCCGCCCCACCCTGGTCCACTACACCCGTGACCGGGCCGAACTCCTCTGGCGCGCAACCGATATCCTCAACGCCATCGCCGCGGGCACCCTGCACATCCGCATCGGCGCCGCCTTCCCTCTCTCCGAGGCCGAGCAGGCCCACCGCGATCTCGAATCCCGCAAGACCACCGGCTCGATAGTCCTGCTCCCCTGAGGGCGCGGCGGTGCCGAATCCCTTGCACCGCTGGGTGATACAGGTCAGTCGAGGTCGCGGTAGACGAAACGGGCGAGGGTTTCCACGGCTTCGGCGTCGGTCAGTTCGACGCTGCCCCCGTCCACGGCCTGCAGGAGGCCGGTGGTGACCTCGATCATGATTTCGGCTACTGGTTCGCCGAACCGGATTCGCCCATGGACGGTTTCGCATGCCGCCACTGCCGCCATCAGCTCGATCTGAGCTACTGGAATCTGCCGGCGCAGCATCCGGCCGGCCCGGTGGACGCGCTGCACGCGGGCGACCGCGCGCCCGACGCGCCGCTGCGCGATGGCGCGGGGGGCACGGTGCGCCTGCACGAGCTGCTGCGCGGCGGACCGCACGCGACGATCCTCGCATTCGGGGGCGACCGCAGCGCCGCCGCGGAACTCGCCGGTCTCGCGGCCACCGGCGCCACACCTGCCCGAATCGTCACGATCACCGAGCCTGGGAGTGCCGTCCAGCTGGGTGAATTCGCCGACCCGGACGGGCATGCGCACCGTGCCTACGGGGCCGCCGAGGGCACCCGCGTGGTCATCCGTCCTGACGGATATGTCGGTTTCCTGCGACGATAACCCGCGAGTAGGCCCGCCCCGGATGCGATAGCTCCCGCACCATGGACAATGATCTTGCTGCCGCGCAAGACGATTCGCCGCGACCGATAATGGCAACACCGTAAGGTGGTCGCGGCGACCGTTCGGGCGGCCGGCAGGTAGAGGCTATCGGTCAGAGGGTGGTTCGGGATGTTGGTGAAGGTCCGCAACGACGACCCGTCGCGGCTGTCGAGCACCGAGCGCACCGTTGTCAACTGGCTCAAATCGTGGAGCGGGCCGCACGCCGTGCCCGGCATCGCGGTGGTGCAGTGCCAGGACGCCGACGTGGTGGTGTGGACGCCTCAGACCTGTGTGGTGGTGGGGGTGCACGGGTTCACCGAACGCGTCAACGGCACGCTCACCTGCGCACAGGACGAACCCTGGATGGTCGACGGCGAACCCGCGCCGATGGACGGGGACGCCAATCCACTCGAACGCGTGCGGCAGCAGACCGTCGATCTCGCGCATCAGTTGCGCGCCGCACCCGGACGGGAACAGGTGCCGGTGAGCGGCCTCGTCTTGCTGGTGCCGCAGCTCGGCAGCCGGGTACGGCTCGAAAAGGGTGCGCTGCCACCGGGAATCGATGTGCTCATTGGCGATGGCCCCTCGTCGCTGCGCGCGTATTTCAAGACCTTGTCCGAGGGCGCGGAGCCGTCGTGGGATGCGGCGCAGGTCGGGCAGTCGCTCGGCGCGCTCGGATTCGCGGCGGCGGCAAGCTATTCCGATCTGATTGCGGAGGGGTTCCCGCCGCCGGAGTCGGCGCGGAGCGCGCCGCCACCGATGTCGGTCGCGCCGACAGTGGTGGTGCCGTCGGTGCCCGTGCAGTCGCCCGGCCCGAGCGATACCACCGAGACGGCGGGCAGCAGCGCACCCACGGGTGAGCGGGACGCCGAGTCCGGGCGCGCGGCGTCCGGCCCCGGAGTCGCGGGGCAGGGCGGGGTCTCGGTGACCGGCGCACCGGAAGCCGACAGCGGTTCCCGCTCCGGCGCAGCGGGATCCGACCGCCCCACTCGTGATCAGCCCGCCGCGCGACAAGGTTCACCTGGCTCCGGGCGACCGTCCGCCGCCGGCGCGGCCGTGGCGGGGGCAGGCGCCGCGGCGGCGGCCGCAGCCGCCTATCGGGCGGTCACGGGAACCGCTGAGCCGCAGCAGGGTTCGGCGGCAGGCGCACCACCGGCCCCAGCTCCTGAAACCGGCCGTCGCTCCGGCCTATTCGGCGGCCGTACGCCCGAATCGTCCGATACCGAATCGAGCGGGCGCGGCGGCTGGCTCGGGGGACGTCCGTCCTCACCCGTCGCGGGCCCGGAATCCGGCGGGCGCACCGGCATGTTCGGCGGTCGCTCGTCGGCCCCTGCCCCTGGACCCGAATCCGGTGGTCGCACCGGCTTCTTCGGTGGCCGCCCGTCGAGTCCTGCCGCAGGTCCGCAGGCCGGTGCGTACGCGAACCCGGCCGCCGGACAGCCACAGCCCGGGGCCCCCGGCTTCCCGGTCTGGCCGGATCAGCGACCGGGGGTGCGTCCTGCGCGCAGGCGCCGGCCCGACCTGATGATTCTCGCCGGGCTGGTCTTGCTGGCTTTGGTTCTCGCGCTGGCTGTCACCTGTGTCGGCGGCGGCAGCAGTGTCGACGAGCGGCAGCCGGATCCGCGGCCCGGAACATCGGTCCGGCAGATCGCTCCGACCGCGACGACGGACCCGACCATTCCCAGGACCACCATTCCGCCCGCGTGCTTCCCCCTGCAACCGTGCTGACCATCGGACTCCGCGGCCGGACACCCGGTCCGCCAGGAGATTTTCAGATCTCGCCCGGCACATCATGATCGGCCTCCGAGCACCCCGCCGATGCGTAGACTGCTTGACACTCGGGCTGTCCGAGACAGCCTGAGCCGTCAGTTGTCTCGCTAGCTCGAGGGGCTCGGGTGGCCGGTAAGCAGGCTGGAATCGTGCTCGCGCTGCTCGCCGCGCTCATGCTCACGGCAGCGCCCGGCGCCGCGCAGCCGGAGCCGGCCGTCGAGGTGCGGTCCTTCGAAACCCTCTGCACGCCTGAAGAACTGGTTGGCATCACCGGTTTGGCGACTGTCGGCGGCACCGTGTACGCCACTGTCACCACGGCGGCCGGCGTGCGGATTGCCGAGGTGAATCTCCCCGATTGCGGCGTGCGCCGGTGGCTGGATCTACCCGACGCGACAGCCGATACCGAAGCCGTCGCCGGGCGCACCCCCGGCGGCAGCCCGCATCTGTGGCTGGCGGACGGCGGCGTCAATCGGCGCGCCGACGCGGTGACATTGACGCGACTGAATACGCGCACCGGGGTGAGCGCGGCGTACCGGCTGCCATTGGGTGCCGATCTCGCCGAACGGCATGTGAGCGCCGTACTCGTCGAATCCACCGGGCGGCCTGTCGTCGTGACCACCGAATCCAGCGGGCGCACTGTACTTTTCGCGCCGCGCGGGCACCCATCGCTGGATACGCTGACCGAGGATCTGACGCTGTGGCCGATCGGCGAGGTGGACCTGTCGACGCGCGGGGCGAGTCCGTTCGCGGAGGTCGTCCTCGGTGGCGCGGTCAATGCCGAGGGCACCGTGGCAGCCCTGCGGACCGCCGAATTCCTCTATCTGTTCCCCATGTCCGGCGCGAACGCGGCCGACGCGGTGACCGCCGCGCCGCCGATCCCGATACCCATCCCTGCCGAAATCAGCGGTGAGGCAGTGACATTCACCGCCGACGGCGATCTACTGCTCGGGTCGTTCGCGCTGGACGGCCGGGCCGCGCCCCTGCTCGTCTTTCGCGATGCCACCGAATTCGCCGCTCCCCTCCCCTATTTCGAACCCGGATGGTCGCAGCGCCTTTCGGAGCTGCTCGGAGTATGGGCGATCGAGCTGGCGCCGTTCTGGTTCATTCTCGGTTCCTTCGTCTTCGCCTTCTTCCTGGCCGGGATCACCGGCCTGGCCTTCCTGACCAGCCGTCCTGCACCCACCGGGTTCTCGAAATCGTTCCAGGACATGGGATTGCCGGTGCTGCCGGTCACCCGGCACCGGGGCGTGGCGCGCCTGTTCGCGCTGGCCACCGAAACGCGCGGGGAGGCGTCGACGGTGACGGTGCGCTGGTTCGGACCCGCGAGCCTGTCCATGCGGCTGACCCACGCGCTGTTCGCCGCGACCGTGCGGCCGAGCCTGAATGTGGCGGTGGCACTGGCCAATCTGCTGCATGTCCCGAAACCACTGCTGGCCATCGGCACTCGCCTGGAATGGGCGGCCCGGCTCATCCCGACGCCACTGGGCACTCACCGTCGCGGCGTGGAGTTCGAGCGGTTCCGCGCCGAATGGGTGTGGCACGCACTATGTCCCGATCCCGGGACGCACGACTCCGTGATCGTCTGGTTCCACGGCGGCGCGTTCGTCTCCTGCGGGCTGAACACCCATCGCCGGTTGGTGGCCAAGATCGCCCGCAGCGCCGAGGCGCCGGTGCTCAATGTGGCCTACCGGCAGCTGCCGAGGGCCCATCTCATCGATGCCGTCGAGGACGGGCTCACCGCCTACCGGCATCTGCTCGACCGCGGTTTCGCACCGGAACGCATTCTGCTGGCCGGAGATTCGACCGGGGCGGGGCTGGCGTTCGCGGTCGCGCTCACCTCCCGCGACGTGGGGTTGCCGGTACCGGGAGGCGGCATCATCGCCCTGTCGCCCTGGGCCGATTACGATTCCGGCGCGCGGCTGGCGCACCTCAACAACGGCCGCGATCCGGCGTTGTCGGCGCAGGCGCTCGCGGTCCCGGTGCGCTGGGGATTCGCACCCGATGGCGCGGTGGACCCGCGCTGGTCGCCGGTGAATCACGATTTCACCACTCTCCCACCGGTATTGATCCAGGTCGGCTCCACCGAGGTGCTGCTGGCCGATGTGGAACAGCTGGCGCGCCGCTGCGACGAAGCCCACGTGCAGTGCACCGTGCAGATCTGGGACCGCTGTGTGCACGTCTTCCCGGCCTGTTCGGACGTGCTGCCGGAGGCCCGGTACGCCATCGGCGCGATCGGCGCGTTCGCGCAGCGGGCCCTGCGGCCCGCGCCGCCCGAGGAGGCCGAACTCGGCGAACTCAGCGCCGCGCCATAGGGCAGGTCTGTTAACGTGATCTCGATCATAGGAACCGCACGTTCGTTCGGAAGGTTCGCTCGTGATGTCCAAGGTCCACCACTGTGACTGAGAAGCACTCCGCTCTCCCTGGCGTGCACCTCTGCGGCAGTCTTCCCTTCGAGCGAACCCGAGACGCGTTCCAGTGGATCGGAGCCGAGTTCGGGAACCACGTGCACCGGGTTCCGGATGAAACCGGGGTCCGCGCGGGATTCATCTTCACCCAGCGGCCGTGCTTCGCCGACAATCCGGCGTTCGAACCCGCGGAGCCCGTTCCCGGACAGATGATTCCACTGACCTGCGCGCGCCTGCGCGACGACACCGCACCCGCGGATGTGCGGTTCGAACGGTTCGGCTATGCGGACGCCGCCCGCGCCTCCTTCGACGCCTTCCGGCAGGCCAAACTCGACCAGGTGCTGCCGGGCGACGCGAAATTCCTCTTCCCCATTCCCAGTCCATTGACGCCGGTCGCCATCTTCGTGGCCCCTGAATCGCAGCTGGATGTGCTGCCCGCCTACACCGCGCGGCTGCGCGAGTCCGTGCACGAGATACTCGATGCGCTGCCGCACAGCGAGCTGGCGATCCAATGGGATGTGCCCGTCGAGGTCGTCAGCTGGGAGGGCATGATGCCCAACCCCCTGCACACCAAGGCGCGACTGCTGGAATCGATGGTGGCCCTGGGCGATTGGATCCCCAGCGATATCGAGCTGGGATACCACCTGTGCTACGGCAATTCGGAAACCTTCGCCCATCCCAGCGCCCCGGACACCTCCGGGCTGGCGGAAATCTGGTCCGGCCTGCACGCGCGGGTGTCGCGGCCGATCGATTTCGTGCACCTGTCGGTGCCCCTCGAATGGCGCACGCCCGAGCATTTCCGGTCCTTGGCCACAGTCGATTTCGACGCGGACACCGAACTTTTCCTGGGCCTGGTGCATCATCAGGACGGCGTGGCCGGAGCCCGGCAGCGCGCGCAGGCCGCGGCGCAGGTCATCGACCATCCCTTCGGCATCTCCACCGAATGCGGCATGGGGCGGTACGGGTCGGAGGAAAAGTTCCGCCTATCGGTGGCGGCGCTGAAAGCCTTGGCCGAGGAGAGATCTCACCACGACGGTTCGGGAAGCGGAAGGTGCTCGAGCATATGAAAACCACAGTGGGCGGGTTGTTCACCGGCGTCGCCGCCGCGGCGCTCGCACTCCTCACCAGTGTCCTGCTGATTCCCGCACCCGTCGCGGCGGCGTCGACGGTGGAATGCCGGGCCTACCCGTCGATCCCGGTGGCGCTGGAGGCCGGGGCGCCGAAGTCCTTCCAGGTATGGGGCGAATTATGTGCGCGGGCCGCTGATCTGGTGGACGGGCAGACCGTGCAGTTGCTGCTGCACGGGGCGTACTACAGCCATTCCTATTGGAACCCGGACTACGACAATGGCTCGTACTCCTACGCCCGCAGTATGGCGGCCAAGGGAATTCCCACCTTCGCCATCGATCGGATCGGGCAGGGACAGAGCTCGCGCCCGCCGAGTGTCGACCTCAGCGTGCAGGACGACGCACTGGTGGTGCATCAGATCGTGCGGGCGTTGAAGTCGGGCAGCATCGGGGAGACCGCGTTCGGCCCGGTCATCGGCGTCGGGCATTCGGTGGGGTCCATTGTCGCCTGGCAGGAGGCGGTGACCTACCGCGATCTGGCGGGGGTGATCATCACCGGCATGCTGCACGTGGTGCCGCTGCACACCGGAGTGCTCACCGCCGGAACCAACTTCCGGCCGGCCTTCCTCGATCCGCAGTTCCGCGACGCGAACCTCGACGCCGGATATCTGACCACCGCCGGAGGCAGCCGCGCACAGCTGTTCTACAACCCGGGCGACGCGGGCTCGGGCATCGTCGCCTGGGACGAAGCGCACAAGGACGCGACGCCGATGGCGGAGTTCGCGGGCGCGTTCACCTACGCCACCACCGATCTCACGCGCGCCATCGAGGTGCCGGTGTTGATCATCCAGGGGCAGAACGACTTTCTGCTGTGTGGCACCGGGGCCGCGGACTGTTCCTCGGCCGCCGCCGTGCACGCGCTCGAAGCGGCCTACTATTCGCCGCAGGCCGGGTTGCAGGCGGTGGTGGTGCCGGGCTCCGGCCACAATGTGGCGCTCTCGGAGAACCGCGGGATGGCCGAGGAGGCCAGCGCTAGCTGGAGCCGGGCTTCCGTCCGATGACGCCGTAGGTCACCAGACCGGTTTGCGGTAGGTCGGGGGCGAGCCAATCCTGAATGGTCGTCACCCCCGGCTCCAGCACCTCGAAGCCCGCCAGGAACTCGGAAACCTGCTCGGCCGACCGCCAGACGATCGGGTGGGCGGAGACGCTGGTGGCGGCGGTGACCTGCCGAATGAATTCGGGATCGCTGGTGAGGGAACTCTGGGTGATCGCGATATAGCTGCCCGGCGCCATGCGATCGCGCAGCCGGGACACGATCCAGGCGGGGTCGTCGGCGTCGGCGATGAAGGGCAGCACTCCAACCAGCAGCACTGCCACGGGCTCAGCGAAATTCACGAGGGCGCGTTCCTGTGCCTCGTCCAGGATGGCGTCGGGGTCGCAGAGGTCACCCAGGATCGCGGCGACGCCCGGAATGCCGGAATACAGTCCCTCCCAGTGGGTTACCACCACCGGATCGTGATCGACATAGGCGACGCGGCCATCGGGGTGGATGGCCTGCACCGTGTCGTGCACGGTCGGTTCGATCGGCATGCCCGCGCCCATGTCCAGGAACTGCCGCACCCCGTTCTGCGCCGCCAGGCGCGCCGAACCCGTCAGGAACTGGCGGCTGAACCACGCCATCGTCTTGGTGTCCGGGGCGAGCGACATCATGTCGTCCGCGAGTTTCTGGTCCACGCCGAAGGCGTCCTTACCGCCCAGCAAGTGGTTCAGCACCCGCGCCGAGGTGGATTTTCGTGGATCGAAACCCTTGGGCGACGTGCTCACAATGAATACGGTATCGCCCTGAGGCCCGAATCGAAGCCGAATCGGAGCGGGTGCACCGTCGCTGTCAATCCAGGAACCGCAGCCTGGAGGGCTCGCCCTTGCCCAGGGCCGCCGCGTGGGCGGCAACATTCAAGCCAGCACTCAGCGACTGCCCCGCGTTCAGTCGTGCCACGAGCGCGGCCTCCGCTGTCTTGACGGCCGCAGCCGCATCGAGCAGGCGGTCGGCCTGTTCGGGGTCGAGCACGATGATCCCCTCGTCGTCGGCCAGGATGAGATCACCCGGATCCACTCGAATACCGCCGCAGGTCACCGGAATTCGGAGCTCGCCCGGTGCGGCGGTGGCGCCCGCCATGGGAGTGACGAAGCGGCTGTAGATCGGCAGCGGGCAGTCCCGCACATAGCCGATATCCCGGTATCCGCCGTCGACGATGATGCCCGCGAGCCCGCGCACCAGGGCGCCGCGCGCGAAAAGCTCACCGGCATAAGCCAGTTCCGCACCGCCGCCGTCGACCACGATGACCGCTCCGGGTTCGGCTTCCTCGATGGCCCGCAGCACGCCGAAGAAGTCTCCGCGGCAGCGCACCGTGAATGCCGGTCCGAGGATGCGGGTTTGGGCCGAGCGCGGCCGAATCGCACTGTCCATCACCCGAATCGACTTGTCCGCATCACAGATGGCCGTGGTGTCCACCGCCTCGAACTTCGCAACCAACCGGTCGATCCCCATGCGTGACGCCCCTTCCCGAGCCTGACTCGACGGTTTCCGGACCCCCTGTGGCGGTCCGAGGTTAGCCTGAAACGGCACCGATCATCGCAACTCAGGAACGAGTCGAGCCATGGTGAGTCTGTTCGAGTTCGCCGGCGGCACCGAAGCCCTGCACCGCCTGGAGGAGATCTTCTACGACAAGGCCCTCGCCGACCCCGTCCTGCGCCCCCTCTTCCCCGCCCGCGTCCCCACCCACGTCGACCACCTCACCTGGTTCACCGCCGAATCCTTCGGCGGCCCAGCCCGTTTCACCCGAGAACTGGGCTTCGCCCACATCATCGACGTCCACCGCGGCCTGAAAATCACCGACGAACAACGCCGGCGCTTCGTCGACGTCTACCTCTCCGCCCTCGACGAGGCCGGCCTCCCCGAAGACGAGAAGTTCCGCTCCGCCATCCGCGAACACGTCGAATTCGGAGCCCAGGTAGCCCAGCAGAACTCCCACGCCGAATCCGACGAAGACCTCCACCCCCTCCGCGAGGTCCCGCACTGGACCTGGTGACTTCAGCTATCCCAGTTCCCGGCGCGAGCAGCCTCCCGCGTCACCGGAGCAGGGCGTGGCACAGGGTGTCGGCCAGCCATGCGGTGATCTCGTCGGCGGTCCAGCCTCGGTCCTGGAGGAACCAGCGGGGCTCGTTGGAGTTCAGTGCGCAGAGGATGTCGGCGGCCTTGTCCACCTCGAGGCCCTCGCGCAGCCAGCCCGCGTCGCGCCAGTGCCGAACCCACATGACGCTTCCGGCCCGGCGTTCCTCATCGATTGTGCGGGCGAAGGACGACAGCGCGGCGTCGGTGTCGCGCGAGGCCAGCAGCACCCGCAGCAGCGGATCGACCCGCGCTGAGATCATCTGGGCCAGTTCGGCATAGGCGGTCATGGCCTCGACGGGACCAGGGGCGGCGACCACCGCCTGCGCCTCCGGCCGCTGCGCGAGCGGCACCTGTTCGTCGTCGCCGACCAGCATGGTGTCGTACACCGCTTTCAGGAGTCCGGCTTTGCCGCCGAAGGCTTTGTAGATCGTCTCCTGCGATACCCCGGCCTCCTCGGCGATGTGCCTGATGGTGGTGCCGGTGAACCCGTGCTTCACGAATGACGTACGCCCTGCGGTGAGCACCCGTGCTCGCGTCGCTCGCGCCGATGCGGTGCGGGCGCTGTTGTCGTAGGCCACCTGATCTCCGGGTCGGTAGGGGGTTGCGCGGCATTTGGGTACAGCCTACTGTATTCATTAATTACAGTTCACTGCATCGAAAGGTTCGGCCATGTCCACCACTGTTTCGCGGATCGATATGGCCGATCTCGCCGAACGCGCGATTCACGCTGTCCTCGCGGGAACCGTTGCCGACCTCGCGACGCTCGTCCATACCGGCGCCGTCAATCGGGAGGCCAGCGCCGAGCCGCCTGCGACTCGCGGCGCCGGGCCGACGGCTTTCCACGCGACCGGGGAATGGCTGCGCGCGGCGTTCAGCGAGCTCGCCTGGACCACCGAGCGTGAGGTCGTCGAGGGCGAGCTCGTCGTCACCTATGGGACGCTCTCGGGTCGCCACACGGGTGACTTCGTCGTCTGGACCCCGGACGGCAGCGTCGAGCGGGCGTTCGCGCCGACCGGCAGGACCTTCACCATTCGACAGGTCCACTTCCAGCGGATCGCCGACGGACTGGTCCTCGAACACTGGGCGGTTCGCGACGACCAGGGCATGGCTGTGCAGCTCGGCTGGATTCCGCCCACCCCCGGCTTCCTGCTGCGCTGTCACCGGGCCACGAAGCGAGCACGCCGCGCCGCGCGGGTCTGACCGCGAGACCGGCATGACCGACTTCGACATTGTGGCGCTGACCGCTCCGGCCGCGCTCGTCCATCGGGTCATCGAACCGCTGCTGGACGAGTACGTGCGCTGGGTAGTGGATGAAATGGCCACGCGTGGTGTGGAATTCGACGACCACGCCGCCGTGGTGGAGCGTCACCAGCACGCCTTTCGCGCGAAGCTGCCCGACCTGCTCGGGCCACGCGGGCGGCTGCTGGTCGCGTACACCGGCGGCGACGCGGTCGGCCTCTGCGCGCTCGAACCGATCGACGCCACCGTCGCCGAGATCAAACGCACCTATGTACGCCCCGCCGCCCGGCGCGCCGGCATCGCCCGGACCATGCTCGAACAGCTGCTTACAGACGCGACCGCCCTCGGATACCGGACCGCGCGACTGGAAACCGCCAGGTTCATGACCGAAGCGAATAACCTCTATCTCACACTGGGATTCACCGATATCCCGATCTTCGACACCGCAGAGGCCCGCCTGTCCGGATTCGAGCCCCAGGTGAGATTCATGCAACGACACCTTCTCGATGATCGGTGATCCATGAATTCCTCCGTAGTCTCCACGGCACTGCCACCGGCACTGGCCGTGATCATGTTCGGGCTCGGGCTCTCGCTCACCGTGGCCGATTTCGCCCGCGTCACCCGCGCCCCGAAGGCCGTCGCCATCGCGTTGACCTGCCAGGTGCTGGTATTGCCCGCGGTGGCTTTCGTCCTGGTGGGACTGTTCGATCTGCCACCGTTGCTCGCGGTGGGCATGATGCTGCTCGCCGCCTCCCCCGGCGGCGCGACCGCGAATCTGTTCAGCCATCTGTTCCGGGGCGATGTGGCGCTCAATGTCACGCTGACCGCGGTCAATTCACTGCTGTGTGTGGTCACGGTGCCGCTGGTGACCAACCTGGCGATCGACCGCTTCGCCCACGACCAGGCCGCCGAACTGGGCTTGCAGTTCGGCAAGACCATGCAGGTGATCGCGATCGTGCTCGTGCCCGTGCTGATCGGGATGTGGGTGCGCCGACGCGCACCGGGTTTCGCGGCCACCATGGATCGTCCGGTCCGCATCGCCTCGATCGGGATCCTGGCGACTCTCGTGTTCGCGGCCATGCTCGCCGACCGCTCCGCGCTGGGCGGATACTTCCTCGACGTCGGCGCTGTCGCCGCGCTGTTCTGTGTGCTCAGCCTCGGCATCGGATACCTCGTGCCGCGCGGCTTCGGCATCGCCGCACCGCAGGCGATCGCCTCGTCGATGGAGATCGGCATCCACAACAGCGCCGTCGCGATCACGCTGGCCGTCAGCGTCCTCGACAGCCCTCGCATCGCGGTGCCGGCCGCGGTGTACGCGGTGCTCATGACACCGCTGGCGGCCCTCGCCGGGACCGTCATCACGCGCACCCGCCTTGGCGCACAACGCGAGCCGGCCCCGTCGTCGCCGGGTGGGCCGGCATGAGAATCCTGTTCAGCGGGCACCCCGCGCACGGCCACCTCACCCCGATGCTGCCCTTGGCCACCGCCGCGCTCGAAGCCGGACACGAGGTCGTGGTCGCCACGGGACCCGATCACGCGCGCCGACTGCGCGACCACGGCCTGGGCACGTGGGCGGTCGGCCCGACCTTCGCGCAGGCCAGGGCGCTGCGCCTGGCCGCGCATCCCGGCATCGACGGCATCGCACCCGCCGAGCAGATGGCCGCCGATATCCACGCGCTGTTCGGCGCCGCCTCGGCGCAGCGCGTCCAACAGCTCGGCCCGCTCATGCGACGGTGGCAGCCGCATCTGGTCGTCCACGGGCCCGTGGAGTTCGCGGCGCCGGTCGTCGCCGCAGCCCTCGGAATCCCTCGCGTCGTCCACGGCCTCGGGCTGACTCCCGTTGCGCCCCAGCGTGTTCTGCTCGAGGACGCCAGTCGGCCCAGCATCGATCGCTGGGGCGCAACGATATCCGCGACGGCCCTGTTCGACAGCACCTACCTCGACCTGTGTCCGGCGAGCCTGCGCATTCCGGGCGCCACCCCCGCATTCGCCGACAGTCTCGCGCTGCGACCGGCGGTCGTATCCGGTCCCGGGCCGGAGCTCGCGCTCCCCGATGGCGTCGTGCACCTGACGCTCGGCACCGTATTCCACGACGCACCGCACCTCCTGCGCGAATGCCTGCGCGGGTTGCGGGAATTGGATATCGATGTGGTGCTGACCCTCGGCCCCGGACTCGATCCGCGAATCCTCGGCGAGCAGCCACCTCGGGTGCACATCGCCGAATATGTTCCGCATGACGCGCTGCTCCCCCGATGCCGCGCCGTCATCCACCACGGCGGAGCCGGAACCATGTTCGCCGCCTTCGCGCACGCCCTGCCCCAGCTGATCCTGCCGCAGGGCGCCGACAACTTCCTCAACGCCGCGGCCGCGGTCCGTACCGGCGCAGCACTGAGTCTCGCGCCGGAGGCGGTCACCGCGTCCGCTATCGCCGACGCGACCGCTCGGCTACTCGACGACTCGCGGTTCCGCACCGCCGCCGTGGCCGTGGGCCGGGATATCGCCGAAATGCCGTCCGCCGCCGAACAACTGAGCACTCTCATCAGCCGGGTTCGCTGCTGACCGCCCCGGAATCTCGAGCCACCGAGCCGCCGCCTCGAACGTATCGCCCGGCGTGCGGTTGAATGCGATCGCGGCCCCCGGCGCACACCGCCGCACCACGTTCACGATCTCTTCGAACAACAACAGTTGCTCGTCGCCTCGCACCCCGCCGCCGATCACCACGCACTCCCACGCCCGGGCCCCCGCCGCAGCAGCCACAACCGCCCCCACGTCATCGCTGCCATCGAGCCCGAACAAACACGTCTCCACCCCCACCCCGTGCTCGGCGAACCGCGCGATCCCCGCCTCGATCGCCGCAACCACCGGCTCCGGATCCCAGGGCCCGGGAACCCGCCGCGGATCCAAGCCGATAACCAGCACCCGAGGCGACAACCCAGCCGTGTCCACGTTCGCGATCCTAATGCTCGTAGGCAGCCGTGTGCCCGCTCGAGCCGGAGGCGGTGGCGATGCGAAGGTCGCGGCGGCGGACGACGACGAGATGGGGTGCGAGGGCGTGGATGCCGCGGATGCGGAAGGCCCTTGTCGAGTTGCGCAATGTGGCGCGGGCGATGTCGCGAAGGGTGGGGCGGGAGGCGTCGGTGCAGCGGATGAGGGTCAGGCCGCACATCAGCTGGCCGAGGCTGGCGCCGAGAAGGCTCGGGAGCAGGAAGTACTGGACGAATGCCAGCAACAGCAGGAGTGCGTAGGCACTGAATATCGAGGGCGTCTGGTCGGGTCCGGATCTGTTGATCAGGCCCCAGAGGGCTGCGGCGACAATGCCGAAGATCAGGATCAGGTCGGTGATACCGGCCAGCAGGCTGCGTAGTCGGCGCGGCGAGGGGAACCGTGGATCGCCCTCGGCCCCAAGATAATCGACTGAATTCCGCATCGCGCCGCGTGGTGCGCCCCCACCGAAGATCACGGCGCCATCATGGCATATCCGGAGGTCGGTGAATGACGAACCGCCGCTGAGCCATTCGCGGCTCGGCGGCGGTTCATGGTCGGAAAAGGGGTCAGGCCCAGCCGAAGAGGGTGTGGCCGATGGTGTCCCAGCCGAGGACGGAGTCGACGGCCAGGCCGCAGAAGACCACGGCGAGGTAGTTGTTGGACTGCAGGAACAGGCGCAGGGGTTTCACCGATTCGCCGCGGCGCACACCGGAATACAGCTGGTGCGCCATCAGCAGGAACCAGGCGCCTGCCACCAGGGCGGTGGCGGCGTAGATGACACCGGAGGCGGGGACCAGGGCGAAGGTCGCCAGGACCGTGAGCCAGGTGTAGATGACGATCTGCTTGGTGACCGCCTGCTCGGTGGCGACCACGGGCAGCATGGGGACGCCCGCGGCGCGGTAGTCCTCCTTGTAGCGCATGGCCAGCGCCCAGGTGTGCGGCGGCGTCCAGAAGAAGATGACCAGGAACAGCACGATCGACGGCCAGCCGATGGTGCCGGTCACCGCGGACCAGCCGACCAGCACCGGCATGCAGCCCGCCGCGCCGCCCCACACCACGTTCTGGGAGGTGCGGCGCTTCAACCCGAGGGTGTAGACGAAGACATAGAAGAGGATGGTCGCCACGACCAGCGCGCCGCTGAGCAGATTCGCCTGCCACCACAGCCACGCGAAGGACGCCACGCCCAGCGCCACGCCGAAGACGAAGGCATTGCGGGTCGGCACCGCCTCGCGGGCCAAGGGCCGCTTGGAGGTTCGCTTCATCACCTTGTCGATGTCGGCGTCGGCGACACAGTTGAGTGTGTTCGCGCTCGCCGCGCCCATCCAGCCACCGAAGAGGGTGGCCAGGATGAGGCGGATGTCGACGTGGCCGCGGTCGGCCAGCAGCATGGTGGGGATGGTCGCGACGAGCAAGAGCTCGATGACGCGGGGTTTGGTGAGCGCGATGTAGGCGAGTACTCGCCGCGCCGCCGTCGACAGCACGCCGTTGCCCGTCACGCGGTCGGCCAGCACCGTTCCGGTGGAGCCGTGAGCCCCGCCGGGTTGTTGCCCAATCCGCACTGTTTCTCCTCGCACGCCGTGCAGTTCGTTCGGTCCCAGGATCTAGCAGCGCGCTCTTTCCGCTCGTAGAAGAGCTTTCAGCTCTGCTCGATTCGGAGACAGAACCCAGTGCGGCGCGGCCACTACTACAGAGAATGGTAGACCCCGTTCGACCGTGCTCTCGTCCAGGTCCGGGTTGGATACGCCGGTCGCGTCGCGACGGGCGCACCCGCGCATCGTGTTACGGGCTCGTGCCGGGGGCATCCGGACTGTCACGAACAGGTCCGTACACGGTCACGAGCAGCGACACGTGGGCCGGTGAACGCGGGTTCCGTTCCAGCCGCGATCGAGCGACCTTTAGGGTGGTCGGTACATCGGTGTGCCCGTCGCACCGGCGATCCATCGCAGCGAACACCCCGCCGCCTCACAACCGCATTGTCGACAAGGTCAGGAGAACCTCGGTCGTGTCAGTCACAGACGACATCCGCGCGCTCACTCAGCCGAACCACCCCGCCGACTGGACCGAATTGGACACCAGAGCCGTCGACACGGTCCGTGTCCTGGCCGCCGATGCCGTGCAGAACGCCGGCAACGGTCACCCGGGTACCGCAATGAGCTTGGCGCCCTTGGCCTACACCCTCTACCAGCGCGTCATGCGATTCGATCCGAGCGATCCGCACTGGGTCGGCCGCGACCGCTTCGTGCTGTCGTGCGGCCACTCCAGCCTCACCCAGTACATCCAGCTGTACCTGGCGGGTATCGGCCTGGAACTCGACGATCTGGTCAATCTGCGCAAGTGGGGTTCGCTGACCCCGGGTCACCCCGAGTACCGCCACACCGACGGCGTCGAGATCACCACCGGCCCGCTGGGTCAGGGTCTGGCGTCGGCGGTCGGCATGGCGATGGCGGCGCGGCGCGAGCGCGGCCTGTTCGATCCGGCTGCGGCACAGGGTGAGTCGCCGTTCGACCACTTCGTCTACGTGATCGCCTCCGACGGCGACCTGGAAGAGGGCGTCACCTCCGAGGCGTCCTCGCTCGCCGGCACCCAGCAGCTGGGCAACCTGATCGTCTTCTACGACGACAACCGCATCTCCATCGAGGACGACACCCGCATCGCCTTCACCGAGGATGTGGCGGCTCGCTACCGCGCCTACGACTGGCATGTCGTCACCGTCGAGGGCGGCGAGAACGTCACCGCCATCGAGGCCGCCGTCGCCGAGGCGCAGGCCGTCACCGACAAGCCGTCGATCGTCATCCTGCGCACCATCATCGGCTTCCCGGCCCCGAACAAGATGAACACCGGCGCGTCGCACGGCGCGGCCCTGGGCGCGGACGAGGTCGCGGCCACCAAGAAGATCCTGGGCTTCGACCCGGAGAAGAACTTCGAGGTCGCCGACGAGGTCATCGCGCACACCCGCCGTCAGGCCGCCGATCGTGGCCGCGACGCCCGCAAGGCGTGGCAGCAGCAGTACGACGCGTGGGCCGCGGCCAACCCGGAGAACAAGGCGCTGTTCGATCGCCTGCAGGAGCGCCGCCTGCCCGCCGGCTGGGCCGAGTCGCTGCCGACCTGGGATGCCGACCCGAAGGGCATGGCGACCCGCAAGGCGTCCGGCGCGGTGCTGGCCGCGCTCGCGCCGGTGCTGCCGGAACTGTGGGGCGGTTCGGCCGACCTCGCGGAATCCAACAACACCACCATGCCGAACCAGCCGTCCTTCGGCCCGGAGGAGATCTCCACCGCGCACTGGAAGGCCAACCCGTACGGCCGCACCCTGCACTTCGGTGTGCGTGAGCACGCCATGGGCTCGATCCTGAACGGCATTGCGCTGCACGGTCCCACGCGTCCGTACGGCGGCACCTTCCTGGTGTTCTCCGATTACATGCGCCCGGCCGTGCGCCTGGGCGCGCTCATGCGCACCCCGGTCACCTACGTGTGGACGCACGACTCCATCGGCCTCGGCGAGGACGGCCCGACCCATCAGCCGATCGAGCATCTGGCCGCGCTGCGCGCCATCCCGGGCCTGAACGTGGTCCGTCCGGGTGACGCCAACGAGACCTCCTACGCCTGGCGCACCATCCTCGAGCGCGACTCGGCCGAGCGCGAATCGCACTTCCTGGTCTCCGAGCCGCCGCACCAGGACGGCCCGTCCGCGCTGGCCCTGACCCGTCAGGATCTGCCGATCCAGGCGGGCACCTCCTACGAGGGCGTCCGCAAGGGCGGCTACATCCTGGCCGAATCCTCCACTGCCACACCGCAGGTGATCATTATCGCCACCGGTTCGGAATTGCAGCTGGCCGTGGACGCCCGCACTACGCTGGAGGCGCAAGGCATCGGCACCCGCGTGGTGTCCATGCCGTGTGTGGAGTGGTTCGACGCGCAGGATCAGGCCTACCGCGACCAGGTGCTGCCGCCTGCCGTGAAGGCGCGGGTCTCCGTCGAGGCCGGTATCGGCATGCCGTGGTACCGATTCGTCGGCGACGCCGGCGAGATCGTGTCCATCGAGCACTTCGGTGCCTCGGCCGATTTCAAGACCCTGTTCCGCGAGTTCGGCATCACCGCTGACGCCGTTGTCGCCGCCGCCACCCGTTCGCTCGACAAGGTGAAGGGATAAGCCTCATGACTCAGAACACCAACACCGCGGCCCTGAGCGCCGCCGGTGTCTCGGTGTGGCTCGACGATCTTTCGCGCGAGCGCATCAAGTCCGGAAACCTCCGGGGCCTGATCGATTCCCGCAATGTCGTCGGTGTCACCACCAACCCGACCATTTTCCAGGGTGCGCTGTCCAAGGGCCACGACTACGACGCGCAGGTGCGCGAGCTCGCCGCGCGCGGCGCGGACGTGGATTCGGCCATTCGCACCATCACCACCGATGACGTGCGCGCGGCCTGCGACATTCTGGCCGAGGTCTACCAGGAGTCCGGCGGCGTCGACGGCCGGGTGTCCATCGAGGTCGACCCGCGCCTGGCCTTCGACGAGGACGGCACGGTGGCCCAGGCCGTCGAGCTGTGGAAGATCGTGGACCGCCCGAATCTGTTCATCAAGATTCCGGCGACCGAGGCCGGGCTGCCCGCCATCACCCGCGTGATCGCCGAGGGCATCAGCGTGAACGTGACGCTGATCTTCTCGGTGGAGCGGCACCGCGCCGTCATGGGCGCGTACCTGGACGGTCTGCTGAACGCCAAGACCGCCGGGCATGATGTGGCCAAGATCCATTCCGTCGCTTCGTTCTTCGTCTCGCGCGTGGACACCGAGATCGACAAGCGGCTGGAGGCCATCGGCACGCCGGAGGCGCTCGCACTGCGCGGCAAGGCCGGAATCGCCAACGCGCGCTTGGCCTACGCCGCCTACCAGGATGTATTCGACGGTGGCGCACACACTTCCATCTACGCGCGGCTGTCGTCCTCGGGTGCGAACAAGCAGCGGCCGCTGTGGGCGTCGACCGGCGTGAAGAACCCGGATTACCCGGACACCATGTACGTCACCGAGCTGGTGGCGCCGAACACGGTGAACACGCTGCCGGAGAAGACCCTCGAAGCCGTCGCCGACCACGCCGAGATCACCGGTGACACCATCACCGGCACGGCCGCGGCCGCCCAGGAGGTCTTCGACGCGCTGACTGCCGTCGGTATCGACCTGACCAATGTGTTCCAGGTGCTGGAGGAAGAGGGCGTGCAGAAGTTCGTCCAGTCCTGGGAAGAGCTGCTCATAGCCACCACCGAGCAGCTGCAGGTGGCGGGAGGCAACTGACGGTGGCAACCGGCGCGGCGACGACGGTCACGACGGGGAACAATCCGCTTCGCGATGGACGCGACAGCCGAGTTCCCCGCATCGCTGGCCCGTGCAGCATGGTGATTTTCGGGGTGACCGGTGACCTGTCGCGGCGCAAGTTGCTGCCGGCCATCTATGACCTGGCGAACCGGGGGCTGCTGCCCCCGGGCTTCGCGCTGGTCGGGTTCGCCCGGCGCGATATGAGCGACGACGAGTTCGCTCAGCTCGTGCACGAGTCGATCAGCTCCTCGGCTCGTACTCCCTTCCGGGAGGAGGTGTGGCAGCAGCTGAAGGAGGGCTTGCGTTTCGTCCAGGGCACTTTCGAGGACGAGGACGGCTTCCACCGGCTGGCCACCACCCTCAAGGACCTGGACCGCGATCGCGGCACCGGCGGGAATATCGCCTTCTACCTGGCGATCCCGCCGACCGAGTTCCCGGTGGTGCTGGACCAGCTCTCCAGTAATGGTCTGGCACAGCCGAATCCGGAACCGGGCCAGCCCGCGCCGTGGCGGCGCGTGGTGATCGAGAAGCCCTTCGGGCACGACCTGAAGAGCGCGCAGGAGCTCAATGCTCTTGTCAATCGGGTGTTCCCGGAGCGCACGGTGTTCCGCATCGATCACTATCTCGGCAAAGAGACGGTGCAGAACATTCTGGCGCTGCGCTTCGCCAACCAGCTCTGGGATCCCATCTGGAACGCCAACTACGTCGACCATGTGCAGATCACCATGGCCGAGGACATCGGATTGGGCGGGCGCGCAGGCTATTACGACGGCATCGGCGCGGCGCGCGACGTCATCCAGAACCATCTGCTCCAGCTGCTGGCGCTGACGGCGATGGAGGAGCCGGTGAGCTTCCAGCCCAAGCAGCTGCAGATCGAGAAGATCAAGGTGCTCTCGGCGACCAAACTCGTTGCGCCACTGGACGAGACGACGGCGCGCGGGCAGTACACCGCGGGCTGGCAGGGCAGTGAGCCCGTGGTGGGGCTGCTGCAGGAGGAGGGCTTCGACCCGAATTCGAAGACCGAGACCTACGCAGCCATCACCCTCGCCGTGGAGACGCGGCGGTGGGCCGGGGTGCCGTTCTATCTGCGCACCGGGAAACGCTTGGGGCGCAGGGTCACCGAGATCGCGGTCGTGTTCAAACGCGCGCCGCACCTGCCGTTCGATCAGACCATGACCGAGGAGCTCGGGCAGAACGCGCTCGTCATTCGCGTGCAGCCGGATGAGGGCATCACCATGCGATTCGGGTCCAAGGTACCCGGGTCGTCCATGGAGGTCCGCGACGTGAACATGGACTTCAGCTACGGCGAAGCCTTCACCGAGGACTCCCCCGAGGCCTACGAGCGGCTCATCCTGGATGTGCTGCTCGGGGTGCCGTCGCTGTTCCCGGTCAACGAGGAGGTCGAATTGTCCTGGCGCATCCTCGATCCCGCGCTCGAGCACTGGGCCGCGAACGGGAAACCCGACCCGTACGAGGCCGGCACCTGGGGTCCGGAATCCGCCGACGAGATGCTCGCGCGCAGCGGGCGGGAATGGCGGCGGCCGTGATCATCGATATGCCCGATACGGATACCCGCGAGGTATCCAAGCGGCTGGTGCAGCTGCGCGAGGCCAATGGCGTGGTGACCATGGGGCGGGTGCTCACCCTGGTGGTGTGCACCCTGGACAGTTCCGAGGCCGAGGACGCCATCGACGCGGCCAATGACGCCAGCCGCGAACACCCCTGCCGCGTCATAGTTCTCGCGCGCGGCGACCGCAAAGCCGACACTCGGCTGGACGCCCAGATCCGGGTGGGCGGCGATGCCGGGGCGGCCGAGGTGATAGTGCTGCGCCTGCAGGGCGACCTGGTCGCGCACGAGGCGAGCGTGGTCATTCCGTTCCTGCTGCCCGATACGCCCGTGGTGGCGTGGTGGCCGCGGGGCGCGCCGGAGTTCCCGGCCAAGGATTCGGTCGGCAAGCTGGCCACGCGGCGCATCACCGACGCGACCTTCGCGCCGGATCCGCAGGCGACCATCAAGAAGCGGCGCAACTCGTACGCGCCCGGCGACACCGATCTGGCGTGGAGCCGGATCACGTACTGGCGGGCCCTGCTCGCGGCGGCGCTCGACGAAGCGCCGTTCGAAGGCGTCGAGTCCGTGACGGTTTCGGGTCTGCACGACGAGCCCGCGCTCGACATGCTGGCGGGCTGGCTGGCCGCGCGCCTGGACTGCCCCGTGGTGCGGCGCACCGGCGAGCTCAAGGTGGAGCTGGTTCGCTCGACGGTGTCCATTTCCATCGCGCGCCCGCAGCTCGGGCGCACGGCGACGCTGACCCGATCCGGCGAACCCGATCAGCGGTTTGCCTTGGCGCGCAGGGAAACCCGCGACTGCCTCGCCGAGGAGCTGCGGCATCTCGATGCCGACGACATCTACGCCGAGGCGCTCACCGGAATCGAAAGGGTGACCTATGAGTAAGCCGGCCGTCGAAACCTTCTCCGGCGCGGACGCATTGGTCGAAGCGGCGGCGGCGCGGTTCGTCGCCGAGATCGTGGAGGCGCAGCGGTTGCGCGGTTCCGCGTCGGTCGTGCTGACCGGCGGCGGAACCGGTATCAAGCTGCTCGAGCTGGTGCGGCAGGCACCGGGCGACATCGACTGGTCCAAGCTCGACGTCTTCTGGGGTGATGAGCGATTCGTGCCGACCGGGGATCCGGAACGCAATGAGCTGCAGGCCCGGCAGGCGCTGCTGGATCATGTTCCGGTCGACCCGTCGCGGGTGCATCCGACCGAAACCTCCAGTGGCGATTACCCGGATCCCCTGGAAGCGGCCGGCGAATACTCGGCGACCGTGCACGCGCATCTCGCCGAGCACGGCGCGTTCGATCTGCACCTGCTCGGCATGGGCGGTGAGGGGCACGTGAATTCGTTGTTCCCGCACACGGCGGCCACCCGCGAAGAGCACGAACTCGTGGTGGCGGAAACGAATTCGCCCAAGCCCCCGGCCGTGCGCATCACCCTGACACTGCCGGCCGTGCGCAAGTCCCGCCACGTCGTGCTGATCGTCTCGGGCGAGGCGAAGGCGGCGGCCGTGGCCGCAGCGCTCAACGGCGCGTCGCCGCTGGACATCCCCGCGGCGGGCGCCATCGGCAGCGAATCCACCACCTGGCTGCTCGACGAGGGCGCCGCCGCCGATCTGCCCCGCTGACTCCTATCGGGCGTTCTTCCGGTCCTGGCCGCCCCGTGCGGCCGGACCGGGCGCACCGTGCGTCATGACGCGTTCCCACCATGCGCTCAGCGGGCTCGGGTCCGGCCACACCGCGAAGACCGGCCCGGGCTCCCTCACGCGCTTGCTCCTGCGTTTCGACATGATCAGTAGTCCTGCCGCCGCGGGCGGTACTCCTGCCGCCGGGTGCGACCCTGCCGCAATGCCCGCTTGACCCGCTCCCCCGCCGTTTTCAGCTCCGAGGTGAACTGACGCCGTCGCCCGGCATTCGCCGTCCCGCGATTCCCGGTCGCCGCGCCGACCGCCTCTTGCGCGCGTCCGGCGATCTTCTCCGCTCTATGCCTGATCCTGTCCATGCTGCTCATCACGTGCCCTTCCCGGCCTGCCGGAACAGACCGCTCTCTTCGGGCAATAGCCGAAAAGCGGCATGCCAAACCAGTTTCGGTGCAACATAATTCACCGATCGCGACAGGGGCTCCGGGGACCCCCATGGGGAGGGTCGCGGGCACGCTGAACTCGGGTAGTGCACTACTCGCGTTCGGCGGGCCCGCCACTTCTACCGTGAGCTCACGCGCCGAAAGTGTCGGCGCGGAAGGGGCCGATCATGATCGACATCATTACCTTGCGCGGGACCGGGGAGCAGCGCAATTACGACGGAACACCGGCCGGAATGCTGCACGACGTCGCCAAATTGCTCGATACCGAGAAGTTCTCGTGTTTCGAACCGGAATGGCCGGCCTCGATCGGGCCGAATCCAGATGTGTGGGGGCCGTCCATGGCGACCTCGATCCGAGTGGGGGTCGCCGCCGGGGTGAAAGCGATTCAGGATTCGCCGAATGTGTGCGGATTGCTGACCTATTCGCTGGGTGGAATCGTCGGGTGCAAGATCCTCGAGGGGGCGCGGGCCGGAATCTACCGGAACACCAATGGCACGCCGCTGGAGATCGCTTTCGCGGTGAATATCGCCAACCCGATGCGCCGGGCCGGGCAGTCGGTCGGAAATCTCTGCCCGCCAACCACATTCGGTTTGCACGGGCAGCGCGGGCAGTGGCCGATCGGCATGGAGGTGCTCGAATACGCGAATCCGAAGGACATCATCACCTCGTCCCCCGCGAATTCGCCGCTCCGGCTCATCGATGCCGGAATCGAACCGTTCTCGTTCATCGAGGGGGCGCGGATCGGGAACCTCACACCGCTGGTCTTCCACGAGCTGCTGGAATTCCTGCGCCACGATCCGGTGGCGAATTTCGATCGGTACGCGGCGGCGGTGCAAGGGTTGCTCGGATATCTCACGCCGTGGCCGGATGGTGAGCACGTCCGATACTCGGGGCATCCGATGCCCGGCACGGATGTGCTGTGGACGACGCACGCGGCGGAATACCTGAACGCGAATTACTGACTGCTGCCCGGCGTTTTCACCGCACTCCGCCGATGTGCGTCGGGCTCGGTTCACATCCGGCAAAGTGCACGAGCCGGACGCTTGGATTTCCGACAATCGGCCGAATTGCGATGAACGTGAATCATTCCTGTTCAGCGGTGTCTTAGAGTCCGTGGCCACCACCGACTGGTGGGAGTACCGCGAACTCAGGAACACCCATATGCGCCTTCAGTTCTCTCGTCGACTGTTCACCCTCACCGCTGCCGTCTCGGCCGCCGTGCTCGCTCTGCCGGCGCTCGCGTCGGCCGCGGGGACCATCGATTTCGCCGCGAAAGTCGATTCGCCCTCCGGGGGTTCGTTCCCATCGTGGGGCCCAGGCCCCTCCCCGATCGGCATGGTCGGCGCGGATTTCACCGGTGACGGCATCACCGATCTGGTCGCCGCGGATTTCGGCGGCGATGGCCCGATTCTCATGGCGGGCAAGGGGGACGGCACCTTCGGCACCGGCAGCCGCGTCGGTTCCGTCGGCAACGGTTACGGGGCGGTCGGCGCGGGGGACCTCAACGGTGACGGCAAAACCGATGTGGTGGCCCAGGCCTGGCTGTCCATCGTGGTCTTCCTCAACAATGGCAATGGCACCTTCCAGGTGGGCGAGAAATACACCACCCTCGAAGGCGCGCAGCAGCAGGTGATCGTCACCGATGTGAACGGCGACGGGAAATCCGATGTGCTGAGCCTGGTTCCGACCGGCGTGAAATCGTGGCTGGGCAATGGCGACGGCACCCTGAAATCCGGTTCCACCGCCATTATCGCCGGCACCTCGGCCGCCTTCACCACCGGAAAGTTCAACTCCGACAATAAACTCGATATCGCCATCAACAATGACCTGCTGCAGCAGGTCGAGATCTTCACCGGCAACGGCGACGGCAGCTTCAGCCGCAAGGGCTCCAGCACCAGCGGCCTGATCACCGAGGATGTGCGCGCCGCCGACTTCGACGGCGACGGCATCGACGACGTGGTCACCGCCGACTCGTTCTCCTTCTCCACCACAGTGCTGATCTCCAACGGCCAGGGCGGTTTCAAGGCCACCAACCGGGTCAACCTGTCCGGCCTCGGCCCGACCTCCATCGCGGTCGGTGACTTCAACCGCGACGGCACCATCGACGCCGCCATGTCCGCCGTGCTGAGCTCGACCATGGTCGTGTTCTCCGGGACCGGTGACGGCAAGATCACCAAGGTCGGTGAATTCGGCGTCACCTCTCAGCCGCAGACACCGGTCATCGCCGATTTCGACCGGGACGGCAAGCTCGATGTCGCCGTGGCGGGCAGCGCCAATGCGGTGTCGTTCCTGAAGAACCTGTCCTGATCCATCCCTCGAAGCGAGCGCCTCGGCCTGCCGCTCACCGGGCCGGGACGTTCGCGCGTCACCACTTGATCATCGGCAGTGGTGAGAGTGGATGCGTGCGTAGCCTTTTCGCACCGAACTGGAGCAGGCGGAGGTGGAATCCCGCCTCCGGGAACTCCGCGACGAGCGCCCGATAGTCGCCGCGGCGCACACCGAATCGGCCGAGCACGGCCATTTCCACATCGATCGCATCGGCCCGCCGCAACAGCTCCACCGGGTCGGCCGGATCCGCCGCGGGCCGGAGTTTGTGGTGATCATCGATCATGGTGGTGACCAGCGGGATCAGATCCTCCCGCGCATGCTCCCGAAGCCAGTCGACCGCGAGCTGCTCCGACGGCGCCAAATAGTCGAAGGTATTCGCCGACCAGACCCCGAGATCATGAAAGGCCACCGCCGTACAGAATTCCTCCCGATCGCTCGGCACGAAATCGAGACCCGCCCGCTCCCCCAGCAGATCACACAGCCGAATCACCCGCAGCACATGGTTCGTATACGCCGTCCGATCACCACCGAGGTGACTGAACCACGGCGCCAACCGGCGATCGACCTCGAGGCGCAACACATCGGTCTCCATCGCCCGACCCTACGACAGGAGCCCCGCCGGCGCCGTGCAGCTGTCCGCGGTAGTTGATTGTGAGGGTGCCAAATGCATTCGAAGTGTCTGGCGGGGTGGCTGGTGGGCGCAATAGATTGGGCGCATGCTCGAACGATCTCGAATCCCGTTGTGTTCCATGGCGGTTGTCACTGCAGCGCTGACACTGCCGGGGGTATCGGTCGCGTCCGCCGAGTCCTCCACCGTCCCCGCCGACTGCGCGGAGGTCCACATCGTCACCGTTCGCGGCACGCTCGAACCGCAGAGCGGCAGCCTGCTGCTGACCCCGTTGGCCCGTCGAATCGCTCAGGAATCCGGTCGCACCGCCACTGTCGCCGAACTCGAGTATCCCGCCTCGATGGCCCTGGACAGCGCCGTCCGGGGGGTCGAGAACCTGACGGCGTTGATCAACAACACGGCCGCGGAATGCCCGAACCAGCGGGTGGTCCTGCTCGGCTACTCGCAGGGCGCCCGCGTCATCGGCAACACGCTGCGCACACCGACCGCTGTGACAGAGCAGGCGGGCGCACAGATCGAAGCGATCGCAGTGTTCGGCAGCCCACTGTTCAACGGCGCCGACGCCTTCAACCGCGGCAACTACGACCCCGCTTTGTCCGGCACCGGTGCGCTGCCCGTCGGCGCACTCGGCGAATTCACCGACCGCGTACGCTCCTACTGTGCTGCCGCCGACCGTGTCTGCCAAGGCGGCGATCCTGCCGCTGGATTCGCAAATGCCTTGAGCCCCGGCCATTTCGCCTACTTCGTCTACGGATATCGCGACGACGCGGCAGCATTCGTCCGCGACCAACTCCACTCGTGACCGAGCCGGCGCAACACCCGTCCCCGCCGGGGATACCCCGGGGGCGGTCGTGTTCGGGTGTCAGTCCTCGACGATGCGCTCCATCGGTGGCGGTGTCAGCAGATCGCTCTCGCTGATGGTGTAGGTCAGCGGCGGGTAGACGAAGTCCGTTTCGGTGTTCTCGCGCCGTCGGAGCTGGTAGAACTCGCGCCGCTGATCGTCATCGGCCATTGTGAGGGGTGCGCCGTGTGGGAGGTACGCGTGCCCCTCGCGGTAGCGGACGAAGGTTTTCGACGTCCGGAAGGTGACGCCCAGCCATTCGTTCTCCTCGGCTTTCGCGGACGCGTCCAGCACGATCCTGTGCTTGAGCCGCCGGTTCGACGCGATGGAGAACACGACAAAACTATTGTGGGACAGCGGAATCTCGAGTATCTCGCCGGAGATCTTCGATTCGACGATCAGCTTCCGTGGCGGGACGGCTACGGGACGCCGGTAGCAGGAGAAGACGGCGATGTGCGAGTCGTCGGCCAGGTCGAGGGCCTGGTCGGAATGGCTGCCCATAGTGGCGTAGGCGTTCGTGTAGTTCTCGATGAGCGCGTTGTTGAAGCCGACCGACAATCCCGCTCGCGCCTGAATCTGTTGCGCCAGACGGTCATGCACCGGCCGGAATCGCTGTGCAGGGCTGCTGTATCGCGTGGTTGTCCGGACGAGAGGCACGCGGCCCGCCTCATCGGCTTTGGTGAGCGTGGCGCCCGTCCGGCCTTTGCCCAGGCGCTCCAACACCGCCGACGCGGAGAGCTCAGCGAAGAGATCCTGTTCGAAAGGCACAGCGTACGAGACGATCTCGTCGGAGATCCTAGGGTCGGGGAGCAAGATAATCTCCCGTGTTCATGCTGAAGCGGAAGCGGTCGCCGTAGTCGACGAAGGATGAACTCCTGTTCTCCTCGGCGTACAGCCTGCGCAGCTCGTCCATTCCCTCCGGCGTGGGCAGCTCCAGTTTCACCAGGTCGCTGTTCATTTCGAGGAAAGTCTGGCCATTCTTGTGCACGGCTTCGGTTTTCGAGCAGCGCACCACGTATCCCAGCCGGGTCGGCAGTAATTCGGCGTCCAGCATCGACGGCCGGATCTCGTGGGTGTAGAGCCGGTTGGTGGACAACGGCATGAGGAAAACGGAACCGGGATAGAGAGTCAGACTGAACTGCGAAGGAAGTCCGTCACGCGGTTCGACCGAATCCTTCAGCCGGAAGCGGAGTCTGGTGAGCCCGCTGACCTTGCCCACCCCGTAATCGAAGGCGTCCCCGGCCAGCGGTCGTAGCTTGTCGAGCCCGTCGTAGAAGGTGCAGAAGGCCATGATCCCATTGACAGGCATATCCTTCGTCTTGTCGGCGTGAGCCGAAATCTTGGCCTTGGACTGCTTGCGCTCAGCGGTGGCGGGAGTGTTGTGATAGATCTGCGCAAGCACATGATTGAGCGGCGCGTGACCCCGAAAGATCTTGTCGGCCTCCCGATTCAGCGCCTCGACAATGCTCGTGTCGGTCGCCCGGAAGTTCTCGGTCGGCCCGGAGAGATTCGTCGAGCAGCGGAGCAGCCGGAAACGCAGTTCGTCACCGCATCGCGTGACGGGCGTCAGGTAGATCCCCCGCCGATGAGCTGCCCCGGGCTTGGTCGACTCGGTCAGCGCTTGAAACTCGTGCTCCGCGCAGATCCGCCCGAAATGGTCATCACGGAGATCGAAGAATTGCCGGTAGAACACGCCGACGCCATGCACGCGATCCATCAAGCGCTGCCCATCATCCGCACATCTCCACTTCCCCGGGCCACAACACTTCCCAGCCCTGACGACGCTAGCGCAGCCCGCGAACCAACCAGCGGCGGCCCGGTCCAGCCATAGGGCGGGTCTATGGATGCGCAGGGCGGAGCCTGCTACCCGGATGCGTTCGCGCGCGCGAGAGTCGAGGTATGACATCGAAGACTCCTCGGCGGCCCAATCCCCTGCAGTGGCTCGGTTACGCCTGTGGGCGGCGCCTGCCGGATTCGATGGTCGATTGGGTGCGTGAGGATCTCACCGGGAAGCACAATTACGCGCGGCATCTCGTACGGGGGATGGCGCCGTTCACGCCATTGTTCGCCGGGTTCATGAGCTTTCCGGGTGAGCTGTGGCTGCGGATGGCCATGACCTTGCTCGCGCTGATTCTGGCGCTGTTCTACTGCTCGGCCTATCGGGATCTGAATCGGGCGCATCGGCTTGTGCAGCACGGGCTTCCCGCGGATCTGGAGAGCCCGCAGCGGATGCGGGAGCATGCGCGGGAGCGGGCCGTGTACGCGGCTAATCACCCTCGCTGACCGGGCCTGCGGTCGTGCGCACGACGAAGACGCTCGCGGCCACGATGAGCAGTGCGGGGAGGGCGAAACCCCAGTTCGGAAGCGAAAGACCCACCGCCACACCGGCACCCGCGCCCGCCACCAGCGCGGCGATGCGGGCCGCCGCCCACGGGTCGACTGTGCCGCTGACGGCAGCATCGCTGAAGAATCGGGTGAACGTACTCGTCAGATATGTGGTGGGCGAATTCGAATCGGCGGCCATGACCGTGGCCGACTGGACGCCCATCGCCAGGGACGCCAGGGTGAGCACCAGCGTGCGCGTCACGTGGTCGCCCAGCGCACCGGCCAGCACGGCCAGCACCACCACCAAGGCCGCCTCCGCCAGGAGACATTGCGCGATGCGGCGGATTCGCCGGGTGTCCTCGGCGCGACATCGGCGTGCGGCGAGAAGCACGCCCAGCAGATAGCCGGCGATCACCGTCACCGGTCCCGAGAATTCCCGCCAGGGCAGTACGACCGACGCGCCCAGCAGGACGAAATTGCCGGTCAGGACGCTCGCGAAAACCTGCCCGTGGCAGGTGAACACGAGGGCGTCCATGGCGCCGGTCGCTGCGGTCAGCAGGATCAACGGCTTCGCACCGCCCGGAAACCGCACGATAGCTGCATGCTTCATCGGCATGCCTGCCACCGTATCGACGGCGGCAGGCGAAACCATCGAAGCGCGACCGTGCCGCGCACCACTCCGCTGTGGACCGGCCGGATCCGATGGTCAGGGCGCGGCGGCGTCGAGGTCCAGACTCTTCAGGCTGGTCAGTCGGGGGCCGTCGCCTCGTCCTGGAATCTCGTTTTCCGGGCCCGCATCACCCCAATCTCCCAGCCGCGCTACCTCATCGCAGGCCGAAGCGGGTGAGCAGGCTGGTGGTGACCAGGCCGAGGATTGTGCTGCCGCCGCCGCGAGCTGGTGAGTTCTTGTCGGAGGCGAACCAGACTTGGAAGTTGGCCGGGTTGATGGGAATCGAGACGTGCTCGTGGGTTATCGACCAGGTGTCGTCCGTGCGGCGCAGGCAGACTGTCTCCCGGACCCAGATCGGTAGGTCGATGCCGCCTCGGCGTTTTCCGGAATCCAGGTGGAGCATATTGGCGAAGGCCGCGTCCTCGGTGGTGACGATGGTCAGGTCGTGGGTTTCGAGGCTGATCTCGCCTGTGTAGCCGTCGAACCAGCGGATGAAATTGCGGCGCACCTCGTCGTAGCCGGTGAATCGCAGCGGGGCGACGGCGTCGTAGTAGACGATGTCGGGCGCGTAGCAGGACATCAGGCGGTCTATGTCTTTCGAGCGCTGTGCGTCGGTGCGGTCTTCCAGGAACGCCCTGATCCGGGATTCGGTCGAGGTCATCGTGTCTCCATTTCGCCGGTGCGGTGCTTGCAGTAGTTCGACGATGCGGACCAGTCGAATGTGAGGTGACGGTCGACGGCGATTCGCGGGGCGAGGGTCGAGCAGGCGCGGAAGGAGGCGGGGACGCTGCTCTACGTACTCAATCGGTCCACGGATGATCAGCATCTGTTCTGGGTGACGGAGCTTTACTCCGATGAGAAAGCCTTTGCGGCGCATCGGGATAGCGCCGCCATGGCCTCCGCGTCACCGGTGCTGAGTGAATTGATCGCGGAGGCCGAGGTACTCGTCGGGGAGCCGGTACGGTCGAAGGGCATGCCCGAAGGATGACGTCAAGGCCCGACCAGAACCGGCCGGGAAGGGCGTGGGTGGGGGCGGTGGACCGCTGCGCGGCGGGTGCGCCATTGGACGAAACGGCCGAGCGTTCTCACGAAACCGCTATTGGTGGGGACAGGGCGTACTCGATTGTTGTGGAAGGCGACCGCTTTCCAGTCGGAGCCGAAGCGCTGCAGGACCCAGGTGTTGCGGGAGAGCCGGCGTTTCGGGGTGCCCTGCTGCCAGGCGAAGATCACCGCACCGGTGGCGTGGACGAGGGCGATGTCGTCGGTGAGGAAGCGGATGGATTCGATGCCGCCTTCCAGGCGGGTGCCGTAGAGGAGGGTGTCGAAGAGCTGGGCGTGCAGGTCGCGGATGGCAGTGCGGCCGCGCAGGCGGGTGCCGTCGAAGACGACATAGTCGCTGTCCTCGGCGAATTCGGCGGCATAGGCGTCGGCGTCATTGCGGGTCCAGGCGTCGGTGGTGCGGTCGAACAGCTGACGGATGAGGGCCTCGTCGGCGCTGCGATCGGTCATTGCGGGTCCTTTCCGTGGAGACGATCCCGACTCCAGGGTCCGCCGAAATCGGCTCGCGGCCATCGGGATTCACCCCGAGTCAACCCTGATTCGAGCAGCAGCCATAGACCGAACCTATGGGCGCGGCCGATCACCCGAACTGACTCCGAGGGGCGCGAGGATGCCTGCCACCGTATCGACGGCGGCAGGCAAAACAGCCGTGGCACGACCGTGCCGGGTACCACTCAGTGCAGGTCGAGGCTTTTCAGGCTGGTGAGCAGGAAGTCGTTCACGGCTTCGGGACGCTCGAGCTGGACGAGATGCCCCGCGCCGGGGACCTCCACGACCGCGCGCAGGTCGGTGACATTGGCGCGCAGGGTGGCGAGCGGGTCGCGGCCACTGAAACCCTCCATGTCCGGGTCTTTTTCGCCGTAGAGGAAGAAGGTGGGGACCTCGACCTTGGCGTCGGCGTAGGCGGCGGTGAGTTCCCAGTTGCGGTCCAGGTTGCGGTACCAGTTGAGGCCGCCAGTGAAGCCGGTGCGTTCGAACTCGGTTGCGAGGGTGTCGAATTCGGCTTCGCTGAGCCACGGCCAGGGCAGCGCCGGGGCTTCGGGGAGGACGTCGAGGTAGCCCAGGCCCGGGGGGTTCTTCCAGGTGTCGAGGTAGTGGTAGTCGGCGCTGAGCGAGTAGTAGACGCGAGCGAGGAAGCCGCGCGGGTCGGCCGCCAGTTCGGCGTCGGCCACACCCGGCTGCTGGAAGTACGACAGGTGCAGGAAGTGGCGTTCGGCGGCCTTGGTCCAGTAGGCGGAGGGGGCCTTGGGCGGGCGCGGCGAGAACGGGTTGTTCAGGACGGCGATGCCGGCGATCCGCTCGGGCGCGCGCAGCGACAGCTCCCACACCAGTTGCGCGCCGAAGTCGAGGCCGACGAAGACCGCGCGCTCGGCGCCGATGTCGTCGAGCAGGGCCAGCAGGTCGCCGATGACGGCCTCGTTGGTGTGCGCCTCCACCTCGGCGGGCGCCTCGGTGCGGCCGTATCCGCGCAGGTCCGGGGCGATGGCGTGATAGCCGGCGGCGGCCAGGGCCGCGACCTGGCGATGCCACATGAACCCGGTGTGCGGGAACCCGTGGCAGAACACCACCGGATAGCCCGAACCATGTTCGGTGACATGCATCCGGATGCCGTTGAGCGCCACCATCCGCTGGGTCGATTCCACTACCGCCTCCAATTTCTAGAACACGTTCTTATTTCACGGTAATGTCCAGAGGTCGTGAGCGAAATACCCAAGATTCTGGCCGGACGGGTCGCGGTGGTGACCGGTGCGAGCCGTGGCATCGGCAAGGGCATCGCCCTGGAACTGGGCGCGGCCGGCGCCACCGTGTACGTCACCGGGCGCACCACCACGGCCGGGCAGCTGCCGGGCACCGTGGCCGGCACGGCCGCCGAGATCGACGCGCTCGGCGGCACCGGCGTGCCGGTGGTGTGCGATCACCGCGACGACGCGGCCGTGGAAAAGCTGTTCACGCAGGTGCGCGACGCGCACGGACGGCTCGATGTGCTGGTCAACAATGTGTACAACTCCCCCGCCGCGGCGCGCTGGCTCGGCCGCAAGTTCTGGGACGTGCCGCCGAAGGCGTGGGACGAGACCTTCGATATCGGGGTGCGATCACACTATGTGGCAACGGTTTTCGCCGCGCCGCTGCTGATCGACGCCGGCGGCCTGGTCGTCAATGTGTCCTCGCCCGGAGCCGAACGGTACATGCACAATGCCGTCTACGGCGTGGGCAAGACCGCTCTGGACCGGCTCACCGCCGACTTCGCGCACGACCTCGCCGACACCGGCGTCACGGCGGTGTCGCTGTGGCCCGGCATCGTGGATACCGAACTGCTGCAAATGGTTCCGGCCGACGCGCAGGGCCGCCGCCTGGTCACGCTGCCCGGCGAGGGCACCTTCGATCTGGCGACCGCGGAGTCCCCGCGCTTCCCCGGCCGCGCCGTGGTGGCCCTGGCCGCCGACCCGGATCGCCGCTCACGCACCGGAAAGCCTTGGAAGGTCGCCGATCTCGCCGAGGCGTACGGATTCACCGACCTCGACGGCCGCATCCCGCGCGCCGACTGACCCACCCTGTCCCTGAAATACGAAGGAGTACCACCTATGCGCCGCGCTTTCATCGTGGGCGTCAATATGACACCGTTCGTCAAGATCGGCTCCCGCGAGTGGACCTATCCGGAGATGGTCGGTGAGGCCGTCCGCGGTGCGCTGGGCGATGCCGGAATCGAGTACAGCCAGGTGCAGCGCGCCGCCGCCGGGTATGTGTTCCAGCCGTCCGCGGCCGGGCAGCGCGCCCTGTACGACGTCGGCCTGACCGGGATTCCGGTGGTCAATGTCAACAACAACTGTGCGACCGGGTCGACCGCGCTCATGCTGGCCCGCGAGTGGGTCGCGGCCGGACTGGTCGAGGTTGCCCTCGCGGTCGGCTTCGAGCAGATGACCAAGGAGGCCATGGCCGGGCCCGCCACCAAGCCCAAGGCCACCACCGTGGACGCGCACCTGGGCGTCATGCGCGGGCAGTACGACTTCGGCAATGCGCCCATCACCACACAGTTCTTCGGCAATGCGGCCATCGAGCACATGAAGCGCTACGGGACCACCGAAGCGCAGCTGGCGGCGGTGGCGGTCAAGAACCACGAGCACTCCACGCGAAACCCCTTGGCGCAGTTCCAGGATGCGTACACCCTGGAGCAGGTGCTCACCGACAAGCCGGTGCACGGGCCGCTCACCCGCTCGCAGTGCTCGCCCATGTCCGATGGCGCGGCCGCGGCCGTGGTGGTGAGCGAGGAGTTCGTGCGCGCGCACGGGCTCGAGGCGCAGGCCATCGAGATCCTGGCGCAGGAGCTGGCCACCGACGACGGCACCTCCTTCTCCACCGGCTCCATGATCGACGTGGTGGGCGCGCCCATGACTCGCGCGGCGGCCGGAAAGGTCTTCGCCACAGCGGGTTTGACCGTCGCCGACGTCGATGTGATCGAACTGCACGACTGCTTCACCATCAACGAGCTCATCACCTACGAGGCGCTGGGCCTGTGCGGTGCGGGCGAATCCGGTGCGCTGGTGGAGTCCGGCGCGACCACCTATGGCGGCACCTGGGTGGTGAATCCCTCGGGCGGCCTGATCTCCAAGGGCCACCCGCTGGGCGCCACCGGGCTGGCGCAGGCCACCGAATTGTCCTGGCAGCTGCGCGGACTCGCGGGCGAACGGCAGGTGCCGGGCGCGCGCACGGCGCTGGCGCACAACCTGGGCCTCGGCGGCGCGGTCGTCGTGAGCCTCTACGCGGCGAACACCCTGTGAGCCCGTCCCCCACAACCGAATTCAACCGCACGGAGTGGAAAGTGCCATGACTGCAATCGATCCCGACACCCGCCTGCGGCTGCCCGTGCACAACGGCCACGCCCTGCTCGCCGGACTGCGCCGGCACAAGAAGGCGCCGGTGCTCACCCTCGGTGATCACGTCCTCACCGGCGCCGAGGTGCTCGACGCCATCAGCCGCTACGACCAGGCGTTCGCGGCGCACGGTCTGACGACCGGATCGCCGATCGGCGTGCTGGCGCTCAACCGGCCGGAGGTGCTGTTCACCATTGCCGCCGGGCAGATCCGAGGACAGCGGCGGACCGCGCTGCATCCGATCGGCGGGCTGGACGATCACGCGTATGTGCTGTCGGACGCCGAGATCACCACGCTCATCCTGGATCCGGTGCCGGCGTTCGTGCAGCGGGCCCGCGAACTCGTGGACCGGGTGCCGACGCTGACCAAGGTGCTGACCCTCGGGCCGGTGCCGGACGAGTTGGCCGATGTGGGCGTCGACCTGATCGCGGCGGCCGAGGCGTTCACGCCGCAGCCGCTCGAGGCCACCGACCTGCTGCCCGACGATGTCATCTCGATCAGCTACACCGGCGGCACCACCGGAAAGCCCAAGGGCGTCATCGGCACCGCGCTGGCCATGTCCACCATGACGCAGATCCAGCTCTCGGAGTGGGAGTGGCCCAAGCGGCCCAAATTCCTGATCTGCACACCGCTCTCGCATGCGGGCGCGGCATTCTTCCTGCCGGTGGTGGTGCTCGGCGGACAGTGCGTGGTGGTGCCGCGCTTCGATGCCGGTGAGGTGCTGCGCGCCATCGAGGAGCACAAGATCACCGCCACCATGCTGGTGCCGTCCATGCTGTACGCGCTGCTCGACCATCCCGATTCGAAGACCCGCGATCTGTCGTCGCTGGAGACCGTGTACTACGGGGCATCGGCCATCGATCCGAATCGGTTGCAGGAGGCCATCGACCGGTTCGGGCCGATCTTCGCGCAGTACTTCGGGCAGTCCGAGGCGCCCATGGCGATCTCCTACCTCGGCAAGGACGAGCACGACAAGGAGCGGCTCACCTCCTGTGGGCGGCCGTCCACCGCCGTGCGCGTGGCATTGCTCGACGCCGAGGACAATGTGGTCGCCCCCGGTGAGGTCGGCGAAATCTGTGTCTCCGGAACGCTGCTCGCGGGTGGATACCTGAACCTGCCGGAGGTGACGGCCGAGACGTTCAAGAACGGCTGGCTGCGCACCGGCGACCTGGCGCGCCAGGACGAGGACGGCTTCCTGTTCATTGTCGGGCGCTCCAAGGACATGGTTGTGACCGGCGGGTTCAATGTCTTCCCGCGCGAGGTGGAAGACGTTGTCTCCGAACACCCGAAGGTGCTCGAGGTCGCCGTGGTCGGCGTGCCGGACGCCCACTGGGGTGAGGCCGTCACCGCCGTGCTCGTCCTCGACGCCGCCACCGCCGGCGATCCCGCGGCGGTCGAGGCGGTGACCGCGGAGATCCAGGCCGCCGTCAAGCAGCGCAAGGGTTCGGTGCAGGTGCCCAAGCATGTCCTGGTGATCGACAAGCTGCCGCTCACCGGCCTGGGCAAGCCCGACAAGAAGGCCGTGCGCCTGCTCGCGGCCGAACGCCTCGGCCTGGCCTGAACATTCGGCGCCGGATGAGCGAATTCGGTTGATCCGGTAGCGATTACGCCTGATCGGCGCTCGGCGGTGCGACACGTAGGTTGCGCACCAGCCGGGCGCCCCGGCGGGCGCTTTCCACTCCCGCCTCGACGACCGCGCGAGTCACGAAGTGCCCCAGGGCCGTTGCCAGGAAGACGGCGGCAATGAGGATCGGCGCCCACTCCCAGGTCAGCGCCAGCACCATGCGTTCGAGCGTGCCGCGCGGCTCGACCACCGGCTCCCAGCTGTTGAGCCGCACCCAGCGGCCCAGGAAAACCCCGATGGCGCACAGGAAATGGACCGTCACCGTGGCCACGGGACGCCACGCTCCCAGCCCGATCCGCTCCAGGAACCGCCCGAACTCGGCCAGCACCAGGTAGTACGCCACGAATCCGGAAATGATGAACCCCGCGTACACCGGCAGCACCGTCGTCACCACCGGACCGTCCCCATTGAGCCGGATGTCATCGCGCAGATGCACCAGGTCGGTGACCACATAGGGCGCGTTCGGCAGGAACAACAGCAGCAGCACCGCCCCGCCCCACCACATCGGCGAACCCGGCAACCGCCGCTCCCCCGCCTGCCCCGTCCGGAACACCAAAAGTGCGAGACCCACTGGGATCCAAGCCAATACGGTGTTCCAGACCATCCAGAACCCATTGCGCTGCAAGACCCCCGTCAGGCTGGGCCCCACCAACTCCATGACAGCCATGGACCGATGATGCCTGCCGTCGGCCGTGTTCGTCCACCGACCGCGCTTCTCGCGCACGCAGCACAAGTCGCCCGGGCGTCGTGACGACGCCCGGGCGAGGTAAGCGCGGTTTCAGATCAGGCGAACTTGATCTCGAGGCCGATGCCGATGATCGAGATGAACCAGATCGCACCCACGAAGATGGTCAGGCGGTCGAGGTTCTTCTCGACGACGGTGGAGCCCGACAGGCTCGACTGCACGCCACCACCGAAAAGGCTGGACAGACCCCCGCCCTTGGCGCGATGCAGCAGCACCAGCAGCACCAGCAGGACGCTGGTGATGATCAGGAGGATATCCAGGAACATGCGCATGCGGGCCAGTCTAATGCGGCTGCCACCAGGGCGATCACATCCCCCCTGCTTGCCGTCGTGCGCGCGTCGCACGACGGCGGCGGCGTGGTGGGCGCCGGTGGTGTGATCATCGTCCGGGCCCTTCGACGGCGATCAGGTGGGTGATCTCGTCGTCGCCGATCGTGTACTGGGTGGCTTGCTGTTCGTTGAGTTCGTCCTGGGCGGTGAGGCGGACCAGGTGCTGGCGCATGTGCTCGTCCCAGGAGCGGACCACGAAGGCTTCCACGTACTGGTCGGCCGTTCCCACATCGCGGTACAGGCGCCACTCCATGGCGCCGGTGCGCTGGCGCGAGCGGCCGACGCGGGCCATGGCGGTGAGGAATTTGTCCACCACCTCCTCGGGGACCCGGTAGCGGCGCAGGACCAGGACCGGGCCGTCGGCCGGCTCGGGTTCGGAGACCAGGACGGGTTCGGGCCAGAACGCGGCGGGGGTGAGATCGAATCCGGTGGCATCCTGACGGACCGGCCACCACAGCGTGCTGAGCGCGCACACGCCGAGCAGGGCCGCGGCGATCGTCAGCGCGTCGGAGACACCGAGCGCATTGGCCACCGCACCCCATACGAGGGCGCCGACGGCCTGCCCGCCCATGAACACCAGCGTGTACACCGACATGCCGCGTGCCCGCACCCAGGCCGGAAGCATGAGCAGCATGGTCGAATTCAGCGTCGACATGGCCAGTGGCCAGCCCACACCGGCGATCACCAGGGCGATGAGCACCAGTGGCACACTGCTCACCAGCGTCGAGACCAGCGTCGCGCCGCCGAAGAACAGCGCCGACAACAGCAGCATGCGGGTCGCGGTGAAGCGCGCGCGCAAGGCCGCGAACGACAGCCCGCCGGCCACCGCTCCCAGCCCCAGCGCCCCGAGCATCAGTCCGTAGCCGGAAGAGCCGAGCCCCAGCCGATCTCGCGCCACCACCGGCAGCAATGCCCACAGCGCGCTCGCCGGAACCATGAACAGCACCGCCCGCAGCAGGACCCGCCGGATCGCGGGACCCGAACGCACGAACCGGAATCCGGCCGCCAGCGCCGCCAACGGCCGTTCGTGCGGCAGCGCCTGTTCCTTGACCGGCCGCCGCCACCACAGCAGCACCGCGACGATGCCCGCGAAAGACACCGCGTTCAAGGCGAATACGAAGGTGGGCCCGGCCAGCGACACCAGCACACCGGCAATGGCGGGCCCCACCGCGCGAGCACCGTTGACGGACAGGCCGTTCAGCGCCGCAGCAGCCGGAATCTGCTCACGCGGAACAAGTTCCGGCTGAATGGCCTGCCAGTTCGGCATGGTCAGCGCCGACCCGCACCCCAGCACGAACAGCAACCCCAGCAGAATGCCCGGCGTGGTGTGCCCCAGCGCGGTGATCACCGCCAGCGCCGTGGCGGTCAGCGCCATCCCCGACTGCGCCACGAGCAACAGCCTGCGCCGATCCACCAGGTCGGCCAGCACCCCGGCCGGAATCACCAGCAGCATGACCGGCAATGTGGTCGCGACCTGCACCAGCGACACCAGCAGCGCCGCATTCGGCGCATCGACCAGCAGCCACTGCGCGCCCACCGTCTGCATCCAGGTGCCGAGATTGGACACCAGCTGCGCGATCCACAGGGCGCGATAGACCTTGGACGCGAAGGGCGCCCAGGCCGAGCCATTGACGGGTTCGGAACGTACTGCGGTCACCGCAGCAAGCATATGTGCAGGCCGGGGCTCACTCCGGTCGCGGCACCGCCGATGCGGCCGTGTGCGCGGCGTAGACGGCGAGCATGTCCTCGACCATGTCGAGCATGGCGACGTCGAGGTCGGGGCGTTTGTAGACGCCGCGGACCACGGCTTCGCCGGAGAACAGGTGCAGCATCATGAAGAAGACGGGCTCGCGGATGTGGGCGGGGAAGGCGTCGAGCAGGCCGGTGCGGTCGAGGGTGGCGACGATCTCGGCGTAGTAGTTCTCGGCGATGGGGGTCAGGCGGTCGCGCAGTTCGGCGTCGGAGCGGGCGGCGAGGAAGATTTCGCGCAGGGCGTGGGTGAGGTTGGACTGCTGGGCCTGACGCAGGAAGCGCAGCGCGGTGTCCATCGGATTGTCCTGGGCGCCAAGGTGTTCCATGGCGGCGCGGTAGGCGTCGAGCTGGCGGGCGAAGATGTCGGCGGCGGTGCGCACGATCAGGTCGAGCCGGGTGGCGAACTGGCGGAACATGGCGCCGGCGGACAGGCCGGCGCGGCCGCACACCTCCTGCACGGTGGTGCGCTGGTAGCCGACCTCGCTGATGGCGGCGATGGTCGCGTCGACCAGTTTGGTCACCGTGGCTGTCCGGCGCTGCTCCTGGGTGCGGCGTGGACGGGGCAGTTCGCTCACGACGCATCATCCTGCCGTGTGGTTTCGGGCATGTGCACAAGCATGCCCCAGTGACCGTTGACACTCTTCATACCCACCCCTATTGTCTGAGACGCAACTTAGAAAACGAGCGCTCTCTATCTTAGAGGGTGGGTGTGGGCCGCGCTCTCGCGGCACGGAGGTGTTTCGACATGACAGTGGGGACCCGCAGGGCAATCGCCCAGGCGTGCCTGGCCGTCGCGGCGGGCGTGGCGGTGGCCGCCTGCCCGGCAGTGACCAATACCGTGGCGGCACAAGAGGTTCCGGTCCAACCGGCACTCCCCTTCCCGGTGCCGCCCGCACCGCCGTACCTGGATACGGCCTTCTACCAACCGGATCCGGCTCGGGTCGCGGCGGCCGCACCGGGTGAGATCCTGACGGCCCGGCAGGTGAACCTCGCCAATTTCTGGCTGATTCCCCTGAACGTGAACGCCTGGCAGCTGTCCTACCGCAGCACCAATACGCGAGGCGAGCCGATCGCGGCGGTCGCGACCGTCATCGTGCCGCATCGCGCCGCCCCGACCGGGCAGCGCGGGCTGGTCTCGTTCCAGATGGCCGAGGATTCGCTGTCCATCAACTGCGCACCCTCCTACACCCTGCAGATGGGGTCGCTGCCGAATCCGCTCAACCCGGTCATCTCCGCGGAATTCGTGGAGGTGCAGGCCATGCTGCAGCTCGGGCACGCCGTGGTCATCCCCGACCACCAGGGCCCGAACGCGGCCTATGCGGCCGGGCCGCTGGGTGGCCGCATCACCCTCGACGGCATTCGCGCCGCGGAGAACTTCGAACCCGCGGCCCTGCCCGGCGCCGACACCCGGGTGACGCTGTGGGGGTATTCGGGCGGCGCGATCCCGACCGGGCACGCCGCCGAATTGCAGCCCACCTACGCGCCGGACATCAACCTGGTCGGAACGGCCGCAGGCGGGCTCATGGCCGATCTGCGGATGGCCATCGACTACAACAACAGCACCTCCAGCTTCGCGGGAGCCGTGCTGGGCGGGTTGTTCGGCGTCGCCCGCGAGTACCCGGAACTGAATCAGTTCATCGACCGGTATATGAACCCCCTCGGCAAGGGTTTGCGCCTGGTTCACGAGAACCAGTGTGTGGCACTGCAATTCGCAGGCTTCCCGTTCGTCAATCTCAAGGGGCTGTTCGACTACCCCGGCGGTGATCCGATGACGGCCCCCGAACTGCAACCGCTGCTGGACGAGCTCACCCTCGGCAAGCGCGGCGCCCCGTCGGCCCCGCTGTTCCTGTACGAGTCGCCGTTCGACGAGGCGATGCCGATCAATGCGGTGAACAATCTGTACGACACCTACTGCACCGACCCGAACTCGCAGGTCTTCTACACCCGGGATCTGTTGAGCGAGCACGGCATCGCCGCGGTGTCGGGTGCGGGCAGCGCCGCGCTGTGGCTCAACGACCGGCTCAACGGGGTGCCCGCGCGGGAGGGCTGCCACAATCGCGACGTGCTCAGCACGATTCTCGATCCGGGCGCGCTACCGGCCTTCATCAACGCGATCGGCCAGACACTCGCGTCGGCGCTGGGCATGCCGGTCTGATCTCCGTACGATCGGCGACATGTCAGCAACTCGCAGGTGGTGTGCGCTGCTCGCCCTGACCGTCGGCACGATCGCCGGATGCTCCTCGTCCACCGACGACACCGCGCAGCCGACGGAAACTCCCATGGGCAAGGCGTACATCTCCACCGAGGTCAAGGGGAAGCAGATCCCGGGCGGCGGCCCCTTGACCCTGACCTTCGCCGACGACCGGGTGACGGCCAATGCCGGGTGCAATACCGCCACCGGACCCGTCACCTTGGACGGCGGCGTCCTGACCGTCGGTCAGCTGGCCATGACGCTCATGGGTTGCCCGGGTGAGACCGACGGCGCCGACGGGTGGATGGACGGACTGCTGAAGTCCGCTCCCACGTGGAAACTCGACGGTTCGACGCTGACGCTCACCGGCAATGGCGACGGCATCACCGTCACGCTGCTCGATCGCAAGGTGGCCGCGCCGGACAAGCCGCTCACCGGGACCACCTGGGTGGTCAAGAGCCTGCTCGGCAAGGACGCACAGGTCTGGTCCCAGACCCTCGAGGATGTGAAGCCGACGCTCACCATCGCGCCCGACGGCGCGGTGTCGGGCAGCGCCGGATGCAACAGCATGATGGGCAGGGCCGAGATCGCCGGCAGCTACGTCACCTTCCAGATCGGCACCACCAGGATGGCGTGCGCGCCGGAGGTCATGGATGTCGAACGGCAGGTGCTCGAGGTGCTGAACGGCAAGACCATCACCACCATCGATTCCGATGCCCTCACCATCCGCAACGAGGCCAGCGGCACCGGACTGGAACTGCGCGCGGAGTAGCGGCGACTATCGTTGCGGCGCAGGCAGGTTGCGGGAGGATGGGTTGATGGCGGACATTCTGGTCGAACGCTCGGACAAGGTGGCGGTGCTGACGGTGCACCACCCGGAACGGCGCAATGCGCTGACGCCGGAGTTGTCCGGGCAGCTGGCCGCCGCGGTGACCGCGGCCGAGAACGATCCCGGAATCAGCGCCCTCGTGATCACCGGGACGCCGCCCGCCTTCTGCGCCGGGGCCGATCTGGCGGCGCTGACACAGGTTCGGGAACCCGAACTTCGCGCCATCTACTCCGGATTTCTCGCCGTGGCCCGGTGCGCGCTGCCGACGGTGGCGGCGGTGGGCGGTGCGGCCGTGGGCGCGGGTCTGAATCTCGCACTCGCCGCGGATGTGCGCATGGCCGGACCGGGCGCTCGATTCGACGCGCGGTTCCTGAAATTGGGCACGCACCCCGGCGGCGGCATGACCTGGATGTTGCAGCGAGCCGTCGGCCCGCAGCGGGCGGCGGCCATGACCTTGTTCGGCGAGGTGCTCGACGCCGACGCCGCGCTCGCCGCCGGGTTGGCGCACCGCGTGGTGGCGGGCGATTTCGACAAGCTGGTGGAACAGGCCGTCGGATTCGCGGCCGGAGCCGCCGAAGCCCCACGCGCCCTTGCCATTGCCACCAAGCGCACCATGCGCTTGACCGAGACGCTGACCGCGCACGCCGATGCCGTCGAGGTCGAGATCGCACAGCAGGTCGGGACCATGAACTCCGCGGACTTCGCCGCGCGGCTCGCCGAGGCCCGTCGGCGGTAGCCCGCTCACCCCGGAAAATCGTTGTCGCCGACCCGATTCGGGCCGGTAGCGTGCCGCCCCATGAACAATCGATTGGTGAATGTGGTGGATGTGGAGGCCACCTGCTGGGAGAAGGCCACGCCGCCGGGACAGTTCAGCGAGATCATCGAGATCGGCCTGTGCGTCCTGGACGCCCGGACTCTCGAGCGCGTGGAGAAGCACAGCATTCTGGTGCGTCCCGAACACTCCACCGTCAGTGAATTCTGTACCCGGCTGACCACTCTCACCGCCGAGCAGGTGGGTGCGGGCATCTCCTTTTCCGAGGCGTGCGCGCTGCTGCGCACCGAGTTCCAGGCCGATTCCCGTCCGTGGGCCAGCTGGGGTGATTACGACCGCAAGCAGTTCGAACGCCAGTGCGCGGCCACCGGTGTCGCGTATCCGTTCGGCGCGGTGCACACCAATGCCAAACTCGCCTTCTCGAGGGCCCGCGGGACCGAGAGGCGTTTCGGCATGGCCGGGGCGCTGCGCATGACCGGTTTGCCGCTGGAGGGAACCCATCATCGCGGCGGTGACGACGCCTGGAACATTGCCGCGCTCATCGCCGACATGATGAAGGAGAATGCCTGGCCCGGCGACTAGCCGAGAGATGTGAAGTTGCGGCGGAGAGGGCGCGCCCACCTCTACTCTGATAGCCCGGCGTACGCGACATATGGGACATATGGGAGGACGTCATCAACGACCGGGAAGCGGAGCTGGACCAGTGGTTTCGCGCGGAGGTGGCCGCGACGACGCCGGGGGCCGCACGACCGCAGCACGAAACCCTGACCGCCGACGGGACGCTGACCGGGGCCGACTGCCTCGAGCTGTTCGATTCCCAGGCCACCGCACGGCATCTGGATTTCGCGGCGCGCCGGCTCGGGCGGGAAGGGCACGGGTACTACAGCATCGGATCGTCGGGGCACGAGGGGAACGCCGCGGTGGCCGCCGCGCTGCGGGTGAACGATCCGGCGCTGCTGCACTATCGCTCGGCCGGATTCTTCGTACAGCGTGCGCGCAAGGTCGCGGGGTCCGATCCGGTGCGGGATGTCCTGCTGGGAGTGGTCGCGGCGGCGTCCGATCCGATCTCCGGGGGACGGCACAAGGTATTCGGAAGCAAAGCGGCGCATGTGATTCCGCAGACCTCCACCATTGCCTCGCAGCTGCCGCGGGCGGTCGGGCTGGCCTTCGCCCTCGAGCGGGCGGCGCAGCTGGGAGTGCCGTGCGAGTGGCCCGCCGATGCGGTGGTGGTGTGCAGTTTCGGGGATGCCTCGGCGAACCATTCGACGGCGGCGGGGGCGATCAATACGGCGGTGCACACCACCCATCTGGGTGTGCCGATGCCGATTCTGTTCGTGTGCGAGGACAATGGGCTCGGGATCAGCGTGCCGACACCGCGCACCTGGATCGAGCACGCCTATGGATCGCGGCCCGGGCTGCGGTACTTCGAGGCCGATGGCGCGGAAGTGGCAGACGCCCACAGCGCGGCGACCCGAGCCGCCGAATGGGTTCGCACACAAAGGAAACCGGCGTTCCTGCGACTGCGGACGGTACGCCTGCTCGGGCACGCGGGCTCGGATGTGGAATCGGCGTATCGACGGCCCGCCGAGATCGCGGCGGATCTGCGGCGGGATCCGGTGAGCAGAACCGCGCGGCTGCTCATCTCGGCCGGAATCGCGACGCCCGGCGACATGCTGCGCCGCTACGACGATATCGGCGCGCGGGTGGCGGCCACGGCCGAATCCGTGTGCGGGGAAAAGCAATTGACGAGCGCCGCGGAGGTCGTGCGCGCGCTGGCGGCGAACCGCCCGACCGTGGTGCGCACCGATGCGCTGCGCGCCGTGGAACGGCCCGGCGGTTCGTCCGGCGCCTCGAACCCCGTTGTTGCGGTGGGCCATTCCGCGACCGCCGGTCCGGTGGCCGCCGCCTTCCGCACCAAGGCTCCCCTGGCCGATCCTGCGGCGGCGAACGGTTCCGGCGGCGACAACTCCGAGCCAATGACATTGGCGCAGGCCGTCAATCGCACATTGGCCCAGCTGCTCACCCGCGATCCCGATGTGCTGGTCTTCGGCGAGGACGTGGGCCGCAAGGGTGGGGTGTACGGCGTCACGAAGGGCTTGCAGCAGACCTTCGGGGTGCGGCGGGTCTTCGACACGCTGCTCGATGAGCAGAGCGTGCTGGGCACCGCCCTCGGCGCGGCGCTCGCGGGTTTCGTTCCGATTCCGGAGATCCAGTACCTGGCCTATGTGCACAATGCCGAGGACCAGCTGCGGGGCGAGGCGGCGACGCTGTCGTTCTTCTCCGACGGGCAGTACCGCAATCCGCTGGTGGTGCGGATCGCGGGCCTCGCCTACCAGAAGGGCTTCGGCGGCCACTTCCACAATGACAATTCCATTGCCGCCCTGCGGGATATCCCCGGCGTGGTGATCGCGGCGCCCGCACGCGCCGATGATGCCGCCGCGTTGCTGCGCACGTGCGTGTCGGCCGCGCGGGTGGACGGCCGGGTGTGCGTCTTCCTCGAACCCATCGCGCTGTACCACACCCGGGATCTGCACCGGCCCGGCGACGGCGCGTGGCTGGCGCCGATTTCCGAGGTGCGCCATGCCGAGATCGGCCGGGCGCGCGTGCACGGGACGGGCACGCACCTGACCATTGTGAGTTTCGCCAATGGGGTGCCCATGAGCCTGCGGGTGGCCCGGCGGCTCGCCGCGCGCGGCGTGCACGCGCGGGTGCTGGATCTGCGCTGGCTGTCTCCGCTGCCGATCGAGGATCTGCTCGACAATGCCCGCGCCACCGGCCGGGTGCTGATCGCGGATGAAACCCGCCGCAGCGGCGGGGTTTCCGAGGCGGTGTTCGCCGCGCTGCTCGACGCCGGGTTCGAGGGCCGCATCGCGCGGGTCACCAGTGCGGACAGTTTCGTTCCGCTGGGTCCGGCCGCCTCGACCGTGCTGCTCGACGAGGACCGCATCGAAGCGGCGGCGGGAAAGCTGCTCACCGCACCCTGAACCGCACGCCACACTGCCGGAATGCTGACGGCGAGCGGGAACGGGACTCTGCTGATGAGGTGGTCTACCCGTTCCCGCTCGTCGTCGACGCCCGTCCGGTGGGCGCCCTCGTGCCGATGAGGGGGCGGCACAAGCTTTATCTACGTATTACGTACGTAGATAGTATTACCGGACGGACCCGGGTTCGCGCAACCCTCGTCAACCACGCAGCGCCACGGCGGTTTTCGAATCCGTTCGCGCCATCAGCTCCTCGGGTGTGCCCTCGAACAGGATGCGGCCACCGTGGCGGCCGGGTCCCGGGCCCAGGTCGACGATCCAGTCGGCGCGGCGGATGACGTCCACATTGTGCTCGATGACGACCACCGTATTGCCCGTATCCACCAGTGTGCCGAGCACCTCCAGCAGGGTGTCGATATCGGACAGGTGCAGCCCGGTGGTGGGTTCGTCGAGAATGTAGCGGGTGTGGCCGGTGTGCCCGGCGAGTTCACGCGCGATGCGCAGGCGCTGGCATTCGCCGCCGGACAGGGTGCTCAGCGGCTGGCCCAGGCGCAGGTAGCCCAGCCCGACCTCCGCGACCCGCAGCAGCGGGCGGGCGATACCCGGGATCCGAAGTCGCTGTGCGGCTTCGTCGATGGTGAGCTCGTCGATGTCGGCAATGGACAGGCCGTCGACCGTGTAGCCGAGCACCTCGGGCGTGAAACGGCGGCCGCCGCAGGTTTCGCACTCGATCTCCTGCCCCTCCATGAAGGCGAGATCGGTGTAGACCACGCCGAGGCCCTTGCACGCCGGGCAGGCGCCGACCGAGTTGGCGCTGAAAAGTGCCGGGCTGACGCCGTTTTCGGTGGCGAACAGTTTGCGGACGGCGGGCGCGATGCCGGTATAGGTGATCGGGGTCGAGCGGCGATTGGTGGCCATCGGACGCTGGTCGACGATCGTGGCCGGATGCTGGGCGGCCAATTCCGCTACCAGACTGGACTTTCCGGCGCCCGCGACGCCGGTGAGCACGGTCAGCACTCCGGCGGGAATGTCCACGCCGACGCCGGTGAGATTGTTGCGGGTGGCGTTCTCGACCCGAATCTTGCCGGTGGCCTGCCGGGGTGTGTGCGGGCGGCGGCGCTGCCGGAGGGCACGGCCGGTCGGGGTGTCGGCCCGGCGCAGCTCGTCGAAGCTCCCCTGGAACACCACGCGACCGCCCGCGGCGCCCGCGCCGGGACCTATTTCGACGACCTCGTCGGCGATCCGCAGGACATCGGGATCGTGTTCGACGACCAGGACGGTATTTCCCTTGTCCCGCAATTGCTTCAACAGGGCGGTCATGGAGCGTACGTCGTGCGGATGCAGGCCGACGGTCGGTTCGTCGAACACGTACAGCATCTCGGTGAGGCTGCTGCCCAGATGCCGGATCGTCTTGATGCGCTGGGATTCTCCCCCGGACACCGTGGTGGTGGGCCGGGCCAGGGACAGGTAACCCAGGCCGATATCGGTGAGCGCGGTGAGCCGCTCGCGCAGCGAGGCCACCACGGGGGCCACGCGCGGATCCCGCACGGCGGCAAGGAGTTCGCCGAGATCCTCGATCTCCATATGGCTCATCTCGACGATGGTGCGGTCGAGCACGCGGGCGGTCCGGGCCGCTTCGTTCAGGCGTTCACCCCCGCAGTCGGAGCAGCGTTGTGCGTGTGTGAACCGCTGGAGCACTTGCTGTTTGCGTTCCGACGGGGCATCGGAGGTGTGCAGGTAGATGCGTTCGAATCGCGGCACGACGCCCTCGTAGTCCCCGGGCGGTCGGGTGCCCAGGCGCGCTGCGGCCTCGCCGCCGTACAGCAGCGCGTGGCGCTCGTCGCGAGTCCATTCCCGCAGCGGCGTAGCCGGGTCGAACGATCCGATATCCGCGTACTGCCGATACCAGTACTGGCCGTTTCCGAAGCCGGGCAGCAGAATCGCGCCCTCGGCCAGGCTCTTGTCCAGGTCGAGCAGCTTGTCCACGTCGGTGGCGACCCGCTCGCCCAGCCCCGAGCAGGCCGGGCACATCCCCGCCGGATCGTTGAACGAGAAGTGGTTGGACTCACCGACATACGGCTCGCTGCTGCGCGAGAACAGCAGCCGCAGATAGCTGTAGGTGTCGGTGATGGTGCCGACCGTGGAGCGCGCATTGCCGCCCAGCCGTTTCTGGTCGATGACCACCACCGGTGACAGCCCGTCGATGGAGTCGACCGCGGGCCGGGTCCAGCGGGGCAGCCGATTGCGCACGAACGGCGGATAGGTCTCGTTGACCTGATACCCCGCCTCGGCGGCGATGGTGTCGAACACGAGCGAGGATTTCCCCGACCCGGAGACGCCGGCGAACACCACGAGGCTGTTGCGCGGCACGTCGATATCGAGGTCGCGCAGATTGTTGGTCCGGGCCGCCCGGATGCGGATACTGCGCGGGCGGTCCGCCACGGCGGGGCGAAGTGGCTGTGCTGTGGTCATGCTTCGACCGTAGGAACAGATGCGGCCGGATTCTGACCGCATTTCGGGTGAGAATGACTCCATGCCCGACGTGACGCGCCGCATGCTCGAACTGCTCACCCAATTGCAGACGGGCCGCCGATTCACCGGTCAGGAGCTGGCCGCCCGGCTCGCGATCAGTCCCCGCACGCTGCGGCGGGATGTGGAGCGACTGCGCGAGTACGGCTATCCGGTGACGACCCAGCCGGGGCCGAGCGGATTCTACGAGCTGGCCGCGGGCCGCACGCTGCCGCCGCTGGTGCTCGACGACGACGAGGCGATCGCGACCCTGGTAGGGCTGGCGCTGCTCGGTTCCACCACGCCGGCCGAACCGCAGGAGCCCTCCGGGATCGGTCCCGCCGCCGAGCGGGCCTTCGGCAAGATCGATCAGTTTCTGCCGAAACGCTTGCGGCCCAGGGCAACCGCCCTGCGGGCGACCGTGGAGGCCGCGCCGCAGACCGCGCCGGCCGTCGAGGCCGAGGCGCTCACCACGCTCGGCCTGGCGGCCTCGCGGCACGAACTCGTCACCTTCGACTACACCAGCGGCAGCGGCCGCCTGTCCCGTCGCCGGGTCGAACCGTATCGGCAGGTGCACCTGAACCTGCGCTGGTATCTGCTGGGCTGGGACACCGAACGCGAGGATTGGCGGACCTTCCGGCTCGACCGGGTCGGCGACGTGCACGCCACCGCGATCCCGTTCCCGCCGCGTCCGCTCCCGGCCCGTTCGGCCGCGGACTACCTGCGCGCCGGGATCACGGTCGGTCGCCACCACGCGGTGGTGACGGTCGAGGCCCCCGCCGCCGCGGTGGCCGACCGGCTCAAATTCCAGAACTGCACCATCGAGGCCCTCGACGCCGGGCGGACCCGGGTCACCCTCGAGGTGGATTCCTTCGAATGGCTGGTGCTCAATATCGCCTTCCTCGACGTCGATTTCCACATCGAGGAACCCGTCGAGTTCCGGACGCGCAGCCGCGAACTCGCGCGTCGCCTGCGGGCCGCGGGACACGCCTGAGGGACACATCTCCCGCTCAGGTTCCGCACATAGGGTGTCGGCCATGAGTGTCGCCATCTGCCTGCTGGTGTACGGCTTCGCGGTGTCCGTGCTCGCGCCGCGGCTGCTGGGCCGCATCGGATATCAGGGCGCTACTCCGAAATTCGCGCTGGTCAGCTGGCTCACCGCCATGGCGTCGACGGTGCTGGCGTGGATCACGGCGGTCGTGGTGCTGCTCATCGATCTGGCGACGCATCGGTTGTCGACCACGCCGCAGCGGTATCTGGACACCTGCATCACGCATTTCCACGATGCCGCTGTCGGACGGTACGGCGCTCCGGCGCAGGCCGGGTTGATGCTGCTGTCGGGGCTCACCACGGTCGCGGCGGTGGTGCTGGTGTTCCGGCTGGGCCGCTCGCTGGTGCGGGCCCGCAGCACCACCCACGAGCATGCGCGGCTGGCGCGGCTGGCGGGGCGGCACCATCACGAATTGGATGCCGTCGTACTGGATGTCGACGAGCCGGCCGCGTATTGCGTTGCGGGCAAGACACATACGGTGGTACTCAGCCGGAGTGTGCTGGCAGCGCTCGACGGGCGGCATCTGGAGGCGGTGCTCGCCCATGAGCGGGCGCATCTGGCGGGCCGTCATCATCTGCTGCTGGCGCTGACGCGCGGACTGGCGGCCGTGCTGCCGCGCATCACGCTGTTCACGTTCGGCGCACGGGAGGTCGCCATGCTGCTGGAGATGGTCGCCGATGATGCCGCGGCGCGAATCCACGGGCGGCGGAACGTCATCGAGGCGCTCGTCGCGCTCGGTGGTATGGCCACAGGTCCGGTGGGCACGCTCGGCGCCACCCAGGTCGGTCTGATCGCGCGTATCGAACGGCTCTCGGCGCCCGCGGCGACGGTCGCGCGCACCCGGGCGCAGGCGGCGCTCGCCGCGGCGGCCACCCTGGTGCCATTGACCTCGGTGGCCGCCGCGGCGGCCGGAATCGCGCTCTGCGCTTCGGTTTCCGCCTGATCGCTACCGGTTCGCGACCGCCGCGGGTTGCCGGCTGCCGGTGTCGAGCAGGTGCAGCGCCCAGGCCGCTGCCGCGCCGATCAGGGTGAGGCCGAGCCAGATCGCCCAGTCGGCATGCGCGGCGCGAGCCGCACCGACGACCGCTCCGGTGGCGAGGTTTCCGATCAGGATGCCGATGCCGACGATCGTGTTGTAGAACCCGTAGTGGGTTGCCACGAGCCGGTTTCCGGCGAGCTCGACGACGGTGTCCATCTCGAAGGGGAAGACCGCCGCGGTGCCGACAGCCAGCAGCGCGGCGCTCAGCAGCAGGGCGCCGATCGCCGCCTGGACACCGAAAACCGTGGATGTCGGGATGATGACGAGTGGCACGAAGGACCCGGCCAGCAGCGCCATGCCGGCCACCAGACTCCGGCCGGTGCCCCAACGCGCCCGCAGCCAGGCGGTGATGCGTAGCTGCCCGGCCACGGCGACCACGCCGGAGACCACGAAGATGGCCGAGGTGATGGTCCGGGAGTCCTGTCCCGCAAGGTATTCCGCTTGCAGGGGCAGCGCCAGATACACCTGGAAGGACAGCACGTACGAGCCGATCATGGCCGCTGCGAAGGCCACGAAACGGCGATTGGACACGATGGTGCGCCAGTCCTCCAGCACCGAGGTGGGCTCGGCGGGTGCAGCCGCGCGGCGGGCGGGCAACGCGAACAATTGCGCGATGGTCAGCACTGCGAACACCGCGGCCGCCGCACCCGCGGTGACCCGGAAATTCAAGGCCATCAGGGCGAGTCCGACCAGCGGTCCGGCGAGAATGCCCGCCTGGTAGAAGATATTGAAGACGGCGAACGCCTCCACCCGCCGCTCTCCGGCTTCGGCGGCCAGATAGGCGCGCACCGCCGGATTGAACAGCGCGCCCGCGAATCCGGTTGCGGCCGAGGCGATGAGCAGGCCGGGCAGGGATTCGGCGAATACCAGCAACGCGAAACCACCCGTGCGCAACAGACATCCGGCCACGATGAGCGGCTTGTAGCCGAGCCGGTCGGCGAGGGTGCCGCCGAGCAGGAACATGCCCTGCTGGGAGAAATTGCGCACGCCCAGCACCAGGCCGACCGCCCAGGCCGCCAAACCCAGTGGGCCCGAGAGGTATCCGGCCAGGTACGGCATCAGCATGTAGAAGCCGAGATTGATGCCGAACTGGTTGACCATGAGCAGCTGGGCGGCGGTGTCGAAGCCGCGGAACTTCGCCAGGACCGTCACGACGCCCGCCCCAGGGTGGCCGGGTCGACGACGGTGGTGCAGCGGGTCCAGGCGTGCACGTGCCGTTCGGCCGGATGCGCTATCCGGTCGGGTTCGGTGGGCGCAATGGCGTGCAGCAGACCGTGTTCCCGGCAGTAGTCGTCGTTGTAGACGGTGTCGAAGTAGCGGTGCGGGCCGTCGGGGAAGACCGCCGCGATCCGGGTGCCCGGCGCGTGGGTGCGAGCCGCCCAGCCCGCGACCAGGGCCACCGCGCCGACGCTCCAGCCGCCGCTGGCGTGATGGGTGGCGGCCAGGGTGCGGCAGGCCCACACGGCTTCCGCCGGTGCGACCCAGTGGATTTCGGCGAAGGCCGGGTAGTCCACATTACGCGGGTGGATGCTGGAGCCGAGGCCGCGCATGAGGCGGGCGGCGGCGGGCTGGCCGAAGATGGTGGAGGACACCGTATCCACGCCGATGAGCGTCAGGTCGGGATTGAATCGGCGCAGCACGCGCGCCACGCCGGCCGAGTGGCCGCCGGTGCCGACCGCGCACACCAGCACATCCACTCCCCCGAGCTGATCGATCAGCTCCAGGGCCAGCGATTCGTAGCCGGCCACATTGTCGGGGTTGCTGTACTGGTCCGGGCACCACGAATCGGGTTCGGCGGCAAGCAGTTCGGCGACGCGATCGCGGCGCGCCTGCTGCCAGCCGCCGATCGGATGCGGCTGGGCGACCAGCTCCACCCGCGCCCCGTAGGCGGCCAGCATGCGCGCCACAATGGGTTCCAGGCCCGGATCGGTCACCACCGTCACCGGGTGCCCGTACACCAGACCGGCCAGGGCGAGCCCCAATCCCAGGGTGCCGCTGGTGGATTCGACGATGCGCGCGCCCGGCGCGAGGTCGCCGCGTTCCTTCGCGCGCCGCACCATGCGCAGGGCGGGCCGGTCCTTCATGCCACCGGGGTTGAATCCTTCGAGTTTGGCCCAGAATCCGCGATCGGCCGGCGCGAAGGGTTCGCCGACCCACAGCACCGGCGTATTGCCGACCAGGGCGCGCGGCTCGCGGGCCGCGCCGGGCGCGGCCACCAGCAGTTCCCCGGAGAGGGCGAGTTTGTCCAGCACAACTTTGTCCATGACTGTTGCTTTCTGCATCGGAACCACCGCGACGGGTGGTGAGACGTGTGCGGGCAGCGGTCACCGGCCGACGGGCACAACCGCCGGCCTGGCGCTGACCGGTCAGCGTCGGGCGATACAGAGGTGTGTCAACAGCATTCGGCCGCTGACGACGGGCAACAGGGGTGGACCACGCCGTCGCCCGGTGGGTGCGCGCGCGGCCGCGACCAGCAGCAGGACGAGGATCGCGACGAGCAGCGGGGCGGGCGGAGGCGGCGGCGTGCCCACGACGTGCGAGGCGACCGAATGCAATGAATCAGGCATATCGGGCGCGCAGAACTGCAGGCAGTTGTCGGCGTCGCCGTGGAAGGGTTCATCGACGAGCATGCCGCTCGCATCGACGAAGGTGTGCACGGGATGCGGCGCATGCGCCTCGGACTCGTCGACCAGACACCCGAGCAGCGGCGTGAACAGCAATAGCAGCGCGCACAGCGCGGGCACCGGGCCCACTCGCCACAGCCGCTCCACCAGCTTCACCCCGAACCGACGCCTTCCGTTCCGATCCCCTTGGCGGAGCCACTATTTCACAGTGGATCAGGCCCGCCGCGGAGATGTGATCGACATCCCTCGCCGAACAATCTACTATCTCCGTACGTAAACAGTAGACAGGGGTGAGCGGGTGTCAGTCGCGTTTGGTGCGGGTGAACTTGCGCAGCGCCGCGCGCAGCCCCTCCGACTCCTCGGCGCTCATCTGCTCCACGAAATGCGCCAGCACCAGGTCGGATCGGCCGCCGCTGCCCAGCGCCTCGCGCATGAGCCGCGCACCGTATTCCTCCCGCGTGAGCGTCGGCCAGTAGCGGTACGCCTTGCCCGCGCGCTCACGCTCCAGCCACCCCTTGCGGTGCAGATTGTCCATGGTGGACATGACCGTCGTGTACGCGATCTCCCGCTCCGCGGCGAGTTCGTCGTACACCTCGCGGACCGTGGTCTTGTCGTCCCGGTCCCAAATCCGCTCGATGACGACCGCTTCCAGGTCGCCGAAGCCTCGCGCACCCACGCTTGTCGCCTCCTCAGCTCACGGCACAGCCGGTTCCATACGCTCTACGTACGTAGACAGTAATATTGCGCCGAGGGGGCGGCGCCCGCAACCGGACAGGAGAAGTATGGCGCACCAGCAACCACCATTGTCGGCGTCCCTCTCGCGACGCGGATTCCTCCTCGCCGGTTCCGGCGCGGCAGCCGCGCTCGCGCTCGCAGCCTGCACGAAGGACAGCGGGACCGCCCTGATCGAACCCGACTCCACCGAGGTTCGCGATGCCGAGCAGGCCCGGCGTGCGGCGAATGCGACAGTCCGGAATGTCTCGCTGCGGTCCACACCGGCGACCGTGGATCTGGGCGGTGTACGGGTCGACACCTGGACCTATGGGAGCGGATTGCCCGGACCCGAGATCCGGGTCCGCAAGGGCGAAGTGCTGCGGGCCGAGCTGACGAACGCACTGCCCGAACCGACGACCGTGCACTGGCACGGGATCGCGCTGCGCAACGATATGGACGGCGTCCCCGACCTCACCCAGCCGGCCGTCGCGGCGGGCAGCACCTTCGGTTACGAGTTCACCGTGCCCGATTCCGGGACCTACTTCTACCACTCACATGTGGGCGTGCAGCTCGATCGCGGACTGTACGGTCCGCTCATCGTCGAAGACCCTGACGACGGCTCCGACTACGACGTGGAAGCCGTTGTGGTACTCGACGACTGGCTCGACGGGACCGACGGCCGCACTCCGGACCGGCAGCTCCAGCAGCTGCGGGAACAGGGGATGGACGACATGGACATGGGCGGTATGGGTCACGGCGGCATGGCCATGTCAGCCGATCCGAACCAGCCGCTCGGGGCCGACGGCGGCGACGTCACCTACCCGCACTTCCTGATCAATGGCCGGCTCGGCAGCGATCCGGTGAGCTTCACCGCGCGGCCCGGCCAGCGGATGCGCTTGCGCATCATCAATGCGGCGGCCGACACCGCCTTCCGCGTGGCGGTCGGCGGGCATCGATTGCGGATCACCCACAGCGATGGCTTTCCGGTGCAACCAGTCACCGGCGCGAGCGTGCTCGTCGGCATGGGTGAACGCTACGACGCCGTCATCGAGCTCGGTGACGGGGTGTTCCCACTGGTGGCTTCCGCGGAGAGCAAGGACGGCCAAGCCCTCGCCGTCATCCGGACCGGAGCCGGAGCCCCGCCCGCGGCGAATGTGCGCCCGGCCGAGCTGGATTCGCCGCCCCTCACCGAAGAGCAGTTCACAGCAGCCGAGTCCGCGCGCCTGCCGCAGCGCGCACCGGACCGGACGCTCGAGGTGGCACTCGGCTCCGACGACCAGAAGTACCTCTGGACCATCAACGGAAGGGCCTACCCGGACCATGCCCCGCTGGAAATCGCCGCGGGCGAACGAATCCGGCTTCGCTTCACGAACCGAACGATGATGTACCACCCCATGCACGTCCACGGCCACACCTACCAGGTGGTCACCCCCACCGGTACCGGCCCCCGCAAGGACACCTCGATCGTGCTCCCCATGCACACCGTGGAAGCCGACTTCGACGCGAACAACCCCGGCCAGTGGATGCTGCACTGCCACAACATCTATCACGCCGAATCCGGAATGATGAGCGTCGTCTCCTACACCAGATGAGACCCGGTCGGCCTATTCCGCGAGCCGATGCCCCGCGTCCTTCAACACCGCCGCCGCCTCCTCCAGCCGATGATCCGGCACCAGCACCAGATCAGCGTGATAGGTCGAGGCCACGAACACCGGGATCCCGGAATCGGCCAGCGGCCCGATGAGCGCCGCCAGCATCCCCGGCGTGTCCAGCCCATGCGCACTGTCCCCGTAAAACCCCTTCCACCGCTCCCCATCTCCCCACGGCGGCGCCTCCCGAATCACGGTGAGCCCCTCAGGCGCCCGCACCAACGCGATCCACTCGTCGTCCTCCGGAAAGGTGGAGTTCGGCAGATGCTCGACCACGAACTGGGACGGGACAATGCGCAAACGCTGGCTGCCGGTCATCCCCACATGGTATTCGGCCCGCATGCCGCGTCGAGGGCGGTCGCTCGGCAGGTCGCGACGTGTCACACGGTCGATTTAGTGTCAAAGACTAAAAATAGGGTGCGCTCGACCGGAGCGCACCGTACCGTGCGTGAAATGACAAGTAGTCCAAAGCAGATCGCCGCCGAGAACGAGCGGATCGCGGACGAGGGCGGATATCAGAACCGGCACGGAACGTTCGTGGATCTACGTGCGGCGTTGGCCGCAGCGCGGGCCGGGACCGTGTCCTACGCCTCCGATTGCCCGCCGTTCACCGAGTCGCTCGGGCCGCTGGCCGGTGCGGCCGAAGTGACCGCGGAGGGCAGTATGGCCGCGGCGCGGCGGCTGTACGAGGACGGCGGGAAGTCCGTTGCCGTATTGAATTTCGCGTCGGCGCGGAATCCGGGCGGCGGGTATCTGCGGGGCGCCCGGGCGCAGGAGGAGGATCTCTGCCGGAGCGCGCTGTTGTATCGCTGCCTGTTGGAAGCACCGGATTACTATGCGGCGCACCGGGCTTCGAGCGATCTGCGATACAGCCATCGGGTGATCTTCTCGCCGCGGGTTCCGGTGGTGCGGGATGAGCGGTACGCGTTGCTGGATGAGCCGTTTCCGGTGTCGTTTCTGACTTCGCCTGCGCCCAATGCGGGTCAGCTGGCCTTGCACGCGGGCGGGCCGGTGCCGGTCCGGGAGCAGTTGGCGGTGCGCGCGGATCGCGTGCTGGCCGTCGCGGCTCATCACGGGGTGCGGCAGTTGGTGCTCGGAGCGTGGGGCTGCGGGGTCTTCCGCAATGATCCCGGCGAGGTGGCCGCGGCCTTCGAGCAGGCGCTGGGCCGACGTGGGGCCGCCTTCGAGCGGGTGGTGTTCGCGATCTGGGATCGTTCGCCTGTCTCGGCAAACCGGCAGGCATTCGCGGCCCGCTTCTCGGCGGCCGTTGGGTAAACGGGCGGGTACCAGGGGATTACGATCCAGAACGTCATCGAAAGTTTGCTCGGGGGCAGGGCCGGTGTTCACGGCGGCGCATGGTGAGCATTCCTACCGTTACGTATGAGCTTGTCTCGGCGGCAGTTGATGCGGGTCGGTCTCGCGGGCTCGGCGGCGGTCCTGGTGGGGACTTCGGCGGTGAGCAGCCGGCGGTTTCCGGCGCCGCGGTGGAACGGGGGGTATCCGTTCGCGCTGGGGGTGGCGTCGGGGGATCCGACACCCGACGGGGTGGTGCTGTGGACGCGACTGGCGCCCGATCCGCTCGCGCCGGACGGGCTGGGCGGGATGCCGATGCGGCCGGTCACCGTGGAGTACGAGGTTGCGCACGATGCCCAGTTCCGGCGGGTGGTGGCACGGGGTGAGGCGGTGGCGAGCCGGGAACTCGGGCACAGCGTGCATCCGGAGGTGCGCGGGCTCGACTCGGATCGGTGGTACTTCTACCGGTTCCGGGCGGGGACGGCGGTGTCGCCGACCGGGCGGACGCGGACCGCGCCGGCGGACGGATCACCCACGGCGCGTATGCGATTCGCGTTCGCTTCCTGTCAGTGCTGGACGTACGGGTATTACACCGCCTATGAACACATGAGCCGGGAAGACCTCGATCTCGTGGTGCATCTGGGGGATTACACGTACGAGACGCCGTGGGTGCGGGGGCGCGACGGGCAGGATGCCGATGAGATCACCGGCGAGGCAGTGGATCTCGCGGACTATCGGCTGCGGTATGCCCAGGTCAAGGCGGAGGCGCCACTGCAGGCCGCGCATGCCGCGTTCCCGTGGCTCACCACCATGGACGACCATGAGGTGCACAACAATTGGGGTGGGGATTCGCGCGGGCCCGCCTTCGACATCTATGGGATTGCGGCGCTGTTCCGGCGACGCAAGGCCGCTGCGTTCCAGGCGCTCTACGAGCATCAGCCGCTGCGCGTCGCACAGCTGCCGTCCGGGCCGAACATGCTGCTGCACAGACGGTATCGCTTCGGCGACCTGGCCGAGATCACCATGCTCGACACCCGGCAGTACCGCACCCCGCAGGCGTGCACCGACGGCAGCGCCACCGCCGACTGCCCACAGCGCTACGCCGCCGACCGCACGCTGCTCGGTGCGCGACAACGCGATTGGCTCGTCGACGGCCTGCGCGACTCGCCCAGCCGCTGGCAGGTGCTCGGCAACCAGGTGTCCATGAGCCGCAACGACTACGACCCGGGCCCGCCGGATCTGCTGGGCACCGACGCGTGGGACGGGTATGTCGCCGACCGCAATACGGTGCTGGGCGCCGCCGCCGCGCGCGGCGTGCCGAATCTGGTGGTGATCACCGGCGACCGGCACGAGAACTGGGCCGCCGACCTGCGCCGCGACCATAGCGATCACGAATCGCCGGTGGTGGCGGCCGAATTCATCGGAACCTCGATCAGCAGCGGCGGCAATGGCAGTGACATCACCACTACGGCGCGGAAACTGCTCGAGACCGATCAGGACCTGAAGTTCAGCAACAATCAGCGCGGCTATGTGCGGGTCGAACTCGATCATGCGCTGTGGCGCACCGACTTCCGGGTCGTGCCCTATGTGAACCGGCCCGGTGCGCCCATCAGTACCCGCGCCACCTACGTCGTCGAGAACGGCATCCCCGGAACCACCCAGGCGTGGCGCCCCGAACCCGAGGCCCCGGCCACCCCGGCGACCGATCTCGCGCTGCCCGCCCGGGAGGTCCCGGAACGACGCTGAATCACCGTGTACCGCACCGCGGGGCCGCCGCGAACCAGGTGAACACCGGCGACGGATCGGGCTGCTCCGGCCAGGGCGCCGATGGTGCACAGCGTGTCGTCGTCCGTGCCTCCCACTGTCACGTCTCCACCAGGGGGAGACTCGACCGGGCGGAGTGGCGCGCCTGACAGGGAGCGCTTCCGACCTGATAATCACCTGGCAAATGCGGCGAATCCGGCACTTCGGACGGGTCTGCCGCGTTGCTCTCGGTAGACGCCTTCGGAAGGAATGTGGCAATGGGCATCATCTGGACTCTGCTCAGCCTGGTCGTGTCGGTATTCATCCTCATCATGCTGGCTCGCCTGGTGGTGGACTGGATCACTGCGCTCAGCCGCGACCCCGCGCCCTGGGTGGGCAAGGTGCGGGAAGGCACCTACAAGCTGACCGAGCCGGTCATCGCACCCGTGCGCAAGGTGCTGCCGCCGATCAACTTCGGGTCGGTGGGCATCGATCTGGCGTTCACCGTCGTGTTCATCCTCGCGCTGGTGCTGCGCACGGTGCTGTTGAGCCTCTGACCGGCGCGCTGCCGACCGGGCGTCTACCGTGTCGTATGGGCATGTCGCGTCGGCAGTTGCTGAGATTCGGTGCCGCCGGGTCCGCCGCTGTACTGGTGGGGACCTCGGCGGCGAGCAGTAGCCGGTTGCGGACGGCGCGACTGGCCGGCGGTGATCCGTTCGCGCTCGGAGTCGCCTCGGGAGATCCCACGCCCGACGGGGTGGTGCTGTGGACACGGCTGGCACCGGATCCGCTCGCGCCCGACGGGCACGGCGGGATGACCAACGCGCCGGTGACCGTCGAATACGAGGTGGCGCACGACGAAGGCTTCCGGCAGGTGGCTGCGCGTGGATCCGCCGTCGCCACAAGGGAACTCGCGCACAGTGTGCATCCGGAGGTGAACGGGCTGGAGCCGGATCGCTGGTATTTCTACCGGTTTCGCGCGGGGTCGGCGATTTCCCCGGTCGGGCGGACACGGACCGCGCCGGCCGCCGGACAGGCGATGCGGAGACTGCGGTTCGCCTTCGCGTCCTGCCAATCCTGGAGTTCCGGGTATTTCACGGCCTACGAGCACATGAGCCGCGAAGACCTCGACCTGGTCGTGCATCTGGGTGACTACATCTACGAGCAGTCCTGGATTCACGCGCGGGTGGGCACCGCGCCCGATCCGGATGTCGCAGGTGAGGCCATGGATCTGCGGGGGTATCGGCTGCGTTATGCCCAGGCGAAGGCGGAGGCCCCGCTGCAGGCCGCGCACGCCGCGTTTCCGTGGCTGACCACGATGGACGATCATGAGGTCGACAACAACTGGGCGGGCGACACTCCGGGGCTGGGATTCGACATCTATGCGATTCCGGCCTTGTTCCGACGCCGGCGCGCGGCAGCCTTCCAGGCGATGTACGAGCATCAGCCGCTGCGGGTGGCGCAAATGCCGTCAGGGCCGAATATTTTGTTGCACAGGCGATTCCGGTTCGGTGATCTGGCGGAGATCACCATGATCGACACCCGGTCCTATCGCTCGCCACTGGCCTGCAATGACGGGAAGGCGGTGGCCGATTGCGAGGCGCGCTATGCCACCGGCAGAACGATTCTCGGATCGCGGCAAAGGGATTGGCTGGTGGACGGTTTCCGCTCGTCGCCCGCGCGGTGGCAGGTGATCGGCAATCAGGTGCCGATGGCGCGCAGTGATTACGATCCCGGGGCCGCGGTGGAACTGGGCACCGACTCCTGGGACGGGTATGTGGCCGACCGCAATACGGTGCTGGGCGCGGCGGCCGACCATGGGGTGCGGAATCTGGTGGTGATCACCGGCGACCGGCACGAGAATGTCGTGGCCGATCTGCGGCGTGATCACTCCGATCTCGAATCTGCCATTGTCGCTTCGGAATTCATCGGCACCTCGATTACCAGCCGGGGCGACGGCGTCGACCTCACCCCGGCCGCCCGGCAGGTGCTCGCCACCAATCCCGATCTGAAGTTCTCCAATTCCCAGCGCGGGTATGTGCGGGTGGAGCTGGATCATGGGCTGTGGCGCAGCGACTTCCGGGTGGTGCCCTATGTACGGCGGCCCGGCGCGCCGATCCACACGCGAGCCAGTTTCGTTGTGCGGGACGGGGTTCGCGGCGTGGTCGCGGCGTCCACGCCGGATCCGGCATCGGATACCGCCGCGCTGCCCGCACCGGACAGCCCCGGGCCGCGCTGACTCACGGCGGAGTCAGGCGGATCCAGCGTCCCGCGGAGGGCACACCGTCGGTGTCGACCACGACGACGAGATACCAGCCGGGTGGCGCGAGCGCGGGATTCGACGGCATCGTCAGGGTGATCGCGTCCGGCGCGGTGACGGTGAACGGCAGATCGATGAGCCGCTGATCATTGTCGCAGGAGTGGGTGGTCGAGCCCGGACGCAGCAGGCTCGCCTCACGCAGGGCAGCGCTCGTGGTGGCGGTGATCGTGTCGCCGTAGGTCGCGACCTCGGCACTCAGCTCCAACTCCGGCCGCGCACCGCGGAAAAGGTAGGGCGGCCAGAACATTTCGATGCGCAACTCCTCGGTCTTGCGCATCGGATTGGAGCCCGCGGTGATCACCTTGCCGTCGGGTGTCAGCACCGCCACCGAGTGGTACAGCCGCGGAATGCGTTGCGGCCCGGTGTGCATCCAGGTTTCGGTGGCCGGATCGAAGATCTCGGCGTGCGGCGGGGCGGCGTGCGCCATCTCCTCCATGCCAGAACCACCGGCCGCCAGCACCGTGCGATCGGGCAGCACGACCGCGCACACGTGCATGCGGGGATGCTCCATCGGCGGTCCGGGACGGTAGGCGGGGTTCGCAGCCTTCAGGTCCACGATCCGGGTATCGGACAGAGCCGGTGCGGGACTGTGCATGTCGTAACCGCCGCCGCCGAGCAGCATGACCCGCTGGTCCTGCGCCGGGGGCAGCAGCACGCTGGCGGACTGATTGCGCGAGCCCGGATCGACGAGCCCGGGCACCTCGGTGGCGGCCCCGGTCGCCGGATCCCAGACCGACGGGCGCATGCCGTTGTTCCCGCCGTATTGGCCGCCGGAGTAGAAGATTCGCCCGTCCTCGAGCAGCAGGAGATGCCCGTACATGGGAATGGGACCGGGAACCGGGAGCTGCGACCAGGTTTCGGTGGCCGGATCGAACAGTTCCGGAGTCACCGCCAGGTATCCGTCGGTCCCCAACCCCGACACTGCCACCACCCGGCCGTCCGGCAGTGTGACCAGGCTCGGATACCAGCGCCCGAATTCCATGTCCGCCACCGCATTCCACGCGCCCGCCGCGGGATCGAAGATGAGCGCGTCACGCAGGCCGTAGAACGGGTCGTACTGTCCGGTGCCGCCGACCGCGAGCAGCCGGCCATCGGCCAGGAACGCGTGCCCCGTGCAGAACATGTCGATGGGTGTGGCCGGTGCGTCGAGCCCGGGGTTCGGGTAATGCCAGACCCGCGTGCGGAATTCGTGCGCATGATGCCGATCCGGGTCATTGCCCGATCCGGCGAAGAACACCACATCCCCGGGGTGCAGCAGCGCCGCGTGCACCGGATTGATCTCGGTGCCGAAATCCAGGATCCGCCAGACACCCATGTGGGCCGCGTGCATCAAGCCGGTGTCGAGTTCGACCACGCGCACATATCCGGCATTGCCGTCCGGGGTGTGGTCGATCGTGCACACCACGAGCTCCGGATCCCCGGCCGCACCGGGCAGCACCGTGATCGCCGCGCCTTGGTTCTCGATGAACCCCCACCCGGGCACCGCTGACCAGCCGCTCCACCCGTCGACGCAGTGCCCCGACCCGTCGAGCCCCCACCCGATCGTGTAGACGCCCGCGTTCACCTGCTGCGGATTGTCGACCGCGAACACGATCAGCTCGGGCCGCCCGTCACCGTCGAGATCGGCCACGGTCATCCCCGCGCCCTGGTTCTCCCACCCGTACCACTCCGGAACGGCCACCCACGGCGTCCATTCCGCCACCTCACCGTCAGCGGTGAGCCCCTTGGCCAGCCGGAACTGCCCCGAATTCTGCCCACCCGGATTGTCGACGGTCAGCACCACCAGCACCGGCTGCCCGTCGATCCGCGTCAGGCAGATATCCGCCCCCTGGTTCTCCCACCCGTACCAGTCCGGAATCTGTTGCCACGCAGTCCATCCGCCGGTCACCGCGCCATCGGCGGCGAGGTCACGTCCGACCCGGAAGTAGCCCTGGTTCTGCCCCTCGGGATTGTCGACCAGGAACACCACGAGGTCCGGCCGCCCAGTGCCGCTCAGGTCCGCGACGGCGATCCCGGCACCCTGGTTCTCCCAGCCCCACCATTCGGGCACCGTCTGCCACGGGCCCCAATCAGCCACTCCCCCAGTGGTATTCAGACCCGTTCCGACCCGGTAGTATCCACCGTTCTGACCGGGTGGGCCATCGACCATGAAGACCAGCACATCCCGCCCGTCCCCACCGGTCAGGTCGGCGATCGCGATTCCGCAATCCTGATTCTGTGCCGAGAACCATCCCGGGACAGCCACGAATTCCCCAGCCACACTTCCATCATGATCGCTGCACGGCTTCGCGCCCGGCGATGTCCGATTATTCGCAGATGGTGGCGGATTCCCTCCCCTCTTCAACGTATATCGCACCCCGGGGCTTGCGGCAAGACCCCGGTCTTGCCGCAGAATCGCTGGCCGAGGTGCGGAAACGCGGGAATGGGAGTCGCTGAATGTCTGATTTCGACGTGATCGTCGCCGGTGGCGGACCGACCGGAGTGCTGCTCGCCAGTGAACTGCGCATGCGCGGGGTGCGGGCGGTCGTGCTGGAGAAGGAATCCGAGCCGACCAAGGTCGTACGGGCCATGGGATTGCATGCGCGGAGCATGGAGATCATGGATCAGCGGGGGCTGGTGGATCAGGTGCTCGCGCTCGGGACACAGCATCCGCTCGGGGGGTACTTCGCGGGCATCGTGAAGCCGCAACCGGAGGGGTTGGACACCACGTATCCGTTCGTGTTCTCGATTCCGCAGACCGTCACCGAGCGGCTGCTCCTGGAGCGGGGGGCCGAACTCGGTGTCGAAGTGCGCTGGGGGTCCGAACTGACCGGGGTGAGTCAGGACGCGGACGGGGTGGATGTCGAACTGGCCGAGGGCGATCGGCTGCGGGCGCGCTACCTGGTCGGATGCGATGGCGGCCGCAGTACGGTGCGCAAACTGGCCGGGATCGGCTTCCCCGGTGAGCCGAGCCGGATCGACACCCTGCTGGGCGAGGTGCGGCTCACCGCACCGTGGGAGGAGATCCTCCCGGTGATCACCGAGGTCCGTAAGACCCAGCTGCGATTCGGTGCGGGACCGATCGGCGACGGCGTGTACCGGATGGTCGCACCCGCCGCCGAGGTGGCCGAAGACCGCAGTGTCCCACCGACTTTCGAGGAACTCGTCCGGCAGTTCAGCGCCCTGGCGGGCACCGACTTCGGCGCGCACTCGCCACGGTGGGTATCTCGCTTCGGCGATGCCACCCGGCTGGCCGACCGCTACCGCGCAGGCCGCGTGCTGCTCGCGGGCGACGCCGCGCACATCCATCCGCCGCTCGGCGGCCAGGGCCTCAACCTCGGCCTCCAGGACGCCTTCAACCTCGGATGGAAACTCGCCGCTCAGATCCACGGCTGGGCACCGGCCGACCTGCTGGACAGCTACGAGATCGAACGCCGCCCCGTGGCCGCCGACGTCCTGGACAACACCCGCGCCCAAACCGCACTCATGTCACTCGACCCGAACGCCCAGGCCCTGCGCCGCCTCATGGGCAAGCTCATGGACTTCGCCGAAGTCAACAAGTACCTCATCGAACGCATCATCGCGATCGGCATCCGCTACGACTTCGGCGACGGACCCGACCCGCTGGGCCGCCGCCTCCGGGATGTGCAGCTCGGCCACACCCGCCTTTTCGAACTGCTGCGCACCGGCCGCGGCCTGCTACTCGACCAGACCGGCCGACTGTCCGTGGCAGGCTGGGCGGATCGTGTCGACCACATCGCCGACACCAGCGACGAACTGGACGCGCCCGCCGTCCTGCTGCGACCCGACGGCCACGTGGCGTGGGCGGGTGACGACCAGCACGACCTGAACACCTGCCTGCCCAGATGGTTCGGCGCTCCGGTCAGTTGATCACGCACCGTGCTCGCTGTGCTCCGGCTGCGGCGCCCCGGGCGCACGACGCCCGCTCCCATAAGCTCGTGGGGATATCTCGTGGTGGAAGTTGCTGGGAGTTCGGAGAGTACGTCGATGTTGTTCGGGCGCGAGGCCGAGATCGAGGTGATCTCGTCGTTCGTGGTGGACGGGTGCGGTGGCGAGACGGCGCTGGTGCTGTCCGGGGAGCCGGGGGTGGGGAAGACGGCGCTGTTGGATGCGGCGGCGGAGATCGCGGCCGCGCGCGGGGTGCGGGTGCTGCGGGCCGCGGCGCTCGAGTTCGAGGCCGAGTTGTCGTTCGGGGCGTTGAACCAGCTGCTGCAGCCGTTGAGCGGGCATATCGAGGTCCTCGAGGCGGCGCATCGGGAGGCGCTGCGGGTGGTGATGGGTTCGGAGACGGGGGCGATGCCGACGCAGTTGGTCGCGGGGGCAGCGACTTTGGCGCTGTTGCGGGCGGCGGCGCAGGCCGGGGCTCTGTTGCTGATCGTCGATGATGTGCAGTGGCTGGATCTGGCCAGCAGTATGGCGGTGATCTACGCGTTGCGGCGGCTCGGCCCGGCCGATGTTCGATTGCTGGCGGCGACACGAACCGAAGCCGGGGATGCGTTCACGCGCAGCGGGTTTCGGCTCCATGAGGTGGCGCCGCTGGATGCGGGAAGCGCGGAGAAGCTGCTGTCGGCGGCGTTTCCCGCGCTGTCGACGGCGGTGCGGGGGCGACTGCGGTCCGATGCGCGCGGGAATCCGCTTGCGCTGCTGGAACTTCCGGCGGCGCTGCGGACCCTGCACGGGACGGCGCAACTGCCCGGGGTGCTGCCGCTGACCCGCCGGTTGCAGGGTATGTTCGCCGATCGCCTCGACGCGCTGCCGGCGGCGACGCGGCGGACGCTGCTGTTCGTGGTGCTCGCGGGTGCGGAGAACAGCACGACCATCGAAGAGTGCGTGCGCACTCCGGAAGGACGCGACGCTCTGCTGCCCGCCGAACGGGCGGGGCTCATCCGGCCCAATCCGCGTACCGGCCGCCTCGAATTCCGGCATCCGCTGCTGCGCTCGGCCGTGGTGGAATCCTCGACCAGCGAGGAGCGGCGGGGTGCGCATCGGATTCTGGCCGACGCCTTCGCCGCGTCGCCGCAGCGGCGGGCCTGGCATCTCGGACAGGCCGCGACCGGACCCGACGAGGATGTGGCGGCACAGCTCGAGACGCTGTCGCAGCTCATGGTGCGCGACGGCGACGCCGGCCGGGCGGCGGCCGCCATGCTGCGGGCCGCCGAGCTCAGTCCCGCCGACGGTGACCGGGCGCGGCGCACCGCGCGGGCGGCCTATCTGGGCTCGCTGCTCACCGGCGATCTCGCCGACTCCGGCCGATTGCTGCGCGCCGCACCGAATCCCGCGCTCGGCGGCCGCTCGTTGCCGGTCGCTTTGGCCGCCTCCTTCCAACTGCTCAACAGCGAAGGCGATGTCACGACCGCGAGCCGGCTGCTGCTCGCCGGACTGCACGCCGCGGCCGAGGAAGAATCCCGCGATCAGGACACGGTGATCGAGGCGCTGCACACCCTGCTGTCCATCGGGTTCTACAGCGGGCCGGACGGGCCGTGGACCGAAATCGACGCCGCGCTCGAGCGGGTGGTGGTGGAGCCCGAGGATACGCTCGCCCTGCTGCGCGGGCCGTTCGTGGATCCGGTGCACAGCGGCCCGAAAGCCTTGGCGGACTTGGACAGTGCGCTGGACGGGCTGCGATTGTCGGCGGATCCGGTGCATATCGTGCGGGTCGCCACGGCGGGCACGTATGTCGATCGGGTCGGGCGCGCGCGGGAACCGCTGCGGCGGGTGATCGACGACGGGCAGGACGGCGGCGCGGTCGCGCGATCCATCGACGCGCTGTTCCTGCTCGCCATCGACGATTTCTTCTGCGGCGCATGGGATCACCTGCTCGAGATCACCGACGAGGGCTTGCGGCTGTGCGCGGAACTCGGGTACGTGGTCAGCTCCGGGACCGGGAAGTTCCTGCGTGGCCTGGTGGCCGCCGCGCGCGGGGACGGCGCCGCCGCGGATGGGCTGAGCGAGGAGGTGCTGATGTTCGCCGCACCGCGCCGGCTGCTCGTCCTCGCGCACTACGCTTCGCATATTCGATGCCTGCACGCACTCGGCACCTCGACGTTCGGCGACGCGTATCGGCATGCGGCACTGATCAATCCACCCGGAGACTTCCTGCCGCACAATCCTCACGCACTGTGGCTGGTGCTCGACCTCACCGAAGCCGCCGCTCGCAGCGGACGCTTCGAGGACGCACGGGCCCACGCGCGTGGCGCGAAAGCCGCTGCACTGGAGGAGCTTTCGCCACGCCTTGCCATGCTCGTCGCGGCCGCCCAGGCGGTGGCGCACCCGGATAAGGCCCGCGAGCACTTCGAGGAGGCCCTCGCCGTTCCCGGCACCGAGCGTTATCTGTTCGATCGCGCCCGCATCGAACTCCTCTACGGTGAGCAGCTGCGTCGCGACCGCGCGACGACCGAGGCCCGCACCCATCTCAGCACGGCCGCAACGCTTTTCGCCGAACTGGGGGCCGAGCCGTGGGTGCGCAGGACGCAATCCGAACTTCGCGCCACCGGCGAGAACTCCCCGTCGCCCGGTCCGGCCGCCCTGACCGCCCGTGAGCAGGCCGTCGCCGAGCTGGCGGCGACCGGACTGACGAACAAGCAGATCGGCGAACAGCTCTACCTCTCCGACCGGACGGTCTCGACCCATCTCTACCGGATCTTCCACAAACTCGGTGTCACCCGCCGCAGCGCCCTGCGCGACGCACTCGAACGCCATCCCGGCAGCGACCCGGCGGCGCACTGACCTACGCAAGTCCGGCCGCCTACGTCATTCGACGGATTGGCCACGCCCGCAACACCCCTACCTTCGAGCATGCCCACATTCCTTCGATCCGAGGAACCGACATGCCATCAACCGACAATACCGTCGTCCTCGTCCACGGCGCCTTCGTGGACGGCTCCGGCTGGCGCGCTGTCCACGACGAGCTCACCCGCGACGGCTACCGTGTCCGCATCGTCCAGAACCCCACCAACTCCCTGGCCGAGGACGCCGCCGCCACCCGCGCCGTTCTCGACGAGCTCGACGGTCCCGCGGTCCTGGTCGGCCACTCCTACGGCGGCGCGGTCATCACCGAAGCCGGTGTGCACGAGGCGGTTTCGGCCCTCGTCTACATCACCGCCTTCGCCCCCGACAAGGGCGAATCCGTGAACAGCCTGCTCGGCACCTTCCCCCAGGACGGCCCCCAGCCGCCCATCCTCCCCTCCCCCGACGGCCACCTGCTGCTGGACCGCGCCAAGTTCCACGCGGCCTTCGCCGCCGACCTCTCCCCCGAAGACGCTGCCTTCCTGGCCCATTCGCAGACCCCCTGGGGTCTGGAGGCAATCGGCGGCACCATCAGCGAAGCCGCCTGGCGGCTCAAGCCGAGCTGGTACCTGCACGTCACCGAGGACCGCATGATTCCCCCGGCGGCCCAGCGCTCCATGGCCGAACGCCTCGGCGCCACCGTCCGCGAAACCGCCGGCAGCCACGCCATCTACGTCTCACGCCCCACCGTCGTCGCCGACCTCATCCGCGCCGCAGCACAATAGCGACAAGGGCCGGACGCCACGAAGACGCCCGGCCCTTTCGGCAGTGAAAACCCTTACGGCAGTGGGCCGCCCGCGGCGATCGCGGACAGGGTGGCGAACTCGTCACCCTTCAGGGACGCGCCGCCGACGAGAGCGCCGTCGATGTCGGTCTGGCCGACCAGTTCGCCGACGTTCTTGGCGTTGACCGAGCCGCCGTAGAGCACCCGGACGCCTGCTGCCACTTCGGGATTCGCCAGTTCGGCGAGTTCCTTGCGGATGGCGCCGCAGACTTCCTGGGCGTCGGCGGGGGTGGCGACCTTGCCGGTGCCGATGGCCCACACCGGCTCGTAGGCGATGACGACCTTCGAGATCTCTTCGGCGGTCAGGCCCTTGAGCGAGCCGCGCAGTTGCTCGAGGTTGTACTCGACGTGGGTCTTGGCCTCGCGGATGCCCAGGCCCTCACCGATGCAGACGATCGGGGTGATGCCGTATTCGAGGGCGCGCTTGGCCTTGGCGAGCACGATGTCGTCGGTCTCGTTGTGGTACTGCCGACGCTCGGAGTGGCCGACCACCACGAAGGAACAGCCCAGCTTGGCCAGCATCGAACCGCTGATCTCGCCGGTGTAGGCGCCTTCGGCGTGCTGGGACAGGTCCTGCGCGCCGTAGGTGATCAGCAGCTTGTCGCCCTCGACCAGGGTCTGCACACTGCGCAGGTCCACGAACGGGGGGATGACCGTGACGTCGACCTTGGCGAAGTACTTCTCCGGCAGGGCGAACGCGATCTTCTGCACCAGAGCGATGGCCTCGAGGTGATTGAGGTTCATCTTCCAGTTGCCGGCGATCAAAGGCTTACGTGCCATGGGTCAGTCCTCCAGAACCGCTAGACCGGGGAGTTCCTTGCCCTCCAGGTATTCCAGCGACGCGCCGCCGCCGGTGGAGATGTGCGAGAAACCGTCCTCGGGCAGGCCGAGGGTGCGCACGGCGGCGGCGGAGTCGCCGCCGCCGACCACGGTGAACGCGCCCTTCGAGGTGGCCGTGGCGATGGCCTCGGCCACACCGCGGGTGCCCGCCGAGAACTTCTCGAACTCGAACACGCCCATCGGGCCGTTCCAGAACACCGTCTTGGCCTCGGTCAGCAGCGCCGAGAACCGCGCCACCGAATCGGGGCCGATGTCCAGGCCCATCCAGCCGTCCGGAATCTCGTTGGCGGCGACCACCTTCGAGTCGGCGTCGGCCGAGAACTTGTCCGCGGCAACGATATCCACCGGCAGGTGGATGACGTCGCCGAAGGTCTCCAGCAGCTTCTTGCAGGTGTCGATCATCTCCTCCTGCAGCAGCGAGGTGCCCACCGAAAGGCCCTGTGCCGCAAGGAAGGTGAAGCACATGCCGCCACCGATGACGAGCGTGTCGACCTTCGGGGCGAGCGCCTCGATGACCGCCAGCTTGTCGGAGACCTTGGACCCGCCGAGCACGACCGCGTACGGACGCTCCGAATCCTCGGTGAGCTTCTTCAGCACCTCGGTCTCGGCCGCCACCAGGGTGCCCGCGTAATGCGGCAGCACCTTGGCAATGTCGTACACCGACGCCTGCTTGCGGTGCACCACACCGAAGCCGTCGGACACGAAAGCGCCGTCGTCACCGACCAATTCGACCAGCGCATTGGCCAGCTTGGCGCGCTCGGCGTCGTCCTTGCTGGTCTCACGGGGATCGAAACGGATGTTCTCGAGCAGCATCACATCGCCGTCGGTGAGGCCCTCCGAACGCGAGAGCGCGTCGTAACCGACCACGTCACCGGCGAGCTGAACATTGCGGCCCAGCTCCTCGGCCAGTCGCGCGGCGACCGGGGCGAGGGAGAACTTCGGGTCCGGCTCACCCTTCGGCCGGCCCAGGTGCGCCATGACGACAACCTTGGCGCCGGCATCCGAGAGCGCCTTGATGGTCGGCACGGACGCGAGGATGCGGCCCGGGTCGGTGATGGTGCCGTTGTCGAGGGGCACGTTCAGGTCGGAGCGCACGAGCACGCCCCGGCCTTCCACGCCCTCGGTCAGCAGGTCCTGGAGAGTTTTGATGGTCATCGAGTTCAGAGAGACTTTCCGACGAGGCCGATCAGATCGGCGAGGCGGTTGGAGTAACCCCACTCGTTGTCGTACCACGACGCCACCTTGACCTGGTTGTCGATGACCTGGGTCAGCGGCGCGTCGTAGATGGACGAGTGGGGGTCGGTCACGATGTCGCTGGAGACGATCGGGTCCACGTTGTACTTCAGAATGCCCTTCAGCGCGCCCTCCGAGGCGGCCTTCATGGCAGCGTTGATCTCCTCGACCGTCGCGGCCTTCTTCAGGTCCACGGTGAGGTCGGTGAGCGAACCGGTCGGGACCGGCACACGCAGCGCGTAACCGTTCAGCTTGCCCTGCAACTCGGGCAGCACCAGGCCGATGGCCTTGGCGGCGCCGGTGCCGGTGGGCACGATGTTCAGCGCGGCGGCGCGGGCGCGACGCAGATCCTTGTGCGGCGCGTCCTGCAGGTTCTGGTCCTGGGTGTAGGCGTGCACGGTGGTCATGAGACCGCGCTCGATGCCGAAGGAGTCGTTGAGCACCTTGGCAATCGGGCCCAGGCAGTTGGTGGTGCACGAGGCGTTGGAGATGATGTTCTGCGAGCCGTCGTACTTGTCGTCATTGACGCCCATGACGATGGTGATGTCCTCACCCGAGGCGGGCGCGGAGATGATGACCTTCTTGGCGCCGGCCGCCAGGTGGCCCTTGGCCTTGGCGGCATCGGTGAAGATGCCCGTGGATTCGACGACCACATCGACGTTCAGGTCGGCCCACGGCAGGGCGGACGGGCCCTCCTTGATGGCCAGCGCCTTGACGCGCTGGTCGCCGACCACGATGTAGTCCCCGTCGACGGAGACGTCCTGCGGCAGCCGACCGAGGATGGAGTCGTACTTCAGCAGGGTGGCGAGGGTCTTGATGTCGGTGAGGTCGTTCACCGCGACAATCTCGATCTCGGTGGTGCCGAGGGCTTTGAGCGCCTCGACGGCCCGGAAGAAGTTGCGTCCAATGCGGCCGAAGCCATTGATACCTACCCGGACAGTCACGTTATAGCTCCTCATTTGTGTCGCGGAACATATTGTCGTGCACCCTCACCCTAGTCCGTCATGGATTCATGGCGGACTCGCCCCTCTCACGTCTGAGCTGCGCGATGTGCCCATCCGCCACAGCTCATACAGAGCGGTTTGCGAGTGTGTTCGCAAATACCGATGGCACCGCACTTGTATTCGAGTGCGGTGCCATCGGTTTCGATCATAAAGGAGACGCGCCGCGCGTCAGGCCTCTTCGAGCAGTTCTGCGGTGACTGCGGATTCGGTGTCCGGCACACCGAGTTCCTTGGCGCGCCGGTCCGCCATCGACAGCAGGCGTCGAATGCGGCCCGCCACAGCGTCTTTGGTCATCGGCGGATCGGCGAGCTGACCGAGTTCCTCGAGTGAGGCCTGCCGGTGCAGCACGCGCAGTTTGCCGGCCGCCGCCAAGTGGTCCGGCACATCCTCGGAGAGGATCTCCAGAGCGCGCTCGACCCGCGCGGCCGCGGCCACGGCGGCACGGGCGGAGCGACGCAGGTTCGCGTCGTCGAAGTTGGCGAGACGGTTGGCCGTCGCGCGCACCTCGCGGCGCATGCGCCGTTCCTCCCAGGTGAGGCGGGTGTCCTGCGCACCCATGCGGGTGAGCAGGGCGCCGATGGCCTCGCCGTCGCGCACGACCACGCGGTCGGTGCCGCGGACCTCGCGTGCCTTGGCCGAGATGCCCATGCGGCGGGCGGCGCCCACCAGTGCGAGGGCGGCCTCCGGCCCGGGGCAGCTCACCTCGAGGGCCGAGGAGCGGCCCGGTTCGGTGAGCGATCCGTGGGCGAGAAACGCTCCGCGCCAAGCGGCTTCGGCATCGCCGATGCTGCCGCCGACCACCTGTGCCGGGAGCCCGCGGACCGGCCGTCCGCGGACATCCAGCAAGCCGGTCTGGCGCGCGAGCGCCTCGCCCTCCTTGGAAACTCGTACGACATACCGGGAGGTTTTCCGGAGCCCACCCGCGCCGAGGACATGCACGTCCGAGCCGTAGCCGTAGAGCTCGAAGATTTCCCGGCGCAGCCGGCGCGCGATGGAACCCATGTCCACCTCGGCCTCGACGATCACGCGACCGCCGACGATGTGCAATCCACCGGCGAACCGCAGTAGCGCGGACAGTTCGGCCTTGCGCGAACTCACCTGAGATACGGTGAGCCGGCTCAGCTCGTCCTTCACTTCCGCTGTCATCGCCACGAGACGCGCTCCTTTCCACCCAATCCGGACCGCACGCGTTGGCCCATATGCCGTCCTTCGATTCGAAGCTCTGCTAATTCCGGCCGAGGTTGCCGGATCACCTGATCCAGTGCTGCGGCAAGCTTTCCGGGGTGGTGCCGGTCCGTCCCCGCCTCGGCGACATCAGCGAAGGTTACTCGCGCACGCAGCTGTTCGGCGGCTCTTGCCACATGTTCGCGTTCCCTACCCTCCGGTACGGAACCTGAATCGACCAAAACCTGGTCGACTGTGAAATCCGGTGCGTGCTGGGACAATACATGCAGGTGCCGCTCCGCGGAGAATCCGGCCGTTTCGCCCGGTTCCGCAGCGAGGTTGAGCACCAGTACTTTCCGCGCCCGAGTATGCAGCAGAGCTTCGTGCAATTCGGGCACCAGCACGTGCGGGATGACGCTGGTGAACCAGCTCCCGGGGCCGAGCACCACCACATCGGCATGTTCGATGGCCGAGGTCGCCTCGGTGCAGGCGGGCGGATCCGAGGGGATCAGGCGCACCCGGCGCACCTTGCCGGGGGTCGTCGCGACCGCGACTTGCCCACGGATGCAACGGCTTACGCGCGGGTCGCCCTCGAGCCCGGAGACGTCGGCCTCGATGGTGAGCGCGATCGGGGACATGGGTAGCACCCGGCCCGTAATGCGCAGAATTTTGCCCGCTTCGTCCAGAGCCGCGACGGGATCACCCAATTCCTCGGTGAGCCCGGCCAGGATCAGGTTGCCGACCGAGTGCCCGGCCAGCGCGCCCGTGCCGCCGAAGCGGTGCTGCAGGGTGCGGGCCCAGATGCCGTCGGACTCCTCGGCCAGCGCGGCCAGGGCCATCCGTAGGTCGCCGGGCGGCAGCATGCCCAGTTCGGATCTCAATCGTCCCGACGAGCCACCGTCGTCGGCGACCGTCACCACCGCGGTGATCTTGCGGGTGAGCCGGCGGGCCGCGGTCAGCGTGGCGTACAGGCCGTGCCCGCCGCCCAGCGCCACGATCGCCGGATTCGATTCTCGCGCAGTCATTCTCGCCCCAAGTCCCGATGGACCACGCGCACCACGTCACCCGATCCGCTGTTCATGCCGGCGCCGAGTAGCTCGCCGAGCCCCTCGGCCATCGCCACACTGCGGTGTTTGCCGCCCGTGCAGCCCACTGCCACGGTCATGTATCGCTTCCCCTCTTGGCGGTAGCCCTCGGTCGTGAGATCCACCAGGTGCCGCGCGGTGCCCAGATAGTCCTGGGCGCCTGGGCGCGACATCACGTACTCACTGACCGCGGCATCCTGTCCGGTCTGTTCGCGGAGTTCGGGCACCCAATGCGGATTGGGCAGGAAACGCAAATCCAACACCATATCCGCGTCCAGTGGTACTCCGTACTTGAAACCGAACGATTGGATTGTTAGTTGCAGGGCGCGGGTCGCACTCCCGCCGTACGCCTCCTCGAGCTTGCGATGCAATTGGTGGATCGACAGCGCGGTGGTGTCGATGACCAGATCGGCGGCGGTCTTCACCGACGCCAGGCGTTCCCGTTCCGCGGCGATGCCCGCGGTGAGCGTGCCGTCGGCGCTCTCGGATTGCAGCGGATGCCTTCGGCGCGCGAATCCGAATCGACGGATGAGCACGTCATCGGAGGCTTCCAGGAACAGGATTCGCGTGCGCACACCGGCGGCGCGTAGTTGTTCGGTCACCGCCGAGAGATTCCCGGTGAAGAACCGACTACGCACATCCATGACGAGCGCCAGCTTGTGGATGGGCGGATCGGCGTTCTCCCCGAGTTCGACCATGCGGCCGATCAGCTCGGGCGGCAGATTGTCGGCGACGTAGTAGCCCAGGTCCTCGAGCACGCGGGCGGCGGTGCCGCGCCCCGCGCCGGACAGACCCGTGACGATGACGACCTCCACCGGGGAGGCGGACTCGTCCGGCTGCGAGGCGTCGCGCCGGGCGTGGGACTGTGGATCATTTTCACCGGTCGGCTTACTTGAATTCTCGACCGCATTGTTGGTGGCTTCGACGCGCGTCATGTCCTACCGGGTTCGTTATGGGCTTTCCGACGATCATCCTGCACCGATGCCGAAAAACACGGTACAAACACGCGCGAGTGGAGATACAGATGTGATTGTCCGTCCCCACCTGCATACTCGGCGTGTCGCGCGACACTGCTTTCGGCGTGTCGCACCCTACCCGGGGCCGCCCGAGACCGGCTACTCGGTGTGCAGGGCGGCTAGCACCGCCTTGGCCGTGGCCACCCCGATGCCGGGGATCTCGGTGATCTGCTCGACCGTGGCCTGCTTGAGTTTGGCCACCGAACCGAAGTGCGTGACCAGCGCGGTCTTGCGGGCCTGCCCCAGGCCGGGCACCGAGTCCAGAGCGGATTCGGTCATGCGGCGCGAGCGCTTGCTGCGGTGGAAGGTGATGGCGAAGCGGTGCGCCTCGTCACGGACCCGCTGCAGCAGATACAGCGACTCACTGGTGCGCGGCATGATCACCGGGTCGGGTTCGTTGGGAACCCACACCTCTTCCAGGCGTTTGGCCAGGCCGACGACCGCGACATCGGTGATGCCGAGTTCGTCGAGGACCTCCGCGGCGGCATTGACCTGCGGTGCGCCGCCGTCGACCACGTACAGGTTGGGCGGGTAGGCGAAACGGCGCGGCTTGCCGGTCTTGGGATCGATGCCGGGTAGCTCCGGACCCGTTGCGTCCGAATCGGTTTCGAGGTCGGCGGCCACGGCGGCGTCCAGATCGCGCCGGAGTTTGGCGAAGCGGCGGCGGGTCACCTCGGCAATGCTGGCGACGTCGTCGGAGCGGCCCTCGCCCGCCGCCTCCTTGATGGCGTAGTGCCGGTACTCGGACTTGCGGGGCAGGCCGTCCTCGAAGACGACCAGCGAGGCCACCACATCGGTGCCCTGTACGTGCGAGATATCCACACATTCGATGCGCAGCGGGGCGCTGTCCAGATCCAGGGCGTCCTGAATGCCCTGCAGCGCGGCCGAGCGGGCGGTGAGATCGCCGGCGCGCTTCAGCTTGTGTTGCGCCAGGGCCTCTTTCGCATTGCGCTCGACCGTTTCGGCGAGTGCCTTCTTGTCACCGCGCTGCGGGACGCGCAGCTGCACCGCCGAACCACGCAGGCCCGACAGCCAATCCTGCACCTGCTCGGCATCATTCGGCAGCGCGGGCACGAGCACCTCGCGCGGCACCACCGCGCCGGGCGTCTCGTCACCGGTCTGCGCGGCGACCGCGGTCTGCTCGCCGTAGAACTGGGTGAGGAACTGCTCGACGAGGGCGGGCACCTCTCCCCCGGCCTCTATGTCGTCGATGGCGTCGCCGGACTTGTCGACCACCCAGCCGCGCTGACCGCGCACCCGGCCGTCGCGCACGTGGAAGATCTGGACCGCGACCTCCAATTCGTCCACGGCGAAGGCGATTACGTCGGCATCGGTGCCGGTGCCCAGCACCACGGCCTGCTTCTCGAGGGCGCGCTTGAGCGCCTGCACGTCGTCGCGCAGGCGGGCGGCGAGTTCGAAATCGAGTTCGTCGGACGCCTCGAGCATGCGCTTCTCGAGCTGCTTGACCAGGCGATCGGTCTTGCCGGAGAGGAAATCGCAGAAGTCGTCCACGATCTGCCGGTGCTCGGCCGCGCTGACCCGGCCGATGCACGGCGCGGAACACTTGTCGATGTAGCCGAGCAGGCAGGGGCGACCGATCTGGTTGTGCCGCTTGAAGACTCCCGCCGAACAGGTGCGCACCGGGAACACCCGCAGCAGCAGATCCAGGGTTTCGCGAATGGCCCACGCGTGCGCGTACGGGCCGAAATACCGCACGCCCTTCTTGCGCGCGCCACGGTAGACGAAGACGCGCGGGTACTCCTCGTTCAAACTCACCGCGAGCACCGGATACGACTTGTCGTCGCGGTAGCGCACATTGAAGCGCGGATCGAATTCCTTGATCCAGTTGTATTCCAGCTGAAGCGCTTCCACCTCGGTGGACACCACGGTCCACTCCACCGAGGCCGCGGTGGTGACCATCTGCCGGGTGCGCGGATGCAGCTGCGTCACATCGGCGAAGTACGAGTTCAACCGGCTGCGCAGGCTTTTCGCCTTGCCGACGTAGATGACCCGCTTGTGCGCGTCCCGGAACTTGTACACGCCGGGTTCGACGGGGATGGTGCCGGGCGCGGGCCGGTACGTCGCGGGATCTGCCACGCCACCAGGTTAACGAGCCGGTCCGACAGCTCTCGAGGTCGGCTCGCCGAACGAGCGCGCCGCGCCGGGCGACGCATCCGCGGGCCGTCCGGCTTCGAAGTACCGGCAAGATCAGCGAACCAGATGGGAGCACCATGATCCGCCTTCGCCGTCAGCGCCGGTCCCTCGCGATCGCGTCCGCCCTCATGATGGCCGCCGCCGCGCTGGTGGCCGTGTCCATGCCGGCCGCCGCCGAGTCCGAGGACATCTTCGTCTACGGCGATTATCTGCGGCACGACTCGACTCACCTGGTGTGCGCGGGCGGGCAGGGCAGCGCCGCGCCGCTCACCACCGTCGCCTGAATCCGCCACGCCGGAGCGGTGAATGGCGGCATTTGCCGTGTCCGAGCGCCGCGCGCGGTCAAGATGGACGAACCGTCATCTGTCGATCTCCGCACACGAGGGGAGCAGTACTGCTTATGTCCCGTCTCCACCCGCGTCACCGATTCCTCACCCTGAGTTCGGCCCTGTGCCTGGGTGCCGCACCGCTGGTGGCCGTGGCCGCGCCGGCCGCGTCCGCCTCGCCCGTCGGCTGCCGCATCGACCGCACCCTCGACACCGCCACCTACACCTGCCCCGAGGGCGAGTGGTACGCCGCCGTGGTCCAGTGCCTGGGCACCCGCAAGCTCGGCATCAATGGCGTGCAGTCCCCCACCTATATCGTCGGCGACTCCCCGCGCCCGCTCATCCCGATGACCATCGAATGCACCGGTGACGGCAAGACGGGTGTCGTGCTCAACGCGTGGACCGAAGGCCCGTTCTGAGATCCGGGTCGTGTCTCCCGAGGCAGGTCGCCGGGAGACACGACCCGACCCGTGCGCGGATCAGCAGTGCGGCAGGCCCAGACCGCCGTAGCCCGAGGTCGAGGAACCATTGTTCAGGCACCGCAGCAGCAGGCCGGGCAGCGCCGCCGAACCCGACTTCGGATCCGCGGAGGCCGTGAACGGGGCAGCCGAACCCGTATCGAGCGCGACCGGTTCCACGCCTGCCGCCGTATCGGTCACCTCGACCGGTTGCGGCGGCACACCCGGAGCAGCCAGCGCCTCGCCCGCGCCGATCACTCCGGCCGACAGCGAAATCGCTGCCACCGCAATAATTTTCACATTCCGAAGACGCACTCTGCACACCTTTCGAGCCAGCGTTTGGGATACCGCTGAACGGTAGCTCCGCCGGGCAAGAGTGAAACGACCTCACTTCCATGGACCTGATTTCCAGGGGCACATGGTTCCGGGAGCGAATCGATCAGCGGCACACCGCGGCTCGCAGTGCGGCGGCGAGATCACCGCGCTCACCCACCTCGATGGTGTCGAGTTCGAGCCAGTCCGCCATCTCCCGCAGTGCCGCGGCGAGTTCGGTTGCCAGGCGCGAGGTTTCGTGTCCGGGCTCGGCGAAGGCGCCGGGCACCAGCAGGCGGCCCGTGGCCCGGTCGGCGCGCAGGTCCACCCGGGCGACGAGTTCGCCGTCGAGCAGGAACGGAAAGACGTAATATCCGTGCACCCGTTTGTGTTCCGGCGTGTAGATCTCGATGCGGTAGTGGAAGTCGAAGAGCCGCTCGGTGCGATCGCGGAAGAAGATCAGCGGATCGAACGGGCACAGCAGCGCCGACCCGGTGATGCGGCGCGGCGTGCGGGCGGAGGCGTGCAGGTAGGCGGGCTTGGCCCAGCCCTGCACGGTCACCTGTTCCAGCTCGCCCGCCTCGATGAGTTCCGCGATGGCGGGCTCGGTTTGACGGCGATTGAGCCGGTAGTAGTCGCGCAGATCGGTTTCGGTGCCGATGCCGTGTGCGGCCGCGGCGCGGCGCACCAGTTCCCGCACCGCCTCGGCCTCGTCGATCTCGCGCGCCAGCACCTCGGCGGGAACGACATTCTCGGTGAGGTCGTAATGGCGTTGGAAGTTCACGCGTTTGGGCACCGTGACCTCGCCGGCGGCGAACAGCGCCTCGCACACCACCTTGGTATCGCTGTAGTTCCAGCCCCAATGATCTTTGGCGCGTGGGCGATCCAGCTCGAGGTGGCGTTCGACCTCCCCGGCGGTGCTGGGCCCGAACTCCTTCAGCACGCCCTTCACCTCGTCGGCCAGATGCGGATTGCGTTCCAGCACCTGCCGCATCCCGTTCCAGCGTCCGTGCCGGTACTGCTCCATCCGCCACCGCAGCAACGGCCAATCCCGCACCGGCAGCAGCGCGGCCTCGTGCGCCCAGTACTCGATGAGCTGCCGCGGCCGGCGAGCGCTGTGACTCCAGGCGAACTCGTCCAGCAGGGCGCGATCGTAGGCGCCGATGCGCGCGAAGACCGGTGCGTAGTGCGCGCGCACCACCGCCGACACCGAGTCCAGCTGCAGCAGGCGCGTGTTGTCGAGCACTTTCGCGAGCGTGCGGCGGGTGGCCGGGCCACTGGACCTGGGGGTGGCGAAACCCTGGGCGGCGAGAGCCGTGCGACGCGCCGAGGCGAGGCTCACGGCAGGGGAAGCGGAATTCGGCACACTCGCACCATGCCATGTCCCACCGACAGCCAAGTTCGATACATTGATGTATCGAGTTTCTACGACCCTAGGAAATGGGCATGATCGAGAACCCGGATGTCATCGTCATCGGAGCCGGTTTGGCCGGGCTGGTCGCCACTTACGAACTGGTCCAGGCCGGTCGCAAGGTACTGGTGCTGGATCAGGAGAACCGCGCGAACCTGGGCGGGCAGGCCTTCTGGTCGCTGGGCGGGCTGTTCTTCGTGGACAGTCCCGAGCAGCGCAGGCTGGGGGTGAAGGATTCGCTCGAGCTGGCCATGCAGGACTGGCTGGGGTCGGCCGGATTCGACCGCGAGGACGAGGACCACTGGGCGCGGCAGTGGGCCGAGGCGTACGTGAAATTCGCGGCCACCGAGAAGCGGCAGTACCTGTTCGACCTCGGGCTGCGGGTCACGCCGCTGGTCGGCTGGGCCGAGCGCGGCGGCGCGACCGCCGACGGACACGGCAACTCGGTGCCGCGATTCCATCTGACCTGGGGCACCGGGCCGGAAGTGGTGCGGGTGTTCCTGGAGCCGGTGCTCGCGGCCGAGCAGCGCGGGCAGGTCGGCTTCGCCTTCCGGCATCGGGTGGACGAACTGATCACCGAGGGTGACGCGGTGACCGGGGTGCGCGGCAGCGTGCTCGAGGACAGCAGCACCGAGCGCGGCGTGGCCTCGTCACGGAATACGGTGGGCGAGTTCGAATTCCAGGCCAAGGCGGTGCTGGTGTCCTCCGGCGGCATCGGCCACAACCATGAGCTGATCCGCCGCAACTGGCCGACCGATCGGCTCGGCCCCTGCCCGGAGCACATGATCTCGGGCGTGCCCGCGCATGTGGACGGGCGCATGCTGGCCATCACCGAGGCGGCCGGTGGGCGCATCGTGAACCGGGATCGCATGTGGCACTACACCGAAGGCATCCACAACTGGGATCCGGTGTGGCCCGATCACGCCATCCGCATCATTCCCGGGCCGTCGTCGCTGTGGTTCGACGCCAATGGAAAGCGCCTGCCCGCACCGTGTTTCCCGGGTTACGACACCAACGCCACCATGAAGGCGATCCTGTCGACCGGCTACGACTACTCGTGGTTCGTGCTCACCCAGTCGATCATCGAGAAGGAGTTCGCCCTCTCGGGGTCCGAGCAGAATCCCGATATCACCGGCAAGGATCTGAAACTCACGCTCAAGAGCCGCGTGGCCAAGGGCGCGCCGGGTCCGGTCGAGGCGTTCAAGCAGCACGGCGTGGATTTCGTTGTCGCCGAGAATCTCCCGGATCTGGTCGCCGGAATGAACAAGATCGCCCGCGGGCCGCTGCTGGATGCCGCCGAGCTCGAGCGCCAGATCGTCGCCCGCGACCGGGAACTCGACAATAAATACGGCAAGGACGCGCAGCTCGCGGCCATCGGCAATGCGCGCCGCTATCTCGGCGACAAGCTGGGCCGGGTCGCCACCCCGCACAAGATCCTCGATCCCGCGCACGGCCCGCTCATCGCCGTCCGGCTCAATGTCCTGACGCGAAAGACCCTGGGCGGCTTGCAAACCAACCTGGATTCCCAGGTCATGCGGCCCGACGGCGCGGCCTACCCGGGCCTGTACGCCGCGGGTGAGGTGGCCGGATTCGGCGGCGGCGGCGTGCACGGCTACAACGCGCTGGAAGGCACCTTCCTCGGCGGCTGCATCTTCTCCGGCCGCGCCGCGGGCCGGGCCATGGCGCGCGCCACCCGCTGAGCCGACCGGCCTGGAATCCGGCCACACCCCTTGCGTGTGGCCGGATTTCGGCGCTCAGGCCGGTGCGAACCAGCTGTAGCAGTCACGGCGCAGCAGCAGCGCCAGCACGATGCCCGACGCCATCACCCCGAACAGCACGGTGAACGGGCCCACGCCCGTGGGCATTTCGGCCGACACCAGGGTGAGGATGCCCAGAAACGTCTGCACGCTGGCCAATCCCAGCGCCGCCAGCCACACCCACCGCGAGCGCATCCCGAAAACCAGTGCCGCGGCGCCACTCACCCACGCGGCGAAGAAGTGCGCGATGCTGCCGAAGGCCGCATCCAGACCACCGGCCAGCGCCAGCAGGCAGTGCACGAACGCGAATCCCGTTGTCGCCAGCACGGCGTACTGCGTTTCGCGCACTTTCGCCGGTAGCGTTATCTCGGAACCATTACGCCGAATCGCCGCGACCCCCGCCGCGATTCGCTCGAAAAACCCAGTAGGAACACCGTTCCCCGCATCTGCCGGCGAGATCTCCACCTCGTCGACCACAGCCGAATGCGTACTCACAGCACTCCTCATCGAGCATTGTCCGCCACGCGCCCCCTGCGAACGCGTTGCCCTGACGCTAACCAGGTGAATGGATTTCGAACAATCTCGGCGGGAAAGTTATGGCCAGGGCCACAATTGGAAACCAGAGCAGCGGTCTGTGATCACGGGCACATCACAGCCGACCGGTCGACGGCCAAAGCGCGTCGTGAGGAATACCGGCCACGGTAGCCGGCCCGCATGGCCGCGCCGCGGAGAACAGGTCGCCATTGAACCGCGAACGTCATTGTCCGCGCCTGATCTCGATCGCGGTATGGCCGATGCTGCCCCCTCCGACAGCACCGACCACACCACGCCCCGGCATCGCGTACCGCAGCCCCCGCCCCTCGCCGGTCCGCGGCCGGTGACCACCGGTCCACACCATGGTCGCCGCCCGGCCCCACCGGAAACACCCTGCGCGAACCACTTCCGCCGGGATGCCTGCATCCCCCGTCCGCGCTGCCTCGGGCCAACCCGGATGAGGTAGTGCGCTACTCGTCCGCCACAGCGAATACCTGTGGGATCCTTGGAAACTGTGAACGCTTCCGGCGTCAAGGTCGTGGTCGCCGAGGATTCGGTGCTCATCCGGGACAGCGTGGTGCGGGCCCTGGCCACCGATCCGGCGATCGAGGTCGCCGGCGCGGCCGCCGATTTCGACTCGACCCTGGACCTGGTGCGCCGGCACCGGCCCGATGTGCTCATCACCGATGTGCGCATGCCGCCCACCGGCACCGACGAAGGGGTGCGGCTGGCCCGGGAACTGCGCGCCACCCACCCCGGCATCGGGGTGATCGTGCTGACCCACTACGCCGAACCCGCCTATGCCACAGCGCTGCTCGACGGCGGCTCCGCGGGCCGCGGCTATCTGCTCAAGGAGCGCATCGCCCGCTTCGATCAACTGCTCAACGCGGTGCACGTGGTGGCGGGCGGCGGCTCGGTGCTGGATCCGATCATCATGGAGGCGCTGCTGCCGCGGCACCGCGGCGCCGATCCCATGCATCGGCTCACGGCCCGGGAACTGCAGGTGCTCGGTGAGATCGCGCTCGGGGGCAGCAATCAGGTGGTGGCGCAACGGCTCGCGCTGTCGCAGCGGGCGGTGCAGAAACACATCAACTCGATCTTCGCCAAACTCGGCATCACCCTGGATCCGGCGCTGGATCAGCGGGTGACCGCCGTCCTGATGTTCCTGGCCGCGCAGCCCAGGTAGGGATGTACGCACCCTTTCGCCCCGGCGGGCACACGGTGACCATGTCCTGTATGACTGCAGACGTGCAGGTTTGGATCGTCGACGATCGCCCTGCCTTCCGGCGCGTGGCCGCCGCCATGATCTCGGTGAGCGCCGGATTCACCGTCGCCGGCGAGGCGGCCAGCGGGGAGGACGCGGTAGAGCTCATCCGCACGCGTTTCGGCGACGAGACCGGCCTGATCCTGATGGATATCAATATGCCCGGCATCGGCGGCATCGAGGCGACCCGCCGCATCCGCGACCGGCATCCGGAGCTGGCGGTGGTGCTCATGTCCACCTATGACACATCCGACCTACCCGAAGAGGTGTCCCAGTGCGGCGCAGCAGGTTACGTGCACAAAGAGGCGCTGACACCGCAGCTGCTGACCCGGCTGTGGCGGGATCTGTCGCCACCGACCGCACCGTTCCGATTCCGGACCCCGCCGCTCTAGTCACCCGGAAACGGTTGCGGCAGTTCGTCCTCGCGGCACAGGCCAATACCGTGTTCCTGCTGGGGCTGGCGTTCATCATGCTGTGGCTGCGCCCCGGCAACTACTGGACCGTCGCGGTGATCGTGCTGCTGCTGCTCGACGGCCTCATCCTGGCGGCCATGCTGCGGCTGGTGCGGCAGGGCCGGTTCGCCACCGTCGTCACCACTATCGCTGTGCTGGTGTGGGTTTCGTCCATCGCCGGGTCGTATCTGACGCCCGCCACCCTGTCGCTGCATCTGGTGATCGCGCTGCTGCCGGCCATTTTCGTGGTGCCCTATGTGGCGCGGCGACGCCTGCCGCTGTTCGCCGGGGCGACCGTCGGCAGTGTCGTGGCCTCGGCGGTGGTGGCCATTCCGGTGATGGAGTATCCGCCGCTGCCCGCCCGCTATGCGACGGTGGCCGGGCTCGCGGCGGTGTCGGTGCTGATCATGCTGGTGCTCTGGCACACCGCCGACACGCTGGGCACGGTCGCGCGGGCGGCGCGGTTGAATGCGCAGGCGCTCACCAAGTCTCAGCGGTTGCTGGCCGAACGCGCCGAGCAGCTGGCGGCCTCGCGGGCCCGGCTGGTGGAGGCGACCGACGCCGAGCGGCGGCGGCTGGAACGGGATCTGCACGATGGCGCGCAACAGCATCTGGTGGCGGTCGCGGTGACCTTGCAGCTGGCGCGGCAACTGGCGAGCCCGGAGTGCGAGCGGCTGCTCGCCGAGGCGGGCGAACTGCTGCAGACCGCCATCGCCGAGATCCGACGGCTCGCGCACGGCATCTATCCGGTGCTGTTGGCGCAGGGCGGATTACGCGCGGCACTGCCCGCCGCGGCGGTGCGCTGCCCGATCCCGGTGAACGTGCACGTGGAGGAGCTGGGGCGCTATCGCGCCGAGGTCGAGACCGCGCTCTACTACTGCTGCCTCGAGGCCCTGCAGAATGCCGCCAAACACGGGGGGCCGCGGGCGCGGGTGTCGGTGTCGGCGTGGCAGAGCCCGCGGACGCTGACCGTCACTGTCTCCGACGACGGCGTAGGATTCGATCCCGCCACAACGGGTTCCGGGGCGGGACTGACGAATATGACCGACCGGCTCGCGGTCATCGGCGGCACCCTGAGCGTGCGCTCGGCGCCGGGCGTGGGCACCCGGGTCACCGCGACCGTGCCCACCGAGCCGATCAGCGGCGCGGCAGCGGCGCAGACGACGGCGGGCGGACCGGCAACCGGCCCGCTCGCCACGCATGCGCGCTACTTGTCGTCGGAGGAGATGGGCCGGATCACCGGGAACTCACCGGTGTAACCCTCCCGCATCTTGGCGATGGCCAGCACCCGCTTCTTGGCCACCATCCAGCCGATGGCCAGCGCCGGGATGATGATCACGAGGCTGCCGACGGTCCAGGTGCCGACCGGCCTGTCGAAGGCCATGAGCACCAGCACCGCGAACAGGAACACCAGCGTGGCGATGCCGGTGTAGGGCGCGCCCGCCATGCGGAACGCCGGGCGCTCCATGCGGCCCTGCTTCCACCAATACCAGAGCTTGAGCTGGCACAGCACGATCGTCGCCCAGGAAGCGAGGATGCCCAGCGAGGCCACGTTCAGCACGATCTCGAAAGCCTGCTCGGGCACGATGTAGTTGAGCCAGATGCCGAACAGGGCGATGGCGCTGGTCAGCAGGATGCCGCCGTAGGGCACACCGGCTTTCGACATGCGCGCGGTGAAACTCGGCGCGGAACCGTTCATGGCCATCGAGCGCAGGATGCGGCCGGTCGAGTACAGGCCGGCATTGAGGCTGGACAGCGCGGCGGTGAGCACCACGAAGTTCATGATCGAACCCATGTGCGCCACACCGAGTTTGGCGAAGAAGGTGACGAACGGGCTTTCCCCGGCCTGGTATTCGGTGTAGGGCAGCAGCAGGGCCAGCAGAATCACCGAGCCGCAGTAGAACACGGCGATACGCATGATGACCGAGTTGATGGCGCGCGGCATGATCTTGGCCGGGTTCTCGGTCTCACCAGCGGCGATGCCGACCATTTCGACTGCGGCATAGGCGAACACGACACCGGAGGTGACGGTGATCAGCGGCAGGATCCCGGTGGGGAACCAGCCGCCGGCGTCGGAGACCATGCCGAAACCGGTTGCCTGGCCGTCGATCTCGAAGCGGCCCGCGAAGAAGATGGTGCCCACGATCAGGAAGGTCACCAGGGCGACCACCTTGATCATGGCGGCCCAGAATTCCATCTCGCCGAACCATTTCACCGAGGCCAGGTTGATGCCGAGCACGATGATCAGCGCGCCCAGCGCCAGCACCCACTGCGCCACCGGCTGGAACGGTCCCCAGTAGTGCAGGTAGGTGGCGATGGCGGTGGTGTCGACGATGCCGGTCATGGACCAGTTCAGGAAGTACATCCAGCCGGCCACGAAAGCGGCCTTCTCGCCGAAGAATTCGCGGGCGTAGGAGACGAACGAGCCCGAGGACGGGCGGTGCAGCACCAGTTCGCCCAGGGCGCGCAGGATGAAGAAGACGAAGACGCCGCAGACCAGGTACACCAGGAACAGCGACGGCCCGGCGCTGTGCAGGCGGCCGCCCGCGCCGAGGAACAGGCCGGTGCCGATGGCGCCGCCGATGGCGATCATCTGCAATTGGCGAGGTTTGAGCGCCTTGTGATAGCCGCTGTCCTCGGCCGTGAGGTTTGTGGCCTGTGTCCGGATCTCGGTCATACGCCGGTTAACCCTCCGCAATCGTGTAGTGAGGCGACCTGAGGTTACCTTGCGATGTGCCATAAGCCACATCGCCTCTCCGACCTGGGTCTCGATGCGGAATTATGCACTGCGGCGGGGTGCTGGTCATAACCTGTCTGACAGATTGCCGAAAGAGCGCTGGTAAGGCAGTTGTTCCGGTGCACTGGCGGTATCCGGACAAACGTGATCGAGGAACCGGTCAAAGCCCCGCTCGCCTGCCGGTCCGGCGTTAGAGTCCCAGAATGAGGCGCACGCGACGGCACATCTGGAGCGGCGCGGCCGCCACCCTGCTGCTCCTGACGGGACTGGCCACGGCCTGCTCATCCGACGGCGGCGACGCGCAGGCGGTGTGCACGGCCGCCGACAACGGCACGCTGGTCACCCCGCGCGCGAGCGGCACCGGCACGACCACTCCGGCCGATATTCGGCTGCGTCCCGAGATCACCAGTGGTTATCGCACCGGCATGACACCCGTGCGCACCAACAGCTTCGCCGTCTCCACCGCCAATCCGCACGCCACCGAGGCCGCCTGCCGGGTGCTGCGCGACGGCGGCACCGCGGCCGACGCGCTCATCGTGGCGCAGACCGTGCTCGGCCTGGTGGAACCACAGTCCTCGGGGATCGGCGGCGGGGCGTTCCTGCTCTATTACAACGCGTCCACCGGCACCGTCGACGCCTACGACGGCCGCGAGACCGCGCCGCAGGCCGCCACACAGGACTATCTGCGCTGGGTCAGCGACACCGATCGCACTGTGCCGCAACCCAATGCGCGCGCCAGCGGCCGGGCCATCGGCGTGCCGGGCGTGCTGCGCCTGCTCGAATCCGTGCACCGCGAGCACGGCAAGCAGCCGTGGGCCGACATGTTCGGGCCCGCTATCACGCTGGCCGATCAGGGTTTCGAGATCAGTCCGCGGCTGGCGGCCCAAATCGCCGAATCCGCCAATGATCTCGCGCGTGACGAGAACGCCCGCACCTACTTCCTGCAGGCCGACGGGACGCCGAAGACCTCGGGCAGCACGCTGCTCAATCCCGCCTACGCCAAGACCCTCGGCGCGCTGGCCACCGACGGCGCGAACGCCTTCTACACCGGCGCCATCGCCGCCGATATCGTCGACGCGACCGCCGACACCTCCGGCGGGCGCACCCCCGGGCTGCTCTCGCTGGCCGACCTGTCGAGCTACGAGACCAAGAAGCGCACCGTGCTGTGCACGCCGTATCGCACCCATCAGGTGTGCGGCATGCCCAATCCGTCCTCGGGCGGCATCACCGTCGCCGCCACCCTCGGCATTCTCGCCAACTTCGACCTGGCCGCGCTGCGCCCCGACGACAGTTCCGGCGACTCCACCACCGCCCGCAATGGCGGCGAGCCCAAACCCGAAGCGGTACACCTGATTTCGGAGGCCGAACGGCTGGCCTACGCCGACCGCGACAAGTACATCGCCGACGCCGATTTCATCCCCATGCCCGGCAACTCGCCCCAAACCCTGATCAACCCCGACTATCTGAAGCAGCGCGCGTCGCTGATCAACCCGGATCGCAGCATGGGCACCGCCCAGCCCGGCGACTTCGGCCCCGTCCCCCTCGGCACCGGCCCGCAGCCGCCCGAGCACGGCACCAGCCACATCTCCATCATCGACAGCTACGGCAATGCCGCCACCATGACCACCACGGTCGAAGCCGCCTTCGGCTCCTTCCATCTCGTCGACGGGTTCATCCTCAACAACCAGCTCACCGACTTCGCCGCCGACCCGGTCGGCAAGGACGGCAATCTGGTCGCCAACCGCCTCGAGCCCGGCAAACGCCCCCGCAGCTCCATGGCCCCCACCCTGGTCTTCGACCTCAACGCCGACGGCAGCCGCGGCCCCCTCACCCACGTCACCGGCTCCCCCGGCGGCTCGGTCATCATTCAGTTCGTGCTGAAATCCCTTGTCGGCATGCTCGATTGGGGCCTGAACCCACAGCAGGCCGTATCGCTCGTCTCCTTCGGCGCAGGCAACTCCCCCACCACCAATGTCGGCGGCGAGAACCCGAACATCGATCCCACCGACAGCGGCAAGAACGATCCCCTGGTCACAGCCCTGCTGGCGAAGGGCCATCAGGTCTCGGTGGCCCCGCAATCCAGCGGCCTGTCCGTCCTGGCCCGCGACGGCGACGGGCTCATCGGCGGTGCCGACCCACGCCGCGAAGGCGCGGTCATGGGCGACACCCGCTGAGACCTACGCGGAACGCGGGACCTCGGTGAAGGCGGTGCGGTCCGGTTCGCTGCGGTAGCGCGAGGGTGCTCCGTCGATGTTCAGCAGCTGCCACAGGCGGCGGGTGACCGGGTTCATGAGGCCGAGATCTGTTGCCAGGCGGCGCATGTCGCCGAAGTAGCCGGACAGGATGCGGCGGGAATTCGGGGAGCGCCAGTAGGCGTCGGCGAAAACCTCGTCGGGGATGCCGAATTCGCGGGCGAAGGACTTCGGTGGGACGGTGATCTCCCCGGCCAGCCAGCGCATGGCGATGGGGAAGGCGACGCCGCAGATCTGCTTGAAGACCGGGTTGGTCTGCGCGAGATGGGATTTCAGGAATTCACCGGCGAAGGAGATGTGGCGGGCTTCCTCAGCGATGTGAATCTGCATGCAGCGCAGCACCGCCGGGGGGATGTTCGCGCCGTTGCGGATGATCTCCTTCTGCAGGTGGTCGATCGGTTCCTCGCCGCCGAGGATGCCGATGAACAGGATCAGGTGCGCGTAGCCGCCGGCCACGCCGATCAGCGGGGACAGGGCCCGGAAATGGCGTCTGCCCGCGGGGACGTCCTCGCCGATGCGGTTCACCAGCTCCTGGAACATCTGGATGTGATTGCACTCCTCGGTCATCTCGTGCATGCAGTACCGGAATTCCGGGGAGCCGTTGGGCAGCTTCATGACGTACTGCATCATGCCGCGGATCAGGATGGACTCGAACATGAGACCGACCTTGATGGCATAGGCCATACGCCAGCGGCCGATCTCGATCTGGCGTTCCAGCGGCAGGTTCTGATACCAGCGGGTGCCGCCGAGCGGATCGTATTCCGGCAGCACCCAGCGCGGATCATCGCGGTCGATGGCGAATTCCGGGGAATCCCAATCGATATCGAGGTACGGATCGAAGTTCACATCGACCGAACCCTGCGACAGGGTGGCCAGTACGTCGTGATAAGAGTTGCCGATTCCGTTCGCCGCCAACGTCATTGTTGCCTCCTCGGTAGTACTGCGCAGCGCCCTCAGAGTGAGCGGGCGATGATTTCCTTCATGATTTCGTTGGTGCCGGCGTAGATCTTCTGCACGCGGGCGTCGGTCCACATGCGCGAGATCGGGTATTCGGTCATGTAGCCGTAGCCGCCGAACAGCTGCAGGCATTCGTCGGCCACCGCCATGGCCCGGTCGGAGACCCACCACTTGGCCATGGCCACGGTCGGAATATCCAACTCGCCCTTCAGGTGTCGCGCCACGCAGTCGTCGACGAAGACGCGGGCGACCCGGGTTTCGGTGGCGACCTCGGCCAGGGTGAACTTGGTGTTCTGGAAGGCGAAGATCGGCTTGCCGAACGCCTCCCGGTCCTTGGTGTACGCGATCGTCTGCGCCAGTGCGGATTCCATGCCCGCGACACCGCCGACCGCGATGATGAGCCGCTCCTGCGGCAGCTGCTGCATGAGCTGGATGAAGCCCAGGCCCTCCTGCTCTCCGAGCAGATTGGCGACCGGGACACGGACGTCGTCGAAGAACAGTTCCGAAGTGTCCTGGCCCTTTTGGCCGATCTTGTTCAGCACGCGGCCGCGCCGGAAGCCCGCCCGATCGGCCTCGACCAGCACCAGGGAGATGCCCGCGGCGCGATCTTCCGGATTGGTCTTGGCGACCACGATGATCAGATCGGCCTGCTGGCCATTGGTGATGAAGGTCTTCGCGCCATTGACGACGTACTCGTCACCCTCGCGAATGGCCTTGGTCTTGACGTTCTGCAGATCCGATCCGGTGCCCGGTTCGGTCATGGCTATCGCGCCGACCACCTCGCCGCCGGCCATCTTCGGCAGCCAGCGCCGCTTCTGCTCCTCGGTGCCGTAGGCGAGCAGATAGTGCGCGACGATGCCGCTGTGCAGGCTCGCACCCCAGGCCGTATCCCCCACCCGCGCCTGCTCTTCGATGAGCACCGCCTCGTGCGCGAAGCTGCCGCCCCCGCCGCCGTAGCTCTCCGGAATCGACATGCACAGCAGCCCGAGTTCGCCGGCCTTGTTCCACAGTTCGCGATCGACCTGATGCTGCTCGGCGAAGCGTTCGGCGTGCGGCTGCAATTCCTTCTCGCAGAAGGTGCGTGCCAGCTCGCGCAGCGCGTCGAGTTCGTCGGTGTGCCAGCTGGAGCGATATGCGGACATGGTTCTCCTGAGCGCATGCCTCGGGTACACCATGTACCCGAATGGATGGGTACATGGTGTACCCGAAGCGATGTCCAGCGCAAGACCCCGGACCGATACGCTGAGTCGGTGGTGCACACAGAGGGCAAGGTCGACAGCTTGCACGCCCGCCGCGCGGCCAGCCGCGGCGACCGTGGCGAGGAACGCCGCCGCGAGATCATCACCGCCGCCATCGAGGCCATCGAGGAGCGCGGCCCCAACGCCAGCACCGGCGACTTCGCCTCCCGCGCCGGCCTCAACCGCGCCCACATCTACCGCCACTTCGCCAGCAAGGAAGAACTCGACCGCGAAGTGACCCTGCGCCTGTACCGCGAACACAAACAGCGCATCCGCGAAGGCATCCGCACCCACGAAACCCCCATGGACGCCATTCGCGGCCCCATCACCCGCCACGTCACCTGGGCGCACGAGCACCCCAACCTGTTCCATTTCCTGGTCAGCCGCCGCTACGCCCGCACCGACGACCACCCGCCGCGCACCGAGAGCGCCTTCGCCTTCGAAATCGCCTCCGCCGGAGAGCAATACATTCCCGGCTTCGCCGACCACCGCGACGCCGCGGACGGCTTCATCATCGCCGTCCACGGCCTCATCGACGCCTCCATCCAGTGGTGGCTGGACCATCCCCGCGAAACCCGCGAGCAGCTGATCGACCGTCTCTCCACCCAGTCCTGGCTGCTGCTGCGCCAGCGCCTGGACGAGATCGGCGTGGAACTGGACCCGCGCGTCCCCTCCCCCGAAACACCCAGCTGAACAACGAGATCAGGGAGCCCGCCGGGCGAAAATCCGTCCGGATTCCCGCTCCGAGAGCTCCCTGATCGTGGTTCTGCGGTCAGTTGTCGGCGGAGTACTTCGCGCCCAGTTCGCGGAAGCGGTCCATGGCGGTGGCGGCGCGCAGTTTGTCGTTGCGCCGGATGGCCATGATGGGGACGTACTCGTCATGGACCAGTTCGAGGCGGGCCCAGGACTTCTTGTCAGGGAAGGAGATGCCCCGAATGTCCTGCCAGCGGAATTCGTTGTCGTTGCCGAGGTTTCGGATCTGGACGCCGCGTTCGCCGACGCGGACCCGGGGGCGGGCCAGCAGGAGGATGCCGCCGGCCAGCAGCAGGCCGATCAGGCCCATGCCGATCTGGTCCGCCAGGCGGAAATTCACGCCGGTGGAGCCGTGCCGCAGGACTACGCCGCCGAAGATGAACAGGGCGGCCACCACGACGGCGACGATGCGCACGGTGCGGATCGCGTGCTGCGGGCGCACTTCCAGGTCCCAGGCGTCATTCGTTGGTGCGGCAGGCAATTCGGTGTCTCCAGGCTTCGAGCCGGTGCCAGGGCGGTCGCGGGGAACCGCCCGGCCGGACTACGGGTGATCCGTCAGACGGTCTGGGCGAGTTCGCGCAGGGTGAGCGCGGCGTCGAGGGCCGCCGCGGCGGCCTGCTCGCCCTTGTTCTCCACCGAGCCGGGCAGGCCGGCGCGATCCAGTGCCTGCTGTTCGGTGTTGACGGTGAGCACGCCATTGGTGACCGGGGTGCTCTCGTCCAGCGACACCCGGGTCAGGCCGGCCGTCACCGAATCGCAGACGTACTCGAAATGCGGTGTGCCGCCGCGCACCACGACACCCAGGGCCACGACCGCGTCATGGGTGCGGGCCAGCGCCTGCGCGACCACCGGCAGTTCCATGGCACCGGCGACACGGACCACGGTGATGTCGGCGACGCCGGCCTCCCGCGCGGTCTTCTCGGCATTGGCGACCAGTGCGTCGCAGATCTCGGTGTGCCAGCGCGAGGCCACGATCCCCAGCTTGAGATCCTTGGCATCGGCGAGCTCGAAAGCCGGTACGCCGGTACCGCTCATCAGTTTTCCGCCCTTCCGGGGTTGTCAGTTGGCAGTTTCGCCGAGATCGAGATCGTCCAGGCCGACCAGGTCGTGGCCCATGCGATCCCGCTTGGTGCGCAGGTAGTGCAGATTGTGCGAGTTCGCGCGCAGCGGCATGGCCACGCGGTCGGTGATGCTCAGACCGTAGCCCTCGAGGCCCGCGCGCTTGTCGGGATTGTTGGTCAGCAGCCGCATGGAGGAGATGCCCAGATCCACCAGAATCTGTGCGCCCGTGCCGTAGTCGCGCGCGTCGGCGGGCAGGCCCTGCTCGAGGTTGGCGTCGACGGTGTCGAGCTTGCGCTCGTCCTGGATCTGGTAAGCCTGCAGCTTGTGCATGAGGCCGATGCCGCGGCCCTCGTGCCCGCGCATGTACAGCACCACGCCGCGGCCTTCCTTGGCCACCATCTCCAGGGCCGCGTCCAGCTGCGGGCCGCAGTCGCAGCGCAGCGAACCGAACACGTCGCCGGTGAGGCATTCGGAGTGCACGCGCACCAGCACGTCCTCGCCCTTGCCGTTCACGCCGGGGATATCGCCCAGCACCAGCGCCACATGCTCGGAGTCGTCGTAGGCGCTGCGGTAGCCCAGCGCGCGGAACTCGCCGTGCGCGGTGGGGATGCGCGCCTCGGCGACCCGCTCCACATGCTTCTCGTTCTTGCGCCGCCAGGCGATCATGTCGGCGATGGAGATGAGCGCCAGATCGTGTTCGTCGGCGAAGATGCGCAGCTCCTCGGTGCGCGCCATATCGCCTTCGTTCTTCTGGCTGACGATCTCGCAGATCACGCCGGCCGGGCTCAGGCCCGCCATGCGCGCCAGGTCCACGGCGGCCTCGGTGTGACCGGGGCGGCGCAGCACACCACCGTCCTTGGCGCGCAAGGGAACCACGTGACCCGGGCGGGTCAGGTCCTCGGCCTTGGCGGTGCGGTCGGCGAGCACACGCATGGTGGTGGCGCGATCCGCGGCCGAGATACCGGTGGTGATGCCCTCGCGCGCGTCCACGGCCACGGTGTACGCGGTGCCGTGCTTGTCCTGATTGACGGCATACATGGGCGGCAGGCCCAACCGGTCGCAGTCGTCGCCGGTGAGCGGCACACAGATGTAACCGGAGGTGTAGCGGATCATGAAGGCCACGAGTTCGGGGGTCGCCTTCTCCGCCGCGAAGATGAGGTCGCCCTCGTTCTCACGGCCCTCGTCGTCGACGACGACAACCGCCTTACCGGCGGCGATGTCGGCGACTGCGCGCTCGATGGTGTCGAACCTGGTCACGTCTGTTGTGCTCCATCTCGAATTAGGTGCCTACCTACAGTAAGGCAGCGGCTGTGTCCGATTTGCGACGCCTCCGGCGTCAGCCGCGCTGGACGAGCCGTTCGACGTACTTGGCGATGACATCCGCCTCGAGGTTCACGACCGTCCCGACCGGCGCGGTGCCCAGCGTGGTGAGCGCGCGCGTGGTCGGAATCAGCGAGACCTCGAACCAGTCCTTGCTGCCGTCGGCGGCCGCCTCGTCGGCCACGCCCACGGCGGAGACGGTCAGCGAGATGCCGTCGACAGTGATCGAGCCCTTTTCGATGACATAGCGAGCCAGCTTGTCGGGCAACGAGATTCGCACCACCTCCCAGTTCTCGTAGGGGGTGCGGGAGACGATGGCGCCGGTGCCGTCGACGTGCCCCTGCACGATGTGCCCGCCGAGGCGGCTGTTGACGGCCGCGGCGCGTTCCAGGTTCACGCGGGAGCCGACGCCGAGCGCGCCGATGCTGGAACGGTTGAGGGTCTCGCCCATGACATCCACGGTGAAGGTGTCGCCGTCGACCTGCTCGTCGACGACGGTCAGGCAGACGCCGTTGACCGCGATCGAATCACCGTGCCCGGCATCGGAGGTCACCTTGGGGCCGCGAATCGTGAGCCGGGCCGCGTCGTCGAGCTGTTCGGTGCCGACGATCTCGCCCAGCTCCTCCACGATGCCTGTGAACATGCCCTGCCTCTCCCTCTCCGATCGGGCCGCGTGCCGGGCCCTCCGCTTGCGCCAACAGCCGCGGCGGCCGGGAGATTCCCCCGGCACGGCGGCTACTGCCACCAGCCTAACGACGCCGGGTCGTAGGCGACATGCGGCCTTGTTCTCTGGAGAGTTCGATACCGGTCATCGGCCGGACATGTCGATAGCCGACCATGCATACGCAACATTGTCCGAATTAGACGGAATTGCCAATTGAAATGACCGAATTTCCCGACTTCCTGAATTGCCGGGCCTGCCGGAAACGCACCGTAGTACCCACATCGCGACTCGCTTACACCAAAATCTTGCGGAATGACGAAAATGGTCGCAAGATTGTTATGCAGCTGATTCCTACAGTTCAACTTCTCGGCAAGCAGTTCAGTGCAGAACCGTCTTCACGCACCGCGGGCGCACCCGCCCCGGGCGTGCATCGCAGCAAGTCAAACCGAAGGAAGGTTGGACCCCGCGCGGGTCGGATCCAGTTGGATATCAACACATTTGGGAGTGCAGCGTGACCACGCTTCTCGATTCGACACTCGAAGTTCGCTGCGTCCAGTATCGACGCGAATTTCACCTGCCGGCATCGATCGACCCGACGTCACGACACATCCTGCTCGAGATCGGCAGCCGTTACGGCGCCATCACCATGCCGGCCGAACTAGGCGAACGCGTCCAGCAGCGACTCGCGCAAGCCGAACTCGCCGGACCGGTCGTTCATCATCCCCGTGCGCGGCGCTGGACCTTCATCACCGGGCCCGCCCGAGCCGAAGGATTGAGCAAAGCCGAATCCGCCGCGCTGTTCCGGCTCTATGCGACGGTCGCGTGCACGGGCGCACAGGTCGTGCTGCCCTCCGCCGACGACGAGCGGACGGGCTACCGCACCTGGATCCAGCCGCCGGAATCCGTGAGCGCGGTGCCGCCGCTGGAGTCCGTCGTCGAGGCACTGCTACTCCGCTGAGACCGAACACTCAATCCACGACCGAGGTCGGCTCGCGGACTTCATGATTCAGCGCAGCAGCTCCGCGATGTCGGCCGCGGCGGTCAGCAACACCAGCACCGGAACGACTTTCGGCGCCGGGATCCGGTAGGCGCCGCGGCCATGCTGTTCGACGATCTTGGCCGCGGTGAGCGCGCGGATGTGGTGGTAGAGCTGGCCGGTGGAACCCAGACCCACACCGTCGGCCAGCTCGGTGCCGGTGCGCGGGCCGTCGAGCAGCATCCGCACCAGCGCCTGCCGCACCGGATGCCCCAGCGCGGCAAGCACTTCCACCCGCGCCTCGGCGGGCAGGCCCAGCACCGCCGCCGCGCTGTAGCGAATGTTCCAGGTGATCTCGCCGCCGAAATCGACCTCGCCGCCGTAGTGGACGAACCCGCGCGCGGGATCCTCGGGAGCGCGAGCACCCTCGAGCGCCTCGATGCGCGCTTCGAGTTCGGCGAGCTTGGCCTGGACGTCGGTCATAGCGCACACGTTAACCGGCGCAACATGTCCGGCTCACTCATGGCTCGAATGAGCAGGTCCTGCTCCGTGAAACCGGATGAGAGGGCAGAGGCCCACAGTTCACCGGGCATGCGGCGATTGAGCAGCACCGCGGTCGCCACAGTCCCGTCCGCGCGGCGCAGATAGAAGGTATCGGTCAGGACGCCGGGGTAGGAGCCGCCCTTGAAGCCCATCGCCACGAACCCATCGGGCGGCGTTGTCCACTCCAGTTGGGCGCGTGCGATATCCGCACCGGGGCCGAAGCTGCCCGACGCAATGGACCGATGCATGGAGGCCAACTGCCGCGCCGAACCCGTCGGTGTGGTGTCGGCCCACGCGGCCTGAGCGTCGTAGGAGGGCATGCTCTTGGACTGCATCGCGGCGCGATAGTCCGGATCATCGACATAGCGCCGTGCCGCCGCCCAGGTATCGGTCACGCTGGGATCGACCGCGCGAATCACATCGCCCAGTTTCGAGGACGGGATGTAGTCCTGCCATCCGCCTATCGCGGCGGCCTCGACCAGGGCGCGGTCGCCGAGGCGCGCACGCAGATAGTCGGGGACCGAATTGTCGCTTTCCCGGATCATCGCGCTCACCAGCTCGTCGAGGGTGACCGTGTCGCCGGTCAGGCGGGTCCGGGCGGAATCGTGTGCACCGCCGTCCGTGCCCGGGAAGACCCAGCGCTCCCACTCGGAGACCGAGATTCGCTCGCGCGGGTCGAGCGTGCCCGCCGCGACCGCGCGGGCGTAGGCCGCGAGCGGGACGATCTTCACCGCCGAGGCGAGCGGCTGCTGATCATCCGCGCGCCGCTCGGCGGTATTCCCCCGGCCGTCGTCGACAACGAGGGAAATATTGTCAGGATCGTGGTTGATCCGGCCCAGCCACTCCTCGGCCGAGGTCACGCCCGCGGCCGGAACCGGCGCGCAGCGTTCTTCCGCGCTCTCTTCCTGCGCACACCCCGCGAGTATGGGCAACACTGCCGCCGCGGCAATGAGGAACTTGCGCATCACGATCACTCCCCCGGTTTTCCGTAATTACGGAATAACGTAGCAACCGGGGGAGGATGATCGCAAGGAACTACTGCACGGCCGACTCGACCTCGATCACCTTCTGCCGCAAGGCTTCCACGGTCGCGGCCGGGTCCGGGGTGCCGTAGACGGCGGAGCCCGCGACGAAGCAGTCCACACCGGCTTCGGCGGCCTGCTCGATGGTGTCCATATTGATGCCGCCGTCGATCTCGATCACCAGGCGCAGCTCGCCGGAGTCGACCAGGCGGCGCACCTGCTTCGCCTTGTCCAGCACGCTCGCGATGAAAGACTGTCCACCGAAACCGGGTTCGACGCTCATCACCAGCAGCGTGTCGAACTCGCGCAGGATCTCGAGGTAGGGCTCGATCGGGGTGTTCGGCTTCACCGACAGGCCCGCCTTGGCGCCCGCGGCGCGAATATCGCGGGCCACGGCGATCGGGTTGTCGGTGGTCTCGGCGTGGAAGGTGACGTTGTAGGCGCCCGCCTCCGCGTACCCCGGAGCCCAGCGCTCCGGATTCTCGATCATGAGGTGGCAGTCCACCGGAATGTCGGTGACCTTCAGAATGCTCTGCACCACCGGCAGACCCAGCGTCAGGTTCGGCACGAAGTGGTTGTCCATCACATCCACGTGCACCCAGTCCGACCCCTCGATGGCCTTCAGTTCACTGGCCAGATTCGCGAAGTCTGCGGACAGGATGGACGGGGCGATCATCGGCGCGGGCCGGGAGAAAGGCGACGAAGAGGTGCACACCCACCGCAGTGTATCGGCCCGGGGGTCGCGGATCGGTAGCGGTCGAACACGCCGATTGAGCTGATTGCGGCACGCCGGAATGGGTAGCCTCTTCAGGGTGATCAATATTTCGGCGGAACAAGGGTTGCGCGCCACACCGGTCGAGATCGGTGTCGCGGCATCCGTCTCCCAGTTGCCCATCGTGCGCGGACTCGCCGAAACACTGGTGCTGCTCAGTGATTTCACCCTCGACGAAGTCGCCGACATCCGGCTCGCCGTCGACGAGGCCGCCTCCACCGTCATCGCCATCGCCGCGCCGGGCACCACCCTGCAATGCCGGTTCATCGTCGGCGACACCGATCTCGTGGTGCGGGTCAGCGGTATCGCCGCCACCGAGGGCATGCCCGACCAACGCAGCTTCGGCTGGCATGTGCTGCGCACACTCACCGACGACATCACCGCCACCCAGGGCGCCTACGATCCGGCGATCTCCGGATACCCCACCGCGGTCGAGTTCCGGCGGGTCCGGGGGAAGGCGTAGTGACGGGCGAGGAAACCGTGTTCGAATCTCCTGAAAACCCTGCCGCACCGGCAGATCCGCAACCCGATCCGCCCGAGGAGCGGGACCTCCCCGAAGCAGAGAACGACACCGGCGAATCCGACACCGACGACAGCGTGGATGCCGAAGAGGCCGAAGAGGTCGCGCGCAGCGTCTCCGGATACGACGATGTGACAGCCCTGTTCGAGGAACTCGCCGGCACCGGACCGCAATCGCCGCGCCGGGCCGTGCTGCGCGCCGAACTCATCAATCGCTGTATTCCGCTGGCGGACCACATCGCTCGCAAATTCAGCGGGCGCGGGGAACCGTTCGACGACCTCACCCAGGTCGCGCGGGTCGGACTGGTGCACGCGGTGGACCGGTTCGACATATCGCGCGGGTCCAACTTCCTGTCCTTCGCGGTGCCGACCATCATGGGCGAGGTGCGGCGGTACTTCCGCGACAACACCTGGGCCATGCGAGTTCCCCGGCGGGTCAAGGAAACTCACCTGCGCATCGGGTCCGCGATCGACGCACTCTCACAGCAGTTGGGGCGCTCCCCCACCGCCAAGGAGATCGCCGCGGAACTCGGCATCGATCCGGACGAGGTGACGCAGGCCGTCATTGCGGGAAATGCGTACCAGCCCAGTTCGATCGACGCCGTGTCGGTCGGGCGCGATACCGAGGCGTCGCTGCTGGACACGCTCGGCGAGGAAGAGTCGCAGTTCGATCGGGTCGAGGAGTACGTGGCGATCCGGCCGCTGCTGGCCGGGCTGCCGGAGCGCGAGCGGCGGATTCTCACCATGCGGTTCTTCGAGTCCATGACGCAGACGCAGATCGCCCAGCAGATGGGGATCTCGCAGATGCATGTGTCCCGGATTCTCTCGAAAACCCTTGCGCGACTGCGGGAGCAGACGGCGCGCGAATAGGCTTGCCCGCCGGGCCGCCTCCCCGTCCAGGCCGGAGGCGGTCCGGCGTGACCCGCCGGGCACAAATGCTTAGCTGCGCATATTTCCATGACGATATGAAGATCGTCGCCGTGTCCCCGAATCCCCGAGTTTCGGGGGCAGGGTAACGCCATCTGAAATCCATACATTTCAGTAAGGTGCGTGCTCATGAGCACTCCCCTGCGTACCGGCCTCGCGGCCATCGCGATCGCCACTGCCCTGACCGCGATGGCCGGTCACGCCACAGCCGAAACCGAAAGCGGCGGTACCGGATCCATCGCGTCGGCGACCGGCAGCGCCGACACCGCGAGTTCCAGCTTGGCGGCCCTGCCGACCACTCTGCTGTGCGCGCTGTTGACGAGCTCCGCCGAATCCCCGTGGCTGTGCGGGAACTGGCCTACGTCCAACTAGGCGGACGCGGGCTTGCGGAGCGCCGCGAGGAACATGGCATCCGTGCCGTGGCGGTGCGGCCACAGCTGCGCGCCCGGCCCATCGCCGAGTTCCGGTACGCCCGGCAGCAATTCGCGGGTGTCGAGCTGCTCGGCCCCGGTCCGCCGCGCTACATCGGCGACGACGGAGACGGTCTCCGGCAGGTGCGGGGAACAGGTCGAGTAGACCACCACTCCCCCGGGTCGCAGCAGATCCCATGCGGCGGTGAGCAATTCCCGCTGCAGGGTGACCAGCTCGCGCACATCGGACGGCTGCCGCCGCCACCGTGCCTCGGGCCGGCGGCGCAGCGCACCCAGGCCCGTGCAGGGCGCGTCCACGAGAATCCGGTCGTAGCCGGGCTCGAGCCCGCTGTCGCGGCCGTCGGCCACATGCACGTCCACCGGCATGCCGCGAGTTGCCTTGCGCACCAGGTCGGCTCGATGCTCGGCGGGTTCCACCGCGTCGACGTGGAAGCCGTCGATATCGGCGAGCGCACCCAGCAGCGCCGTCTTGCCGCCCGGCCCCGCACACAGGTCCAGCCAGCGCCCGCCGTCCGGGCCCGACAGCGGCGCACGCGATACCGCCAGCGCCACCAGCTGACTGCCTTCGTCCTGCACGGCGGCCATGCCCTCGCGCACGGGTTCCAGCTTCGCCGGATCCCCGCCGTCCAGGTACACCGCGTACGGCGACCAGCGGCCCTCCTCGCCTCCGGTCACCAAAGCCAGTTCCTCGGCGGAGATTTCGCCGGGCCGGGCGACAAGATGCACCGCGGGCCGGGCGTCGTCGGCCTCGAGCACGTCTTTCAGCTCACCGGCCCGCGCGCCCAGCGCATCCGCGAACGCCTGTGCGATCCACACCGGATGCGCGTATTCGAAGGCCAAGCGCCCCAGCGGATCCCGAGGCGCGAGCTGCTCCACCCACTCCTCGGTGGTCTTCTCCGCGACCCGTCGCAGCACCGCGTTCACGAACCCGGCCCGCCCCTGCCCGAACTCATTGCGCACCAGCGCCACCGACGTGTCCACCGCCGCGTGCGCCCCGATCCGAGTCCGCAGCAACTGATAGGTCCCCAACCGCAAAGCATCCAGCAGCGTCCCGTCGATCTCCTCGACGGGACGCCCGGCTCCCGCCGCGATCACCGCATCCAGCAACCCCTGCGACCGGCAGGCCCCGTACGTCAGCTCGGTGGCCAGTGCGGCATCCCGCCCACTGATCTTCCGTTCCCGCAACATGGTCGGCAGCACGAGATTCGCGTACGCATCCCGCTCCCGCACCGCCCGCAGCACATCCCGCGCCACCAGCCGCACCGGATCGCCCCCGTGCCCGGCCGAATCACCGCGCTTGGCACCCCCGCCCCGCGCTCCGCCGTTCCCGCCCTTGCGCGGCGACCCCGCCGAACCCGAGCCCTCCGCGCGGCCCCGATTACGCTGCGGCGCACCGTATTCACGGTCATCGCCGGGGCGGCCGGACCGGGCGGCCGCGCGCCCTGCCGGATGATCGGAACCCGCTGTCTCACTCCGGCGTTTGAAGCCGCCGCCGTTCCCGGCCGCGCGCGCGTCGGAGCGGCCCGACCAGCTACCGCCGGTGCGGCCGCCACGGGAATCGCCGCGGCTGCCGCCGCGCTGCTCGTCGTCGCGGCCGCGGTTGCCTGCTGCGCGGCGGTCGCTCGAACCGGTCGCACGCTCATCGGAGCGGCGACCCGCTTGGCCGCCGCTGTTGCGGGTGGACCGGGGATTGTCGCCGTCGGCCGCCGCGTCGCGCCGGAAGCCTTGTCGCGCGGCTTGATTACTGCGGCCGCCGCCACGCTGTTCGTCGTCGCGGCCGCGGTAGCCACCCGTGCGGCTGCCGGGGTTGCGTGCGCTGGTGCGGTCGCCGGTGCGCGGGTTTGCGTCGTCTCGGCGTGCGCGGCCGTTGTCCCGATCGGGGCGGGTCATCCGATCACCGTGCCGGGCTGCAGGCGCGCGCCGCGGGCCCAGTCGAGGGCGGGCATCATGCGCTTGCCTTGCGGCTGGACTTCGGTGAGGCGGACGGCCGTGGTGGCGGTGCCGAGGAAGACGCCGGATTTGCGGATGTCGATGGTGCTCACCGGAAGAGACTCCTCCACGAGTTCCACGGGGCCGAGTTTGAGGCGTTTGCCGTCGATTTCGGTCCAGGCGCCCGGGGCCGGGGTGACCGCGCGAATGCGGCGGGAGATGGCCAGGGCGGGCTGGTCCCAGCGGATGTGGGCGGTGTCGGCGTCGATCTTGGGGGCGTAGGAGATTCCCTCGGTGGACTGCGGAATCGCTTGCAGGGCACCGGCTTCTATGCCGTCCATGGTGGATTCCAGGAGGTGGGCGCCACTTTCGGCGAGACGGTCCAGGAGGATGCCCGCGGTGTCGGTGACACGGACCTTCTCGGTCATGGTGCCGAAGACCGGGCCGGTGTCGAGGCCCTTCTCGATCTGGAACGTGGCCGCGCCGGTGATTTCGTCACCGGCGAGGATGGCCGCCTGCACGGGGGCCGCGCCACGCCAGGCGGGCAAGAGCGAGAAGTGCAGGTTGACCCAGCCGTGGCGGGGAATGCTCAGCACCTTCTCCGGCAGCAGGGCGCCGTAGGCCACCACCGGACAGCAGTCGGGCGCCAATTCGGTGAGCTGCTCGACGAATTCGGGTTCCGAGGGCCGGTTCGGCGTGAACACGGGAATGCCGTGCTCGTCGGCCAGCCGCCCGATGGGCGAACGCGTGATCTTGCGACCGCGACCGGCCACCGCGTCGGGCCGGGTCACCACCGCGACCACCTCGTGCCGTTCGGATTCGATGAGCCGCCGCAGCGACGGCACGGCCGGCTCCGGCGTGCCCGCGAAGACCAGGCGCATATCAGCGGCTTCCTTCCTGCTTGCCGGCCGTGGCCCGGCGACGTCCGCCCAGCTCCGAGGCGGCGAGCACAGTGATTCCCCGAGTGAACCACGACGATTCGCGCAGGGTGCGCATCGCCTCCTTGCGAGTGGCGGGCTCCAGCCGTTGCAAGAACAGCACCCCGTCCAGATGATCGGTCTCGTGCTGCACGCAGCGCGCCAGCAGCCCCTCGGCCTGGAATTCCACCGGATTGCCGTCCACATCCACACCGCGCGCCCGCACCGTCATGGCCCGCGTAACGTCTTCGCGCACACCGGGAATGGACAGGCATCCCTCCGGCCCGGTCTGCGTGTCCTCGCCGATCACCTCGAACTCCGGATTGATCAGATGCCCCTGCGCGTCGCCGGTGTCGTACACGAACACGCGCAACCCGACCCCGATCTGCGGTGCGGCCATACCCACGCCGCCGCTCTCGTACATGGTGTCGGTCAGGTCGGTCACCAGCTGGCGCACCTCCTTGTCGAAGGACTCGACCTCCGCCGCGCGAGCGCGCAGGATCGGATCGCCGAACAGGCGGACAGGCTGGATGGTCACGGGCAACTCCCGGTCGCGGATGAATACGGTCGTCCTATTTTACGGATCCCGCGCGGTCGTCCGATCCCGAATGCCCGGCGAGCAGCGTTTCGCCCCCGCCCGCGGCCCGCTCGGAGCACACCTGAACCGTCGATCGGCGCACGCCCGCTCACCGAGAACCGCCGGTCGATCCGCGCGCCGCGGGCGTTCAGACCATCGAACGCCGGTATAGGCGGGAGCGCGGATCGTGGCGTAACGCACACCGAGGGTCAGTTGGCGTGCGCGGCCAGCACCACCTCGGCGATGCCGGTGCCCAGCGCCACCGGCGCGCAGGTCGGCTGCACCGCGTGCGCCGGATCGAGCGTATTGAGCACCAGCTGTTGCACATACGCGTCGTAGACCATATGGAAGTGCCCGGTGAGATTGCCCGGGCACAGGTCCTGCAGCACGATGTTCGTCGCACCGTCGCCGTGCAGGGCGATATTGGCGAAGGGCTGGATCATCTCGTCGACGCGGCTGCCGATGGTGGTGTAGCGGACGCCCGCGACGGTGTCGCCGCCGGAATTGAGGGCGGTGATGAACGGGGAGCCCTGGGCCTGCTGGATGGCGGCCTCGGAGGAGGCCAGTTCAGCGATGTCGAACAGAATCGGCACCACATTGGCCACGGGCACCAGGCCGTACATGACGCCGCCGTAGCTGGGCGAGGCGATGCCGATCCACTGGCCGACCTTGGCCGCGCCGCCGAGCTTGTTGATGAAATAGCGAGACACGCTCGCGCCCTGCGAGAATCCGACCATGTCCACCTGGGTGGCGCCGGTCGCTGCGAGGACCTGATCGACGAATCCGGCTATTTGCGCGGAACTTTCGAACACGTCCTCGGTGCCGTAGCTGTCGCCGCCGGGCTTACCGCCGTAGTTCGGGGCGAAGACGCAGAATCCGGCGTTCACCAATTGTGCTCCGAGCACCGAGAAGTCGGAGTACGCCGACGAGTCGGTGCCGTGCGCGAGCACCACCGGGCGCGGATGCGCGGCCGTGGGCTTGCAGTCGAAGTCGTTGCTGCCCTGAGGCGCGGCGTTCGGATGCGCCTTGATATAACGAGCCGCCGTCAGGTGATCCTGTTGCGGCGGACCGGATTCGGTGGGCACCAGCGGCGCCGGATAGCCGATCGGCTCGGCGGTCACCGAACCGATCGGCAGCACGGTCGTCGCGAGGACGACCGCCGCGGCCACCACCCCCGCCGAAGCGAAGCCCCTCATCACGGAGCGGCGCTTGTTGCTCCCCTGTTGTCCCAAGCCACAGTCGATCACGTGGCGCGTTTGTGCCATTCCATAATGATCGCTGGTGCGGGTGCGAATTTCCCAGCGGGACGGGGTGTTTCGCGGCCATTACTTTTCGGGTGTGTCGTCTTCGGCGAGGATCCGGTAGAGCGCCCGGCGCGCCTCGGTGAGCACCTCGGCGGCCTTGGCGGCCTGATCCTTGTCGCCGACCGCGGCCACCTGGGCGGCAGCGCCCATGAGCTGGCCGATCAGGCCGCGCAGATCCAGCGCCTGGTCGCCGACGCCGTCCTTGACGTCCTGCCAGGGATCGCCCAGCTCGTCGCGATTGGCCTCGATGTACTCGGTGCCGGACTCGGTGAGCTTGGCGGTCTTGCGACCGGACACCTTCTCGATGAGCACCAGGCCCTCGTCCTCGAGCTGCGAGAGCGCGGGGTAGATGGAGCCGGGGCTGGGACGCCACACGTCCTGGCTGCGCTCGCGGATCTGCTGGATCAGCTCGTAGCCGTGCATGGGCCGCTCCTGCAGCAGCAGCAGGATGGCGGCGCGGACATCACCGCGCCGGCCCCGGCCGCCGCGGCCTCGACCGCGACCGAAGTGCGGGCCGGGCCCGAATCCGGGTCCGAAACCGCCGGGTCCGAAACCACCCTGTCCGAAATCGGGGCCGAAGCCGCCGCGACCGTGGCGGTGGCGTTCACCCCGTTCCGGGCGCGGGCCGCGCCGGAAGCGCGGGTGCTCGGGACCCTGGGATTCCTCGGGCCGCTGGCGACGCCACGGTCCGCGGCCTCTTTCGTTCATGTCCATGTGTTCCATGGTTCCGCCTCCTTCAAGGCTTGTCGTTACTCTTGCTGATATCGACGATATATCGGCAATCTATCCATGACAAGTGTGAAACGCGACACGAACCGGCCGGTCGCATCGCTGCGACCGGCCCGGAAAGATCAGGAACCCAGGTTGCGCACGATCTCGAGCAGCGAATCCGGGCGATCGGCGGTCGGCAGGGGTTCGACCAGCTCGAAACCGCAGCCCAGCGCCTTGGCCCCGCCATCCGCCTCGAGACTGTCACCGACCATGAGGGCCCGCTCGGGCGCGCAGCCGAGCCGATCCAGGGCCGTGCGGAAGATCAGGGGGTCGGGCTTCATGGCGCCGATCTCGAACGACAGCGCGAATTCGCCGATATATCGATCCCATCCACGCGACTCGAAGGCCGGACGGATGTCGAAGGCGATATTGCTGACGATGCCCACCGCGATGCCGTTCGCGTGCAGGGCCTCGAAGACCTCGCCGGTATCCGGGTACGGCGTCCACGCATACGGGTCGAGCAGCTGCTCGTAGAGCGGCCCGGCCACGGAATCCGGAACACCGGACTTCCGCAGCACCTGCACATACGCCCTACGGTGCAGCGCCGGGTCGAGATCCCTGCGGTCCCAAGCGAATTGACCCTCCTCGTCGAATTCCACGAGTTGCTCCACCGGCGCTGTCATGCGCCGCATGATCTCGGCCACCTCGTGGGTGTCGAACGCGCGGCCGTCCGCGTCGATGAGATCCACCGAGCGGAACGCGGATTCCTCGAGCCGGAACACGGTGCCGGAAAAATCGAACAGAACTGCCTCGATCGCCATACCGCCACCCTACCGACCGCCACCGCCCGGACCGCCTGAGCGCGGCCATGATTCATCAGCTTGTCTGAGGAGTTCTGCTACCGTGAGGGCATGTCCGATACCGCATTGCTCCGGGTCAACAAGGTCGATTTCATTCGCGACGGCAATGCGATCCTCGACTCGGTATCGCTCACCGTGCACGAAGGTGAACATTGGGCGCTGCTCGGGCCCAATGGCGCGGGCAAAACCACACTGCTGCGCATGCTCGGCGCGTTCGACCATCCCACGCACGGCACGGTCGAGGTGCTCGGCCATCGGCTCGGGCGGGTCGATATGCGCACGCTGCGCATGGGCATCGGCCATGTCGATCCCCGGCGCACGCCGCGCTCACCGCTCACCGTGCACGAGACGGTCCTGACCGGGCTCACCAATACCGCCGAACTGGTGCCGCGCTGGGCAGCGACCGACGCCCAGCACGCCGAGGCCGACCGCCTCATCGACCTGATGGGCCTGGCGCATCGCCGAAATGCCGAGTGGCCCATCCTGTCCCAGGGCGAGCGCGGCCGCATGCTCATCGCCCGCGCGCTCATGCCCAGTCCCCGGCTGCTGCTGCTCGACGAACCCGCCACCGGGCTCGACCTGGCCGGCCGTGAACACCTCCTCGATCGCATCGACCGTCTCCGGCGCACCCACCCGGGACTGGCCTCCGTCCTGGTGACCCACCATCTGGAGGAGCTGCCACCGGGCACCACCCACGCCATGCTGCTGCGCGGCGGGCGCGTCGTGGCCGCCGGTCCCGTGCACGACGTGCTCACCACCGAGCACGTGAGCGCCTGCTTCGACTATCCGGTGCGCATCGCCCGCGCGGGTGGCCGCTGGAGCGTGCACACCGCCCAGCACGCGGACGCCTGAGGGGCCGCCACTCCCCTACCGCACCACAGGAATCGGCTCACGAAGCCAGGGAATCGATCCAGCGTTCGAGCCGGTTGCCCTCGGCCTCCATCATCGCGGGATCGCGGAAGGTATTGGTGAGCAGGGAGATTCCCTGATAGGCGGCGAAGAGGGCCACCGCGAGTTCGCGGGCGTCGGCGCGGCCCATGGCCGCGAACTGGATCTGCATCCAGTCCAGCAGGCCGCGCATGGCCGCGGCCATCTCCTGTTCGAGACCGTCCGAGCGCTTGTCGAGTTCGGTGGCCAAAGTGCCGGAGGGGCAACCGAACTGGGCCGCCTGCTCACGCTGGTCGACCCAGCCGCGCACCAGTCCCTTGAGCCGTTCGGCCGGGGCGTCCAGCTGATCCAGGGCCGCGATGATGTCCTGCAGCGTCCGGGCGTGCGCGCCGATGGCGGCCTGGACCAGTTGGTCCTTGGTCTTGAAGTAGTAGTAGACGTTGCCGACCGGGACGTCGGCCGCGCGGGCGATATCGGCGATGGTCGTCTTCTCGATGCCCTGCTTGTAGAAGACGTCGGCGGCCGCGGCGGCCAGGCGTTCCCGCTTGCCCGGTGTCATGCGGCCGGTCCCGACTGAGTTAGTCATGCAACTAACTATAGACAAGCCCGCCGAAGATGCTCTACGGTTCTTGTTAGTCAGCCAACTAACTCAAGGAGTTCTCATGATCGTGGTGACCGGAGCGACCGGCAATATCGGACGCACCCTGGTGCAGATCCTCGCCGATGCGGACGAGAAGGTGGTGGCCGTGTCGCGTGGCACCGATGTCCAACTGCCCGAAGGGGTTTCGCATCGGCAGGCCGATCTCGCCGATCCGGATCAGCTGGCCGCGGCGGCGGCCGGAGCCGATGCGGTGTTCCTCATGTTCACCGGGGAGCAACTGGTGCACGGGCCCGCACCGCAGCGGTACTTCGAGGCGCTGAAGCAGGCCGGGGTCACACGCGTGGTGCTGCTGTCGTCGCAGGTCGCCGGAACGCGCCCGGAATCCGGATCGCACGCTCGCAGCCGCGCCTTCGAGACCGCGGCCGCGCAGTCCGGGTTGGAGTGGACGGCCCTGCGGCCGAGCGGGTTCTTCAGCAATACCTACGGGTGGGCCGAACCCGTCCGGACGATGCGCACCGTCTTCTCCCCGTTCGCCGATGTGGCGCTGCCGGGCATCGACCCCGCGGATATCGCCGCCGTCGCGGCCGTGGCGCTGCGGGAGGACGGGCACCACGGGCAGACGTACGTCCTGACCGGCCCGGAGGCGATCACCCCGCGCGAACAGGCGCGCGTGCTGGGCGACATCCTCGCCGGCCCTGTGCAATTCGTGGAACTGACCCGCGAGCAGGCCCGCGAGAAGCTGCTCGAGGTCATGCCGCCCGCCGTGGCCGACGGCACGCTCGATGTGATCGGTATGCCACTGCCCGCCGAAACGGTGGTGAGCCCGGCGGTCGCGCAGATCACCGGACGGCCCGCCACCTCCTACGCCCAGTGGGCCGAGCGCGCCATCGCCGCCTTCCGGTGACGACCCGCGCCGGGGGTGGGCCGCCGCCGCGCGGCACGCCCACTCCCCCACCGCGGCAGGCGAATTCGATCAGGCGGCCGGAACCCAGTTTCCGTGGAAGCCCTGGGGCACGCGATGCGGCAGGTGCACGCTCGCGACCGTGTCCAGGGTTTCGGCATCCAGAATGGCCAGCTCGCTGCGGTCGGTGGCGGCGTCGTAGACGAAGCCCATGAGGACGCCGTCGTCCTCGGCGGCGTCGGGGCCGGAGGGTTCGAAGACGAACTCGCCCAGTCCCTTTCCGGTGCCGAAGGACCGTGCGCGTGTGGCGCCGGTGACGAGATCGTGTTTGTACAGCGTGGATTCGCCGGTCAAGCCCTGACCCACGGCGGGGACATAGCCGTAGCGGTGCCGTCTGCCGGTCAGGCGTTCGTCGATGCGCGGGAATTCCTGGGCGCGGTCGTCGATGCGGGTCTGGCGGACCTTGCCCGCCGACAGGTCCACCTCCCAGCGGTCCAAGGTGGGCGCGCCGTCATCTGGCCCGGTCTTGTTGGTATCGAACATCTTCGGGTAGCGCACCACGTCGAGCACGATGGAATCACCGTCCTCGTAGGCGTTCATGGGGTGGAAGACGTAGCAGGGCTCGATGTCGAACCAGCGCACGGAATCGGCGGCCGCGTCCCGAGGCAGCACCCCGATTCTGGCCGGATACTTGGGATTCCAGCTGTAGGGCAGGCGGCGATCCCGCGACAGTGACGGCTTGCGGTTCGGGGCCGGGATGGGGACACGACCGATCAGCGCCGACAACAGCAGGCGGGCCGGGAGTCGCAGGGCGCGTGGGACGGTCATCGAGGCGGCCTGGCGGGCGTCGAAGGTGACCGGCAGGTCGTAGAGGATCACGTAGTTCTCGGTGAGCGAGAAGTCGTGCATCATGGGCGCGCCGCCCACCTCGATATCCACTGTGCGGCGGGCGCGGCCGTCGGTGCCGATCACCGTGTACCGCACCTTGTTGCCGTTCATGAACGAGTACGAGACCGCGTGCAGCTCACCGGTTTCCGGATCGCGTTTGGGGTGTGCGGTGTAGCCGCCGCTCACGGTGCCGTCGAAGTCACAGGGGCCGGCGGTGTCGAGTTCCTCTGTCAGTTCGTAGTTCGTCAGGCCGCCCTCGACGAGGGCCAGGGTCTTTCCGGCATGGCCGATGACATTGGTGTTCGCGCCGGTGCCGAAAGCCTGTGCGGGCGTGAAGCGTTGCGGCTCGCCCAGGGCCAGCGAGGTAACCGGCCCGCGCACCCAGCGATTGCGATACCACTCGGCGCGGCCGTCGCGCAGGCGGATGCCGTGCACCATGCCGTCACCACCGAACCAGTGGTAGAGCTGTGGGTCGATCTCGCCGATGGGATTGGGGCCATTGCGCAGGTAGCGGCCGTCCAGGTGCCCGGGAATCGTGCCGGTGACCTGCAGTTCGGTGAGTGTGTGCTCGTTGTCGAGCGGCGCGAAGGCGCCTTCCAGATAGCGATTGCCCACGGCGGGCCTCCAAACGGCTATAACGTTGTTATGCCGTTTATAATAACGCTGTTATGGAGGTGTATCAACAGTGAATTCCCGCTCCCGGCAGACGAATCGGCGTGGCAGCTCGACCACCCGGGCCGATCTCATCGAGGCCGCCATCCGGCTGCTCGAACAGGACGGACCCGAGGCCCTGCAAGCCCGGCGGGTGGCGGCAGCGATCGGCGCGTCGACCATGGCCGTCTACACCCACTTCGGAGGTATGACCGGACTACTGGAAGCTGTTGCGGTCCAAGCCTTCGCGCGATTCGGCGCGGCGCTGGGCGGAATCGAGCAAACCGACGATCCGGTGGCGGACTTCCTGGCAATGGGGGCGGCATACAGGGCGTATGCGCTGGCCGATCCGCAGCGCTATCGGCTGATGTTCGGGCTCACGGCACCGGATCCGAAATGCCCGCCACATACGGGCGACTTCACGACCGGTCCCTCGAACGAGGCCATCGGCACCGAAACCTTCGAACACGCGGTGGCGGCGGCCGAGCGAATGATCGATGCGGGGCATCTTCGCCCCGATCCGCCCCGGGAGGTGGCCGCACGACTCTGGGCGCTCATGCACGGCGCTGTGCTGCTGGAGATGGCCGGCTTCCTGGGGAGCGAGCAGCGCAGTGCCGCAACCGTTCTCGGACCCGCGACCGCCGACCTGCTGGTCGGGATGGGAGCCGCGCGGGAACAGGTGGAGCGGGCGACACAGCGGGCCAACCGCCGGATCGAGCGCGACCGATAGCCTGCCCGGCGACGGGAACGCGATTCAGGCCGCGGCGTCGAACCAGACATGCTGATGCACGGCCTTGCTCAGCGCGGCCGCGCGGGAATGGGTCGGCAGCGCCTCGACATGGGCGAAGTCGCAGCCGATAGCGATCGCCCCACCGTCGGCTTCGACGCTGTCGCCGACCATGAGCGCCCGGTCCGGGGCGACACCCAGACGTTCGAGAGCCGAACGGAAGATGCGCGGATCGGGTTTGGTCGCGCCCACCTCGAACGACAGCGTGAAGTGCGTGACGTACCGGTCCCAGCCACGGGAGATGAAGGCGTGGCGCGGATCGAATCCGGTATTGCTGACGATCGCCACCCGCACGCCGCGTTCGGCCAGTGCGCGCAGCACATTGCCGGTATCCGGGTAGGGCGTCCACGACAGCGGATCGACAACCCGCTCGTACATGTGCCGCGCGGCTTGCTCCGGGACGCCCGAACGCTCCAGGACCTGCACGTACGCGGCGCGGTGGCAGGTGGGATCGAGATCGCGGCGGTCCCAGGCGTACTTGCCGGCCTCGTCGAACTCGACCAGCTGGCCGACGGGATGGGTCATGCGGCGCGTGATCTCGGCGATCTCGCCCGCGTCGAAGGCACGGCCCGAACTGTCGGTCAGGCCGGCGGTGTGGAATACGGATTCCTCCAGACGGAAGAGCGTTCCGGAGAAATCGAAGAGGACTGCATCTATTACCATGCTCGCCCACGCTATTCAGCAAACAGACCGCAGGACAGGCTCTTTCCACTTTCTTGACACCGCTGACCTCGTAACATACGTCACGCGATCCGGATCACAGTCCCTGATCGGCTACCGATCAGCCGATGTCGATGGGATCGATCTGCACGCGCAGCGGGCCATCGGAGCGGTGACTGCTGCGCACCGCCAAGGCGGCGGTGAGCGCGCGTGACAGCGCCGAGCCGTGCGCGCGATCGGTACGCAGAATCATGCGCTCCACCTCGGCGGGAGTATCGCCCGCGGAGAACGGCTTTCGCGCGCCGAATGGCAGCGGCACCGGGCCGAGCACCTCGACATCGGCGGGAAGCTTTGCCTCACCGAGCAATTCGGCGATGGTGTCGGTGGTGCCGTCGATGGCGGCGAAACGCACCGACGGCGGGAAGCGCACCTCGGTCCGGCCTTCCAGCTCGAAGTGCGCGTGCCCCACCGGATCCCAGCGCACCAGCGCCTGCACCGTCGGCAGGGACGGTTCGGCCATCACCAGCACCTGCCCGTGCGGGCGCACCAGCGCGGCCGCGGACATCCAGCGCCGCAACGCATCCTCGGCGGCGCGCAGATCCGCGCGGCTCAGCAGCGCCCAGCCGTCGAGCAGCAGCGCCACCCCGTAGCCGCCGGGCACACTCGGTTCCGCACCGATGGTCGACACCACCACCTGCGGGCCCGCCGGCACCTCGCTCAGCACCGTCTTGCCGCCCGAGCCCCGAATGGGCACACCGGGAAACGCGCGGCCCAGCTCCTCGGCCGTGCGCACCGCGCCGATGACCACGGCCCGCAGCGCCCGCGACCCACAATTGCCGCAGCGGAACGCCGCCTCGGTGATACCGCACCACCGGCAGCTCGGACTGTGCGCGGCCTCGCCGTCGCCGGTGCGCACCGCGGCGATGCCCAGTTCCCGCGAGGTCGTGCGCGGACCGGGACCGCCCTGCGCCGCGGAACCGCTCTCCGGCAGGGCGAGCGGGCCGTTGCAGTGGCGGCAACGCGCCGGGGTCCGGCATTTGGCGCAGGACAGCGCCGGAATGTAGCCGCGCCGGGGCACCTGCACCAGCACCGGCGCGCCCTCGGCGAGAGCCTTGCGCGCGGTCAGGAACGCCTTGCCCGGAATGCGCACGGCCCGCGCGATGGGATCGCGCTCCATGGCCAGATCCGTGTCACCGGGTGCGCTGATCCGCGGCGTCACCTTCCGCAGAACAGCCCGGTCGGCGAGAAGGTCGTGGGCCCAACCGGATTCGACAATGGCCTGAACCTCCGCCGTACGCGCGAAGCCACCGGCGACGAACGCCGCACCCGTCTCGTGCGCGCGCAACATGGCCACTTCCCGGGCATGCGAATACGGCGCGCGCGGCTCGGCATAGGTGTCGTCGCCGTCGTCCCAGATGGCGATCAGCCCGAGATCCCGCACGGGCGCGAAGACCGTGCTGCGCGTGCCGACCACAATGCGCGCGGTCCCCCGCAGGGCCGCCAGCCACCGCCGGTACCGCACCGTCGGCCCCAGCCCGGCCGCCAGCCCCACGGCCGAATCACCTACCAGCGCGGTACATTCGGTCATCAACCGTTCGAGATCCCGCTGATCCGGCACCAGCAGCACGGCACTGCGCCCACCCGCCACCGTGACGGCGGCGAGCTCGGCCAGCCGACGCGCCCAGTCCTCCCCGGGCAGCGCCTGCCAAGCCGCGCGCGGCCCCTTCCCCTCCCGCAGCGCCGCGAGCAGCGAGGAGGCGTGCGTGTACCGCTCCCACGCCGGAAACTGCTCCGGAATCTCCGGCAGCTCAACCGGTTTCGGCTCCTCGGCCTCGGTCTTGGCGTGCCGCGGCGGGATCGCCAGCCGCAACACATCCGCGCGAGTTCCGGCATACCGCGCGGCAACCGCCTCGACCAATCGCAGAATCTCCGGCGTCAGCACCCGCTCCCCGGACACGACACGCTCCAGCCGCACGAGTTTCCCCGCGTGCGAAGACTTTTCGAGCCGCTCCAGTACGAACCCGTCCACCAGCCGCCCCGAGAACCGCACCCGCACCCGCACACCGGGCTGCGCCGTCTCATCCATCTCCGGCGGCACCACATAATCGAAATCCCGATCGAGATGCGCGGGCTCCAGCAGCGGCAGCACCCGCGCGACGGGCAGCGCCACAGCGACCATCGGCTTCGAATCGCGCGCGCCCCCGGCCTTCCCCGGGCCGCGTGGCTTCCCGGACCGCCCGGCCCCTCCGCCGGATTCGGCGTCTACCGCGGTCGGGCCGCACACACCGGCGGCAGACCCGGAATCCGGCTCATCACCGCGCACGGCGACGGGCTCCACAGTGAAGAGCCCATCTGCCGCCTCGGTATCGGAACCCTCGCCGCGCACATCGGTGTTGAGGAGCGAAATCGACAGCGCCCCATCATCTTCCGCCGACTCGGTCGGATCCGACGCGGGCATCGCAGCACTTGTCCCGGTCGCGACGCGTGCCGTATGAGCCGGGCTCACCGACACCGGGCTCGCAGCCCCGGCGGGGTGCTGCGGGGCCACCGGGGCATCGGAGTGCTGCGGGGCCGGGGCCGCGGGCTGGAGTGTGCCCGATACGGATTCGGCCGCTTCGCCGGACATCGCCTCAACCTCCTGCCGCGCGGTCGATGAGGTGTTCCCGGTGGCGGAGGGGCCGCCGAGTGCGCCTCGGGGGTTTCGTTTTCTGCCCTAGCAACAGCGAAATCCTGTGCCGGGGCACAGGATTCCGCTGTGTGGTGACGGGGTCGCCCCGCCGGTCCGGCCGGGGCGAGAGCCGGGGCTCCCGCCGGATGGCCGGTGTCGTGCGATTACAGACCGGCGGCCGCGCGCAGTTTGTCGGCGCGGTCGGTGCGCTCCCAGGGCAGGTCCACGTCGGTGCGGCCGAAGTGGCCGTACGCGGCGGTGGGGGCGTAGATGGGGCGCAGCAGGTCCAGGTCGCGAATGATCGCGCCCGGACGCAGGTCGAAGACTTCGCTGATGGCGGCGGAGATCTTCGAGGGGTCGATCTTCTCGGTGCCGAAGGTCTCGACGAACAGGCCGACCGGGGCCGCCTTGCCGATGGCGTAGGCGACCTGGACCTCGGTGCGCTCGGCCAGACCGGCGGCGACGACGTTCTTGGCGACCCAGCGCATGGCGTACGCGGCCGAGCGGTCGACCTTCGACGGGTCCTTGCCGGAGAAGGCGCCGCCGCCGTGGCGGGCCATACCGCCGTAGGTGTCGACGATGATCTTGCGACCGGTCAGGCCGGCGTCACCCATGGGACCGCCGAGGACGAACTTGCCGGTGGGGTTGACCAGCAGGCGCACGTTCGAGGTGTCCAGGGGGTTGGGGAGCTCGAGCTCGCCCAGTACCGAATCGACGACCTTCTCGCGGATGTCCGGAGTCAGCAGGTTGTCCAGGTCGATGTCGGCGGCGTGCTGGGTCGAGATGACCACCGTGTCCAGGCGGACCGGGATCGAACCGTCGTATTCGATGGTGACCTGGGTCTTGCCGTCGGGGCGCAGGTACGGCAGCACGCCGGACTTGCGGACCTCGGTGAGGCGGCGAGACAGCTTGTGCGCCAGCGAGATCGGCAGCGGCATGAGCTCGGGGGTCTCGACGGTGGCGTAGCCGAACATGAGGCCCTGGTCGCCGGCGCCCTGGCGGGCGATGTCGTCGTCCTCGCCGCCGACGCGGGCCTCGTGCGAATGATCAACGCCCTGGGCGATATCCGGCGACTGCGCGCCGATGGCGACGTTCACGCCGCAGGACGCGCCGTCGAAACCCTTTGCGGAGGAGTCGTATCCGATCTCCAGGACCTTCTCGCGGACGATGGTCGGGATGTCGGCGTAGGCCGAGGTGGTGACCTCACCGGCCACGTGCACCTGACCGGTGGTCACCAGGGTCTCCACCGCGACCCGGCTGCGCGGATCGGCCGCGAGCAACGCGTCGAGGATGGAATCGCTGATGGCATCACAGATTTTGTCCGGGTGACCCTCGGTCACGGACTCACTGGTGAATAGGCGGCTGCCAGACGTGCGCACAGTTGTTCCCTCTCCCTCAACGGGTTTCTCGTATCGGGTTGCGACAGTAGCGGCTCCGTCTCACCGACAAAACCAGCCACCGCACAACCCTTTGTCTCAGGTTATGCCAACAGGTCCGTCACCCGGCGGGGGTCGCCGCGATGACGAACATATTGTGACTCAGACAGTTGCCGTGCCTAATACGGGACTGTCCGAACCCTGCGGTGCCGAGGCTTCAGCGGAGCAAGGGGCCGAGTGCGTCGAGCACCCGGCTGGCCAGCAGGGCCTTGGATCCGTGATCCAAGGCGATCTCGGTGCCGTCGGCACCGAGCAGCCAACCATCATTATGGTCTACCTCGAAGGCTTTGCCTTCACCAACGGCGTTGACCACCAACAAATCGCAGCCCTTACGGGCCAGCTTGGCTCTGGCATGGGTGAGCACATCGGCGTGTTCGTCACCGGTCTCGGCGGCGAAACCCACGATGGCGGTACCCGGGAGCTGCCCTTCGCGACGCGCCTGCACCAGTCCGGCGAGGATGTCGGGGGTCTTGGACAACTCGATCGAATTTGGTTCGCCCGCACCCTTTTTGATCTTCGCCGCGGCCACGTTCACCGGCCGGAAGTCGGCCACGGCCGCAGCCATGATCACCGCGTCCGCGCCCAGCGCGTGCTTGTCCACGGCGACCTTGAGCTGTTCGGCGGTGGTCACGTGCACGACCTCGACCGCGGCCGGGGGTTCCAGGCCGATGGTGTTGCCCGCGATGAGCGTGACCTGCGCGCCGCGCTGCGCGGCGACCCGCGCCAGGGCGTAGCCCTGCTTGCCCGAACTCCGGTTGCCGAGGAAGCGCACCGGGTCGAGGGGTTCGCGAGTTCCGCCCGCGGACACCACGACCCGCTTGCCCTCGAGGTCGCGCGGAATCGCGTCGGCCCGTTCCAGCAGCAGTGTGGCCAGCCCGAAGATCTCCTCGGGCTCGGGCAGCCGCCCGGCGCCGGTGTCGGCTCCGGTCAGACGCCCGTGCGCGGGTTCCATCACGATGGCCCCGTGCCGGCGCAGCGTCTCGACGTTCTCCCGCGTGGCCGGATGCTCCCACATCTCGGTGTGCATGGCCGGGGCGAACAGCACGGGACATCGCGCCGTGAGAAGTGTGGCGGTGAGCAGGTCGTCGGCGCGGCCCTGCGCGGCGCGGGCCATGAGGTCCGCGGTGGCGGGCGCGATGACGACCAGATCGGCTTCCTGCCCGAGGCGCACGTGCGGCACCTCCGGCACATCGGCGAACACGCCGGTGTGCACCGGATTGCCGGACAGCGCTTCGAAAGTCGCCTTGCCGACGAATTGCAGCGCCGCTTCGGTGGGAATGACGCGAACCTCGTGCCCGGTTTCGGTGAACCGGCGCACGAGGTTGCATGCCTTGTATGCGGCGATGCCGCCGCCTACTCCGACGACGACCCGGGTCACCGCTCGCTCCGGGTGTGTGTCGCGCTCCAGTGCGCGATGGGAGTCTTCACTACGCCTCCAGCGCCGTCGTTACGTTGTACCGCTCCGAAATCCGAGTAGACCCGGACTACGGGTCTTACTCGCCTTCGGAGTGCTCGAGCAGATCGGCGTGGATCTCGCGCATGGCGACCGACAGCGGCTTCTCCTGCAGACCCGGCTCGACCAGCGGGCCGACGTACTCGAGAATGCCGTCGCCGAGCTGGTTGTAGTAGTCGTTGATCTGCCGGGCCCGCTTGGCCGCATAGATGACCAGCGCGTACTTGGACGACGTGCGCTCGAGCAGCTCGTCGATCGGCGGGTTGGTGAGGCCGACCGGAGTGTCGTATGCGGGCACGGTCTTGAGATCACTCACTAGGAGGGCTCCTGCGGGTTGTTCGGAAGGGGATGCGGTACCGGCTCACAGCTCCGTCTGATGCATCAAGCAGGAGAAAGAGCCGGTGTCCGAGATCAGCCTCGGAAGGCTCATCTCGAATTTGTGCTAACGAACAACGATACCAATCGCTCGCAGGCGCTGGTCACCTCGTCGTTCACGATGACGATGTCGAACTCGTCACATGCCGCCATTTCGATCTCGGCGGTCTGCAGCCGACGCTCGATCACCTCGGGCGATTCGGTGCCGCGCGAGGTGAGGCGGGACACCAGTTCTTCCCAGGAGGGCGGGGCCAGGAAGACCTGCTTGGCCTCCGGCATGGTCTTGCGGATCGAGCGCGCGCCTTCGAGGTCGACCTCGATCAGCACGTGATGCCCGGCCTCGAGGGCCTCCCGCACAGGTGCGGCCGGGGTGCCCGACCGCTGCAGTCCACCGTGGATGTCGGCCCACTCGAGGAGGTCGCCCGCCTCGATCATGGCGTCGAACTTCTCGCGGGTGACGAAGTGGTAGTCACGTCCGTCCACCTCGCCGGGCCGGGGAGCCCGGGTGGTGGCCGACACACTGAAAACCAATTCGGGCAGTCGTTCGCGCACGCAGCGCACGACGGTGGACTTGCCTACGGCCGAGGGGCCGACCAGTACAACCAGCCGACCCTTCCGAGTGTGTGCGACCACCCTCGGATTAATCGACGCTGAAGTCGAAGCGCTGCAGCAGCGCCTTGCGCTGCCGGTCGCCCAGACCACGCAGGCGGCGGGTGGGAGCGATCTCCAGTTCGCTCATGATCTCGGCCGCCTTGACCTTGCCCACCTTCGGCAGAGCCTCGAGCAGAGCCGAAACCTTCATCTTGCCGAGAACTTCGTCCTTCTCGGCATCGGCAAGGACCGTCTTCAGGTCAGTACCGCCACGCTTCAAGCGCTCCTTGAGCTCCGCCCGAGCGCGGCGAGCGGCAGCCGCCTTCTCCAAAGCAGCGGCGCGCTGCTCGTCAGTCAGCTGGGGAAGGGCCACGGTTCCTCCGTCTCATCGTTCATTGCTTGATCTACCGCCGGTAACCCGGTGGTCTCAGCGACCGTACCCACGACGCCTCGCGATTGCGAACCCGCCCCCCAGGTCAGCGCGTGATTCCGGGCACGACCAGGTCGGACGGTCGCCGGGGTGGGTTGTCCCGGAGCGGCCGCGGCCATCGTAACCCCGAATTCACGAATGTCCTTGTAGCCAGGGGTTTTTCAGGCACGGAGCGGTGGGCTGGAACGCACGTTCGAGCCCCGGATCCGGCCGTGACCGACCCGTGATCGCGCGACCTGGAACTTTCTCGGATTCCTCGGCGTGTCGCGCATTTTGCGCACCGCGTGTCGCGCTTCACAGCGAGTTCGCGACGGAGGGCGTCCGAGGTCCGGGCGCAGCGCCGGAACCCGCGAAAACGCACCCTGAACGGCCGCAGGGGCACGAAAGCACACGGGTGCAGTTCCCAGTGCGGGCCGCGAGCTCACGCGCCGGAGAAGAGCACTGAGCGCTTGTTAGGGCGGAACGGCCTTTTCGGCCGGGCGTCAAGGGGGCTGTGGCCGATCCCGCCCCAGCGGCGAATCGGTATGCGGCCGAGGCGAGTTGGAGATTGATCACGTTCGATTTCGCCATGGGCGAACAGCCGGACGGCCATCCGTGTCCGTTTTGCCCTATTTATCACGCGCGGGGAAAACGACAGCGGGCCCGGATCGCATCACGGTGATGCGATCCGGGCCCGCTGGTGCCGATCAGGTCAGCTCTGCAGGAAGGCGAAGTCGGCGGTGAGTTCGGCGACCTTGTCCTGGAGCGCGGCGACCGACGGACCCGCCTTGAGCACCTCGCGGGACACGTTCGGCACGACCGCGCCGAGATCGCTCTCGGGCACCAGCTTGCGAATGGACTCCGCTCCCCCGCCCTGCGCGCCCACACCCGGCATGAGGATGGGGCCGTTGAGCGCGCTCAGATCCGGCGCTTCGGTGAGCGTCGCGCCGACAACCACACCGACGGAACCGAATTCGGCCCCGGCATTGGCGGCCGCCGCGTCGTCGACCATGCGCTGGGCGATGGTGCGCCCGTCGGAACCGGTGATGGTCTGCAGTTCCGCCGCTTCGGGATTCGAGGTGGCGGCCAGCACGAACACACCCCGGTCGTTCGCCCGCGCCAGCTCCAGAGCCGGTGCCAGAGAACCGAATCCGAGATACGGCGAGACCGTGACCGCGTCGCTGGCCAGCGGGCCGTCGGCGAGCCAGGCGTGCGCGTAGGCGTCCATGGTGGAGCCGATATCGCCGCGCTTGGCATCGGCCAGCACCAGGGTGCCGGCCTCGCGCAGTTCGCCGATCGCCTCCTCCAGCACCAGGATTCCGCCGGAACCGTAGGTCTCGAAGAACGCCACCTGCGGCTTGACCAGCGCGACCCGGCCGGCGAAAGCCTCGACGCAGGCGTCGGTGAAAGCCTTCAGCCCGGCCACGTCCTCCGACAGTCCCCAGGCCCGCAACAGCGGCGGATGCGGGTCGATACCCACGCACAGCGGACCGTGCTCACGCATCGCATCCCGCAGCCGCACACCGAATGTCGCCATGTCTCAGCCTCGCAGGGTCGCGTGGAGTTCCTGCAGGGACCGTACCCCGATGCCGCCGTTGATGGTGGCCTCGATGCCCTGCACGGCCGCCGCTGCGCCCTGCACGGTTGTGATGCACGGGATGTTCGCACCGACTGCGGCGGTGCGAATCTCGTAGCCGTCCACGCGGGGGCCGTTGTTGCCGTACGGGGTGTTGAACACGATGTCGACGTCGCCGTCCTTGATCATGTCCACAATGCTCGGCGAGGTAGTCGAACCCTCAGCTGTGCCCGACTGACCCTCCGCAAGCTCCGGGTCCGAGTGCTTGCGCACCCGCTCGCAGGGGATTCCATTGCGGCGCAGCATTTCCGCGGTGCCCTCGGTGGCGAGGATGCGGAAGCCCAGGTCGTGCAGGCGCTTCACCGGGAAGACCATGGCGCGCTTGTCGCGGTTGGCGATCGAGACGAAGGCGGAGCCCTCGGTCGGCAGTGAACCGTAGGCGGCCGCCTGCGACTTGGCGAAGGCGGTGCCGAAGTCGGCGTCGATGCCCATGACCTCACCGGTGGACTTCATCTCCGGGGAGAGCAGCGAGTCGATGCCGGACCCGTCCGGGCGGCGGAAGCGGTGGAACGGAAGCACGGCTTCCTTCACCGCGACCGGGGCGTCGAACGGCGCGTAGCCGCCGTCGCCCTCGGCGGGCAGCAGGCCCTCCTTGCGCAGGTCGGAAATCGTTGCGCCCAGAGCGATCCGGGCCGCCGCCTTGGCGAGCGAGACCGCGGTGGCCTTGGACACGAACGGCACGGTGCGGCTGGCGCGCGGGTTGGCCTCGAGGACGTAGAGCACATCGTCCTTGAGCGCGTACTGCACGTTCAGCAGGCCCTTCACGCCGATGCCCTTGGCCAGGGCGGCGGTGGAGCGGCGCACGGCCTCGATATCGCTGCGGCCCAGCGTGATCGGGGGCAGGGCGCACGCGGAGTCACCGGAGTGGATGCCGGCCTCCTCGATGTGCTCCATGACGCCGCCCAGGTAGACCTCGTCGCCGTCGCACAGGGCGTCGACGTCGATCTCGATGGCATCCTCCAGGAACCGGTCGATGAGCACCGGGCGGTTCGGGGAGATGTCGGTGGCGCGGGAGATGTAGCCCTCGAGGGTCTGCTCGTCGTAGACGATCTCCATGCCGCGCCCGCCCAGCACGTAGGACGGGCGCACCAGCACCGGGTAGCCGATCTCGGCGGCGATCTTCTTGGCCTGCTCGAAGGTGGTGGCGGTGCCGTACTTCGGAGCCGGAAGACCCGCAGCCACCAGGACTTCACCGAATTCGGCGCGGTCCTCGGCCAGGTCGATGGCGGCGGCGGAGGTGCCGACCACCGGCACGCCGGCGTCGGTCAGGCGCTGCGCCAGGCCCAGCGGGGTCTGGCCGCCGAGCTGGCAGATGACGCCCGCGACGGTGCCCGACTCGGTTTCGGCGTGGTACACCTCGAGCACGTCCTCGAAGGTGAGCGGCTCGAAGTAGAGGCGGTCGGCGGTGTCGTAGTCGGTGGAGACGGTCTCCGGGTTGCAGTTGACCATGATGGTCTCGTAGCCGGCATCCGAAAGCGTCTGCGCCGCATGGACACACGAGTAGTCGAACTCGATGCCCTGGCCGATGCGGTTCGGGCCGGAACCCAGGATGATGACCTTCTCGCGCTCCCGCTGCGGCGCCACTTCGGATTCCGCGGCCGGATCGAGCTCGTAGGCCGAGTAGTGGTACGGGGTCTTGGCCTCGAATTCGGCGGCGCAGGTGTCGACGGTCTTGAACACCGGGCGGATGCCGAGCCGGTGGCGCAGCTCGCGCACACCGTTCTCACCCGCGAGTTCCGGTCGCAGCGCGGCGATCTGGCGGTCGGACAGGCCGTAGTGCTTGGCGCGGCGCAGCAGGTCGCCGTCCAGCACGGGGGCGTCGATGACCTCCTGGCGCAGCTCCACCAGGCCGGCGACCTCCTCGACGAACCAGGGGTCGATGCCGGAGGCCGCGGCCACGTCCTCGACGCTCGCGCCCAGGCGCAGCGCGCGCTCCACCTGGTAGATGCGCCCCTCGACCGGCGTGCGCAGGTCCTCGAGGATGGCCTCGACATCGGTCCACTCGCCGTCGGGCAGCGTCCAGAAGCCGGTGGCCTTGGTCTCGAGCGAGCGCAGCACCTTGCCGAGGGCCTCGGAGAAGTTGCGGCCCAGCGACATTGCCTCGCCGACCGACTTCATGGTGGTGGTCAGGGTCGGGTCGGCGCCCACGAACTTCTCGAAGGCGAAGCGCGGAGCCTTGACGACCACATAGTCGAGCGTGGGCTCGAAACAGGCCGGGGTCTCCTTGGTGATGTCGTTGACGATCTCGTCGAGGGTGTAGCCGATGGCCAGCTTGGCGGCGATCTTGGCGATCGGGAAACCCGTGGCCTTGGAGGCCAAGGCGGACGAGCGCGACACACGCGGGTTCATCTCGATGACGATGAGACGGCCGTCGGCGGGGTTCACGGCGAACTGGATGTTGCAGCCGCCGGTGTCGACGCCGACCTCGCGCAGAATCGCGATGCCGAGATCGCGCATCTTCTGGTATTCGCGGTCGGTGAGGGTCATGGCCGGGGCGACGGTGACCGAGTCACCGGTGTGCACGCCCATCGGGTCCACGTTCTCGATCGAGCAGACGATGACCACATTGTCATTGCGGTCGCGCATGAGCTCGAGCTCGAATTCCTTCCAGCCCAGGATGGATTCCTCGATGAGCACGTTCGCGGTAGGCGAGGCCGCGAGGCCGCCGCCGGCGATGCGATCGAGATCCTCGTGGTTGTAGGCCATGCCCGAGCCCAGGCCACCCATGGTGAACGACGGGCGCACGACCACCGGGAAGCCGAGTTCGGCAACGGTTTCGCGGACCTCGGCCATGGTGTAGCAGACCTTGGAGCGAGCGGATTCGCCGCCGACCTTGGCGACGATGTCCTTGAACTTCTGCCGGTCCTCACCGCGCTGGATGGCGTCGAAGTCCGCGCCGATGAGTTCGACGTTGTACTTCTCCAGGATGCCGTTTTCGTGCAGTGCGACAGCGCAATTGAGCGCGGTCTGGCCACCGAGGGTCGCGAGGATCGCGTCCGGGCGTTCCTTGGCGATGACCTTCTCGACGAACTCCCAGGTAATGGGTTCCACGTAGGTGGAGTCGGCGAATTCCGGGTCGGTCATGATGGTCGCCGGGTTGGAGTTCACCAGCGACACCCGCAGGCCCTCGGACCGCAGCACGCGGCAGGCCTGGGTGCCGGAGTAGTCGAACTCGCACGCCTGGCCGATGACGATCGGGCCGGAGCCGATCACCAGGATGTGGTTCAGATCGGTGCGGCGTGGCATCAGCGTCCCTCCATCAGCATTGCGAAGCGGTCGAACAGGTACGCGGCGTCATGGGGACCGGCGGCCGCCTCCGGGTGGTACTGGACCGAGAAAGCCTTGCCATCAAGCAGATTCAGGCCCTCGACGGTGCCGTCGTTGGCGCACACGTGGCTGACCTCGGCCTTGCCGAACGGGGTGTCGAACACCTCGCCGCGCTCGCCCTCGAGGGCGAAGCCGTGATTCTGCGCGGTGATCGAGATGCGGCCCGAATGATGTTCCACGACCGGGATATTGATGCCGCGGTGGCCGAACTTCATCTTGTAGGTGTTGCGGCCCAGCGCCCGGCCCAGGATCTGGTTGCCGAAGCAGATGCCGAACAGCGGCAGGCCCTCGCCGAGGATGCCCTGGGTCAGCGCGACCGCGCCGTCCTGGGTGGCCGGGTCGCCCGGACCGTTGGACAGGAACACACCGTTGGGGTTGAGTTCCTTGATCTGGTCGAGGGTGACGTTCGAGGGCACCACGTGCACCCGCATGCCGCGCTCGGCGAACATGCGCGGGGTGTTGGACTTGATGCCCAGGTCGACCGCGACCACGGTGAAGCGGTGCTCGCCGATCGGCTCGACGGTGTACATCTCCTTGGTGGAGACCTCGCCGGCCAGGTCCGCGCCCAGCATGGACTGCTGGCCGTTGACGCGCTCGAGGAGCTCCTCGTATTCGGCGAGGGATTCGCCGGAGAAGATGCCCGCCTTCATGGAACCGCGGGTGCGCAGGTGCCGCACCAGGGCGCGGGTGTCGATGCCCGCGATGCCGACGATGCTCTGACGCTCGAGCTCCTCCTGGAGCGTCCGGTTGGAGCGCCAGTTCGAGGCGCGGCGCGACGGATCGCGGACCGCGTAGCCCGCGACCCAGATCTGCTGCGACTCGTCGTCCTCGTCGTTCCAGCCGGTGTTGCCGATCTGCGGCGCGGTGGCCACCACGATCTGGCGGTCGTAGCTGGGGTCGGTCAGGGTCTCCTGGTAACCGGTCATCGCGGTGCAGAACACCGCCTCGCCCAGGGTCTGTCCGGTGGCTCCGAAGGTCGTCCCGCGGAACACGCGGCCGTCCTCGAGCACCATCACTGCGGTATTGCCGCTGCTCATGCCTCGTCTCCCGTCTTCACACCAGTCCATGCCGGATATACCGCCTTGTCGTCGCCCCGGAATCCGGTATCCACCTCGGTTCCGGTCGGCAGCGTCCAGCGAATCACCAGCACACCGTCTTCTGTCATTACTTTGCCCGCGTGCCCGCGCTCGGTGCGCACCGCGGTGATGGATTCCTGCGGAATCCAGATCGGGGCCGATCCGTCGCGCTGCAGCAGGATGCCGCGCTCGAAGCGGGTCATCTCCGCCGTGGCGCGAAAACCCAGGTCGCCCACCGTGATTCGCTGAATCCAGCTGGGGGCCAGGGTGCTGCCGAGGTACAGGCCCGTGGTGGGTTCCAGCAGTTGTGCGCCGCAGTCGGCGGGCACCACCGGGAGTGCACCGATCGAGTCCGCCTGTCGTCGGGCCCGCCCGGTCCAGGCGCGGTACATGCCCCACAGGCTCAGCAGGAACAGTGCGAACAGTCCGGCTATCCACAGCCAGCGTTCCAGTTCCATCTAGATCCTCCTCGGTTTCCCCACCCGCCGGTTCACCCGGCGACGACCTTGCCGTCTCGGGCGGTGACCTTGCCGCGCAGGAAGGTGGTGGTCACCTTCGCGGGCAGGGTCATCGACTGGTACGGCGTGTTGTGGGCGATCGACGCGAGTTCCTTCGCCTCGACCGTCCATTCGGTGTCCGGATCGATCAGCACCAGGTTCGCCGGTTCGCCGACCGCGATGGGGCGGCCCTGATCGTCCAGTCCCACAATGCGCGCCGGGTTCTCGCTCATCACCTGGGCGACGCCGCGCCAGTCCAGCAGACCGGTCTTGACCATGGTCTCGACGATGATCGAGAGCGCGGTCTCCAGGCCGAGCATGCCGGGGCGGGCCGCGGCGAACTCACAGCACTTGTCCTGTTCGGCGTGCGGGGCGTGGTCGGTGGCGACGCAGTCGATGACGCCCTCGGCCAGGGCCTGCCGCAGCGCGGCCACGTCCGAGGATTCACGCAGCGGCGGGTTGACCCGGTTCACCGCGTCGTAGGTCTCCAGGCGCGAATCATCGAGCAGCAGGTGGTGCGGGGTGACCTCGGCGGTGATCGAAATGCCCTGCGCCTTCGCCCATTTCAGCAACTCGACGGTACCGGCGGTGGAGGCGTGGCAGATGTGCACGCGCGCACCGGCATCGCGGGCCAGCAGCGCGTCGCGGGCCACGATGGACTCCTCGGCGGCACGCGGCCAGCCGGCCAGTCCCAGCCGGGCGGCGTTCGGACCCTCGTGCGCCACCGCGCCCTTGGTCAGGCGCGGCTCCTCCGCGTGCTGGGCGATGAGCACGCCGAGCGAGTTCGAGTACTCGAGCGCGCGGCGCATGATCAGCGGGTCGTAGACGCACATGCCGTCGTCGGAGAACATGCGCACCGCACCGACTCCGGCTGCCATGGTGCCCATTTCGGCGAGCTGCTTGCCCTCCAGGCCGACGGTGACCGCACCCACCGGGTACACGTCCACCAGGCCGACCTCCTGGCCGCGCCGCCACACGTGGTCGGTGATGACCACCGAGTCGGCGACCGGGCTGGTGTTGGCCATGGCGAACACGGCCGTGTAGCCGCCGAGAGCGGCTGCGGCGGAACCGGTTTCGATGGTTTCGGTGTCCTCGCGGCCCGGTTCGCGCAGATGTGTGTGCAGGTCGATGAAGCCCGGCAGCAGGATCTGGCCGGAGGCGTCGATCACCTCGGCGTCGCCGGCCTGCAGTCCCGCGCCGATCGCACGGATCTCACCGTCGGCGAGCAGCACGTCGACCGGGTCGCCCTCGCCGTAGACCTTGGCGTTCTTGATCAGGATGCTCATGCCGTCTCCTCTCGGTACTGGTCGGTGGTCGTCGCGGGGGTGCTCACGCGACCACCTCGTCGGTGCCGACCAGCAGGCGGAACAGCACCGCCATGCGCATGTGGACGCCGTTGTTGACCTGTTGCAGCACAGCCGCTTTCGGGGAATCCGCGACGGCGGCGGCGATTTCCATGCCGCGCAGCATCGGGCCCGGGTGCAGCACCACCGCGTCGTCGCCGAGCATGCCCAGGCGGCGTTCGCTCAGTCCGTAGTTGATCGAGTACTCACGCGCCGACGGGAAGAAGCCGCCGTTCATGCGCTCGGCCTGCACGCGCAGCATCATGACCGCGTCCGCGCCGGGCAGTTCGGCATCGAGCGAATGCGAGACCCGCACCGGCCAGGACTCCACCCCCACCGGCAGCAGCGTGCGCGGCGCGACCAGGACCACTTCCGCGCCAAGTGTGCTGAGCAGGAAGGCATTCGAGCGCGCGACCCGGCTGTGGATGATGTCGCCGACGATCAGGACCCGCTTGCCCTCCAGATCGCCGAGGCGCTGACGCAGGGTCAACGCGTCCAGCAGCGCCTGGGTCGGGTGCTCGTGGGTGCCGTCACCGGCATTGATGATGGCAGGACCCGGCCCGGCGTATCCGCCTGCGGCATCGTCCATTTCGCTGAACCAGCGCGCGATCTGGTGTGCCGCACCGGAAGCCGGATGCCGCACGATGAGTGCGTCCGCACCCGCCGCGTGCAGGGTCAGGGCGGTGTCGCGCAGCGACTCACCCTTGGAGACAGAGGAACTCGACGCGCTCACATTGATGACGTCGGCGCTCATCCACTTGCCGGCGACCTCGAAGGAAACCCGGGTGCGGGTGGAGTTCTCGAAGAACACCGTCATGACCGTGCGCCCGCGCAGCGTCGGCAGCTTCTTGACCTCGCGGCCCAGCAGCGCCTGCTCGAAGCGTTCGGCCTCGTCCAGCAGCCCGGTGGCCGCGGCGCGGTCCAGGTCGGTGACCGACAGCAGATGCTTCACTTGTCCCCCTCCTGACGCAGGTACACACCGTCACGACCGTCGTGCTCGCGCAGCAGCACCGAGATGTCCTCGGTGCGCGCGGTGGGCACGTTCTTGCCGACGTAGTCGGCGCGGATGGGCAGTTCGCGATGGCCGCGGTCGATGAGCACCGCCAGCTGCACCGCGCGCGGGCGGCCCAGGTCGCGCAGGCCGTCGAGGGCCGAGCGCACGGTGCGACCGGAGAACAGCACATCGTCGACCAGCACCACCAGTGCGTCCTCGATGCCGCCCTCGGGCACCGAGGTGCGTTCGAGCGGGCGGTGCGGGCGGCTGCGCAGATCGTCGCGGTAGAGGGTGATGTCCAGCGAGCCCACCGCGGGGCGGACGCCGGAGAACTCTTCGATGCGTCCGGCCAGACGGGTGGCGAGAGTGGTTCCGCGCGTGGGGATTCCGACGAGCACGACGCGCGCGTGGGCGGGGTCGGCGGAATCGAGGGCGGTCTTCTCGATGATCTGGTGCGCCATGCGCGCGATGGTCCGGCCGACATCCGAATCGGAAAGCAGCTCGCGTCCGGCCTCGACCTGTTCGGGATCGTGCCGCTGCGAGTATTCGCCAGCGCTCGACTTGGCGGCCCGGTCTTCGGGCACAGCCATGCCGACCTCCTTCCCCGCCTCACCGGACGGTCCGTTAAAGGATGTCTTTTCGAGTGGCAACCCTAGCAGCGCGCGGGAATGCCGCCATCACCGCACCCCTGCCGCAATCGGGCCCGTCACCTGCACACCTGCGTATTCAGGCGGATTTGCCAGACCGGGGTTCGGCGGAATGTCAGCTATCTCACAGCTATGATCCAAACCGATTGGTTTGCATCTGTTCCACCGCCATCACCCCGAGGCTGGGAGGAATCGTCGATGAACAAACCGCTGATCTGGGCCATTGCCGGCGTTCTCGTCGTCCTGGGCCCGATCGCCGGACTCGCGATCCGACGGCTCGTCGATCGCATCTCCGCCAAGATGTCGACCAGAGCCCGCGCGGTCCATCGCATGACCTTCGGACTGATCCGCGATCTCGCGGTGCCCGTCACCTCGCTGGCCGGTATCGCCCTGGCGATCGCGCTGCCCACCGGACTGCCGTTCTCCACCGACATCGTCCGGCGCATGCTCGAGGCGGCGCTGCTGCTGGCCATCACCTACTCCGTGGCCCGGCTCGCGGCCGAAGTGGTGACGACGCTGGCCAAGCGGCTGACCGGTGTCACCGGATCGGTGAGTCTGTTCGGCACCATCACGCGGGTCATCGTGTTCGTGCTCGGCGTGCTCATCACCCTCGACAGCGTCGGCGTGAAGATCACCCCGCTGCTGGGCGCGCTGGGCATCGGCGCGCTGGCCATCGCCCTCGCGCTGGAGGGCACCCTCGCCAATCTCTTTGCGGGCGTGCACATTCTGGCTTCCAAAACGGTGCATCCCGGCGATTTCGTGAAGCTGGACACCGGCGAGACCGGCTGGATCTCCGATGTGAACTGGCGAACCACCACCATTCAGGACATCCCCGGCAACTTCATCATCGTGCCGAACCGCAAATTCGCCGAGGCCATTCTCACCAACTTCCATCGGCCCGAACAGGATATGGCCGTCACCGTCGAGGTGAGCACCGCCTACGACAGCGACCTCGACCATGTGGAGGCCGTGACCATGGATGTCGCGCGCCGGGTCATGAAGGAGCTCGATGTGGGCTTCGCGGGCGCCGATCCGCGGGTGCGCTTCCACACCTTCGGCGACTCCGGCATCGGTTTCCGGGTCATCCTGCGCACCCGCCAGTACGAGGATCAATACCTGCTGGTCAGCGAATTCATCAAGGCGCTGCACCGGCGCTACGACGAGGAGGGCATCGTGTTCCCGTTCCCGATGCGGATTCTCGAATTCGCGCCGGAGAGCACCGCCCGGCTGATGGCGGGACTGCCCACGCCCTGACGCACTCGCAGTCGAGGACACGGACCGATGATCGATCGGGTCTTCATACACCGTAAACCGATGTGCGATGCTCGGGGAGTGAGCAACGACGCCGAATTCACCGAACCCGCCCGGATGACCTTCCGCGGCCACGGCGGTATCCAGATCGCGGGCGACAGCTGGGGACCCCAGGACGGGCCGCTGGTCGTCTTCCTGCACGGAGGCGGGCAGACCCGGCACTCCTGGAAGGACTCCGGGCTGGCGCTGGCCAAGGCCGGAATGCACGCGGTACTCCTCGACGCCCGCGGGCACGGCGACAGCGACTGGTCGCCCGACGGCGACTACCGGCGCGACGCCATGGTCGGCGACCTTCTGGCAGTCCTGGAGCAACTCGGCCGGCCGGCTTTCGTGGTGGGCGCGAGCATGGGCGGCATCACCGGACTGCTCGCCACCGCCACCCCGGAAGCCGCGCGGATCACCGGACTCGTGCTCGTCGACGTGGTGCCGCGGCCCGAACGCGCGGGCGTGGAGCGGGTGCTGAACTTCCTCAGCGGCCACCCCGAGGGCTTCGCCACCCTGGAGGAGGCCGCCGACGCGGTCGCCGAGTATCTGCCGCACCGCCGCCGCCCGCGCAATGCCGAAGGGCTGCAACGGAATCTGCGGCAGCGCTCGGACGGGCGCTGGTACTGGCACTGGGATCCGGCCATGATGGCCAAGCGCGGGGACGGCGAGGAAATCGATTTCAATACCGAGACCCTCGAAACCGCCGCACGCAATCTGACCATTCCGGTGCTGCTGGTGCGCGGCGCGCTGTCGGACGTGGTGAGCGACGAGGGCGTGGCGGCGTTCCGGGCGCTGGTGCCCACTGCCGAGTACGCCGAGATCGGCACGGCCGCGCACACCGCGGCCAGTGACGCCAATGACGAATTCACCGATGCTGTGGTCGATTTCGTCCGCACGCACGTGCACGAGGGCTGAGCTAGGCCCCCATCGTCCTGTCGAGCAGGCGGTCCAGCAGTTGCTCCGCCTGCTCGCGGGTGGCCGCGCCGCCCAGCACGCCCTGCGTGATGCCGGTGACCGACACGACGATCAGCTGCGCATCGAGTTCGGCGGTGTCGCTTGCCTTTCCGTCGCGATAGCGCCGGATCTGCGCGGCGAAGGCGTCGATCAGCCAGCGCACCGGGCCGACCCGTTCCTCGACACTGAGACCCGAGCCCTCCAGCGCGGCGGCATGGAAGGCCGCCAGGACCAGGCAGTCCTCGTGCCCCTCATCGTCGAGCGGCATGACCACCGTGGCGACGGCGCGCACGAAATCGCGCGGGTCCGGGTTCTCCCCTAATGCGCCGAGCCGCTGCGCCATTCGCACGCCGCCGTTCTCGATAACGGCGCGGAAGGTGGCGTCCAGCAGATCGGCCTTGGTGCCGAAGTAGTACTGGATCAACCGGACCGAGATGCCCGCCGCGGCGGCGATGGACTGAAAGGTCGCCGCGTCCAGGCCGCCCTGGGCGATGACCCGGCGGGCCACGGTGGTGATCTCGCGTCGCCTCTGGTCGTGATCCACCAAGCGGGGCATGGCCGGGTTCTCCTGTCTCATCGAGGCCGTCGAAAGGCTCGATGGTACGCGCATACCATTTTCATGGTACGGTCATATCATCAACGGTGATGCGGAATCGGAGGGGCGACTGTGGCCACGATCGGGAAGTGGAAGAACGAGGCGGCGCGCGAGGCGTATCTCGAGGGGTATGCCGCACTGGCTGAACGATGGCCGGCCGGAGTGGAGTCCAGCACGGCGGACGTGGTGACATCGCACGGGAAAACGCATGTGCGACAGGCGGGTTCGGGGGCAGGCACGCCACTGGTGCTGATTCATCCGCTGGGCGGGAACGGGTTGTGCTGGTACCCGATCATCGAGCAGCTGAGCCGGGATCGGACGGTGTACGCGCTCGACACCATCGGCGCGCCCGGGCTGAGTGAGCAGACCGCGCCGATCACCTCGGCCGCCGACTACGCGGTCTGGATCGAAGAGGTGCTGGCCGCGCTGACAATCGATCGCGCACATGTGTTCGGCTATTCCGACGGGGCGTGGCGGGCGAGCATGGCGGGGGTCCACGGGTCGACGCGACTCGCGAGCCTCACACTGATCGAGCCCGGCGCGGGGATCATCCGGCCGCCATGGGGGTTGCTGCTCAAGATGATTCGGTTCGGCATGAACCCGTCGCCGGAGAAACTGCGCCGGTTCAGCGCGTACCTCACGCCAGGGTTGGAGCCATCGCCCGAAGAGATCGCGCTGTCGATGGCCGCGCTCGACTACAAGGCACCCGCACTGTGGCCGAAGCCGTTGAAAGACGCCGAGCTGCGGGCGATTACAACGCCCACGCTGGTGATCTACGGCGCGGAGTCGGTACTGCTGCCCGATCCCGGCGCGGCCGAGAAGCGGATTCTCGGGAACATTCCGGATGTCGAGTTCCAGCTCGTTCCCAGCGTTGGACACGGTCTGTTGTTCCAGGACTCGCACAGGGAGGCCGTCGTGCGTCGCGTGCTCGATTTCCTCGCGCGGCACGACACGGCCGCGGTGGTGCGAGACTGATTCCCGCGAACATATGTTCGAACAGCGTGATAGATTCGCGGCATGTCGACACCGCTGCAGGGATCGCTCCTCGATGGTTTCGGGGAGATCGGGCTCGGTGCGCTGGACGGGATTCAGCGCACCGAACTGAGTGCGGGCGCGTGGGTGGATGTGCTGCCCGGGTGGTTGACCGGGGCCGACGAGTTGTTCGATCGGCTCGCCGCGAACGTACCGTGGCGGGTGGATCGGCGGGCCATGTACGACCGGATGGTGGATGTGCCACGGCTTCTCTGTTCGTACAAAGAGGGGCAGGAGCTACCCGATCCTGTACTGGACGAGGCGCGCTCGGCCTTGAGCGGGCACTACCGCGAGGAGCTCGGCGAGCCGTTCGCCACGGCCGGGCTCTGCTACTACCGGGACGGGAACGACAGTGTCGCCTGGCACGGGGACACATTCGGGCGCGGGGCCACCGAGGACACCATGGTCGCGATCGTGTCGGTGGGTGCGGCGCGGGCGTTGCTACTGCGGCCGCGCGGCGGCGGGGCGAGTATCCGCTACGCCCTCGGTCACGGGGATCTGATCGTGATGGGTGGGTCGTGCCAGCGCACCTGGGAGCACGCGGTGCCCAAGACCCGGCGCGCGGCCGGGCCGCGCATCAGTGTTCAGTTCCGGCCGCGCGGCGTCTGGTAGCTCCGCGCACACGCGGCGCCCGGGGGTGGGCGGCGCGCGAAATCCGGTGCGTGCTCGGGCAATACGCCTCGGGTCATGAGGAACAGCGGGATGGATCGCACGATGGGAATGTGGCGCAGGACGCGCAATAGCGGTGGGGCATCGGCGGATTCGGGGCGCAGTTCGGCATCGCGCAGGGCCCGCTTCACCACGGCGGCGTGCATGGTGCGCTGCATGCGCTGACTCACTCGCGTGGGAAAACCACGGCGGCGCTGCACCCGCGCCAGGTCGGATACCTCGACAGTGTGGGAAAGCAGTTTCGGCGCAAGGATTCTCGCGGCGGCGACCGCGTCCTGCACCGCCAGGTTGATGCCGACGCCACCCAGTGGCGACATGGCGTGGGCGGCATCGCCGAGGCACAATAGGCCCTCGGTGTACCAGCGGTGCAGCCGATCCAGTTGCACTGTCAGCAGTTTCACCTCGTCCCAGTGCCGCAGCACGTGCGTGCGGTCGGCCAGCCACGGGGCGGCCTCGGCCATGCGGCGCGTGATATCGGTGACGGGTGCGCGGCGCAGTTCGGCGTCGCGGCCTTCCGGGATGATGACCGCGCACTGCCAGTAGTCGCCACGATCGGCCAGCACCACCATCTGGCCCGCGGTGACCTGCACGTCCCCGCTGGGATCGGTGCGGTCAGTGCGCGGCAGGCGAAACCACCAGACATCGAAGGGGACGGGCCAGGCGCGGGTGCGCAGGCCGGCGGCGGCGCGCACGGCGGAGGTGCGGCCGTCGCAGGCCACGGTGAGGTCGGCGCGCAGTTCGGCGCAGCGGCCGTGCCGGTCCCGGTAGCGGACGCCGGTGACGCGGCCGCCCTCCCGAATGAGCCCTGTCACTTCGGTTTTCATGCGCAGGTGAAAGGCCGGTTCGGTGTCGGCGGCACGGGCCAGCAGATCGAGCAGATCCCACTGCGGCACCATGGCGATATAGCGGTGCCGCAGCGGCAGGCGCCGCATGGTGGCGAAGGTGCGCATGCGGCCGTCGATGGGCACCTGCACCTCGCTGACATGGCGCTGCGGGAGTTTGGCGAACTCCTCGCCCAGGCCGAGCTCGTCGAGCAGGTCCATGGTCGTGGGGTGCACCGTGTCGCCGCGGAAATCGCGGAGGAAGTCGGCGTGCTTCTCCAATACGGTGACCTCGACTCCGGCACGGGCGAGCAACAGGCCCAGGAACATTCCGGCCGGTCCCCCTCCGACAATGACACAGGTCGTGCAGTCCATCGAAGCCCCTCCCCTGGCTGATCCGGACGCCCGGTTCGACCTCGATGATAGGACGTCAAGGCGTATTTCGAGCCAGCGAATCCACGCCCCGATTTCTGGGGTGGGCCGAGGTGGGAATGAAAAGATCCACCCTGCAGGTTCATCCGCTCCGAACAGCGCGATCTGCGAAGGAGTGGCAACCATGTCAGCAACATTCGAGCTCGGCGGGGACCTGCGGGTGAACCGGATCGGTTTCGGCACAATGCGTCTGGCGGCAGCGCCGGAACCCGGCTTCGAGGCCGGAATGGGACACATCTGGCGAGCGCCGGAGGATCGGGCGGCCGCCGTGGCGGTACTGCGGCGGGCGGTGGAGCTCGGCGCGAACCTCATCGACACCGCCGACTCGTACGCCCTGGGCGAGAACGAGGAGCTCGTCGCCGAGGCGCTGCACCCCTATCGCGACGACGTGGTGGTGGCCACCAAGGTGGGCGTCCTGCGACCGTCGCCGGTGGAGTGGGTGCCGCTGGGACATCCGGCCTATCTGAAGCAGCAGACCGAATTGAGTTTGCGGCGACTGCAACTCGACCGCATCGACCTGCTGCAACTGCATCGAATCGACCCGGCCTACCCCCTCGAGGATCAGATCGGGGCGCTGAAGGAGCTGGTGGACGCGGGCAAGGCGCGGCACATCGGCCTGTCGGAGGCCAGTGTGGAGCAGTTGCGCGCTGCCGCCGAGATCACGCCGATCGCGAGCGTGCAGAACATGTACAACCTCGCCGAGCGCGGACATGAGGAGGCCGTGGATTACGCTGCGGCCCAAGGGATCGCGTTCATTCCCTTCTTCCCCATCGCGGGCGGAGCACACGCCGGCGCCGACGGTCCCGTCGCCGAGGTCGCGGCCGAGGTCGGCGCGACGCCCGCACAGGTGGCGCTGGCGTGGCTGCTGCGCCGCTCCCCCACCGTGCTGCCGATCCCGGGCACCACGTCGATCGCCCATCTCGAAGAGAACGTGGCGGCCGGCGCGGTGCAGCTGTCCGACGAGCAGTTCGAGCGACTGTCCGGCGTGGGCGCGGTCACCGCGAACGCGTAGCCGGACAGCCGCGGCGCTGCGGCCGAAGTGCGTGTGCCGCAACGCTTCTCATGGGGCCGCCGAGCACCGGAACTGCTCAGGGCCGGCGGGCGAAGAGCGGGGCGTGCTCGGGCAGGATGCCGCGCGCGATCAGAGTCGGCGGGATGCTGCGCATCACCGGCAGGCGGCGGAAGACGCGCAATGGCCAGGGCGTCGCCTGCGCATTCGATATGTCCAGCTTGCCCGATACGGCCGGACGGATGGCGCGGGCGTGCGCCACCCGCTGGAAGCCCTGCACGGCGACCGTCGGCAGGATCCGGCGGCGCTGCACCCGCGCCAGGTCCCGGGTGGTCACGGTGCGGGAAACCAGTTTCGGCGCAAGGATTCTCGCCGCCGCCACGGCATCCTGAATGGCCAGGTTGATGCCGACGCCGCCGACCGGGGACATGGCGTGGGCGGCATCGCCGAGGCACAGCAGCCCGTCGGTGTACCAGCGGTCGAGCCGGTCGAGCTTCACGTCGAGGAGCTTGACCTCGTTCCAGCTGTGCAGGGCCTCGGCGCGATCGGCCAGCCACGGGACGGCTTCGGCCATGGGCCGGGTGATTTCGGCGACCGGCCGCCGACCGCGCAGTTGCGGGTCGCTGCCCTTGGCGATGAGGGTGGCGACCTGCCAGTAGTCGCCCCGATCCAACATGATGGCGACCCGGTTCGCCGTGAGCACCGGCACTGCACCGGACGGGTCGATGTCGTGGCGCGGCAGCCGGAACCACCAGACGTCGAACGGCGTGGCCCAACGGTGCGAACCGAGCCCCGCCGCCAGCCGCAGGACGGAGGTGCGCCCATCGCAGGCCACCGTCAGATCGGCGCGAATCTCCCCTGCCGCACCGTCTTTCGTCTCGTATCGCACGCCGACAACCTGGTCGCCCTCCCGCAGCAGATCGGCGGCCTCGGTGTTCATCCGCAACCGGAAGCTCGATTCGGTATCGGCCGCCCGCGCCAGCAGATCGAGCAGATCCCACTGCGGCACCATGGCGATGTACTTGTGCCGCCCCGGAATGTGTTCGAGCGTGGCAATGGTCTCCATGCGTCCGCCGATCGGTATCTGCACCGAATTCAGCCGCCGCTGCGGCAGTTTCGCGAACTCCTCCCGCAAACCCAGCTCGTCGAGCAGTTCGAGGGTGGTCGGATGCACGGTGTCCCCGCGGAAATCCCGCAGGAAATCCCCGTGCTTCTCCAGCACCGTCACCTCGACGCCGCCGCGAGCCAGCAACAGCCCCAGCATCATTCCCGCCGGACCGCCCCCGGCGACTAGACAGGTCGTACGTTCCATCGGACCCAACTCCCCAGGTCGACAACCATCGGTACCTTCGATGGTAGGCCCGGGAAGCGGGGCGGCAGTGCGCTTCCGGAGTCCGGCTAACTGTCCCGGAACAGCACGAAGAAGTACGGATCCCGCATTCCCCGCAGATCCATCACACCCAGCAGCGTGTCCTCGTCGACCCGCCGGAAGATGTCGATGATCGGCAGATGGTCGTAGATCATTGCGGCACTGGTCTTTCCACGGAACTCCAGATTCCGCAGCCGCGCCCGCGGGGTGCGCGTGCTCAACAGCGGCCGCAACGCCCTCAGGGATTTCCGCAGTGGCCGAATGGCCGATACCGGCACCTTCCCCGCCAGGAACAGCGGCACCCGCCGCGGATCCACCGCGAAGATCGCGCTGGCCGGCTCGGCGAACAGCAGCGGCTGCACACTGTCGGCGTCGTCGAACTGTTTTCCGTACCAACCGGATTCGACCAGCGCACCCTTCCACGGATGCCCGGTGTCGATCTCGTCGCCACGCCAGCGCCCGGTGGTGATCTCGTCGACGGCCACCACCGGCAGACTGTCGAACAGTTCCCACGCCTGCGCGGGCGTGCATCCACTGTCGCGCAGCGCCTTCAACCGCACCGCACCGTCCGCTGCCGCACCGCCTGCGACCATCCCGAGCCTCCTCACGCGAGTGAATGACACATTCAAGCTCAACCTATCTCACACGGCGCCCGATCGCACCGGCCGGACCGGCGCGAGCTCGGCCGCCCCGGCCACCGGGTGTGACCATCGCCGCAGGCGGATGTCGTTGACCTCGAGTGCGGTTGAGGTCGCAAGATCACATCATGAGCACAGTGCAGGTCGAGGCGCCGGTTATCGCGGACAACAGCGTGGACCACACGGCGGATCGGGTAGCCATCGAGCAGATCATCCGGAATGTGGAGACCGCGTACAACACCAATGACGCGGAGTTGATGGTGGCCGATCTCGCGGCGAACGCGGTGGTAGGCAATGCGGTCGGGATGTTGCAGCAGGGACGGGAGGCCGTACTGGAGGCGAGCCGGGCCGGATTGGCCGGATTCTTGAAGGACGAGTATGTGCGGTACGACGTGCTCGGTATTTCCTTCCTGACCGCGGAGGTGGCGATCGCGCACAAGGGCGCGCGGGCCACCACCGCCGAAGGGGAGCTCATCGACCGAGACGATGCGATGCGCGCGTTGTATGTCCTGGTGAAGCAGGATGGACGCTGGTGGGTGGCAGCGCGGCAGAACACCCTGGTCCCGCAGGCCGGATAGCGGCCTCGGTCGGCCCCGGCCGGGATTCGTACACCCACCGGCCGGGGCCACAACACTACTTTTGGTCGACTTGACAAGAAACTGTCGGAAATCACTGGCGACTTCCGTTTTAGTCGAATAGTCTAAAACCATGACGACAGTGCGAGACGCGGCCGACGCGATCCGCGCGGCGCGCTCGCCCGAAGATCTTTTCGGCAGTGCCGCACGGGATTCCACCGATCGGCAGGCCGCGCGCCGACGCTATCTGCGGCTGGCGCATCTGGTGCACCCCGATCACGGCGCCGACAATGGCGGGGACGGAACGCTTTTCGCGCGATTGGACGAGCTGTACCGGGAGTGGCTGACGCTCGATGCCGAGGGCACAGCGTTCTCGGTGACCGGCACGCACGGCCGCTATCCCGTCGGCGCGGTACACGCGCGCGGATCGGTGGCCGATCTGCATCTGAGCGGGGCCGGGCACGTGGTGAAGATCCCGCGCCGGGCCGCCGCCAACGGACTGCTCGCGACCGAGCGAAACGCCTTGCGCGACATTGCCACCGTCACCGCCGAGCATCGCTGGCTGCGACCCTACTTCGCCGAACTCGCCGATACGGCCGATCACTTCGATCCACGCACGGGCGAGCATCGCAGCGTGAATGTGCTCGCGGCGCTGACCGGTGAGTTCGTCTCCCTCGCGGAGGTGCGCGCCGCCTACCCCGATGGGCTGGATCCACTGGATTACGCGTGGATGCATCGCCGGCTGCTGCGCTGCATTGCCGGTGCGGCACTGGCGGATTGGGTGCACACGGCCATCGCGCCGGCGAATGTGCTGATCCATCCGCGCCTGCACGGGGTGGTGCTCGTCGGCTGGTCGTTCGCGACGCGGCCGGGCACGCCCGCCGCCGCCACGCTCGGCTCGATCGACTATCCGCCCGAGATCCGGGCGGCGGTGCGGCCCGAGACCGATGTGTATCTGGCACATCGATTGATGCTCACCATGCTCGGCGATCGGGCTCCGGATCCCTTGCGCACCTTTGCTTCCGGATGCCTGCAGGACGATCCGCGGCGGCGGCCCGAGGCCGCCGCACTGCTCGGTGAATTCGACGATCTGCTCGATCGGCTCTACGGGAAGCGTCGCTTCCGGCCGTTCGCGCTCACGAAAGGACAGTGATCACCATGGGTTACGGCCACTGGGACGACAGCGCCTACGATGCCGCGCGCACCTTCCGCGCGGCCCGCGGGCTCGACGACTTCGGATACACCGCGGACATGCGGTCCACGCCGTACGACAAGTGGACCGCGCATCCGTCCCTGGATCCCAAGGGAGTGACGGCGCGGGAATGCCGGGACTCCGACGATCATGGTGAATCATTGCCCATCGCCGTGCTTTTCGATGTGACCGGCTCCATGGGCATGGTGCCGCGCATCATGCAGGAGAAGCTGGGCAAGCTGCACGGGCTGTTGCAGCGCAAGGGATACGCCGACGACCCGCAGATCCTGTTCGGCGCCATCGGCGATGCCGACAGCGACCGGGTTCCGTTGCAGGTCGGGCAGTTCGAATCCGACAATCGCATGGACGAGCAGCTGCGGCTCATCCTGCTCGAAGGCGGGGGCGGCGGGCAGAAGTCCGAAAGCTATGAACTGGCCGCGTATTTCATGGCACGGCACATTGTCACCGACGCGTGGGACAAGCGCGGGCGCAAGGGGTACCTGTTCCTGGTGGGCGACGAGCTGAACAAGCCCCGGCTGGCGGCGCGGCATGTGCGCAATATCATCGGAGACGATGTGTCCCAGGATATTTCGGTCGATTCCATCTACCGGGAGCTGAGCGACCGGTGGCATGTGCACTACATCCTGCCCAACCAGTCCAGCTACTACAACGACCCCGAAATCGCGACGCACTGGCAGGGACTGCTCGGGGAACGGTTTCTGCGGCTGGATGATCCGGCTGCCGTGTGCGAGCTCATCGCATTGACCATCGGCATCAATGAGGACCGGGTGGATCTCGGTGCGGGACTGGCGGATCTGCGCGATATCGGCTCCGGCAGCGAGGCCGACGCCGTCGGCAAGGCGCTCGCACCGCTGGGCGGGGCGGCGGCCCGCACCCGCAGCGTCGGCGCTCTGCCCGCCCCCACCGCCGGGGACGACGACGTCGACTTCGGACGCTGAACGCTCGGAAACAGGAAGGGACACAGACATGTTCGGCGATCGGCATCTCATCGTGGTGGATCTCGGATTCGGCGATGCCGGGAAGGGCGCGACGGTGGACTGGCTGTGCTCGCCCGAGGCCGGGCTCGACGTGGCCGCGGTGGTGCGGTTCAACGGGGGCGCACAGGCCGCGCACACCGTGGTCGCGGGCGGACGCCAGCACACCTTCCGGCAGTTCGGGTCCGGGACGCTGTCGGGGGTGCCGACGCTGCTGTCGCGACATGTGCTGGTGGAGCCGATCGCGCTCGCGGCCGAGGCGCGGGCGCTGGCGGCGCTGGGGGTGCGGGATCCGCTGTCGCTGCTGTACGTGGACGAGCGGGCCCTGCTCACCACCCCGATTCACGGGGCCGCGAACCGGTGCCGGGAGGACGCGAGGGGTTCCTCCCGGCACGGGTCGTGCGGCATCGGAATCGGCGAGACCGCCGCCTACGCGCTCGACCACGATGCGCCCCGGGTCGCGGACTGTCTGCGGCCGGAGGTGTTGCGGCGCAAGCTGATCGCACTCGAAGAGCACTACCGTCCGCTGCTGGCGCGGGGGATGCACGGCCACGATCCGATCGACGATCTGGTGCGGGCCTACACGGAATTCGCGCGGGCCGTGGCGATTCTGCCGGGTGATCAGCTCGCCGGATTCGCCGAAACCGGGCGGCTGGTGTTCGAGGGCGCGCAAGGGGTGCTCCTGGACGAATGGCGCGGATTTCACCCGTACACCACCTGGTCGACCGTCGAACCGCGGCACGCGCGAGCCATGCTCGGGCGCATCGGGGCTCGCGGATATGTGCTCGGGGTGACGCGGTCGTACATGACACGGCACGGCGCGGGACCATTCCCCACCGAGGACACGACCCTCTCGATTCCAGAGCCGCACAATGGAATCGGTGTCTACCAGGGCGCGTTCCGGCAGGGGCACCTCGATCCCATTCTGCTGCGGTACGCGATCGACGCCTGCGGCGGTATCGATGGTCTGGCCGTCAACCATCTCGACGCGGCGGCCGGTATCCGCACGGCCACCGGCTATCTCGCCGCCGACGGCATCTACCATCGCCTCGCCTGTGGGGACTGGCAGGATCTCGCGCATCAGCGACGTCTCACCGAGCTGCTGGAAACCGCCATCCCGGTACTGGACGAACTCCCCACCGACACGCCCACCTACCTGGAACGTGCACTCGGCGTGCCGGTTGTGCTCACCGCTGACGGCCCCGACCGGTCCGCTCGCACCACCCGGGTGCCGGCTGCGGCATGATGGTTGCCCGTGGAGCAGCAATCCGCGGTATCACTGGACGTCGTCACCCTGCGCTACGGACCCGACGAGCCGACCGTCACCCTCGGTGTGGCGCCCCGGCAATGGGATCCGTTCGCCGGGGAACTCGCGCTACCCGGCGTCCTCCTGCATCGCGGGGAACGCCTCGTGACGGCGGCACGGCGGGCCGTGCACACCAAACTCGGAGTGCCCGAGGCATCCATCAGCGCCGTCGGACAGCTGGCCACCTTCGACGAACCCAATCGCGACCCGCGCGGGCCGACGCTGTCCATCGCCATGTGGGCGGTCGTCACCGACCACCCCTCCGACGCGGTGTGGGTGCCGTTCGACAAGGTGCCGCAGCTGGCCTTCGACCACAACGGCATCGTCTCGGCCGCACGAGCCCTGCTGGCCGGAATGCTGTGGAAGGACCTGACTTTCACGCGCGCACTGGTCGGCGAGCAGTTCCCGGCCACCCGCGCGGTAGAACTCACCACCGCCTTGGACGGCACCCGCCCCGACCCAGGCAACCTGAACCGCACCCTCGCCGCAATCCCCGGACTCACCCGCACCGGCGACCGCGTACGAGTGAAAGCCACCGGCCGCCCAGCCGCGGTCTGGGCCTTCGACCACGCGGGCTGAGGACCAACGGTCGGCGCCCCCGGCCGTACGCGACCCGGCGGCGAAACCCGCTGTCCTCCAAATGTTTCCGGCGGCCCCACGCGACCGGTTGCCGGTCAGCGGCGCGTCCCCGCGGGCTCAGCGGACAGCAGCGAGCGCGTAATCTCCAGAATCCCCGCGCGCACGCGCTCGACTTCGCCGGCTCGAGCCAGGGTGGCCGCGTAGTCCGTGCTGATCATGCTGAGCAGCAGCGGGCCGACCATGTCGGCGTCGAGGTCTGGGCGGACCTCGTTGAGCAGCGCGGCGATATGACGAAACCAGACGGCGTGGATTTCGGCGGTGCGCGGGTGCGGCGGGATGACCGCGGTGCGCGAGGCCGCCATGAGTTCGACGTGATCGCCGGCCATGGTGATCATGGCGTCGACGAAGGCGAGCAGGCGGTCGGACGCGGGTGCGCCGGGACCCAGCGGGGGCGGACCTTCGGCGATGGCGGCCATGAGGTTCTCGGCCGGCTCGGACAGCAGCGCATGCAGCAGGCCCGCGCGGTTGCCGAAGCGGTGGAACACGGTGCCCTTGCCGACGCCGGCCGCGGCGGCCACGCGGTCCATGGTGACGCCGTCCGCGCCGTGTTCGGCGAGCAGCGTGCGGGTGGCATCGAGGATCGCGCGCCGGTTACGCGCCGCGTCGGCGCGCTCTTTTCGCTGCTCGGATGCCATTGCCTCGACTTTCATTGACAAGTTGACCGGCGGTCCATATCGTTTCGCACACAACTGGACCATCAGTCAATTTATGAGGTTTTCTGTGCAGGCAATCGTAATGACCGCAGTCGGCGGACCCGAAGTCCTGGTGTCGCAGCAGGTGCCCGCGCCGCGTCCGCGAGCCGGTGAGGTGCTCATCCGGACCGAGGCGATACCGGTGCTCTTCCCCGAGACGCTGCTGCGCTCGGGCGCATTCCCCTTCCCCGCACCGACGCCGCTGATCTTCGGCATGCAGGCCGCCGGGGTGGTGGTCGAGATCGGCGCTGGCGTCGACGCCGCGCTGATCGGGCAGCGAGTCATGGTGGCGAGCAACAGTTTCGGGACCTATGCCGAACAGGTCTGCGCCCCAGTCGAATCCGTGACCGCGATCCCGGACGGGCTGTCGCCGGTGGAGGCCGCCGCGGTCACCATGAGCGCCTCGGTCGCCATCCCCCTGCTCGAAACCGCGGCCCTGACCGGCACCGAAACCGTCCTGATCGAAGTCGCCGCAACAGGAGTCGGCGGCTATCTCACCCAGCTGGCCAAGGAATACGGTGCGGCCCGCGTCATAGCCACAGCAGGCGGGCCGGTCAAGGCCGACCGCGCCCGCGAACTCGGCGCCGACGAAGTCATCGACCACACCGACCCCGACTGGCCGCAGGGCCTGCCCGAAATCCTCGGCGGCACAACGATAGACGTCGTTTTCGACGCCCTGGGCGGCGACAGCGCCCGCACCCTCCTCGACCTCATGACCCCGGTGCGCGGCCGAATGCTCAGCTACGGCTGGCTTTCCGGCGCACCCGCGCAGGTCACCGCCATGGATCTGATCATGCGCGGACTCACTCTCACCGGCTGTTCGGGCCCCGCCTGGCTGGCCGGCGTCGATCGATCCCGCGCAACGGCCCTCACCCGCGCCGCGACCGGATCGATCACACCCTTGCTCGACCGCGTCCTCCCCCTCGACCAGGCCGCAGCGGCCCACCAGCTGATCGCCGACCGCGTCCCCGTCGGCACCATCGTGCTGCAACCCTGACAGTTCCCGGACCACAGGGGTTTCCGGCCGTAGGATGACGCCTGTGGACGCCGTCGACCGGATCGATCCCCTGCGCGCCAATCGCGATAACTGGGACGCGCGAGCGCCCATCCATGCGGCCTCGCAGTTCTACCGTGGTCGCGATTCGGCGTTCTGGTTCGCTCCGTTCGAATGGGATGTGCTCGGCGATGTCCGCGACCGCGACGTCCTGCACCTGCAATGCCATCTCGGCACGGAGACAATCGAATTCGCCAAGCGCGGCGCTCGCGCCACCGGGCTCGACTTCTCCCCCGAATCCCTCCGCTACGCCCGCGAACTGGCCGGTGACACAGTCGAATACGTTTGCGCCGACGTTCACGACGCCGTCACCGCCCTGTCCAATAGGCAATTCGACATCGTCTACACCGGGAAAGGCGCCCTGTGCTACCTCCCCGACCTCCCCCGCTGGGCCGCCGTGACAGCCGACCTCCTCCGCCCCGGAGCCCTCCTCTACATAGTCGAATTCCACCCGCTCCTCCACGCCCTGGACCTCACACCCCCGCCCGGCGCGGACCCGGAAGCCCTCCTCCTCACCGACGACTACCTCGGCACCCACGGCACCAAAGCCCGCAACAGCCCCCGCACCTACACCGACGGCCCCCACCTCCCCACCGCCACAGCAGCTTTCGAATGGCGCCACGGCCTGGGCGACGTCATCACCGCCCTGCTCAGCGCCGGCCTCCGAATCACCGCCCTCCACGAATCCGACACCCTCCCCTGGCCCCGCTGGCCCCACATGCGCCCCACCCCCACCGGCTGGTACCGCCTCCCACCCGAATCCCCCGCCCTCCCCCTCCTCTACGGCCTCGCCGCCACGAAACCCTAAAGCGCGCGGCCGGATTCCTCGATACCGCACCAATAGGGCAGCGGCTCCAGGTTTTTCAGCCAATCGGAGGGCAGGGCGTCATAGCCGACAGCGGTGCCCACGATGCCGCAGGTAATAGCGCAGGTGGTGTCCATGTCGCCGCCGGCGATGACTGTGGACCAGAATGCCGCGGGAAAGTCGGCGATGTTCTTGGCCGCAGTCCAGAGTGCGAAGGGGACGGTGTCCTGTGCGCTGATCTCGATGCCGTTGCCGAGGACGGCGGCGGCCGAGCGCGGGTCCTCCAGATGAAGGAGCGAGCGCGCGGTGTCTATGCCGTCGCGAACCAGGCTGGGCTGCACATGTTCTCGGATAGCTGCGAGGTATTCGTCCGGGCTGCCGGGGTTCGCGACCGGCGCGAGCGCGGCCGCAACTGCCACGGCGACAGCACCGGCCACACCTTCGGGGTGGGTATGGGTGACGACTGCCGACAGCGCCGCTCGAGCGGCCGCACGTTCCGGATCGCCTGCGAAATAGGCGCCCAGCGGCGGCACCCGCATGGCCGCGCCATTGCCCCACGATCCACGACCGTCGAATTGTTCCGCCGCCAGCGTCCTCCAGTCGGCTCCCTCGCCGACCAGACGAAGCAGTCTGCCCGCCGAGGGGCCGTACCCGCGATAGAAGTCGTAGTGCTCAGCGAAGCTGCGCGCCAGCGCATCCTGCTCGATCTCACCGTGCCGACCGAGCACGGCGATCACCGAAGCCGCCATCTCGGTGTCGTCGGTCCAGGTCCATTCACCATCGGGAACCGTGATGGACTCGAAGTGCGGCCGGTTTGCGGGAACGAAGAATTGGGAGCCCAGGGCATCGCCGAGAGCCAGACCGTACAGGGATCCGAGGACGCGAGAAGAGAAGGTTTTAGTCATTACTACCGATTCTGTACCAGCCGGTAGCGGGTTGCCAAGCCGCCCAGGAACGTAGAACAAAGCGTGCCGGGGACAATCGACCGGAGCGCTGGTCAGTCGTCGGCCACTACGACGGTGCCGGTCACGATGTCTGCCACGGTTTGGCGGCGCTCGTGCCAGGCGAGCGCGCTCAGTGCTGCGGCGCGATGAGCTCGTTCGAGCCACTCGGCGTAGCGGGGATCGCTGACGCCCGGTCAGGGGTTCGCGCTGCGCATCAGGCCGTGGGCGGCCACCGAGGCCACCAATTCGCCTGTGCGCGTGAAGACCTGGATGCGCTCGAACATGCGGCCGGCGCCGGCGAACGGGCTCTCGCAGCGCAGCAGTAGCCAGTCGTGCAGGGTGAACGGGCGGTGGAAGGTGATGGTCTGGGCGAGCATGGCCGACGGTCCGCGGCCGCCGCGGCGGTCGATCTCGGCCTGCGGGTAGGGGCGCATGGCGGTCGGGCCGAGGAAGCCCTCGCTGCCGTGGGCGAGCAGGGCACGGGCGAGGCCGGGAAGGTCGGGGGACTTGGTGCAGCGCATCCAGATGTCCAGGGACGGCGGGGCGGCGAGGTCCAGCGCCACCGCGTCGGCGCCGCCGAAGGTTCGGACCTCCCATGGCAGCAGCGCGCACGGCAACTCCGCGCACTCCTCCGGGCCGGGGACGTCGGCGGGCAAAGTCGTGCTGTGCGTGAGGAAGTCGGGTTCGTCGAGGCTGAGCATGGCCAGCACCCGCGCGTGCTCGCGCTCCTCCTGCCGGAACGACACCTGCACGGTGGCCAGCGCCCGCCCGGACTGCACCACCTCGACCTGCACGTCGACCTCACGATCGGCGTATCCGCCGCGCGGGAAGACACCGTGCAGCGACTGCACCGCCATATGCGGCACCGTCCGCTCGGCGGCGATCACAGCCTGCGCGAGCGTCTGACTCCCCAGCGTGGTGGGCAGGGTCGAGGTCACATTCCGCGCCCGGAATCGCCCCGGTCCGACCTCGTCGAGATCCAGTACCGAGAGCAGATCGGCCAGGTCGACGACCGGCCACAGATGCGTTCCACCAGCCACGGCGACATGCTCGCACACACAACCGATTCCGGAGAAACCGGCGAGCGGTGAGTGGGATGCGCCCGGCGTGGTGAACCGGTCAGCCGGTGATTTCCCACTCGTAGACGGTGAGCTCCGATGCACCCGTGGTGTGAATGGGATCGGTCTCGACCAAAGCCTGTGCGGCGGCGAGAGATTCGGCCAGCAGCACGTATGCGCCACCGGTACCGTCGGTGAATTTGCCCGTCTCCACGAGGTTTCCCTCGGCGCGGACGGCGTCGAGCCACTGCTTGTGGGGCTCGATCACGCTGGAGTCGAAGCGCGGGGTGCGCATGGCCATGACCAGATATTTGCGCACCCTGCGCTACTCCTCGGAATTACTCGGCGTCGGCGGGGGTGGACCGGGTCGCGGCCGCGGCGGCACGCACCTGCGGAGCCACCTCGACCACGCGGCCGAGCACACCGTTGATGAAGGACGGAGAGTCGTCGGTGGACAGCGCCTTGGCCAGCTCCACCGCCTCGTCGACCGCCACCACGGGCGGAACATCGTTGGCGTGGAACAACTCCCACACCGCCACCCGCAGAATGGCGCGGTCCACGGCGGGCAGCCGGGACAGCGTCCAATCCTGCAGATAGGACTCGATGGTGCCGTCCACCCGATCCAGGTCGTCGGCGACGCCTTCGACCAGGACACGGGTGTAGGGGTTCACCGGGGCCACCGACTCGTCACGCACGGAGAGCGAGACGCGTTCGGCGAGGAGTTCCGCGGGGTCGATATCGCGGGCCTCGGCCTCGAAGAGCAGGTCCACGGCGCGGCGGCGAGCCTTGTGCCGGGCACCCAGCTTCTTGTAGGACGACTTCTTGTCGGGCTGATCGGCCACGGTCACCATTATCCGTCGCGTCAGGAGTTGACGCGGCTGATGTAGCTGCCGTCGCGGGTGTCGATGCGCAGCTTGTCACCCTGGTTGATGAACAGCGGCACCTGCACCTCGGCGCCGGTCTCCACGGTGGCGGGCTTGGTGCCGGCCGAGGAGCGGTCGCCCTGCAGGCCCGGCTCGGTGTGGGTGACGATGACGTCGATGGCGACGGGCAGCTCGACGAACAGCGCCTCACCCTCGTGCATGGCGATCTGCACGGCCATGTTCTCCAGCAGGAAGCCGGCATTGCGGCCCAGCAGCTGCTCGCCCAGGTGCACCTGGTCGTAGGTCTCGCCGTCCATGAAGATGTAGTCCTCACCGTCGTGGTAGAGGTAGGTCATGTCGCGGCGATCGACGGTGGCGGTCTCGACCTTCACACCGGCGTTGAAGGTCTTGTCGACGACCTTGCCCGAGACCACGTTCTTCAGCTTGGTGCGCACGAAGGCGGGACCCTTACCCGGCTTCACGTGCTGGAACTCGACGATCTGCTGCAGCTGATTGTCGATCTTCAGCACGAGGCCGTTCTTGAAGTCGCTGGTGTCCGCCACTGTCCTCGGATCTCCTACTAGTCGGTAAAACGCCGTCAGTCGACGACGATCAGGTCTTTGCTGGTGCGGGTGAGCAGTTCCGGGCCCCCCTTGCGAACCACGAGCGTGTCCTCGATCCGGACACCGCCGCGGCCGGGGAGGTACACACCTGGCTCGACGGTCACCGCCACGCCATCCAGCAGTGTACCTGTGCCCGTTTTGGCGATTCCGGGCGCTTCATGGATCTGCAGGCCCACGCCGTGTCCGAGACCGTGCACGAAGTACTCGCCGTAGCCCGCCGCCTCGATGACCTTGCGGGACGCGGCGTCGACGGCCTTGGTGGCGATGCCGGGGGCGAGGGCTTCCCGGCCCGCCTGCTGTGAGGCGTGGACCAGGTCGTAGATCTCGCGCTGCCAGTCCGCGACCTGGCCGAGGACGAAGGTGCGGGTCATGTCGGAGTGGTAGCCGTCGACCGTCGCACCGAAGTCGAGCTTCACGAAATCACCGGTGGCCAGCACCGATTCGGTCGGGCGATGGTGCGGGACAGCCGAATTCGGGCCGGCGGCCACGATCGTCTCGAAGGAGATCGCGTCCGCACCGTGGTCGAACATGAGCCATTCCAGTTCGCGCGCCACCTGGCGTTCGGTGCGGCCGGGACGGATGCCGCCGCGTTCCAGCAGGGTGGCGAGGGCGGCGTCGGCGGCCTCGCAGGCGGCGCGCAGGCGGCCGACTTCGTAGGCGTCCTTGACCATGCGCAGCTGCTCCACCAGGCCCGCGATCGGCACCAGATCCAAGCCGGTGTTCAGCGCCTGAAAGCCGTGCTGCTGGTCGACGGTGACGATGTGGCTCTCGAAACCGACACGGCCGGTTTGCCATTCGCCGGCGATCTCGATGACACGCCGCGCGCTGGCGCGATTGATCTCCGCGCGCAGATCGGGCACCTGCTCGCCCACCTGGGTGATGTAGCGGCCGTCGGTGCAGATGACGGTGCGGTCCTCGCTGCTGTCCCAGGCGTAGACCAGCAGCGCGGCATTGGATCCGGTGAATCCGGTGAGATAGCGGATATTGATCAGATCCGTCACCAGCAGTGCGTCGACGCGGTTTTCGACCAGCAGGTCGCGCAGCGATGCCCGGCGGAGTGCGTAATTCGGCCGCGAGCCTGGATCGTGATCAGCAGACATGCGTCCAAGCTACCGCCGACACGCCGCGAAGCCGACGGCAACACGGGAATGCGCGGGTCACTGGAACCCTGCTTGTTCACATGCCAAGTGGTTCTCCACATTTCGTGAACGCACGGCCCACGAGAGCGTTCGGCGCGCGATGCTCGACACATGGAAATCATCGCCCTGCTCGCCTTCACCGTCTGGTGCATGGCGCTCAGCGGGATCGACGTGCGCGACCGCCGGCTTCCGAACGCACTCACCCTCCCCGGTGCGGCCGCGATCCTGGGCTACGGATTTCTAGGGGGCAGGTGGTCGACGGCGGTGCTCGGCGCGCTGTTGCTGGCCGTTCCTTATCTACTCGTGCACCTGCTGGCACCGGACGCCCTCGGCGCCGGAGATGTGAAGCTCGCCCTCGGGCTCGGGGCCGCCACCGCGCTCGGCGGGGCGCAGACCTGGGTGTGGGCAGCCATGGCCGCGCCGGCCCTCACCGCCTGCGCGGGCGTGGCACTGCGCGTGCTGAACCGGCAGCACCGTGCATCCGGTACCTCCCTGCCGAGTGTGGCGTTGGTGACGTCGGCCGATCCGGATCGACGGTCCGGCACCCGGCCGCCGCCCCGCTCACCGTCGTCGATTCGGGCGGTGCGACCTTGGGATTCACCACTGTCGCGGCTACCGGAAACGGCTGTCCCGCATGGTCCGGCCATGTGTGCGGCGAGCCTGGTCGCGCTCGTCGTGGGCCCGTGACACCCGGGTCTGCCGGACCATGTGTCCGATCGAGCCAAATGACATGGAAGGATGTAACCCGTGTTGCGCTGGATAACTGCCGGAGAATCCCATGGCCCTGCTCTCGTCACGATCGTCGAGGGGATGGTGGCCGGTGTCGAGGTGACGTCCTCCGATATCGCCGAGCAGTTGGCGCGGCGTCGGCTCGGGTACGGACGCGGCGCGCGCATGAAGTTCGAAGCCGATGTGGTGACCATGATCGGCGGTGTGCGCCACGGCCGCACCATGGGTGGTCCGGTGGCTATCGAGGTCGCCAACTCGGAGTGGCCGAAGTGGACCCAGGTCATGTCGGCGGATCCGGTGGATCAGTCCGAACTGGCCGAGATGGCCCGCAATGCGCCGCTCACCCGGCCCCGCCCCGGCCATGCCGATTACTCGGGCATGCTCAAGTACGGCTTCGACGATGCCCGGAATGTGCTGGAGCGCGCCAGCGCTCGCGAAACCGCGGCGCGTGTGGCCGCGGGCACCGTGGCCAAGAACTTCCTGCGCCAGGCCCTCGGCGCCGAGGTGATCTCGCATGTGGTGTCCATCGGCACCGCGGCCAACACCACCGGTGTGGTGCCGACCGCCGCCGATCTGGCCGCCATCGACGAGAGCCAGGTGCGTTGCTTCGACAAGGCCGCCGAGGCCGCCATGATCGCCGAGATCGAGGCCGCCAAGAAGGACGGCGACACCCTGGGCGGTGTGGTCGAGGTGGTCATCGAGGGGCTGCCGGTCGGGCTGGGCTCGTTCACCAGCGGTGAGGCGCGCCTGGATTCGCGACTAGCGGCCGCGCTCATGGGCATTCAGGCCATCAAGGGTGTCGAGGTGGGCGATGGTTTCGAGACCGCGCGCCGCCGCGGCAGCCAGGCCCACGACGAGATGAAGCCGGGCCCGGATGGCGTGCTGCGCTCGACCAACCGCGCGGGCGGTCTCGAAGGCGGCATGACCAATGGCGAGGCGCTGCGCGTGCGCGCGGCCATGAAGCCGATCTCCACCGTGCCGCGGGCGCTGTCCACGGTCGACATGTCGACCGGCGGCGAGGCCGTGGCCATCCACCAGCGCTCGGATGTGTGCGCGGTGCCGGCGGCCGGTGTGGTGGCCGAGGCCATGGTGGCGCTGGTTGTCGCGCAGGCCGTGCTGGAGAAGTTCGGTGGCGACTCGCTGCCGGAGACGGTGGACAACATCAATGCCTACCTCAAGCGCATCAATGCTCGCCCGCACGTTCCGGGCAACGCACCGCAGTGACCGATGAGACCCATTCGGCAGGCCACTCGGAAGCAGAGGCCACGCCGAATGCGGAGGTGACGACCGAGGACGACCCGCAGCCGCTATCCGTGGTGCTGGTCGGTCCTCCCGGCGCGGGCAAGTCGACCATCGGCCGCAAGCTCGCCCGGGAACTCGGCGTGGATCTCTACGACACCGATGCCGGTATCGAGGAGCAGACCGGCCGAACCATCCCGGAGATCTTCGCCGAGGACGGGGAGCCCGAGTTCCGCCGCATCGAGGAACAGGTCGTGCGGGATGCCGTTCTGGCCGGGCACGGCATCATCTCCCTCGGCGGCGGTTCCGTGCTGTCCGCCGCCACCCGGGAGATCCTGCGCGGCCGCACCGTTGTCTACCTGGAAATCAGTGTGGGCGAAGGACTTCGCCGCACCGGCGCGTCCAGCAACCGTCCTCTCCTCAATGGCGACGACCCCGCCAAGAAGTACCGCGAGCTGATGAAGATCCGCCGCCCGCTCTACCGCGAGGTGGCGTCGGTCCGCGTCCGCACCGACGGCCGCTCCCCCGGTCGCGTGGTCCGCATGATCCTGACCAAGCTCGGCCTGGAATCGACTCTGCCCCAGGAACTTCCGGCCGCCGAGCCGGTGTCCGCCGCAGCTCCCGAGGCTGCGGGCAAGTCCCGCTCCCGCCGCCGACGCCGGCGCGGCCGAGGACGCGGCGAGACCGCCACCACCGCGACAACCACGGCCCCCGAGAACGATTCGGCAGCCGGCGCGGAAACCACCGGCGCGGCGACCGAGGACTCGGACGCCTCGCCGAAACGCCGACGCAGCAGGCGATCTCGCCGCCGCGGCCGCGGGACCGAGCCGAACGGCACCCACCCCGCCGCAGCCGCGCCGACGGCGGGAGCCGCGCCTGTGGGTGATTCGGATTCCACTGCGCTCCAGTCGAATTCGGCCACGCCGCAGCCTTCCGCCGCAGCTCCCGCGGAGGCCGCCGCGACAGGCGTGCCCGCCGCGCCCGGAGCAGGCCGTTCGCGCCGCGCCCGCGCCCGCCGAGCCCGAGCCCGCGCCCGGCAGCACGCGCAGGACAATGTCGCGTCCGCAGCCGAGGACATCGCCCCGGCGGGAGGCGATTCATGACGCCGTCATCGCGCGCATCCCGCGCGAACTCGATCGCAACCCGCCTCTTTCCGGGGCGACCACATCTTCCCCGCCGCGTGGCGGGATCAGTTACGGAGGAGAGCTGCTGATGAGCGAGCCGACCCGCATCGAGGTCCGCACCGCCGACCCGTACCCGGTGATCATCGGGCGGGGGTTGCTGGGGGACCTGGTGGAGCAGGTGACCGGGCGGTCCGGGGTGCGGACGGTGGCGATCTTCCATCAGCCGCCGCTGGAGGCGACCGCCGAAGTGGTGCGGCAGGCATTGGCGGACAAGGGGATCGACGCGCATCGGGTGGAGATTCCGGATGCCGAAGACGGTAAGGATCTGCAGGTTGCCGGGTTCTGCTGGGAGGTGCTCGGGCGGATCGGGCTCACCCGCAAGGATGTGGTGATCAGCCTGGGTGGTGGCGCGGCCACCGATCTGGCCGGGTTCGTCGCGGCCACCTGGATGCGCGGTGTGAGCATCGTGCATGTGCCGACCACGCTGCTGGCCATGGTGGATGCGGCCGTGGGCGGCAAGACCGGGATCAATACCGAGGCGGGCAAGAATCTGGTCGGCAGTTTCCATGAGCCGTCGGCGGTCATGGTGGATCTGGCGACGCTGGAGACCGTGCCGCGCAATGAGATCGTGGCCGGGATGGCCGAGATCATCAAGGCCGGGTTCATCGCCGATCCGGTGATTCTGGATCTGGTCGAGGCCGATCCGGAGGCCGCGCTCGACCCGACCGGCGATGTGCTGTCGGAGCTGATCCGCCGGGCCATTCAGGTGAAGGCGGATGTGGTCGCGCAGGATCTCAAGGAGTCGAGCCTGCGCGAGATCCTCAACTACGGTCACACCCTCGCCCATGCCATCGAGCGCCGCGAGCGGTACCGGTGGCGGCACGGTGCGGCCGTGTCGGTCGGCCTGGTGTTCGCGGCCGAGCTGGGCCGGCTCGCCGGACGCCTCGACGATGCCACCGCCGAACGCCATCGCACGATTCTGGCGAGCGTCGGCCTGCCCACCAGCTACGACGCCGACGCGCTGCCGCAGCTGCTGGACGCCATGCAGACCGACAAGAAGACCCAGTCCGGTGTGCTGCGCTTCGTGGTGCTGGATGGTCTGGCCAAGCCGGGTCGGCTCGAGGGCCCGGATCCGTCGCTGCTGGCGGCCGCCTACTCGGCCATCGCGCGCGAGGATCGCCCGAGTGGCGGCGCCATCCTGCTCTGACGGCAGACCCTGAAAGCAGAAGGGCCGCATCCACTTCCGAAGTGGATGCGGCCCCTGCCGTTGCAGCGGAGGATCAGACGCCCGCCGGTTCCTTGTTCAGGACGACGGTATCGGCCTCCGGACCGCCGGCTTTCTTGGCGTCGCGGCCCACCAGGTAGCGGCCCAGCGCCACACCGGCCACCGCGGGCACGAAGATCAGCAGGACGATGAACGACGCCGCCGAGGTGATCTCGAAGAGCAGGCCGTTGTCGCCCAGATCGAACTTGGGCAGGAAGTCCAGCAGCCACGACACCAGGCTGCTGCCCAGGCCACCGGCGAGGGCGGCCTTGAGCCAGCGCATGGTCAGATCGGTGCCGTGTTCCGGATCCGGATGCGCCTTGCGATCGGCCCGCCCATCCAGCACACCCCAGGTGACGACCGCGCCGAGCAGCACGATCAGGCACAGGATCCGCAGCCACGAACCACTGGTCGGCCAGTACACCATCGCGAAGCCGAGCACGGTGCGCAGACCAACGGTCAGCGCTCCCAGAACCACAGCGCGAAAAACCCACGCATTCATGGTGATCACCTTAGCCGGTTCCCAGCGGTCAGAGAATTGGAACCGGTTACAGAACTTCACCCAGCCGTCGCTGATCCGCAAGCCCAGCGGCCGGAGTTCCCTGAGCAGGGCAAACTCGGTCATAGCGTGATGCTGTCAGTCCGGCATCCGAATGGCACGCAGGCGCGCTGCGCCACGCGGATCGGTCTCGCTCAGACCTCGAGGGCGGCGATCATGGCCTCGCGCGGGGCGGGCTTGCCGGTGAACTGTTCGACCTGGCCGTAGGCCTGGTTGAGCAGCATTTCCAGGCCGCTGATCACCTTGTTGCCCGCGCGGGTGACGGCTTCGGCGAGCGGGGTGGGCCAGGGGTTGTAGATGGCGTCGAGGACGATCGGGGCCACGGCGACCGAATCCGCCACGGGCGCAGCGCCATTGGCGGGGACGGTGCTGACGACGGCGTCGACGTCACTGCACACGAAAAGCAGTGACTCGGCGTCGAAGTCGATGATTTCGGCCGAAAGACCAAGGCGCTCGGCCAGATCCAGGGTGTCGGCGGCGCGGGACCTGTCGCGGGCGACGATGGTCAAGGTGTGCGCGCCCAGTTCGGCCAGGGCGAGGATCGCGGGGCGGGCGGTGCCGCCGGCGCCGAGCACGACGGCACGCTCGATCTCCTCGACTCCCCCGCCCTGCAATGCGCCGCGCACGCCGTCCACGTCGGTGCAGTCGGCGCGCCAGCCGTTCTCGGTGCGCAGCAGGGTGTTCGCCGAGCCCACGAGTTCGGCGCGGTCGGTGCGCTCATCGGCGTAGTCCAGGGCCGCGACCTTGCCGGGCATGGTCACCGACAGACCGACCCACTCCGGGCCGAGCCCGTCGACCAGCCCGGGTAGCTGTTCGCCGGTGCACTCGATGCGCTCGTAGGTCCAGTCCAGTCCGAGCGCACGGTACGCCGCGAGATGCAGTTGCGGTGAGCGCGAATGCGATATGGGGCTGCCCAGCACCGCCGCCTTGCGAACCTCACCGTCCACTGTCGAGAATCCCACTGTCCTGTGCCTTCTTGATGTTTCGCAGATGCTCGTTGTAGTCCTCGGTGAACAGCGTGGTGCCCTGCTTGTCCACGGTGACGAAGTACAGCCACGGCCCCGCGGCCGGATTCTCCATGGCCTTCATGGCCTCCAGCGACGGCGAGGAGATGGGTGTCGCGGGCAGCCCGGCCATGGCGTAGGTGTTCCACGGGTTCTTGCGCGCCCGGTCGGCGTCGGTGGTGGCGACCTCGGTCTTGTCGAGGGTGTAGTTGACCGTCGAGTCGAACTGCAGCGGCTGGTCCACCGCGAGCCGGTTCACGATGACCCGCGCGACCTTGGACATGTCGTTCGGCTTGGCCTCGCGTTCCACCAGGGACGCGGCGATCAGCGTGTCGTAGGGCTGCAGGCCGTTGGCCTTGCCCGATTGCAGCAGCCCGGTGGCCTCGTAGCGCGCGGCGCTCTCGGTGATGAGCTGGCGCAGAATCTGTTCCGGCGAGCCGGTCGGATCGAAGTCGAGGGTGCCCGCGGTGATCAGGCCCTCGAGCCGCCGCGATGGGTCGGGCACGTTCTTGACCCGGTCCATGGCCCAGGTGGGCACGCCGAGCGCGGTCAGGTCCGCGGTGGTGCCGGCCTGGTTGAGCTGTTCGTAGGTCACGCATTTCGCGGTGGCGCCGGTGCCGACACAGCTGGCCTCGGCGATCTTGCGGTAGATGCCGTGCTTGGGGGCGTCGGTCTGCACGTCCGCGGAGTCGTGCAGCTGGCGGCCCGCCGAGATCACCACATTGCCGACCCGCGAATCCTTGCCGACCAGTGCGGTGACCGCTTCGGCGGCCGGGCTGTGGGTGGCGATGGAGTAGTAGCCCGGCTGCACCGAGTTCATGCCCGAATTCTTCACGGCCGCTTCGTAGAACGCACCGCTGGAGGCGACCACGCCCTTGTCGTACATGCTCTTGGCGATCTGGGTGGCGGTGTCGCCGTCCTTCACCTGCACGATGGCGAGCGGTCCGAGCTCTCCGGCGGCGAAATCCTCCGGCGGGGTGAACCGGTTCATGAGCTTCATGGCCGCGAAACCCGCTGCGCCGACGAACAATACGACGAAGACACCGGCGATGACGAACATGTTGCGACGGCGGCGCTTGCGTTCGGCCGCCTTGCGGGAGGCCACGCGCGACTTGGCGCGCGAGCCGCGCCCGGAGCCGCGCCCGCCGGAACGCGATCGGCCCACGCGTTCGCGGCCGGTGGGTTCGGCCGCCGGGCGAGCCGCGCGCCGGCGGGGCGCGGGCTCCTCCTCGTACTCGTCGTCGTAGTCGACGTAGGTGCCGTGACCGGCGTAGCGTCCGTCGTCCTCGGCGAACTGCTCGTCGTCATCGGTGTAGCGCGGGATGACGGTGGTGTCGTCCTCGTGGTCGTCCGCGTCGGCCCAGTCCAGATCGTCCCGGCGGTAGCGGCGTTCCGCGTTCTGCCGGTAGCGTTCCTCGGCTCGCGTCCAACGGTCGGTCATGCATCATCCTCGCGCGGCTTCACTTGCGAACTCCGTTCGTCCAACCATCCCTGCAGGATCGATACGGCGGCCGCTTGATCGATGACCTGCCGCTGCCCGCGAGCGCGAACTCCGCTGTCCCGCAACGCGCGTGCAGCAGACACCGTAGTCAAACGTTCGTCGGAAAGTCGCACCGGCACCGGTGCGATCAGGCTCCGCAAACGGCCCGCGAAGGTGGCCGCCAGCTTAGCCGAAGACCCGCTTTCGCCGCGTAAGGTGCGCGGCAAGCCCACGATCACTTCCACGGCCTCGTACTCCCGCACAATCTCGGCAATTCGCCCGAGGTCGGGTGCGAGCTCACCGGGCCGCACTTTTTTCGCGCGCGGCACGGTCTCCACCGGCGTGGCGAGGACACCGTCGGGATCGCTGGAGGCGACACCGATGCGGACGGAGCCCACATCGATGCCGATCCGCCGTCCACGCCCCGGATCATCCTCGCAATTGGGACGATCCGCAGTGAATTGCTGTCCAGAGTCGGCAGACATCACCCGGCGAGCTCGGCCACCCGCGCACGTACCGCGGCCAGACCGGCCTCGATTCCCGACGGATCCGAACCCGCGCCCTGCGCCATCTCCGGCTTGCCGCCACCGCGACCGGAAATGCTCGGACCGAAGGCCGACACCAGGTCACCGGCCTTGAAACCGAGCTCCTGCGCGGCCTTGGACACGGCCACCACGAACGGCACCTTGCCGTCGGCATTGCCCAGCAGCACCACCACGGCGGGCTCGGAACCCAAGCGGCCCTTGATATCCGAGACCAGCGTGCGCAGGTCGCCCGCACCGACGCCCGCGGGCGCGGCGGCGGCGACCAGCAGCACCTTGCCGACGCGCTGGGCGTTCTCGACGAAGGTGCCCGCGCTGGACAGCACGGCCGCCATCTTGGTGCGCTCGAGCTCCTTCTCGGCCACGCGCAGGCGCTCGACGAGCTGCTCGACGCGTCCCGGCACCTCTTCCGAGGGCACCTTCAGCGAGGAGGCGATACCGGCCAGCAGCGCACGCTCCTTGGCCAGGTACTTGTAGGAATCCAGGCCCACGAAGGCTTCCACGCGGCGCACACCCGAACCGACCGAGGACTCACCCAGCAGGGTGATCGGGCCGATCTGCGAGGAGTGCTGCACGTGCGTGCCGCCGCAGAGCTCCATGGAGAACGGTCCGCCGATCTCCACGACACGCACCTCGTCGCCGTAGTTCTCGCCGAACAGCGCCATGGCGCCCATCTTCTTGGCCGACGGCAGGTCGGTGATGAAGGTGTTCACACTGAAGTTTTCGGCGACGGCGTCGTTGGAGATGGCTTCGATATCGGCCTTCTGCTGTTCGGTCAGCTGACCCTGCCAGTTGAAGTCGAAGCGCAGATAGCCCGGCTTGTTCATGGAGCCGGCCTGAACGGCGTTGGGGCCCAAGACCTGTCGCAGCGCGGCATGCACCATGTGGGTGCCCGAGTGGCCCTGAGTCGCACCCCGGCGCCAGGACGGATCGACCTGCGCGAGCACGGTGTCGCCCTCGACGATCTGCCCGGCCTCGACCGTGGACTTGTGCACCCACAGCTTCTTGGCGATCTTCTGCACATCGTTGACGTGCACCTTCAGCCCGCTCGAGGACACGATCGAACCGCGGTCGGCGATCTGGCCGCCGGACTCGGCGTACAGCGGCGACCGGTCCAGGATGACCTCGACCTCGCTGCCCTCCTCGGCGACCGGCACCCGCACGCCATCCTTGATGAGCGCGAGAACCGTTGCCTCGGTGGCCAGTTCGTCGAAACCGGTGAACTCGGTCGGACCGCGGTCGACGAACTCCTTGTAGATGGTCAGATCCGCGTGCGCGTGCTTGCGGGCCTGCGCGTCGGCCTTGGCGCGGGCGCGCTGCTCGGCCATGAGCGAGCGGAAGCCCTCCTCGTCGACCGAAAGCCCGGCCTCGGAAGCCATTTCGAGGGTCAGGTCGATGGGGAAGCCGTAGGTGTCGTGCAGCGTGAACGCCTCGGAACCGGCCAAAGTCTTTCCGCCGGAAGCCTTCACCTCGGACACTGCATCGTCGAACAGCTTCGATCCGGTGTTCAGCGTCTTGAGGAACGCCGTCTCCTCGCCCACCGCCACGGTCTGGATGCGCTTGAAGTCGGTGGCCAGCTCCGGGTAGGACGGCGACATGAGTTCGCTGACGACCTGCATGAACTCGGCCATCACCGGCTTGTCGGCGCCCAGCAGGCGCGCCGAGCGGACGATGCGGCGCAGCAGGCGGCGCAGCACGTAGCCGCGGCCGTCGTTGCCCGGGTTCACGCCGTCGGCAATCAGCATGGCCGAGCTGCGCACATGGTCGGCGATGACGCGGAAGCGCACATCGTCGGCGTGCTCGACACCGTAGGAGCGGCCGGTCAGTTCCTCGGCCTTGTCGATGATCGGGCGCAGCAGATCGGTCTCGTAGACGTTCTCCACACCCTGCAGCAGCATGGCGACGCGCTCGACGCCCATGCCGGTGTCGATGTTCTTCTTGGGCAGCGACCCGATCGGCGGGAAGCCCAGCTTGGGGCTGTCCTCACCACGGATGTCCTGCATGAACACCAGGTTCCAGATCTCGAGGTAGCGATCCTCGTCGGCGACCGGGCCGCCTTCCTTGCCGTAGGCCGGGCCGCGATCGAAGTAGATCTCCGAGCAGGGGCCGCCGGGACCGGGCACGCCCATATCCCAGTAGTTGTCCTTGCCGTCGCGGAACTGGATGCGCTCCTTGGGAATTCCGGCCACCCGATGCCAGATCTCGGCCGCTTCCGGATCGGATTCGTAGGCGGTGACCCAGATGCGCTCCGGATCGAAACCGAAGCCGCCGTCCTCCTGCGACTTGGTGATCAGCTCCCAGGCGAGGGTGATGGCCCCCTCCTTGAAGTAGTCACCGAAGGAGAAGTTGCCGGCCATCTGGAAGAACGTATTGTGCCGGGTGGTGACGCCCACCTCTTCGATATCGCCGGTGCGCACGCACTTCTGCACGCTGGTCGCCCGGGCGTAGGGCGCTGCCTCCTGCCCCAGGAAGTACGGCTTGAACTGGACCATGCCTGCGTTCACGAACAGCAGGTTGGGGTCGGGCAGGACCAGCGAGGCACTGGGTACCTCGGTGTGTCCGTTCCGAACGAAATGCTCCAGGAAGCGCCGTCGAATCTCGTGGGTCTGCACGACTATCCAGCCTACCGTTCCCGGTCCAGCGGGTTTTAACCCACCACCGGGCAATGGCTACCGTGGTCGGGGTGACTGTGATCCCGGACCCATCCCAGCGCTTCCCACTGCCGCACGCGCACCGGACCGTGTTCCTGAAACCGCACGTCGAATCGGAGAACATCCAGGTCGGCGACTACACCTACTTCGACGATCCGGTCGCCGCGACCGAGTTCGAGACCACCAATGTGCTCTATGCCTTCGGGCCGGAGAAGTTGATCATCGGCAAATACTGCGCGATCGCCACCGGGACCCGGTTCATCATGGCCGGGGCGAACCACGCCACGCAGGGCGTGTCGACGTTTCCGTTCACGATTTTCGGCGGCACCTGGGCCGAGGAAACCATGGACATCATCACCTCGATTCCGAGCAAGGGTGACACCGTGGTCGGCAATGACGTGTGGTTCGGCTACAACACGCTGATCATGCCGGGCGTGACCATCGGCGACGGGGCGATCATCGCGACCGGTGCGGTGGTGACCGCCGATGTGCCGCCGTACACGATCGTGGGCGGCAATCCGGCACAGGTGGTGAAGCAGCGCTACTCCGATGCGGATGTGGCGCGGCTGCTGCGGGCCGCATGGTGGGACTGGCCGGTGGAGCTCGTGACCGAGCATGTGCGCGCGATCATGGCGGGCACCCCGGCCGATATCGAGAAGATCGCCGGCGACAGCGGCCTGATCTGAGTGAACGGGTGGTGGGGCTGCGTGCGGTAGCCCCACCATCCGCGATCAGCTCGCCGCGCCCTCGAGCTCGGCCCCGGGCGACGCGTTCGCCACGCCTTCCGCCTCGGCCACCAGCGCCTCGTTCTCCGCACGCTGCCGCAGGTTCTCGGCGACCTCCGCCTCCCACGCCTCATTGGCCTTGGTGGTGTCGACCTCGAATTCGAAGCGCGCCACCGACTTCGGGTCGATATCGGCGACGTCCACATAGAACTGCTCGTACCAGCGGCGCAGCTGGTAGACCGGGCCGTCCTCTTCGCACAGCAGCGGATTGTCGATCTTGGTCTTGTGCTTCCAGATCTCGACATCCTGCTGGAAGCCGACGCTCACGCCCTCCGCCAGCTGCTCGGAGAACGCCTGCACGTGCTCCTCGGGCAGATCCTTCGGCTTCTCCAGGCTGACACCCCACATGAGCACGAACGAATCCTGCGTCACCGGGTAGTGGCAGTTGATCAGAACCGTCTTGATCTTGAAGCCGCCGTAGTTGTTCAGCATCGGATTGATCATGTACGAGGGCCCGAAATACGAAGCCTCGGAATCGATCATCACGTCCAGGCCGCTCTCGGCGGCCATGCCGATATCGGGGCGGCCCTTGGTGATCAGGTACTGGGTGGCGACATGACCTTCGAAGACGTTCTTGAAGAAGGTCGGGAAGGCGTAGTGCACATAGAAGAAGTGCGCCATGTCCACGACATTGTCGATGATCTCGCGGCAGTTCGAGCCCTCGATCAGCACCGAGTTCCACTGCCACTCGGTCCAGCCCTCGGCGACCTCCTCGACGCCGGTGCCGTCGGCCGCGGTGTACGCGCCCGGCACGTACGGGATGGTCACCTCCGCCGGCGGCGGGTTGCCCTCGTGGTCGTGCCACACGAACAACTGACCATTGCGTTCCAGGGTGGTCCAGGTGCGGGTGCGGGCCAGCGGCGGCACCCGGCGGGCGTACGGGATCTGCTTGCACTTGCCGTCGCCGCCCCAGCGCCAGTCGTGGAACGGGCAGGCGACCTCGTCACCCTTGATCGTGCCCATCGACAGGTCGCCGCCGAGGTGGCGGCAGTAGGCGTCGAGCACCTTCAGATCGCCGCTGCTGTCGGCGAATACGACCAGCTTGGTGCCGAACGCCTTGACCGAGTGTGGTTTTCCGTCCCGGAAATCCTTGCTCAGGCCCAGGCAGTGCCAGCCCCGGGCGTACCGGGTGGGCGCGCCGCCCACATCGATCTCACGAACCTTGCCGCGGGGTCCCGGTGGGGTCGGTGCAGTCATGTGTATTCCCTGATTCCCTCGCCCCGACGTACCAACCTCGGGGTGCTCCAACGGAATCAGTTGATCATGACCGGTTGCACCTTTCCTGCTTCATGTCGCGAACCCCACACCGCGAGACCCCCGATGCAAGCTTGCATCGGCTGCATTTCCGCACGATTTGCCTTGCGGTCCACGGTGATTCACCGGCCGCGCACAATGCGGCGCAGCTTCACCACCCGGGGACCCACCTCGCGCTCGTAACCGTGGTCGGTGGGGTGGTAGTAATCGGTGCCCACCAGCTCGTCCGGCGGATACTGCTGCGCGAGAACACCATCGGGGTGATCGTGCGGATACTTGTAGCCCTGGGCGTGGCCGAGCGCGGCGGCGCCCGCGTAATGCCCGTCGCGCAGATGTGGCGGGACCGCACCGGCCTTACCGGCCGAGATGTCGGCCATGGCCGCGCCGATGCCCTTCACCACCGCACCGGATTTCGGCGCGGTGGCGATGTGGATGGTGGCCTGGGTCAGGGCCAGCTGCGCCTCGGGCATGCCGACCAGCTGCACCACCTGGGCGGCGGCGACCGCGGTCTGCAGGGCGGTGGGGTCGGCCATGCCGACCTCCTCGCTGGCTTGAATCATCAAGCGGCGGGCGATGAATCGCGGGTCCTCCCCCGCGCTGATCATGCGGGCCAGATAGTGCAGGGCGGCATCGACGTCGGAACCGCGCAGGGATTTGATGAACGCGCTGATCACGTCGTAGTGCTGATCACCGGCGCGGTCGTAGCGCACGGCGGCCTTGTCGACGCTGGCCTCCACCAGTTCGACCCCGACCTTGCCGTCGAGAGAGGACTCGGCGGACGCCTCCAGCGCCGTGAGCGCCCGGCGGGCGTCGCCGCCCGCGATGCGCACGATGTGGTCGTAGGCCGCGTCGGTGATGTCGTACTCGCCCGCCAGTCCGCGCGGGTCGGCGGCCGCGCGGGTGAGCACCGCGCGAATCTCGTCCTCGGACAACGATTGCAGTTGCAAGACGAGCGACCGTGACAGCAGCGCGGACACCACGGAGAACGAGGGGTTCTCCGTCGTCGCGCCGACCAGCAGCACAATGCGATTCTCGACGGCGGCGAGCAGAGCATCCTGCTGCGTCTTGGAGAAGCGGTGCACCTCGTCGATGAAGAGCACGGTCTGCTCGCCGTGGGCCAAGCGGCGGCGGGCCAGATCGATGACCGCCCGCACCTCCTTCACCCCGGCCGACAGCGCGGACAGCGCCTCGAAGCGGCGGCCGGTGGCCTGCGACAGCAGCGAGGCGAGCGTGGTCTTGCCCGTTCCGGGCGGGCCGAACAGCAGCACCGAGGCCGCACCGGATCCTTCCACCAGTCGGCGTAGCGGCGACCCCGGTCCGAGCAGATGTTGCTGCCCCACCACCTCGTCGAGGGTGCGCGGGCGCATGCGCACGGCCAGCGGTGCGAACTTCTCATCACCGACCGGTCGGCTCGGTACGAACTCCTCGGATACGGGCTCCGCCTCCGGCGCCGCGAACAGGCCATCACTCACGCGCCCGACCCTACCGACCGGGCCCGACAAGACCGCGTACTCGGGTCGCGCCGCCCCACCGAGCCCAGCATCCCGGGTGTGCCGCCGCGGTGCTCTACTCTCACCTTCCGTGGCAAACCGTCAGCATCCCGGTAACGAACAATTCATCTTGTCCGCTTGCATTCTGGTCGGTTGATCAGTTGTGATCTCAGCCATGGTTTTCGGTGAGATGGTCTCGGCCCGCTTCGACCGGCGCTCCGCCCTCAAGGGCGGGACGGCCGCGGTGGCGGTGAGCCTGATCGGCTCGGCGGTCGCGCGAGCCGAGGCGACGGTGTTCCGGCATGGCGTCGCCTCCGGTGATCCGCTGCCCGGCGGGGTGATCATCTGGACCCGCGTCACACCGTCCGAGGATGCGCTGCCCGGTTCCGGAAAGGGCGCGAATGTCGCGGTGCGATGGGAGGTCGCGGGCGACGAGTCGTTCGGGACCATCGCCGCCTCCGGAACCCATTCGGCGACTTCGGATTCCGACCACACCGTGAAGGTCGATGTCTCCGGTCTGGCTCCGGGGCGCGAATACTTCTACCGGTTCACTGCGCTCGGCCAGACCTCTCCGGTCGGCCGAACACTCACCGCCCCAGCCGATTCCGCCACTCCGGACCGGCTGCGCCTGGGCGTGGTGTCGTGCGCGAACTGGGAGGCCGGATACTTCTCCGCCTACCGGCATCTCGCGGCACGCGGCGATCTGGATGCCATCGTGCATCTGGGCGACTACCTCTACGAGTACCCGCGCGGCGAGTACGGCGGCCGCACCGGTTCGGTGCGCTGGCACGAGCCCGCGCACGAGATCGTCACCCTGGCCGACTATCGAATCCGGCACGCGCAGTACAAGACCGACGCCGATCTCATGGCACTGCATGCCCGGCTGCCGTTCATCTGCACCTGGGACGACCACGAGACCGCCGACAACACCTGGTCCGACGGCGCGGAGAACCATCAGCCCGCCACCGAGGGCGACTTCCAGACGCGCCGGGCCGCGGCACTGCAGGCCTACCTGGAGTGGATGCCGGTGCGCACCGGCGCGGACCGGAAGCTGTACCGCCGCCTGCGTTTCGGCACCCTCGCCGAACTGTCCATGCTCGACCTGCGCAGCTACCGCAGCGAGGAGGCCAAGACCGGCGCGGGCTGGCGCGAGATCGACAGCCCGGAGCGCACCATCACCGGCAAGGACCAAATGGATTGGGTGCAGGCCGGTTTGGTGTCCGCCCCGGTCACCTGGAAGCTCATCGGCAACCCGGTCATGATCGCGCCGCTGGTCTTCCCGCCCCTGGAACCGGCCACCTCCGCCGCCTTCACCACCGCACTCGGCCTGCCGCAGAACGGAATTCCCGCCAACCCGGACCAGTGGGACGGCTACACCGCCGATCGCTCCCGCCTGCTGCGCACCATCACCGAGCACAATGTCTCCGACGTCGTTTTCCTGACCGGCGACATCCACAGCTCCTGGGGCGCGGACCTCCCCCTCGACGCCGCCACCTACCCCGCCGGCCCCACCGCGGGCGTGGAATTCGTTGTCCCGTCGATCACTTCGCAGAGCATCGGCGATGCCACCGGCGCACCGCCGCGCACCGCCTCGGTGGCGATCGAGGGCACCATCAAGGGCATCAACCGCCACCTGCACTACACCGAACTCGACTCGCACGGCTACGGCGTCCTGCACGTCGATGCCGACCAGACGCAGATGGACTGGTTCTACGTCACCGACGTGGCCGACCCGAACTCCGGTGTGCGCCACGGCGCGTCATACGCGGTCCGGCGCGGCGGCCGCATCGAACCCCGGCCCGGCCCCATGGTCTGAGTCCGAACGCCACCCAGGCACAGATGGTCATGCTTGGTGAGGTCGATTCGCTATTCGCGGGTTACCGGCTGTTCAACCGTCCGGTATTGCTCGAAGATCTGATATCGGGTGTGATCGAATACCGTGCTGCCTCATACGATCGCGCGCGCCCCGCTGGCACGCCGCACCCTGCTGAAATCCGGAGCCGCCGCTGTGGTCGCGGGCGGCGCCGCGCTGACCACGGGCACCGCGGCCGCCGATGCGCCGGTGTTCCAGCACGGCGTCGCCTCGGGTGATCCGCTGCCCACCGGGGTGATCCTGTGGACTCGGGTGACCCCGATCGCGGACGCGACGCCCGGCTCCGGGCGCGGCGAGCCCGTCGAGGTGCGGTGGGAGGTGGCTCGTGACGGCGAGTTCGGAAACGTGGTCGCCTCCGGAAGTCATACGGCGACAGCCGAAACCGATCACACCGTCAAGATCGACGCGACCGGTCTGACTCCGGCGGCCGACTACTTCTTCCGATTCACCGCGCTGGGGCAGACCTCGCGCATCGGACGCACTCGCACCGCGCCCGGCGCGCAGGACACTCCCGATCGCCTGCGATTCGGGGTGGTCTCGTGCGCGAATTACGAGGAGGGATGGTTCGCGGCCTACCGGCATCTGGCCGCGCGCGACGACCTCGACGCGGTCATCCATCTGGGCGACTATCTTTACGAGTACGCACGCGGCGCGCACGCGGTCGTGTTGCCGAACGTGCGGGCGCACGATCCGGCGAACGAGATCGTCACCCTCGCGGACTATCGAATCCGGCACGGGCAGTACAAGACCGACGCGGATCTGGCGACGCTGCATGCGCGGGTGCCGTTCATCTGCACCTGGGACGACCACGAGAGCGCCAATGACGCCTGGGTGGACGGGGCCGAAAACCATACGCCGGCAAAGGAAGGCGAGTGGCAGGCGCGGCGGGCCGCCGCACTGCGGGCCTATCTGGAATGGATGCCGGTGCGGGCGGTCGGCACCGGCGCGGGGGCGCAGCTGTATCGGCGGTTGCGGTTCGGCACCCTCGCAGAGCTGTCCATGCTGGATCTGCGCAGCTATCGGGATCAGCAGCTGAAGGCGGTCACCGGATGGCGCGACGTGGAGAATCCGGCGCGCACACTCACCGGGGCGGCCCAGATGCAATGGCTCACCGCGGGTTTGACCACCTCGACGGCGCAGTGGAAGCTCATCGGCAATCCGGTGATGATCGCGCCGCTGACCTTGCCTACCCTGGACGGCACCATGGCGGGGGCGTTCGCGGCGACACTCGGCACGCCGTCCTCGGGGCTGCCGATCAATCTGGACCAGTGGGACGGGTACGCCGCCGATCGGCAGCGCCTGTTCACCGCCCTCCGCGAGAACTCGGTCCGCGATGTGGTCTTCCTGACCGGTGACATTCACAGTTCGTGGGCGGCGGATCTGCCGATCGATCCCAACGACTATCCCGCCGGCCCCACGGTCGGAGCCGAATTCGTGGTTCCATCGGTCTCCATGGCCAGTATCGGCGATGCGGCGCATCTGCCCTTGCGCACGGCATCGGTGGTGCTGGAGAACACGATTCGCGGATTGAATCGGCATCTGCACTATTCGGAACTGGATTCGCACGGTTACGGCGTCCTGCATCTGGACTCCACGCAATCGCAGATGGACTGGTTCTATGTTGGTTCGGTGACCGACCCCAATGCCGGTGTGCGGCACGGCGCTTCCCTGGCCGTCCCGACTGGCGGGCGTATCGAGCCGCGCACCGCCCCCATGGCCTGAAACAGCACGAAGGCCGGAATTCGATGGTCACCCATGCGAATTCCGGCCTTCCGGTCTGTCCGGGAGCTATTCCTCCCAGCGCTCCTCCAGGGTCGCCGACACGTGTTCGGCGAAATCGCCGAGCGTGTCGTCACCGGTGCAGCGGGCATCCTCGGCGAGCGCGGCCCAGCGATTGATGAGCGCCGCGGACCGCGGAATCGACAGCCCGTGCTCGCGCGCGGCGGCGATGCGGGTGTGGTCGGCGGGCAGGAACCAGTAGGTCGACAGCCACACCCAGATGAGCCGGGCCTCCAGAATGCGCTCGGCCAGCACCGCGTCGTCGGCCAGCGACGGCCACACCGCGACCACTTCGGAGCGCCACGCCTCGACCATCTGCCGGGCGCGTTCACGGGAGAGTTCGAAATCGCACAGGCAGCCCGGGAAGGACACCAGGGCATAGGCGATATCGAGAGTGGCGTCGCGGAAGCCGCCCCACTCGTAGTCGAGGAACCGCGCGCCCTCGTCATTGAGGATGACATTGTCGGGGCACAGGTCGGACGGGCTGAACGCGCGGTAGCGGCCGGCGGAGAACAGCCGGTTGCCGCGCACGATGCGTTCGGCGATCTCGCCGGGCACCTCGATGCCGAGTTCGCGGCCCAGCATGGCCGGCACTTCGGCCACGGCCGATTCGGCCTGCTGCGCGATGCCGTCCACACGATGCACCACGTCGACGCGGCGTAGCAGGGCGACGAAGTCGGCTTCGCGGCCGACGGTGGCGGCGTGCATGCGACCGAGCGCCTGCGCGAACGCCATGAGCGCATTGCGCCCGGCCGGTTCGACATTCGCCTGCAACACCTGGGTGAGGGACGTGTTCTCGCCCAGATCGCTGAGTATGAGCAGGCGCTCGGGGAGGCTGTACCCGAGTAGGTAGGCACCGGGCCGGTGGTCGCGGCCGAGCGCGGTGGTGAACTGGTACGACACGGCTTCGCGTAGGAAGGCGGAGTCGATACTCGCCACTCCGGGTGCCATACCTCCGGTGCGTCGCTCCTTCGCTGCGCCGCGCACCTGTTTCACTATGAGGGTGCGTGGAAGTGAAAAAGCGTTCTCCGCAACACGGACGCGTAGGACCGTCGTCCTACCACTGCCGCTGAGTTCCATCGGATCGCTCAGCTTTACCGCAGCACCCATTCGCTTTGTGAGCAACTGTTGTGCCGCGTACACGACTTCGGCGGCGCGTTCGGCCAATAGTGCGGTCATCGGGCTCCAAGTTACTCGCTCCAGGTCACTTTCAGCGAGCGGTTACGCAACCTTTCGCGCGTCTTCCGGCGTGTCTTGGTGAAGGGTTTGCCCACGCGGCGCTGGTTGCTTGACACAACCAGGGTCGTCGAGTTGTCTTCATGTTCAACTGCTATGCGTCCCACCGCAAACCGGGAAATGTGAAAGGCTTATGCCTATGACCGGCACGCCGTCTTCCGCACCGAACGAGCCCACCGGCGACACACCTGCCGGAGCGGGCGGACCGCAGCATCCACCGCGTGCGGGACAGCACCAAAACCCGGAATCCGCACCGCATTCCACCGAGCAGGGCGGTGCGAGCGCGCACGGCCGGCACGAGATGCCGGGGCTCGCGGGGTACCCGCAGTTCGACGGGCCGGGCGCGGCGCACTACGGCAGCGAACCCGTCGAACCGCCACCGCCGTTGAGTTCGCCCTCCGGCGTGCCGGTTTCGTCCGGTTACTCCCAATCGTCCGGTGTGCCGGCACAGCAACCGCAGGGCATCCCCCCGCAGGGCGGCGACCTATCCCAGCCAGGCGGCGGCCAGTCAGGCGGTTACGCACCGCAGGGCCAAAGCCGGCCTGGCGCACACGCACCACACGGCGGATACGGACAGCAAGGCGGACAGGTGCAGCAAGGCGGGTACGGGCAGCCCGGATCAGGGCCCCAGCAAGGCGGATACGGACAATCGGGGCCACAGCCGGGCGGCTACGGACAGCAGGGCGGCTATGGGCCCGCCGGATCCGGGCCCCAGCAGGGCGGATTCCCGCCACCGGGATCCGGGCCACAGGGACCGCCGCCCGGAAACGCCCCGCAGCAAGGCAATCCGGCCGAACCACCGGCCACTGCGGGCCACTACTACGAACCCGAGCGCCTCGATGTCGGGCGCGCACTCGGCTATGGCTGGGATCGCTTCCGGCTCAACGCCATTCCCTGGATGGGCATGGTGCTCATCGGCCTGATCGCCTGGCTCATGGTGATCCTGCTGGTGAACCTCCTCGACATCACCTCCGCGTCCGGCCTGCTGCTACTGTTCGGCGTGGCCGCGCTGGTGGTGTGGCTGCTGCAGGCCGCCATGATTCGCGGCGCCCTCGCCGAGACCGACGGCACCCCACCGGATTTCCCGACCTTCTTCGCGTTCGTGAATGCCGGCAATGTGCTGATCACCGCGCTCATCGTCTTCCTGGCCGCGCTGGTCGCCTCGCTGGTGCTGGTGTTCCCGGCCATCATCGTCGGCGTGCTGTGCATGTTCTCGCTGCACTTCGTCATCGACCAGGACCAAACCCCGCTCACCGCAATCAAATCCAGCGCCCAGCTGGTGATCGCGAATGCGGTGCCGGTGGTCATCCTGGCGCTGGCCGTGCTGGTCGCCACCTTCCTCGGCGCGCTGCTGTGCGGACTCGGTCTGCTCATCGCCGGACCGGTGACGGCCATCGCCACCACCTACGCCTACCGCTTCCTCACCGGCGGCACGGTCGCGCACGCCTGATTCCCGTGCGGCTCACCTGTCGTCGCCGCCACCGCGAATCCGACCGCCGGAATCGTCGTCACCGAGATGAAAACGCCTACCAGCGCGGTCGCCGAACGCCGCACCAGCCGGAAATCCTTGCGCACCAAGGCAACCGCCGCCGCCGCGAGGGGTCCGAACTCCGGCCCGACCACCATGGCCCCGACGATGGTCATTGCCGGCCTCGCGCGCCAGCGCGCATTCGATGCGATCCCCGTCCGGTTCGACCGCCGCGCCGCGCCGCGCCGTGACCAGGTGGCACCCGGTTCGGCGCGCAGCAGCGCGAGCGCGTGATCGGTCGATTCGGCGGGGCAGGCCAACCGGGTGAGCGGCTACTTCTTGTCTTCGACGATCGGGTTTCCGTCGGCGTCGACCTTGGCGTTGAGCCCGGCCTCCTGCCGCTGCTGCGGCGTGATCGGGGTGGGCGCGTCGGTGAGCGGGTCCACGCCACCGCCGGACTTCGGGAACGCGATGACCTCACGGATGGAGTCCACCCCCGCGAGCAGCGCGGTGATGCGGTCCCAGCCGAAGGCGATGCCGCCCATGGGCGGAGCGCCGAAGGAGAAGGCGTCGAGGAGGAAGCCGAACTTGTCCTGCGCCTCGGCCTCGCCGATGCCCATCACCTTGAACACGCGTTCCTGCACGTCGCGGCGGTGGATACGGATGGAGCCGCCACCGATCTCATTGCCGTTGCAGACGATGTCGTAGGCGTAGGCCAGCGCCGAACCCGGATCGGTGTCGAAAGTGTCCAGGTGCTCGGGCTTGGGCGAGGTGAACGCGTGGTGCACCGCGGTCCAGGCCGAATGACCAAGGGCCACATCTCCGCTGGCGGTGGCGTCGGCGGCCGGCTCGAACATCGGCGCGTCCACGATCCACACGAACGCCCAGGCGTTCTCGTCGATGAGACCGCACTTGCGGGCGATCTCGCCGCGGGCCGCGCCCAGCAGCGCCCGGCTGGACTTGGCGTCACCGGCGGCGAAGAACACACAGTCGCCCGGCTCTGCGCCAACCTGCTTGGCCAGGCCCTCACGTTCGGTGTCGGTGAGGTTCTTGGCGACCGGGCCGCCGAGGGTGCCGTCCTCGTTGAAGGTGATGTAGGCCAGGCCCTTGGCGCCGCGCTGCTTGGCCCACTCCTGCCAGGCGTCGAACTGACGCCGCGGCTGGGACGCACCGCCCGGCATGACGACCGCACCGACGTAGGGAGACTGGAACACGCGGAACTGGGTGTCCGCGAAGTACTCCTTCATCTCGGTGATCTCGACACCGAAGCGCAGGTCCGGCTTGTCGGAACCGTAGCGGCGCATGGCCTCGGCGTAGGTCATGTGCGGAATCGGGGTCGGGATCTCGTAGCCGACCAGCTTCCACAGCGCGGCCAGGATGTCCTCGGCCAGCAGAATGACGTCTTCCTGCTCGACGAAGCTCATCTCGATGTCGAGCTGGGTGAACTCGGGCTGCCGGTCGGCGCGGAAGTCCTCGTCGCGGTAGCAACGCGCGATCTGGTAGTAGCGCTCGATGCCGCCGACCATGAGCAGCTGCTTGAACAGCTGCGGCGACTGCGGCAGCGCGTAGAACTTGCCGGGCTGCAGACGCGCCGGCACCAGGAAGTCACGCGCACCCTCGGGGGTGGACCGGGTCATGGTCGGGGTCTCGACCTCGACGAACGCGTGCTTGCCGAGCACCTCGCGCGCGGCGGCGTTCACCTTCGACCGCAGCCGGATGGCATGCCCCGGGCCCTCGCGGCGCAGATCCAGGTACCGGTACTTCAGGCGGGCCTCTTCACCGGGCTCGTCGTCGAGCTGGAACGGCAGCGGCGCGGCCTCGTTGAGCACCTCGAGCGCGGTCACATTGACCTCGATCGCGCCGGTCGGCAGATTCGGGTTCTCGCTGCCCGCCGGTCGGTTCTCCACCACACCGGTGACCTTCACACAGAACTCGTTGCGCAGCTTGTGGGCCTGTTCAGCAGGCACGCCCTCACGGAACACGGCCTGCGACACACCCGACGCATCGCGCAGATCGATGAAGATCACGCCACCGTGGTCTCGCCGCCGGGCCACCCAACCGGTGAGGGTGACGGTCTGACCGGCGTGCTCGCTTCGCAGCGAACCAGCCAAGTGGGTGCGCAGCACGGGATTCCTTTCGACGAATTCGAGCACCGGAATATGAACGGGTGCGCGTACATCGTAGTTAGACACGTTCACAGAGTGGAAACCGATATCCGTTCCTCCATGCCAAGCTGTTAGCGGCACGACGCTCGGGCCACCTCGAACCACCAGGATCCGGACGCATCAGAGGCCCCGAAGGGCGACCGCAGACGGGAGTTAGCGCAATGACTTTCAACGAGGGCCTGCAGATCGATCAGGATCGGGTGTCCTCCGGTGGTGGGCCGGGGATGGGTGGTGGGATCGCGCTCGGCGGCGGGGCGCTGGGGATTATCGCGTTGATCGCCACACTGCTGCTCGGGGGTGATCCGGGCAGCATTCTCGGGCAGTTCACCGGCGCCGACTCGCAGCAGCAGGGGACGGCGCAGACGCCCGATCACTGCAAGACCGGCGCGGACGCCAACAAGTATGTGGACTGCCGGGTGGTGCTGACGGTGCAGAGCCTGGACGCGGTGTGGGGTACCGAGCTGCCCAAGCAGACGCGCACGGCGTACGTCGAGCCGAAGGTGCGGTTGTTCTCGGGGGTGATCAATACCGGGTGCGGGCGGGCGTCGTCGGCGGTGGGGCCCTTCTACTGTCCGGCCGATCAGACGGCCTACTTCGATGTGAGCTTCTTCCAGGAGTTGAAGGATCGCTTCGGTTCCACCGGCGGGCCGCTGGCGCAGGAGTATGTGGTGGCGCACGAGTTCGGGCACCACATCCAGAATCTGCTCGGCGATCTCAATCGCGCGCAGCGGGATCCGCAGGGGCCGGAATCCGGGGCGGTGCGCACCGAACTGCAGGCCGACTGCTACGCGGGCGTGTGGGCGTACTGGGCGGACAAGCTGCCGGCGCCCGGCTCGAACACGCCGTTCCTGGAGAAGCTGACCCGCGACAATATTCGCGATGCGCTGTCGGCGGCGTCGGCCGTGGGTGACGACCACATCCAGAAGTCGTCGGGTGCGCGGGTGAACCCGGAGGCGTGGACGCACGGCTCGTCCGAGCAGCGCCAGAAGTGGTTCCTCGCCGGATACCAGACCGGTCAGGTCTCCTCCTGCGACACGTATTCGGCTCGGGATCTGGACAATCCGCCGACCCTGAAGCTGTAGGCCCAGCGTCGCAGTACCTTTCACCCGTCCGGCCAGTCCGAACAGCTGAATTGACTCCAGAACAACGGCTTTCACCTCACGCCGGACCGCTGTGCGATGCCTCCCATCCACACCGCGTCCGGCGTGCCGTCTGTGACGGCCCGGTGCGCGCGAGGCAGAATCACCGGCGGCGGGCACGTGCCCGCGAGGGAACTCGGAGGCGATTCATGCGAAGGCTCGGCGGGACAATAGAACTCGGCACGGCTCGCGGTGAGCGGGCACGCCGCACCGCACGCGGCACCATGTCGCGCAGGGTGACGCGTGGCTCGGCGGCCGCGCTGCTGGCGGCCGCAATGCTCACGGGCGCAACCGGATTCGCAGCGGCGCAGGAGCCTGCCGCGCCGGCCACCCCCGCGCCCGTCTCGCCCGTGTCGCCCGCCGCACCGGCCCCCGCACCCGTGGCCGCCACCACCCAGGTCATCCTGACCACGCTGCCGAATGCCTGGCAGTCCCGCCTGGATCTCAAGCCGGTCCTCGAGGTGCTCTCCGACGGCACCGCGGTGAAGCGCGCCGACGGCGGCCCCCAGGAGGTCACCGGTACCGTCCCGAGCGCCGTACTCGCCACTGCCGCAGCCGATATCCGCGCCCTCGCAGCAGCGGACATGGGCACGCCCTCGGTCACTGACCAAGGCGCGATGATCCTCGACTTCATGCCCGCGCCCCCGGACCAGGAGGTGCACCTGATCGTCTACGCACCGGAATTCACCGAGGGCCTGACCGACGAGCAGCTGGCGGCGCGCGCGAAATTCGCCGAGCTCTACAACCGACTCCTGACCGCGTTCATCCCCGCCTAGGCGCCGCGCCGCGGCGCCTAGGACACGTGAACGCGGGAACCTCTGCGGGACATCGAGCAGGCCCCATGACGAGCAGGTGCCGGTTCCCCGCGCGGTTGTGTGTACCGCACGGGGAACGGAAGCGAAAGGTCAGCCGACGGTCCAGGTTTCGCGGCCGGTGAGTAGCTCCTGAAGGGAGTCCCCGCTCACCGGTTTGCGTTCGGCGGCGGTGTCGAGCTGGGCGCGGACGCCGTCGTCGTAGGTGGGGCGGGTGACGCTGCGGAAAATGCCGGTCACGACGTGGGACAGGTCCTGATCGGAGAGGCGGGAGAGGGCGTAGGCGTATTCGGGGTCGTCGGCGTAGGCGTCGTGGACCATGATGTCGGAGTCGGCGACGGTGTCGGCGCGGACCACGCGGAGGCCGAAACCCGAACGGACGACAGCGAATTCGCGGTCGGCGCCGAAGCGGATGGGTTCGCCGTGGCGCAGGCGGATGAGGTGGGATTCGGCGTTCTCGCGGCGGAGGGCGTCGAAGGAGCCGTCGTTGAAGATGGGGCAGTCCTGCAGGATCTCCACGAAGGAGGTGCCGCGGTGCTCGGCGGCGGCACGCAGCACCTCGGTGAGGCCGGCGCGGTCGGAGTCCAAAGCCCGTGCGGCGAAGGTGGCTTCGGCGCCCAGGGCCACCGACAGGGTGTTGAACGGGTGGTCGATCGAGCCCATGGGGGTGGACTTGGTGATCTTGCCGGTTTCCGAGGTGGGTGAGTACTGGCCCTTGGTCAGACCGTAGATCCGGTTGTTGAACAACAGGATTGTCATGTTCACATTGCGGCGCAGTGCGTGGATGAGGTGGTTGCCGCCGATGGACAGGGCATCACCGTCACCGGTCACCACCCAGACCGACAGGTCCGGACGCGTGACGGCCAGGCCGGTGGCAATGGCCGGGGCGCGGCCGTGGATGGAGTGGATTCCGTACGCCTCCAGGTAATACGGGAACCGGCTCGAGCAGCCGATGCCGGAGACGAACATGAGGTTCTCGCGCCGCAGGCCCAGATCGGCGAGGAAGCCGCGCACGGTGGCGAGGATGACGTAGTCGCCGCAGCCGGGGCACCAGCGCACCTCCTGATCGGAGGTGTAATCCTTGGCCTTCTGCGGGCCGTCGGCGTGCGGCACGCCGGACAGCCCGGTGAGCCCCAGATCCGTTCCGACGAGCGGGTTTTCCATGATGGTCATCACTTACCCCCAGTGGTGCGGTAGGTCGCCCGCGCCCGCGCGGCGAAGGCCTTGCTCTGTTCCATCTCGGCGATGGAGCCGTCCAGGGCCGCGTCGATCACGCCGACCAGCTCCTGCGCGGAGAAGGCGGTTCCGGCGATCTTGGTCCAGGGTTGGACGTCCACCAGGTATTCGGCGCGCAGCAGCATGGCGAGCTGTCCATTGTTCATTTCGGGCGCGACGACCGTGCGATACCGGCGCAGCACCTCGCCGAGGTTGGCGGGGAACGGATTCAGATGCCGCAGATGCGCCTGCGCGACCGGGACGCCCCGGCGGCGGGCGCGCCGGCAGGCCTCGCCGATCGGGCCGTAGGAGCTGCCCCAGCCGATGAGCAGCAGTTCGGCCCGGCCGTCGGGATCGTCGACCTCGAGATCGGGCACGGTGATGCCGTCGATCTTGGCCTGCCGCAAGCGAACCATGAGCTCGTGGTTGGCCGGTTCGTAGGAGATATTGCCGCTGCCGTCGGCCTTCTCCAGCCCGCCGATGCGGTGTGCGCGCCCCTTGGTGCCGGGCACGGCGAGCGGCCGCGCGAGCGTTTCGGGATCGCGGGCGTAGGGCTGGAATTCGTCGCCCTCTCCCCCATCGGCCTCGAATCCCGGCTCGATCCGCGGCATTTCGCTGACCTGTGGAATCGCCCACGGCTCGGAACCATTGGCGATGGCCCCGTCGGAGAGCAGCAGCACCGGCGTGCGATAGGTGAGCGCGATGCGCGCCGCTTCCACCGCGATGTCGAAACAGTCGGCGGGCGAACGCGGGGCGACCACCGCCACCGGCGATTCGCCATTGCGCCCGTAGAGCGCCTGGAGCAGATCGGCCTGTTCGGTCTTGGTGGGCAGACCCGTCGACGGCCCGCCACGCTGCACGTCGACAATCACCATGGGCAGCTCGGTCATGACGGCCAGGCCGATGGCCTCGCTCTTGAGCGCCAGCCCCGGCCCGGAGGTGGAGGTGACACCGAGCGCGCCGCCCAGCGCCGCGCCCAATGCCGCACCGACACCGGCGATCTCGTCCTCGGCCTGGAAGGTCGTGACGCCGAAGTTCTTGTGCTTGCTCAGCTCGTGCAGGATGTCGGAGGCCGGGGTGATCGGATACGTCCCCAGGAACACCGGCAGCCCCGACAGCTGCCCGGCGGTGACGAGCCCGTAGGCGAGCGCGGTATTGCCGGTGATCTGCCGATAGGTTCCGGCCGGGAGTGTCGCGGGAGCGATCTCGTAGGTGGTGGCGAAGGATTCGGTCGTTTCGCCGTAATTCCAGCCCGCCCGGAATGCGAGGATATTTGCTTCGGCCACATCCGGTTTGGACGCGAACTTCTCCCGCATGAACTGTTCGGTGCCACCGATGGGCCGCCCGTACATGAAGGACAGCAATCCCAGCGCGAACATATTCTTGGCGCGCTGCCCGTCCTTTTTGCCCACACCGGTCGGTTCGGTCGCGGTGAGCGTCAGCGATGTCATGGGCACCCGGTGCACCACGAAATCGGACAGCGTGTCATCGGTGAGCGGATCACCGGTGTACCCGACCTTGGCCAGATTGCGCTTGCTGAATTCGTCGGTATTGACGATGACCATGGCCCCGCGCGCCAGATCCTCCAGATTCGCCTTGAGCGCCGCGGGATTCATGGCCACCAGCACATCCGGCTGGTCGCCCGCGGTGAGGATGTCGTAGTCGGCGATCTGGATCTGGAAGGACGAGACGCCGGGCAGCGTGCCCTGGGGTGCGCGGATCTCGGCGGGGAAGTTGGGCTGCGTCGCAAGGTCGTTGCCGAAGGCCGCCGCCTCGTGGGTGAATCGATCACCGGTGAGCTGCATACCGTCACCGGAGTCGCCCGCGAAGCGAATTACGACTCTTTCCAATTTCTCTGCGGCAGGACTCTTTCCGGCCACAGAGTCGTCATGCTGCGAAACCATGCGCCTGCATCACTTCCTCGTCGCTGTGAGGTACCAACGCCAAACTACTCCGCCATATTCGCGACACACCGCGAAGTTAGCGGTTGCACAAGAAATCTCGGCCGGTTTCAGGCGAAGAGAGCCAACTGCCGGTCGGTGGTGGTCGAGTCGGTGGCGCGTAGCTCCGGATTCTCTGGAACCCCGGCTTCGTCCGTCCGTTCTCGGTTCAAGCGGTATTTCTCCAGCAGCGGCTCGATGCGGCCGCGTAGCCACGCAGAATACTCCGGTGTAACCGAAGCTCCGCGACCATACAACTGTCGGTAGCGTCGCAGCAGCGCGGGGTGCTCTTCGGCGAGCCAGTTGAGGAACCAGCCGCGGGTGCTGCCGCGCAGATGCATGGGAAAGGCGGTGACGCTCGCGGCGCCGGCCTCGGCGATGGCGGCGAACAGCTCGTCCAGATGCGCCTTGCTGTCGGTGAGATACGGAATGACCGGAGCCACCATGACATTCACGGCAAATCCGGCATCGGCGAGGGCGCGCACCAGGTCCAGCCGGGCGCGCGGCGACGGCGTGCCGGACTCCAGGCTCTTGTGCAACTCCTCGTCGAGGATGGCGATGGACACCGCCACGTGCACATCCACCTGCCGCGCGGCCTGCGTCAGCAGCGGCAGATCCCGGCGCAGCAGGGTGCCCTTGGTGAGAATCGAGAAGGGCGTACCGGATTCGGTGAGCGCGCCGATGATGCCGGGCATGAGCCGGTAGCGACCCTCGGCGCGCTGATAGGGATCCGTATTCGTGCCCAGCGCAACGGGTTCGCGGCGCCAGGAGCGCTTGTGCACCTCCCGGCGCAGCACCGCGGCGACATTGGTCTTGACGACGATCTGCGAGTCGAAATCGTCACCGGCGTCCAGGTCGAGGTACTCGTGCGTGCCGCGCGCGAAGCAGTAGCGGCACGCGTGCGAGCACCCGCGCATGGGATTGACGGTCCAGCCGAACGGCAGGCTCTCGCTCTCGACCTTGTTCAGCGCGGACTTGCACAACACCTCGTGAAAGGTGATGCCCTCGAACTCGGGTGTCTGTACGCTCCGTACGAAACCGGCACGTTCGAGCCCGGGCAGCGCGCCGTCATCGGCGTCCAGGGTCTGGCTTTGCCACCGCACCACCCAAGTCGAACATGTGTTCTACCCGAAGTCAAGCGGACACGGGCGAGTTCGCGCGTGTCAGGCGATCTTGAGTACTTCCGGCTTGGTGGTCAGCCCGTTGTAGAAGGCCACCAGATCCCGCACGGTCTCCGCGGCCGGACGCGGCTGGTAGCCGAGTTCCGTTGCGGCCTTGGCGTGTTCGACGACCGGCGCGGACAGCAGCGCGCCCATGGACGCCTTGGACAGCTTGTCGGTGCCGAAGGCGCGCCCGGCGGGCTCGAGCACCGGCAGCAGCGCCGAGATCACCTTGGGCGGAATCGCGAAGGCGGGCTTGAGTTTTCCGTTCACCTCGGCCGCGAGGCGGGTGGCCTCGAACAGGTTCACGTATTCGCCGCCGAGCAGGTAGTTCTCGCCGGTCTTGCCGCGTTCGCCGGCCAGGATCAGGCCCTTGGCCACATCGCGCACGTCGACCAGGTCGAAGCTGCCGCCGATCATGACGGGCACGCGGCCGCGCGCGGCATCCCAGAGCACCTTGTTGATGCGCGAGTCGCTGTAGTCGATCGGGCCGTACACACCGGTCGGATTACAGATGACGGCGTCGAGGCCCTCGTCGATCACCTTGCGCAGCTCGACCTCGCCCTGGAACTTGGAGCGGTCGTAGACCGGCAGCTCCGGGTCGATGGAGCGGACCGTGCGCTCGTTGATCCGCCCGCCGCAGGTGTACTGGTTGAACGCGTGGATCGAGCTGGTGTGCACCATGCGCCGCACGCCCACCTCGCGCGCCGCCTCGGCCACGGTCCGCACACCCTGGGTGTTGACCCGCCAGGCCAGATCGTTCTTGTGCGCGAGGGTGATCAGCGCGACCAGGTGGTAGACCACCTCGGCGCCGTCGAGCACCTTGCGCATGGACTCGGGATCCAGCACGTCGCCGCTGACCCAGGTGACACCTGGCTGATTGGTGGTGGGCCGGACGCGATCGATGGCGGTAACCTCGTGACCGCGATCCGTGAGCTGGCGAAGCAGATTGGTGCCAAGGAACCCGGCAGCGCCGGTGACTGCGACCTTCATGAGTTGAAGAATATAGAACTTGTTCTAATTTGCAACACGTTCCAGTTTAGGGGTGCGAGAGCAAGCCGACATGGGGTGCTGGACGTCCAGTGGGATATATTCGGCACCGCATGTCCACGACGATTTTGGGGGGCACCTGATGGCGAACGAACTGTCGCTCGAGGGCGATGAGATCCGGGCCGGGGCGACGACCATCAATACACTGGCCGGCGACATCGCCGGCGCGGCCAATGGCAACACCTTGGCCAGCATCACCAGCATGACGCCCGTGTTCGGGATCATCGGCGCCGACTTCCTGGCCAGCTTCGCGGTGGCGGAACTGTTGCACGACAAGGACATCAACGCCTTGGCCGCCAAGTTCACCAAACTCAGCGAGGCCGCCAACACCACCGTGACGGCCGTCGAAACCCAGGACACCTCGCTGGCGACACAGATCGGAGCCAAGGGATGAAACCGCTCGACTCCGGTGTGATCGGCGTATCCACCCCCTCCACCCCCGCCTCCGGCCCGCTGACCACCGGCCCCGATCTGCGCGCCGGCGGTTCCAATGCCTTCGTCGACCTGCAGGTGGGCCAGCTGCCCGAGGATATGGAGCCCGTCGAGGCTCCCGCCTTCGTGCTGTCCCGCAAGGAGTTCGAGCAGAACGGCTCGGCCATCGGCGGCGGTATGCCGACCGGGCTCGGCGGCGGCAACTCCGACAACACCTATGCGGCCTCGGTGCTCGACGGTGCGGTCACGCCGGTCGTCTCCGGCGCGAACACCGTGTTCGCCGGGGCGACGACGGCACTCACCAATGCCCAGACCGCCGTCACCAACGCGCAGACCGCGGTGAACAATATTCCGGCCTCCCTCGATGCCGCACAGACCGCGCTGCTGCAGGCCGCCTCGAACGGAATCACCATCCCGACGGTGTCGACCGAATCGCTCGATACCGCGCTGCAGAGCCTGGGCCTGTCCTCGGTCACCGATCTGACCAGCCTGTTCACGCCGTTCCAGGAGATGCTGAGCAGCTTCGGCTCCGGCATTCTGAGCAGTATCAATCCGGCGACACTGCTGAGCCAGGGCTCCACCATCATTCAGACCGCGCTGTCCACCGGCAGCAGTGTGCTGTCGAATTTCTCGTCGGTCTGGAGCGGTGATTCCTCCACCTCGGCACAGACCACCGGGCAGCAGGCGGTGACCACCGGCGAGACCACCGCGCAGAACGGTTTGGATCTCTCGTCCATCACCGAGCAGGCGGCCGCGGCGGTCCAGACCGGCAATATTCAGCTCACCGGCATCGTGCAGGCGTTCCTCGCGGAGGCGGCGACGCTGGTTCCGCTCGCGGTGACCCCGGTCGGCCAGACCGCGCTCATCGCCTCGGCCACCACGCATCTCACTGAGGCGGCCACCGTGGTCAACACCACCCGCGGCACCCTCGCCGGGTACACCGGCCAGGTGAACACGATCATCAGTCAGCTGCTGGGCACCAACAACATCAGCGCCTCCGAGGTCAGCCAGGCACTGGTGTCCAGCGGTGAGGATCTGCTGACGGGTGCGCAGTCGCTGCTGTCGAACACCACCGACGACACGACCACGAACACCAACAATACGAACACCGGAACCAACCCGGTCGACACCACCACGACCACCGACGACGACACCACTGCGGCCGGCGCGGGCGGTGGCGGAGGCGGCGGGGGTGGCGGCGGCTACGGCGGTGGCGGCCTGACCTCCACGCCGGGCGGCCCGGGTTCCTCGGTGCCGGGTGGCACGCTCTCCGGAGCCACCTCCCCGTTCGGTGCGGGTACCACGGCCGCGAGCTCCGGCATGGGCACGACCGGTTCGGGCTTCATGGGTTCCCCCGCCGCGGGCGCCCGTGGCGGTGCGGGCGGCACCGACTCCGAGTTCGCCCGCAATGTCGAGCTGGTCAATGAGGAGAACACGCGCGAGCTGCTCGGCGATGTGCCGAAGACGGTGCCGGACGGCGTGATCGGCGGCCGCTTCGCCAGTGCCGGAGCCCCCGCGGAGGGCACGCCGGAGAACCCGCCGCGCACCTGATCGCCCGAGCTCCACGGCGGCAGTCGGATCTTCCGGCTGCCGCCGTTCGCATTGTCCGGCAACGGGATTCCGGGTGCGCTGTGCTGCCGAGGGTGTCATCGATACCGGGGACCTTCGAAGCAGTGATGCCGCGGTGACCGGGCGGGTATCCCGGTCACCGCGGCATCGTGGAGGCCGAGAGCGGCTGTACACCCCGCGGGCTCGACCACCGTTCGTGGCGCCGGTCGTGCCGGGCGCGCTGAAACGGAAGACGGTGTGGATCAGACGGCGGCCGGGCGCACCTTGGCGTCGATGCCGCCGTCGATGACGAACTGCGCGCCGTGAATGAATCCGGCCTGCGGTCCGAGCAGATACGCGATGAGCGAAGCGATTTCCTCCGGCGTGCCATTGCGGCCGATGGGGGCGGTGAAGTTGCGGATGGCGTCGCCGTAGCGCGCATCGGCCATACCGGCTTGCAGCAGCGGGGTGTCGACGCTGCCCGGGGCGACGGTATTGAGCCGCACGCCCGCCGCGCCCCACTCCTCGGCGCGCTGCCGCACCGCGACGGTGACGGCGTTCTTGGAGGCCGCGTAGGCGTAGGAACCCGCGAAATCGCCTGCGGCGGCGAAGGCTTCGGCCTCGGTGCCGGTATTGATCGGGTTCTGGTCCCAGGCGATATGGGTGGAGGCGACCGACGAAACCACCACAGCCGCAGGCGATTCGCCCTTCTGCAGGGCGGGCAGTAGTGCGTCGAGCAGGGCTACGGTGGCGCGATAGTTGATCTCCACCACGAAGTTCGGGTCGGGCACGTGCGGGCCGACGCCCGCGCACAGCACCAAGCCCTCGAGGACTCCCCCGGTGCGCTCGAGCACGGTGGCCACGGCGGCGTCGCGGGCGGCGGGATCGGTCAGATCGGCGGTGACGTCGGCATTGCGCAGATCGATGCCGAGGATGTCGTGGCCCGCGGCGGACAGGGCAGCGGCGGTGGCCGCACCGATCCCGGATCCGGACCCGGTGATGACGATGGTCATGACAATGATTAGAACAAGCTCCAGATTTTTGGACAACCCGTAGGCGGATCCGGTCTCAGCTATCGAGACGCCGGGCCGCGCCGGGCTCTCCGTTGCGATACGACTGATACTGCTGTTCAGCGAGATCGGCGTGCCACCCACCGGAGTAGCCGTTTCGCGTGACCTCGGGCCGGTCCCCCGGCTAGCATCACGGGCACAACTAGAATCTGTTCTAGTTTTTCACTTGCTCACTGTCGAGAGGACGACCCGATGCGCTTCACGTACGCGGAGGCCATGACGAATCCGGACTACTACATTCCGCTGGCGCAGGCCGCGGAGGCCGCCGGATTCCACTCCATGACCATTGCCGACAGCATCGCCTACCCGGCCGAGTCCGACTCGAAGTACCCGTACACCAAGGACGGCAATCGCGAATTCCTGGACGGCAAGCCGTTCATCGAGACCTTCGTGCTCTCGGCCGCCATCGCCGCGGCCACCACCACCCTGCGCCTGACCCCGTTCGTCCTCAAGCTGCCCATCCGCCCGCCGGTCCTGGTCGCCAAGCAGGCGAGTTCCCTTGCGCGCCTGAGCAACAACCGTTTCGCCCTGGGCGTGGGCATCAGCCCCTGGCCGGAGGACTTCCAGATCATGGGCGTGCCGTTCGAGCGCCGCGGCAAGCGCCTGGACGAGTGCATCGAGATCGTGCGCGGCCTGTCCACCGGCGAGTACTTCGAATACCACGGCGAGTTCTACGACATCCCCAAGATCAAACTCACCCCCGCGCCCACCGAGCCGCTGCCCATCCTCATCGGCGGCCACAGCGACGCCGCCCTCAAACGGGCCGTGCGGCTGTGCGACGGCTGGATGCACGCCGGCGGCAATGCCGAGGAGCTCGACAAGTACCTGGCCCGCATCGACGAATTGCGCAGTGAGCGGGATCATTCCGGCGATTTCGAGATCCACGCCGTCTCCCGCGACGGGTACACCCCCGACGGTGTCGAGCGCCTCGAGGAGAAGGGGATCACCGACCTGATCATCGGCTTCCGCAACTCCTACGCCATGGAGCACGACACCGAGAGCCTCGAGGACAAGATCACGAAGATCAAGTGGTACGGCGACAATGTGATCAGCAAGCTGAGCTGATCACCGCGCATCAGGAGCGTTTGGCGAAGCCGAGCTCGATCACCGCATCGCGCTCGGCCGCCAGCTCGGCCACGCTGAGATCGATTCGGGCGCGGGAGAATTCGTCGATCTCCAGGCCGGGGACGATGGTGTACTCGCCGTCCGCGCAGGTGACGGGGAACGAGCTGATGAGACCCTCCGGGACGCCATAGGAGCCGTCCGACGGCACGGCCATGGAGGTCCAGTCGCCGGGGGCGGTGCCCAGGACCCAGTCGTGGATGTGGTCGATGGCGGCGCTGGCCGCACTGGCGGCCGACGACGCGCCGCGCGCCTTGATGATGGCGGTGCCGCGCTGCTGCACGGTCGGGATGAAGTCGTCGGTCACCCAGGTGCGGTCGGCACCGATCGCCTCGAAGGCGGGGCGGCCCGCCACGGTGGCGTAGGAGAGGTCCGGGTACTGGGTGGCGGAGTGGTTGCCCCAGATGGCGATTCGCTCGATCTCGGCGGCGGGCGCGCCGGTCCGCTCGGCCAGTTGCGCGATGGCGCGATTGTGGTCGAGGCGGGTCAGCGCGGTGAAACGTGTGACGGGCACGTCGGGCGCGTTGCTCGCGGCGATGAAGGCATTGGTATTGGCCGGGTTCCCGACCGCCAGCACCTTGATGTCCTGCGCCGCATTGGCGTTGATGGCCGCGCCCTGATCGGTGAAGATGGGCCCGTTGGCGGCCAGCAGGTCCGCGCGCTCCATGCCGGCCGTGCGCGGGCGCGCACCCACCAGCAGCGCGATATTCGCGCCGTCGAACCCGACCCACGGGTCGTCGGCGATGTCGATGGACGACAGCAGCGGGAACGCCCCGTCCTCCAATTCCATTGCCACGCCCTCGAGGGAGGCCACCGCGGCGGGAATCTCCAACAGCCGCAGTCGAACCGGGGTGTCCGGGCCGAGCAGCGCACCGGAGGCGATGCGGAACAGCAGTCCGTAGGCGATCTGTCCGGCGGCGCCGGTCACGGTCACTGTCACGGGTCGGGCGGCACTGCTCACGACGGTCTCCTCACGCTGGACGGACATCCGTTTCCACCCTAACGAGAGCTCACCGCCCCACCCCACCTGTCGTGAGCAACCAGACAGTCAGTCACACGATCGACGACATGGCGGCGGCCGCGCTGCCGCCGTATCGCCCCGCTCCGCGCTATTTCGCGAGTTCGGCGATGTCCTGGTCGCTGAGTACGACCGGTTGCACGGCGTCCTTGCCGCGCACCATGCGTGCGGCGCGGTAGAGCGGGCGCTCTTCGGCATTGGCGTCGCGTGCTTCGGCACGCAGCTGGTGCACGAGCATGGACGACACCGCCAGCGCGGCCGCGAGCGGGCAGGAGGCCAGGGCGTCGGCGAGCCGGCGCAGGCCGAGGATGTGCATCTCGCGGCCGCTGCCGCTGTCGGTGTACATGGCCAGCGGGATGATCCGGCTCTCGGGTCCGGTGGTGACGCGCAGGACCACCCGGCTCAGCCGCCCGGGGTACACCGCGACTTCCACCCCGGTGGCGGCGGCCAGATCGAGGGTGTGCTCGCCCGACCAGTTGCGGGCGTGAATCACGGTGCCGGACAGCCACATTCGCCGCCGTTGCGCGGCGGCCGCGTACAGCGCGGTCGGCGCGCCGAGCACGATTCCGGCGCAGGCCGCGATGGGCCAGCTCACGAACAGAGCCAGCAGCAACCCGACGCCGATCCCGACGCCGAGGGCCGCCAGGGTGAGCCGCCGCAGGGCGGGTGCGTACATCTCGGGTGCGATGAGGTCGAGGCCGACCGTGGTGGCGGGCTCGGTATTCGGCTGTTCAGTCACAGGTGCATTCGTCCGAATTCGTCCGGGGTGCGCGGATACTCGGTCGTCGCGTCGCGCACCGACGGGACGGTACCAGGATGTTCGCTCCCCCACCGGGGTTCGGCGACACGATGTCCCGTCCGGTCAGGGGTTCGGCGACACGCGTCGGGCGCGGCGCGACCGGGCGCGGGCCGGGCCTTCCCGCCGGAGCGTGGAAGGCCCTGCCCGCCTTGGTTGTTCGGTTACTCCGCCGCCAGCGCCGCGGCGACCTGCGCCACGGTCTCGGTCAGCGGGATCGAGCGCTGTTCGCCGGTGCGCAGGTCCTTCAGGCCGATCTGGCCCTCGGTGACCTCGCGGTCGCCGAGCACCAGGGCGAAGCGCGCGCCCGACCGGTCGGCACCCTTCATGGCGCCCTTGAGGCCACGCCCGCCGTAGGCGAGGTCGGTGCGGATTCCGGCCGCCCGCAGCTGCGCGGCCAAGGCGACCAGGTGCTGCTTGGCCACCTCGCCGAGCGGCACACCGTAGACGTCCACACTCGACCCGTCGGTGACGGTCTTGCCCTCGGCCTTGAGGGCGAGCACGGTGCGGTCGACGCCGATGCCGAATCCGATGCCCGACAGCGCCTGCCCGCCGAGCTTCTCCATCAGCCCGTCGTAGCGCCCGCCACCACCGATCCCCGACTGCGCGCCGAGCCCGTCGTGCACGAATTCGAAGGTGGTCTTGGTGTAGTAGTCCAGCCCGCGCACCATGCGCGGGTTCACCACATACGGCACGCCCATCCCGTCCAGGAATCCGAGCACCTGATCGAAGTGCGCCTTGGCCGACTCCGACAGGTGATCGATCATGAGCGGCGCGTCCGCGGTCATCTCCTTGACCTCGGGCCGCTTGTCGTCGAGCACCCGCAGCGGATTGATCTGCGCCCGCCGCCGCGTCTCCTCGTCGAGGGGAAGCTTGAACAGGAACTCCTGCAACAGTTCCCGATACTGCGGCCGGCAGGTGTCGTCGCCGAGCGAGGTGAGTTCGAGCCGGTAGTCGGTCAGCCCCAGCGCCCGGAACCCGGTGTCGGCCACGGCGATCACCTCGGCGTCCAGCGCCGGATCATCGACCCCGATGGCCTCCACACCGACCTGCTGCAACTGCCGATACCGCCCGGCCTGCACGTTCTCGTACCGGAAGAACGGCCCCGCGTAGCACAGCTTCACCGGCAACTGCCCGCGATCGAGGCTGTTCTCGATGACCGCCCGCATGACACCGGCGGTGCCTTCCGGCCGCAGCGTGTAGCTCTTGCCCTTGCGATCGTCGAAGGTCCACATCTCCTTCGACACGACATCGGTGGACTCGCCGACACCCCGCGCGAACAGCGCGGTGTCCTCGAAGATCGGCAGCTCGATATGCCCGTACCCGGCCAATCGCGCGGCACGAATCAGTCCGTCACGAACGGCGACGAACTCCGCGGAGTTGGGCGGGAAGTAATCGGGGACCCCCTTCGGGGCCTGAAAGCTGCTGGTCTTGGTCACGATGTGCAATTTTCCACCACCGGTCCCCAGCAAGTCCAACCGGTATCGACCCGCTGGTCACGCGGGAAGTTCTAAGGAATAGATGGCAGACTCCTGTGCCGGAAGCAACCGATACGGAGGGAACAGCTAGTGCCGACGAATGAACAGCGACGCGCTGCGGCCAAGAGGAAGCTGGAGCGTCAACTGGCCAATCGAGCCGAGCGGGCGCGCAAGCGCAAGCAGATCACCATCGCGGCCTCGGTCGCGGGCGTTGTGGTCGCCGTCGCGGCCGGCACAATTGTCTGGTTCGCCACCCGGCCGGAGCCGACTCCGCCGCCGCCGTTCTATCGCAACAGCACCGACCAGGCCGCACGCCCGGTGGAGAAGCCGAGCGAGGACAAGGACAAGCTGCCCAAGGGCACGGTCAAGGCCACCATCGAGACCAATCAGGGTCCGATCACCGTGAATCTGGATGCCGACAAGGCGCCGTACACGGTCAACAGCTTCGAGAGCCTGGCCAAGCAGAAGTACTTCGACGGCACCAACTGCCATCGCATGACCGACAGTGAAGGCTTGAAGGTGCTGCAGTGCGGTGACCCGACCGCCTCCGGCATGGGCGGGCCGGGTTACGAGTTCGACAACGAGTACCCGACCACCGACTACCCGGCCGACGATCCGAAGGCCGAGCAGCCCATCGATTACAAGCGCGGCTTCCTGGCCATGGCGAACGCCAATGGGAACGCGGGCTCGAACGGCATCGACCACAAGGGCACCAACGGCAGCCAGTTCTTCATCGTCTACGCCGATTCCAAGCTGCCGCCGCAGTACACCATCTTCGGCACGGTCGACGAGGCCGGCATGGCGACCGTCGACAAGATCGCGGCACTCGGCGTGGTCCCGGACCCGACCGGGCAGACCACGCAGCCGAAGGAACCGGTAACGATTCAGTCCGTCCGAATCGACTGACCGGCACGGTTTTTCGGGCCCGACGCCCGCTGTGTCTCCCCCGCGGGACACAGTGGACGCCGGGCCCGTTCCTTTTCCGGCGGAACCCGACCGATCAGGCCACGGAACCTCCGGAATTAGGCTTCCCTAACCAAAGAAAATCCTGAGTTTCCCACGACCTGCCGGAAATGTGCGATATATGCTGGATCGCGACCCGCGCGTACGGCGGGTTCGGAGTTTTCGCTGGTAATCTCGTAGAACGGAGTACGAAAGGGCGTAGTAAAGGCCCACCGGGGTAACCCTCCACCGGGCACGTCCGACGCCTCCAAGTGCTCCCGGTGTCCACGTTTGCAGGCGGGACACCGTCCACGAACCACCGTTCGTGTGGCGATGTCCATGACGAAGCACCACAATCATCCATAGTGATCACTGCAGCATCGGGGAGCAGGCAATGGCCGAGGAACTCGACGACATCGGCCGCGAAACAGCGGCGATGATGAGGCAAATGTTGCAGCTGGCGACACTTGTCGCGCTGCGCACCCGGGAACGTGGCCAGAAGGAAGCCGAAGCCCGCGTCAAGATGACGGAGGCTCGGCAGAAGGAGGCTCGCGAGCGCCAGCTCCGCGAGGCCGCCAATGCCAAGGCCAAGGACCCACGCAATGTGGAGCTGAGCCGCATTCTGGAAAAGCCGCCGTTGGACAAGGGCGTATCGCTGGAGAAGGACCGGTTCGCCGCGCAGGCCGAAGCCACTCGTATGGCGGCCACGCAGGCGGCTGTGAACAAATCCCTCGTGCGATACGACTCGGTGGAACGCAGAACCGCTCTCGCCCAACACCTTTCACGTATGGGTATCGCGCCGGAACTGGCCGCGGTGCGCATGCTGATGGAGGTCGGGCAGGCGCAGTCGGCGGGCGAAGCAGTCCGGGCCCGGGAGCAGGAAGCCACTGTCGCACAGCGGCGTAGCCGGGAGATGGAAGCCCGGGCCCGCGAGCGGGAACGCCAGCGCGAGCTCGAGCGGGTACGTACGCTCTGAGTCCCACCGCGCTCTGAAATCTCACACTGCGAGTCTCACCGCTGTACAGACCGGGCGGACCGTAAAAATACGGTCCGCCCAATGGTTTTCAACGGATCCTCCGGTTCAGCTCGGGAACTCACCCATGGCCGGATTGCTGAACAGCCCGTGCGTGGGCGACTTCAGCGGCAGCGGGGTCAGCATGTCCTTGTGGCCGTTGCGGACACTGCAGTACTTGAACGGGCCCTTGGGGTCGAACAGGCGCGCCATGTGCGGGTCGGCGTGGTCCAGAAACCATACGGACAGACCGGTTTTGCCATCGAGCCGGTAGTGCTCCCAGGCACGCCACATGGCCTCCAGTCGCACCACCGCCTCCGCGTGCTTCCACCACTCCGGGCACCACACCGTGTCGCTGATATCGGTGACCTGCCGCCGATAGACCAGACTCAGGTAGTTCTCGACGAACTCGACCACCGTCGAATAGACCATGGGTGTTTCCTGCTGGTCGCTCACAGCGGCCGCGCCTCCTCGATTGTGCCCGCGTCGACTACCGGCTTCTTCGTCATGGATAGCCGGTCATTGACCAGATCGATCATCTCTGTCTTCTTCTTCATGCCCGGCTCGTGCTTCTCCAGCGACTGCAGCACGGCGGTGGAGTACTCGCCCTCCCACCACGGCACCGTCTTGATCAGCACCGCCGGTGTGGCGGAGGAGAATACGATGGCGCGGCCGGTCGGCAGAGTCGCCAGGGAGTTCACATTGAACGTCTTGGACGACCCCAGCGAGCGCGAATAACTCTTGCCGCCCTTGGATTCCGACACCGACTGCGAGATGCTCTCGTACTCGCCGATGGTTTCGGCCCGCTGCTGCAGGAACTGCACATCGTCGACGCCGCTGCCGAGCACCCGCACATTGGCGGCCGCCCACAGCGCTTCCATGCCGTCCACGCCCCAGCAGCGCGCGCCCTGCGCCCAGGACTGCAGCACCGTCATGACCACGATCCCGCGAGATCCGAAGTGGCTGTAGTGCTTCGGCAGATCCTTCCAGCGCACCACGTTCGCCGCCTCGTCCAGGACAGCGAGCAGCGGGATGGGCAGCCGGCCGCGTGGGGAACGCGACGCCTTGTGCACGGCCACGTCGATGACCGCCTCGATGAAGGCGCTCACCAGCGGGCCGGCCGAACTGCGGCCCTCCAGGGACAGACAGTAGAGCGTGCCGTTGCCCTCGATGAACTCGAGTTCGTCGAATTGCCTACGGCCGTCCGGCTTCTGGCTGCCCAGCCATACCTCGAGCTTCTCTCGCTTGGCCTTGATGGCCCCCTGCTCGTTCTCCAGCGAGCCGGCCTTGATCAGCCTGGCGAGCTCGGCCTCGACGTCCTCCTGGGTGTACCGCTTGGACGACTGGATCCAGCGCTGCACCGAGGACAGCTTCAGCGAGCGGATCATCTTCTTGGCAGTGCCGAAAATGCCGCTGACCGTGCGCGGGTCGGCGTTGTACTGCTGCGCCAGGCCCGAGGCCACGAAGTGGTAGCTGTCGCGGAACTCGGAGGGAATGTCGTATTTCATGGAGTTGCGCAGGATTTCGATCGGTTCGGTGTCGAGCGGGTTGGTCACCCATTCCCACACCTGGGTGATCGGTTTCCGCGAGACGGCCGCGGCCAGCAGCAAGGCCGAGAGCAGCTCCTCGGCCTCCTGCGTGAAGTAGGTGTCGGAATCGCTGCCGCCCGTACCGCCATCGGAGCCGTCGGCGAAATGCCCGGCCAGGCTGGCGGCCCGGCCGTCGTAGCCGGGACGGCCCGGATTGACCCAGGCCAGCGGATCCCAGTACCACGTGGGCTCTTCGTCCGCGACGCCCTGCGGATCGAAAACCCAAGTGTTGCTGCCTCTTTGCTCTCGCACCAGGCGGGTGGCGTCGACGACGTCGCGCTTGTTGGAGGTCACCATGGCCGGGCCGATGGCCGACAGGATGGCCGGAATCACGCGCGAGGTGGTCTTGCCCTGGCGCGGGCCCCAAATGTCGACGTGCAGGTCCTCGTAGGAGCCGTAGAGCATTTCGCCGTCGGCCACGGACATGCCGATCGGGACGCCGGGCAGATCATCCTTGCCCAGGCGCATGCCGATGCGTTCGGCCTTCTCCCGCGCACCGGCGGCGGTGAGCGACTTGATCGCGCCACCGCTGCCCATGTAGTCGGCCTTGTCGTCGACCGGTAGTCGCCCCACGCTCGCGCGCGCGGCCGACTTGCGGCGCAGGATGACCCACGCCAGCGCGGCGATGATCACCAGGATCACGATGACGGTGGCCGCGGTGGGCCATACGATCTTGCCTTTGGCCAGGTCCAGGCCGATGGCGATCGGGTTGATCGGGATCTTCTGGCCGGACAACAGGCTGCCCAGTTGCATGGCGAGCCACAGGGTTCCGAAGATCGCGAACCCCGCGTAGATCAGATAGAGGGTGGTGTCCGGGCCCGGGTCGGCCGGATCCTTCACCGGTTTCTTCGCCATCTCTAGCCTCCTGGGATGACCTGTAAGTCGATGCCGCTCAACGGAATTCGTCCAGCAGCCAGCCGCCGGGGGTGCGTACGACGGTGGCGACGACCGTGGCCGGGGGCAGTGGGGTGCGCCGCCCGTCGGGGTAAACGACCGTCTGCTCGATGCCGATCTTGTATTGCTGCCGGTCCGGGTCGGCACCCTGGGGCGCCTGCTCACCGGACGCGAACGCGAACGCCTCGACGTGTGCGCCGGCCTTTCCCCAGTCGGCCCACTGCAGCGACGCCTTCGGCGTTTCCGCTCCGCTGGGTGGCGTATCCAGTGTACGGATCAGGGTGGGACCCAGCCATTTCCGCGCCCGTCGCAACGCCGCGTCCTGGGATTCGGTGGCCGGATACCAGGTGTAGATCTCACGCAGCGCACTCACGGCAACACCGTCGGCCGTGGCGGGATCGGGGGCCGGGGCCTTGTCCAGCAGGCGGGTGGTGGAAGTGGGCGGGGACAGCGTGGTGAAGCCCGAACCCTCCGAACTGCCGCTGTCGCCGCCGCATGCGGTGGCCAGCGTTGCGACGCTCAGCACCAGCATCACCACCCCGATCGCGGGTTGCACCGCCGGTTGCACACCGTCCGGCCCGCGCCGGCGGCGCAGCACCGGACCATTCCTCCAGGCTAGTCGCTGGGACCGACATGTGGGCGATACCAGCGGTTTTGCCGGATCGGCGTGTTCGCGAACACGGTCGCCGGTCATACGCCCCGCTTGGCGTCATTGAGGGTTTCCACCAGGGTGCGGTTCATCTCCGCGGCCGCGGCCAGCTGCTGCTGGAGCAGAGCGACCTTGCGGCGCAAGGCGATTGCGTCCATGCGCTCCAGGCCCGGGGTTTCCGCGGCGCGCACCCAGTTGCGCACCGAATTGGTGTGCACACCGATCTGGTCGGCGACCACCCGGCACGCCTCGGATTCGGATCTGAGTTTGCCGGTCAGCGCGATGACCTGTTCGACCGCGGCCTGCCGCACCTCCGGCGACACTCTGCGGTAGGACCGATGCGGCATCATGCGGCACTCCCCTCGTCCCCACCGGTGTCCGTGCCGTGCCCGCGGCGCGCCGTGGTTTCGGTGAATTCGCTGAAACGCTGGTTGGTGTCGTGGATTCCGCTCTCCTTCTCCGAGAGCGTGAACTCCATGTGGAACGGGATGCCGGGGCGGCGGTCCTCACCGATCTTGAGCAGGAATTTGCCGGTGCCGGGCGCGGACGGGCGCGTCTGGCCGGGCTTGAGGGCCTCGCCGGTGAGCGCCTGCGGCGCAGACCAACTGGTCACCATTTCCTCCTCGGCGGACGTGAAGGGGACCGTGGAATCCAACCGCTGGATCTCCTCGGCGGGCAGGGCGCCGAATATCTTGGCGCGGGCGCGTTCCAGGAAGCCGAGCGCCTTGGCGATGGCGGCCTCCGAGCCGAGCGCCTGCAGGTCCTTGATGGTGTGCGAGATCATGATCAGCGCGGTGGCGATGCTGCGCTGCAGACGGGTGAGCTCGTCCACGCGGTCGACCATGAAGTCGCCCAGGCCCAGCACCTGCCACAGCTCGTCCATCACGACCTGGAAGTAGCGCTGCGGGCCCAGACCGGCGTCGGCGAGCACGTGCGCGGCCTCCACCGAGGCGAAACCGTCCGCCCAGCAGGCCAGCATGACGGCGGCCTTGAGCTTCTTGTCGCCGTTGGGGATGTGCGAGACGTCGATGCAGACGGCCGTGGACGCGGTGTCGATGGGAGTTGTGGTGTGGCCGTTGAAGATCGCGCCGAACGGGCCCTGGGTGAGCGCGCGCAGGGAACGGCGCAGGCCCTTGATGGCGTTCTGGTATTCGTCGGGATTGTCGGCGCCGGCGTCGAGCTGCAGTTCGTCGCCGCCGGCCACGATCACGGCCAGCAGATCGTCGAGGATGGGCGGCTTGTCCGGGGTGAACTCGCTGCCGTCCCGGTAGAGGATGCGCAGGCCCGTGGAGATGAGCGTCTCCTCGTAATCGCGTACGCGCGCACCGCGAACCAGCTCCACCAGGCCCGCCACCAGGGTGACCTGGCGGGCGCGCAGCTCCTGCATGACCTGGGTCTGCAACACCGGCATATCGTCCAGCCGCGGTACGACCGAGCCGAGCACGCCGGCGGCGAGGGGGTTGAGTTTCCCGTGCCCGTAACCCAAATCGATGACCTGCCCGCCGACCAGCTCCACGAGCTTGCGGTAGTCGGGCTTCACGTCGGCCAGGATGAGCGGCGTAATCCCCTGCGCCACACCACCCAGCACGATCCGTCGCACCAGCGACGATTTACCGAAACCGTTGAGCCCCAGCACGAAAAGGCTCGGCGCGGTGATGAAGCTGCCGCGCATGAACCAGTTCATCGGGTCGAAGCACACCGGCGCGCCGGTATGCAGGTGCGATCCCAGCGGCGTCCCGATCAGCGGCGCACCCGCACCCACCGACCACGGCCACAGCCCGGCGACCTGCGCTGTGGTGGCACGGTATTCGACGGGGCGGCCGATCACGTTCATTCGCCCGCCGCCCTCGCCTACATACCCGCGATCGGTGAGCTGCTGTGTGCTGCGGTCGAATTCGTCGAAGCTCCCGTACTCCATCCGCTCCGCGCGCGCCGCGAAATTCCGCCGCCGCAGATCATCGGTGTGCAGCCGGAACGTGGCCAGCGCGGCCCGAATCCCATTGCCTTCGCGCGCGGTGACTTCCAACCGCGCCCGCGTGGCATCGTCGAGCAGCTTCGGCCCCGACTGCTTCTTCTTCCCGGACTGCTTCCGCACCGGCGTGGCTTCGATGTCCTTGCTGCGCCTGCCGCGTCGCGCACCCTTGCGCATATCGACATCCGCGGCAGCGACTTCCGGCCGCGGATTCCGCGCAGGGCGTTTCCGCACCGGCCGCTCCCCCGCGTCCCCGTCCGGCCGCACCCGCCGTTCCCGCTCGGGTCCCCCGGTGCGCCCACCGAGATGCACCCGATCGGCATCGGTGCGACGCGTCTCGCTCCCCTGGGGCCGGCCGCGCCGCACCTCTCGATCCTCGCCACGCCGTTCCTGGCCGCCCCGTGCGGGCCGTCCCTCCAGCTCGGGCGTCTCCGCATCATGCGCGCGTTCCCGCGTGCCTCGCCTGTTCCGCATCGCCTCCCCCTCTCCCCGGTCGGCCCCACGGTCGGCCCCCGGGGCGCGGCGCATCCGCTCACGCTCCGGCCCACCCGGGCGCTTCCCGCCCGAGCTCTCCGAACCCTGTTCTCGCCCACGCCCCCTGGCCTCCGAACCCGGCTCACGGGTACGACCACCGGCCGACCGCGGATCAGCATCGCGCGACCGCGCCGATCCGGAACCCGCAGCCGCCGAACGGGTTTCGCCCGCACCGGCGTCCAGCCGCGCGAGCGCCTTTCCGGGCGCGGATCCAGCAGCTCCCGAATCACCCTGTCCCGCAGCGGCACCGGCTTCGCCGCGCGCACGGTCGGCATTGCCGCCGACCCGTCCGGCGGCCTCGGCCGATCCCGTGTGACCCGCGCCGGCATCATCGGATCCGTCGCCGACGCCGGCAGCGGTTCGGCGCAGCGCGTCGAGCGGTCCTGCCGCGCGGTCATCGCCGCGGTCCGCGTGTCCGGGAGCATCCGAATCCGCAGCAACTGCGCCGGATTCACGGGGCGGTCGCGCCTTGTCGGGGCGGTTCGGCCCTGTCGCGCTGTCGGTGGTGGCCGCCGCGGATGCCTTCTGCACTGCGCCCGACCCGGTTTCGCCCATTCCGGCGGTGCGGTCGGACCTCCGGGGCGCATCCGATGCCGCCGAGGGCGCGTCACCGCCGGCCGTCGGCTCGGGTGCCGTACTCGACTCGCGGGATCGCACCGAGGCTGCTGCCGGTTCGTGTGCTTCGGCCCCCGAGGACCTCTGCCGTGCTGCGCCGGAGCCGCTGTGCTCCGGCCCGCGCACCGCGCTGTCGGAGTCGAGCGTCTCCGCGCGTGCGGCAGGCTGCCCGGAGGATTCCTGAAGTGTGTGCGGCCGTTCGTCTTCCGGACCGGAAGCGGGCGATGTCGCGCGATCGCCGTCCGTGGCCCGCGATGCGGACGACCGCATCGGGTCGGCGACATCCGCATCGGCCGCGCGGCGCGCATGGCCGGGACTGTCCGCGCCATCGGCGGCGCGCCGCACCGATGCCGTTGTGGCGCTGTCGTGCTCGACCCGCGCATCGACTTCGGAGGCGCCGGGCCGGACCGATGCGGCCGCGTCGCGGGCATCCCCGTCCCGCGTTTCCGGCGTGGCGGACGTGCGGCGCAGAACGGGCGCTGCCTCGTCGGCGGTGTGGGAATCGGCCGATGTGTCGACTCCCGGTGTGACGGCACCGGTCGTCGCGTGACGGTCTGCGGCGGAGTCCGGAGTGGATGTGGTGGTCGCCGTGGTGGCCTGGCGAGCGGCGGGCGACAGCTCAGCGGGGCGTCCCTCCGCCGCAGCGGTGGGCGCGCGGCCCGGGGTGCGGGTGCGTTCCAGTTCGGCCATTTCGGCGGCGGCGCGGCGGGCTGTCGGGGACGCCTCCGACGGTTGGTCGGGGATGCCCGAGGTGCGGGCTGCGGCGCGGGCGTCGGAGCGGGCCGCGATCTCGGCGGCGGCGCGACCGGGGGCGTTCAGGGATTCGGCGGCGCGTTCGCGGCCGGAGGTGGTGCGGGAGGGCTCGCGGGCGCCGGCGGATGCGGATACGCCAGGGGTGGTGCGGGATTCATCGCGCACGCGGGCGGCGCCGGAGGTGGCGGGGGCCGAGCCGCGCGCGCCGGTGGGGCCGGATTTCTCTGCGGCGCGGGCGCTTTCGCGGGCCGCGATTTCAGCGGCGGCGCGGGCGGGTGCGCTGAGGTTCTCGGGCGGACGGCGGCGGGCGGAGAAGGTTCGGGCGGGTTGCGGCTCCGGGGTTTCCGGGGCTTCAGGGGCGGCAGTGTTCGGGTCCTGGGTGGTCCAGGAACCATCCTTGTGATTGCGGGGAACGTCGGGGTCGGTGGAGCGGCGGTCGGTGCCGCGGACCCGGGCGCTGGTGGTGCGGGCGGCGATGCGGGCGCGTTCGAGTTCGGCCATTTCGGCGGCTCGACGTTCGGCGCTCGTCATGGGGGGTGGGGTGGGCTCGGGTTCGAACGGGGTGTCGCGGCGCAGCAGGCGACGATCCGGGAGGGTGCCGCGGCGGGGGCGGTGTTCGTCGCGCACGACTCGGGGGGACGCCGCGGCTTCGGCATCCCGAGGAGGCTGGGCGGGGGCATCGGGGGTGGACCCGTCGCGGCGGGTGCCGCGGCGGGTCGAGGCCGAATCCCGTTCCCGGACCGGTGGTTCGAAGTCACGAGCCATGGAGGATCACCCCGCAAGTGCTTTCGGAATGGTGGCGTGCTCGGGCAGGATGACGCCGCAACCCAGGGAGGCGGCGAAGGCGGCGCCCTGGTAGCGGTAGCAGCGCCGGATCTTGAGCCGCGCCTGGGTGGACAGGTCCCGGGTGATCGCCTCGATGCGCGGCAGGTCACCGCGCAGCGGCTCGGTGATGGTCACCAGCGCGCCGAAGCGGGTGACGCCGTGGCCGCGGGCCTGCTCCTCGCGGGCCTGCTGGGTGGCGCCCACCCGGATGGTGGCCGAGGCCGACACGACACCGCGTTCGCTCTGCTGGGCGACGAGCGCGTTCTTGTAGTCGTCGTCGACGATCTGCGCGGCGTCACCGGCCGAGTGCGGGCGGTACACGATGGCGATGCGTTTACGCGGCACTTCGGGATTCGGCGCGAGCAAGCGCTGCAGCACCCGCTCGTCGACCGCACCTTCGGGCGCGGTGTCCATCTCCCAGGTGACCGAGCGGCCGCCATCGTGGATGAAGTGATCCCAGCGCTCCTCGTGCGAAACCGGCCCGGCGTCAGCCCAATCCAGGCCGTGACCGCCGGGCTCGCCCGCCGCCACTTCCAGATCCGCCTGCGAGGCGGGGTCGTAGCTGCGCCGGATGAAGGAGATGACCTCGTCGGCCGACATGGGCTGCGCGCGCACGCCCGCCTCGGCCAGCGCCGCGCAGATGCCCGGCAGTCGCCGGCCGATCTCGACCGCTTCCTCGGCCGGGTTCTTGCGCCGCTCGGCGGTGGTGGCCTTGAACGTGATTGCCACCCGCGGCAACAGCTGCACGCGTTCCTGCGGCAGCTCGGTCGCCAGCTCGTACATGACCTGCTGCGCCAGATCCGGCGACTCCGGCCGTGTGATGGCGGAAACCTCGGTGAGCAAACGGTTTCCGGTCTCGGGCACGGTGTCGATCACCGGCACGACGGCCACGATGTCGGAGGTCTGCCCCAGCGAGGCCAGGAAGGTGCCCCACGCCGCCACCCACCGGTCGATGACCGGCTGGTCCACGGCCTCGTGCCCCTGCGGCCAGGCCCGCAGAACCACTGTGTACTGCCCGAATTGGGGTAGGTGGATCATGCCGAAGCTGTAGCCGCCCGCGTCGATGCCCTCGTAGAGCCGCGACGGCGCCATGAGCCCGGGCAGCCGCGTGACACCGCCGGGGATCCGGGAGAACCGGCCACCGCGGTACACGTGCTCGCCCTTGGAGCGGCCCCGCAACCAATGGAACATCATCAATCCCGTCTCGTAGCCGGAGCGACCCCCGGTCCGCCACACCAGTGGAACCATCACGATCACGCCGACGCCGGCCACCACCGCCGCCGGTTTGGGTCCGGCCACCAGCGCCACCAGCAGGGCGGTGATCACGACCGCGAAACCGACCACGGTCTCACCCCAGCGCAGGCCGAAAAGTCCTGCGCTGCGGGGCTTCTGCCACAGTCCGTACGAGCGGCGCTCGTAGGTGTCGGTCATCGTCATCGCGGAATGGTGCTCCTGCCGAGGTCGGGTGAACGGTTGGCCCAGGTGTCACCGGCGAGGTCGCCCATCTTCTCGTCGGCCCGGTTCAGGCTCGACGTGGCGGCCCGCACCTGGGCCGCCCGGTTGGCCGCGCGCGCCGCGCCTGACGGTACTGCGCCGGAACCGCCTCCGCCGGAAGGACTCGCGGCCGCCGCGCCGCCGCCTCCGCCACCGCCGCCCGGGCGTGGCGGGGGCACGGGCCGTCCGCCGGTGCCGGGCAGGCCGCGACCGGAGCCGCCGGGCGGGCGCGGGCCGCGGCCCGGACCCACATGTCCCGCAGCGCCTGTCGTGGCGCGCGGCGCGACGGCACGCGTACCGACCGCACCGAGGGCCGCGACACCGACGAGGGTGCCGGTGGTGGCGGTCAAACCGGAACCACCGCTGCCGACGATGGCGACGGCCGGGGTGGCCAGACGCATGAGTGCGGGCAGCACGAACGCGACCGAGCACAGCAGCACGATGGCGACCAGCATGCGCTGCGCCTGATCGGCATCCGGCAGCGTGCCCGCCTGACTGAGTTCGTCGACGTGCCCGGCGGTGGCGAAGGCGATCATGTACACGATGGCCGCCACCGGCTTGTAGAGCATGAAGGCGATGATCCAGCCGAGCAGTTTCGGATACGACTGCTTACCGGTATTGGTGCCGGAAGCCGCTGCGGCCAAGGGCAATACACCGGCGGCCACGATCAGCAAACCCTGCCGGACGATGGCCAGCACGATCTGCGCGAGCGCCCCCAGCAGGCCCACGATGGCGATGATCAGCACCAGACCCGGCGAGAAGGCTTGCAGGGCGGCGGTTTTCACCATCAGCTCGGCCAGGTTCTGGGCTTCGCCATTGGTGGAGTCGTTGATCACCCACTCGGAGAACTTGTCCGAAGCCTGGGTGCCCGCCACGATGACCGCGCCCAGCATCCAGGAGCTGAAGATCACCCGCGCGAACATCCGGAACGATTCGGTGGCCTCGCTGACCGCGGCTCCGCGCCTGGCTTCGGCGAGCTTCGCACCGGTGAGGATCACCGACACCATGAGTAGCAGGATCTGCGCCTGATACGTGTAGTCGTTGATCTTCGTGAACAGCGTGCCGGTGTCGCTGACTCTTTCGTTGGGCACCTTCATCCAGAAGGTGAGCGCCAGGATCAGCGCCTCGCCCAGACCGCTCATGAGCGAGTCCACCACCTTGCCGAAGGTGGAGTCCCAGGCCTTGTCCCGCACGGCTTCGGCCGCGTCGGTGGGGTGCGTGGCCACATTGCCGGCCTTGCACGCCGCCGAGGCCGCGTCACCGAGGGTGATGCCCGGGATGCCGAGTCCGTCGAGCGAGTCGTGGATCTCGTTGCAGGTCTCGTCGAAGCCGTAGGTCTGACCGTACGCCACGGTGGGCGTCGCGATCATGACGGTGAACACGACCGCCAGGATCGTGAGGAGCTTCCTCAGCATGGGGTCCACCTCTCGATGGGTCGCAATGCCATCTCATTCACCATTTCGTCCACCCCACCAGGGAATCGACCTTCTCGGTCTGTGAGGTCTTGGAGGTCGCCGGTTTGAGCCGCCAGTCCCCGGCGTCCCACACCATGATCAAACGCACCGCCGACCACTGCTGCTGGTTGCCGAGCACCGGGCCGCGCACGGCCAGTCGCACGATCGCCATGTCGTCGGCGTAGTTCTCGATCTGGAAGGCGTCGGGCGCCACCAGATAGCGGGTCACCTTCTCCGGCTGCTGTTTCGGCAGCCGGTCGTCGGCCAGGGCCTGGTCGTAGGCGGCGATCTGCTGGGTGCTCACGCGCACCTGCCGCACATACAGTTCCCGGTCGGCCGGACGGGCATTGAGCCGGTAGGTGATCTGCGCGGCCGCCACCGCCGCACCCTGCGGGGTGTGCGAATAGCCCACGGCCAGACCGTTTTCCAGCTTGGTCGGACCGTCGGAGGTGGTGAACGGCACCGACGCCCCGTAGACCCGCTGCCAGCCGTGCGGGTCGGTGAGACCCGCGGGGGCGGCGGTCAGCCAGTCCGAGTCGCTCGCGCTGCGCTGCTTGGACGAGTCCTGCGGAAGCGGTTGTCCCGCAGGGTTGTTCGGGACGTCGACGCGCCGCCCGAACAGGTCGATATCCGGGGAGGCGAAGCCGGTCAACCCGGAATCACCCGAAGTCACTTGCCCGCCTTCGACTTTCACCGGCGACGAGGCCGCGTCGTCACGACTGAAGTAGACCACCGCGCCGACGATGAGGATCAGCACCACCACGGCTGCGGAGGCGATGACGCCGAACGAGACGCGGTCGCGCTCGGGCGACTCCTTCTCGCTCATGATGGCGCCTCCAAGTTTCGTATCCCACTGGACAATTCAGCTGCACACGCCTTTACGTCGGCAGCAGGGCGAGGGCGATGCCGCTGGCCGAACTCGCCATGATGGCGCCCAGCAGGCTCATCACCACCCCGTGCGTCGCGTCGTTCTCGGCCAGGTCATCACGGAACGCGTACCAGAGTCTGCCCGCGGACAGGATCATCCAAGCCATACAGAACAGCAGCACGACCCACAGCAGCCAGTCGATCAGCTGCATGATGGGCCGGATCACGTCCGCCGGCATCTGCTTGTATGCCAGCACGGCCAGGGTGGCGTTCATGAGCCGATCAGCCGATCGCTGCGTTCATGATCGTGCCCGCACTGGTGGCGATGATTCCACCAATCATGGCTCCGGCCACCATCTTCGGCGACTCCAAACCGCCTCCTGTCCACTTCTCCCACGCGAAGCGGCCGCCCGCGTAGGTGATGCCCATGATTCCCGACAACAGCACGAACCAAGTGAAGTAGCGAACCAGTTTCAGCAACTTGTCCGACGCGGGCGGCGCCTCCGGGGTCGGGTTCCCGACCTGAGCGAGGAGGGAGCCGTACGCGTCGTGTACGGCGAGAAGCATGCTCATTGTCTGTCCTTCTCCAAAAGCGAACTGCTAGTAACAATCTCGCCGATGAGCGGTTTGCCCGCAGCACCGGAGGAAACTTCCAGAGCTATCGGTCCATCGGTCAACGGACGCGCGGAAGACGTTCGCACGCAGAGCATTCCACGCATCTTCATGATCATTCCCCTCGGTCCGGCGCGTCGTCGCGTGGCGTGTCCAGCGCGTGCTGGACGGCCGCCAGCAGTCCGGCGCCGAGCTCCCGGACTTCGGGCGTGATCTCGTGCAGCGCATCGACTTTGCGCTTGCCCTTGGCGGGCGGCGCGTCACCGGGCGACCACACCGGCAGCTGATCGGGCTCGACGAGGGTCCACTCCTCGTGCCAGGGCAGCTGCCACACCTGTCCGGCCAGCGAACCGACCACGTCGCGGTAGCGCCGGATCTCCGCGGGGATCCGGCCCGGCCGCGCGGCCACCGTCACCAGGCCCAGCACCTCGCACGGCCCGGCCAGGCCGGCGTGATGCTGGCGCAGCAGGTCGTGGGCGCGGGTCAGGCCGGAGATGGTCTCGCGGGCCACCAGCACGACGAACGGGGATTCGCGGTCGAAGACTCCGGGCCAGCGGCGGTGCGAATCCGCCGCCGGCGCAAGGACATGCGAGAGCGTGGTCGCGCCCGCGCCCCCGTGCACGCCGAGCAGCCACACCAGTGGTGCGCGGCCGGCGCCGGGTACGGGACGGTCCCAGATCGGTGCGCGGCGGGCTTCCGGCGGCGGCACCACACCGGCCGCGAGAGCGGCCCCCGAAGCAATGTTCTGGGCGGAGGATCGGCGTTCCTTCATGGCTGCGGTCATGATGCCACTCCAGCAAGCAGGCGGCGATACGCGCGGCGTGTCTCAGCGGCAAGATTGCTGTGGCGCACCAGTTCTCCGCGGGCGAGGTGCGGGTCGTAGGGAATCTCCCGGATGTCGCGGACCCAGCCGTCGAGGTGCTCCCGCAAATGATCAGCGATCCGGGAGTCGGTGCCGGGCAACTGATGTGACACGACAATCGTGGTGTCGCCGACAATCCCGCCGCCCTGCCCCTCGCCCGGCGCGCCGAACTGGTCGTCGAGCCACTCCAGGGTGACGCGCAGCCGGTTGGCGGCGTCGACGCGAGCCGGAATCGACAGCACCAGAGCGATATCCGCGTCCTCGAGCAGCGGCCGCAGGTGCCGGGAGGCGATCGGATTGCCGCCGTCGTATACCGGGGTATACCCCGCGTCGTCGATGGCGCGGGTGACGGTCAGATAGGTCGCACGGCGGCGCAGCGGGTCCGGATCGCGCCACAGCAGGCCGATCCCGGAGGTTGCCCGGGACAGGCATTCCTTGAGCGGAGCCGGTTCGTTGTCGCCGCGGCCGTAGAGCCAGGACTGTAGCGAGATCGGGCTCAGGTGCTCATCCGCGCCGCGGAGAGCAAGATCACTGCCGGCCGAGGTCGCGTCGACTGCGACCACCTGCGCGCCGACCGCGCCGATCTCACCCGCGATTCCCAGTGCGGTAGTGGTGGTTCCGGCGCCGCCGCAGCCGCCGACCACGAGGATCGGGCGCTGGGCCGGACCGGATTCGCCGGAATCCCCACGGCGCTTGCGCAATCGAACCACCGGAGCCTTGGAACGCGCGGCACGACTCGACGATTCGCCCTCCTCGGGCATTTCGTCGAGCCAGCGGCTCCAGTCCTGATCCATTGGTCTCAGCTCTCCCTCTCAGCCCGCCGGGCTGCCTGCGACAGATTCATGGTCGCCGATCATCGCGGGGCCGTCATTTCGTTGTACGCCGCCAGACCGTCGCTCGGACCGAAACGGGTTGCCCCGTAGAGGGTGCCCAGCGATTGCGCGGTGCCGCTGTGCGAGTTCAGCACATACAGGGCAATTCCGCCCGCGACGGCCAGCAACAACACGGCAACAATGAGGAAGGCAATTGCGAAAAGTCGTCGGCCCGTGGACCGCTCGGCGGCGCCCGCCGCCGAGTCGTTGCGATCCAGGGCATCCAGCAGCGCGGAGGCGCGGTCGACCGGCTGGTCGGCATCGCCGTCGAACTCGCGGGCGCGCTCGTACGGCGCGGCGCCGGGTTCGTCGGCCTCGCTGGGGAATTCCAGGACGGTCGAGGCGCGGTAGCGCAGTCTCGGTGTGTACGAGTCGGACTCGCGATCGGTCATCCAGTCCGACCACGCCCCGCTGAAATGGCTGCGCCGCAGCACCGATTCCGGCAGTGGCGGAATGTCCAACTCCGGTTCGTCGTCGGTGATGTAGTGCGGGTAGCGCGCGAGGCCGTCCGCCGGATCGAGATCCTCGACACCGAAACCGGTGTCGCCGTTGGCATCCGGGGCATCGGCGGCCGGATCCAGGGCCGGATACCAGCGCGAGACTTTTTTGTACGACTTCAACATTGCGCGGGGAGCCGCGGCGCCAGGCTCGTCCTGCTGCATCGTCGGACCCTCTCGGCGGTCGGTTGCTGTCGTCTGCGTGTCGAACAGTGGTCCCACCGCCGCGCAGCCCTTGGCCTCCAGGAGCATGGCGCGCGAGACGGTCCCGATCGGAAATTCTCTCGCATGGACAGGAATCCAACGACTCGACGCGCCGGAAAGGTAGTCCTAATAATCCGCGCGCGTGCGCGATAGCAGTGTCTCGAGCGGGGCGTGCACACCACGCCGGACCCCACCTCTTCCGCCCGAACGAAGGAGAATCTACATTAACTAGAACTTGTTACAGGAGGTTTTGTGAAAACAGCAGACATCGTCGCGGTCGTTACCGGCGGCGCCTCGGGTCTCGGTGAAGCCACCGTGCGCGAACTGCACGCCGCGGGCGCGAAGGTCGTCATCCTGGATCTTCCCTCGTCCAACGGGAAGACTCTGGTCGAGGAACTCGGTGAGCGCGTGGTGTTTTCGCCCGGCGACGTCACCAGCGAAGAGGACGTGACGGCCGCGCTGGACGCCGCCCAGGCGCTGGGCACCCTGAGAATCGCGGTGAACTGCGCGGGCATCGGCAATGCCGTGAAGACGGTCGGCAAGCAGGGCGCGTTCCCGCTCGACGCGTTCAAGAAGATCATCAACGTGAATCTGATCGGCACGTTCAATGTGATCCGGCTGGCGGCCGAGCGCATCGCGCAGGTCGAGGAGGCCGACGGCGAGCGCGGCGTCATCGTGAACACCGCGTCCGTGGCCGCCTATGACGGGCAGATCGGGCAGGCCGCCTATTCGGCGTCCAAGGGCGGCATCGTCGGCCTGACCCTGCCGGTCGCGCGCGACCTGGCCTCGTTCAAGATTCGCGTCATGACCATCGCGCCCGGGCTGTTCCACACGCCGCTGTTCGCGACCCTGCCGGATTCGGCCATTGCCGCGCTCGGCGCGCAGGTGCCGCACCCGGCGCGGCTCGGGCAACCCGCCGAGTACGCGGCGCTGGTCCGCCACATCGTGGAGAACCCGATGCTGAACGGCGAGACCATCCGCCTCGACGGCGCCATCCGGATGGCGCCGCGCTAGGTCGGGCGCGGATCCGGCTGGGCGGCAAGGTCTCCCGGCCGGATCCGGTCGAATCCCGGTCAGGGAGCCGGGAATTTCAGGTCCAGGAACTGGCCCAGTACGTGGCGGGAGATCTGGGTTCCCCAGTCGCCCCAACCGGCGTCGAAACCGTGCTCCCCGTACGGGATGGGCTGTAGCTGGTATTGCACGCCCGCCTGCGCCAGCTTGTCCGCGAGCTCGACCGACTGCGTGTAGGGCACCACGTGGTCGCGGGTGCCGTGGATGAGCAGGGTGGGCGGCAGGCCCGGGCGCACATAGGTGACCGGGGAGGCCGCGGCGTAGTGGTCGGGCACCTGTCCGGGGGTGCCGCCGGTGTAATCCTTTGCCAGCGTGCGCACCTTGCTCACCATGTCCGGATCCGCGTAGGCCGTCGCGATATCGGTGGCCGGGTAGAAGGCCGCGACGGCCTGCACCGCGGTGTCGGTGACCGCGCAGCTGGGCTGCACCCGCTCATCCGAATAGGCGGCCATGAGCGCCAGATTGCCGCCGGCGGAACCGCCGACCACCATCAGCCGCGCCGGGTCCACGAGATAGTCGGCAGCATGCTGTTTCACCCATCCCACAGCGCATTTCACGTCATTGGGAGCCTGATTCCAGCGGGGCGGCGGGGACAGGCGGTAGTCGACGGCGAAGACGGCGTAGCCCCGGTCATTGAGCCACTCATGCCATTTCGGGCCCTCGCCGCGATCACCTTCGGCCCAGCCGCCGCCGTGCACCCACACCACCGCCGGGCGCGGGCCGTCCGGAGTTCCGGGCGGCAGCTTCACATCCAGCAGCAGCTCCTGCCCGTCGACCGTGTTGTAGGCGACGCTGCGCCGCTCGTCCGGGCGGCCGTTATTGGACCCGCCCTTCAGATAGTCCTTGATCGACAGCGACGCACCGACCTTGTCGGCGTCCTGCCACGAGGCCACCAATGGGAAACCTGCAGCAACCACCCCGACGGCGCAGACGAGCGCGATCAGCGCACCGCCCCAACGCATTACGCGACCGCCCCGCACCCGCACCAGCAGGGCCAGTCCCGCCCCCGCAATCCCCAGCGGGATCAGATACAACCCGTAGTTGCTCACGATCACCGAAAACGCCAGGAACTGCTCGGGTATTCGGAACCGAGCAATGGCGAACGTGCACAATCCCATCAGCGCCGCAATCAGGAATGCCGCTGCGGCGAACACCGAGCGAACGATCATGCGCGCTATTAGCGCACGCGCGAGCGCCGGTGGCCCGGCGGCACGCCGAACACCGCGCTCAGAGTGCGGCGAACACACCGACCGCGAGAATCACCAGACCCGCGAACAGCGTCACCGCACCCGCCAAGCCGAGCGGCGCGGTCTTCGCCTTCTCGGTGAACTCGTCATTGATCCCGGTGAGCCAGTTGATGGTGTCCTTCGCGGCGATGAACACCCCGGAGGCGACGAGCAGCCACGCGGCGGTGGTCTCCCACCCGCTCGACAGCTCCGACATGCGGGCCGCCCACACCAGACTCAACAGGATGACGCCCTGGATGACCGCCCCGATATGGGCGACATTCAGATATCGCGGCGTCGGCGGATGCGGTTCCCGCATCCGCAGTGCGGTCATCGGAATGCCCAGCAGCGACCCGTATCCGAGCGTCAGCACTCCGCCGATAATAAGGACCTGCTCCGCAGTGGTCATGACGGCCCCTTTCGCCACTATTCACGATATGCCTGTTCTGACCAGCACATATAGCGAATCGACAGCGAGATCACTCCCAGAGGGTGCCGTCGCGGTCCACCGCCGAGTTCCGCCAACCGCCCCACAGCACGAGCAGGCCGCTGTCGTAGGCGTGCAGTTCCGGCAACTGTCCGTCGTCCACCGAGGATTCGATGTCCACCCAGTCACCCGGCCCGATATCGAACATCATGCCGGTGGGTTCCAGTCCCAGGGTGAGCGGCTCGGTGCGGTCGTTGGTCAGCCGGAACCGCGCCGCAGGCAGTTCCTCTCGCTCCGTGCCGGATTTCCGCGCCACCGCGCGCAACGGCGTCTCCAACGCGTACACCGCGTTGATCTCCACCCTCGACATCCGTTCCCGCAGCTGCACGGCCATTCTGGGTTGCGCGGCCGGATCCCCGAACTCGAACTGCACCCCGACCGCACGCCCGGCGTCATCGGTCAACCAGCCCGAACGCGCGGGCTCCCCGATCACCCGAGGCCACGGAAAACAATCCGACACAGGGGAATTCGCCGCCTCGGCTACACCCTGCCGGAACGAAACCACCCCGTACTCCCCGAGCCGCAGCCCCCATGTCCCGGTATCGAACTCGAAATCGACACTCAGCACCCGCTGCGGCGCCCCGTCGTCGAACCGATACGCGACCGCGAGCAGTGTGCCGAGCAACATGACCGCAGGCTACTCCCCCGCACATGCGAACGCCCGAGCCGTTCGACGGCCCGGGCGCGGTATCAGCCTGCGACTCAGCCGAAGTGGCACACGTAGTGCACCGGCTCGAGCACCTCGATCTCGAAGCTGCTGTCACCGGGAACCGAGAACGACTCGCCGCCGCGGTAGGTCTTGGCCTCGGCCTCCCCGGCGAGGGTGACCTTGGCCTCGCCCTCGATGAGCTCCATGATCTCGGGCGCGCCCGTGTTGAACGTCAGCGTGGCCGGCAGGATCACACCCACCGACTTGGTGGTGCCGTCGGCCAGCACCAGGCTGTGCGACACACACTTGCCGTCGAAGTAGACATTCGCCTTCTTCGTGACGGTGACATTCTCGAACGCAGTCATCGACTCTCCTGATAGTGGATCCGGAGAGGCCAGCCTAACTTGCCGGGTGGTGACCAGCGGCGGGTGGGTTGGCGGCTGGAGGAAGCACTTTCCCACCCCAGCCCGAGCTCCCGCCGATCCCGCTCACGGACCCCGGCACGTTTATCCATCGCTTATCGCATCACCGATCGGGCAGCGGACGCGCGACCTAGAATCGGCTGCGCCGCCGACTGCTCGACCTCGCTCAGGAAATCCCATGTGCGCCAAGCCCGTACCGCCCGCCTACGATTCCGAGCTGTGGCGGCGGATCTCCGCCGCAGCCACCGATGCCGATCTCGGGCGACATGTGCGCACCTACTGGCCTTCGCTGCCGCAGTGGCGCAGGTTCATTCCGTTCCTCGTCATACTCGGAATTCTCGACGCGGTGGCCGTGGCCGCTCTGCGCGCGGGCGAGACCGGCATCGCCGTGCTGATCGGCGGATTCCTTTCCGGGGGGCCGACATTGGTGCTGCTCATCACCATGATCAAAGTCGCGATCCGGCGGCGGCGGTACGGGGGCGCCCGGCTCGACCTGTACGAGCTCGGCCTGGTGCGGGTCCGGCGCGCAGATCTGCGGGTGGCGCGCTACGACTCGACAGCGGCCCTGCCCCGGGTATCGGTCACCCGCCCGGCCCGGGAGGGCGGCACCCCGACCTACCACCTCGATCTGACCGATATCACCGGGCGGCGTTTCGAGGTGAGTGACGCGTTCTCCGGCCCCTGGGCGACCGAAGTGCAGCAGGCCATCACCACGCTTCGGTTCCCACGGGATCTGGCCGCGGTGCACGCGGGGCATCGCATCGATTTCGGTGAGATCTGGGTGACGGAGACAGCGATCGGCGACAAGAAGCGATCCATCCCGTGGGCGGAAGTGGAACCGATCGCGACGCTGCCGCACGAACTGATCGAGATCAGAGGTGGGCGAAAGTCTTTGGTCGCCAGCAAGCTGAATCTCCCCAATTTCGAGCTCTTCCGAATGCTCTTCGAGCACCTGCGGCGATCACACTCGGCCTGACCGGAACACGATGCCGCGTGCGGGCGGCAGCTCCGGAGGCACCCGGGGTGACGTGCGGAACCTTGCGCTGCGTCCAGCGAACTAGTACGTTCACTCTATATAGAGCGTTTGCCCTATTTGGTCAGCGTTGTTCACAGATCGCACCGCACGACAGAGGATCGACATGACACTGCCTCCAGGCCAGCGGGCCGTCCAAGGATTTCCGCGCTTCGGCACCCATCTCCATCACCCGCCGCCGGAAGTGCCCGCCGAGCCGGTGCTCGAGGTCGGGGGTGCGCTGAGCGAAGGGTTCACGCTGACTGTTGCCGAGGTCGCGAAGTTGCCGCGGCGGGTGGTCGAGGCCGACTTCCACTGTGTGGCGGGGTGGACGGCCACCGGGTTGCGGTGGGAGGGGACCGGGTTCGCGGAGTTCTATCGGACGCGGGTTGTGCCGCTGGTCGATTCGGGGGTCGAGATCAGTCATGTCATCTTCGAGGGGCTGGACGGGTTTCAGGCGGTGGCGGTGCTCGAGGATGCGCTGGGCGAGGATGTGCTGATCGCGGATCGGCTCGACGGGGAGCCGCTCAATGGGGACCACGGGGCGCCGTTGCGGCTGGTCAGTCCCAGCCAGTACGGGTTCATGAATACCAAGCATCTGTGCCGCATCGAATTCCGGACCAGCGCGCCGCCGGCGCCGGATCGGTTCTCGCCGATCTCCGGACATCAGCGGGCGCGGGTGTGGCATGAGGAGCGGCATCGGTATCTGCCCGGGCGGGTCGTGCGGCCGGTGTATCACTGGCTGATCGAGCCGATTCGCAAGCTCAGTGCGCGCGGGAGTGTCGCGAACTGAAGCACAGCACCGCAACCGACCGGTTCGACGCTTCGGGGCGAGTGATCGACCGTGCCCAAGTTGGCCACCCGGCGCGCAGGAAAGCGTAGGCTGAGTGCGAATTCCGGGTTGAATGTCCAGCCTGAGGCCGGAGGCCGATCACCCGTTCCATCGTGCGGATGACCTCAGTCGCCTATGCGTTGATCCGAACGAGGTTGCTGTGCACCACTATTCCTATCGCGCGTTCACGATCGTCCCGTCGGCCGAAGCCGACCCCGCATCCCGATGCGTCATCGACGGGGAGATCGACATGACTGTCGTGCAGGCCTTCCGCACCGCCCTGTTCGACGAGGTGCGAGCGGGCGCGACCACGACCATCGACCTCAGCAATGTCACCTTCCTCGGGGTGGGCGGCCTGCGCGCGCTGGTCGAAGCCCGCGAGTGGGCGGCCCAGCACGACTGCCGACTACATCTGGTGGCCTCGCCGGTGGTGTGGCGCATGCTCGAAATCATCGGCAAGGCGGGCGATTTCAACCGCTGACGGATTCGGCGGTCCCATCCGGATCGTGGGTGTGGTGGTCGAGTCGCACCAGCGACAGCACCACATCGGAGGGCGAACCGGTCGGCGCGAACCAGCGCACCCGCGTCCCATTGTCGTGATGCAGCCGCGACAACCGGTGCAACGCGGCGATTCCCGCACTGGCGAGATGGGTGACACCGGTGAGGTCCACCGTCAAGGAGCGCTGACCCGTCGATCCGGCGGTGCGCACCGTGCGTTCGAACTCCGCGACGGTATTCGCGTCGATCGGCCCATCGGCCTGCACCCGGGGCCGGGGTGCGCCGACCTGTTCGAAGACGAGCAGCATGTCACTGGACGACTCCTGCCGGGCGGTCGATCCCCAGATCGCGGTGGTGCTGGTCAACAACCGGGCCGGGCGGGCCAGGCGATGCGTGAGAAGGGCGCTCGTGCCGGTCTCGTCATGGGCGATATGCAAGGAGTCGACCAGACTGTCGGCAAGTTGCAGTCCCAAACCGCGATCTGGTGCGGGTGTCGGCGGTCGCCACCGCCCCTCGTCCATCACCCGCACCTCCGCGATGCCGTTCTCGGTGACGGTGGCGGTGAGCGTGAAAGTGTGGTGGCCGGCGATGCCGGTATAGGCGTGCTCGATGCAATTGGTGATCAGCTCCATGGCCGCGTGCCGCAGCGCCTCCGCATCGGGATCGACGATGTGCGCATCGGACAGCCACGCGCTCAACCGCTTTCGGACCGGCCCAAGCGAGGCGGGCAGCGCCGGTGCGCGCAGGGTGAGATCCTCCGGCGGCACGGACCGCTGGGCGGCCAGCAGGGTGATGTCGTCGCGGTATCCGGAGATCCGCGTCAGCATTTCCAGGGTCTGCGAACAGATCCGCTCGACCGGCGAACCGGTGTCCTGCGGAAACGCCCGTCCCGCAGCGCTATCCGCGGCGGCGTGCGCCAATTCGACCGTGCTCTGCGCCAATTCGCGCCCGGGACGTTCCAGGATGCCGTCGGTGTAGAGCAGGATCAGCTCCGCGTCCGCCAACCGCGCGGACCCGATCGTGTCCCGGGTGAACCGGCCACCGACACCGATCGGCCCGGCCCCGGTGGCCGGCAGAAATCGAGCGTCACCCGCGATGGTCGCGACCAGCGGCGGCGGATGACCGGCGGTGCAGTACTCCAGCGCCCCGGTCTCGGGATCGAGCAGCACCACGCCGACGGTGGCCGCGTAGGCTCCCGGAATCCGTTGCGCCGCAGCGTCCAAGGCGGTGAGCGCGGCGGCGATGTCACCGGTGAGCAGCAGGTGCTCATGCAGCAGGATCCGCAGCTGCCCCATGGTCGCCGCCGCCGCGACCCCGTGGCCGACCACATCCCCGACTACCAGCGCGGTGCGGCCGCCGGGCAGGGTCACCGCGTCGAACCAGTCACCACCCGCGGCCATATCGGTATCGGCGAGCAGATAGCTGGCGGCGATGCGCAGACGCGGCAGCACCGGCAGCCCGGCGGGCAGCAGAATACGCTGCAATGCGTCGATCGTATCCTGGGCGTGCGCGAAGCGCCGCTCGGCCTCGACCGCCCGGCGTTGCGCGGACTGCCGCGCGTGCACCTGATCGGTCACGTCGGTGAGCGAACAGGTGACCCCGACGACCGTGCCGTCCGGACTACGCCGCGGATGCACGTCGAAGTCGGCGAAGACCTCCCGCCGGCCGCCGGTATCGGGCAGGTCGACCTGTACCCGCCAATCCCGCAGCCTCATCGATTCCCCGGACGCGTACACCTGGTCGAGAATCGGTTTGATCCCCTGCTGCATGATTTCGGGAAAGACGTCCTCGACGCACATGCCGATCACGTGCTCGCGGCCGACATAGGCGCGCTCGAGCGCCGTGGCCGCCACGAACCGATATTCCGGACCATCCATCGCCGCGATGATCATCGGTAGCTGATCGAAGACCTGCTGCACGGCAGCCGCGTCCCCGACACGGCGGGACAGCTCGTCGTCTACTCCCTCATCAACCATGCCTACGAGCACTCCTCGTGCAGCCGACACTGTTGCCCCAGGTTTATCACGATCCACCCGAGCCGAACCGGCGATCGGCAAACCCGCTGCGGCACCGCCGGACAGGGTCGGCGGTGCGTGTCCGTCAGGCCGCGGAGGTCACGCGGTAGACGTCGTAGACGCCTTCCACATTGCGCACCACATTGAGCAGGTGACCGAGATGCTTGGGATCGCCCATTTCGAAGGTGAACTTCGAAATGGCAACGCGGTCACCGGAAGTCGTGACCGCCGCCGAGAGGATATTGACCTTCTCGTCGGCGAGGACCTTGGTGACATCCGACAGCAGACGCGTGCGGTCGAGGGCCTCGATCTGGATGGCGACCAGGAACACCGACGACGGCGACGGCGCCCACTTGACCTCGATGATGCGTTCGGGCTCCGCGCGCAGCGAATCGGCGTTGGTGCAGTCGGTGCGGTGCACCGACACCGCGCCGCCGCGGGTCACGAAGCCCATGATCTCGTCACCGGGGACGGGGGTGCAGCATTTGGCCAGCTTCGACACCGTGCCCGGCGCGCCCGGAATCTCGACGCCGGCGTCACCGGTCGAGCGCTGCCGCGAGGGCAGCGTGGACGGTGTACTGCGTTCGGCCAGTTCGTTTTCCACGTCGCTGACGCCGCCGAGCTGCGCCATGAGGCGCTGCACGACGTGATGCGCCGAGACCTGGTTCTCGCCGACGGCCGCGTACAGCGCGGAGATGTCGGTGTAGTGCAGCTCGTGCGCCAGCGCGGACATGGCGTCCACGCTCATCAGGCGCTGCAGCGGCAGCCCGGAGCGGCGAACCTCCTTGGAGATGGCGTCCTTGCCCGCCTCGAGGGCCTCTTCGCGGCGTTCCTTGGCGAACCACTGCCGGATCTTGGCCTTGGCGCGCGGGGAGATGACGAAGTTCTGCCAGTCCCGCGAGGGCCCGGCGTTCTGCGCCTTCGAGGTGAAGATCTCGACGACCTCACCGTTCTCCAGCTGCCGTTCCAGCGCGACGAGCCGCCCGTTGACGCGCGCGCCGATGCAGCGATGCCCGACCTCGGTGTGCACGGCATAGGCGAAGTCCACCGGGGTGGACTTCTGCGGGAGCGTGATCACGTCACCCTTGGGGGTGAACACGAATATCTCCGGCGATTTCAGGTCGAAGCGCAGCGATTCCAGGAACTCGGCCGGGTCCGCGGCTTCGCGCTGCCAGTCGAGCAGCTGCCGCATCCAGGCCATATCGTCGACTTCGGTGGAATCCTGGGAGTGCTTGCCCTTGGTTTCCTTGTAGCGCCAGTGCGCGGCGATGCCGAATTCGGCGGTGCGGTGCATGTCCTGGGTGCGGATCTGCACTTCCAGGGGCTTGCCGTCGGGGCCGACGACCGTGGTGTGCAGGGACTGGTAGACGCCGTAGCGCGGCTGGGCGATGTAGTCCTTGAAGCGTCCGGCCATGGGCTGCCACAGCGAATGCACCACGCCCACAGCGGCATAGCAGTCGCGCACCTCGTCGCAGAGGATGCGGATGCCGACCAGGTCGTGGATGTCGTCGAAGTCCTTACCCTTGACGATCATCTTCTGGTAGATGGACCAGTAGTGCTTGGGGCGGCCTTCGACGATGGCGTTGATGCGGCTCGCGGCCAAGGTGTTGACGATCTCGGCGCGCACCTTCGCCAGGTAGGTGTCGCGCGAGGGCGCGCGATCGGCGACCAGGCGCACGATCTCGTCGTACTTCTTGGGGTGCAGGATCGCGAACGCGAGGTCTTCCAGCTCCCATTTGACGGTGGCCATACCGAGCCGGTGCGCCAGGGGTGCGATGACCTCGAGGGTTTCGCGTGCCTTCTTGGCCTGCTTCTCCGGCGGCAGGAAGCGCATGGTGCGCATATTGTGCAGCCGGTCGGCGACCTTGATCACCAGCACGCGCGGATCACGCGCCATGGCGATGATCATCTTGCGGATGGTCTCGGCCTCGGCGGCCGCGCCGAGGTTGACCTTGTCGAGTTTGGTCACGCCGTCGACCAGATGGGCGACCTCGGTGCCGAATTCGTTGGTCAGTTCCTCGAGCGAGTAGCCGGTGTCCTCGACGGTGTCGTGCAGCAGCGCGGCCACCAGCGTGGTGGTGTCCATGCCGAGCTCGGCGAGAATGTTCGCCACGGCCAGCGGATGCGTGATGTACGGGTCGCCGGACTTGCGGAACTGGTGCGCGTGCTTCTCGTCGGCGACATCGAAAGCCCGTTGCAGCAGAGCAAGATTCGCCTTCGGATACAGCTCACGATGCACGGTGGCCAGCGGCTCGAGCACCGGCTTCACCGCGGCGATGCCGCGCTGCCCGGTCATGCGCCGCGCCAGGCGGGCGCGCACGCGCCGGGACGCGGAAGTGGGTACGGCCGTGGAGTTGTTACGTGGCGTGCCGGGTTGCGGAGTCGGCTGCGACGCACCGGAGGCGCCATTGCCCGATTGCTCGGCGTTCGCCTTCTCCAAATGCTGAGTCATGCCACCACCTCTCCCGGTCTCGACCTGGCTCACCCTATCGGACCGTTCAACCACCCGGACCACCCACTTTAGTCCTGGAAACGTACATGGACCGGGACGCCGAACGCGGCCGACCCGGACAGGTCCCGAACGGGGAAGATTACCCGCTCGGAGACCGGTCCGGATGACGTTGCGTCCCGCTTGCCCGGCCGCGCCGACGTGCCCGGCGGCGCGCCCTGCTCAGACCGCGAAACCACCCGTTGCTCATGACGCCGGCGCATCGGTGATTCCCGCCGCGGTGAGCTCGAGCCGCCGTGTGACCCCGATGTCGTCGAGGAAGCGCGGGTCGTGCGAGACCACCACCAGCGCGCCCTGGAAACTCGCCAGCGCCTCGGTGAGATGCCGGAGGCTGGGCAGGTCCAGGTTGTTGGTGGGCTCGTCGAGCAGCAGCAGCTTCGGGGCGGGCTCGGCCAGCAGCAGCATGGCCAGGGCCGCCCGCAGCCGTTCCCCGCCCGACAGCGCCGACGCGAGCACGTCGGCGTCGCTGCCGCGAAACAGGAAGCGCGCCAACTGGGCTCGGATCTGTTCGGGCACCGCGTGCGGCGCGGTCGCGGCGACATTCTCGAAGACGGTGAGCTCTTCGTCGAAGATGTCGAGCCGCTGCGGCAGCATGCGCCAGGCCACCTTCGGCTGCTCCGCGCAGATGCGGTGCAGCAGTGTGGTTTTCCCGGCCCCATTGCGTCCGGTGAGGGCGATGCGCTCGGGGCCGCTGATCTTCAGCGTGACCGTCGGCCCGTTCGCCAGCACCACCCGATCCAGGTCGATCACGTCCTGTCCCGGATACAGCCGGGTGCCGGGCAGGTCGACACGGATCTCCCGGTCGTCACGCAGGTGCTCCTCCGCCTTGGTGAGCGTGTCCTTCGCGTCGTCGAGTTTGCCGATGTGATTGTTGCGCAGCTTGCCCGCCGATACCTGGGCCTGGCGTTTGCGCTCCCCCATGACGATCTTGGGTTCGCGCTTCTGATCCCACATCTTCTGCCCGTACCGCTGGCGGCGGTCGAGTTTGATGCGGGCTTCGACGAGTTCACGCGCCTGCTTCTTGACGTCGCTGCGGGCATCCCGGACCGCCGCGCGGGCGGCCTCCTGTTCGGCCTCGACGATCCGCTCGTAGTCGGTGAAATTACCGCCGAACAAACGGATCTCGCCCTGCCGCAGTTCGGCGATGGTGTCGACGCGCTCCAGCAGTTCCCGATCGTGGCTGACGGTGACCACGGTGCCGTCGAACTGCCCGACGACCTCGTAAAGGCGTTCGCGCGCAACAGCATCGAGATTATTGGTCGGTTCGTCGAGCAGCAGTACATCGGGTTCCCGCAATAGTTCGGCCACCAGCCCGAGCAGCACCGTCTCGCCACCGGAGAGAGTGTCGAGCCGCCGATCGAGCTGCGCGACATCACCTGCCAGGTAATGCAATCCGAGCTTGCCCAGCAGCGCCACCGCCTGCCCTTCGACATCCCAGCGCACACCCACGGCATCGAAGTCGGCCTCGGTGCCGGCGCCGGATTCGATGCGGTGCAGGGCCTTCCGGATATCGGCGATGCCGAGCACCTCGTCGACCCGCTGCCCGGCGGTCAGACCGAGGTCCTGCCGCAGGTAACCGAGCCGCCCGGGAACGGTGATCGAACCGCGCTGCGGGGACAGTTGACCGGTGATCAGCCGCAGCAGCGTGGATTTCCCCGCGCCATTGCTGCCGACCAGGCCGATATGACCGCGTCCGAGCACAGCATCGAGACCGTCGAAAACAGGGGTGCCGTCCGGCCACACGAAGGTGAGATCGGAAATAGACAGAGAACTGGACATATGCCCTCCCGAGGTGTTCGCAGAAGATGCGGCGCGCAGATTGCGGGCCACGCAGCGGTTACCTCAGAAGATCAATGTCGGGACTCCGATCGGACGGGGAAGGGAACGCACCCAAGTTATCCAAGACCAACCGGAGGCGGCAAGGGATTATTTCCGTGACCCCACTCACTGGCCGATGCGGCGGGCCTTCATGCCGTTGAGCAACGGCACTTCGGCCACGCCCCTGTCGCTTTCGGCGTGCAGCATGCGGCCGTTGCCGAGGTAGATGCCGACGGTGGCGGGTCCGCGCGGGCCGAAGGTGCCGAACACCAGATCGCCCGCTTTGGCCTTGATCAGCTCCACTTCGGTGCCGCGCTCCCACTGCTGTTCGGCGGTGCCGGGCAGGGTGATGGTGCCGCCGCTGGCGGAAAACACTGCGGCCGTGGTGAATCCGGCCGCGTCGAAGCCGCCGTTGGACGGGCCGGAGGTGCCGCCGCCGCCGAAAGCGTATGGGGTGCCGATCCATTCGCGTCCGGCCTCGACGATCTGGGGGCCCAGGTCGGCGGCGGCGTCGGGGATGAACCGGCCGCCGCTGGTGACGCTGCGGAAACTCGCCTCGGCCGCCATGATGCGCGCCACGTACGGACGGGTTTCGCTGAAGTGGGCGGCGTACTGGCTGGGCATGCCGCCGGAGGCCAGTACCGCGCCCTCACCGGCGTTGTAGGCGGCGATGGTCAGTTCGGTGAGATCGCCGCTGACCTTGCCCTCCTGCATCCAGCCCTTGATCGTGGCCGCGATGGTGCACATGTAGCGGCCCTGGCCGATGATGGCGTCCCCGTCGTCCCACACGCTCGCCGTGCCATTGCCGTCGGCGTCGATGACATAGGGCTGCCCGTCGGGTGCGCTGGCGGTCGCGGTGGTGGGCAGGAACTGGGCCAGGCCCTGCGCACCGGCCGGGGAGGTGAGGCCGCGCCGGAAGCCGGATTCGGCCTGCCCCTGCGCCGCCAGCAGCGAGGCGCTGATCTCGGGGCACAGCGAGCCGGCGCGCCGGTACCAGATCTCGAGTTCGGCGGGCACCTTGCCGGAGGCGAGATTGCCGCCGGCGGTGCCGAATCCGTTCTCGCAGTAGGTCGCCGAGGGTGCGGGCAGGCTCGCGCCGCCCAGCCACGCGATCGGGTCGACCTGCGAGCCGCCGGTGAGCCGCCCTCCGGGTACGACCTCGAAATGCAGGTGCGCGCCGGAGGATTCACCATTGTTGCCGACATTGGCGATGTGCTGGCCCATGGCGACGATGTCACCGGTCTTGACGAAAATGCCGCTGTCCCACATGTGTCCGTAGACGGTGGAGTAGCGGCGGCCGCTCTCGTCGAGGGAGTCGATGACCACCCAGACACCGAAGCCGGAGGCCGGGCCCGCCGCCACCACGAGGCCGTCGGCGGCCGCGTAGATCGGGGTGCCGTCGGAGGCGGCCATATCGACCCCGAGGTGATTGCCGCCACGCGAGCCGAAGACGTCGGAGACGGTGAATGTGCCTGCCGCCAAGGGGTATTGGCGGCGGCCCAGGCCACTGAGCCGCCCGGCCTCGTTCACCGCGGCGAGGGACACCTCGGGCGAGGCCGACGTGGTGGACCCGCTCTGCTCCTTGATGGTGACCTGCACCCGATCCGTGCGATTGCGCGCCGCGTCGCCGCGATCCTCCAGCGGCGTCCACGCGATGGCGGCGGCCGCGTCGGGAGTCCAGCTGCGCTGCTTCCAGATCAGGTAGTCGATGCGGAAGGCAGCGGCGTTCTCCTGCAGGTACGCGACGATCTGATCGCCCTTGGCCTGATCGGCGCCCACGATGAATTCCACCGCGCGCCCGGCCCGATGATCGGGGAAGGCGTCGTCGGTGATGACGCCGCGCATGTCCATCATCCCGAATTGGGCCACCACACAGCGCAGTGCGCGCAGCGCCCCGTCCTGCAGCCCGGTTTCGGCGGGTGATCCCGTGGCGGGGCAGTTGGGTTCGGTGCGCCCGGTGGTCGCCGACACCACCGCCGGAGTGCCCACGCCGCAGGTCTCCTCGGTGGCGGGCAGGATGATGACGAGCACGAGTGCCATCAGCGCCAAGGGCAGGCCGAGCCCCACGCCCACAAGGACTTTGGAGTTCACGCCCGAACGCTCACGACCGACGCGGTGATCACCCGGACATCATGCCATGCCCGCGCCCCGGATTACCTGAACGCCAGCCGGATTCGGGTGGCCCGCGCTCAGCGCAGGCGGTTATCGCGCAGGGTGGCGGCAATGGCGAGCTGGTCCGCGTCCAGTTCGTCGTCCTCGTCGTCGATGTTCCACAGCAGGTTCTGCAAGGCGCGGCCCAGGGTCCAGGCGGCGGCGCGCTGCCGGTCCTGGCCGGTGGCCTCGGTGAGCAGGTCGAAGCGGTAGAGGACTTCCTTCTCGTCGTAGCCGCCACGGAGTTCGTTGCGCAGGGCGGGCATCAGATCGAATCCGGGATCTCCGGCGAGCGGTTTGGGATCGATGGCCAGCCAGGGTTCGCGGGCGGCGGCCAGGATGTTGTCGAAGTGCAGGTCCCAGTGCAGGAGCCGGTCGCCCGGCTGGTCGAGCACGTCCCGCACGGCGGCCGCGCAGTCGAGAATCGTGCGCCGGGCGGCGCTGTCCACCAGGGGTGACGTGAGCGCTTCGGGGACCTCGTCGAGCATCTCCCGGGCGATATCGCCGAGCCGGCGCAGTCCGGCGGGGGCCGCGACGGCGGTGAGGCGGGCCAGGATTCCGGCGAGAATCGCGGTCGCTGCGTGCATGTCGTCGAGGGCGGACAGGTGCCGGGTCTCGTCGAGGCGCTCGAGCAGCATGCTGCCGGTGTCCGCGTCGTGTTCGAGCAGCCGCACGATGGCGTCACCGTTCCACTGCCGCAGTGCGAGCGGCTCCCCCACGCTTTCCTCGTCCAGCAGTGGCAGTTTCAGCGCGGCGGGGGTGCCGTCGGCGCGCTCGACGGGCAGCACCAGCGAGGCCACGCCGTGCATGGACTTGCCGGTGAGCGTCAGCTGCCAGCGATCGAGAAAGGTGGCCGCACGACGGGGCAGGTCGTCGAGGAAGGCGCGGCCGGCCGCGCCGTTGTAGTCGATCTGGGTCCGGGTGAGTTCCGCGGGAACATCGATCACGACATGATCCTACGAACGCCGTCGAGCGGATTACGGTGCGCGCTCCGGGGATTCCACCCCGGACCGACCGGCACGCCGGCTTGTTTCGACCGGCAGCCACCGGGCATCCGAGGGGTATGCCTTATCTCTACCGCACCTACAACGAGGGTGCCGCCGCCCGCATCATCGCGGGTGTCGGTGGCCTGTTCGCACTCATCGAGGGTGTCTACATCCTGCTGCTGGTGTTCGACGCCGACCAGTCCAACCGGTTCTTCACCTTCATCAAGGGGCTCGCCGAACCCCTGGCGCTGTTCTTCCCGGGCCTGTTCCACACCGGCAACGGGGACCTGGACATCGTGTTGAACTACGGTCTGGCCGCGGTCTTCTGGCTCGCCGTGACGGGTTTCATCGCGCGCCTGGTGTCCCGATACTGACCAGTCCGCGTCTCGCATAACGACACGCGGTTTCCGCTGGTAGCGACACGGTTTCAGCGGGCATGACGGCGACCTGCATCGGGCATATTTCCGTTATGCCGTACGTCGCCCGCAATGAGGCCACCGCCGCGCGGATCATCGCCGGGGTGGGTGCCGTGTTCGCCCTGATCGAGGGCCTGTACATCCTGATGCTGGTGCTGGACGCCGATCAAACCAATCGGTTCTTCCTGTTCATCAAGCAGTTCGCCGAACCCCTGGCGCTGTTCTTCCCGGGCCTGTTCCACACCGGCAACGCCGATCTGGACATCGTCCTGAATTACGGTCTGGCAGCGCTGTTCTGGCTCATCGTCAGCGGATTCGTGGCGAGGTGGGTGGCGAAGTAGCTATCTCTCAGAGATCCGCCGACGCCAGGTCGAACGCGGTGAGCGCGGCCGCGAACAGCGGCGTGTGCTCGGACCGGCCGGGATCGTATCCGGTCAGGGCGGCAATGCGGGTGAGCCGATAGTTGAGCGTATTGCGGTGCACCACCAGCGACTCCGCCGCGGCCACCCGATTGTGATCGTGCGCGAGATAGGCGCGCAGCGCGTCCATCAGATGCGGGTGCCCGGTGAGCGGGGCGAGCAGCTCCAGCAGCCAGGCGCGCGCCGGGCCGGGCCGGGCGAACTGATACTGGAGTGCCAGATCCGCCATGCGGTAGACCCCGGTCGGACGACCCAGGCCACGCGCCAGCCGCGCGATCTCCCCCGCCTCCTCGGCCCGCGCGGGAATCTCGGAAACCACTGCGGCCGTGGCCGTTCCGGCGATCACCCGAACACCTCCGGCGGCGGCGATGCGCGCGACGGCGGCATCGAGCCGGGCGGCGGGCTCGGTGATCGGCACCAGCACCCAGCCTCCGGTCCGGTCCAGCAGGGTCAGCGCGGACGGTGACAGCGCGTCGATCTCGGCATGGATCACCCGCAGCGCCGGACGAGCCGCCTCGGCGGATTCGACGGAGTCGGCCGTGCGCAGCGACAGCACGTGATAGCCCCCGAGGGCGAGCCCGAACCGCTCCGCCAGCAGCTCGGCCGGTTTGCCCTGCAGAAGCGCCTGCGCCAGCGTGCGTTTCGCCTCCCGCTGCTCCCAGTGCAGATCCTGCCGTTCCCGCAGATACGACCCCGCCACCCCCGGAATCACCACCCCCAGATACCGCAGCAGCTGCGGCACCGCGGCCAGCAGTTCGGCCTGCCGCTGCGGCGTATCGACCGCCGCGGCAATGTACTCCCACGCCGCCAGCGCGCCACGATGGTAGACCGCCAGCGCCGCATCCAGCGGAATGCCTTCCCGCGCACGGCGAACCGCGACCTCGATCATCCCGTCGAGATCCTCCGCCCGAGGTTCCCGCCCCTCGATGACCAGGCGCACGAACAGCCGCAGATTGTCCTCCGCCCGCCGCGCCAGATCCCGCTCCAGCCCCTCGTGCGGCAGCCGATCGTAATCGGGAAAGGTGCGCAGCAGATCTGCCACCACTTGCCGAGCCATATCCGGAATGCGCGCGGTGACGAACTCGGGGAACGACAGATCCCGCTCCCCCACTGAACTATCCACGCCCCACATTGTGTATGCGAACCAAGTCGGCCGCACCCCCTAGCGAGGCAGCCGGGAACATTGTCGCTGGACGGTGCGCCGGATCTGTCATTCGAACAAAGTCACCGCCGCAACCCTGATTCGCCGCACAGACCGTGAGCACCTCGGAACAGCGCAGGCGTGGCGACAGTGTCGCCACGCCTGCGGATTTCGCTGTCCGGAACGCGCTAGAGCTTGACGACCGAGGTGAGCGGGTAGTCGCCCTGCTTTTCCCGGCCGTTGAGGAAGCTCAGTTCGAGCACGACCGCCGCCGCGACAACCTCCGCGCCGGCGGCGTGGAATAGCTCGGCCGCAGCGGCGAGGGTGCCGCCGGTGGCGAGCACATCGTCGAGGAGCAGCACCCTGCGGCCCTTCAGGTCGATGCCGTCGGCCGGGATTTCCAGTGCGGCGGAACCGTATTCGAGGGTGTACTCGCGGGAGATGACCGGGGGCGGGAGCTTGCCCGCCTTGCGCACCGCGACCACGCCGGTGCCCAGGACGGCCGCGACGCCCGCGCCGAGCAGGAAGCCGCGGGCGTCCACGCCCGCGACCAGGTCGGCTTCGGGAGCGCAGGCGGCGAAGCAGTCCAGCACCGCGCGGAAGCCCTGGGAGTCCGCGAACACCGGCGTCAGATCGGCGAAACGCACTCCCGGAGTCGGGAAGTCGTCGTGCCAGCGGGTCAGCCGTTCGACCGCCTCGGCGGCCCGGGTGGCCCGCTCACCGGCGATCTCGGCGGTCTCCACCATTTCGTGCTTGCTCATCTACACCCACTCCTCGTCACCACGCCACACGGCACATCTCACCGCTCGAGCACCCAGCGATCCATATTCCAGCCCGCGCCCGCCTTGGTGGGGCTGGCGATGCCGTTCCTCATGCCGTCGCCGAACCCGATGGTGCGCGGGGTGGCGAACAGCGGGATGGACGGCATCTCGCTCCACAGCAGGTTCTCCTGCTCGGTCAGCAGGTTCAGCACCGTGGCCGAGTTGTCCTCCGCCGCAAGCTGATCCGCGATGGCATCGTAGCGGCCATTGCCGAACCGGTTGAAATTCAGGCCCTGACCGGTCTTCAGCGCCGCGGTCGCGTCGGTGCCGGTGAGCGAGCCGGACGGGCCGGGCATGCCGGCGGTGCCGGTCAGCATGGCGTCCACCTTGCCCTCGGTCAGCTGCGCGGGAGCGAAGTCCGGCGTGCCCGCGTCGACCACGGTGATACCGGCGGGCTTGCAGGCCGCCGCGATGTCGGCGATCGTCTGGGCGCGGCGCTCGTCGGGCTTCAGGTAGCCGATGCGCACCGTCGGATTCTGCACGCCCGAGCCGGCCAGCGCCTGGGTGGCGGCGGCGACATCACCGCCCTTGTAGCGGTCGGCCGCGCCGGTGGCCGCCGCGTAGTACAGCGAATCCTGTTGGATGGTGCGGGAATTCAACGGCCCGGAGCCGAGCCCGGAGGCGGCGTCGATGTCCGGGTGGCCGAGTTTGTCGAACAGCGCCTGCCGTGGCGTGCACAGCGCCAGCGCGCGGCGGGCCTCGGTATTGCTGAAGACGCCGCCGGTGCTCAGGATCAGCTGTTCCACACCGCGACTGGGCAGGTTCTCGGCGGAGAAGCCGCCCAGCCCCACATCACCGAGCGAGCCCGCGCCCACGTCGAGGACGCCGATCGCGCCGTCGGACACCTTCTTCTTCAGGTCGGATGTCCTGGGCCACACCACGATTCGCGCGGTCTTGGCGGGATCGCCCCACCACTTGTCGTTCTTCACCAGGACCAGGCCGTCCTTGTCGGTGAAGGATTCGATCTTGTACGGCCCCGAGGCGGGCAGCACCGACAGATCCAGCTTGCCGGGCGCGAGAGTGAAGCCGTTGTTCCAGAACTCGGCCACGCGCTCGAGCTGCCCGGTGTCACCCGACTGCACGGCCGTGACCAGGTTGGACACATTCGCCTGCTTGGCCACCACATGGGCGGGCATCAGCTCGGTGGCGTTGAACAGCGTCTTCCACGCCGAGTAATGCCGGCCCGGCCGGAACACCACGGTGGCGTCCTTGGACCCGGGCTGACAGTCCACCCGCTCGATATCGCTGTACCCGGAGGTCGTGGCGGCGTCGAACAGCGGAACCGGGCCGCCCGGACCGGCTTTGGTGAACCGGCCGCTGCGCGCGGCCCACGCCAGCACCAGATCGTCACAGGACGTGGACGTGCCGTCGGAGTACACGCCGTCCGGATTGAGCCGGTACTGGATGGTCTGGGTCTCCCCCGGCACCTCTTTGGCGGTGCCGGTATCGGTGTCGGCGATCGGCTGACCGTCCGGACCGGTGTAGAAGAACCCGGTCAGCACCCGCGAGAACACCGCCGCCGCACCGGAACTCGCGCCCAGCGTGCTGCCGCCGTTGTAGCTGGCGATGGCGGCGTCCACGCCGTAGCCGATGGACGGCACCTGGTTCTTGCCACCACAACCCGCCACCGCACCGGCGGCGAGCACACCCGCCACACCGACGGCCAGACCGCGCGCCAAGGCCCGGCGAGGCGTCATTCCACTCCCATCGAACGATTCGGTTTCCTGCCGCCGCACCCGCAACCCCCTGCGCATTGTCAGTGCCTTCTCTTGTGTCGTTTCCCGCTCGGTTTGGCGCCGGGGCGCGGGGCGCCGGCGTCGCGGGTGCGCGGCCCGGAGCTCTCCCGGCCGCCACTGAAACCATTTGCCGCGCCGTGGGTTTCGTAGTCGGCATCGCGGACGGCGGTGCGCCCGGCGCGCGCCGAGGCGGCGGTGGCCACCCGTGAGGAGGTCGCGCCCGACCGCTTGGCGAGCACCTTGCGCGTATGCGCCGCAACGGGTCCGAAGCGTTCCTTGATCGACACCAGCAGCGGCACCGCGAAGAAGATCGAGGAGTACGCGCCGACGATCATGCCGACCAGCTGCACCAGTGCCAGGTCCTTGAGCGTGCCGACGCCGAGCAGCCACACCGCGATCACCAGCATGCCGATGATCGGCAGAATGCCGATGACGGTGGTGCTGATGGAGCGCATGAGGGTCTGGTTGGCCGCCAGGTTGGCCTGCTCGGCGTAGGTGCGCCGGGTGACGTGCAGGATGCCCTTGGTGTTCTCCTCCACCTTGTCGAACACGACCACGTTGTCGTACAGCACGTAGCCGAGGATGGTGAGCAGACCGATCACGGCCGCCGGAGTCACCTCGAAACCGACCAGCGAATAGATGCCGGCGGTGACGATCAGGTTGAAGAACAGCGAGGCGATGGCCGCGAACGACATGTCCCGTTCGAAGCGGATCGCGATGTACACCATGGTCAGCGCGATGAACACGACCAGCGCGATCAGGGCCTTCTGGGTGATCTGATGACCCCAGGTCTCACTGATCTCGGCGATGGAGATGGCATTGCGATCCACCACCCCGTCGCTGTCCTTGGGATGGAACGCCTCGAACAGCGCCAGCTGCAGCCGATCGGACTGCTCGGCGTCGAGGGTGTCCGAGCGCACCTGAATGGTGGCCGAGGAGCCCGAGCCCACCTTCTGCACCGTCACCGGCGCGTGCCCGAGGGTGTCGGTGTAGACCTGCTCCACCTGCGAGACGGAGATATTGTCCGACGCCGGGATCTGGATGCGGGAACCGCCGGCGAAGTCGATGCCGAGGGTGAATCCGCGGATGGCGATGCTCAGCAGCGAGATGATCACGAAGGCGGCGGCCAGCCCGTAGTAGAGCTTGCGCCTGCCGACGATCTCGAATCCGCCTGTGCCCGTGTACAACCGCTCCAGGAAGCTGTGCTTCGGAGCGTCCGGGGCGGCCTCGACGTAGTCGATGTCGGAATCAACGATGGGATTGCTCATCGTCACGCCTCCTTGCCCGCGCCGACGGTGGCGGCGGCGGCAGCCTTGCGCTCCCGCGCGATCTGCGAAACCACACCGAGTCCGTTGACCGACGGCTTCGCCCAGAACGGCGACTTGGACGCCAGCATCAACAGCGGGGCGGTCACCAGGTAGAGCACGATCACGTCGAGGACGGTGGTGATGCCGAGGGTGAACGCGAAGCCCTTCACCTGTCCGGCGGCCAGCATGTACAGCACCGCGGACGCGATCAGCGAGACGGTCTTACCGGAGAGGTTGGTGCGCTGGGCACGCTGCCAGCCGCGCGGCACCGCCGAACGGAAGCTGCGGCCCTCGCGCATCTCGTCCTTGATGCGTTCGAAGAACACCACGAACGAGTCGGCGGTCAGACCGATACCGATGATCAGACCGGCGATACCGGCCAGGTCGAGGGTGAAGCCGATCCAGCGGCCCAGCAGGATGATCACGCCGTACACGGCCACACCGGCCATGAGCAGCGAGAAACCGGCCAGCAGGCCGAGCATGCGGTAGACGATCAGGCAGTACAGCAGCACCGCCACCAGGCCGATGGCGCCCGCGATGAGCGAGGCCCGCAGCGAGCTCAAACCCAGTGTCGCCGAGACGGTTTCGGCTTCGGAGGTGGTGAAGGACAGCGGCAGCGAACCGTACTTGAGCTGGTTGGCCAGCTCGGTGGCGCTGGCCTTGGTGAAGCTGCCCGAGATCTCGGTGTTGCCGCCGTACTGGTTGCCGTCGTTGATCCGCGGCGCGCTCACGACCCGCGAGTCCAGGGTGAAGGCCAGCTGGTTGGTCGGCGCCGGCTTGGACACGTATTCGGTGGTCAGCTTGCCCCAGGTGTCGGCGCCGCTGGACTTGAAGTCGATGGCGACCGTCCACTGCGGCTGACCCTGGCGCGGCGCGACCGCCTGCGCGTCCTTGATCTCCTGGCCGTCCAGGGCGGACTTGGCCAGCAGGTACACGTACTGGCCGTCGGTGGAGCAGGTGACCAGCGGCAGGTTCGGGTCGTCGTTGCCCGCCAGCGGATCCGGCTTGCTGCAGTCCATGGTCAGCATGGCCAGCTGCTGCACGTTCGGGTCGGTGCTCTGCCGGGTCGCCTTCGCCTCGGCGATCTCCTGCTGCGTCTTCTGCGCGGTGGTCAGGCCACCGGTGGGCTTGGGGGCCTCCGTGGTCGCCGGAGCCTCAGTGGTCGCCGGAGCCTCGGTGGTCGGTGCGGGCGCCTCGGTGGTCGGGGCCTGCGCCGGGAACACCCGGTTCTGCGGGGCGGGAGCCTCGCTGGTCGCCGGGGCGTCGGTCGCGGGCGCGTCGGTGGCGGGCGCCTCGAGGCCGGGCACGGCGGGTGCGGTGGTCGGCGCGCCGCCGGCGGGCGGCGTGGTCGGCGCGGTGGCCCCACCCTGCTTCTGCGCCTGGATCATGTTCTGCACCGGCCGGATGTAGAGCTTGGCCGTGGTGGCGAGAGTCTTTGCCTGCGAACCACTGTCGCCCGGCACGGTGATCACCAGATTGTCGCCGTCGATCACGACCTCCGAACCGGAGACGCCGAGACCGTTGACACGCTGCTCGATGATGTCCTGCGCGCGACGCAGGGCGTCCTGGCTGGGCTTACCGCCGTCGGGAGTGCGCGGAGTGAGCGTGACGCGGGTGCCGCCCTGCAGGTCGATACCGAGTTTCGGGGTGTGGGCCTTGTCGCCGGTGAAGAACACCAGACCGAATATCAAGGCCAGCAGCGCGGCGTAGACGCCCAGCAGGCGCCATGGATGCGCCGATCCCTGGGAAGGTGGCACGGTTCGTAATCTCCTAGGCCGGAATCGAGGTGGTTGCGGGCGCACGCCGCAGCGCCACCGGCCGCCGGATTCGAGGCGGCCGATGGCGCGCGGTATGTCAGTCCTTGGTCAGCCGCGGGGCTTCGTCGGCGGTCTCGCCGGTCGCCTCGGTGGCGGCCGGAGCGGTGTCCGGGGTCGAATCCTCGGTGGTGTCGGCGACGTCGTCATTGCGGATCTCGCGGATCGCGGCCCGCGACCAGGTGGTCACGACATCCTCGGCGATCTCGAGGTCGACGCTGGTGTCATCGGTGTCGACAACGGTGCCGTACAGCCCCGACGTGGTGATGACCCGGTCGCCGACCTTCAGGTTGTCCTGCATCTCGGTCACCTTGGCCATCTCCCGCTTCTGTCGGCGTACGCCGAGGAACATCGGGATGAGCAGAGCAACCAGCAGCAGTGGCAGCAGAAGGTCCATCGTCGAAGTCAGCCCCTAGTCAGTGGTCGGTTGGGTCGTTTACCCAGACAGTCTGCCAGCACAACCTAAGACAAGGCGCGCCGACTCTCTAACCGGAGCGGCCAGGAATCCGCTCTCGGCGTAACCACTCGGCCCGCGGGCCCGCCTCGATTCAACAGGGAGTAGCCAATTCGACGATGGCGGCGGCGGCCGTGCAGGTGAGCAGAACGCCGCCCGCCGCGGCGAACACGCGGGGGACGCCGGAGCGAATGCCGGTGCGGGCGAACCTGTTCGGCGTGGGCTCACGGTCACGGATCTGCTTCGCCGGCGCGGCAGTTCCCACTCCCGCATCGGGTGCGGCAGCGCCGGGCCGCGACTGGGCGCCGTCCGCCGAGGTCGCCCGCCGGGCGCGCACCCGGCGGCGGATGAGCGTGGTCAGTGCCACCAGGGCCGTCATCACCAGCATGTGTCAACCCCGGTTCATCCGGCGGTGGCGGGCGCGACGGCCGGAGACGCGCTGCGTGCACGCGGACGGCCCGGGTCGGCGACGACGCCATGGTCGATGAGGCCGGCGGCGGTGTCGAAAAGAGACTCCGTGAACGGCCGCATGGTCCAACCCAGTTCGCGGCGAGCCTTGGCGGCGCTGACGCGTTCCTCACGTCCCAGGAAGCGGGCGGCGCTGCGGGCATTGGCATCGAAGCGACCGGCGAGGCGAACCAGGAAGTCGGGCATGGCGAGCGTGGAGACGCGATAGCGGGTCGCCAGGGTGCGGGCCATGTCACGCAGCGGAATGTGTTCGCCCGCAACGATGTAGCGGTTGCCTGCGGCCTGCGGGAGCTCCATGGCGAGGCGGTGCGCGGTGGCCACGTCGCGGACGTCGACGGTGGAGAAGCCGATATTCGGCAGGGCGGGCATCTCGCGGGCCAGCAGGATGCGGATGACATCGGCGGAGGTGCTCAGTCCGGAACCGTGCTGGATCGGGCCGAGGATCATGCCCGGATTGATCACGGCCAGTTCGAGTTCCGGGTGCTCGGCGGCGAAATCCCAGGCGGCACGCTCGGCGAGGGTCTTGCTCTTCGGGTAGGCGTCGCAGGCCGCCAGATCCGACCAGTCCGCCTCGGTGCACTCGTGCGTGCGGCCGATCCGCACGGCCGCGATGGAGGAGGTGAGCACGACGCGTTCGACGCCCGCCACCGCGGCCGCGCGCAGGACCCGCAGGGTGCCGTCCACGGCGGGGCGGATGAGTTCGTCCTCGTGCTCGGGTTCGCGGGGCGGGAACGGCGAGGCGGTGTGCACGACGAAGCGGCAGCCCGCGACCGCTTCGGCCCATCCGGCGTCCGAGGACAGATCGGCTTCGACCAGTTCCACACCGGTGAGATGCGCGGTGGCCGCGCTCTTGGCCAGTGAGCGCACGGTGCCGCGCACCTCGTATCCCTGCTGCTGTAGTTCGCTGACGACGTGTCCGGCCAGGTAGCCCGAAACTCCGGTCACGAGAACACGATTCGACATTGCTCGACTCCGATCTAATCAGTGTTTAGAATCTAAACAATGTATAGATTCACCGGGCGTGCGGTGTCAACCCCGTACTCTCATCGCATGCCGCCGACGAAGGACCGCTACCACCACGGGGACCTGCGCGAGGAACTGCTGCGCGCGTCCCTGCAGCTCATCGAGTCCGAGGGGCTGGCGGCGGTGAGCCTGCGCAAGGTGGCGCGCGAGGCCGGGGTCAGTCCGGGCGCGCCGTATCACCACTTCGCCGACCGCTCGGCCCTGCTGGCGGCCCTGAGCAATCGCGGATTCGAACACCTGCGAGACCGCATGGCGGCGGCGCGCGCCACCTCCGGCTCTCCCATGGAAACCCTGGTCGCCATGGGCGAGGCGTATGTGCGGTTCGCTCGCGAGCAGCCGGCCTACTTCCGGCTCATGTTCCGGCCGGAACTCTCACAGCCGGAGAAGAATCCGGATACCGAAGGCGCCGGGGATCAAGCCTTCGCCCTGCTCGAGGAGACCGTCACGGAAGCCACCGCGGACGGCGTGCTGCCCGCCGCCGACACCGAGACCTTCACCCTGGCCTGGTGGGCGCTCGCACACGGGCTGGCCTCGCTCGAACTGGACGGCAAACTGGTGCACCGCGCCGAGCAGATGGGCACCTCGGCCTCGATTCTCGCCGACCGCGTCACCCGCATGTTCGCCGAGCTCATCGAATCGACCCGAATCACGGGCTGAACGACGAAAAGAGGGCGGTACCAAGACCTTCCGGCCTCGGCACCGCCCTGCCGACTGTCTCACCTCAGGCCGGAACCGGCCCGTAGCTGTAGTCGTCCAGCGGGAAGCTCACCGCGTGACGGTGGGTGGTCAGCGTGCTGTTGGGGCGCAGCAGCGCGGCTTCGCCGTGCTGGTTGTAGTAGTAGCTGCGCGCCGTCGAGCACTGGCCGTCGTAGAAGACCGAGGAGCCCAGCTTCTCGGTGACGGTGTCGAGGAACTTCTTGTTGGCTTCCTCGGTGACCTCGAAGACCTGTTCGCCGCGCCGGAACATCTCGGTGAACAGCCGCCCGATGTGCTTCATCTGCGCCTCGATGGTCGTGAAGTACGACAGGCCGCTGTAGGAGTACGGGCTGTTGAGGGACAGGAAGTTGGGGAACTTCGGCACGGTGATGCCCTCGTAGGCCTGGAAGCGGTTGTCGCGCCAGAACTTTCCGAGGTTGACGCCGTCACGGCCGATGATCTCGATGGCCGGGAAGTTGACGTCCCAGAGGTTGAAGCCGGTGGCCAGCACCAGGGTGTCGATCTCGGTCTTGTGTCCGTCGGCGGTGACGATGCCGTCGGGTTCGATGTGGTCGATGGAGTTGGTCTCCAGCCGCACATGCGGCTCGTTGAAGATCTTGAAGTACTTGTTGGAGAAGGTGGGCCGCTTGCAGCCGAAGTCGTAGTCCGGCGTCATGGCCTTGCGGGTCTTCTTGTCGCGCAGCTGGCTGAACATGTGCGCCTTGGCCAGCACGCCGGCGGCCTTGTTCAGCGGCTTGGCCTCCTTGAAGTGCAGCACGCCGATGACCATGAGGCCCTCCAGCAGGGTCGTGTTGACCATGCGAGCGGCCTTCTGCGTCAAGGGAACTCGCTGGAACAGGCCCTGTAGTCGCTCCGGGATCTCGAAGTCGATCTTGGGCACCACCCAGATGGGGGTGCGCTGGAAGACGGTCAGCTCGCTGACCTTCGCGGCCAGTTCCGGCGCGAGCTGCACACCGGTCGCGCCGGTGCCGATGAGCGCGGCCTTGCGACCGGTCAGATCGTAGGAGTCGTCCCACGCGGTGGAGTGGATGATCTTGCCCTGGAAGGTCTCGATCCCCGGGAACGGCGGGGTGTAGGGCTGTGACAGGAATCCGGTGGCGGTGAAAATGTAGCGCGCCGTGAGGGATTCACCGTTCTCGATGGCGACCGACCACTGCTGGTGCTCCTCGTCCCAGCGCGCCCCGCCGACCACGGTGTTGAAGCGCATGCGCCGGCGCAGGTCGTACTTGTCGGCCACGTGCTCGGCGTACTTCTTGAGTTCCGCGCCCGGCGCGAACAGCCGCGACCAGTGCGGGTTGGGTTCGAAGGAGTACGAGTAGGTCACCGAGGCGATGTCCACGGCCAGGCCCGGGTAGTGGTTGACGTGCCAGGTGCCGCCGAGATCGTCCTCGCGCTCGAGGATCAGAAAGTTGCTCAGGCCGAGCCGATCCAGCTCGATGCCCGCCCCCATACCGCCGAAACCAGCACCGACCACGATGGCGTCGTACTGAGGTGCCACAGCGAACCTCCCTGCAAGAATGTGAATCGTTTATCACGGAATGACATCTCATTCCGTTTGTGATCACCGTATCATCGGTGCTGTGACGAAGCCATCCTCGAGAATCGAACGGCGCAAGGCCGAACTCCGCCAGGAGATCATCGACACCGCATTCGTGTGCTTCGCCGAGCAGGGCTATCACGCCACCGGGATCGCCGATATCGCCGCTGAGCTGGGCATCGGGCACGGCACGTTCTACCGCTACTTCAGCAATAAGCGCGACATCATCGACCATGTGATCGACGATGTGGCCGCCCGCATCATCGAGGCGCTCGGCACCGAGAACGCGCCCGACGCCGCCGAGTCGCTGGAGGAGTACCGGGAGCAGACCGAGCGCATCGGCATGGCCCTCACCCGCATCCTGCTGGAAGACCGCCGGGTGGCGCAGCTGCTGCTGTTCCAGGCCACCGGCATCGACGCCGAACTGACCACCCGGTTGTATGGGCTCATGGACACCGCCGACGCGCTCACCGCCGGCTACCTCGAACACGGGGTGGAGCGCGGCTACCTGCGCGCCGATCTGGATACCCGCAATACCGCGCGCGCGGTCACCGGCATGATCCTGGCCGCCATCCTGCACGGCCTGCGCGATCCCGACGAGATGGCCGCCGGACAGCTCACGCAGGCGATTCGCCGGCTGCTCGTGGACGGCATCCGCAGAGACTGACCGGTCGCACTCGATTCGCATGGGGCGGCAGCGATTCGGACATGACCGCATTGGCACAATGACCCGCGTGACCCCCGAGGACGTACGCCGCAAGGATTTCGGCAAAGCCCCGTTCGGGCATCACGGCTACCATCCCGCCCAGGTGGATGCCTTCTGCGCGCGCATCGCCGACACCATGCTCGGGCGCGATCATCTCACCGCCTCCGATATCCGGCAGATGCATTTCGACGGCGCGCCGCGCGGGAATCGCGGCTACGACCCGGAACAGGTCGACGACTTCCTCGACCATGTCTGCATCGAACTGGAATTCCTGCGGCTGGGCCGATCCCGCGTCCCCAACGGGCGCGTCGACGACACCCTCACCCACGACGATGTGCTGCGCATCCAGTTCTCCGCGCCCCCGCACGGGCTATCCGGGTACCGGGCCGAGGAGGTGGGGGCGTTCCTGGATCGGCTCGCCGCCACCCTGGCGCATCGCGGAGCGAACGGCCTCACCGCGGACGACGTGCGGCACACCGCCTTTCACACCGCCGCGGACGGGGCTCCGGCTTACCATCGCGGAGAAGTGGACGCCTTCCTGGATCTGGTAGCGCATCAGCTCGACAAGTCACACTGACTTCTCGGCGGTGGACCGGGCGCGAACGGGTGGTGCCGAGTGCCCGTAGTTCCTATCGTCGAGGTATTGCGTTCCATCCCAGGAGGTTTCGGTGGTCCTCACTCCGGAAGAAGCCGTTGTCGGGCTGTTCGAACGGACAGCGACCACGGTGCCCGCCTATCGCGCGTTTCTCACCGAGCACGGGGTCGATCCGGACGCCGTGACCTCCTACGCGGATTTCACCAAGCTGCCGCTGGTGGACAAACCCGGGTATCTGCGCCGGTATTCGTTGCCGCAGCTGTGCCGGGACGGCCGCATCGGCGACATGATCGCGGTGTCCTCCGGATCGACCGGCGAACCGACCCCGTGGCCGCGCTCGCTGGGCGACGAGCAGCGCACCACCGCGCGCTTCGAGCAGGTCTTCCGCGACGGCTTCCGCGCGGACGAGCGCAGCACCCTCGCGGTGGTCTGCTTCGCACTGGGCACCTGGGTGGGCGGGCTCTACACCCTCGGCTGCGTCCGCGAGCTCGCCGCACGCGGCTACCCGGTGACGGCGGTCGCGCCCGGCAACAACAAGGCCGAAATCCTGCGTGTAATCGCCTCCCTGGCACCGCATTTCGATCAGGTCGTGCTGTTGGGCTATCCCCCGTTCCTCAAGGACGTGATCGACACCGGCCGCACCGCAGGCGTGCCGTGGCCCGACCACCGGATCAAACTCGTCACCGCCGGTGAGGTTTTCAGCGAGGAGTGGCGCAGCCTGGTCGCGCAGCGCGCCGGATGCGACCCGCGCACCGATATCGCCTCCCTCTACGGCACCGCCGACGGCGGCGTGCTCGGCAACGAAACCCCGCTCTCGATCGAGATCCGCCGCCTGCTCGCCGCCCGCCCCGCCGTAGCGCGCGAACTCTTCGGCGAATCCCGCCTGCCCACCCTGGTCCAATACGACCCCTACCACCGCTTCTTCGAGGAGACCGACGGCACGCTCGTCGTCTCGGCCGACGGCGGAATCCCCCTGGTGCGCTATCACATTGCCGATGAGGGCGGCCTGATCCCCCATCACCGCATGCTGGATTTCCTGGCTTCCCACGACCTGCGCCCGACGGTGTCCGGTCCCGAACAACCCTTCGTCTACGTGTTCGGCCGCAGCCACTTCACCGTCTCGTTCTACGGCGCGAACATCTACCCCGAGAACATCACCGTCGGCCTGGAACAACCCGGCATCTGCGACCACATAACCGGCAAGTTCGTCGTGGAGGTCACCACCGACTCCGATCAGGACCGCAATCTCCAGGTCAGCGTCGAACTGGCCCCAGGCACCAGCCCGGTCACCGGCCTCGCCACTCGCATAGCCGATTCGATCCGCACCGAACTGCGCCGTCTCAACAGCGAATTCACGCACTACGTCCCCGACCGCCGTCAGCACCCGCACGTCCTGCTGCATCCGCACGGCGACCCGGACTACTTCCCGCCCGGCGTCAAACACCGCTACACCCGGCCTCCGGAGTAGCTTGGAGGTCGCCCGAGCTCGCTACCGCAGGTGGAGGACGTATGTGGGATCCGCAGCAGTATCTGAGGTTCGACGATCATCGCGCGCGACCGTACTTCGAACTGGTGGGGCGCATCGGTGCGGAGAAACCACGCCGAGTGGTCGATCTCGGTTGCGGGCCCGGCAATCTCACCGTGCAGCTGGCCCAACGCTGGCCGGACGCCACACTGGAGGCTGCGGACTCCTCGCCCGAGATGGTGGCAGCCGCCCAGGCGCGCGGGCTCGACGCCCGGCTGGCCGATGTGCGGGAGTGGCAGCCCGCACCCGATACCGATGTCGTGGTGTGCAATGCCGTATTGCAGTGGGTACCAGGACATCCGGAGCTGCTGCCGGGGTGGGTGCGGGCTTTGCCGGAGGGAGCGTGGCTGGCGTTTCAGGTACCGGGAAATTTCGACGCCCCGTCGCATCGCGCGATTCGCGAGCTGGCCGGGCAGCCGCAATGGCGGGAAAGGCTCACCGACAGTGGGATCCTCGAGCCGCGGGCGGTGCTCGATCCGGCCGGGTACGCGCAGATCCTGACCGGGTCGGGATGCTCGGTGGATGCCTGGGAGACAACGTATCTGCAGGCGCTCGGCGGACCGGATCCGGTACTCGAGTGGGTCACCGGGACGGCGCTCACACCGGTGCGCACCGCGTTGGATGACGCCGCGTGGGAGCAGTTCCGCCGGGAACTCGCGCCCCTGCTGCACGCCGCCTATCCGCAGCAGCCCGACGGCACGACCTGGTTGCCGTTCCGCCGCGTCTTCGTGGTGGCGCACAAGTAATTCCGGACCGCGCGGTCAGTGGGACCTGGTGGCGGGATTCTGTCCGATGTCGCCGCCATGAGGTCCTGCTGACCGCGTGGTCTGTTCGACGTCAGGCGTCGGAGTCGGGCAGGCGGTCCAAGAGTTCGGACCATTCGGACATGAGGCTGTCGGTCATGGCGCGGAAGCGCTCCTGCTCCGCCTCGGTGGTGGTGACGTGGACCATGAGGTCGACGGTGTCGGCCTCGACGGCCATGAGATCGCCGATGCGGGTGCGGGCTTCGGATTCGACCTGCTCCATGGTGGCGGCGCGCACCGTGCAGGTGAGTTCGCCGGGCAGTCCGGTGGCCACCAATGTCCAAGCATCGGTGTCGGATTCGGGTGGGGTGACGGTGGCGAAGTAGAGGCGGTCGCGCGGCTGGCGCGACGCCGACGACAGGCTGGGACGGTCGGTGAGCCAGGGGGTGCGATGCATGCCCAGACCCTAGCGACGTGCTCCGACAAACGCAGAACTCGCACGGCCGTGTCCGCGACACGGACCGCGTGGCACGCCGAGTATGTCGCCTCGTCCCCGAATCCCCACACAGCGATTCGCCCGAGTACCGAATCCCCTGGTAACGGGGGCCGGGGGCAGAGCCCCCGATACCGGGGGTCCGGGGGCAGCGCCCCTGGGAGAAGCACAGCGGCCGGGGGCAGCGCCCCCGATACCGGGGGTCCGGGGGCAGCGCCCCTGGGAATAATGCAGAATCAAGCCTGGCGGGCGCGGAAAGCGGCGCTCTTGGAACGGTTTCCGCAGACCGTCATGTCGCACCAGCGGCGGGAGCCGGCGCGGGAGGTGTCGACGTAGAGGCGGGTGCAGTCCTGGCGACCGCATTCCTTGATGCGCGGGGAATCGGCGCCGGCGAACAGTTCGATTGCGGTGCGGGCGATTTCGGACAGCGCCTGGTCGGCGGTGCCGGTGCGGCGCACGCTGCCGTCGGGCTGGAGCGCGAGATCCGGGAGTGGACCCTGTGCCAGCCGGTTGATCAGCCGGCGGTCGGCATCGGGTAGCGGGTTGCCGTCGATCGCGGCCAGGGCCAGGTGCCAGGCGGCTTCGCGCAGTGCGGTGGCCTGTCGCAGCGTGTCCGGATCGCCGGTGGGGGCGCGGTCCAGCAGTCCCGCTTCGACGAACCAGTCTCCCAGGTCCGCGGGTGTTTCGAGGAGGTCCGTGAAGTCGGTGCGGCGGGCCTTCACCGTGCCGATGAAGTCCAGGACGAGATTGCCGCTGACGAAGGTGAACACCTCGCCATAGTAACCACCTTGACAGGTTATTCAAGTAGGTGCCACGGTAGTAACCAGTCAAGGCGGTTACCGAGGAGTCGTGGTGGAGAATCGATTGCTGGAAGTCGCGGGCCCGCCCGCATTGATCTTCATGTGGAGCAGTGCGTTCATCGCCGGCATCATCGGCGTCGGCACGGCTCCGCCCATGCTGGTGCTGTTCGGCCGATTCGCCATCGCGGGCGTGCTGCTGATCCTGGTGGCAGTGGCCACGAAGGCGGTCTGGCCGCGCGGAAGGGTGCTCGGGCACACCGTCATCGCGGGGCTTCTCATGCAGATGGTGCAGTTCGGGGCCTTCTACACCGCCATGGGCGAGCACGTCTCCGCCGCGGTCATCTCCCTGGTGCAGGGCCTGAGCCCGGTGGTGATCGCCCTGTTCGCGGGCATGCTCGGCGAGACGGTGAGCCGCATCCAGTGGCTGGGTTTCGGAATCGGCGGCGTGGGAGTGGGTTTGGCCGTCGTCGACCAGTCCTCGTTCTCACTCAGCGGTCTGCTGCTGTGCGTGGTCGGCCTGGCGGGATTGAGCCTGGGCACGATCTACCAGAAGCGTTTCACCCCGGCCATCGACCCCCGCACCGGAACCGCGATCCACGTGGCCGTGAGCGCCCCCTTCGCAGGCGCGATCGCCCTACTGGGCAACGACTTCCACATCACCGATATCGGCCGCTTCGCCGGATCGTTGGCGTGGATGGTCCTGATCAACTCCATGGCCGCGTTCCTGCTGCTCAACACCATGCTGCGCTACTGGGACACCACCCGCGTCGGCCGCTTCTTCTTCGCCATCCCCGCGGTCACCACCGCCATGGCCTGGTTGGTGATCGGAGAACCCGCGCACCCATTGACGATTGCCGGTCTGGCCGTTGGTCTGCTCGGTCTGGTGCTGGCCTCGCGGCGGCCGTCCGCTCAGCGCGACAGCACCCGGGCGGCATTGTCGTACAACCACTTCCGGGACCCCTCCGGCGACAACGGCAGCTCCCGCACCTCCCCCACCAGCTCCGAGACGGGCCGGTCGATGAGGAAAGCGCCGGTGCCGTAGCAGGCCGAGTGCGAGTCCGGTCGTGCGAGGTGTGAATGCTCACCGGCACGCCCAGTGCGGCACACGCCGCCGGAAATCGTTGCGGCCGTTCACACTCGCGTCGTGGCGCGGAAGGTGCGCCGGTAGCCGAGCGGGGACACGCCGATGGCCTCGTGCAGATGCTGGCGCAGGGACGCGCCGGTGGCGAAGCCGACCTCGCTCGCGATCCGGTCGACGGACATCTCGGTGGATTCCAGGAGTTCCCGGGCCCGGAACACCCGCTGCTGAATGAGCCAGCGTCCCGGGCTCATGCCGACCTCGTCTCGGAAGCGGCGGGCGAAGGTGCGCCCGCTCATGCGCGCCTGTGCCGCGAGGTCGGCCATGGACACCGGCAGATGCAGGTTCTCCAGGGCCCATTGGCGAGCCGCGGCGGTGCCGGCGGAGGTTGATGGCGGTACGGGCTGTTCGATGAACTGCGCCTGGCCGCCCTCCCGCCAGGGCGGTACGACACAGCGCCGGGCCACCGCATTGGCGACCTCGCTGCCATGGTCGCGGCGGATCAGGTGCAGGCACAGGTCGACTCCGGCGGTCGCGCCCGCCGAGGTGAGAATGTCGCCGTCGTCGACGTAGAGCACATCGGGATCGAGGTGCACGCGCGGGAAGTGCCGGCGGAATTCCTCGGTCACGTTCCAGTGCGTGGTGGCGGGCCGGCCGTCGAGGAGTCCGGCCGCGGCCATCACGATCGCACCGGTGCAGATCGACACCACCCGCACCCCCGGCCTGATTGCTGCGATGGCATTGCGAATCGCTTGCGGCAGACCGTCGTTCAGGATCGACCGCACCTCGCAGGGCGGGATGACCACGGTGTCGGCGGACTCCAGCACGCCACTGTCGTGCGCGACCGCGATGTCGAAGTCGGAGCTGCTGCGCACGGGCCGCCCGTCCGGCGAGCAGGTGAGGATCTCGTAACGCCCGTCGGCGGTGCCGAACACCCGATTGGCGATGCCGAGTTCGAAGGGATACACCCCGTCGAGGGCCAGCACCACCACTCGGTGGGGTCGTGGGTCGTCCGCCTGCATGGCGCGATCCTATCGAATAATGGCAATCGTGCCATTTTCCGGCGGTGGATGAGGCGGCACTCTGGTCGGCATGAGCGAGAACACGATCGTGATTCCGGAGACCATGCGAGCCATCAGCCAGGACGTTCTCGGCGGCCCCGAGGTTCTGCACGAGGTCGTCCGGCCGGTGCCGCAGCCGGGCCCGAGCGAAATCCTGGTGCGGGTGCGCGCCACCGCCCTCAACCCGACCGACTGGAAGCACCGCGTCCTGACCGGGCTGTTCCTGCCCGAGCCGCCGTTCGTGCTCGGCTGGGACGTCTCCGGTGAGGTCGTCGCCACCGGCACCGGCGTGACGCTGTTCCATCCCGGTGACGAGGTCTTCGGCATGCTCCCCTACCCGCACGGCCACGGCGCGGCCGCCGAATACGTCACCGGTCCCGCCCGCGCCTTCGCCCGTAAACCCGCGAATCTCGACCACACCCGGTCCGCCGCCATACCCCTGGCCGCCCTCACCGCCTGGCAGGCGCTGGTCGATACCGCGAATGTGCAAGCGGGACAGCGTGTTCTGATCCATGCGGCATCCGGCGGCGTCGGCCATTTCGCGGTGCAGATCGCCAAGTCCCGGGGCGCGCACGTGATCGGCACCGCGAGCGCGGCCAATCACGACTTTCTGCGCCGCCTCGGCGTGGACGAGGTGATCGATTATCGCGCAACCGATTTCACCGAGGCGGTCAATGGTGTCGATGTGGTCCTGGATCCGATCGACGAGGCGCACGCGCTGCGGTCACTGCGCACTCTTCGCCCCGGCGGCATGCTCGTTTCCATCCGCGCCTTCGGGGCCGATCAGCTCCTGGCAGCGGCCGCCGAACTCGGGGTCCGGGCCGAACTGCTGCTGGTCGAGGCCGACCACGCGGGCATGAGTGCGCTGGCCGCGCTGGCCGAATCCGGTGCGCTGCGTCCCGAGATCGCCGCGGTCTTCCCCCTCGCCGACGCCGCGAAAGGGCACGCGCTCGGCGAAACCAACCGCACCGCGGGCAAGATCGTCCTCACGGTCGACTGATTCCCAAAGCGGCGATACGGCTGCGGAAGTAGTCGTCGGTAACCTCGTAGGTGCCCGCGCCGCCGTGCGCGATCTGCGCGATGCGCCGGCACCGATTGGCGGCACGGCGATAGGCGCTCTCGGTGACTTCACCTGCGCTGGTGCACAATTCGGTGAGGTTGGCACCGGGCAGCGCGCCACCGGCCGCGACGGCCGCGCTCAGCACCTCCAACTCCTCGAGGGCCGCGGCCACCGCTTCCATGGACGACGACAGACCGCGCAGGTCGTCGGGATCAACCTGGAACATGCGAACTCCCGGTTGGGATGTCGGATCAGACGGTGTGTACGGGGCTGCAGAAATTCGTTTGGGTACCGGATATTTCGCTCGGCCCCACCCCGATACAGAAGACCACAGGGTAGGGCCGGTCCGGAAGTGCGGAAAGGTGACCATCCCCTACCGTCAGCCGGTAGGGGTGGTTGATCTGGAACGGTATCGGCACCGCGAACTCGCGGGCCAGCGACTCGCCGGGCTCGATGCGCGCCACGGTGGGCGGGGCCGGAACCTCGTACACGAGTACGGGGCACTGCCCGCCGACCGCATAGTTCCGGCGACTGATCTCGATCACCTTGTCGCTGCGGGGCACCAGGTTGTACGCGCCGGCATTGCCGCGCTCGGCGGCGAATACGGCCTCCGCGCGATGGTTGGTGACGCTGTAGCGGACGATCAGATCCGCACCCGAGGTTCGGAAGTCGGCCTCGAGGCCGATCGTGTCGTCCTGTGTCACGACCGTCCGCGATTCGCAGGAGGCGGGGCTCGGGTTCGGAATCGATGTGCTGACGTGGTGTTCCGCCGAGTTCGGCGATGCACCGCACCCGGCCCCGAGCAGCGCCGTCGCCAGCAGTGCGGCACACATCCGCGAGGGTCGAGCGCTGACGGTCATTAGTCGTAATCGTAGTGTTCGCGCCGCGGGAGCCCCAATTCCGCGCGCAGAGCGTTCTCGGTGAGGACCGGGGCGTGTTCGGGCGTCAGCTGTTCGGGCGTCGCGGGATTGTTGTCGTGGTCGATGGGCAGGCCGACGGCCACCCGTTCGGCGTTACTGATGGGCAGCTGCCTGTTGTCGTCGCCGGTGTTGTTGTCGACCGCGTCCACACCCGCGTACGCGTCTTCTCGCAACGTCCCCCGGGTGGCGTCGATCGCATGCGCCAATTCATGGCCGAGGATCACCGAAGGTGGTGTCTCGTACCAGCTTTGACCGCTGTACCGCTCATTGAACGAGACCGTGCGGGGATCGTAGGTGACGGTGACATCGGACCCGCCACCCGGCATTCCGGTCGTCTCGTCGTAGTACGCGCCGTCGGAATAGTTCCGCGCCGAATTCTGTCCGGTGAGCCCCTCGGTAATGGTCACCGTGTGCTCGCCGGTCCCGAGGCTCGCCAGCAGCTGCTGCCCGGTCGGCGAGGAGTTCAGGAACTCGAGATCGGCCCGCACCCGCTCCTGGAATTCGGGTGATCCGACGACGACGATCCGATCCGGAATCTCTTGCAGGACAATGTCAACGACGGGACGGTCGTAGATTCTGTCGGCACCGTCATCTCCACGCAGCACATCACCGCCGAGACCGCCGGACAGGATGTCATCGCCGCCTCCGCCCGCGATTCCGTCGTCGCCGCACCCGCCCTCGAGGTAGTCGTTGCCGTCGCCGCCGAGCAGAATGTCGTGGCCCGCGCCGCCGTACAGCACGTCATCGCCCGCGCCGCCGATGACCACATCGTCGTCCGCCCCGCCGTCGAGGTAGTCCCGTCCTCGGCCGCCGGTCATGACATCCTTGCCCGACCCGCCTTCGGCCTTCACCCCGACGACAGTGCCGGCGGCCACGGTGATCTGGTCGTCGCCGCCATGGGTCTTGATGACGATGTTCTTCGCGGCCTCACCGGTAAACGTCTGCGCCACACCGTTGATCGTCACGGTGACGGCATGCGTCGCGGGATCGTCCGCCACGGTCACGACATCGTTCGCGGCCCCGGTCTCGATGGTCACCTTCTCGAAGTCGACGGTCACCCGGGGCTCGTCGCCGAGGACAGCCGTGTCGTCGCCGAGCCGCCCGCCGAGTTCGCGCACCGCGTCCCGGGCGGCCGCGATGGTGCGATCGACCTCGACTGTGGCAGTGACCAGTTCGGCGCGGGCGAGGTCGATCAGCTCCTGCTGCACCACTCGGTCGCCGTCGTTCGCGGTGGCCGCGATCGACACCGTCCAGTCATCGGCCACCGTGAACCCCGCGTCCCGCGCATCACCCACCCGGCTCAGCAGCACATCCCGATACCCGGCGAGGGTGACCGCGCCCGCGATCATCGCCTCCGCGAGCGCACCCACTTCCTGCGCGAGGGTGAACCCGGCCGCATAGTCCGCACCGATCCGGTCGTACGCGGCCCAGTACGCCTGCCCCTCCCAATGCGCCTGCGCCGCGCGAATATCCCCGCGCATCCGCCCGATATTCGCCAGGAACTCCTGGTTCTGCGCGCCGATGCGCCGCCCCGCGTCCGCGAGCGCGGACAACCGCCACCGCTCGACCTCGGCGAGTGTAGGCACGACCGGACCCCCAATTCGCTTGTGCGGCAACGCTACCAGTCGAACGGGAAGAAAGATCAGTCGAAAAGGTCCAGGGTGGGCTGGTTTTCGCGGGCCCGGACCTCGATGGAGCCGAAGACCAGATCCGGCGGCGGCACCAGGCCCAGGTGCTCCCAGGCGGCGGCGGTGGCGACGCGACCGCGCGGAGTGCGGGCCACCAGACCGGCGCGAACCAGGAAGGGTTCGCACACCTCTTCGACGGTGGCCGACTCCTCGCCGACCGCGACCGCGAGGGTCGAAACACCCACGGGCCCACCGTTGAAGCTGCGGATCAGCGCGGCGAGCACGGCCCGGTCGAGCCGATCCAGGCCGAGCGCGTCCACGTCGTAGACGGCCAGGGCCGCGCGGGCGACGTCGATGGTGACCAGGCCGTCGGCCTTCACCTCGGCGTAGTCGCGCACCCGCCGCAGCAGGCGGTTGGCGATACGCGGCGTGCCCCGGGAGCGGCCCGCGATCTCACCGGCGGCGTCGGCCTCCAGGCGGACACCCAGGATTCGGGCCGAACGCTGCAGAATCTGTTGCAGCTCATCGGGTTCGTAGAAATCCATGTGCCCGGTGAAACCGAAGCGGTCGCGCAGCGGGCCGGTCAGCGCGCCCGAGCGGGTCGTCGCGCCGACGAGGGTGAAGGGCGCGATATCGAGCGGAATCGAGGTCGCGCCGGGGCCTTTGCCGACCACCACGTCGACGCGGAAGTCCTCCATGGCCAGGTACAGCATTTCCTCGGCGGGCCGGGCCATGCGGTGGATCTCGTCGATGAACAGCACATCGCCCTCGACCAGATTGCTGAGCATGGCGGCCAGATCCCCGGCGCGCTCGAGCGCCGGGCCGGAGGTCAGGCGCAGCGCCGTCCCCAGCTCCCCGGCGATGATCATGGCCATACTGGTCTTGCCGAGTCCGGGCGGCCCCGACAGCAGCACGTGATCCGGTGTGCCGCCGCGTTTCTTGGCTCCGCGCAGCACCAGCGCGAGCTGTTCGCGCACACGCGGCTGCCCGATGAAATCCTCCAGGGATTTCGGCCGCAGGCTGGCCTCGATCTCCCCGTCGGATTGCAAATAGCTTGCGGTGACCGCGGATTCGTCCGCCTCACCGTATTCGGCTGCGTCGTCGCTCATGCTCGCGCCTATCGGTTCTTACCCAGCAATGCCAGCGCGGCCCGCAGCGCCACCGAGGTGGTGGCATCGGGCTCGTTGACCAGCACCACATCCACCGCGCCCTCGGCCTGCCGCGCTTGGAAGCCGAGCCCGATGAGCGCGTCGACCACCTGATCGCGAATCGGCGTGACCATGGGCGCGGGCATTCCGGGCGGACCCGATTGCACCGGAACGAGATTCACCTTGTCGCGCAGTTCGACGCACATGCGCTCGGCCCCGCGCTTACCCACCCCGGGCACCCGGGTCAGCGCCGCCACATTGCTCTCCGCGAGGGCCTTGCGCAGCGCTTCGGGTTCCAGCACCGCGAGCACCGCCATGGCCAGCTTCGGTCCCACCCCGGACACGGTCTGCAAGAGCCCGAACAGATCCCGCGCCTCGGTGTCGGCGAAACCGAACAGCGTCTGCGAGTCCTCGCGCACGATCATGGTCGTGTAGAGCCGCGACTCCTCCCCGCGCGTGAGGGTGGCCAGCGTCGCGGGCGTGGCATTGAGCCGGTAGCCGACGCCGGCGGCCTCCAGCACCGCATGGTCGAGCCCGATCTCGAGCACTTCGCCGCGTATGGACGCGATCACCGTGTTACCGCCTTCCGTTGCTGGGCAAGCCTTTCCTCGTACAGCTTCCGCTGCGCCGCGGCCATCGCCTCCGCCTTCGCCATGCGTTCGATCATGGGTGCGCGCCAGCAGTGGCAGATGGCCAGTGCGAGCGCGTCGGCGGCGTCGGCGGGCTTCGGTGCGACGGCGAGCCCGAGGATACGCGTCACCATGGCGGTCACTTGCGCCTTGTCGGCGGTTCCGTTTCCGGTGACGGCGGCTTTGACTTGACTGGGGGTGTGGAAGTGCACCGGAATGCCGCGCCGCGCCGCCGCGAGGGCGATGACGCCGCCCGCCTGCGCGGTGGCCATGGCCGTGCGCACATTGTGTTGCGAGAAGACCCGCTCGATGGCGACGACCTCGGGTCGGTGGGTGTCCATCCACGACTCGGCCGCGTCCGAGACGCGCAGCAGTCGTTCGGCGAGATCCATCTCGGGCGGGGTGCGCACCACATCCACCTGGATGGCGGTGACCTTGCGACCCATCTCGCCCTCGACCATGCTCAGGCCGCACCGGGTGAGCCCGGGGTCGACGCCCATGACCCGCACCAAATCCCCTCTCGCCACACACGAACAACTGTTCGAGAGTCTAACGGACGACGACGGGATCTCCGGCCACCGACACGGAACTACACGCCCTGCGCGGCGAAGGCCCGCAACGCATCCTCGCTGAACAAGACGAATCTGACTTCCTGGACAGCGGTTTCGGCGCTGCGCGCGACCTGCACCGCGATGCGCGCGCCATCGTCCATGGGCCAGCCGAAGATTCCGGTCGAGATGGCGGGAAACGCGACCGTGCGCGCACCCAGTTCATCGGCCACCCGCAGGGATTCGCGATAGCAGGAGGCCAGCAGCTCCGAGCGATCCTCGGTGGCCGACCAGACCGGGCCGACGGTATGAATCACCCACTGCGCGGGCAGGTTTCCGGCGGTGGTGGCCACGGCCTGCCCGGTCTTCAGGCCCTTGCCGTACTGCGAGGCCCGCAGTTTCCGGCAGGCGGCCAGAATCTCCGGACCGCCCCTGCGGTGAATCGCCCCGTCCACTCCCCCGCCACCCAGCAGCGACGAATTCGCGGCATTCACCACCGCGTCCACCTGCTGTTCGGTGATGTCCCCACGCACCGCGATCAGTTCGGCCACGCGCTCGATTCTCGCACCGGGACCGTTTGTGTCCCTCGTCCCCGGGTAGTTCGGCGACAGGCCCGGTCGAGCGGGCAACGCGTCCTGCGGTGTCTCTCGCCGGATCGGATGAAAGGCGATGAGGAGATGGCCACCTTCAATACCAGCACGACTCGATGGACTCCGGTGCAGCTCGCCTCGATGGCGGTGGGCGCGCTCTTCCTGCTGGTGGGCGTGCTCGGGTTCATTCCGGGCATCACCACCGACTACGACATGATGGAATTCGCCGGCCATGAATCCCATGCGGAACTGCTCGGGATCTTCCAGGTGTCGGTGCTGCACAACATCGTTCACCTGCTCTTCGGCGTGGCAGGGCTGATCGCCGCCCGCACGCTGTCCGCGTCGCGGGCCTTCCTGATCGGCGGCGGTGTCATCTACCTGATCCTGTGGATCTACGGCATGGTCATCGACAAGGCCGACGACGTGAACTTCGTGCCGGTCAACAGCGCCGACGACTGGCTGCACTTCGTGCTCGGCGCGGGCATGGTCGCGCTGGGTGTGGCGCTGCCGCGCTTGAAGAACACCACGACCCTGCGCTGACCTCCTGGAAAGGTGACGGCCGCCCGTATGCGCAGCGGGCGGCCGTCCCGTGTCAGGGCCGGGCGCGCCGCGCCGCGACCAGGCGCACCGTGCGCGCCGTCAGCACGGCGATCGCCAGCACAGCCGCCGTCACGAGCCAGAGGACGAGCGCGGGCATCACATAGAAGACATGAAGATGGCCGCCCGCACGTCCCGCGAACACCAGGCCCGCCAGCCACGGCAGAAAGAGCAAGAGCGCCAAGGGAATCAGCAGTATCGACAGGCGGAGCACGAGCCACCGGACCCCTGGATCCGAGGGTGACCGATACACCCGAAGCCAGGGGATTCTCACGCTCATCCGCCCGTCCGCGTGGCGCGCGGCCCAGGTCCGGGCTCGCAGCACGCCGCGCACCCCGAGCACGATCGTGCCGAGCGTCAGCACCGCGAGCGCCCAGTCCGTGTAGATGCCGGCCGGCCGCCGGACATCGGGCGAACGGCCCGCGACGAGCTCGGCCAGGCCGTCGGCGATGATGCCCGGATCGTCCTCGATCGCCATGCCGGTATTGGCGAGAACGGCTATGCCGTACCCGGATTCGGGTAGCAGCAGCTGTTCGGCGGTGTAGGTGAACCAGTCGCCGTTGTGCTCGAGCCGCATCGATCCCTCGTCGGATCGCTGCTGCCACCAGCCCATTCCGTAGTCGCTGACAGACGAGGGCGTGTGCATGGCGGTCATCGCGGCGGTGGAGACGACGCGACGGCCGTCCGGGGCAGTGCCGTCGTTGTTCTGCGCGATCAGCCAGCGTGCGAGATCGCCGGCGGTACTGAGCACGCCGTGGCTGCCACCCACGAACCACTCGGGCTCGCCGACAGCGAAGGCCGTGCCGTAGGCGCGGATGTGGCCGCGCGGCAGTTCTTTCGCGTCCTGTGCGGTGTCGACGGTGGTGCTGTCGTTCATGCCGAGCGGCGAGAAGACCTGTCGGCGAAGGTAATCGGCGTAGGGCTCGCCGCTGACCACCTCCACGATGCGGGCGACGACCTGGTAATTCGGGTTGTGGTAGTGGAATTCGGTTCCGGGGTCGGAGGCCAGGTCCGCGCTGTGTAACCGCTCGACCGCGCCGGTCAGCGAATCGGCCTGCGGCAGGCGGAGGTCCGGGAAGGCGGTGTCCGACATGCCGGAGGTCTGATTCAGCAGCTGCCGCACCGTGATTCGCTCACCGCGCGGATCGGCGGTGCGGAAATCCGGGAGATAACGCGGCACCGGTGCGTCCAGCTCCACCGTGCCCGCGTCGACCAGCTGCATGAGGGCCAGCGCGGTCATGGATTTGCTCAGCGAGGCGATCGGCATGCGGGTCGTGGCGGTGACCGCGGCCCCGGTGGAATCGTGACCGTAGCCCGCCACGTGCACCACCCGCGTGCCGTGCGTGATCGCGACCGCGGCTCCGGGCAGTCCCGACTTCGACAGGTACGCCGACATATACCGATCCACCGCGGCCGGATCCACTCCGGGCGCGGCGGCACCCACCGCGATCGACGACAGTCCCAGCACCAGCGCCGCCAGCACCAGCGCACCGACCCTGGCGACGACAACGGCCGCCCGCAGGACTACGGACGGCCGTCGCACTGCTGAACCGATCAGGCGTCGAGTTCGGCGAGCACCTCGTTCGAGATGTCGATATTGGTGTAGACGTTCTGCACGTCGTCGGAGTCCTCGAGGGCGTCGACGAGCTTGAACACCTTGCGCGCGAGATCGGCGTCGGCGGCCACGGAAACCGAAGGCATGAAGCCGGATTCGGCCGAGTCGTAGTCGATGCCGGCCTGCTGCAGCGCGGTGCGCACCGGGATCAGGTCGGTGGGCTCGGAGATGATCTCGAACTGGTCGCCCAGGTCGTTGATCTCCTCGGCGCCGGCGTCGAGCACGATCTCCAGGAGGTCGTCCTCGCTGCGGCCGTTCTTGTCGAGGGTGACAATGCCCTTGCGGGAGAACAGGTACGACACCGAACCGACGTCGGCCATATTGCCGCCATTGCGGGTCATGGCCACGCGCACCTCACCGGCGGCGCGGTTGCGGTTGTCGGTGAGGCATTCGATCAGCACCGCAACACCATTGGGGCCGTAGCCCTCGTACATGATGGTCTGCCAGTCGGCGCCGCCGGCTTCCTCACCGCCGCCGCGCTTGCGGGCGCGCTCGATATTGTCGTTGGGGACCGAGGCCTTCTTCGCCTTCTGGATGGCGTCCCACAGCGTCGGGTTACCGTCCGGGTCTCCACCGCCGGTCCGGGCCGCCACCTCGATGTTCTTGATCAGCTTCGCGAAGAGCTTGCCCCGCTTGGCATCGATCGCAGCCTTCTTGTGCTTGGTGGTGGCCCATTTGGAGTGGCCGCTCATTCCCTACTTCCTCGGTTCAGGGGGCTCGACGGTTCCGGGGAACCGCGTGCCCGCGGACGGACAGCGGGCCCCAGTCTACTGCGACGTGTGATTCACATTTCAGACACCGGCGCGCGGGCGCACCACGGTGTCCACGAACAGCTTGTGCACGCGCAGGTCCCCGGTCACCTCGGGGTGGAAGGACGTGGCCAGCACATTGCCCTGCCGGACGGCGACAATGCGGCCCTCGGCCGGGCCGGACGGGACGCGCGCGAGCACCTCGACGCCGTCGCCGGCGCGCTCCACCCACGGGGCGCGAATGAACACCGCGCGCACCGGATCATCCAGTCCGGTGAAGGGCAGATCGGTTTCGAAGGAGTCCACCTGGCGGCCGAAGGCATTGCGGCGCACCGTCATATCGATGCCGTGCAGCGGCTGCATATCCGGGCGGGTGTCGAGCACCTCGGAGGCCAGCAGGATCATGCCCGCGCAGGAACCGTAGGCGGGCAGCCCGTCGCGCAGGCGCTGCTTGAGCGGCTCGAGGAGTTCGAACACCTCGAGGAGCTTGGAGATGGCGGTGGATTCTCCGCCCGGAATGACCAGACCGTCGATGGCCGCCAGCTCGGATTCGCGCCGCACCGGCACCGCCTGCGCGCCACACGCGGTCAGCGCATGCACGTGTTCGCGCACGTCACCCTGTAATGCCAGCACACCAATCGTCGGAGTCACGCCTGTGATCCTACGATTCGGCGGTGGTGTGGCCCTGCTCACCCAGGCCGTCAAGGTTCCGTCAGGACAGATGACCAGGTGTCCGGTCGAGGATGAGACTCGCCCCTTGTGACCGAAGTTCTGCCGCAATCCGGACCCGGTTCGACCCCGGACGTTCCGCATTCTCCCGGCGCTGCGACCACCGGCCCCGGCGCACACTTCGCCGAAACCGGAAGCGCCGCATCCGCGACCCACACCCTCGACCCCGGCGGCCACGGGCTCAAGGTCTCCACCGGACTGGCCGGACTCTCGCTCGACGCCATGGCCTCGGTCTCCTACGGCCCGGAAGCCATCGTGCTGGTGCTGGCCGCGGCGGGCGCGGCCGGACTGGGCTTCACGCTGCCGGTGACCGCCGCGATCGTGGTGCTGCTGGCCGTATTGATCGCCTCGTATCGGCAGGTCATCGCTGCGTTCCCGAACGGCGGCGGCGCGTACGCGGTCGCGAAGGAACGGCTCGGCCACCGCACGAGCCTGGTGGCGGCGGCCTCGCTCATCGTCGACTACGTGCTGAATGTGGCGGTGTCCATCGCGGCGGGCGTGGCGGCGCTGACCTCGGCGTTCCCGCAACTGCTGCCGTACACGGTGGGGATCTGCCTGGCGATCCTGGTGGGCGTCACGGCGCTGAATCTGTATGGCATCCGGGAGAGCGCCCGCGCGTTCATGGCGCCCACGGTGGTGTTCGTGCTGGGCATTTTCGCGGTGATCATCGGCGGCCTGCTGCGCTCGGAACCGGCGAGCATGGCCACCGGCGCGGCGGTCGTCACCGACGCGCACACCATCGGAATCCTGTTGCTGCTCAAGGCTTTCTCCAGCGGATGCGCGGCCCTCACCGGCGTGGAGGCCATCGCCAACGCGGTCCCGAGTTTCGCCCAGCCGAAGGTGCGGCGCGCACAGCGCGCCGAGGTGGCCCTGGGCGTCCTGCTGGGCGCGATGCTGCTCGGCCTGGCCACCCTGATCGAGAAGTTCGAGATCCACCCGATCGAGGGCACCACCGTGCTGTCCCAGCTCACCGAGGCGGCACTGGGGCACGGAATCGGTTACTACATCGTGCAATTCGCGACAGTGATCCTGCTGGCCCTGGCCGCCAACACCTCCTACGGCGGCCTGCCGACCCTCACCAAGATCCTGGCCGACGACAACTGTCTCCCCCACCGCTTCGCCGTCACCTCCCCCCGCCAGGTCTACCGCTTCGGCGTTGTGGCCCTGGGCATTTCGGCAGCCGTCCTGCTGATCGCCTCCGAGGGCAATATGAACGCCCTGGTCCCCCTGTTCGCCATCGGCGTCTTCGTCGGCTTCACCATCGCTCAGGTCGGCATGGTCCGCCACTGGCTGGCCACCCGCGCCCCCGGCTGGCAATGGCGTATCACCCTCAACGGCTTCGGTGCGGCCCTGACCTTCGTGGCCGCGATCGTCACCACCGCCATGAAATTCACCGAGGGCGCCTGGCTGATCGTGGTGGTCCTCCCCCTGCTGGTCCTGGCCATGGAGCGAATCCGCAAGACCTACAATCGAATCGAAGGCTGCCGCGGCGCAGGCGGCGTCCCCGCCGAACCCCGCCCCACCGACACCGCCATCGTGGTCCCGATCTCCGAGGTCTCCGAACTGAGCCGCGAAGCCCTCTCCGCCGCCATGTCCCTGGGCCGCGACGTGACTGCCGTCCACGTCTGCCTCCCCGGCGAAAACCTCACCCTCTTCACCAAGGAATGGGAAGCCTGGCACCCCGACGTGCAATTGATCCTGCTCGAAGACGGCGACACCACCGTAGGCGGCCCGGTAGCCCGCTACATCCGCGACAATTTCACCGACCGCCGCAAGGTTGTGGTCATCGCCGAAATCGAACCCCCAGCAGGCTGGAACCACCTACTCCCCAGCCACCGCAGCGACGAACTCGAACGAGTCCTGCGCAAGATGCCGGACACGGTGGTCTGCCACCTGCGGGTGCAGACAGCCTGATCGGGCCCTTGCGGGCGGCTTGCGGTCCGCTTGTGGGCCTGGTGGATGCGATTGCCGCCGTGGGGTTTTCGAGGCACTCTGGCCTGCGGGAACAGTCGAACGGGGGGGATGTCATGCGACGAGGGTGGGCTGTGGGGCCGATGGCTGTGCTGAGCGCGGTCGCCCTGTCCGGTTGTCAGGATCCGAACAGGTACAAGCCGCCGTATTCACCGGATATGCCGGTTCCGTGCCGGTACACCCTGGACTTCGCCGACGCCGCGCTCGAGCGATTCGCGGGCGCGTTGTATTCCGCGGCGGTGCAGCCGGTGGCGGCGCGCGGAACCGGTTCCGATGGAATCGATTACGTCGACTCCGGACTCGACGGCAGGTATGCCCGGCTCGAATGCACCGCCACCTACGCGGCCGCCGCCGGCACCGCGACGACCGCTGCGGAACGGACGGTGACCATCGTCTATCGGCGGTATCTGCACCTCTCCGAGTACGAATCGGAGCAGGCTCAGCAACCGGAGGACTCGGTCGCCGCCGCGCGGGCGGCGATGGCGGCGTGGCTCGGCACCGTCGCCGGCTCCGACCGCACCGATGTGACGGCCGTCCACGGGGTCGGTGAAGAGGCGTACCAGTGGCCGGAGCAGCGAGATCTGGTGACCGCGTTCCGATTCCGCAAACAGAACCTGTGGGTGACCATCAGGCTCAGCGGCAAGGACGGCGATCCGGCGAATCCCGCAGGGCGGGCGGTGACCGATCCGGAGTGGACCACCGACGTGGTGTCGATCGCCCGCGCGATCGACACCGTCATCCCGCAGCGGTGACTCAGTTGGTGCCCGGCGGGAAGGACTGGCCGGGCTCGCGCAGGGTGCGGATCAGACCCTCCTGGACGACGACCGCGACCAGTTCGCCGCGCTGGTTCCAGATGCGGCCGGCGGTGAGGGCGCGGCCGAAGCCGGCCGAGGGCGACTGCTGGTCGTAGAGCAGCCAGTCGTCGGCGCGGAAGGAGCGCAGGAACCACATGGCGTGATCCAGGGAGGCGTTCTGGGTGGGCTCGTCCGGGTGGATGACCTTGGAGGAGCCGAGCAGGGTCATGTCGCTCATGTAGGCGAGGGTGCAGACGTGGAACAGCGGGTCGTCGGGGAGTTCGTGGCGGTAGCGGAACCACACCTGCTGCTGGGCGGCGAGGCCGTCGCGGCGGGCCACGTCCTCCTGCGGGATGGTGCGGATGTCCCAGTGCTCCCATTCGCGCATGGCCCACAGGCGTTCGGGGCTCATGGAGGTCCGGGCGTCGGGCAGGTCGAGCGGTGGCGGGACGACCGGCATCTCGTCCTGGTGTTCGGGGCCTTCGTCGCCGACGTGGAAGGAGGCCGACATGGTGAAGATGGCCTCGCCGTTCTGGACGCCGGTCACGCGGCGGGTGCAGAAGGAGCGGCCGTCACGGATGCGGTCGACTAGGTAGACGGTCGGCTCCACCGGATTGCCCGGCCGCAAGAAGTACCCGTGCAGCGAGTGCACCTGGTAGTGCGGGTCCACGGTGCGCACGGCGGAGACCAGCGCCTGTCCGGCGACCTGCCCGCCGAAGGTGCGGGGCAGCTGTGTCTTCGTGGACGCGCCACGGAAGATGTCCCGCTCGATCTGCTCGATTTCGAGGGCCTCTTCGATCGTCGCCATGCACCGTCCCTTTCCGGATTGTCGGGCTCAGGCTAACAACCGGTCGCCGCCCGCAGCCGCGCGACCTGCCAGAACCCGGCCGGCAGCGGCTGTCCCGGCAGGCCGTTCGCGCCCGGTCATCGCGACCGCCGGAAAGTCGATCATGATGGAGCCGTGCCCGAGTTCACGCCTCTCACACCGGATTCCCTCGCCGCGCAGGTCGCCGAGCGTGCCGACGGCCACGGGTTCGCGGTGGTGGGGATCGACGGTGCGGACGCCGCCGACCCGGTGACCTTCGCCGAGGCGGTGGCCGGGCACATCCGCGATCGGGGCGGGGCCGCCGAGGTGGTGTCGGTACACGATTTCATCCGCCCGGCCTCACTGCGATTCGAATACAGTCGCGACGACGAATTCGATTACCGCACGGCCTGGTTCGATTACGCGGCTCTCGAACGTGAAGTCCTGCAGGCACTTCGGCAGCGCGGTGAATGGCTACCCGCGCTGTGGAACGAGCGCACCGATCGCTCCGCACGGGCCCGCATCCGCACGGCCGCACCCGGCACGGTGCTCGTGGTGGCCGGTCCCATGCTGCTGGGGCGCGGGCTGGACTTCGATCTCACCGTTGAACTGCGCATGTCCGAGGCCGCCTTGCGACGCAAGACCGATCCGGCCGACGCGTTCACCCTCACCGCACTGCGCACCCACCGCGACAACCACGGCGAACAGGCCGATCTGGTGGTGGCGTGGGATCACCCCCGCCGTCCCGCGCTGCGGCGCTGACACCGGCTCGAAGGCCCGGCCCGCGCGACCTCGGGCCGACGACGTGGTCGCAGGGTGGTAGAACCGTTGCGATAGTCGAACTTTCGAGGGGGGTGCGCGAGAGCATGCGCCAAGTCCGAACCATCGAGCTGATTCCGGGCCGGCTGTCCGCGCGGGTGTTCGCCGGGCAGGCACCGGGAGGCAAGGACGTCTGGTGTTATGCCAGTGCCGGATTGGAGCGGGTGGGTCAGCGAGAGATCGTCTTGCAGATCGCGCGCCATCGCGGGGACACCGAGGACGCCTCCAACACACCGGATTTCCCGTTCTGGGTCATGCGGCAGGCGCATCGTGAAGCCGAGGCGGGCAAACCGCTCGACGCCGGCGCCCGGCTTGCGGTCCCCGGTTCCGAAGCGGGACACGGCATTACAGGCTTCCTGCTCGAGGAGCATCCGGATGCCGCGCCGCTGTACCCGGACAGCGCGACACCGATCCTGGCCGTGCCGTTGGTCGGTGACGAATACCAGGTGGCCGACGTGTACGGGCATGCCCGGCTGCTGGCGCTGCTCGGCGCGCAGGAGCGGCTGTTCCCCTATCCCGCGTACTTCACCCGGCGGCGCAAATCCGTCGTCGACTACGAAACGCTGCGCGCCGCAACGGTTCTGGCCCGTATGGCCATGACGCACACGCCGTGGATCGAGGTCGCGGGCAGCGGCACCGAACTGCGGGTGACCGTGCTGCCGGAGCGGGCCGGCTGGTTCGCCTGGCTGCTGCGCGAACACGGTCCACGCGGAATCACCGTGCTGACCGCCGCCACTCACAGCACCGCAGCGCACCGCTACATCTGGACCCGAGACGGCGCACCGAGCGCCATCGGCGTCAATGGCATTCCGATCGCGGGCAATTCCCTCGTGGCGGGCAATTTCCTCGTTCTGGTCGTCACCGACGGCCAGTCGAGCACCAACAGGATGGAAGACGGCTTCGGCCTGGTCCTGTCCCCCGCCGACCGCGATCAGATCTCCGCCGCACTCGAATCCGGCCGCGAATACCGCCACCGCACCGGCCCGGCCGATCTCGTCATCGGTACCGGCTCGATCGGCCACGACTCCCCCTTCGGGGCCTACGCCGCCCCCGACACCTTCCGCCGTCACGAGCCGCCCACCGCGGCCGCAGCACCCGCGCACGCCGGACCTCCACCCGAACCCTCGTCATCCCACCCCGATTCCGCGCCGGCCAAGCGGCGCGGATTCTGGTCCCGCTCCGATCGAGCCGCCGGACCGCAACCGTCTTTGCCCCCGCCTCCGCCGCTGCACCACCCCGATGCCCCCGCCCGGTTCACCGCTCATCCAGACAGCCGACCGTACTGGCAGGGCCCGCAACCCCCGGCACACACTTCCGGGCCGGAACTCGGCGCATTGCCGCCCTGGTTGCCGCCCGCACCGGCCCCCGCGCCACAGCCTGACCCGGCCCAGCGGTATGCGCCGCGCGCGGTGGAGTTGAAGCAGATCGTGCTGGTGTCCGAGGAGGCGGCGTTCGCCGCCGAGATGCCCATGGATCGGATGGCGGCATTCTGTGACGAGATCACGCGGATCGTCGACGAGGGGGTGGCGGCCGCGACCGGGCACGATCTCGAGGAACTGGTCGTGGGCGTGGAATTCGCACCGGAGCGGCCGTTGCAGGTCAGTTTGGCCACCAAGGGCAGTTTTCCGAAGCCGTCGGCGCAGGCGCTGGTGAATCGGCTCGACGGGTTGAACCCGCCGCCGGTGCGGGAGCGGGTTCTCGCGTTCGAGGTGTGGTTCCGGGCGCGCGGATGAGGTGGCCGGCCTGCTGAGGCGTGCCGCCGCGGACGCGTTCACTCGACCGGCGGGAACTCCCGGATGTGCGTGTTGTGGAAGCTGGTGAACAGCCAGGTTCCGTTGGCGCGCACCGCGACTCGGGTCTGGATGGACTGCGGGACCGGGTCGGCGCGCGGGCCCGGTGGCATGGGGCGGTCGGTCACCGTGACCATGACGGCGGTATCCGGGGCCGGGTAGCGGATGGTGAGGGTCGTGGGTTCGGCCATGCGGGTGCCCTTCATGAAACCGTTCAGGCCCTCCTGCATCACCTCGGCGAGTTCGGTTCGGCCCCTGACGAATTCGCCGATGACCGAGACGAAGTCGGCGTCTTCGGTGAAGGTGGCGGCGAAAGCCTTGCCGTCACCGGCGGCTCAGGCAACCATTTGCGCGTGCAGCAGGGCGCGCAGGGCGGTGTCGGGGTTGGTGGGGATGGACATTGTGTTCACCTGTTCTCGCGGCGCATGCCCGCGTATTCGATCGTTGCGAAGGTGGCGACATAGAGGGCGCCGGCGTAGAGGAATGCCTTGCCCCAACCGGTCAGGGGCATGAGGTCGGTGCAGGTGAGCGCCATCATCGCCGGGGCCGACAGGGCGTTCACCGCAACCACGCCCAGCGCGGAGCGTTGCGTGATCACCCGGCCACGGGCGATCAGCAGCAGTGCGGCAGCACCTGCCAGCATGACCACCCCGATCGGTCTCGACCAGCCGATCGGCAGGCCCAGCGGCCCGTCCAGGACCGGCGCGGCGGCCAGCAGGAAGACGCCGAAAGCCGCTGTGCCCCAACCATCCAGGCGAAGGGAGGTGCGGAGCAGTCCGGCGTCGGCGGCAGGTGCTCGCCATAGTGTCGTTGCCATGGCGTCGACGCTTCCAGAGGCCGGTCATGGGCTCAATGACCTCGGAGGTCATGGAAGGCATCACCCCATGATCGATAGGCTGGCTCGGTGACGCGTTCGATCCAGGAGTCCCCGGTCGGCACGCTGCTGCGCGAGTGGCGGCAGCGGCGGCGATTGAGCCAACTCGATCTGGCCTTGACGGCCGAGACCTCCGCGCGGCACCTGTCCTGTGTGGAGACCGGCCGCGCCCAGCCCAGCCGGGCCATGGTGCTGAAACTGTGCGAGGCGCTCGAAGTGCCGCTGCGCGAACGCAATACGGTGCTGCTGGCCGGAGGCTTCGCCCCCGAATACCGGGAGCGCGGCCTCGACGACGCCGACATGGCTTCCGCGCGAGCGGCTTTGGCCACCATGCTGACCGCGCACGAACCGTATCCGGCGGTGGTGGTCGACCGGTACTGGAATGTGGTCACCACCAATCGCGCCATGGCCCTGTTCGAGGGCGCGGTGCCCGAACCCCTGCGCGACCTGCCGCCGAACGTGTATCGGCTGGCCCTGTACCCGGACGACGAGTCACCAGCCCGCATGGTGAACTACCGCGAGGTGCGAGAGATGCTGCTGGAGCGCCTGATCCAGCAGGTCCGCGCCACCGGCGACCCGATCCTGCGCGATCTGTACGACGAGGTCTCCGCCTACCCGTTCCCGGCGGATATCGAATCCGACTCCGCCACAATGCCGTCCACCCCGTTCGCGGTGCCGCTGCGTATCAGCACCCCGATGGGCGAGCTGCGCATGTTCAGCACCATGGTCACCTTCGGCGCACCGGCCGACGTCACCCTGTCCGAGCTCGCGATCGAATTGTTCTACCCCCTGGACGATTTCACCGCGGGTGCCCTGCGTCAGCTGTTCGAACTCGCCACCCGGCACGCCTCGGCGTCCGGGTGAGCGAGCCCGGCATCGTCACTCCCAGGCGCACAGCACGGCCGCGATATCGCGCACCAGATATCGCCCCGGTTTCCCGCCCGGTCACCACTCGCGGCGGCTGGGTTTGAAGGTCTCCGTGGGGAAGTCGTCGGGGCTGATGCGCGGCCCGCGCTCGGGTTCCTCCTCGCGGGCGGGCCAGTAGCGGCTGGCGTACTGTCCGCGGATGCGGCTCAGATCAGGTTCGTCCACATCGGTGATGCCGACCTGCAGCAGCATGAGCATGGTGACCATGCTGACCGCGATGATCAGCGGTGTCAGCAGTTGCCCGGCCTGCGCCCCGGACGGTGCCACGATGTGCTCGGCGATGTGGGCGCGCATGGAGAACATGCCCGTGTAGTGCATGCCGCACACCGCGATTCCCATGATCAGCGCCGCACCGATGGTGGCGAGCACCCCGCGCACGTGCAGCGCGAACCACAGCGCCGCGGTGGCCGCGACCACGGCGATCACCAGCGAGAGGAACACGATCCAGGGGTCGTACCGCACGGCCGCATCGGTTTTCATGGCGTACATGCCCGAGTAGTGCATGGCCCCCACCCCGAGACCGGTGATCGCCCCGCCCACCAGCAGGGCGAATACATCCCCGTGCTGATGTACGACGATGGACAACCCCATCCACACCACCAGCATGGCGATGGCCGCGCTCAGCAGTGTGATGGGGATGTTGTAGCGAATGGTGGTCTGCTGCACCGAAAACCCCAGCATCGCAATGAAATGCATGACCCAGATCCCGGTGCCGCCGAGGGCGATGGCGCCGGTGGCGATCCAGCCGCCGTGCCCGTTTCCATTGCGCGCCCGCACCATACAGCGTAGCGCCAGCAACGAACCGGTGACGGACATGATGTAGGCCAGGGTGGGGGTCAGCCAGCCGTAGGTGAACTGGTCAATCTCCAGCATGCGGGCTCCTTGCCAGAAGGCTTCGCGTCGACAGAGTCACCGGTACTCGAGCCGAACATAGCCAGGAACCGCCAGGTAGTAAATTTGCCGCAGCACAATCCTGGAAAATTAGCTGAGTTTGCTGCCGGTCATCCGCGCAGGTAGCGGACGCGTAGCCGGATCAGCCCGGAATCGCCGGTTCGTGTATGCGTCCCTTGACGTTCAGCACCCCACCCGCAACCCACCGCCCGCGCGCTAGGGACTTATGGCACAAGAAAACCGCCGGACAGCCTCGAAAGGCCATCCGGCGGTTCGACGTTCGGCGCTTACCAGCCGCGCTCGGCAGCGACTACCAGCCGCGCTCGGCGAGGCGGTGCGGCTGCGGGATCTCCTCCACATTGATGCCGACCATGGCCTCGCCCAGACCGCGCGACACCTTGGCCAGCACGTCCGGGTCGTCGTAGAAGGTGGTGGCCTTGACCACGGCGGCGGCACGCTGGGCCGGGTTGCCCGACTTGAAGATGCCCGAGCCGACGAACACGCCCTCGGCGCCGAGCTGCATCATCATGGCGGCGTCGGCCGGGGTGGCGATGCCACCGGCGGTGAACAGCACGACCGGCAGCTTGCCGGTGGCGGCGACCTCACGCACGAGCTCGTACGGAGCCTGCAGTTCCTTGGCGGCCACGTACAGCTCGTCCTCGGGCAGCGACACCAGGCGGCGGATCTCGTCGCGGATCTTGCGCATGTGGGTGGTGGCATTGGAGACGTCGCCGGTGCCGGCCTCGCCCTTGGAGCGAATCATGGCCGCGCCCTCGGTGATTCGGCGCAGCGCCTCGCCCAGGTTGGTGGCGCCGCACACGAACGGCACGGTGAAGGCGAACTTGTCGATGTGGTTGGAGTAATCGGCCGGGGTGAGCACCTCGGACTCGTCGATGTAGTCGACACCGAGCGACTGCAGGATCTGCGCCTCGACGAAGTGGCCGATGCGGGCCTTGGCCATGACCGGGATGGAGACCGCATTGATGATGCTGTCGATCATGTCCGGATCGCTCATGCGGGAGACGCCGCCCTGAGCGCGGATGTCGGCGGGCACCCGCTCAAGGGCCATGACGGCGACGGCGCCGGCATCCTCGGCGATCTTGGCCTGCTCCACATTGACGACATCCATGATCACACCGCCCTTCAGCATCTCGGCCATGCCGCGCTTCACGCGGGCGGTGCCGATGGTGGATGTGGTGTCGGGCGTGGTCACGGCAAACTCCTGTGTCATCTGGGCCAATCGGATCGCTCGGATTCGAACACCCCGATTCTAGGCGTCGGCATCAGGCCACTTGATAGCCAGTCCGACACCACTGGACCGGTCACCGGCAGCCCAGTTGCCCAGATCACAGCGACGCGCGCAAAGCTCTTGCCGCAGCGGCTATTCCGCCGCAATCAGCAGTGCACTCCGATCTGGGTGAGCATGTCGTGCACGTCGACGTGCAGCCACTGCTCGGCGATCCGGAGGTCCTCGATGCGCAGAATGTCGACGCCCGCGAAGGCCACGCGGGTGCCCACGGGCGCCTGCGCGCCGACGAAACCACCCCCGTAGGTGCCGGTCGCGTGCCAGCGCCCGACCACGAAGGTGTCGTCGGCGATCGGGCCGATCTGGGTGGTGAAACGCAGATCGGGAAAGACCGCGCGCACATCGGAGATCCATTCGGCCAGTCCGGCCGGGCCGCGGATATCGCGCGCGTTCGCGCCGTCGAGCAGCGCCACGTGGACCGCGAAGCGGTCGTCGATCAGCCGCGGGGCGCCGTCCAGGTCACCGTTCCACAGTGTCAGCCACGGCAGCCAGAATGCGCGGTTGACGGCGTCGGTGGGGATCATGCGAGGCTCCTTGCCGGTGTTCCACTACCTCACTCTGGTTACGCACCGTAACTAGAGTGAGGTACTGTCGCAACAGCTGGGACACACGTCACGGCTACGCTGCGCAGACCGGCCACATCGAGCGGGAGGACCCGATGACGGAAACGGTTCAACACCCGCGAGCGCGTTTCAAGGCGCAGACCCGCGCCGAGATCAAGGACGCGGCGCTGGCACAACTCGCCGCGGGCGGCGTCGCCTCGATCGCGCTGCAGCGCATCGCCAAGGGGCTCGGCCTGTCGGGCCCGGCGCTCTACCGGTACTTCGACAGCAAGGACGCGCTGCTGACCGAGCTCATGCGCGACGCCTACACCGAATTCGCCACCGCCATCGAGGCCGCCGCCGTCCCGGCGGCCACACCGCGCGCCCGGCTGCGGGCCCTGGCGGTCGCCTACCGCGGCTGGGCGGTCACCCACCCCCATCGCTATCTGTTGATCCAGGGCGCGCCGCTGCCCGGCTACGACGCCCCCGCCGAGAGCCTGGCCCGGCTGCGCGCCGTGCTGGCGCACTTCCTCGACGTCTTCGAAACCGCCACTCCCGCAGTGTCATTGGACGCCTTGATCAGCCAGGCGGAGGACTGGTTGCGAGCCGGCGGACCGATGGCCGACTGGGTGGCGGCGCACTGCGCGACCCCGCGTCTCGGCGTCGCCCCGGCCGGGGTCCTGCTCACCTGGTCGATCATGCACGGCGTGGTCAGCCTCGAGACCGCGGGTCAGTACACCGGCCTGGGTCTCACCGGCGAGATGCTGCTCGATACCCAGATCACCGTTCTCGCAGACACTTTCGGCCTGCGCTGAACGGTCACGCCACCGGCGACAGCCGCAGCACCGTGCCCATGTGCCGGGTCAGCGCGGACGGCCCGAGGAATTCCACGCGCCCGGTGCGCACCGCGTGATGCAGCGGCACGCGACCCAGCCACACCTGATACAGCGTGCTCACATCCGAGGTGATGAGGACATCCACCGGGAAGCCCGGATCGGTGTCGCACACCGAGGCGTCGCCGGACTCCACCACGATCCAGTACCGCTTGGGCTCATCGGTGAACCGCACGCCCAGCACCTGCCGTTTGCCCGGGAACGAGGACGTGTCCAGCCGTGTGTGCATCCACCACACCAGCAGATCGGGATCCAGCTCCTCCGGCTCCGGATCGCCGAAGGTCCAGCGCGCACCCCACGCGCCCAGCCCGAACAGGATCGGTTCCAGCTCCCGCCCGGCCTCGGTGAGTAGGTAGCGGCTGCCCATCTTCTCCACCAGCCCGGCGCGCTCGAACCGGCGCAGCCGCTTCACCAGCAGGCTGCGCGACAGGCCCGGCAGGCCACGCGCCAGATCGTTGAATCGTGTTGTGCCGGTGAGCAGATCACGCATGATGAGCAGCGACCACCGCTCCCCGAGCAGGTCGAGCGCCCGCGAGATCGGACAGTACTGCCCGTAGCCGATGGTCTCGTTTTCCATTCTCACCTCGCAGGACAGGTCCATTATGCGGACCGGACAGGTTCAATTTCTGGACTATCGGGTTATCGCGGGCGTCCCTACCTTTCGAAACATGACGACTACCGCTCCTGAAAACACCCCCGCCACCGCCCTGGACCCGATCGCGGCGGCCGCCGCCATCGGCGCGGAACTCGCCGATGGCGTCGCCGATCGCGACCGCTCCGGCGAGCTCTCCACCGTCGCCTTCGATCTGCTGCGCACTGCCGGACTGTCCCGGGCGCTGGTGCCGGCCGAATTCGGCGGCGGCGCGGTCACGCACGCCGAAATGGGCGAGATCCTGCGGGAACTGGGCCGCCACGATCCCTCCACGGCGGTGGCCTTCGCCATGCACTCGCATCTGGTGGCCACCCAGCTGTGGCGGCACAAGCACGGCATGGACGCCAGCGGAATCTTCCAGAAGGTCGCGGCCGGAGCCATTCTGGTGAGCACCGGCGCCTCGGACTGGGTGGAATCCAATGGCCGGGTCGTGCGGGTGGACGGCGGCTACCGGGTGAGCGCGCGCAAGATGCCCGCCAGCGGGTGCGAGGCCGGGACCGTGGTGGTGACCAGCCTGCGCTGGGACGACGCCCCCGATGGTCCGCAGGTGCTGCACTGCGCGATTCCGTTCGCCTCCCCCGGGGTGAGCATCGACAAGACTTGGAACACACTGGGTTTGCGGGCCAGCGGCTCGCACACGGTGGTGTTCGAGGACGTGTTCGTGCCCGATGCGGCGGTCTCGCTGATCCGGCCGGCCGATGTGTGGCCGCCGATCCTGAATGTGGTGATCGGTGCGGCCATGCCGCTGGTCATGTCGGCGTATCTCGGAATCGCCGACAGCGCTGTGGAATTGGCGACGTCGCTGGCGGCGCAACGCGAGGCCGCGCATCTGGTGAGCCTGGTGGGTGAGATGGCGAATGCGCACACCACCGCCGCCGATCTCATCGATGCCATGTTCAGCGAGTCCGATGATCTGCGTTTCGCCAATACCGACGCGCACGCGGCCCGCATTCTCAGCCGCAAGACCGTCGCGGCGGACGCCTTGATCCAGACGGTGCGGCTGGCCATCGAAATCGTTGGCGGACTGGGATTCTCGCGCGACTACCCCCTGGAAATGTGGTACCGCGACATCCACGGCGCGCTGTTCCATCCGCTGCCGCGGGCCAAGCAGCTGCGCTTCACCGGGCACGTGCTGCTGGGCAACACTCCCCTGGGCTGAATTCCGTTCGGCTCCAGCCAGACTCGCTCAATACCAGCCGTTGGCCTGCCAGAACACCCACGCGTCATTGGGACTGCCGTAGCGCTGGTTCATATAGTCGTAGGCCCAACGGATCTGGGTGACCGGATTGAACGGCCAGTCCAGCCCGTGCGTGGACATCTTGTGTCCCGGCAGGGCCTGCGGCAGACCGTACGCGCCGCTGACGGGGTTGACGGCGAAGGTGTTCCAGCCGCTCTCCCGCTCGATGATGGCGTCGAAGGCCAGGAACTGGTCGGGCGGGACCATGGCCAGGGCAATGGCCCGGGGCGTGAGGGTGTACAACCCGAAGAGCGCGCCCACGCCGAGCCCGGCCAGTCCCGACAGCGACAGCGCCGCCGACTCGCGGTCGTCCTCGCAGTCGAGCCCGCAGTCCGCTTCCGCGGTCGCGGCGGCGCAGACCGCCATGGCGGTGGCCACTGTCAGGACGACGGCGAATTTACCGACGCACCGAATCCCCCGCACAATCGAGTGCGGCATGACCGACTCATTCCTTTCACGTCGACGGCGTTAGTCGCGAAACCGGTGAAATCAGAAAGAGCAAATCATTGGTTAATCAGAAAGGAGAGCATTCCATTCGGCGTGTCGGCGTCCAGTTATCCTTCGAGCGGCGCGATCACCAGCAGCGTCGCCCAATATTCGGCGGCCGACGGACCCAGGTACGGCATCAGGAAGTCGTACAGCAGATATGACACGAGAAACACTCACCTCCACACAGGGTCCACCGCATCCGGTACACGGCAAACCGCGTCCGACCCTAGTGGAGATGAGCGTGTTTCACATCCGCTCGGGGAATTTCCGAGACGACGCTGATCGGAGGGCGTGCACGCGCGGGAGTACGCGCTCGGCAATCCGCTCGGTGTATTCGATCGGATCGCGATCGGGCATCAGGTCGAAGTCGAAATACCCAGGGCGGAATACCGTTGGACTCGACGAGGCTCGGATCCTGGGCCCACTCCTGTCGGGATGTCCCCCGTCCTCAGCTGAGCTTATAGACGTACCGACTGGTCGGGACGATGTCCAGGTCGAGGTGCGCGCCGAAGCTGACCACGCTCTCCATCAATCGCGTGATGCGCCGCTGCAATTCGGCATCGTCGCCGCCGCTGCCGTAGAACTCGTGCGGGCTGGCCATGGCCGCCATCGGGAACAGCTCCTCGACCAGGGCATCCACCCGTTTACCCGGGGTGATCGCCTCGGCCACGGTGTTCTGCACGTAGCCGAAGGTCGCCTGCGTTTCGATGGCGACCGGCGTGTGCAGGTCGTGCCAGCGGTGCAGCCACTCCTCCCGGGTGAGGTCGGCCGGGATGCGCAGCAGCGCGACATTGGCGAGCGCATCGGTGCGCACCCCATCCTCGACCTGCGGCGGCACAATCGGCCGACGTTCGTCGACCATCCAGCCCTGCACCTCGTCGGCCACCGAACCCAGTGCGGCGGTGACGGTTTCGTGCCCACCCAGGGTGCGCACGCTCACGATCGCGGCGATCGGCTCCGCATAGGTGGTGTGGCGCAATTGCGCACCCGCCACCTCGGCGTCGCGCACATTCACCTGCAATTCGTACCCGCCGATATCGGCCAGTCGCCGCCGCAGTTCCGCACCGTGCAGCCACGCGTCCAGTCCCTCACCCCAGAGGGCGTACATCAGCTTCATTCCGAAGTCCTTGCCACAGATCACCATTGGTCGGCCCACGGTAACCGCGACACCCGCTCGAGCTGCCGATATTGCCGGATTCGTCCCGCCTATCGGACAGACGTCTCAGGATGTGCCGGAGCCCAGTCCGGGGAGCGGCCGAGCAGGGCCAGGACGGCGTCGAGCGTGGAGTCGCCGGACCAGGCGACAGCGGGCGCGAAGGCCGCGCCGGGGACGGTGCGCGACTTGTCGTCCGGGACGAACCGCGCGACGGGGAGCGCGAGCTTCAGGATCTCATCGCCGAAAGCGACTGTCGCGCCCAAGGTTCGGGCGACATCCCAGCTGTGCACGACATAGTCGATGAAGTGGAAGGTGACCGCCTGGGCGCCCGGAAATTCGAAGGCGGTGGTGAATTCCGGGAGCGGGAAGTTGCGGTCGAGGACATCGGGTTCGGCGAAGGCCGTGAGGACGTGCTCGGCGGCAGCGCGGTAGTCGGCGGCGGGATCGGGGCCGAGTGGGCGCGGATGCCACCGCTCCCGATCGCCCACCCCGCGCGCGGCGGCCGCGAATCCGTAGTGCTGGGCGATCATGTGGGCGAGCAGGTCGTCCAGCGTCCAACCCGCGCACGGTGTCGGCTTCGTGAGATCAGCCGGGGTGACGTGGGACGCGACCTCGACGGAGGTTTCGACTACACGAGCATGCAAAGCGATGAGATCTATTCCGGCAATGAGGGATTCGAAGTTCTTCGAGGTGGTGGATTCAGTGGTCATCGTGGATCCTCTCGACATCCAGGCACCCAAATAGTGTGCATACGCCTATCGTAAGCACAGGCTTACTGTCTGTCGAGTAGTACTTTCTTTCCCATGCCGGAAGTGCAGCGCCCCGATCTCGCCGCGATGCTCGCGCCGCTGGGACGCGTCCTCATACAGGCGGAACTGCCTGTGCTCGAACGCAATGGGCTCAGCATGTGGGGTTATGCCGTGCTGCTCGGACTCGGCAACGAACCCGTCTACACCCAGGCAGCGCTCGCGAAGAAGATCAACGCGGATAAGACGCGGATCATCCGGGTGCTCGACGAACTACAGGAACGCGGGCTCATTCGCCGCGATCCGGATCCGGCCGATCGGCGGGCGCGGCTGGTGTCGCTCACCGCTGACGGCCGTACCGTTCGCGATCGGACACAGCGTGAAATTCAGGAGCAGGAGGAACAGGTGCTGTCCCTCCTGCCCGCCGCCGACCGGAAGGTCTTTCTGCGGTCGCTGCAACGACTGTCGGAAGGGATCCCCGCCCTCGGTGAGCCTGCATGAACTCGCCGAAACTCGGGCTGGTCAAGGCTGGTCCGCGGTCACCTGCCGGTGCTCGTACCAGATTGCCGGGACGACCGATCCGTTCGGCAACGTCTGCGCTCGCCGATCCTTTTCCGTCGCCCCGATCCTGTCGCAGATGCGCTGCACCGCCAGATTCGACTCGCTCGTACCGATTTCGACGGTGGTGACACCGGCGTCGTGGATCGCCTCGACCAGCGCGGCCACCGCTTCGCTCGCGTAGCCGGCGCGCCGGTGCCGTGGCCCGATCCACCAGCCGAGCGTGCGCGACGAGGCGTCGCCAGCGCTGGGGTGCACGGTCGCGCCACCCACCAGGGCCCCGTCCGACCACGCCTCTAACACGAGAAGCCCCGGAGTCGGATGCCCCGACCTGACGGCCTGCACCATTACCCGGGCAGTGCGTTCGGTCCACCCGTTCCCTGCGATCATCTCCGCATCGATCGTGGCGGCGAGTGCGACCGCGTCCTGCGGTACCGGCGGGCGCAGCAGCAGCCGTGCGGACTCGACCTTCCGCGGCACGTCATCGTGCGCCTTGATTGCCTTGTCGCAGAGCTCACTGACCCGCCACGCCCACAACCCACCCGCGACAAGCACAACGCCTACCGCGAGCGCCACCCATACAGCGATGACGAGTCCCCTCGCGGCGGGACTCGACACGACCGTCAACGCGATCCCGAAGACCACCGCCGGAGCCCCGACCGTCACTATCCAACTCGCCAGCCCGCGAGCGGCGGTACGCCAGGTTCCCTGCTGCAGCGCCGCTCTGACATACGTGATTCGCCACATGGGAAACATGCGCGAACCATATTCGATCTCAGCCGCGGATCGAAGGCGGAGCAGGCTAGCGTGGAGTCGTGGCCATGGCACGAGTCGGCGGTCTGGAGATCGCCTACGACCGGGTCGGCGAGGGGCCGCCCGTGGTGTTCCTGCACAGCGCAGGCGACGACGCCCGCATCTGGCGGCCGCAATATGACGCGCTGTCGGACGAATTCACCGTGGTGACCTGGGACGAGCCAGGAGCGGGCCGTTCCTCCGATCTCCCCGAATCGTTCGGCCTCATGGACTACGCACACTGTCTCGCCGCGGTGATGGACTCACTGCGGCTCGGACCGGCGCACATCGCCGGCCTCTCCTGGGGCGGCACCCTCGCCTTGGAGTTCTACCGTCGCCATCCGCACCTGGTGCGCACGTTGATCCTCGCCGACACCTACGCGGGCTGGAAAGGCTCCCTCCCCGCGGAGGAGGTACGAGCCCGCGTCGAGTCCGCGGGTCGGATGCTGGCCGCACCGCCCGGTGAGTTCGATCCGACCCCGCCCGGACTGTTCGCCGGCGAACCACCCGCCGCGTACGCACCGCTGCTCGACGCGATGGCGGCCGCCGCACGCCCGGACACCATGCGCAAACAACTGGCGCTGATGGCCGAGACCGACCAGCGGGACCTCCTGCCCACCGTGTCGGTGCCCACCCTATTGCTCTGGGGCGCACAGGATGTGCGCTCACCCCTGGCGGTCGCACGACAGTTCCAGGACGCGATCCCGCACGCCGAGCTCGTCGTGATCCCCGGCGCGGGACACCTCAGCAACCTGGAACGGCCCGACGAATTCAACCACGCCGTGCGCGCATTCTGCCGCGCCCACTCCTGAGTGGGTTGGCGTACCACTCCCATACCGCGTCCTGCTCACCGTCCTTGCGTGGTGACCGCTCGAAATCAGCGGGGTGGGGGCTGCAGCCGGGTGGGCGTGGTGAAGGCGGACGGAAGCAGTGAGGTGACGGGAGGCAAACGCACGTCAGGCTGCTGGGCGGGGAGACGAGCCGGTTCATCGAGGGCGCCGACGAAATCCAATGGTATGAAGAACAACAGCATTACGGCGGCCCCCTGGAACACGAACCGCGCCCCCTTGATTTCCGGCTGCTCGAGCAGGCGGTTCCACCACTGGCACAGGCGATTCCAGCGACTCGGCGGCATTGCGGACTCGTGGAACACGGCGCCTCCATCGAAATGACCCTCGCTGGTCGTATCGCCGTACGCCACATCGCATTACGGCCTCAGTCGCACAGTTCGATGCGGCGGCGTGCTGGGCTACGCCGAACGAACTGGCAAGCGGCAGTTGAGGATGTTCGCGCGCAGTCACCAACCGCCGGCAACCAGTCACTCCGTTTGGAACTGTGCAACCACGTGAGTTCGGTATCGATGGATCCTCCGGCGAGCCCTGTGCGACCATCCGGAAATCGCTGGATCTTCCGAAACTCGATGCCGTCGTCGAACAACTCCGAGAGCGTCACCAACGGTTCGTCACCTACGGTCTGCCTACTTTCGATCTACTATCCGGAACCTCACTGTAGATCCTGGCCGGTGACACATCTTGCTGGCTGCCAAAGAGATTCGATGAGAATGCACCGATCCCAGCAGTGCACCACTCGGCTACATAGAGCGTTCAGCCAACGCCAGATCAGCTCGCGCCGTTGACCTTCGCCCTGCGGGCACTGGCTGGTCCGGTCAGCGCGACCAGCGGCATGTCAGTGCGTTCGGTGTGCTCGATCCAGGCCGTCGCGAGTCACATCGCCATCCGCATAGGATGGGTCGGTGTCGCGTGTACGCGCCAGGTGGACGGCGTCGGCATGGAGGCACCGCACTTCAGGAGGCAGCCATGGGTCCACTTCCGATTCCCTGCTGATGCCGCGCGCGCCTCGCTCAGACTGCGCGACAACCACTGCCACAGCGCCTTTTACGCCCTCACGCGTTCTTGCCATCAGCGAGGGATGCCTCCCGTCTACCCCATTTCGCGAAAAGAGATCTCCATGTCCACCGACCCCCATCGCGCCCGAGCCCTGGGCCGCGAATTGATCGACACTCACCAGTGGTTGCGTAGCGAACTTCGCCGCGTTACCCACTCCCTGGACGAGTATCCGGCCACGACCCCGATCGGCTCCCTACGGGACCTGCGCGCACACTGCCTGGCCTTCTGCCAAGCCCTCACCGCCCATCACACAAGCGAGGATGAGACAGCGTTTCCCGTTCTGGCTCAACGCTTTCCCGACCTGCGGCCGGTCCTGACCGAACTCTCCGCCGACCACCATCTGGTCGCGGACATCCTGACCCGCATGACCACCGCGCTTGCCGAAGTCAGCATCGAGAATCTTGCGACGGTACGCGCTGAGGTCGCAGGGCTGTCAGCCATTCTGGAATCCCACTTCCAGTGGGAGGAACGCCGCATCGCGGCCGCCTTGGACGAGTTGCCGAGCGCCGACTACACCGCAGCGGAGTTGTTCAGCCGCAGGCACTGATCTTCGGCTATGCATCGTTGACCCCTTCGGTCAGCGCGGGAAGCGGTATTTCAGCGCGTTGTCGGAGCACGGTCCAGCATTGCGGAGCGAACTCTCATCCTTTGCAGAACGAGCACGCGCAACGTGCTCCTCCTGAACAAGACGAGCAGAATGCGCCTTCAGGATCGCCGTATGCCTTAACTGCGGCGGCATCATGTTCGAGCAGGCAAGCTGGTCTATCCCGGGTTTTTCGGAGTCGGGATGTTGGATTCTTGTGCCACCCTGATGAGGAGGAGTGGCATGGGACGGCGTGGGTATCCACCGGAGTTCCGGCGCAAGGTGCTCGATCTGGTCGAGGCCGGCCGCAAGATCGCCGACATTGCACGGGATCTGGACATCAGTGATCAGACGATCTATACCTGGCGTCGCCAGGACCGCATCGACCGCAGCTTGGAAGCAGGCCTGACCAGCGCGGAGAAGGCTGAACTGGTGGCGGCGAAACAACGCATCGCGCAACTGGAAGCAGAGCTGGTGGTGCATCGGCGGGCAACTGAGTTGTTGAAGGGGGCGGTGCGCCCAAAAGCCAAGTACGCCGCGGTCGCGGCGATGGCGGAGGAAGGGATGTCGATCCAGATCGCCTGCCGGGTGCTCGGAGTCTCTGAATCCGGTTTCTACGACTGGCGTTCGCGCCCGCCGTCGCAGCGGCAGGTCCGTCATGCCTGGCTGACCGAGCTGATCGCCGAGGTTCATCAGCGTTCCCGCGGCGCTTACGGCAGCCGCCGGGTGCACGCCGAACTGCGGCTTGGCCGCGGCATCGTCGTCGGGCACGGAGCGGTCGAGTTACTGATGCGGCGGGCCGGGATCGTCGGCGCGATCGGTCGGCCGAAGTGGAAACACGCCAAACCCGACCAGATCGCCACCGACCACGTCAACCGGAACTTCACCTCGGAAGCGCCGAATCGCAAGTGGCTCACCGATATTACGGAACATCACACAAGAGAAGGGAAGGTCTACTGCGCGGTGGTCCTCGATGTCTATTCACGTCGCGTGGTGGGCTGGTCGATCGACTCCAGCCCGAACGCCGCGCTGGTGACCAATGCGCTCGGGATGGCCATCGACACCCGTCGTCCCGGGAACGGAACGATCATTCATTCCGATCAGGGCACGCAGTTCGGGTCATGGGCATTCACCAAGCGCGCCAAGGACTCTGGGCTCGTTCCCTCGATGGGCAGCGTCGGCGACTGCTACGACAACGCGATGATGGAATCGTTCTAGTCGCGGATGCAGGTCGAGCTGCTGGACCGTCGCCGCTGGAACACCCGCGTCGAACTGGCCAACGCGATCTTCGAATACCTCGAGATCTTCCACAACCGACAGCGCCGTCACAGCAGCCTCGGCATGCGAACACCGATAGAGTTTGAAAACACAACCGTCGTGGCATGAAGTCAAGCAACCCGACTCCGCGAAACCCAGGGAAGACCAAGCCCTCCGAGAAAGCGGGGGAACCTCACGGCAGATCAGTGGACCAGTGCGGATCCGGCCTCAGACAACACTTATCGCGGGATTTCTACCACTTCGACCAAGATTCGCTGGAAAGTGTTGGCGTAGGCCGGATCCGGTTCCTCCACACGCCCTGAGTCGATACCGCCCCGCCTCCACGGCTGACCTGAACGTTGATCGAAACGATGACCTCCGCTGTCAGCGCAGGCCGCAGTTCCTCGATGCGATCAGCACATTGGACCCATACCCGAGCCAACTCGGCGACCTCGGACGGTGACCACGCCATGCGCAAGTGACGGACGTCGATCCTTTCCATCGGCAGTCCCGGAGAGATCTTCTGCTCGACTGGGTAATCGTCGCGGTGCCTGACCAGTCGGCCGATGAACCGGTCGAACGGTATGAATAGATGCCAGTCCGCGGAAGGTGCATTCGGCATGATCGGTTCATGCCAACCATGTCCGACGCTGGTGGCGGGTGGTCGGTGGGCTTGGGCGTAGGGTGAGGTTCTGTGGAGGCGGACAGCAAGCTGGAGGACTTACGGTCGGTGCTCTCATGCGTTTTCGAGAAGCTCGGCGCCGAGTGTCTCACTGAGCCCGATCGGGTCGAGTTGGTGGCGCGCGCCGAAGTGGTTCAGGACCAGATCGATGCGATCCAGGATGACATCGATGACGAGCGCATGCGGACGACAGCCGCGCCGGAGCCTTCGGACGATCGACTGTTCTGAGACAGCGACGAACCCCCGAGTGAACTCGGATGATCGTGGTTGCCGATATCGAGCGTGGTCCGGTTCAGTCTGTGGCGAGACCGTTGCGGACTGCTGTGGGGGGTGCGCCGTGCCAGCGGCGGATTGCTCGGCGGAGTACGCGCTCGTCGCTGTAGCCGACTCGGCGGGCTATCGATCGCATCGATAGGTCGGGGTTGCGGAGGAGGGTGAGGGCTCGGGTCTGGCGGGCCTTTTCCACCTCTGTGCGCCAGGTTGTTTCGTGTTCGGACAGGCGGCGTTGGAGGGTGCGGGGGCTCATGGCCAGGCGCTCGGCTACCGCTTCGAGGGAGAGGATGTTCTGGTCGAAGACGATGTCCAGCGCTACGCGGAAGGAGTCGTACCAGCAGAGCACGGGTTTGGCGGCAGCCAGGGTCAGGTCGGCGTGGTGTTGCAGGATCTTGGCGAGGCCGGGCTGGGATTGCGGGAGCGGGGCGTGGGCGTCTTCGTCGAGCAGGGTGATCGAATTGGCGGGGGCCTCGTAGTCGATGCGGGTGGTGCCGAAGAACTCGGTCAGCCGGCGATGTTCGCGAGGTGCGCGGTGGGACAGGCTGACTCGGAGGGGGACGATCGGGCGGCCGGTGGCCTCCCGTGATCGTTTGAGGAACAGCGCGAGCACGAATATCTCGATGGCCTCGACGACGTCGGGCACCGCCGGGCCGGTGGCGTGGCCGACGATGAATTGGCTGCCGCTCTCCATGACCTGGGTGCGGTCCGCACCCGGATCGCCGATCACATCCAGGTAGGTCAGCGCCTGCGGTGTGGTCTCGATCAGGCTGGGGCCCGTCGTGTACAGGTAATCCCACAGGCCGAGGGTTCCCACCGGCGCTTGGTCGGCGACGTGCACGCCGATCGCGGTTCCGGCGTCGCTCAGGGTGAGCTGCTCCCACAGCGCGATCATGGTCGGGGTCGATACCCGGGCCAGATCGTCGGCGAGCACCTCGGGCCGCAGATCCGGCAGGTGCGCGAACTGGCCGCGGTTCATGCCCAGATCTGCTACGACACCCGATACCAAGCGGGCCAGACTGGAGGAGACGGTGCCGTCGTTCGCGGCACGGGATCTGCCTGGAGTCACCACAATCCTCGATCGATCAACTCGAATTCCATTACTGCTGTGCGGGTTCGATGCGGTGGCGGTTCAGCAGCAGGAGGATGGCGAGGACGGGGTAGACGAGGATGGGGAGCAGGGTGCCGGGGTAGAAGGTCTGGTCCACGAGGATGGCGGTGCCGGTGAGGAGAGTGAAGTCGAAGAGGCCGTGGATGATCGAGTTGGCGGTGTTGCCTCGGGTCACGCGGCGGATGAGGTAGAAGAAGTAGCCGGCGAGGCTGACCATGATGGCTTGGGGTAGGGCCGAGGCCCCATGGGTGATGCCGTTGGTGAGGTGGACCGCGCCGAAGACGATGCTGGACCACAGCGCGACCCGGCCTTCGGTGAGCCCGTGTTCGCGCAGCACCACGACGCCGAGGCCGCGGAACATGCCCTCCTCACCCCAGCCGACGAACTGGGTGGCGATCAGCAGGACCACGACGTACAGCCAACCCTTTTGCGCGAGTGCGCTGTAGCCGATGCCACCGGCGATGGCGACGAGGAACACGATCGGCACCACGCGGACCCAGGGCCGGGTCGGGCGGTCGTCGTGCAGGACCGGGCGCAGCCATCCGAGGTAGGCGATCACGCCGTAGGTGAACGCCAAGGCCACGCCCAGCGGGATGATCATTCCGTAGAACACTCCGCGCGTGGACAGGAAATCCTCTTCCCCGCTGAGGTGTTTCATCAGGATCCCGCCACCTTGAATGATGGCGAGGTAGGCGATGACGACAGCGGCGAACATCGGATAGGACAGACGCCGGCCGGTGGGAACGGCCCGCGCCTCGGTATGCGGCGTGCTCATGAGCTAAACATAGAAGATCATCACGCCGTGATCTGCCATGTGGCACCGTGCGGCGGGCATCGACGCGATCAGCGGATGGAGCGCACTTCGGGTTCGGTGTCGGTGTCGACGGCCTTGATCGCTTCGGGGAGAAGCTGATCCAGGTGATAGGGGTAGACGGTTTCGCCGGATCCGTCGAGGTCGATGATGTCGGCGGGGGTGCACCACTTGTTGCCGGTGATGGAGCGGCGTTCGATGAAGTCGAGCTTGGCCGGCTTCGGGTCGAACGCCTTGACGCGCAGGACGAAGAAGAGTTCCTCCGAACGGATGAGTTCGCCGTTGAAGGGGAATACGGCGACGCGCCGCCAGAGCGGGCCGCGCAGCATGGAGGAGTCGGCGGGGTAGCCGGTTTCCTCGTGGAGTTCGCGAATCGCGGCCTCGCGCAAGGTTTCTCCGGGGTCCACGCCGCCGCCGATGGTGAACCAGAACTGCACGTCGGGGACCTGGGGGTCGCGGCCGCGCAGCAGCAGGACCCGGTCCTGTTCGTCGAGCAGGACGATGCGGGCGGAGGTGCGGACGGTGTCGACGTCGAGACCGGTGGAGGCGGCGGGGGTGACCCGTTCGGCGATCTCGAAATAGGTTGGCAGGGGGGCGGTTCCGCCGAGGTGCAGCCAGCGGACCAGGCGGCGGGTGCGCAGGGCGAGGGTGTCGCGGACGGCGTCGTTGTGGAAGCGGCGGGCGATGAGCACCCGGGCTTCGGCGTCGGCGAGCTCGGCCACCAGCTGCGGGGGCAGCAGGGCGATGTCGACGGCGGAAAGTGCTGCGGCGAGCTGGTTTTCGACGGTTTCGCGGTCGCGCCAGTTGGTGCGTTCGGCGCGATCGGCCAGGGAGGTGAGGCGGCGGGCCTGTTCGGCCAGTTCCGGATCGGCCGAGGCGCCGGTGAGGCGACCACTCGAGTCGCGGTCGGCGGCCCGGCCCGCCAGGGTGGTGGCCACCGACCGGCCCACCACGGCACGGCGGGCCAGCGCGGCGTCGAGCGCGTGCCGGGCCTGGTCGGTGCGAACATGCAGGCGGTCCAGGCGATTCGCGGTGGTGTAGGCCCACACGCCGATGGTGATGACGACCGCGGCGATGAGCGTGAGGACCAGAATGGTGGTCGCGGAGAAGGTGATCATCCGGCGGTCCTCACGCGCACGTCGCCGACGGTGACGGTTTCGTACACGCGCAGGATCTGTTCTGCCACCACCGGCCAATCGTATTCGCCGACAACCTGATTGGCGGTGCGGATGAACTCCTCGCGCACGGCCGCATCGGTGAGCATGGTGTCCAGCGCGACGGCCAGCCGATCGGAATCGCCGACGGGGACCAGCATTCCGGCGGTGCCGTCCCGCAGCACGCGGCGGAAGGCGTCGAGATCGCTTGCCACCACGGCGGTTCCGGCGGCCATGGCCTCCACCAGCACGATGCCGAAGCTCTCGCCGCCGATATTCGGGGCGCAGTACACGTCGGCGCTGCGCATGGCGGACGCCTTCTCCGCGTCCGAAACCTGGCCCAGGAAGCGCAGATGCGAGGCGTTCTCCCCCGCTTCGCGACGCAGCTTGTCCTCGTCACCGCGCCCGACGATCAGAATCTCCACCTCGGGATGGCGGCGCACCAGCGCGGGCAGCGCGCCCAGCAGCACCTCCATGCCCTTGCGCGGTTCGTCGAAACGCCCCAGGAACAGCACGGTTCCGCCCTGGCGCGGATATCCCGGCAGCAGCGGCGCGTGCGCGAAGGCGGGCACGTCCACCCCGTTCGGGATCTCCACCGCGTCCCCGCCGAGCGCCTCCACCTGCCAGCGTCGCGCCAGCTCCGACACCGCGATGCGGCCACTGATCTTCTCGTGGTACGGCCGCAGCACACCCTGAAAAGTACTGAGCACCAACGACTTCGTGGTCGAGGTGTGGAAGGTGGCCACGATCGGCCCCTCCGCGATCTTCAACGCCAGCATCGACAGGCTCGGCGCATTCGGCTCGTGAATGTGCAGCACGTCGAAATCGTTCTCGGCGATCCAGCGCCGAATCCGCGAATACGCGGTGGGCCCGAACGACAGTCGCGCCACCGACCCGTTGTACGGAATGGCGACCGCACGCCCGGCCGACACCACATAGTCGGGCAGCGGAGTGTCCTCGGCGGCGGGTGCGAGCACGCTCACCTTGTGGCCGCGTTCGATGAGCACCTGCGCCAATTCCACGACATGCGCCTGAACCCCGCCCGGGACGTCGAACGAATACGGGCAGACCATGCCGATTCTCATAGTGCGCCGTCTCCCCTGTGCCCCTGCGTGCCGGTCTCGGCCTCCGGCGATGCTTGCCCCGGGGCCTGCGGCGCCGACTGGCCCCGCGACCGCTCTGCCGAAAATCCCAGGGCCTGCTGTGCCGCCGCGATGCGGGCCAGCCGCTCCTGCGACAAATCACTCTCCCACACCGGTTGCAACATGTGCCAGTCGGCGGGGTGGGCGGCGATATTGGCCGCGAACCGGTCCGCCAACGCCTGGGTTGCCGCCGCGACCCCGCCCGAAACGTCGATGGGGGCTTCGGTTTTGAATCCCCAGCCCTCGCGCCCGTCCGGGCCGGTGGTGAACCAGCAGTGCACGGGGATCAGCGCCGCACCGGTCTCGATGGCCAGTTTGGCCGCGCCGGCGGGCATCCAGGTGCGCTCGCCGAAGAAGTCGACCGGCACCCCCTTGCCGGTGAGGTCGCGCTCCCCCATCAGGCAGACAACCTTGTTGTCGCGCAGGCGATCCGCGAGTTGCGGGAACGGGGGCTGCTCGCCACCGCTCAGCGGGAACACCTCGAAGCCGAGGCTCTCCCGGTATTCCATGAACCGCACGAACAGCGATTCCGGCTGCAAACGCTCTGCGACAGTGGCCAGTCCGCCCTGGTTCTGCACCAGCCACACGCCGGCCATGTCCCAGTTCCCGGAGTGCGGCAGCGCCAGCACGGCGCCGCGCCCGGCGGCGACGGCGGCCTCGAGGTGCTCGACCTCGTTCACGAACAGCCGTCCCGACCGCACCATGTCGGCGTGATCCATGGACGGCAATCGGAACGCCTCCCGCCAGTAGCGGGCATAGGAGCGCATGCTGTCCCGGATCAGCTCATCGGGCACCTGCTCCGGCGGCACCCCGAGCACGCGGGCCAGATTGCGCCGCAACTGATTCGGATGTCCGGCGTGCGCGGCCTTGTTGGCCTTGCGCGACCCGAGGTCGGCTCCGGCGTCGAACAGCTTGCGCGCCAGGCCCTCCGGCAGTCCGCGCACCAGCCGCCACCCGGCCGCGTACCCCTGATCGGTCAACGCGGACGTGAAATCGCTGCTCACTGCTGCGGTGCCTCCGGGGCCTTCGCCGCGGGGGCGAGAACGTCGCGGGCCCCGGGCGAATTGCGCACCGCGAGGACCCGCTGGAACACGGTGATGATGCTCAGCACCGCGAGGGCGTACATGGCCGCGTACACCGCGTAGGACAGCCATTCGATGCCGAAATGCCCTCCGATGCCGGTGAATCCGGCGCCGACGAGCACGATGACCAGCCGGTCCGGGCGTTCGATGAGCCCGCCGTCGGCCGACAGCCCGCTGGCCTCCGCGCGCGCCTTGGCGTACGAGATGACCTGCGAGGTCACCAGCACGATCAGCGTCGCCAGGAACAGGTGCTTGCTGTGCTCGGTGTACACCGCCCACCAGGCGAGCGCGCCGAAGATGGCCCCGTCCGCCACGCGATCACACGTGGCGTCCAGCACCGCGCCGTATTTCGTGCCGCCGCCGCGCGCCCGCGCCATCGCACCGTCGAGCATGTCGAACATGACGAACAGCCAGATCACCATGGTTCCCCAGAACAGGTGATCGGTCGGGAACAGCGTGACCGCGGCCGCGATCGAGGCGGTGGTGCCGATGAGCGTCATCGCGTCGGGGGTCAGCCCGGTGCTCACCAACGCTTTCCCCAGTGGGGCAGTCGCTTTGGCGAACGTTTCGCGACCGAAGAAGCTCAGCACGCTACTCGGATTCCTTCCATGCCTGCGCCAGCAGCCCCCGCGTCTCGCGCAGCAGCTGCGGCATGACCTTCACTCCGCCGACGACGGTAATGAAGTTCGCGTCGCCGCTCCAGCGCGGCACGATGTGTTGATGCAGGTGATCGGCAAGTGAACCGCCGGCAACGCCGCCGAGATTCAATCCGACATTGAATCCGGCCGGGCGCGAGACCTTCTTCATGACCCGGATGGCCTGCTGGGTGAAGGCCATGAGCTCGGTGGACTCGTCGAGGGTGAGGTCCTCGAGGTTGGCCACGCGACGGTAGGGCACGACCATCATGTGGCCGGGGTTGTACGGGTACAGGTTGAGCACCGCGTACACCCACTGCCCGCGCGCGATGATCAGCCCGTCCTCGTCCGCCATCTCGGGGATGTCGGTGAAGGGGTGCCCGGACTTCTTGGGCGCGTCGGCGTCCGCGTCCTTGGCCTCCTTCTCGGCGGCCTCCCCGGTGATGTAGGACATGCGGTACGGCGTCCACAGCCGTTGCAGGCGATCGGGTTCACCCGCGCCGCGATCCACGATGGTCTCGCGCGGTGCCGAATCCTGTTGTCCCGAAGCCTCGTTCAGCCCAGCCGTACGTTCACTCATGCATCACCCTTGCGGATCTCGAACCCCTCCGCGGTGGGAGAAGCGTTCTCACGGCGCTGAACCCAGTCGATGATGGTCGCGACCGCATCCTTGACCGGCACGCCGTTGACCTGGGTGCCGTCCCGGAAGCGGAAGCTGACCGCGCCGGCCTCCACGTCCCGCGCACCGGCGAGCAGCATGAACGGCACCTTCTGCGCGGTCTGGTTGAAGATCTTCTTCTGCATGCGGTCGTCGGAGCGATCCAGCTCGGCGCGAATGCCCGCGGCCTGCAACTCCTCGATCACGCCGTCCAGGTGCTCGGCGAAGGTCTCGGCGACCGGAATGCCGACCACCTGCACCGGCGACAGCCACGCCGGGAACGCGCCCGCGTAGTGCTCGGTGAGCACACCGAAGAAGCGCTCGATGGAACCGAACAGCGCGCGGTGGATCATGACCGGGCGATGCTTGGCGCCGTCCGCGCCGGTGTACTCCAGTTCGAACCGCTCGGGCAGGTTGAAGTCGAGCTGGATGGTCGACATCTGCCAGGTGCGGCCGAGGGCGTCCTTGGCCTGCACGGAGATCTTCGGGCCGTAGAAGGCCGCGCCGCCCGGATCCGGCACCAGGTCCAGACCGGAGTCGGTGGCCACCTTGCGCAGGGTTTCGGTGGCCTCCTCCCACAGCTCGTCGGAGCCCACGAACTTCTTCGGGTCCTTGGTGGACAGCTCGAGGTAGAAGTCGTCGAGGCCGTAGTCGCGCAGCAGCGACAGCACGAACTGCAGGGTGGTGGTGAGCTCCGCGTGCATCTGCTCCTTGGTGCAGTAGATGTGCGCGTCGTCCTGCGTCATGCCCCGCACGCGGGTGAGGCCGTGCACCACGCCGGACTTCTCGTAGCGGTACACCGAGCCGAATTCGAACATGCGCAGGGGCAGTTCGCGGTAGGAGCGCCCGCGCGACCGGAAGATCAGGTTGTGCATCGGGCAGTTCATCGGCTTGACGAAGTAGTCCTGGCCGGGCTTGCGCACGGTGCCGTCCTCATTGAGTTCGGCGTCGAGGTGCATGGCCGGGAACATGCCGTCGCGGTACCAGTCCAGGTGACCGGAGACCTCGAACAGGTGGCCCTTGGTGATGTGCGGGGTGTTGACGAACTCGTAGCCGGCGGCGGTGTGGCGGCGGCGCGAGTAGTCCTCGAGCTCCTTGCGGATGATGCCGCCCTTGGGGTGGAACACCGGCAGGCCCGAGCCCAGTTCGTCGGGGAAGGAGAACAGGTCCAGTTCCAGGCCCAGCTTGCGATGGTCGCGCTTCTCGGCCTCCTCGAGCAGGCGCAGGTATTCGTCCTGGGCCTCCTGCGATTCCCAGGCGGTGCCGTAGATGCGCTGCAGATCCTCGCGGCTCTGATCGCCCCGCCAGTAGGCGGCCGAGGAGCGGGTCAGCTTGAACGCCGGAATGTACTTGGTGGTCGGGCAGTGCGGGCCGCGGCACAGGTCGCCCCAGACCTTCTCGCCCGAGCGCGGATCCAGATTGTCGTAGATGGTCAGCTCGTTGCCGCCGACCTCCATGACCTCCGGATCGTCGATGCCCGACTTGTCGGAGATGAGCTCGAGTTTGAACGGCTCCTTGGCCAGTTCGACCCGCGCCTCGTCGATGTCGACCACCCGGCGCGAAAACCGCTGCGCGTCTTTGATGATCTTCTTCATGCGGGATTCGAGCTTGGTCAGATCCTCCGGGGTGAACGGCCGGTCCACCTGGAAGTCGTAGTAGAAGCCGTCCTTGATGTAGGGGCCGATGCCCAGCTTGGCTTCCGGGAACTCCTGCTGCACGGCCTGGGCCAGCACATGCGCGGCCGAATGCCGGATCACATTGCGACCGTCCGGGGAATCGGCGGTGATGACCTCGACCTCGGTGTCGACCTCGGGGGTCCAGGACAGGTCCTTGAGATTGCCCTCGTCGTCGCGGACGACGATGACCGCGCCGGGGCCCTTGTTCGGCAGCTCCGCCTCGCGCAGCGCCGCGCCCGCGGTAGTCCCAGCCGGGACCCGGACGCGGGCGGCTGGGGTCATCGGGGCTGAGGTGGTCACGGCTGCGCACTCCTTGGCATCGTCGTCGCGGGTGGTCACCCGCTGGCTTCACTTCTGGGGAGGGGCTCCCCACGATTACGGCCGGTCACGCCCCGCAATGATTCGCAGGGCGCACAAACTCCGGCGTGCATCATGCTATCGGCACGCCGTGACACCCGCGCCAATGGACCGCCCCCGCCGCGTCGCTCAGTCCTGGTTCACCATGTCGGCCAGCAGCTTCTCCCGCTGCGCCGCAGGCCGTTTGGGGCAGCTGGTGCACATTTCACAGCCCGGCACCTCGAAAACGACGCAGCAGGAGATCCGCCGGACGAAGGTGCGCCCGGCGATGTCCTGGAAGCGCGGCACCGGCAGCCGGCCCGCGACCTCCCGCGCCAGCACGGCCCCCGCCTCCTGATCCCCGGCGTCGAGCGCCCGGTTGCCGATGGCGTCGGCCACGATCGCCCACAGCGACGCGATGCTCGCGCCCGACACCTCGGCCACCACCGGAATCACGCGAGAAAGCGTGTGCCGCAAGGCCGGGCCGGGCCCGATGGTCGAGAACGCCTCGTGCGCACCCGCGCAACCGCCGGCGGGCTCGAGGCGCACGCCGGGTTCCAGCTGGACGCCCGGCTCGAGGCGGATCATCGGCCCGGCCGACGCGGCGGCTTCCGGTTCGGTCGCGATGATCCGTTCGATCCCGCCGTCCGGCCGCACCTCGCAGGCGAAATGCTCCAGCGTCGGATCGAAGTCGGCCTCCCCCGCGACCCACGCCTCGAGGACGGGATTCACCAGCGAAGAGGCGGTCATGCACCACCACAGTGTTCCGGAGACCCGGGAATCCCCGGTCCCCCACGAGATGCCCATATCGCCGATCCGCTCCGCCAGCCAGGCCGGCGACAGCAGTTCGGTGCCGGGCACCACGCTCATCCGAACAGTGGGCTGCGCAACCATTCCCATTCGACTCCGATCAGATTCCCGACGAGACTGAACGTTCCCAGCAGCCACAGGGTGACCACCACGAGCGCGGCCGTGGCCAGCGCGGCGAGCCCGCGCACCAGCAGGCCCTGTCCGGCGAACCAGCTCATGACGCGCCGATACCGTTCGCGGGTCCAGTGCAATGTGCGGTGCGCCCAAGCGAATTCGGTGGCCAGGATGCCCAGCCCCGCGAAGACGATCAGCCAGCCCGGTCCGGGGTACGGGATCGCGAGAATGCCGATCACCAGCACCACGGCGCCCAGCACTCCCACCGCGATCCGGTAAACGAGGTTCAGGGTAGGTCGATCGGAGACGAAGCGGCGCAAGGCGCGCCAATGAACGGTAGGGCTCGACACATTGGCCAGCATAGGTGCGCCGGGGACGGACGCGCCGCGGCTGTCCGGCCCGTGCGCCCGGAGCCGGATCGGATTGCCCCACCGCCGGATACGCGCCGGGCGCGCAGCCATCCAAAGGATGAACTCCGCGCCCGGCATGTGTGCGGATCAGTGGGCGTGCGCCCCGACTGCCTCGGCCAAGGCCGATAGCTCGGCGTCGGAGATTTCCGACAGCCCGTCCCGGCCGACTTCCAGGACGCGGGCGCTGCCGATATCGAAGAACAGCCCGGTCACCGTCACCCCGCGTTCGTGGATGGCGCGGCGCACGGCCGGATGGAAGTGCAGGGTTTCCAGCTGCATGGCCACATTGACGATGCTCAACTGGTCGACCGCGCCGAATCCGGCCTCACCCGCTGCCCATGCCACCGGGTGGCCCTGGCGGAACTGCTCCAGGCTGGGGCGGGCGTGCTTCAACCAGTCGCCCAGACCGGGCCCCTGCGGCGGTCCGGTCAGCAGCGCGTTCATCGCGCCGCAGGACGAATGTCCGCACACCACAACGTGATCCACGCCCAGCTCGTCGAGCGCGAAGGTGATGGCGGCCTCGATGGAGCTGTCGCGGCCTTGCGCGGGCACGAGGTTGCCGACATTGCGGACGGTGAACAGGTCGCCGGGTCCGCTGTTGGTGATCACATTGGGCACGATCCGGGAATCCGCACAGGTCAGGAAGAGCGAGTGCGGGTTCTGCACATTGCGTAGCTCGTCCAGGTGCGGGCGCACCACGTGCGCGTGCGTGCGGTGGTAGGCGGCGACGCCGGAGGTGATCGGGTTGCCGTCGTCCTCCTTGCGCCACGGCCGCAGCACATCGTCGAGCAGGCCGCGGGCCTTGCCGCGCACCGGCGGGCCGTCCAGCGCGGCGGCCATGCGGGCGGTGCCGAGCTCGACGTATTCGACTGTGCCGCCGTTGTTCTCGTGCTGACGGGCCCAGTCGTGGATGGCCTCGTAGGCGGCGTGGTCGAGGAAGTCGACACTCAGCTCCACCAGCACGTCCACACCCGCGGGCACCCTGGACAGCTGCGCGGACAGTTTCGGCAGCGCCAGGAAGGTGCAGGTGCCGTCGATGCTGACCATCCAGCGTTCGGTCCCGGCGACGGGTCCGGCGGTCACCGAGACGCGCACCACGCGCCACAGCAGCAGCGCGAACGCCAGCAGCAGGCCGATGAGCACGCCTTCCAGGAGGTTCAGGAACACCACGCCGAGCACGGTGACGACGTAGACGAGCAGGTCGCCGGTGCGGTGCGCGAGCTTGATGTGCGCGAGTTTGACCAGCTGGATGCCGACCACGATGAGCAGACCGGCCAGTGCCGATTTCGGAATCTGCTGCACGAGTCCGGCCAGCGCGACCGAGAACACCAGCACCCAGATGCCGTGCAGGAACGCCGACGCCTTGCTCTTGGCCCCGGCCTGCACATTGGTGGCCGAGCGCACGATGACGCCGGTGACGGGCAGTCCGCCCAGCAGACCGGAGGTCATATTGGCCGCGCCCTGGGCGACCAGTTCCTTGTCGAAGTTGGTGCGCGGACCGGTGTGCATCTTGTCCACGGCCACCGCCGACAGCAGGCTCTCCACGCTGGCGATGAGCGCGATGGTCAGCACGGCGAGCGCGACCGCACCCCAGTTACCGCTGGGCACGTCGGGCAGGCCGATGGCGTCGAACAGCGAGCCGCTCAGCACGATGCGCTCGACATTGCCGGGCAGGACCAGCGACAGCACGGTGGCGACGAGAATGGCGACCAGCGGGCCGGGCACCACGCGCACCTTGCCGGGCACGTACTTCCAGCCGAGCATGATCGCGATGACGACGGCGCCGATGAAGAAATCGTCGCCGTGCAGGCTGGTGAGTTCACCGGGTAGCTGCACGATGTTCTGCAGCGCGGTGCTGTGCGAGGCGCCGCCGAGCAGCACGTGCAGCTGTTGCAGCGCGATGGTGATGCCGATGCCGGCCAGCATGGCGTGCACGACCACGGGTGCGATCGCCAGTGCGGCGCGGGCAATGCGGCTCAGACCGAAGACGATCTGCAGCGCGCCGGCGCCGACGGTGATGAAACAGGCTGTCTTCCAGCCGAATTGGTTGATGGTCTCGGCCACGACCACGGTGAGCCCGGCGGCCGGGCCGCTGACCTGTAGCGGCGAGCCGCCGAGCAGGCCGACCACCACGCCGCCGACCACGGCCGCGATGAGACCGGCGGCGATCGGCGCGTCGGAGGCGACGGCGATGCCGAGCGAAAGGGGTAGTGCGACAAGGAAAACGACGATGGACGCGGGCAGGTCGTGGCGTAGCCAGGTGGTGAACCGGTCGCTCGGTCTACCTGGCGGCGAATCGGTGTCGATGGACATGATCGCTCCTCCACCGGGTCCCCCATGAACCCGGATGAACTCGAAGTGTCTGCGGGCATTCGAATTTGGGACTGCGGACAGCACTGGCCGCAGACTCACCGGACGAGTGTGGGCAACATTAGAAGTAAAGACTTAGCAAAGGCTGAGAAAAACTGCGCCACAAAGTAAAACGAATGTGAACCTCTCTCGGCGAACTTCCGGAAACCGCGTTTATCAAGCGGATCGCGCGGCGACCGGGTGATCCACACCATCGATCTCGGCGATCTCGTCGACCGTGACCTCCACCACACGGGCCGTCGCGATGTCGAAAAACAGCCCGGACAACACGACACCACGCTCCTCCACACCGCGCCGGACCACCGGATGCGCGTACAGGGTTTCCAATTGCACGGCCACATTCACCATGCCCAATTGATCGACCGGCGGGAATCCGGCGGCCGCCGCGGCCAGCGCCACCGGATGCCCGAGCCGGAAGCGATCCAGGCTGGTCCGGGCGTGCGCGAGCCAGTCGTCCAGGCCCGAACCGGTGACGGCCTCGCCGTACAGCGCTTCCATCGCACCGCAGCCGGAATGCCCGCACACCACCACCGAACGCACATCGAGTTTGTCGAGGGCATAGACGAGCGCGGCCTCCATGGACGCGTCGCGGCCATCGGGCGGAATCAAATTGCCGACATTGCGGACGGTGAACAGATCCCCCGGACCGCTATTGGTGATCACATTCGGCACGATCCGCGAATCGGCACAGGTGACGAACAGCGAATCCGGTTCCTGGCCATCGCGCAGCACATCCAGCAGCGGACGCATCAGATGCGCGTGACTGCGGTGATAGGCCACCACGCCCGCGACCACCGGATCCGCGCGCACGGCCGTGCGCCGCCACGGGGACAGCACTTCGTCGACAATGCGGCGCGACCGGCCGCGGGCGGGCGGCCCGGCCTCGGCGGCGGCCATGCGCACGGGGCCCATCTCCACGAATTCGACTCGGCCCCCGGTGTTCTCGTGCCGACCGGCCCACTCGTGGATGGCCTCGTAGGCGGCGTGGTCGAGGAAGTCGACACTCAGCTCCACCAGCACGTCCACACCCGCGGGCACCTTGGCCAGTTCCGCGGACAGCTTCGGCAGCGCCAGGAAGGTGCAGGTGCCGTCGATGCTGACCATCCACTGCGCGGTCCCCGGCACCGGCGCGGCCACCACCGTCACCCGCACCACCCGCCACAGCAGCAGTGCGAACGCCACGCCCAGCCCGATGAGCACGCCGTCGAGCAGATTCAGGAACACCACCCCGAGCACGGTGACCGTGTACACCAGCAGATCGCCGGTGCGCTGCGCCAGGCGGATGTGCGCGAGTTTGACCAGCTGGATGCCGACCACGATGAGCAGCCCCGCCAGTGCCGCCTTCGGAATCTGTTGCACCACACCGGGAAGCGCCACCGCGAACACCAGCACCCAGAGCCCGTGCAGGATCGCCGAGGCGCGGGTGCGCGCGCCCGCCCGGACATTGGTGGCGCTGCGCACGATCACGCCGGTGACGGGCAGCCCGCCCAGCAGGCCCGAGGTCACATTGGCGGCGCCCTGTCCGACGAGTTCGCGGTCGAGATTGGTGCGCGGGCCCTGGGCCATCTTGTCCACCGCGACCGCCGACAGCAGACTCTCCACGCTCGCGATGAGCGCGACGGTCAGCACCGCCAGCGAGACCGTCCACCAGCCGCCGTGCGGGATGGCGGGCAGTCCGATGGCGTCGAACAGCGAGCCGTTCAAGGCGATTCGCTCCATGCCGCCCGGCCACACCAGCGACAGCACGGTGCCGGCGAGGACCGCCACCAGGGGGCCCGGCACCGCGCGAATGCGCGGCGGCATGTACTTCCAGCCCAGCATGATGGCGATGACGACCGCGCCCACCAGCACCGCGCCGCCGTGCAGTCCGGCCAGCTGCCGGGGCAGCTCGGTGATGTTCTCGAAGGCGGAACTGTGCGAGGACCCGCCGAGCAGCACGTGCACCTGTTGCAGTGCGATGGTGAGGCCGATGCCGGCGAGCATGGCGTGCACCACGACCGGCGCGATGGCGAGGGCGGCGCGCGCTATCCGGCTCAGCCCGAACAGGATCTGCAACCCGCCCGCGGCCGCGGTAATGAAACACGCTGCCTTCCAGCCGAATTGGTCGATGGTCTGGGCCACCACCACGGTGAGCCCGGCGGCCGGCCCGCTCACCTGGAGGGTGGATCCGCCCAGCAGCCCGGCGACCACGCCGCCCACCACGGCGGCGATGAGTCCGGCGGCGACCGGTGCGCCCGAGGCCACCGCGATGCCGAGCGAGAGCGGCAGCGCGACCAGGAACACCACGAAGGAGGCGGGCAGGTCGTAGCGAACGAGCGCGGACAGAGACGGAAGCGACGTCCGGAGTGCTGGATCGGTGTCGGTGGACATATCTCTCCTTCGCCGAAGTGGCGTCGCCGCTCCGGTTCATCGGTCAACATGTACTGGCATCGAGAGCGAGCGGCGGGCGAGGCTGAGAAAGCACGACGCTAGGGAGAACGCCGGTAATCGTAAAGACAACGCAAAGACGATGAAAAGCCTTTGCGAATGTTTGGGGCGATCCGCTACCCAATTGTGACCTACGCCACTAGTTGCGGCGAATCGATTCCAGGGTTACCGGCAAGTTCGGTGTGCCGTCCTCGAGCGAGTACGACCCGCCGGGGGCGATTCCAGCGGCGGCAACCCGGTCGAGGGTGGCCAGTCCGACGGCATCGACCGTGCCGAAGATGGTGTACTGCGGCGGCAGCTGCGAGTCGCCGTAGACCAGGAAGAACTGGCTGCCATTGGTGCCGCGTCCGTCGAGGCCGGTGGAGCCGAGGCCGTAGTTGGCGTTCGCCATGGCCAGCACGCCGCGCTCGTAGAGCATCGGGGTCTCGGCGGCGGCACTGCCCGCCGCGTACCGGGTGGTGGGGAACTCGTTGTCGAAGGCGTAGCCCGGTCCGCCCGACCCCGTTCCGGAGGGATCGCCGCACTGCAGCACCTTCAGTGAGCCGGACGTGGTGAGCCGGTGGCAGGCCACGCCGTCGTAGAAGTGCTGGTCGATGAGGCTGACGAAACTATTGACGGTGCAGGGGGATTCGGAGGTCCGGAGGACGACTCCGATCGGGCCCTGACTGGTGTCGAGGGTGACGCTGGTGGACCCGGTCGTCGAGATCCCGGTGCCGGACGGCTTTTTCACGGGTTTGGCCGCCGGTTCGGCGGCGCTGCGATAGGCACAGTTCACGGTCGCAGGCAGGGCAGTCTGCCCGGCCCCGCTCGTCTCGGCCCCGCGCGAGACCTCGACGCTGACCGACCCCGAACCCAGGGCGTCCGATGCCCGATTCACGACGTACACGCTCCCGGCGACCAGCACCGCGAGCACGACCGCCCCGGCCGACAGCCCAGCCGCCAGCCATCGGCCCCTGCTCCTGGAGACCGGCCGCATCTCAGCCGAATATGGCTGCCCCATAACGGGGTTCATGACACCGCGGTCCGTGGGCGCGCCCGCCAACAGTGCCCGTCGCGCATCCTCGGCCAGCGCCGCACACGTCGGGTACCGATGCTCCGGATTCTTGGCCATGGCAATGGCCAGCACTCGATCCAGATCCGGCGGCAGATCCGGCCGCACCGCCGTGGGCCGCGGCGGCGGCGCGGTCAGATGCGCCCCGATGACGCCGCCCGGATCGGCGTACGGATACGGCAGCTGCCCGGTCAGCATCTGATACAGCGTGCACCCCAGCGAGTACACATCCGCCCGCGAATCCACCAGCCCGCCGGAAAACCGTTCCGGCGCTGCGTAACCGAAGCTCGCCGTGATTCCGGTCCCGGTGGCGGTGGCGTCCTGCAGCACCGCGATCCCGAAATCGGTCACCGAAACCCGTTCGGCCCCCGTGTGATCCCGGTCGACGAGCAGATTCGCCGGCTTCACGTCCCGATGCAGAATCCCGCGACTGTGCGCGTAATCCAGTCCGGCCGCCGCCTGCCCGATCAATCCGACTGCCCGATCGGCCGCCAGCGCACCGGCTTCCGCGATCAGCCGCGAGATATCGATGCCGTCCACATACCGCATGGAAATCCACAGCTGCTCCTCCCCGGCCCCGCTGTGGTCGTACACCCCGACGATATTGGGATGCTCGAGCCCCGCCAGCAGCGCGGCCTCCCGCTCGAACCGCGCCCGCATGCCGGGGTCGGCGATCGCGCTCTCCCCCAGCACCTTCAAGGCCACGAACCGGTCCATCCGAGGATGCCGGGCCCGGTACACGACCCCCATCCCGCCGGCCCCGAGCAGCGCGTCGATCGCATACCCGGCGAACACGTCCCCCTGCGCCAACCGCACGCGCACTCCTTCTCCCAGCAAACCGTCCCGGAGAAGATACCGTGCGAGCTGCCGCTTCAGCTGTTCGCGGGGGCGGCGAACAGCCGGACATAATCGCCCTGGTCGGTGAGGAACCCCGGGGTGAACAGTGAGCGGGGTGCGAACAGCGCGGTGAGCACGGCGCTGAGGCTGTTGCCGTCGAGTCCGATCCGGGTCATGCCGTGGGTGGCGTCGCGGTAGCGGGCGACGGTGAGCCGGCCGGGGGTGGTGAGCAGATCGCGGTAGGTGCGCTCGGTTTCGGCGGCGTCGACATTGACGTCGTGGTCGCCCAGGGCGAGGAATACGGGAATCCGGGTGCGGCGCAGGGCGTCCGAGGCGTCGGCGGTGTAGTTCTTGCTGACGAAGGTCCAGCGGTCCGCCGACATCGGTTCGGGGTCACCGGATTCGGCGAGATAGCGCGCGTAGTCGGCGTGTTCGTCGAGCAGGCGCAGCACGGTGTCGCGGCGGCGCAGGGCCGCAGCGGTGTCGGTGGCGGTGGCGTCGCGGGCGCGCAGTTCGGCGCGCAGGTGGTATTCGCCCTGTCGCGACCAGTTGATCGCCGGCGACACCAGGATCAGGAAGCGCAGGTCGGTGCGGGTCGCGGCGATCTCGGGCAGCACCCAACCGGCTTGGCTGGCGCCCCAGAGGCCGATGCGGCGGGGATCTATGTCGGTGCGCTCGCGCGCCCAGTCGATGGCGGCCGACGCCTCGGCCGCACGGTCGGCCATGCTCTGGTGCAGCCAATTGCCTTCCGCGCCGGCGACTCCGGGCTTGTCCCAGGACAGCGACGCGTATCCGGCGCGGGCCAGCGCCTCCCAGATCGGGCGGTAGAAGGTGTCGTGGGTGGCGTCGATCGGGCCGTCGCCGTGCACGAAGACGACCAGGCCGAAGGGGCCGGCGCCGTCGCGGGGGCGGGCGAGCACACCCTGCAACGGCTGGGCCGCACCGGAGATGGTGACCCGTTCTTCACGCAGCGCGTAGTCGTTCTGATGCAGAATCCACACACCGGCGGCCAGCACCATCGCGACCACGCCCGCCAGCGCCACCAGGACCAGTGATCGGCGTGACCGTCGGGAGCCGGAAGTGGCTGTGGCCGAATCTTTTTCGATGGTCATCGGCGGCACCATTGTGCCCGCGGCGGGCACACTGTCCAGCCGTTGCCGTCGGGTCTCGGCACCCGGGTCCACTTGTTCCGGTCGCCCGGCCTGCCCACGTCGGATTCGGCGGGGTGATGCGGTGGCGCGTTGCCGCCCGGATCGGCCTGCGCCGGCGACGCTCCCAGGGCGAGGCCGGCGGTCATGGTGGCGGCGAAGAGGATTCGAGCGAAGGGGGCACGCATGATGATCCTTGTCTGGTGTCTGCGGGAAAGCGGGCAGGCGGTGGCGCACGGTCAGTGGCCGGGGCGGGCGAGCGGCTCCTCCTCGATCAGCAGACAGGAGGTGCCGGGTGGGCATCCGAGTTCCCGCCCCAGATCACGGAACATCCGATCGGGATCGATGACTGCTTCCGGGGCGTGCACGCCGGGGCGGCGTACGAGCCCGTCGAGGAGTTGAGACAGGCCCAGCGCCAAGGGGATTGCTGTGGCGCGGGCCATGTCGGCGGTGAATTCTCGTGCGCCGCGTGCGTTCTCGTCGTCGATGCGGGCGAGGACCGCGTGCCGCCGGCCGTCCTTGCTGCCGTACGCGACGGCGAAGAAGGGCGGCAGGGTACCGGGGGCGGCGTAGCGGCCGGCCGTGGCGTGTGCGCGGATGCCGCGCAGCACACCGGGTTTCATCAGTTTCGCCGCCGCTGATTCGGCGGTGAGCCGGCCGCGGTCGATATCGCGGCGCAGTCCGTCCAGATAGGCGACGGTGCTCGGCGTGACGACCATGAGCGTGGCCGAGACGCCTGCGGGCCGGACGGTGTGGCGCAGCGTGACCGGTTCCGGATGGCCGACCGTGTAGGCGGTCCCGCGCCGATTGCCGGGCAGCTCGAGCGGAATCGGGCGCAGTGGCCGCCAGCGCGCCGGTCCGCCGGCCTCCACCACGCTGATGGTTCCGCTGAGCTGCGCCATCCAGTGCACGGCCGCCGCCGAGGGCCGCCCACCCGCACCCGCGAACTGTTCTGCGCCGTCGTCCGCCGGCACGTCGACCGGCCACGCGGTGTAGACATCGTCCACGGTGTCGAGCCGGCGGGTGGCGGCCAGTGCGAGCAGGTTGCTGATGCCCGGGCTGGCGCCCATGCCGAGGACGGCGCAGATTCCGGAGCCGCGGGCCGCGGCGTCCAGCTTCAGCATGTCGATCGTGGGTTCCCAGTCGTCGCACAGATCCAGGTAGTGCGTGTGGTTCTCGATCGCGGCCCAGAGCACCTCGAGGCCGAATTCGTAATAGGGGCCAACGGTATTGAGCACCACATCCGCCGGTCGCAGTACCTCCCGCAGCGCGGCGCGATCGGTGACATCCACGTGCGCGGCCCGCACGGGCAGCGGCGCGTGCGCGTGCGCGGCCGCCACCCGTTGCGCCGCCGAGAGGTCACGGTCGGCGATGACGAGCTCGTCGATCCCCGGCAGCCGCAGGACCGCTTCGACGGCGACCGCACCCATCGCGCCCGCGCCGCCCAATGCCAGAACTCTCATCGCTTCCCCATTCAGAAACTATCATTACGTAAACGACCGTTTTAAAAACGATAGATCCTGCGGGCACACTGCGGCAAGGGTGAGACGGAGGTCATACCTCGCGCGATTCGCTAGTGCGTGCGAGACCCGTTGCCGCCGAGGGCTTCTCGCACCGCGTCGGCATACATCCGGAAGACGCGGGCCGAGCCGGGGGTCTCGTGGCGGGCCAATTCGATCCAGCACGAGGCAACCGAAGCGCGGGCGCGCGCACCGATCCACGGCCGCGGCAGCAGCTCCGGCGGCAGCAGCGGATCCGGTTCGAGCGCGCGGGTGAACTCGGCCGCCAGTTCGATTTCCATGGTGAGCCGCTCGGTGTCCGTGAGCGCACCGGCGTGCAACCGGTCCAGTCGACGTTCGGCTACCGCGAGCAGCCGCTCGTGTCCCGCGGCAATGCTCGGCAATGACCACAACCGGGCGGCCAGCTCCCGGGGCGCACGCACCCCGCCGATCTCCAGATCATCGGTGGTCATGGTCGAAATATGCTCGGCCACACCGAATTCGGCCGCAGCCGCGGCGATCCGCTGCTCCCAGCGATGCGCCGAGACATACATTCCGCCCTGAATCGCCGCCCCGCCCAGGGCAATGATGCTGTCGCGCAGCGCATCCCGGGCGGCTCGTGCGGCCTCCGGCACCGCGAACGCGACCACGTGCCACACCCCGTCCCAGGGCGCGTCGCCCCGGTCCTGCGCATACATGTACCGAATGAAATCCAGATCGGGTGCGAGCGCGGCCCGCACCCGATCGTCGCCGCGCAAGACCGCCTTGCGCCCCCGCCCCTCCTGGGTGAACTGCCCCTCCGCGACCAGCCGCTTGATGCACAACCGCACCTGCTGATCGCTCATCCCCAGTGCATTGGCCACCGCGTACAGTTCCCCGGCATCGATGGTGAAGTCCTCGCGGAGCATGCTCTCCACAAGAGTGCGCGTCGGAATCTCGACGACGTCCGCCACCTCACACCCCTCAGTTCACCTCGGCAACCGGGTCCATACGCCCGCCGATCCTACGCAGGAGTTAACCTGTGAGGCGTTCCGAGAGGCACAAAGGTCCAGGTGCCCGCCGACGCGGTCCTCGACATCAAGGGCAATCCCGGCTGGAATTCCGCCGCCCTGCGCTGCACCGCCACCACCGGCTCGGGGCAGGCGATCGATCTGCTGCCGCCCGAGCCCGATCAGCAGCCCGAACAAGCCGCGCACGGTGGAACCTGGATCTCCTTCTGGACGGTCGCGACCGCTCCCGGAGAGATCACCGTCGGCTGCTCCGACCCCGACAACCAGATCCCGTACAGCGCAACCAGTTTCATCCGCGTCGTGCCGCGCGGCATCGCCATGACTCGCTGACCGGACCGGGCCGCTCGGACCGCCCTCGCCCATTCGACTGCGCCGGACCCGGTCCGCGCAGGAGGATGGGTGCGGGAGGTCCACTGCTACGGAGCGAGGAGAGATCCGATGGCTGATGTGACGCAACCGCCGCCGAATGGGACGCCGACCTGGGTTGATCTGGGGGTCCCGGATCACCGGCAGGCCATGGAGTTCTACGGGGCGGTGTTCGGGTGGGAGTTCGCGGAGGGGCCGCCGGAGACCGGCGGGTACACGATGTGCCTCGTGCGGGGGAAGCCGGTGGCGGCGGTCATGACCAATCCCGATCCGGGGACGACGGAGTTCTGGTGGAACCTGTATTTCGCCACCGACGACTGCGATGGGGCGGTGAAGCGGATCGCTGATGCCGGCGGGCAGGTCGTGATGCCGCCCATGGACGTGATGGATCAGGGGCGGATGGCCATTGTGGTCGATCCGGTGGGCGGGCAGTTCGGCTTGTGGGAGGGGCGGGCGCACATCGGGGCGGAGGTGGTGGCGGAGCCGGGTGCGCTGGTGTGGGCGGAGCTGTTCACCGCCACGCCGGAGCCCGCGCGCGAGTTCTACACGGCGGCCTTCGATTTCACGCTGGAGGCGATTCCGGGCGGACTCGATTACTCGGTGCTGAATCGCCCGGACGGCACACCCGTGGGCGGCATCGAGGGTGAGCCGTCGCGGGCGAAGGCGGCGTGGGTGACGTACTTCGCCGTCGAGGATGTGGACGCCACTGTCGAGCGGGCGACCACGGCGGGCGCGAAGGTGACGCTGCCCGCCGTGGATTCACCGTATGGGCGGTACGCGGGGTTGCGTGATCCGTTCGGAGCCGACTTCCGGATCATCCGGCCGGCGCAACCCGACTGAGGGCTAGCGGTAGGGCGCGAAGCTGGCGCGCAGGTCCTCGATGATCAGATCGGGTTCCTCCATGGCGGCGAAATGGCCGCCGCGCGCCAGTTCGGTCCAGCGCACGATGGTGTTGTTGCGTTCGGCGAGACGGCGAACGGGCGCGCCGATGTCGTGCGGCATGACGGCGACCGAGAGCGGGACGGTGGTCTCGGGTTCCGGTGCGCCCCAGGTGGATGCGCCCTCGAAGTAGTAGCGGGCGGAGGAGCCCGCGGTGCCGTTGAGCCAGTAGATCATGACATTGGTGAGCATGGCGTCCCGGTCGACGGCATCCTCGGGGACGTTCTTCGAATCGGTCCAATCCTTGAATCGTTCGACGATCCACGCCATTTGGCCGACCGGGGAATCGGCGAGACCGTAGGCGAGGGTCTGCGGACGACTGGCCTGCAGCATGGCGTACGCGCCGAATTCGAAGGCGTAGCGCTGTGCCTTCTCCGCCGCGCGCATCTCCTCGGCATTGCCGGGATCCGCGTTCTCGAAAGTGATTCCGGCCGAGGCGATATCGGTCAGATGCATGGCGATGAGATGTTCGGCGTCGATGACCGCGAGCTGCCGGGTGATGGCCGCGCCGGTGTCCTCACCGTGCGCGACGTACCGGTCGTACCCGAGCCGCCGCATGAGCTCGGCCCAGGCGGCTGCGGCGCGCGTGGTCGACCAGCCGACCGCCGGGCCGGAGAAGCCGTAGCCGGGAATGGTCGGCACCACGACATGGAAGGCGTCCTCGGGCTTGCCGCCGTGCGCGACGGGATCGGTCAGCGGGGCGATCACCTCGAGGAATTCCACGATGGACCCGGGCCAGCCGTGGGTGAGCAGCAGCGGCACAGCGCCGGCCTCGGCCGATCGCACGTGGATGAAATGCAGGTTGTGCCCGTCGATTTCGGTGCGGAACTGCGGAAAAGCATTGAGCCGCGCCTCCTGTGCGCGCCAGTCGTAGCTGGTGCGCCAGTATTCGGCCAGCTCCCGGGTGTAGTCGAGCGGGATGCCCTGTGACCAACCGGCATTCGGATCCTGGTCGGGCCAGCGGGTGGCGTCGAGCCGGCGGTGCAGATCGTCGAGCTGTTCCTGCGGGATGTCGATGCGGAAGGGAGTGATCTGTTCGCTCATGACATTCACGGTAGAAGTCAGCTAGGTCAGGTTCCGCCCTAGCTGAACAGGAACTTTCCAGGCGGCCGGAATGTCTCTGGGCGGCAGACGGTTCCGGGGATCATGGACTTCGGAGTACAGGCCCTCAATATGGATCGGACCATCGAACCCGCGGAGACGATCCGGCTCGCGCGGCTGGTCGAGGAGCTCGGGTATCGATCCTGGTGGGCGTCGGATCACGTGGTGCTGCCCGCGCCCCGGGTGGACGCGTCGCCGTCGGAGCCGACCGAGCCGATCATCGATCCGCTGGTGCACCTGTCCTTCGTCGCGGCGGCCACCACCCGGCTCGAACTGGGCACCGGCGTGGTGATTCTGCCGCAGCGCAATCCGCTGGTGCTGGCCAAACAGGCGGCGAGCCTGTCGGTGCTCAGCGGTGGCCGCTTCGCGCTCGGCGTGGGCGCGGGATATCTCGAGCCGGAGCTCACCGCTCTCGGCGTGCCCACCGCCGATCGCGGACGCCGCACCGACGAGTACCTGGACGCCATGCACGCGCTCTGGCACACCCCGGAGCCGGCGTTCTCCGGAAAGTACGTGGAGTTCAAGGCGATCGACGCGCATCCGCGACCGCGCGGGCTGCGCGTGTACGTGGGCGGGCACAGTGCCGGAGCCATCCGGCGCGCGGTCACGCGGGCACACGGCTGGTTCGCCATCGGCACGGTGGCCGAGACCGAAGCGAACCTCGCGCGACTGGCCGACATCGCGAAGACCGTCGAGCGGCCCGCCGAGCTCGGCCCGCTGTCGGTCACCGTGGCCGCCACCCAGCCGCTGACGCCGTCGGTGGTGCGCCAGTACGAGGATCTCGGCATCGAACAGCTCGTCATTCATCCCGCGTCGCTGCCCGGCACGATCGACGAAGCCCTGCACCGGCACGCCGAACTCATCGCCTGAGATCAGCCAACCGATTCCGCGCATCGCGAGAGCTCGTCCTCTACAGTTCTATTGGCCGGATTCCGGCGGGAAACCACGGGCTCGGGGACAGTGCAACAGGAGTCGGTATGGACCTGCGGGCGGGGACGGTCTTCTCCGGGTTCACCATTCGGCGCCAACTCGGCCGCGGCGGTATGGGCGCGGTGTATCTGGCCGCGCATCCCCGGCTATTCCCTGGGCGCCACGCTGTTTCAACTCTTGACCGGACAGCCGCCGTTCCCCTGCGGAGACCAGGCGTCCATCATCGCCGCGCACCTGCTCGAGGAACCACCCTCGGCACACGCGGTGCGCCCCGGCCTACCGGCCGAGATCGACGGGGTCATCGCGAAGGCGCTGGAGAAGCGCCCCGAGGACCGCTACGCGAGCTGCGCCGAATTCGCCGAGGCACTCGGCCGTGCCGTCGGCACGGCACCGCTGCCTCCCGCACCGGAGCCCGAAAACCGGCAGTCAGCGCCCCGGCCGATGCCGTTCACCGCGACCGCTTCGTCGACAATCATTTCCCCACCGGCGGACCTCTCCGCCGCGACGATCGTTCCTCCGCCCGCACCGGCCGTACCTGTTCCGCCGCAACCGGAAACGGCATCACCGGGCAGGCCCCGCCGCCGCGGGCAGCTCGTCCTGACGCTCGTCGCCCTGTCGGCGGTGATCGCGGTGGTCGTCACGGTGATCGCGGTACTGCGGGACAGCGGCGGCTCCGACAGCGCCAGTGCCGGCCGTCGCACCACGACCGCGGCGGGTCTGCCACCGGCCGTCACGCTCGACGCCGCACCCCGGGGCATCGCGGTCGACTCCGTCACGCATGCCGTCTACGTGATCTCGGACGGCCGCATCTCCGTGCTCGATCCAGCGACGGCTCAGGTGGCCTCGGCAATTTCGGTGCCGGAGAACAGAACCGGGATCGTGGTAGACCCGGCCTCCCACCGGATCTTCCTCGCGGGTGACGCCGGCACCGACCCGGTCATCGATATTGTCGATCCGGCGACTTCGACGGTCACGGCGACGCTCACCATCGGTCCGCCCAAGGCCGAGAGGGCCTTCGATTTCGCCAGCGGCCTGATCGTGGACTCCGATACGCTCTACGCCTTCAATACTTTCGATGCCTGGCTGTCCATAGTGGATACGAACACCCGGGCGGTGACCACCAAGAAACTCGGATCGACCGAATTCACCCTCGACCCGGTCACCCATGGATTGGTGGGCGTGAATATCGCCACCAACACGGCATTCACCATTGATCCGGTGTCGGAGGCGATCACCGATATGACCGCTGTACCGGGTTGCTGTTCGGGCCCGGTGGCTTTCGACCCGTCCACCAGGATGCTCTACGCAGACGATCCCACCGAGGCGCTCATCCATGTCGTCGACCTCGGCAGCAAGCAGGTCGTCACCACGATCCCCACCGGCCCGCAGGGCCTGGGATCCAATGGCATGGCCCTCGATCCGGCCGGTCGCACCCTGTATGTGGCGAGCAGTCACGATCGGTCGATCTCCGTAATCGACCTCGCCCGCAATGCCGTGACCGCGACGATTTCACTCGCCGACCCGCCCAGCACTCTCGCCTTGAACACCTCGACCCGCACCCTCTACGCGGTGAGCGAGTCGTCGAATTCGGTGACGGTCATTCCCCGGTGACCGTCAATCCTGTTCGGGCCCCAGCGATATCCCGCGACTGGCCAGCCAGGGCAGGGGATCGACCTTCTGGTTTCCGTTCAGCCAGACTTCGAAATGACAGTGCGGGCCCGTGGAGAAGCCCCGATTGCCCACGGTCGCAATCTCATCCCCGGCCAGCACTCGCTGCCCCACCGTGACAGTGGTGGTGTCCACATGCCCGTACACGGTGATGGTGCCGTCGTCGTGCAGCAGCCGCACCCACATGCCGAATCCGTCCGCGGGTCCGGCGCTGAGCACGGTCCCGTCCTCGACCGCTTCGATGGGCGTTCCGATCGGCGCGGCCACATCCACCCCGAAATGGGTGACGCCCCAGCGGGAACCGTAGCCCGACGTGAATGTCCCCTGCGTGAATTTCACGAACAGCGGCCGCAGTCCCGCCGTGGCGCGCGCTTCGATATCGGCTGCGGCGTGCTGGCCATTGGCCAGCAGGCGCTGAATTTCCTCGGGGTCGTCGAACGGCGCCGCGGTGAGAATTTCCGGGAAGTGGGCATCGGTGCCGTCGTGCGCGGATATCGGTGCGGCGCCGACGAGTTCCGCACCCGCCATGGCCCGCACGCCGGCCTCGGCCGTGTCGTGCCGCTCCTGGAATCCGGTCTGCACGGCCGCCACCGCCGCGCCCAGCGCCACCGCCGCCATGACGGCGCGTCCCTTCCACGCGTGCAGGGCCGACGGTTTGCGATGTCTGCCTCCGGAAGTACTGCCCCGCAAGAGAACTCGACCCTCCATCCCGACGCTGCTGCGGCGACGGCGAGCACCGCGCCGCATCATGCACCGGCATCGGTCCGCCTCGCCCTGACTCGGGTGCGAGACCCTACCACCCGAACCTGTGAGTTCCGTCCGGGGCGGGCTGCCCCTCCCCCGGCGCCAGCGCGCGCAGGGTCTGCACATCGAGGTGGAGCTGGTCGACGAGTTCTCGAATGGCGAGGGTCAGCCCGGCGGTCTGTTCGCTCAGGTGCCGCAATTGTTCGGCCGCAAGCTCGTTCGACACCGCCGAGGCCAGCAATTCGGCCAGATCGTCGTCCATGTCCAGGGCCTGCCGGGCGAGTTCGGCATTGCGCAATTCGAGATCGAGCTGATGGAGGTGCCCGGCGAATTCTCGCAGCGCGTCGACCCGCCGGCACAGGGTCTGCCAGACGATGCCGAGTTGCTGCCGAGCCGAATGCTGGGCGGTGCGCGCCAGTTCGGCGGTGCGGGTGTCGCCGCTGGGTGCGATGGCGAGCCGTCTGGCCATGGCGTCGTAGCGGGCGGCGCTCTTGGCGATCTGTGCGATCTCGGCCATCACGTCGAATTGCGCCCGGTGCGGTTCCAGATAGATGCTGCGCCACGCCACACTGACGGTGATGCGGTCGACGAGATGGCCGGCGACCGCCACCAGATCGGGGACGTCCCTTATCTTTTCCGCGCCGGACAGCAGCGCCCGGGAGCGGTTGGCATCCGCGATGCGAATGCCGCGGGTGGCCGCCCGGATCGCCGCCAGATCGGCCGGGGTGAGTACGAGCGGGCTGCGGCGGCCCAGCATGTACGGGGTCGCCAGCAGTATCAACAGCACGATCGGGGTGATCAGCGTGATCGCGCCGTTCGCGTCGGCGACCGAGAGCACCATGAGACTCACGATGGCGGCGAACGGTGCGGCGATGAACAATCCCTTGCCCCGGAATCCGCCCGGATCGTCCGGGGCGCCCTCGCGCAGCGCCTGCTGCCGTCGAGTGCGGGCCTGCTCGGCCAGCCTGTGCAGCTCCCGCATGTGGTGCGGATCTGGCTGCCCGAGGCTGGCCTCCCAGATCATGCCTTGCGCCCGTGCGATTTCCGAGTCGAGCTGGGCGAGCCGTTCGCGGGAAACGGGCCGGGGTATGCGGTATCCGGCCTCGGCCCGTTTGCGCAGTTTCTCCCGCACGGCGGGTGGCAGCGCCTGCGCGTCGACGTACCAGAGTCGACCCGCCTCGATGAACGGTTCGTCCACGCTCGCCACCAGCACTCCCCCCTAGCTGTAAATCACCTTCAACTGTAGCGACGCCGAATGCCGGTGGCATCGATCAGCAGATCCAGGTTTTCCGCTATCGCATCGCGCAGTGCGATGATCCGGGAGCGGTGATGGTGGTCCTCGGAGAAAGTGAACTCGATCGAGAGCCGGCCGTGGAATGTGTAGAGGAAATAGCTGTTCTCCGGCCGGGAATTGCCGGTGGCGAAACCCCGGAAATCGGTGATGCGCAGACCCTTCGGGGATTCCAGGTCCGGGACTACACCCCAGTTGGTGATGATGTTGACGGTGTGCGCGCGGGCGCCGTCGTCGGGGAGTTGGACGGCGGCGAACATCGTGCTCAGCGCGGCCCCGCTGGCGATGCCGTGCACAATCTGCGCCTTTATCTCCTTGCCGAGGGTGAGCAGGTCGGTGCCGGGTGCGCACAGGGTGACGGTGGGCGCGAAGCCCAGTCCGTTGGTTGCCTCGGCGGGCACCGCAGGTGGCCGCAGGTGCGGGCGCAGGTCGACGGCATGTCCGATGATCATGGGTAGCTCGGAGATGGTTGCGGCCCCGCGAGTTTCGCCGATCAGCCGTCGCTCGGCCCGGATGATGGCGGCGCTCAGCAGAGCGTGCATGGTCGTGCCCTGCGACCGCGCGTAACGCAGCAGCGCACCGGTATCCCTGGCGGAGAGCTGGATTCGTTCCCCGGCCGCCAGGCGCAGACCCGGCCTGCCCGCAGTTTCCGTGGGCGTGAGGCTGTACAGGCCGCTCAGTTCCGGCAGCGCCGGTTCCGGGACTACGACGCCGCGCTCGTCGAGCAGGTCTTCCAGGCTACGCGGGAAGACCGGGACGGGATCGGGGACCGGCCCTGTCGCGCCGAGCGCGGCCGCCGCTCGCCAGAACTCTTCCAGGAGTGCGAATCCCATGTGTGCGTCGGCTATGGCATGGGCGACACGCAGGGCGACGGCTGTGGTCGCACCGTCGCGGACGATTTCGAGTTTCGCCAGAGACAGGGCGGGATCGATGGTGCGAAGCCCGTTGTCGAGCCAGTCGGCTACTGGACTGTCGAGGATTTCCACGACGGCATTGCCACATCCCCGCTCGGGAACGCTCAGATGGTAGTCACCGTCATGGAATTCGATGCGCCCGCCCAGCATCGGGTATCGCCCGCAGAGGAGCGCGAAGGCCCGACTCAACAACTCGACGTCGGCCTCGCCGGCGCAGATCGCCACCTGTGTGACGGCCACTTCCTTCGGCACGAAACTCTGATCGATGCGCCCGAGGCGATAGGTGCCGGGCTGGTGGGCGAGGGTCATGTGCTGCTCCGATCGGATCGGCGAACGTGCTGTCGATCCGATCTTGTGCGGCGTGCTCGAGCAGCTACTGAGCCATGACTGAACGCGCTTCGTCCAGGCGTCCCTGCGCCGTCAATGCCAGCACTCGGCAGTCCAGGGCGTGTGCCCGCCGGAACGGGTCCGCCGCCTCGGTGAGAACCGAAACAGCCTCGGCGGCAGCGGATTCGGCGAGCTCCGGGTGTCCGGCGGATAGGCTGACCTCGGCCAGCCGGTGCAGCGCCCACCCCAGCAGCAGCCGCCTCCCGTGTGCGCGAGCCACATCCACCGCCTCCGCGCACAGCGCCATCGCCCGCTGCGGGTCGTTGTCGCGCACCAGCACCACTCGGGCCAGCTGGCACCGTGCCAGCGATTCGAAGGCGGCGCCACCGAGCTGATTCGCCAATCGCACCGCGCGCTGGGCGGATTCGGCGGCGCGATCCCATTGCCCGCCGTCGCCGTAGCGGTCGGCGAGGGTGGCGCAGGCCCAGCCCTCCCAGGCCGGATCGTCCAGATCGCGGAAGATCTCGACCGCCGCGGCCATGTGGCCGATCGCGTCTGATTCCCGGCCCAGACCCAGCGTGGCGGCTCCGAGGACGTGTTCGACGAAACCCAGCAGAAGGCTGCTTCCCTTGGGCCGCAGTATCTTCCGCGCGGGTTCGAGTACCGCGAAGGCTTCGTCGCTCCGGCCGAGGTCCAGCGCGAGGACCAGGCCGAGGGTCGCGCGGGCTCGGAGTTCGGTGTCCCGGTCCTCGAATCCGGCGGCGACGGTGAGCAGTCGTCGCAGCGCCTCCGCCAGCTGCCCGGACTGGGCCGACGGGTCGACCGCCTCGCTGATGAGCATGGCCACATCCAGACTCGACGGCACCAGCTCCGGATGATCGGCGGCGATCTGGCGGTGCAGGGCGATCAGCGCCGTGCGTTCGGCGTCCAGCCAGGCGTGGGCGTCGGCCTCTGAGCCGATCGGGTCACCGCGATGTGCGGTCGGCCGGACGTAGTCGAGCCGATGGCCCGGATAGCGCAGGCCGACAATGCTCTTCGCGGTCGCGAGATAGTGGCCCAATAGTCGCTCGAGCACCGCCTCCCGGTCGATGTCCGGGTCGACGGTGTGCGCGAACAGGCGGAGCAGATCGTGGTACCCGTAGCGATCGGCTCCCACCGACTGCAACAGTCCCAGATCGACCAGGGACTCGCAGACCTGCGTGGCGGCGGCGATATCGACCCCCAGCACGGCGGCGGCCGCGCCTGCCGACAGGTCCGGCACCGCCGCGACGGCCAGTTCGGTGAAGGCGCGCGCGATGAAGGCGGGCAGGTGCCGGTATCCGAAGCTGAAGCACGCATCGATGGTGAGATCCCCGCACCGCAACTCCGACAGGCGATTCCGTTCATCGGCCAGCCGCCGCGCCACATCGGCGATGCCCCACCGCGGCCGTGCCACCAGTCGTGCGCCGATGATCCGGATGGCCAGCGGCAGCCTGCCGCAGGCGGCGATCACCGCGTCCGCCGCCTCGGATTCGGCCTCCGTTCGCCGCGTACCGACTATGCGCGCCAGCAGGTCTCGCGCCTCGTCGCCGGACAGCACATCCAGCTGCCGGTAGGTGGCGTCCGGCAATGGCAGCATCGCCCGGCTGGTGACCAGCACCGCACACCCGGGCCCGCTCGGCAGCAGGGGTATCACCTGGTCGAGGGTGCCCGCATTGTCGAGCACCAGCAGCATGCGCCGATCGGCCAGCAGGCTGCGCAGCAGTGCCGCCCGCTCGTCCTCGAAGGGCGGAATATCGCTGTCGGCCACCGCGAGTGCGCGCAGGAACGCGGCGAGCACGCCCACCGGCTCCGCGGGCCGATCGTCCACGCCGCGCAGATCCGCGTAGAGCTGACCGTCCGGGAATCGGTCAGCGATCGCGAGTGCGATATGCGTGGCCAGGGTGGTCTTGCCGACCCCGCCCATTCCGGTGATCACCACCACGGGCGGCGTATGCCCGGCCGGAACCAGGACCGCACAGAGCTCTTCGACCAGCTCCCGGCGCCCGGTGAAATCGGCTATACCCCTGGGGAGTTGCGCCGGTCGAACTCCTCCGTGCGGTTCCCGGCCGTCCCCGGTGCGCGAGCCTTCCCCACCACCCGGCCGACCGGCGCCCGCCGCGCCGAACCCGCCGGAACCCTCCCCGGCTCCCTCCGGGGAACCGGGGTCGGCTGCGGCGCGCGGGGCGGCATGGGGCACGGGGCGGGGAGGTGGCGCGGGCAGGTCGTCGTCGAGCACACGCTGGTGCAGTTCGGCCAGTGCCGGACCCGGTTCGATGCCGAGTTCCTCGACCAGCAGCCGACGGGTGTCGGTGTAGACCGCCAGCGCCTCACCGCGCCGCCCGCATCGGTACAGCGCCGTCATGCGTAGCCCGCGCAGGCGTTCGCGCAGGGGGAATTCGGCAGTGGCCGAGGATAATTCGCCGATCACCTGTTCGTGGCGGCCCAGGTGCAGGTCGACCTCGAACCGGGCTTCCAGCAGATCGGCCCGCAGCTCGGACAGTCGCCGCCGCTGATCGGCGGCGAAGGGACCCGGCACGCCTGCCAGCACCTCGCCCCGCCACAGGGCCAGCGCGTTCTCGAGCAGGTGCCGGGACTGTTCGAAATCGCCTGCGGCCCGGGCGTTCTCGGCGGCGAGGGCCAGCGATTGCGCCTGCAGGGCATCGATGGAGTCGCGCGGAACCCGCAGCTCGTATCCGTCGCCGACCGACACCAGAACCGAGGCCGCGCCCCGTGGGGCGCGGCCGGGTTCCACCAGTCTGCGCAGCAGCAGCGCATGCGAGCGCAGGGCGGCCACCGCGTCTCCGGGCAGTTCGTCGCCCCACACCGCGTCCACCAATTGCGCCGCGGTGAGCGGTCTGCCCTCGGCGAACAGCAGGGCGGCGAGCACGGCCTGGGTGCGGAGCCGCCCCGACTCCAGGGCCAGTGCACCACGCCGGACCGATACTCGGCCCAGCACCAGAAAACTCAGTTCCGCAGGGTCCATCGGCTTCTCTCGGTGAAAACATGGGATCAGCCGATCTTATGTGTCCGATTTCAGCGATGCTTTCTCCAGGACCCAGAGCCGATGAGCACGAGGAACTCCTTGACCCCGAGCAGCCCGTACAGTCCGACCGCGAAAACCAGGACCAACCCCTTCTTGATCCACCCCCACGGTTCGTGCAGGGCGGCCAGCGGTGGCGGAGTTCGATTCGTCATGCATTGGACCGTAGAAACCACGGCTGACCGACCGATTTCCGCGAATGAACGGGCGATCAACGTCGCTGATCAGCCGAGCTTTTCCACGGCGGCGCGGGTGGCCGCGGCGACGAGGGCGTTGTCGGGTTCCGCGTGCTGCTCGGACTTGGTGGTGAGCACGGCGATGACGAGGGGCGCGCGACCGGGCGGCCAGGCGATGGCGACATCGAGCGCCGAACCGTAGGCGGGACTGCCGGTCTTGTCGCCGACGACCCAGTCACCGGGCAGCCCGGCGCGGATGCGGGAGTCGCCGGTGGTATTGGCGACGAGCCACGACTTCAATTGCGCGCGTTCGGGTTCGGCCAGCGCGTCGCCGACGACGAGGGCGCGGTAGTCGGCGGCCAGCGCTGCCGGGGTGGTGGTGTCGCGCTCGTCGCCGGGGATGGCGGTATTGAGTTCGGTTTCCCAGCGATCCAGGCGGGAGGTGGTGTCGCCGAGGGTCCGCAGGAAGGCGGTGAACCCGGCCGGGCCGTCGAGCAGTTTCAGGATCTGGTTCCCGGCGGTGTTGTCGGACAGCGTGATCGCGGCATCGCACAGTTCGGTGACGGTCATGCCGGATTCGACGTGCTTCTCGGTGGCCGGGGAGTACTCGACCAGATCGCTTGCGGGGTAATGGATCACCTGATCCCAGTACCCGGTGGACAGCGGATGGGCGTGCAGCAGCGCTCCGCAGGCCAGGCCCTTGAAGGTGGAGGCCATCGGGAAGCGCTCGCCCTCGCGGTAGGTGACGGTGCGCCCGCTGCCGGTGTCGAGGGCGAAGACGCCGAGCCGGGCCGCGTGCGTCACCTCCAAGGCGGTGAAGGAGTCGGCGACCGCACCCTGTGAGGGCGGCGCGACGGTCGAGTCGGACTGGGAACCACAGGCGGTCACCGACAGCGCCGACAACGCCAGCAAGGTGGCGAGGAATCGGCGTCGGGTTGCAGAGGTGAAGTTCACCGCCACAGATCACCATCGCCGCGGTCGCCGGGGCCAATATCGGGCCACCGCGCCCACGAGTCGATCTCGATATCACCGCAGGTGGGGACGTCCGAACTGGAGACCGAAAATGCTCCCGGTTCGCTGGGAAGGCGGCGGGCGGGCATCCGGCTGGTTGAATTGGCCGCATGGATCTTGTTCGCCACCTCCGCTTCTTCGTCACCGTGGCAGACGAGGGACATTTCGGCCGGGCGGCCGCCGCCCTGGACATGACCCAGCCGCCCCTGTCACAGGGCCTGCTGCGGCTCGAAAAACATCTGGGCGTGGACCTGCTGCACCGCACCCGGCAGGGCGCGGTGCTCACCGCGGCGGGTCAGCGGCTGCTCCCCCGCGCCCGCCTGCTCGTCGACGATGCCCAGCAGTTGCTGGCTGAGGCACAGCGCATTGCGCAGGCGCGCGGCGCACTGCACTGGGGCGCCGCCTCGTCCTTGCCGGGCGCGCTGGTGACCTCCTGCGTGACCGCGCTGCGCGGTGCGGGCGAGGCCGATACGACGGTGTCCACCACGGTCGGCGCGACCGTCGACCTGGTCGCCGATGTCCGCGCCGGCCTGTGCGATCTGGCGGTAATCGAACATCCGGCGCTGCTCGACGGCGTGGCGGCCGGACCGGTCGTCAAACTGCCGCGCTGGCTGATCGTGCCCGCCGAGCACCCGAGCGCCGCCGCCGAGCGCCCCGCTTTCCCGATGCTGACCGGGCTGAGCTTCGCGCACCCGGCGCGCGCCTCGAACCCACCGGCCTTCGACACCGTGATCGACCTGTTCCGGGAACGCGGCGTGGACCCGCCCACCGTCACCGCCCCGGATGACCGCACCCTGTTCGCGGCGGTCGCCGCGGGCGCCAGCTTCGGTCTCACGACGACACCCCCGGCCGCCACGCCCGGCATAGCGTGGCTGCGGCCCGCCCCGCAGGCTCTCGCATTGCGCGCCCGCGTCATTCGCCGTGCGGGGGCGGAATCGTACGCCGAGGCCGTGGACCGGGTGCTGTACCGGGAGCGGCTGCGGTGACCGCCGGAGCCGCGCCGCGCGAGGTGTCGCACTCCCTTGCCGGCCGCGCCCGCGCGGGGTTGCGCGACGCGGCCGAACCCACTGCGGCGCAACGTATTCGCGCGGTGTTCGCCGATGCCGGGTGCACCGGCTGGCTGCATGCGCGCCGGGTCGGCGACACCGCCGCGATCGATGTCGACGGCCGGGCCCGGGTGGTCACCGCCTCGGTGTACAAACTGCCACTGTTCCTGGCGTTCTGCCGCGCCGTCGACGCCGGGCGCATCGACCCCACCTCCCGCCTCACCATCGATCCCACCGAGTGCACCCCCGGCCCGAGTGGTCTTGCCGCACTGCGTGATCCGGTGACGGTCAGCCGCCGTGACCTGGCCGCGTCCATGATGACGGTCTCCGACAATGCCGCCGCCGATGTGCTGCTGGGCGAGATCGGCCTGGGCGCGGTCGAGGAGCTGCTCACCGAACTCGGCCTCACCGAGACCCGCATTGTGGGCGGCACCGCCGACATGCATCGCAGCCTGGTGCGCGACACCGATACCCACACCACCGCAGAGGCTTTCGCGGCGCTGGCCGACAATGACGAGGCCTGGACGGTGTCGGCCTACGACCCCTCGTACACGAGCGCGACCACGCCGGAGGAGATGACGCGATTGCTGTGCGCTCTCTGGAACGGCGACGTACTCTCCACGGCGCAAACCGAATTCGCGCAGGCGGTGATGCGCGGGCAGATCTGGCAGCACCGCATCGCCTCCGCGTTCCCGCATCGCACGGTCTCCGTCGCGGGCAAGACCGGGACCGTCGGCGTCATTCGCAATGAGGTCGCGGTGGTGGAGTTCCCCGGTGAATATCCGGTCGCCGTAGCCATTTTCACGCGTGCGGCCCGCGCGGATCCGACCCTTCCGGCGGTCGATGCCGCCATTGCCGAGGCCGCCCGCATCGCGGTCACGGACCTGCGCCGCCCGCTGCCCGACCGGTAGGTCCCGCCCCGGGCGAGCGTGGTTGATCTCGGCGCGATCGGTTATCCCAGCAATACGACGGCAAGCCCGCGGCCGCGCCGCCGGGTGAGGCGTATCCGATCGCACCGGGAGGCTCGATGGACCATGCACCAGCCCCGATTCTCGACGCGCTGGCCGACTACCAGCGGCTCGGCCGCTACGGCTTCACCCCGCCCGGACACCGCCAGGGCCGGGGCGCGGACCCGCGGGTGACCGCGGTGCTCGGTGACGCGTTGCGCGCCGACGTGCTGGCTGCGCCCGGCATGGACGATCGTCTCTCCCGCGGCCGGCATCTCGCCGAGGCCGAGGAGCTCATGGCCGATGCCGTGGGCGCGGAGTGGGCGTTCTTCTCCACCTGCGGCAGCTCCCTGTCGGTGAAGGCGGCCATGCTGGCGGTGGCGGGCGGCGACGGCGGCCTCATTCTGGGCCGCGACAGTCACAAGTCGATCGTCGCGGGGCTGATCTTCTCCGGCGTGCGGCCCTATTGGATTCCCCCCAGATGGGATGTCGCCCGGCACTTTTCGCATCCACCGTCACCGGAGCAGGTGCGCGCGGCCTGGGAGCGCCACCCGCAGGCGGCCGGGGCCCTGATCGTGAGCCCCAGCCCGTACGGCACCTGTGCGGATATCGCCGCCATCGCCGAGATCTGCCACGAGCGCGGCAAACCGCTCATCGTCGACGAGGCGTGGGGGGCGCATCTGCCGTTCCATCCGGACCTGCCGACCTGGGCCATGGACGCGGGCGCGGACATCTGCGTGGTGAGCGTGCACAAGATGGGCGCCGGATTCGAGCAGGGCTCGGTCTTCCACGTGCAGGGCGACCTGATCGACCGGGCCCGGCTGAGCGAGTGCGCGGATCTGCTGATGACCACCAGCCCCAATGTGCTGCTCTACGCCGCCATGGACGGCTGGCGGCGGCAGATGGTCGAGCACGGGCACGAATTGCTCAGCGCCGCACTGGAAACCGCCGGGCAGGCGCGCGCGGAACTCGATGTGATCCCGGGGATCTCGGTCATGGCGGACGAACTGCTGGGCGTGGAGGCCTCGCACGACCTGGACCGGCTGCAGGTGCTCATGGACGTCTCCGACACCGGCGCGACCGGATACGAGATCGCGGACTGGCTGCGCGAGCACCGGCGACTCGACGTCGGGCTGTCCGATCACCGCCGCGTCCTCGCCACCGTGTCCATGGCCGACGACAAGACCACCGTGGACGCCCTCACCGACGGTCTCATCGCCTGGCGGGTGCAGCGCAAATCCGGTGCTGCACCGGAGATTCGGTTGCCCGCCCCGCGCGATCTGGAACTCGATTCGATCATGCTCCCCCGCGAGGCCTTCTTCGGCCCGTGCGAGGCGGTGCCCATCGAGCAGGCGGCGGGCCGGATCGCGGCCGAACAGGTCACCCCCTACCCGCCCGGCATTCCGGTGATCGTGCCCGGCGAGCTCATCGACGGCGCGGTCATCGACTACCTGCGGTCCGGGCTCGCCGCCGGCATGAACGTGCCCGATCCCGCCGACCCCGATCTGCGCACGCTGCGCGTGGTCGCGCCGGAATCGGGTAGAGCCAGAGCGCGGCTCTGAACCCCAGCTCACGACCCGAGGAGTGAATCCCGATGCCAGACACCACTAATCCCGGACAATTCGGCAACCGCGCGGATACGGTGGCGCAGGCCCGCAAGGGCGGCAAGGCCAGCAGTGGCAGCTTCGGCGAAGCCAATGCGGCGGATCCGAGCGAGGCCGGCAAGCGCAGTCACGAGCACGATCCCGGCCGCGACGCCGAGACCGGCGCACCGGCCACATCCGCTGCGTCCCAGGCGGCTTCGGCGACCGAGCCGGCGGGCGTCGAGGACGCCATCGGCCTGCTGCTCGCCCAGCACGAGCAGATCAAGACCCTGTTCGCCGAGACCGCCGACGCGACCGACCCCGGCGAACGCGAGGCCAAGTTCTACACGCTGCGACGACTGCTGGCCGTACACGAGACCGCCGAGGAGGAGATCATCCACCCGCGCGCCCGCGTGGAGATCGAGGACGGCGCCACCGTGGTCGGCAAGCGCCTCGAGGAAGAGCACGAAGCGAAAACCCAACTGGCCGAACTGGAATCCCTCGCCGTCGACTCCCCCGAATTCGAGAAGAAGCTGGCGCAGCTGCGTGAGGACGTGCTCGCACACGCCGAAGCCGAGGAGCGGGACGAGTTCTCGCGGCTGCGCGAGGAATTGGAGCCGCGGCAGTTGCAGGCCATGCGCCGCGCGGTCGAGATCGCCGAATCCCTGGCCCCGACCCGCCCGCACGCGGGCGTCGAATCGGTGGGCGCGAACCTGCTGGCGGGCCCGTTCGCGGCCATGCTGGACCGGGCCCGCGACGCCATCACCAAACCGAAGGGTGCGTGAGTCATGGAACTGCTTGTGCTGCTGGCCATTCCGATCGCGGTGGCGGTGGTGATCCTGCGCCGCAGACACCGTGGCGAGCCGCTGGACCCGCCCGCGACGCCGCACGAATACAAGCAGCGCCGCCACCCGCACGGCTCCTGAGAGGCAAGGCGATCACCCGATATCGGGTTCCTCGGCGGCCAGCCGCCGCGCGGTCTCGCTCGCCGATTCCGGCGGCGCGGCCTCCTCACCGGTGGGCGTCCACGCCTCGGGCGGGTCGGCGGCCTCCTCGAGCGGATCGGCGTCGAGCGCGTCCTCGTCGAGCTGTTCGGCAGTCGAGGGGATGGGTCGGGTCTCGGGTGTGTTCGGGTCGGCATTCATGATCGTCGGGTAGCCGCTGCGCGCCCCACGAAACCGTGCGCCCGCCCGCTCCCACAGTCGACCGGGCGGGCGCCAGGCCCCAGCCACCCGATTGCCGCGACCGGGCGGCGACGACCGGACTGCCGCAGCCAGGTGGCGGCGATCGGATGGCCGCGGCCGGGTGACTACGACCGGATTGCGTTGTCCTCCATGGCCGTGAGCAGCATGGTGAGCGCGACTTCGACGGCCTGCTCGAGCACCTCGGCAGGCTCGCCGTCGAACTGCTCGTGCCGCGCGAACCGTTCGGTCCCGGTATCCACCGCCAGCCACACCGACCCGGCGGGCTCCCCGTCCTGCGGGTCCGGCCCGCCGACTCCGGTGACCGCCGCCGCGATGTCGGCATCGAGCAGCGACCGCACCCCCGCCGCCATCGCCCGTGCGGCGGTCTCCGACACGACAGGCACCTCCGGCACCCCGAGCACCTCGTGTTTGACCTGTGCGCTGTAGGCCACCACCGCACCGCGCAACCATTCCGCGGAGTCCGGCGCGGCCCCCAGCGCCGAGGAGAGTTTTCCGCACGTGAGCGATTCCGCCACCGCCACCGACGTTCCCGACCGCTGCGCGAGGGCCGACAGACGTTCGGCGAGTTCACCGATCTCGGGCACCGACCCACTCTAGCGATCGGAGGATTGCGCTTCGCCCACCAGGGAATCTCCGAGTATGGCGATGATCGTCGGCACTTCCGGCTGGCAGTACGCGGACTGGCGTACGGTCTTCTACCCACCCGGGGTCCCGCAGCGCCGCTGGCTGGAGCACTATGCGCGCTCGTTCGCCACGGTCGAGCCGCACGCCCGCACCGCTGCCGCCGGTCGCCGATCCGCCCCCGGTCTCACGCGAGTGGAACGCCCCCTGGTGAATCCTGCTCCACCGCCAGGAAACTCAGGTAGCTCGGATGGTCGGGATCGATGATGATGGTCTGCCCCTTGATCTTTCGCTTCAGCGCCGGCGGCAGGAAGTGCCGTGGCACGCTGGCCGGTGCGACCGCCACCCGCAGCCGATGCCCGGCCCGCAGCACCGCCTCGGTCGGATTGATCTCGATATCGATGGCGAAGGGTTCGCCCGGGACGACCGGCAGCACCGAATCCGAGCGCAGGGTGTGCAGCGGGAAGATCAGCTCATCGCCCACATAGGTGCTGCCCTTCTCGTCGACGGCCCGCAGCGATGACAGCAGCGCGCCCCGGGTCAGCGCCGCGGAGGCCCCGTCGGGTTCGACATCGGTGACGGTGACCGACCAGAATGCGTCCGTCCCAGCGGCTTCCACCCACAGATGCAGATTCAGCGGCCCGGACAGCACCAGGTCGGCCGCCAGCGGCGGCGTGGTGAAGGTGACCGCTCCGGCCTCGGCGCGGCGGTCGTCGGAGCCGAAGCGCCGCCCCAGCAGCGTGGCCGCGCCCGTCGTCATGAGCGCGGTGTTGTTGGAGGCCAGGCTGCCGCGCCCGGCCGGCACGGGCAGCCGGGTGGCGTAGTCCGGCGGCGTATCCGCCAGTCCCGCATCGATTCCCGCGTGCGCGGCGGCGCCGCTGGGGTCGGGGTCGAGGTAGAGCCGCCGCACCCGCGCGGCCGGATCCGGGAAGCGCGGCCGCGAGATCCAGCCCCCGCCGCCCTGCCGGCGCACGGTGACCGGCCCGTACCCGTCGATGCCGTTGTCGATTCCCTTGAGCCACCGGTCGAACCACGCGCACTGCAACTCGTCCAGCGGCGCCGGATTGCCGGGATCGCCGAAGCCACCGCCGAAGCTGATGTGATAGCAGTCGTCGACCATCACCTGTTTCGAGCCGGTCGGCAGGTCGAGGCGGTCGAACATGCGGAAGTTGGACCGGTTGTACACATCGTGCCAGCCGCCCTGGATCCAGGTCGCCGCGGTGATGTTCTCCAACACCGGAAGCCGCTGCGCCCATTCGTCATTGAGGAACGCGTCGGGGTGGCCGTCGCTGAGGGCGATCTGCCGGGCCCGCCCGAGCCCGCTGAACGGATCCGCCAGCCGGTCCCGCAGATACTGCCGCAGCACCTTGTTCCTGATCATGCCGCGCGGTGAGGGCAGGAACTTCCCGGCATTGACCGCGGCCAGCCAGACCGCCATGCCCGGGGTGGGCACGCCGCCGGTGAGGCCGAGTTCGCGCACCGGATCCTCTCCGGCGACGATGGCGAAGACCGCGTCCAGGCCCTCGGGCTGCTGTCCCGCGGCCGCGAGTGCGGCGATGCCGCCGTAGGAGACGCCGGTGGCCGCCACATGCCCGTCGCACCACGGCTGCTCCCGAATCCAGGCCACCGTCTCGCGGTAGTCGCGGTGTTCGCGCGGGCTGAAGAAATCCCATGCGCCGGTGGAGGATCCGGTGCCGCGCACATCCACCACCAGGCTCACGTACCCGCGGGAGACGAGCGTGCGGTTGGTGGCCCACACGTCCACCGCACCACCGGCCGGGGTGTGCAGCAGGTCGCGTCCGGTGAACCGCCGCCGATCCGAGGCCCGCACCGCGCGGCCCGCCCGCTGTGCCAGACGGGCGATGCGCGCCGCCTGCCGATTCCCCATCCGGTTGTAGGGCGTGAAATTCACGACCACCGGGAACGCCCCGTCCACCGGCGTCGATCGGTGGTGTGCGGGCCGGATCAGGTCCGCGCACAACACAACCCCGTCCGACATGGGAATGGTGACGGTGGTGTCGAGGTGCACCGCAGGGTATTGTCCCGGCCCGATATCGAATCGGGTGTACGGTGAAAGCGCAACGGCGGCAGGCGCATTCGGTGCGGCCATGGGAGGTTCCTCTCGACGTCGGTGTCCGATGTCTCCATCTGACCGCAAGAGTCCCAGACAGTTGAGTCCATGTCGACCCACATCCGGAACGCGGAAATCTGCTGTCCGATCGCTGGATCCGGACACACCGGACACAGAGGTTGCCTCGAATTATTGTGTAAGGCCCCTCGACAGAACTCTTGTCTTTGCGCCGTACAGTGATACTTTTTCTCTATGGCCGATTCGGCCTGAAACTCGCGAAACGTCGAGGGAGATATCCGTGTCCAGGGCTGTGAAGGATGCCGCCGCACGGGTTTGCGGAGCAATTCTGGGGATCGTCGCGTGCCTGTTCGCACCCGGCGTCGCACACGCCGAGGGTCCACCCGGCCCGATAATGGTCGACGGCACCGCGTATTTCGCCATGGGTGGCTGGAATTGCTCGATCGCCGCGGACGGTGTGGTGGGTTGCGATCTCGCCGACCCGGCCGCGTCCATGAATATCCTCTACGCCGGAGTGCAGGTGCCGGTGCCGAATGTCCCGGCCATCATTGTCGATTCGGTCGCGCTGCCCGCGCGTCCGCACTGGAACTCCAACGGCAGTCACACACTGCCGGGCGGAAACCCGTTCCTGCCCCGCATATCCCCCGTCACCAACCATGACCCGCAATACACGTTCACCTATGCCGGAGCCACCTGCCAGATCACCTTCAACGGTGCGGCGGTGTGCACCTCGATGGGCCATGGATTCAGCCAATGGGGACCAGTCCCGTTCGGATACTGATCCCCAATGACTTTTCGACCAACGAGTTTTCGACTACCGGTACCAGACGCCGGAATCCCAAGCGCCGTAATTCCATACGTTGAAATCGTAGCGGCTGTGCGCACCTCCGAAGAGGTAACCCCACCAGCCTGCGGAGGTGTCGCAGATCTGGTCGTCGTGGTTGCACACGGTCAGGACCGGGAAGCCGCCGAACCAATCGTCGACACCGGCGAGCGGGTAACCGATGAGCCAGTTCCCCGGAGTCGAGGACAGGCCGCCCCAGCCGGGCCCGGGGGCGCGCTTGGGGTCCGCCAGCAGAATGGCATTGGCATCGCCGACATCCTGGTGGTTGGTCACCCAGGCGTGGACGAGGGCCGCGCCCTCACTGTGCCCGATGAGCCGGATGTGGTCGCCCGGGCACTGGTTGCGGTGCTGCCAGAACAGCCGGTCGATTTCGTTCAACCCCGACATCGGGTCGGCGGAGTTGTAGCCCACGGGCTGATTCACGAAGGGAGCGAAAATCGAGGACGTGTTGTCTCCGAGACCGCCGATTCCGATGGCCCAATCGCCAACGCAGTCATCGGCATTCGCCTGGGGACTTGTCGCGTTCGTGAGGGAGAGGAGAATGGCCAGCAGTAATGCGGCGAAGAGCGCCGTTGCTCTACGCATGATCGTACTTTCTTAATTTGTGGTGTCTCCGGGTCCGGCCCGGCTTGAACACCATGTACCCAGAAATTGCTGGTGTTCTTGACTACTGGCGAAACAGTTACATCGCCCTCGTTTTTGTTTGCCGTACCGCGATGTCCCGCGCCCGCTTCCGGGAAACGCGCTCTCCGGACCGGGTATGGACCTTCAGGAAATCCCGCCGCGGTGGTCACCAAACCCTCTCGGGCAGTGTGACACTCACATAACCGGAAATTCGCGCGGACCCGGGCGCATGCGCGCCCACCGGGCGCGAATGGCCTCCCGGGTCGCCGGGCGCAGCCGGTACAGCAGGACGATGCCGAGCGCACAGCCCACGGTGATGCACAGGGCCACCACCCCGGGCGTGGCGTCGTGGCGCGGGTCGGTCGGCCGATACCACTGCGGGGAATAGGCGACGCGCTCGAAGTCCCTGCCCCACAAGGCAACTGCGGCCGACGGGATGTAGAGGACGGCGATGCCGGTCGGCGGCACGCTCGGAAACAATGGCGGCGCGGCGGCCAGGCAGTAGCCGCCCACGAAGGAGATGGCGGTGGCGCCGGCCACCGCGAGCGCCTGTCCATGGGCATTGCCGAGCGCGGTCGCGATCGCCAGCACCGCCAGGCCCGCCGTCAGCGCGGATCCGGCCAGCGGCAGCGGACGCCGGTGCCCGGCAGCCAGTCCCAGACCGACCGCGGCCACGATCAGCACGACGGCCCAGTCGGGGCGGGGCACGGTGACCGGGGTGCTGCCCGCGGCGGCGAAGCCCACCATCAGCAGCAACTGCATGCCGTCGCGGCCCGGCAGTGCCAGGGCGGCGGCGATCGCGGCCACCACGATGAGGACAACGCTGATCACCAGCACATGGGCGCGATGGCCGTCGCGCGCCAGCCACTCCGAGGTGAGCAGGATGACCGGAAACAGCAGCACCGCGGCCAGCAGGGGCCGCAGCGGAATCACATCCACGAGCTTGCGATCCGAGGCGGGCCGGGACCGGTTCCAGTACGCGCACAGTCCGGCCAGCACGATCAGCACCAGCAGCAGCGGCACCGACGGCGAATCGAGCAGGAATTCGTCCAGCGCCGAGGGCGATTCGTCCGGCGCGGGGGTGAAGTCGCCGACCACGATGCCGCTCATGGCCGCGAACAGAAAGACCGTCGCCGTGGTGCGCCGGCTCCAGGACAGCGTGCCGACAATGCCCATGAGCATGCCCGCCAGCGCCGAGTCGGTGTAGTTGAGCGTCGCCTGGGTGACGAAATCGCTGTCCCACAGCAGTTGATCGACGAGCAGCCCGATGGCGCCCACCGCGGTGACGGCCCACGCCAGTGCCACGCTCGTCATGACGGCGAATACGGCGGCCAGCACGGTGACGAAGGCCGCGGCCATGGTCGCGCGCGGCACGCTGAAGACCACCAGATCCAGCGACTGTGCCCCGACGCTCAGTTCGGGATCGACCGGCACCATGATGGTGAGCCCGGCCAGTCCCGCCGCCAGGCCCACCGCAACTGCCTCGATCGCTTCGCGCCGCCGCCTCCGGCCGCGCTCGCCCGCATCGGACACATCCGGCAATCTACATTTCCGCAGGCCATCCGTACCGCAGCCGCGCCGGAGCGGTCCGGCAGCGGCCTGTCAGCCCGGCAGCCGCAGCGGCCGGGAGGGCGGGAATCCGACGGGCAGCGCGGTCAGGGCCCGATGGAAAGGGCCCGGCCGCCACGCCAATTCCCGCACCGGCACCGCCAGCGCGATCTCGGGCAGCGCGTCGAGCAGCTGATCGATGGCCTCCTGCGCGATCAGATACGCCAGCGAGGAAGCCGGGCACACGTGCGGCCCGGCGCCCCACGCGAGGTGGGACCGATTGCCGCCGAACTGCCCGGCCCGGATCTCCGGATCGGTATTGCAGGCCGCCATGCTGATGACCACCGGCTGATGCGCCGGCAGCCACTGCTCGTCCACCAGCACGGGCTGGCGCGGGAAGCTGATGCAGAAATTCGCCATCGGCGGATCGTCGAAGAGCACCTCGTCGAGGGCCTCGCGGGTGGACAGGCTGCCGCCCAGCACGTTTCCGCCGAAGCGGTCGTCGGCCAGAATGAGCAGCAGGGTGTTGACGATCAGGTTCTGCTGCGGCTCGATGCCCGCGCCGTAGAGGGTGGCCAGCTGATGCACCATCTCGGTGTCGCTGAGCCCGGCCGGATGCCGCAGCATGCGGGTGGTGACGTCATTGTCGGGTTGGGCCCGCTTGTGCCGGGTCAGCTGGCCGAGCGCGTCCACGAGCAGCCTGTTGCCCTCCCCCGCGCCGACGCCCTCGAAGATGGCGCGCATGCCGTCGGCGGCCTGCGCGGCGATCTCCCGCGGGCAGCCGAGCAGGTGATTGAGCACCTGGAAGGCGAGCGGAAAAGCGTAGTCGCGCACCAGATCCGCCGATCCGGCCGCGCAGAACCCATTGATCAGCGAGACCGCGATGCGCTCGGTGGTGGCCTGCAACCCGAACCGGTCGATACCGGTCAGTCCGGCGGTATTGGTCTGCCGATAGCGCGCGTGCTCACTGCCCGCGCTGCGCAGGGCGTTGGGCCGCCACTGCATCATGGGCAGCACCGGGCAGTCGGCCGGCACGCCCTCCTGCCACACCCGCGGATCGGCCGGGAACCGTTCCGGATCATTGAAAATCCGTACCGCCGTGCGATATCCGAGCACCAGCGTGGCGGGGATCCCGGGCGCGAGCTCCACCGGCGCGAGGCTCCCGAACTTCGCCCGCATCTCGCGATACGCCTGATGCGGATCGGCCGCGAATTCGGGCGTGTACATGGGAACCCGGGCCATGCCGGTCGGCTCTGACATCGACAACTCCACGCGGTGAACAACATCCACCGCCGCCGAACACCGCACATCCCGGACGCGGAACGAAGTCACCCTACTGTCAAACCGCCGAATCCGTCGCGAATTGTCTGGAGATTTACCGATTCCGCAGGAGCCGCCCCATGCCTAGCGTTGGAATTCTCATTGACCCAGACAGATTGGGCGGCAAGTCAGTGCGGACTTTCCTCAGAGGTGCTGTCGCGTCGGCCGTGGCCGGTGTCGCGATACTCGCCGGAACACCGGCGGCCCAGGCCGATCCGCTCCCCGTGCCCTACGGCAATGGGGAGATGGCCCGGGTGGCGGTGACGGGCTGGGACGCCCCGGTGCCGGGCGCGAACGACTTCGGCTGCGTGCCCTCGGCCGAGCATCCGGAGCCGGTGGTCCTCACCGGCTCGACCTTCCTGTCGGCCGCGGTGAACTGGACCGCGCTCGCACCGTACCTGCACAATCTCGGATTCTGCGTCTACACCGTCGATTACGGCCGGGAGATCTATCGGATCCCACCGGGTCTCAATGGCATGGATCCGATCCCGCCGTCGGCGGCGCAGGTCGGGGCGGTGGTGGATCGGGTTCTCGCCGCTACGGGTGCGACACGTGTACACCTGGTCGGGCATTCGCAGGGCGGTGTCGTCAACCGGTACTACGTCAATCGATTGGGCGGCGCGGACAAGGTGTCGCGCATGGTGCTCATCTCCTCGCCCTACCGGCCCACCGGTCTCCCGGTCGACGTCACCGCCCTGGCCCGCGACATCATCCCCGCCGAGCTGTATCAGGCGATTCTCTACAACGGCCGGATCGCGCCCCTCTACCTGAATTTCATCGATCCCTGGGCATGGGGCGCGGTCCAGACCCTGCAACCGCACATCGAGTACACGCTGATCACCGATATCGCCGACGAGGTCGGCCTACTGGGCGGCATGGGCGCACCGGCGGATGCCGCCAATGCCACGACCCGCTACATCAACGACTTCTGCCCGTTCGATTTCTCCCAGCACTTCGCCCAGCCGTATTCGCGGACCGCAGTGGCGATGGTGGGCAATGCGCTGGACCCCGCGCACGCCGTCACACCACCCTGCACCTTCGTACCCGGATACACCCTCGGCTGACGGCTAGGCCATGTCGTGCACAACATCCGGGCGCACGGTGAAGCGGTAGTCGTCCAGTGGGAAGTGGCGGTTGGTCCAGTACATGTTCAGCTGGGTGGTGGCCCGGAAGGCGGGGCCGTCGCCCTGATAGTTGATGTAGTAGGTGCGGGACGCCTCGCAGCCTTGTTTGAACAGGTAGGTGTTCTTGTTGCGGGCGTACATGCGCTGGAAGTACGCGTCGTGCGGTTCCTGCTTGATCTCGGCGCGAGTCGCGCCGCGCCGCACGGCTTCTCCGATCACGCGGGCGGTGTGCGCGGCCGTCGCCTCGAGCAGCGGGATGACCGAGCCGGGGGCGTAGGCGTAGGGGCCGAAGGTGTGGAACAGGTTGGGGTATCCGGGCGTCGAGACGCCCTCGTAGGCTTGGAAGAGATTGCGGTCCCAGAACTCGCCCAGCTCGGCGCCGCCGAGGCCGTAGGCGGGGAACGGCGGTGTCGAATTCTTGCCCATGACCTCGAAACCGGTCGCGGTGATTACCATGTCGAAGTCGCGCTCCCGGCCGTCCGCGGTGGCGAGACCCTTCTCGGTGAACCGGTCCAGCGGTGTGGTGACCAGCTCGACGTTGGGCCGTGTGAAGGTCTTGAAGTACACATTGGAGATGGATGGGCGCTTACAGCCGAGCCGGTAGGTCGGGGTCAGGTCCCGGCGCAGCTGCCGGTCCCGTATTTGCGTGAACATGTAGGTCTGGAGCGCGATTTCGCCGGCGCCGAGCACGGCCGAGGTGAGCCTCGGATGGTCCGACAGCGCGAAACCCACGCCGAGGAACGCGTTGACGCCCACATTGCCGACCAGCCGCACGGCTCGCTGCACCAGCGGCAGATCGAGCACGCGGTTGAGGCCCTCCCCCATGGCGAAGTCGGGCTTGGGCGCCACCCAGATGGCGGTGCGCTGGAACACCGTCAGCTGTTCGGCCGCTGCGGCGATCTGCGGAATCACCTGCAGCGCAGTGGCTCCGGTGCCGATCACCGCGACCCGTCTGCCCCGGTAGTCGTAGGAGTGATCCCAGCGCGCGGTGTGCATGAGTTTGCCGGCGTAGTCGTCGATGCCGTCGATGGCTGGTGGTTTCGGATGTTCCAGCGCGCCAACGGCATTCACCAGGTGGCGGGTGGTGATGGTGGCACCGGAGTCGGTGACGATCCGCCACAGATCGCGGCTCTCGTCGAACACCGCTTCGCGCACGCCGCAACCGAGCATGAGCTTGTCGCGCAACCCCTGCCGGTCCACGACCTCCTCGGCGTAGCGCTGAATCTCGGTGCCGGGTGCGAAGAATCGCGACCATCGCGAGCGCGGCTGGAAGGAGAAGTTGTAGATCGGCGAGGGCACGTCCACCGCGACGCCGGGGTAGGTGTTGGCATTCCAGGTGCCGCCCACCCGATCCCAGCGGTCGAGGATGCGGAAGTTCTCGATGCCCGCCTCGCGCAGCGCGACACCGGTCGCGATGCCGCCGAATCCCGCGCCGACGATGAGCGCTTCGAGGTGCGGCCGGGAACCATTGGCGGAGTGGGTCTTCGAGGCCGGTTCGCTCATGCCGGAATCCTTGTCGCGTTCGCCGCACTGTCGGCCGTGTCGTACTGGTAGTCGTCGAGCGGGAACCTGCGGTTGCCGCGCCGGGCCTCGAAGAACCCGGAGGGCCGCACATAGGTGGTGTCGCCCTGCGAGTTCCGGTAGTAGGTCGGCACATGCCCGTTCAGCTCGGCCAGGTAGTAGCGCATGGATTCGCCCTGCCGGTAGATGCGCCGGTGGTAAGCGTCGGCGGCGTCCTTGCGGATCTCACAGGCCAGCGCGCCGCGCCGACGGGTCTCGGTGATGGCGCGCACCGCGTGGTCGGCGGTCATCTCCACGAAGGCATGCCAGCCCGAGCCCGTCCACGAGTAGGGGCCGACCAGGGTCCAGCGGTTGGGCAGGCCGTGCACCGACACGCTCTGGTACGCCTGCAAGCCTTCCTTGGTGTAGAACTCGGCGAGATCGAAACCGTTGCGCCCCACCACCGTTCCGGGCCGATAGGTCTCGGGGTCGGAGAACACCTCGTATCCGGTGGCGAGGATCAGCACGTCGAAGGGGTGACGCACCTTGTCGCGGGTGGTGATGCCGGTGCGGGTGATCTTCTCGATCGGCGTGGTCACCAGCGAGACATTGTCGCGGTTGTAGGACCTCAGGTAGCCGTTGGACATGGTGGGCCGCTTGGCGATCACGCCGAAGTCCGGGGTCAGCTGCGCGCGGGTCTCCGGATCGCGCACGACCCGGTCCAGATAGCGCCGGTAGGCCGCGATGCAGACCGCGTCGAATCGGTCCATGGCCGGGCGGGCGTACTTCATCGGCGCCTTCACCGCGACGCGCAGGGCCAGATCGATGACCACCAGCGCGCTGCCGTGCAGGCCCGCCTGCACACCCGGGACCTCCAGGATCCGCTGCACTGCGCGCGGGACCTCGAAATCGGGTTTCGGAATGGACCACACGGGGGTGCGCTGGAAGACGGTGAGCTGCCCGACCTCCGGCGCGATGGCCGGAATGATCTGCACCGCACTGGCTCCGGTGCCGATGATGCCGACGCTCTTGCCGCGCATGTCGTAGTCGTGATCCCAGTCGGCGGGCAGCTGGATCTTGCCGCGGAACGAAGCCTGGCCCGGGATGCCCACATCCGCCTTCGGCCGCACGAACGCGCCGACCGCACTGATCACGAAACGTGCTGTGACAGTGGATCCGTCACGCAGATGCAGGGTCCAGAAGCGGCCCGCGTCGTCGTATTCCTCGCGCTCGACCTCGGCGTGGAAGCGGACCTTGTGATAGATCCCGAAGCGCCGCGCCACATTCACGTGATAGCGCTTGACCTCCGCGCCGAGCGGGAACACCCGGCTCCAGTGCGCATTGCGGGCGAAGGAGTACTGGTAGGCGAGCGCCGGAATGTCCACGCCCAGACCGGGATAGTGGTTCTCGTGCCAGCTGCCGCCGACATCGCCGGAGCGTTCCAGGATCACCATATTGTCGATGCCGGCCTTGCGGAGTTTGATCCCGGCGGCGATGCCGCCCGGTCCGGCGCCGATCACGGCGACCTCGTACTGGGGTGTATTCGTTTCCGTCACAGCAGGACTCATTTCGCGAGGCGGGCGAGCAGCGGGCGCACTCGCTCGAGCAGATAGTCGGCGCGCTCGAAGGAGGCGATGTTCACCACGGTGCGGAACGCACTGGGCGACAGGCGGAACGCGCCGTAGGCGAACCACGACTCCGGATTCACCGGCACCACGGCCCAATTGCGGCGCACCGAGCGTTCGATCGCGCGGGCCACCTTGTCGGGCCCGGCGTAGGCCAGCGACTGCGCCATGGCGACGTCGGCGCGCCAGGCTTCCTGGCGGGCGCCGGTGAGTCCGGCGCGTTCACCGTGCTCCAGCAGGTCGGTGCGGATGGCGCCGGGGCAGATGGCGGTGACGCCGATCCCGTACTGCCGCAACTCCACTCGCAGCGCCTGGGAGGCCATGAGCACCGCCGACTTGACGACGCCGTAGGCGGGGATCAGCTTCAGCGGCAGATAGGCCGCGCCGGAGGACACGTTCACGATGTGGCCGCGAATGCCGTTGTCGATCATCTGCCGGGCGAACAGCCGGGACCCGTAGATCACGCTCATCAGATCGATGTCGACGAGCTTCTGCCATTGCGCCGCAGTGGTTTCCACGAAGCCGCCGGTGTCCATGACCCCGGCATTGTTGACCAGGACGTGCACGGGCCCGACCTCGGCGCGCACCCAGCGGCCGAGCTCGTCCCACTGCTTCTCGTCGGCCACGTCGAGCGGGTGGGCATACGCGGTCCCGCCGTCCGCGGTGATCTCGGCCGCGGCGGCTTCGGCGCCCGCGAGGTCGATATCGGCGAGCACCACCCGGTCACCCTTGCGGGCGAACAGTCGCGCTGTCTCCCTGCCGATTCCGGCTGCCGCGCCGGTGACGAGCACAGTTCTCATCGCGGACCTCCCAGTCCGAGGGCGGCCAGCACACGGGTGCCGCGATCGACGACGGCATCGGCGAGCGGCATGCCCACCAGGCCCATCAGGCCGCGGGCCAGTCCGGGTGAGAGCCGGTAGAGATACCAGCCGGCCCAGGCTTCGAGGCCGACCGGCAGGGTCGAGGGGTTCCAGCGCACCGAGCGTTCGATGGCGGCCGCCACCCGGTCCGGCGACCGGCCCAGAAAAGCCTGTCCCCGAGCCAGTTTCGCGCCCCATTCGGCGTCGGCGCGGTCGTCCGCGCCGCCGCGGGTGCCGTTGGCGGCCAGGTCGGTGCTGATCAGTCCGGGGCAGATGGCGGTGACGCCGATGCCCTTGCCGCCGAATTCCGCGCGCAGCGCCTGTGTTCCGAACCAGGCCCCCTGCTTGGCGACCACATACGAGGGCGCGAGCGGGGTCGGCATGAACGCGCCGACCGAGCACACGTTCGCGATGTGGCCGCGGGTGCCCGCATCGACCATGCGCTGCACGAAGATTCGCGAGCCCAGCAGCGGGCTGAGCATATTGATCGCGATCATGCGCTGCCAGTCGGCGTTCGACTGGTCCAGGAAGCCGCCCGCGATGAGGATGCCGGCATTGTTCACCACCACGTCGGGGACGCCGTATGCGTCGCAGACCCAGTCGGCGAAGGCTTCCCAGTCGTCGGCGTCGGCCACGTCGAGGCGGCGGAATACCGCACGGCCGCCGCTGTTCTCGATGAGGTCGACCGTCTCGGATCCGGTCTTGTCGTTGATGTCGGCCACGATCACCGTCGAGCCGCTGCGCGCGAATCGCCGGGCGGTGGCGCGCCCGATGCCGCTGCCCGCTCCGGTCACCACTGTCAGGGTCATGCCCGGGAACCCCCTCCGGGCCGAATCACGGTAGTTGTCTCAGTCATTGCTCGACTCCTTTGTCGCAATCAGCACAACTGACCCAGATGGTATGGGGTTTCAGATACTGTCGCAATCGGAAAATCGGCCAAGAAGAGGCCCGCCACCGATCGTGCGAGATCAGGGCGGGCGGTGGCGACGGTGATTGCGAGGTTCGGCGGCGGGGTCAGTCGCCCGAGTCGGTGTCCAGTTCGAGGTCGGCCACCCACATGCGGACGGTGCGCATCAGCATGGCCGCGGACTGCTCCTCGTCGACCACCCCGAGCGTATGCCCCAGTGCCAGACCGAGTCCCGTCGCGATGATCGCGTGCACGGCCTCGTCGCGCCGCTCGTCGGGCACCTGGAACGGCAGCGCACCGGCGAGGGCGATCCCGATCATGCTGCGCCCCATGTCGATATGCCCGTGCGAGATCGCCAGCTGATCGGGATCCTTGCGAATGGCCAGCGCGTACTCTGCGGCCAGGGCCACCAGACTCTGGTCCGCGGCCAGCTGTTTCCAGCCTTCGGCGATCAGGTCCAGTTTCTCGTCGAGCCGCCCGGAGGATTCGGCCATGGTGGCGACCAGGCCCGCGAAGATCCGCATGGCGCAGCGCAGCAGCACCTCGGCGCAGAGGTTCTCCTTGCTGGCGAAGTTGGAGTAGATCGCGCCCTGGGTGCGCCCGGCGGCCGCGGCGATCTTGGCCACCGTCGTGCCGTGCAGCCCGTGCTCGAGAAACAGTTCCTCGGCGGCGTCGAGCACCTCCTCGCGCGTGCGCTGCTGAGACTCCGCCCGGCTCACCGGCTTGCGGCCGTCCCGCATTCCACTCTCCTTCGCCGCCTGATCGGTCCGTTTCCGATTCTAGTGACCACCGCACGCCGCATTGCGATGCAATCCGGACCCGGTCATCGGAAGAACAACCACGCCGCCAATCCGAGCGCCCCGACCCCGACTCCGATCCGCATGACATCGGCGGGAATCAGCTTCGCCACCGGCGGGCCGGACCAGCCGCCGGCCAGGGCGCCCAGGGCCAGGGCCGCCGCGACGCCCCAGTGCACGGGCGCGAAGAAGGCGAAGCCGATGGCGGCGACCAGATTCGCGATCCCGAGGAAGAAGCTCTTGAGCACCGTCGCGCTGTGTATGCTCTCCGCCCGCGTGAGCAGGAGCAATGCCACGAACAGCACCCCACCGCCCGCACCGAAATACCCGACATAGATGGACACCGCGAAAAGCCCTACGACAGTGAAGATCCCGGCGTGCCGGTGATCGTGCAGCGCCAGAATCCGGGGTTGCAACAGCAATGCCACCCCGCCCAGCGCCACCAGAAACGGAACCACCGCGGCGAACACCGCATCCGACCCGATCAGCAGCAGTGCCGCACCCACTGCGCCGCCGACCGCCGAGAGCGCGATCCATTCGTACAGCTCCCGGCCTCGCCCCTTGATCTCCTCACCCGCCCGCGCCGTGGCCCCGACGCCGATGGCAATGAGCGACACGGTATTCGTCGCATTGGCCGCCACCGGTGACAATCCGAAGGCGAGCAGGGCCGGAAACGACACGATCGAGGCCATCCCGGTGACGAACCCGACCACCCCGGTCACATACCCGACCACCGCCAGGCCCACGAACTCCCACACAGACACCCGCGCAACGCTAGGCGACTCCCGAGCAACCCCGACATCTCGGGCACCGCTCCCCCGACCCCCGGCGCACTCGCCCGAGCGGACGCGCGCCCGACAAGGCCCCGATCAGGCTTCCGACCGGGGCTTCGTCACCACTCCTACGTGGCCGCGCCCACCAGCTCGGCCGACTCGCCGCGAAGAATCCCGTCGGCGGTACCCGCCGGCCACTCCATCACCGCGTCGAGCTTGGCCAGCACATCGGCCGCCGGCTGCTCCATCAGGCACCGCTCGATCTGGCTGATCGCCCCGGCCGACAGCTCGCCATTGCGCGCCACATCGGCCTGCGTCCAGCCCTTCTCCTTGCGCCGCGCCTTGACCTGCTCCGACAGGGCCTTGATATCCGGCGCTCCGGCCGCACGCACGACCGCCGCCTTCTTCGCCGCCGCGGGCTTGTCCGCAGCCGGCTCCGCGGCCGGCTGCTCCGCGACGGCCGACTTCGCCGCCTGCTCCGGCACAGCCGATTCCGCTGCGGCAACCGGCTTTTCGCTCGCCGCCGCAGCCTTGGACGCCGCCTTCTCCGGCCGCGTCTTCCCGGAGGTCATCAGTCCCTGTGTGATGAGCCGGGACCGCTTCCGCCTACCCATTTTTGCCATACACGCTCCTCGATCCGCATTCCCAGCCTTCGCTGAAGCTCCGGAAAGGTTGCCACAGGTTCGCGGGTTTTCCCGCCCACTACGGTGTGTCGGCGTGCCACGCGCGGCGTTTCCCTGGTGGATAGACCGTTTCGGACCACCTGGTCGAATTCATTGCGACCCACGCCACACCTGTGTCATAGTCGGGCAATCGTGAGACTGGGCGGTTTCACATTTGCGAGACAGGGGGACCTCGATGACGAGGCAATCCGGGCACCCTGGGCCTGGCCGCGGCCATCGCGCAGAACCGGGATCCGAACTCCCCGCTGTTCGGCCGAGTCGACCTGTCCCGCACCGTCTTCGCCGGGCACTCCGGCGGCGGCCAGGCGTCCCTGCAGGCGGGCACGATCCTCCCGCCGATCGCGGCGGCGATCGATCCGCAGCTGCGGATCGCCGGGGTGCTGGCCATCGCGCCGGGCCCGCTCGCGGTGGGCGCGCTCATCAACGTGCCCACCTTCTATCTGACCGGCTACAGCGACTACGTCGTCCCCGACTTCGCCTGGGTGCGCTGGTGGCAGTACAACCTTCAGTTCAACGCACCGGCGTGGATCGCGAACGCCCGTGGCGTCACCCATTTCTCACCACTGGACGGCAGCGACGCCTACCGGGCGTCCGGCGCGGCCCTGGCATGGCTGAAGTACCTCGCGTTCGGCGACGAGACCGCCAGCGCGTACTTCGTCGGCCCGGAATGGCAACTGCCGCAGGACAAAGCCTTCTTCAGCGTGCACCGGAACACGCTCGCAGACAATCTCCGGTGAATCCCGTCATGCCTTCGGGCAGAAAGATATTCATGATGCAGACCCGCCGCGCCGCGTGGCTCGCCGCGCTCGCCACCCTTCTCACCGCCGCGCCGCTGGTCGTTCCCGCGGCATCGGCCGAAACCGCCGGCGTCAGCTGCGCCGAGCCCGTGCCTGGGCAGCCGCTGCCGCGCGCGAATCCCGAAGACGTGCAGCTGGATTCGGCAGCCTTGAACGATGCGCTCGATTTCGGTGCGCGCACGGGCGGTGTCGCGCTGCAGGTCTACCGGCACGGCTGCCTCGTCGGCGACCGCACCCCGACCGGCAACCTCCCGATGCCGCTGGCGAGCGCCACCAAGGGCGTCGCGGCCACGGTGGTCGGCCGCGCCATCACCCTCGGATACTTCGGGCTCGACGATCCGCTCGGGAAGTTCTTCCCGCAGGCCGATGCCGCCCATGCCGAACTGACCGTGCGCCAAGTCCTCACGCAGACAACAGGATTGCATTTCAGCTGGCCCGCCGATATCGCCGGCCTCTACACCGATTCGGTGCTGCAGACCCTGGCCGAACCCGCCGACTACGCCCCGGGCACCACCTACCAGTACGCGCAGAACGTCATCGCGGTCCTGTCGAAGATCATCGAACTGTCGACCGGCAGCGACTTCCAGGACTTCGCGCAACGAGAGTTGTTCGCCCCCTTGGGAATCGACCGCGACAACTGGATCTGGCTGCGTGACCGCAGCGGCAATACCGCCGTCAATGGCGGCCTGGCCATGCGCCCGGACGATCTGGCCAAGCTCGGCCGCCTCATGCTCCAGCAGGGGCAGTGGGGCGACTCCTGGTTGCTGGACCCCGACTACATCCGCCAGGCCACGACCGGCACCACCGCCAACCCCGGCTACGGCTTTCTGACCTGGCTCAACTCCGGCGACACCTACCTGGGCACCGAATTCCCCACCGCGATCACCCATCCGCACCCGCAATTCCCGGGATCGCCGCGCGATATGTACGCCTTCCAAGGGGCACTGGGCCAGTTCATGACTGTCGTGCCCAGCCGGGACATGGTCATCATTCGCATGGGCATCCCCCTGCGCATCGATCCGACCAACCCCGCCGCCATCCTCAGCGGCGCCGGGAATCCCGACAACAAGGAGCTCTACCACCGCATCACCGCCGCCGTGACCGACCTCCCCGCCGAACCCTACGTGGACCCCTACACCCTGCCCAGCTCACCCGCACCGGTTCGCAGCCTCGACGATCTCGCCAAACTCGTCGACCCCGTCAACACCGCCACCATCCTGTTGGGCGTCGGCCCCTACGCCTCCACCGCCTGCAATATCCTGTGGTGCAACGGAAAACCCGTCCCCGTAGACGTGTTCCGCCTCATCCTCGATATCGGCGCCCAAGCCGCGAACGCCCTGCTCGCCCTGGGCAACACGCCACGCTGAAACCGATGGATTCACCGGCCCCGCCGCGGGTATTCGCCTCCGAGAAAGGAGGCTCCCATGCCTTTCACCTTCCGCAAAAGCTTCAAGATCTTCCCCGGCGTCCGCCTCAATATCAACCGCGGCTCCCTGTCCATCACCACCGGCGGCCGCAACGGCCCCCGTCACACCACCAGCACCACCGGCCGCGAAACCACCTCCATGAACCTCCCCGGCCCCTTCGGCTGGCGCCGCACCCGCCACCGCAAACGTTGAATTCCCGCCTCACCCACCCATTTCGATCGCGGTCTCATGCACCGAGTGCCACAGATATCCGCCACCCTCACCGACCAGCACAGCCGTCACCCGCCGCCCGTGCACACCGGCCGCACTCCGGTGCACTTCACGAAACCGAACCACCACGGTCCCACCCACCCGATTCAACACATCGACCTCGTCGACTTCGATCCGCAACCCCGGCACCGCATTCCGAGCCTCGCGCAGCGCAAGCAACAACGCCTCCCGCGAAACCACCGTCCCCTCAACCCCCACCATCGTGAACTCCGAATGCTGCGCCCCAGCAAACCGTTCCCACACCTCCTCCCCCGCCGCACTCCCCAACCACGCCGCCAGATCCTCATGCAGATCCCGCACCGCGCCAACAACATCCATCCCGCCGACCACCTCGTCCCACGCCACCCCGAAATCCTACGACCCCGAACGCCGGACAGATGATCAGCGGACCGAACAGTCGAATCGATCGCCGCCAACCCGACGAGCGATCGATTCACGACGCGACGACCGGCGATCGGTGGGTGGGCCACCGATCGCCGGTCGTGATTGTGGATTTGTCAGCGTAAGAGCGAGGCGCGCAGGTCGGTGATGGCGGCGCGGCGCTCGTAGGCGATCCAGGCGAAGATCGCGGTGAGGGCCAGGGGGAAGATCGCCATGCCGGGCTTGTCGGCGATGAAGGCCTGGGTGCCGGCGGCGAGGAGGGTGAGGACGGACAGGCCGGCGGCGGCGAGCGCGGTGAGGCGGGGCACCATCAGGCCGATACCGCCTGCGACCTCCGCGACGCCGATGAAGATGAGCAGGGCCATGGGGATCGACAGGTTTTCGGGCGGGTTCTTCATCAGGATGTGCGGGATGACGAGCTTGGGGCCGCCCGAGGCGATGATGAAGAACAGGCCGAGCACGATCTGCAAGGTCCACAGGACACGGTTGCGCGTCTTGCCGGGGCGGTCGGTGACGTCGGTGGAGAGGGCGGCGGCGGTGGGGTTGATGGTGGTCATCTCAGGTCCTTCTGGTCGGTCGCGCCGGGTTGGTAGCGCGTTCAGCAGATAGGACGGGACACCGAAGCAAGACTCATCGCTGTCCACGAAAAATTCTTCCGAAGTCGAGAGATTCCGTACCGGGCCTGGGTTTCCAGTCGCTCGACCGGCACAGGCACTGATCGGCCGCAAGTACGGGGCGGTGGACGTCGGCAGGGTCGAGGCCGAACCCGGCCCGGCCCCCCGCTGACTCCGCCATCTCGATCAGGAAACCCTGCGGCGCAAGAGATTCCGGGTGGCCGTCGGATCGTGGATCATGGGTGGTCCGGGTTCGAACCAAATGTCCAGCATGTGGAGAGTTCGCCATGACGGTTGCCGACGATCAGGAATTATGGTGTCCGCTGGGGAGTTCGGTGCATCCGATGCGGGAGGTCATCGAGGCGGAGAGTGCGGGGTGGCTGGATGGGCACGGGGTGGTGCCGGGGGATCGGCGGGCGGGGTTCTGGGCGGGAGCGCCGGGGGCGTTGGGGTCTTATACGTATCCGCGGGGGACGCGGGAGGGGACGCAGCTGGCCAGTGATTTCATTTCTTGGCTGTTTGCTTTCGATGATTTGTACTGCGATGGGAATCGGATCGGGGGTGATCCGGTGGAGTTCAGTGGGGTGATCGGGGAGATCGTGCAGGTGTTGGAGGAGCCGGGGGCGGCGGGGGCGGGTGAGCTGCCGGTGGCGCGGGCGCTGCGGGATCTGTATGGCCGGGTGGCTGGGATGGCGTCGCCGGTGCAGCGGCGGCGGTGGGCCGATGACACCGAGAAGTATCTGCTCACGAAATTGTGGGAGGCGGGGCGGCGGCGGGCGGGGTCGCTGCCGCCGCTGGAGTCCTATGTGCATTTGCGCAGGCTCGGCGGGGCCAATGTCGCCTGTCTCATGTTGACCGATGTGAGCCTCGGGTGCGAGGTTCCGGCCGAGGTGCTGTGCGGGCCGCAGATGAGCGAATTGGTCAAGGCCGCAGCGGATCTCGCCGATCTCGACAATGATCTGCTGTCTTATGCCCGGGAGAGCGGGCCCGATGAGGAGTTCCCGATCAATGGGGTGACGGCGGCGGCCCAGCACGGCGCGGGCGATACCGCCGCGGCCGTCGCCCGCGTGCAGCGGTTCCGGAATGCCCGGATGCGGACGCTGCTGGAGTTGTCCGCGCACTTCGCCGAGCCCGCGGACAGCCCGGCCGCCGACTTCAGCCGCGGCGTGTGCGACTGGGTCAGCGGTCACATCGACTGGATCATGCAGTCCGGCCGCTATTCTCGGCTGCCGCTCGACTGACTCGCATGCGCAGCTGTCGCGGCTGGAGGGTCGAGGAGCGCGTGGGGCGGCTGTCGTTGCCGGGCACGGTCCGCAGCCGCCAGCGGCCGATGATGGTGGCCAGTGTCAGCGTCATCTCGGTCCTGGCGAAGGTTTCGCCGATGCATTTGCGGGCTCCGCCGGCGAAGGCCAGGAAGTCGGCGCGCGCAGGCGATTTCGCGGTGTCCGCCCACCGGCCGGGATCGAAGCGCTCGGGTTCGGGATACAGGTCCGCGCGATGCTGAATGGTGAAGGCGCTGTACATGACCGTGGTGCCGGCGGCGAGTCGATGACCCCCGAGTTCGGTGTCCTCGCTGACCGCGCGGGTGACGAACCAGACCGGTGGACGCAGGCGCAGCGCCTCGGTGATCACGTGGCCCGTCCACGGCAGATCGGGCAGATCCTGATACCTGGCAGCCCGCCCGCCCAGCACCGGCTCGACCTCGGCCCGCAGCCGATCCGCCACGGCGGGATGCTGATCGAGCAGGCACAGCGCCCACGCCAGTGCGGTGCCGGTGGTTTCGGTGCCCGCGACGAAGAATGTGATCACCTGATCGCTGATCTCGAGGTCGCTGAGCCCTCCCCCATCTTCATCCTGTGCGGCGATCAGCGCCGAGAGCAGATCGCCGTGATCGACGCCCTCCGCGCGCCGCGCCGCGATGATCTCGGCCAGCGCGGAGCGCACATTGCCGATCGCCCGCTCGTAGGCGCGATTGCCCGGCGTCGGCACCCGCAGCAGCGGGGCGGGCATGAGCGTGCGCAGCATCAGCGCACGCACCACGTGATCCACATCGGCCAGCAGCGCGCGCAGAACCTGCTGCGGCACAGCATGACTGAACAGGGTCGCGGCGGTCACCGCCGAGGCGAGCGCATGCATCTGCTCTTTCATGTCGACCACCTGGCCGTCTCGCCAGGCGCCGGTGATCGCGTCGATCCGGCGGGTCATGATGGCCGCGTAGTCGGCGGTTCGCGCCGGATGGAACGCCGGTTGCGCCAGCCGCCTATGCCGCCGGTGCATCGAGTACGGGCAGGTGACCAGCCCGTCGCCGAGCATTTCCCGGACCCGATCGAGCAGCGGCCCGCCCTTGTCGAAGACCCGATCGTGCCGCAGCAATTCCTGCGTCAGCCGTGGATCGCACACCGCCACCGCCGGCACCGGACCGAGCCCGACCCGCACGAGATCACCGTGGGCGGGAAGGGAATTCAGAAACCGCAGCGGATCGCGCAGCAGCGAGACCATATGTCCGAGCAGCGGCAGCCGATACGGTGCGGCGGCGATCGGCGACGGGACGGTCACGACGATCCGACGTCGAAACAGCCTGCCGCAGTGCCGGAGATGAACGAGCTCCACTGTGCGGACGAGAAGACCAACGAGGGTCCGGCAGGGTTCTTGGAATCCCGCACACCGACGGCTTCACCGATGAGCCACGCGATTTCGACACACTCCGAACCACCCTGGCTGTACGAGCTCTTGAACCATGCGATGTCGGCGTGCTCGGGGCTCACAGTTGATACTCCTTTGCGACCTGCCGCAGCAGGGCCCGGGTCTCGAGCGGATTCAGCGACGACCGGTGCAGCGCCGCCGATACCGAACGATAGCGTTCGACGTCGGATTCCTTCTGCAAGTATAGATTTGCGGTGATCACGCTCTCGATGTACACGACGGTGGGTTCCACCGGCCTGCCCTTGCCGTCGATCCCGAAATCCAGGACGACGAACGGGCCGGGCAGCATGCCCATCGGGATGCCGGCGGCGAAGGGCAGCACTCGCACTTCGACATTCGGCCACGTGCTCGCATCGGCCAAGTGCCGCAACTGATTCGCCATGATCTTCGGGCTGCCGACCGCGCGCCGCAGCGCGGATTCGTGCAGCACCACATCCAGCACGACCGGCGCGGTCTTGCGTTTGACGATCGTCTGCCGCTTCATGCGCAGAGCGACGCGCCGTTCGACGTCCTCCGGCGATTCCTCGACGAAATAGTTGCGCATCATCGTGCGGGCGTAGTCCGGGGTTTGCAGCAGGCCCGGGACCAGTTCCTGGTACGAAACCAGTTGTTGCGCAACCGCTTCCAACCCGACATAGTCATCGAAATTGTCCGGCAGGATATCGCTGTAATCCTGGTACCAGGTCTTCACCGCCGCCTGCTCGGCCAGGCGAACAGCGGCCGCCGTCTCCTCGGGCGACCGTTCATAGATCTCGCACAGGTGCTTGATGATACGAACCCGCACCTTGTCGGCCGCGCCCTTCTCCAGCCGATGCAATGACGTCGTACCGATCTCGACGATCTTGGCCGCCTGCACCAATGTGAGACCGACCTCGTCACGACTCTGGCGAAGGAACCGTCCGAGCTGCCGCCGGGGCAGAGTGCTGTCTTCGTCGACCATCGCTGCTACCCCTTGGTAAGCCGAAAGGATCGAACCACCACGTGCATGACAAGTCTGACAGCGTTTTCGGAAACGCATCTGGCGAAATGGAAAACATTCCACGGCATTCCACAATCGGCCGAAGACCGCGCCACAGTGCGAGAAGGTTCCCCCATGCCCGAATCACGCAACGCTCCAGCGACATTCGAGGACGCGTCGACGTCCCTCGGTGAGTTACCCGATATAGAGATGCGTGTCCTGCAAGAGGTCATCGATGAGGTGGACGCCCGCATCGAGGCCATGGAGGCCGAGGGCCGCGTGCTCGCCGTACCTCGATCGAAGGTGCTCGCGACGGTCATCTACGCCGTGATGGCCAGCGCCCGCAGCACCGGAAGCTACGGCTCGGCAAGCCTGGCGAGCGCCCCGCTCCTCGATGTCATCCTCGACGGAGCGGAAGGATCGACTTGGGACACAGCGGTTTTCACCGCCCTGCTGGGTTCGGTCGCGCTGGACTAGCGGCCCGCGAATTCCGCGACGAGTTCCCCGGCACGGTGGACCACCATCCCCGGCAGGCGCCCGACCGAGATCGCCGACGCCTCGGAGCAGCGTGCGCCCCTCAGTGTTCGGTGGGCACCACGGTCCGGCCGTTCACCGGCTGTGTCGGCCGGTTGTCCGCGCCGAACAGTGTCCGGAATCGCGCCGCCTCGTCGATGCCGACCGGCATCGGGGTCCGCAGCACCGTCCAGGCGACGCCTTCGGAGCACGGTGGCGTGGTCAGCGATCCTTCATATTGGTATTGCCCCAGATCCTTCGGCAGGTAGTCGCGTAGATCGATGGGTCCCGGCACCGTCCGCGTGCCGTCGATCCGATCCGGCCCGCCGATCAGCACCGGACGGAATATGGACGCACCGGCGGTCTCCTGCAACAGCACCCCCAGCACCGCGAGACCGCCCTGCGCGTTCTTGTGCACCAGATGCAGTTCCATACTGGTCTGCTGCCCGTCGACGGTGTGCTCACTGGGTAGGTGAAAGTGGTACTGCGCCAGCTCGAACGGCACTCCCCCGATGACCAGCCGATTTCCGGTGCCGGCGGCCACGGCGGCCTGCAGCGTGTGCCCATTGTTGACGACGTCGACCGAGTGCAGCGGCGCCGCGTACTCGATGGTTATGTCATCCCCACTGAACTCCGGATGTCCGGGCAGATCGATCGGTGACTGCGCCTGTCCGGTGTCGCAGACGCCGTAGGCCGGATCGAGTTCACCCCAGTGTTCCGGCCCTTCGGCCCCCAGATATCCCCACAAATGGTGCGAATCAGACACCGGCACCGGCGAATTCGCGGAACGGGTGCCGACCGCGGCTGCCATCACCGCGAGCACGGTGAGACCGAAAGTCCTGCGCCCCATTGTCATTGAGGAAACGTCATGTCCTTTGATAATCGACACTCTAGAACGCCATGTTCCTCAGGTCGATGGCATCGGCGCCACTGTGACGAAGACCGCCCCGCACGCCCGCGACGAAAACGGACATGTTGCGCAGATCTCGAAACCTCCGATTGCGGATTTCGGAACGGAATGCGCGGTATAGCATTTCGCTCTGTTCAGTAGTGCGAGGTGGGGAGGTGTATTGGGCACCGATCAGACGCTGTTGCATCGCTTCGTCCTGACTCAGCTCGAGCAGGCCGGGCTCGATCGGAACCGGCTCATCCGGGAATGCGGCGTGCCCGAATGGACGCTGTCCGGCGACGGGGTGCATGTCCCCAGTGAGAGCTTCGGGCGCCTGTGGGAGCTCGGCGGACAGTGGCTGGACGATCCGGACGTGGCCCTGCGCGTCGCAAGTCGCTACGAGCTCAGGGCGACTCGGCTCTACGACTACCTGTTCGTCAGCGCGCCGACCGTCGGCGCGGGGCTGGCGACCTGCGGTCCGTACGTCACCGCGGTCACCACCAACCACCGCTTCGATCTGGTCGACGGCACAGGCGGGCCCATGCTGACCCTCGACATGGTCGACGGCGACGGCAAGGCCCGCGACCACACACAATTGTGGGGATTGACCGCGGTGCTGACCCGGGCCCGCCGTGTGGTCGACGCGCCATTGAATCCGACCGTGGTCACGCTGCGCCAGCGCGCACCCCGCCGCCTCGACGCCTTCCGCGAGGTCTTCGGCGAGGCCCGCCTGGAATTCGGGGCGGATATGGACGCGTTGACGTTTCGCCCCAGCGATATGGAACTTCCGCTCACCACAGCCGATCCGGCGCTGGCCGCGGTGTTGCGCCCGCTGGCCGAGGCGCTGCCGCCGCCCCCGCCGCTGTCGGAGGCGTGGCCGCAGCGGGTCGCCGTCGCGATCGCCGAGGCGCTCGAGGCCGGTGACGTGTCACTGGAGCGGGTGGCGCAGCGCCTGGCCACCAGTCCCCGAACCCTGCAGCGCCGCTTGGCCGATGCGGGCACGACCTGGCGACGCGAACTCGACCGGGCCCGCCACGCGCGCCTGAGCGCGGCGGTGGCCACCGGCCCGCTCAGCCGGAATCGTCAGGCCCATCTGCTCGGCTACGCCGATGCCACCTCGATGCGCCGCGCGACCCTGCGCTGGGCCGTGGCGACGCACACCCATCGCCTGGCGACCACCGATCTAGATCTTTAGGTGGCTGGCAGCAATCTGCCAGAACAGCGACTGCTCCATGCCTGCCAGATCCCAGCTCTCGGCGATCGCGCGGGAGGTGGCGACAATGCCGGTGACATCGAAATCGTCCCGCGTCGCCGTGCCTTTGGCCTCCAAGGCCGTGATCACGTAGGCGACAGCGGTCTCGCGAGTGTGAGGCACAGCATCTCCAATCACGTTCGACAGGGCACGATGAATCGCGAATCAGGTTGTCGCATAAGTGCTGTTTCCAGTCTGGCCGCAAGCGGCGTACCCGCACAGCGCGGAACGCGACAACTTCCGGCAAACGCGCCACCCGGCCGTGACATGTCCCACCGGTTTGGACCGCCGAGTCCCGGGTAGGCGGCGAAGGGGAGACGACAGCAGACGACCGGAGGTTGATCCACCATGCCCAAAACCGAAGAGAGCGGCACCATCACAGGCACCAAGGACAAGGACTACAACCTGCTCTGGTTCATCCAGAGCTCCCTGGAGAACGCCCTGCGCTTGGAAACCTACATCCAGGACGCCGAACGCGATGGCGACACCCAGCTGGCCGAGTTCTTCCGCAAGGCCCAGAGTGAAAGCCGCAAGGGCGGCAGACTGGGCAAAGAACTGTTAGCCGGCCGCCTGGCCAGCTCCGACATCTGAACCGGCAGAGGAAGGGCCGGTCCGTCTGCGGACGGACCGGCCCTTCCTCTGGTGCGGCGCCCACGATCACGCCGAAAGATGATCCAACGAACGATAGAACTCACGTTTGCTCAACTGCCGCTCGGCAATCCGCTCCACCAGCAGCGGTATGAATTCCCGAACCCGATGCCCCTCGAATTCGCGATGAATCCCACGGACTTCCGCACCGACAACCCCAGCAGTCAGATGGGGGAACTTGCCGGCCAGCCGAGTGACGAGCTCGCTGATCTGCTGCTCCTCGTCGGGTACCGTCATGCCTTCGTCTCGCCTCCCTGTATCGATGTCCGAGTTTCCCGAACCTCGGACCGCGCCCTCGAGTCTCATATCATCGCGCAAACTTTTCGACTTCGAATCCCTTTCTGGCACAACACGTCCGAGCGATGGCACCCCGGGTTATCGACAAGAACAAACGTGTGCGGCGAATGAAATTGCAATTGCAACAGCGGCATTCGTCCCCGCCGTGCGCGGCGGTGGTTCAGCGCTGCGATTTCAGTGCGTCGATGTCGACGGTCACATTGCTGCCGGTACCGGTCACGACCACCTGCCCATTCTGGAAGTCCAGCCCGGTCGGTACGACTCCGAAGGGCAGCAACCCGGCCACGTCGAGCAGCACCAGCGGCCGGCTCGCATCGAACCGAACGGTCGTCACCAGCCGATCGACCTCGACCCGGTGCAGCTCACGTTTGCTGATGTCGGAGAACGGGATCGACGCCCCGTACAGGTTGGCCTCCACATCCACGAAGCCGAACTCCTCGGTGCCGACCCCCTTCGCCCGCACCTCGATATTGTCGTACTTCCCCCCGGCCACCTGCGTCAGGAACGGAAACCCCCGGATCTCGACCTCCGGATCCGAACCCAGATTCGCCGTATTCCGCATCGCCTCCGCGGCAGCGTTGTCGGCGTAGGCGCCGGCCCCGAAATCCGCGGCCGCCCCGAGCCCGACGAGCACGACGAGCACCACAAGCAAAGTTCGCATGGCTACAGGATGCTAGTGCGGCGGTGCGCGCGAACCACATTCGCGTGCTGCGCATTCCATGAGGGGTCCGCGCCTTCCCGCTCGGTCGAATCCTGCTGCGTCCGACCGCAGCCGCTTGATACCGTCGGCTGCATGCCGGGCGTCGCGGAAGCTGAGCTGCTCGCACGACTGCGAGCCGGCGACGAGACCGCGTTCGCGGCCGTTCTCGACCGCTGGTCGGACGGAATGCTGTGGCTGGCACGCGATTTCGTCTCGACGAACGAATCCGCGGCCGAGGTGGTGCAGGACACCTGGCTGGCGGTGATCGAGGGCATCGACGGCTTCGAAGGCCGGTCGTCGTTGCAGACCTGGGTCTTCCGCATCCTGGTCAACCTCGCGAAGCGTCGCGGTCTCGCCGAACACCGGTCGCTGCCGTTCAGCAGCGTGCTGCCCGCGGACGACGATTCGGGGCCGACGGTCGACCCGAGCCGGTTCCAGCGCTCGGACGAGCCCTACCCGCATCATTGGCGGTCAATGCCCGCGCCCTGGCCCGCACCGGAACAGGCGCTGCTGGACAGCGAACTGGGCGCGCGCATCTCCGCCGCGCTCGACGAATTGCCCAGGCGGCAGCGCATAGTCGTCGGGCTGCGGGATCTGCACGGCTACACCGCCGCGGAGGTGTGTTCGATACTGGAGATCACGCCCGCCAACCAGCGGGTGCTGCTGCATCGCGCCAGGGCGGCCCTGCGCGGCAGGATCGAGGAGTACCTCGCCACCGACATGCCATCAGATGACACGGAAGGGCAGCCCGCGCCGTGACCGAGATGAATTGCGACGAGTTCGTCGAAACCGTCACCGCCTACCTCGAGAGCGACCTCGAAGGCCCCGCGCTGCAACGCTTCCTCGACCACCTGGCCGACTGCGACGGCTGCGACACCTACCTGAGCCAGATCCGCGAAACCATCGCCGCGCTGCGGCACCGGCCGCGCCCGCAGCTGAGCCGAGCGGATCGCAATGCCCTGCTGGCCGCGTTCCGCGCTCGCCCGCAATGAATCTCGCGCATCCCGCGTAACGTTCGCGGACCCTTCCGACACTGAGCCTCCATGAACACCACCACACCCACCCCGCGCCGATACCTGCCGACCCCCGACACCGGCCGAACAGTCGACCGCCTGGGCTCTCTCCTCGCATGCTGCGGCGTCATCGCGGCCCTGGCCTGGATCGGCGCGATGAAGTTCACCGCGGAGGAAGCCGCCGCGATCGAACCACTGGTCAGCGGCAGCCCGCTGATGAGCTGGCTCTACGACGTCGCCGACCTCAGAACGGTATCGGCGGCAATCGGAGTCATCGAGTTGGTAACCGCCACGCTCCTGCTCCTGGGCATCCGCAGCGCCCGCGCGGGCGTCGCCGGTGGGCTCCTCGCCACCGGCACATTCCTGCTGACGCTCTCGTTCCTGGTGACCTCGACCAGCTACGCCCCCACCCCGCCATTCCTGTCCCCCGGCGGCAGCTTCCTCATCAAAGACCTCGCACTCCTGGGCGCGTCCCTGATGATCCTCGGCCGCTCCTGGGTCCGCCTCACCACTCGATGACAGTCAACCGATGAGCGCCGACGTTCACAGGTTCGCGATCTGCGCTCGCTCAGGTGACCCGGGCGGCCACCAGGGTCTCGAAGGTATAGGGCCGCAAACCATCGGTACGGTCGGCGAAGTACCGCTGCTGGAGGTCTGCACGTGTGGGATGGTCCATGACCTTCAGCCCGCATCGGTTGACCAGCGTCTCGATCTCGGATACCGGCCAGCCGGGCTGAAGAGGCTCGCCGACAGAAGCCGCGATCGGCGTGTAGATGCGGGCGAACTCCGTCCCCACGTCGTCGAGCGCACAGTCCTCGGCCCGGTAGGAGAACACCACCTCGGACCCGGGAGCCGCCGCCGCGATCGTGCGCAACCCCGACTCGATCGCCTGTGCCGTCAGATAGGGCGCCACGCCCGTCCAGCAGAACATCGCCGGCTGCGCCCAGTCGAACCCGGCCGGCCCCAGCGCATCCCGAACCGGTCCGGTCTCGAAATCGGCCGGCACGAAGACCTGCGAGTCGCTGAGCGGCAAGCCGAGCTCCGTGACCCGCTCCAGCTTCCAGGCTTGGGAAGCAGGGTGATCGACCTCGAACACCTTCAACGAGCCCAGCAGATCGGGCCGCCGCCACGCGAACGAGTCAAGCCCCGCACCAAGAATCACGTACTGCGTGAAGCCCCCGGCGGCCAGCCGGTCCTCGGCGTACCGACTGCGGGTGCAAACAGCCGCACGGGATTCGCGACGGACCGAGCCGGGAAACAACGGATCGAACCGGTCTCGCAGCTCCTGCCATACCGGGCCGACAAGCACGAGTGCCAGCACATCGTCCAACACCCACGGCGCCGCCGTCTCCAAGCGAAACAACCCCCGCGACACCGCCGCGAACATCGCCGTTCTGCTCGGCAGGCTTTCCATGCATCCCTCCTCACCCGCCAGAACCCAGCATCCCACCCACACGCGTCCACTTCACAGGATGCGCCTCAACTGCCCCGACGGCCATAGCCAGATCGCCTGGCCGCCACGATCTCTCACCATCGGGATACTCCGAACGGCCATGCACGCCGACATCACAGCCGCCTGCACGCCACCCGGACCCCGAGGCCCTCCGGCTCGTCCCCGCTGGCCTTGGAGGTACCGCCGGAGGCGGACCTGCCGAAGATCCGCAAGCTGTTGGAACACGGTGCAGAACAGGGGTGGTGGCACTGGGAGGAAGGGGGCATCACCGCAGCCTGGAAAGCCGCTGCTCGAGGGTGAGGCCAGCCCCTGCAACTGGCAGCCACATCCTGAGCCCTTGCAACTACAGGAAGCCGCGAACGGAGCTACTCAGCGAACACCTCATCGAGCGAATCCGCGGTGAGCACCCGCGCGCCCCACACCCGCAACCGCGCCGCCTCGCCCCCCCCCCGCACGATCCCGACAACCCGGTCGGGCACCGCCCCGAACTTGACGACCAACTGCTCGAGCAAAGCTTCCGCTCGCCCTTCGGTACGTCCTTCGGTGCGGAACTGTTCAGCGGTTGTCATCATGATCTCCTTCGCTCGCGGACCGAGCCGGTCGATCATATATTCGAGCATCCGGAACGCCATCAACTCGTCCGCGCTGCTCTGATGTTCGATCAACATGAACACGAAGGCGTCGCGATCATCCCAGCGGGTCCAAAACAGCACGTCGGTGTAGCGCGACCGCAACTCCTGCGGCACAAAACTGCACGACTGCAACTCCAAACCATCCCAATCCAGGTGCGCCGCAGCAGCTTCCGGCAGCACCGTCCGCATCTCACCCGCCGCGGCGGTCGCCTCCGACATGACATGCCGGAAATAGGCGTCGTGTGGATTCTTCGGCTGCTCAGCCATATTCGAGCAACCTACTACCGAAATCCCTCGCCGAGGACCGAATCATCGAACCCACGCGCTTTGCCCGATTCGCCACTCGCGCAACGGGTTAAGATCACCGATACTCGATCGCAACCCACCGAGATCGATGCCGGACGTCCCCCACACTCCCTACCGACAGCCAAAGCCCCGCAAACCCCACCCCGAACGCAGTGCGGAGGTTGTCGCCGACACAATTCCGGTACTGCCGGACGGCGCATCGGCTACTCGCCATCAGCACGGAGCTGTCGCGTAGCGGGGAGACTTGGCTACGGCGCGATCTCGTGGGACCCGAGGCCGAACTGGCCGAGGTCCAAAATCAAGAGTTCGGATTCAACGATGGCATGGACCACTGGCGGTGGGTCGAAGCACTGAGAGATCTGCGAAGCAGAGCCAAGGCTGTACAAGCTCGAGAATAGTCCGATCGACTTACTGAAAGGGCTTGTTCGATCCGACGAGCGAACGCCGGACCGAACAAGCCCCTTGGTGGTTCTAGCTGGGATCGAACCAGCGACCCCTCGCGTGTGAAGCGAGTGCTCTCCCGCTGAGCTATAGAACCGTAGCTCGCCCGGGTGGCGTTGCGGCCGGTCCGGACGAGATGGAACATTAGCACGGGGTTGGGGTCGGGTGTGAATTCGCTGGTCCGAGGCATGGTGGGGCGCAAGGGGACTCGGTGGGTGGTCAGCGGTAGTCGCCGCGGTGGCGGAGCCATTCGAGGTACCAGAGGTATTCGCTGGAGGCGGTGCGGAGGCGTTCGTTCGCGGTGGTGAAGTGGTCGCGGGCGTGGACGGCTGCCACGGACAGGGACCAGGGGGCGAGGGCGGTGGTGAAGAGGAGCTCGCACCAGGGCAGGACGGGGTTGTCGCCGCGGGTCAGGGTGTCCAGCAGGGCGAGTTCGGTGTCGTGGGCGTGCCAGGCGGCGCGCAGCCAGGTGTCGTCGAGGCGGCCGAGGAAGTCGATCGCGTCCTCGGGGATGGCCGGGGGCGCGTCGATCGCGAGGTGGACGGCGGCCGAGATGGCGTGGCGCAGACGGGCATCGGAGTGGGTGGCGTCGCGCAGCAGGTTCTCCATCGCTTCGCGCAGGGCGGCGATGGGATCGACCGTGGTCTCGTCGTAGGGGATGCTTCCGGTGCGGTCGGTCATGAGAGGGCCTTCGCCTTCAGCTGGTCGAATTCCTGCTGGCTGATGAAGCCCGAGTCGAGGAGTTTGCCGGCGTCGGCGATCTGGGCTGCCGGGTTGGTGCCCGCCGTCTTGCGGATGTACTTCGCCTCGGCGTCCTGTAGGTGGCGTGCTTCGGCGGCGGCGCGCTGCTGCATGCCGTTGCCGCGGACGATGAGGTAGACCAGCGCGGTGAGCAGCGGCAGGAAGATCAGGAAGACGACCCATATCGCCTTGATCCAGCCGGAGGTTTCGGTGTCCCGGAACAGGTCTCCGAGGATGTGGAAGAGCAGCAGCAGGTAGGCGACGAACGCGAAGCTCACGATGATGAGCCACAACACTTCCCAGAACGACATGGTGCACCTCGCTCGAGTCGGTCGACGATGCCGCGCGGATGGCGACGGCAGCAACGCTAGGCGGCGAACGAGGGGTCGCGGATCACCCGCAAGGGATGAACCGGGAATTTCGCGGAGTCAGTAGCGTTAGTGAACTCACTCCCCTACGCTGAGGCTATGACGGAATGGCAGCCCACGGCATGCATCCTGTGCGAGTGCAATTGCGGCATTCAGGTGCTGCTCGGGCCGGATGGGCGGTCCTTCGACAAGATTCGCGGGGACAAGCTGCATCCCGCGTCGGCCGGGTACACGTGCAACAAGGCGCTGCGGCTGGATCACTATCAGAACGGGCGCACGGGCCGGATCACCGCGCCGCTGCGCCGGCGGGCCGATGGGTCGTTCGAGGAGATCTCCTGGGAGACAGCGATTTCCGAAGTGACGGCGCGGTTGCGGGAGATCGGGCACCGCTACGGCGGGGAGTCGATCTTCTATTACGGCGGGGGCGGGCAGGGCAACCACCTGGGTGGGGCGTACGCGCCGGCCACGATGGCGGCGTTCGGCATGAAGTATCGGTCCAGCGCGCTGGCGCAGGAGAAGACCGGGGATTTCTGGGTGGGGGCGCGCATGTTCGGGCATCCGGTGCGCGCGGATGTGGAGCATGCCGAGGTGGCGTTCTTCGTGGGGAAGAATCCGTATCAGTCGCACGGGTTTCCGCGGGCGCGCACGGTGTTGAAGGAGATGTCGAAGGATCCGCGGCGGTCGATGATCGTGCTGGATCCGGTGCGCACCGAGACCGCCGAGCTGGCGGATTTCCATTTGCAGTTGCGGCCGGGCACCGATGTGTATCTGCTGTCGGCGATGGCGGCGATTCTGGTGCGGGACAACCTGATCGACGGTGAGTGGCTGGCCGAGCGAGCACGGGGTCTGGACGAGGTGGTGGCGGTGCTGCGCGAGGTCCCGATCGAAAAGTATTGCGCCATAGCAGATGTCGACGCAGCACTGGTGGTCGCGGCGACACACCGGCTGGCACAGGCGAAGTCGGTGGCGGCGCTCGAGGATCTCGGCGTGCAGATGAACCGGTACTCGACCGTGGTCAGCTATGTGGAGAAGCTGGTGTGGCTGCTCACCGGCAATCTGGGCAAGCCGGGGACGCAGTACGCGTTCACCGGATTGTCGGCCATCGGGCACGATCGCGGGCATCCGGCGGGCCAGTGGCCGACGAGTCCGGTGGCGGGCGCGCCCATCATCAGCGGGCTGGTGCCGTGCACGGTGATCACCGAGGAGATCCTCACCGACCATCCGGCGCGCTATCGGGCCATGTTCATCGAGAGCAGCAATCCCGTTCACTCCCTGCCGGATTCGGCCCGCATGCGGGAGGCGCTGGAGTCGCTCGAACTGGTGGTGGCCATCGATGTGGCCATGACCGAGACGACCCGGCTGGCCCACTACATCCTGCCCGCGGCCACCCAGTTCGAGAAGTACGAGGCGACGTTCTTCAATTTCGACTTCCCGCGCAATATCTTCCACCTGCGGCATCCGGTGCTGCCCGCCCCCGAGGGCGTGCTGGCGGAGCCGGAGATCCATGCCCGGCTGGTCGAGGCGGCGGGCGTCCTGTCCGAGGACGACTACGCCCCGCTGCGCGCCGCCCTCGAGCAGGGCCGTGAAGCCTTCGCCATGGCCTTTCTCGGCATTCTCGCCGACCGGCAGCAGGCGAAACTCGCTCCCGTGCTGCTGTATCGGACCCTCGGCCCCACCCTGCCCGATGGCGCGGCCGCGGCCGCGCTGTTGTGGGCCGCCGCCTACAACTGCGCCCGCAAGTTCCCGCAGAGCGTCGAACGCGCCGGTTACGGAACAGGTTTGGTGGCCGGTGAGCGCCTGTTCGAGGCCATCCTCACCGGCAAGCACGGCATCGTCATCACCGAGGACGACTACGAGGAAACCTGGACCCGACTGCGCGACAATACGATCCAGCTGAACATCCCCGAGCTCCTCCAGGTGATCGCTACGCTCCCCGAGCCCGACGCCGACCCCGCCCAGTGGCCGTTCGTCCTGTCCGCCGGTGAGCGCCGCGCCTTCACCGCCAACACCATCGTCCGAGACCCGTTGTGGCGCAAGCGCGACGGCGCAGGCACCCTCCGCATGAGCCGCGCCGACGCCGACACCCTCGGCCTGACCGCAGGCGACCTGGTCCGCGTGAGCACTCGCCGAGGCAGCGTCGAAGTCCCCGTGGACCCGACCGATCGCATGCGCCCCGGCCACCTGTCCCTCCCCAATGGCTTCGGCCTCTCGGTGCCCGACGACACCGGCTCCCCCGTCACCACCGGCGTGGCCCCCAACGAACTCACCGAATTCGACTCCCGGGACGAATGGGTAGGCACCCCCTGGCACAAATACGTCCCCGCCCGCCTGGATACCGTGGCCCCATGAAGCGCACCACCTTCGCCAATTGGCCGTGCACCGTGGCCCGCACAGTCGACCTCATCGGCGACTGGTGGACCCCGCTGATCCTGCGCGAATCCTTCTACGGCGCGAAACGTTTCGACGACTTCGAACGCACGCTGGGCCTGTCCCGCAATATCCTCAGCCAGCGCCTGACCCGCCTGGTGGACGAGGGCCTGCTGGAAAAAGTCCCCTACCAGTCCCGCCCACCCCGCCACGAATATCACCTGACCGACCAGGGCCGGGACTTCTTCCCCGTCATCGCCGCCATCATGGCCTGGGGCGACCGCCACCTCGCCCCCGACGGCCCGCCCGTCGTCCTCCACCACACCCCCTGCGCCCACGACACCCACGCCGAAGTCGTCTGCGCCCACTGCCGCCAACCCCTGCACCACGCGGACGTCACCGCCCACCTGGGCCCCGGCTTCCCCGCCCGCCACCGCGAATCCGCCCTCGCCACAGGCCGATTCGGCACCGCAGCGGAGGCGCACCCGCGGTGAGCGGGGGGACGCGCGCCGAACTACACGATCCTGGCGTTGAGGACCTGGTAGCTGCCCGCTCGATAGCCGCCGATGATGCAGCCGGTGACCGCGCCGGGGCTTACTTCGGGTGGGCCCGTTGTTATCTGGAGCATGCGTCCAGTTCCTAGGCCGCCGACTATTTTGAGGTGGTTGGTGGCTTGCTGACCGAGGGTCCACTCCCAGGAGCCGATGATGTGGGAGTTCTGGCCGTTGTCCCAGATGACCAGGAGGTCGGCACGGCCGCCTCGGCTGCCGTAGCAGGTGGCGGCGGGTTCGAAGCTGGTGCCGATGATGGTGCCGACGCCTATGTCGGTGGGGGCGCCTCGGCAGCCGGTGAGGTGACCGCCCACGTTGCTGCCCACGGGGGCCTGGGAGCTGCCGGTCATGCCGGGGCCGTTGGCTTGCCAGGTGAGGGCTCCGCCTACGCAGCTTCCGTCATCCAGGCCGTCTGCCGTGGCGGGGGTGGCGGCGAGAACGGGGGCCACCAGGAAGGTTGCCGCGGCTGCTGTGACGAGAGCAGTTCGGAACTTCGACATGTGCTTGCACCTCTCTCGGGATCAGCGTTGATCGGAGTAGAGCGGCAAAATCAACATCGTCTGGTTCGAGGTTAGGCCAGCAAACTTCTGGTATGCAAACGGGTGGAATGTGGACAACGACTGTTCCGCTTGTGAATTCGCGTTGCTTCACTCTGGCAGGGCGAGGCCGCGGGCCAGGGTCGGCCAGGAGCTGATCAGGGCGTCGAGCCAGTAGCCCCAGGAGTGGGTGCCGACGGGGTGGAAGTCGTAGGTGGCGGGGATACCGAGGGTGGTCAGGCGGGCTTGGAGGTTGCGGCCGCAGTGGTCGGTGGCGGCTTCGAGGACGCCGCCCACGGTGAGCTGGTTGGCCAGGCCGTCGAGGCCGGGGAGGGCGAACGGGCCGTCGAGGGTGTCGTGCGGGCCGGGGAGGCCGGAGCCGTTGGAGATGTAGAGGTGCAGGCCGCGCAGGCGGTCGGCGTGCAGGTAGGGGTCGTTGGCGGCCCACATCGGATCCCCTTGGGGGCCATACATGTTCACGGTGTTGCCGCGGCCCTGCGCCACGACCACATTCACGAAGGCATAGCCGAGCGGGTCACTGATCTGCGCACAGCCGCTGTAGGCGGCGACCGAGCGATACAGGCCCGGTTTCGCGATCGCCAGCTGGAGCACCGATGCGCCGGAGGAGGACAGCCCCGCGATGGCGTTGAAACCGTTGGCGCCCAGGACTTCATCGATGACCGGCGGCAGCTCCTCGGTCAGGAAGGTCTGCCATTTGTTCACGCCCAGCACCGGATCCGGCGCGCGCCAGTCGGCGTAGTAGCTGGTGAATCCGCCGATCGGCTGGACGACATTGACGTCCTTGTCCGCCAGGAAGTCCAGGGCCTGCGGCGCGCGGCGGTTCCAATTCGCCTCGCCCACACCGCCATCGGCGCCATTGAGCAGGTAGAGGACGGGCCGGGGCCGCGAGGTGCCGGCCGCCCGCTGGATGTCCACCGGAATCTCGCGCCCCATGGCCGCCGAGTACACGCTCAGCGTGAAGCGGCGATCGTCGGCCTGTGCGGGAACGCACAGGAGTCCCGCCGCACCCACCAGGCAGACGACCAGCATCCGCGCAATCACATGACCCACCACTGACCTCCTCGACGAAATGACCGGTGTCACAAGAGGTATTCGAAGCTGATCAGCGGTTGTAGGGCTCCTCCTGCACCCAGCTGAAGCCACGTTCCAGCAGCGGAAAGGATTTCGGGTCGAGCTCGGTGAAGTACGCGTGAATGCGGTGTCCGCCATAGTCGTCGGCGTCGATGACCAAGCGTCCATTGTCGGCCCACCAGTAGGTCAGCCGCACCCGGATGGGGGTTTCCGCGTAGGTGCCCAGCGTGATCCGGTGGTGCAGGTCGATGGTGTGCTTGGCCGGATCGATTGTGCCGCCGTACATCTCGAACGAGTCGTCCATGTGCTGAATGGTCACCGACACCGGATCGGAGATGTGGAAGGAGCGGTCGACGATGACGCGCCGCCAGCGCAGTTCGTCGGTGAGCAGCGGATCGCGGGCGTACCCCTCGGTGGAGAACCCGTCCACCTGATAGATCCCGTACAGCTCGGGGGCCGGTCTGCTCCACTGCCGCCAGCTCTGCGCACCGGTTCCGGCCAGCAGGACCAGACCCGTCAGCAGCTGCGCCACCACCGCGATCCGGTTGGCGCGGGCGGATTCGAACAGGGCGTACCGACGCAGCGCGGGCGCGGCACGATCGGAGAACAGCACCGCCAGCAACCTCCTGGCATGCGGCGCCAGCAGGAACAGGCTCAATAGCAGGAACTGCGAGGACACCGTCTTCAACCGGATGTCGTAGGTTATGTTCAACAGGAACACCTGCGTCATGTCCACCGCGCACAGCAGCGCCCCCGCCGCGGCCGCGCGCGGCACCACCAGCAGCACCCCGGCCAGCAGTTCGGCGACCCCCAGCGCGATCTGATACGGCTGCGACACACTGACCTGCGACCACAGCACCCCGGCCGGGCTGAAGTTGCCGAACGGCTCGACCAGCCGGTTCAGCACGAACGGCATCTGCGTCGGAATCGCCTTGGCCATGCCGAAATAGAACATCCCGAGCGCCAGCACGAACCGCAGGAACAGCTGCGTCCACGCGAAAAGCCGGGTGTATGACGGCCGTTGGCGATCCAGGACCGACCACCCGGTCGTCGCCACCACGGCGATCACCACCATGAGGAACAGCGCCGTCCACTGGAAGGCGCTGTCACTGCCCACCTGTGTGCTGGTCACCCGCAAGCCGAGCACCTGGGCCGCGGTCCATTCGATGGGCGGCCGCACGAAGGCCAATCCCTTGTCCACCCAGGCCCAGGCTCCGTCGAACCCCGAGCCCGCCAGGAGAACCGGGACGAGGCCGATCACCCCCACCACGCCGAACTGGCCGAAATAGCTGACGCCGAACCGGAATCCGATGCGCGTCGGCAGCCGCCAGACCTCCGGCCCCGGCGCATCCGCACCGGGCTCCTCGGTCTCCGTCCTCTCGTCCGCCGATTCCGGCTCGGCGACGCCGCACTCCTCGGCCACGGGCACCGGCTTCCCCCTCCTGCTCACTGTCCGGCGACAGTAGGAGTGGCCGCTTACCGGGGACCGGCTGGTTCGCTTAAGAGATCTTCCTGAGCAGGAAAAGCACCGGTCACAGCGCGATTGTCCGGATTGCTGGTTCTCACGATGCGGGCGCGGAGTACCGTTCCTGGGGACATGTCCGCAGCTCGGTTTTCCCCTATCCACACGGATCGACGGGAGCACGCTGATGACTGTTACAGGCACGACCTTCCGCACCTTCGCCACGTTGATCTCGGCCGTCGCGGCGGTCGGCGTGGGGTATGCCCCGGCGGCGGCCGAACGCGGACCCGACGGCCACCTGTACGGCGCCTTCGCGGTCTCGGGCACGCTCGGGGACGGTTCACGACAGATCGGGTCCTCGTGGAATTTTCCCGATCAGGGTGCCGCGGATCAGCGGGCGCTCGCGGAATGCGGTGACGGCAGTTGCGTCGTCGAACTCCGCTTCATGGACGGATGTGGTGCGATCGCGTTCCGCGGCAATCGATTCGCGGGCGGCGCCGGCCCCACCCGGGACGACGCCACCCGCGCCGCGATCGACGCCGTCGGCCCGCCGTGGCCGTCCTCCATCAGCGCCGATGCCAGTGACCCGGCCCAGGTGTTCGGGCCGGACTGCAACGGTTGACCGAACGGTTCGGTCACTGGCGCGAGGCGAGACGGGATTCGAGGGTCGAGGCGATGACGGCTGCCTTGTCGGGCTTGAGCATTCCGGTGTGCCATTCGTCGATGGGGATCTGGTCGATGTGGCCGGAGATGTGGTGACGCCAGGTGTCGGCGAGGTGGTCGCGACCGGATTCGCGGGTGGCGGTGAACAGGAGGGCGTCACCCGCGAAGTGGCCCGGGGCGTATGGGAGGGGGCGGGAGAAGCTGTCGAGGAAGCGGTCGATCTGTTGGGGGGCAAGGACTCCCGCGCGGGCGATGCGGTCGGCGATGAGGGTGTAGAAGTCGTCGAGGCGGTCGATGTCGGGGATCTCGTCCAGTTGCAGCAGGTCGCGCCAGCCGCCGAGCAGGCGTGCCACGGCTTCGGAGATTTCCTGGCGGGTGGGTTCGGGGGTGTCCCCCGCGGCCGAATCGGGTGTGGCGTCGACGAGCGCCAGCAGGCCCACCGGGTGGCCGAGGGCCTGTAGGCGGACGGCCATGGCCTGGGCGATCTGGCCGCCCAGGGACCAGCCGAGCAGGTTGTAGGTGGTGTCGGGGAATCGGTCGAGGAGTTCGCGGACGTAGCGGTCGGCGTAGGCGTCCACGGAGTCCAGGCGGGGTTCCCCGGCGACGATGTAGGGGTCCTGGAGGCCGTAGACGGGGCGGTCGGCGTCGAGATGGCCGACGAGTGCGCCGTAGACCCAGGCGAGACCGCCGCCGGGATGGACGCAGAACAGGGGCGGGCGGGTGCCCGAGGATCGCAGCGGGGTGAGCACTCCGAGTGAGATGTTCAGGGCCGCCGGGTCTTTCGTCAGTGCGCGGGCCAGGGCCGCGGGGGTCGCGTCGGCGAAGAGGGTGCTGTAGGGGATCTGCTCGCCGGTGCGGGCACGGACCAGGGCGACGACCTGGACGGCGGTGAGCGAGTTGCCGCCGAGGGCGAAGAAGTCGTCGTCGGCGCCCACGCGGTCGGTGCCCAGCACTTCGGCGAAGACGTCGGCGATGTGCTGCTCCAGCGGGGATTCGGGGGCACGGTAGCCGCGGGCCGGGAATACCGGTGCGGGCAGGGCCCGACGGTCGATCTTACCGGTGGCGGTGACGGGGAATTCGTCGAGCACCATGACGACGTCGGGGACGAGGTAGGCGGGCAACCGGTTCGCCGCCGAACGGCGGGCGGCCTCCGCGTCGAGGGGGTAGCCGGCCCGAGCCACCACGTACGCGACGAGACGGGCTGTGGCGCGGTCGTTTTCGGCGGACTCGTCCTTGTGCACGATGACCACGGCCTGCGCGATGCCGGGCAGTTCGGTGAGGGCGGCTTCGACCTCGCCCGGTTCGAGGCGCTGGCCGCGCACCTTCTGCTGTAGGTCGGAGCGGCCGACGAAGACCAGAGTGCCGGTGTCGGTGTCCTTTTCGCCGACCTGCCAGCGGACCAGGTCGCCCGTGCGGTACAGCCGCTGTCCCGGTGCGCCGAACGGGTCGGCGATGAAGCGGGCGGCGGTCAGTTCCGCGCGGCCTCGATAGCCGCGCGCCACACCGGGTCCCGCGACGTACAGCTCGCCGACCACACCGACGGGGACGGGACGCAGCCACCGGTCGAGCACGAGGACGGACATGCCGCGGATCGGGTGGCCGATGGTGATGTCCCGGTCCGGGCTCAGATCGGCGCCGGTCACCCAGATGCTCGTCTCGGCGGGACCGTAGAGGTTGTGCACGCGGCGCGCACCGGTCCCGGTCCAGCGGGTCGCCAGCGGCGGCGGGCAGGGTTCGCCGCCGGTGAGCAGCACGCGAAGATCCGCCAGCTCTTCGGGATTCAGCGTGGCCGCGACCGAGGGGGTCAGGAAGGCGTGGGTGATGCGCTGCGCGCGCATGAGCTCGGCGAGTGGTGCCCCGCCGTAGACGTCGGCGGGCGCCGGGATCAGCGTCGCCCCCAGCGAGAGCGCGAGCAGCAACTCCAGCGCGGCGGCGTCGAAGGTGCGGGAGGCGACGGCCAATACCCGTGCGGTGCTGTCGATTTCGCAGCGAATCCGCTGATCTTCCAGCAGCGCCGCGAGTCCGGCGTGGGTGACCGCCACGCCCTTGGGCCGACCGGTCGAGCCCGAGGTGTACACCACGTAGGCGGTATTCCCGGGTCGTACCGGTGCGCGGCGATCACGGTCGGTGAGAGCGGTGATCGGTTGCCGGGCCAGCTGTTCGGCCACCGCGCCGTCATCCAGAACCAGCCAGGAAACTCCTTCGTGCGGCAGGACGGCGATGGCTGCGCTCCGGGTGATTCCTACGGAGACACCGGAATCCGCGCAGACGAACCGATTGCGATCTGCGGGGTGCGCCGGATCGACCGACAGGAAGGCCGCGCCGGTCTTGGCGACGGCCCACACCGACAGCACCCAGTCCGCCGAGCGTGGAACGGCCACCGCCACCACGGACTCCGGGCCGACGCCGTGCTCGATCAGCAAGCGGGCCAGGCGATTCGTGTGTTCGTCCAGCTCGCGGTAGGACAGCCGCAGCGCGCCGTCCACCAGCGCCTCGGTGTCCGGATGGGCCCGCACGGTGGCGGCCAGCAGGTTCGGCAGCGTCGGTTCGGCCGGGTGCTCGACCGAGCCGCCGGTCCCCCAGGCCCGCAGCCGGGCCCGCTCCGGCGGGTCCAGCAGGTCGATGTCGCGGACCGGAGCAGTGGGATCGGCGGTGATCGCCCGCAGGGCCGCCGACAGCCGCCGGGCCACCGTCTCGATGGTCGCGGCATCGAACAGCTCTGCGGCATAGCTGATTCCGACCGGAACGGCTCCGGTGTCGTCGGGAGCATCGGTGAGGGTGAAGGTCAGGTCGAACCGTTCGACCCCGATATCGGCGCCGGCGGTCCGCACGGTCAGCTCGGGCAGCGCGAGGTCGACCGCGTCCAGATTGTGGAAGGCCAGCATGACCTGGAACAGCGGATGGTGCGCCTGGCTGCGCGGCGGATCGAGGGCCTCCACCACCTGTTCGAACGGGATTTCCGCGTGGGCGAACGCATCCAGATCGGCCTCGCGGACTGCGCCGAGCAGATCGGCGAACGAGCGCGATTCGTCGATCCGCGTCCGCAGCACGACCGTATTGACGAACATGCCGACCACATCGTCGAGCAGAGCGGAGCCGCGACCCGACACCGGTGTCCCCACCGCGATGTCGGTGCTCCCGGACAACCGGGACAGGACCAGCGCCAGCGCCGCGTGGAACACCATGAACATCGTCGCCCCGCGCTCCTGTGCGAGCCGCTGGAGCCCGGTGACCACCTCGGGCTCGATCGGGAAGCGGTAGCGCTCGCCGCGATGCGACGCCACGGCGGGCCGGGGCCGATCCGCCGGCAGTTCGAGCACCTCGGGCAGTTCCCGCAACCGGTCCTGCCAGTACCGCACCTGGTGCGACAGCAGCGATTCCGGTGCGGTGGCCGAGCCCAGCGACTCTCGTTGCCAGAGTGCGTAATCCGCGTACTGCACCGGCAGCGGGGTCCAGTCCGGTTGCCGCCCGGCGCACCTGGCGGCGTAGGCGGTGGCCAGGTCGCGCGCCAGTGGGGCCATCGAGAAGCCGTCGGCGGCGATGTGATGGACCACCAGCACCAGGATGTGCTCGGCCGACGCGACCGACAGCAGGCGAGCGCGCAGCGGAATCCGTTCGGCGACATCGAAACCCGCCGACACCACAGCGGCGACCGCACCGAGCGCGGTCTTGGCGTCCGTGGGCTCCGGGGTCAGGTCGATATCCACCGCACCGGACAGTTCGGGTACCGGGACCACCGACTGATAGGGCACGCCATCCACGTCCGGGTACCGGGTCCGCAAGACCTCGTGCCGGCCCAGCACATCCCCCATCGCCGCCGACAGCGCCTCGGTGTCGAGCGTGCCGGTCAGGCGCAGGACGAGGGGAATGCTGTAGGCCACCGAGCCGGGTTCGAACCGGTTCACGAACCACATCCGTTGCTGTGCGAAGGACAACGGGATCCGATCCGGGCGGATGCGCGGCTCGAGGCGTGGTCCCGGCGTCGTGGCGCCGGGCACCCGTACGGTGAGCGTCCGGGCCAGCGCCTCCACCGTCGGGGCCTCGAACACGTCTCGCACCGCGACGGGCAGCTGGAGTTCGTCGGCCAGTCGCGCGGACACCCGGGTGGCGGACAGCGAGTTTCCGCCGAGGGCGAAGAATTCGTCGTCCACACCGGCTCGGTCGAGGCCGAGGATATCGGCGAACACTCGCGCGACGACCGTTTCGACCGGAGTCGTCGGCGCTCGGAATGCCCTCGCGGCGAACACCGGTTCGGGCAGCGCCTTCCGATCCACTTTGCCGCTGCTGTTCAACGGCAGCGCCGCGAGCACCGTCACCACATCCGGGACCATGTATTTGGGCAGTCGCTCCCCCACCGCACGCCGCAGGTCGTCGGGCTCGAGCACGTGACCCGTGGCCGCCACGACGTAGGCGACGAGCCGGACATCCGCGGAACCCGCGAGGTGATGCACGACGGCGACCGCCTGCTCGACCCCGGCCGACTCGCACAGGGCCGCTTCGATTTCGCCCAATTCCAGGCGCTGGCCACGGATCTTCACCTGGAAGTCGGATCGGCCCTCGTACACCAGAACCGCTGTCCCGGAGCCGGTTTCGCCGACCCAGCGCACCAGGTCGCCGGTGCGGTACAGGCGCTGTCCCGGCGCGCCGAACGGGTCGGCGAGGAACCGGGCAGCGGTCAGCCCGGGGCGAGCCCGATATCCGCGCGCCACAGCGGGACCGGACACATACAGCTCACCCGTCACACCGACCGGCACGGGCCGCAGCCACGCGTCGAGCACCAGCAGCCGCCGGTCCGCGATGCCCGCACCCATGGTGATCGGATCCCCGGCCCGCAGTTCCGCACTCACCGTCGTGATGATGCTGGTCTCGGTGGGGCCGTAGGAGTTGTAGAACCTGCGCTCGCCCGCGCTGTCGGTGCGCGACCAGCGCGCGGCCAGCGCGGGAGCGAAATGTTCGCCGCCGACCCACACCACGCGCAGGTCGTCGAGGCCGCCGGGATCGAGCGAGGCCATGACCGACGGCGTCACCCACGCGTGGGTGACGCGTTGCGCGCGCAGCAGTTCCGCCAGCGGCGGTCCGCTGTACACGTCCTCGGGCGCCAGCACCAGGACCGCGCCGACGGAGACGGCCAGCAGCAATTCGAGGATCGATACGTCGAAAGTGCGTGCGCCGACGCCCAATACGCGCGAGGTGGCATCGAGGCCGTACCGGTCGCGATGGTCGGCGGCGAGGGCGGCCAGCCCGGTGTGGGTGACCTCGACGCCCTTGGGACGGCCGGTCGATCCCGAGGTGTAGATGACATAGGCCGTGTTGTCGAGCCGCAGGGGTGCGCGGCGATCAGCTGCGGTGATCGGGGACGGCGGATAATGCCGAATCCTGTGCGCCGCTGCGGGATCGTCGAGGACCAGCCAGGTGAGGCCGTCCTGCGGCAACCGCGTGCGGTGGCGCTCCGTGGTGATCCCCAGGCGCACCGCGGAATCGGCGCAGACGAAGGCATTGCGGTCACTCGGATGCGATGGATCCACGGTCAGGAAGGCCGCACCGGTCTTGGCGATCGCCCAGACCGCCAGCACCCATTCCAGCGAGCGCGGCGCACCCACGGCCACGACGGTCTCGGGCCCGGCGCCATGTTCGATGAGCAGGCGGGCCAGGCGATTCGAGTGTTCGTCCAGCTCCCGGTAGGTCAGGCGGCGGTCGGCCGCCACCACCGCCTCGCCCTGCGGAGCGGCCGCGACCGCCGATTCCAGCAGCATCGGCAGTGGCACCGCCTCGGCGGGAGACCCGGCTGCGCGGAGCAGGCGTTCGCGTTCGCCGCCGGGCAGCAGGTCGATGGATCGCACCGGCATCGCGGGATGCCGGGACACCGTCCGCAGCACCGACAGCAGCCGTTCGCCCAGTGCCGCCACCGTGTCCGCGTCGAGCACGGCCGGCTGATATTGCAGTCGAATGCGCAGGGCGTCCTGCAGGATCACCGTGCAGGACAGCGGATAGTGCGTGGAGTCGGCGCCGATCACCCCGGTGAGTTCGAGGCTGCCGTCGTCGGTGAACTGCCGGATCTGCTGCACGTCAACGGGATACGACTCGAACACCAGGGTGGTGTCGAACAGCGTGTCGGCGTCGGCCAGGGCCTGGATCTCGGCCAGCCCGAGGTGGTTGTGTTCCAGCAGCGCCGCCTGTTCGTCCTGTAGCCGCGTCCACAGGTCGGCACCGGTCTCGGTGGGATGCAGTCGCACTCGGGTCGGGACCGTATTGATGAACAATCCGATCGTCCGCTCGGCGGCGGGCAGCTCGGGCGGGCGTCCGGAGACGGTGGTGCCGAAGACGACATCGGTGCGCCCGGTCAATTGCGCCACCACCATGGCCCACGCCGATTGCAGGACGGTGTTCACGGTCACGCCGGTGGCGGCCGCTGCAGCCAGCAGTTCCCGGGTGGCGGGGGCGTCGAGCGTGATCGTGTGATCTTCCACCGCGCCCAGCACGGCGGTGTCGGCGATGCGGGTGGGTTCCGCGCCCGCGAGCGCGGCGGTCCACGCGGCGGTGGCGGCAGCGCGGTCCCGGGAAGCCAGCCACGCCAGGAAGTCTCGGTAGGAGCCGGGCGATGCGGCAGGCCGACCGGCGTAGTGGGCGAGCAGGTCGGTGACCAGCAGCGGCCAGGACCAGCCGTCGAGTATGACGTGATGGTTGGTGAGGATGACCGCCCACTGGTCGGTGGCCGCCCGCACCACGGTGCAGCGCAGCAGCGGCGCGCGGGCCGGATCGAAGCGACGCCTCTGCTCGGCGGCCAGCTCCGCGATCCCGGACTCGGGATCGGTCGTCTCCGTCAGATCGACCAGCTGCCAGGGCATTTCGAGGTCGTCGCAGACCACGGCGACGCTGGCGCCGCTGCCCGTGGTGGTGTAGGCGGTCCGCAGGCCGGGATGCCTGCGCAGTACCGTTCTCGCGGCCTCGTGCAGCCGCTGTGTGTCCAGGGCACCGGACAGGCGCAGAATCACCTGTGCCGCATAGACATCCGTTTCGGCGGCGGCCTCGGCCAGCTGGGCGTGGAACAGCAGGCCCGCCTGTAGCGGGGTCACCGGCCACACATCCGTCAGCGACGGGTACGCGCGCTCGAGCGCCGCCACGTCGGCGCGGGTGAGTGCGGTCAGGTCGAAGTCGGAGGGGGAATGCCCACCGGCTCCGGGCTTTTCGGCGTGCTCGGCGATGGCGGTGAGGACCTGGGACCACAGTGCCGCGAGTTCCTCGATCTCGGCGGTGTCGAGGAGGGCGCCCGGGAAGCGGAAGGTGGCTTCGAGCCGGTCACCGACCACGATGGCGCTCACATCCAGGGCGAGGGTGACCGGCGTGGCATCGTCCGCGGCGACGGGGAGATCGCCCAGTCCGCCGTCCAGGCCCTCGACGCCCGTATCGGCGGCCGAGATCCGGCCGAGGTAGTTGAATCCGATGCGGCCGGGCATCCGATCCGGCAGGCGGCCGGCGGTGACGGGGTTCAGGTATCGGAGCAGGCCGTATCCGATGCCCTTGTCGGGGATCGAATGCAGCGTCTCCTTGACCGAAAGCACTGCGGCGGCCACGGATTCGCCGCCCGCGAGCACGTTCTCGGGGTCCACCTCCGCGAGCTCGAATCGCACCGGGAACATGGAGGTGAACCAGCCGACCGTGCGGGTCAGGTCCGCGCCGGGCACCACCTGTTCCTCGCGGCCGTGGCCTTCGAGCCGCAGCAGCACCGACGGCTCGTCGACACCCCGGCGCGCCCGCCACAGCCGCACGGCGACGAGCAGACCCGCCAGCAGACCGGCGTCGGCGCTGCCGTGGAATACGGCGGGCACCCGGGACAGCAGGGCTCGGGTCACCGCTTCCGGCAGTTCGGCCCGGACCTGGCGCAGGGTCGCGGCGGTGTCGATGGCGGGGTCGAGTTCCCTTCCGCCCCACACCGGATCGTCGCCGGACACCATCGACTGCCAGAGTTCCAGCTCGTCCGCGCGGGTGGCGGCGGCCTCGGTCAAGCCGTGCGACCAGCGGCGCATGGAGGTCCCGACGGGGGCCAGGATCGGCGGCACGGTCCCGATTCGCACCTGCTCGAGCGCCGAGAGCAGATCCGGCACCAGCACCCGCCACGACACGCCATCGACCACCAGGTGATGCGCGACCACCAGCAGCCAGCCCGGCGTGCCCGCCGCGGCCGGATCGAGCAGCACGCACTGCACCATGACACCGGCGGCGGGGTCCAGCCGATCCAGCGCCGAATCCAGTTCGGCGGCAGCCGCATTCGAGATCAGCTCGCGCCCGGCGGCGGAGTCGACGTCGACGGTCGCGTCGATGGCGACCCGCCGCAGCACCGACGCCGCGTCCGCGTCGCTCGCCGGAGCCACGCGCAGCGACCAGGCACCGGACTCCGTGCGCGCCAAGCGGGAGCGCAGCATGTCGTGGTGCTGCAGCACCGCTGCCAGAGCCGTGCTCACCGCCGCCGCGTCCGCGCCGTGCGGCAGCCGCAGGACCACATGCTGATCGAAGCGGTCGAAACCCCTGCCCCACTCCACCATCCACTGCGCGACCGGCAGCAGCGGCAGGTCGCCGATGCCGCCGCCGGGCAGTTCGGCCGGCCCGGCCACCGGGTCGCCGCCGCCCGCGCAGGCGGCCAGCCGGGCGGGTGTGCGCTGTTCGAAGACATCGCGCGGGCCGAACACCACACCGCTCGCGCGCGCCCGGGAAACCACCTGGATGGACAGGATCGAATCGCCGCCCAGCATGAAGAAGTCGTCCTGCGCGCCGACCCGCTCCACGCCGAGCACCTCGGCGAAGGCGGCGGCCACGATCTCCTCGGCCGGTGTGGTCGGCGCACGGAACTCGAGTGCATGGAATACCGGTTCCGGCAGGGCATTTCGATCCACCTTGCCGCTGCCGGTCAAGGGCAGGGCGTCGAGGATCGTCACCACATCCGGGACCATGTAGCCGGGCAGCCGTTCGGCGACCGCCTGCCGGAGGCAGTCCGGGTCCGCGCTGCCGCCGGGTTCGGGCACGACGTATCCGACCAAACGTGCTGTCGCACCGGTGTTCTCGTCCACTCGACGGACAATCGCCACGGCCTGGGCGATTCCGGTTACCGCGCTCAGTGCCGCTTCGACCTCGCCCAGTTCCAGCCGCTGCCCGCGCACCTTCACCTGGTGATCGGAGCGGCCCACGAATTCCAGCATCGCCGAACCTGATTCGCCGACGACCCAGCGCACCACGTCACCGGTCCGATACAACCGTGCGCCGGGGAGGCCGAACGGATCGGCGACGAACCGCGCCGCCGTCAGCGCGGTCCGGTGCCGATATCCCCGCGCCACACCGGGTCCCGCGACGTAGAGCTCACCCGCGACGCCCTCGGGCACCGGGCGCAGCCACGGGTCCAGCACCAGGGCGCTCGTGCCCGGGATGGGCGCACCGATGGTCACGCGACGATCGGGCAGCAGCTGGGTCGCGGTGGTCCAGATGGTGGTTTCGGCCGGACCGTACAGGTTGTGCACGCGGCGGCGGCCCGCACCGTCGGTGCCCGACCAGCGGGCGGCCAGCTGCGGGCCACTGCGATCGCCGCCGGTGAGAACGACGCGCAGGGTGTCGAGTCCAGCGGGATCGATCGACAGGGCCACGGCCGGGGTCAGGAACGCGTGCGTGACGCGCCGCTCGTGCAGCAGCTCCCACAGCGGTTGGCCGCCATAGACATCCGGCGCGGCCATCACCAGGGCCGCGCCGCCGGAGGCCGCGAGCAGCAGTTCGAGGATGGCCGCGTCGAAAGTGCGGGCAGCCACCGCCAGCACCCGGGAATCCGGGCCCACTTCGCAGCGGCGCACATGGTCGGCCACCAGCGCGGCCAGACCCGTATGGGTCACCTCGACACCCTTCGGGCGGCCTGTCGACCCCGAGGTGTAGACGACGTAGGCCGGATTGCCGGGCCGCAGGGCACGGTTGCGGTCGGCGTCGGTGAGGGCTGCGGCCGACAGCGGTGACAGGTCGAGGTCGCCCAGCCGCACGAGTTCCGCGCCCGCGGTATCGAATCCGGGCTCGCCCTGGGCCAGCACCCAACCGGCCCCCGCGTCGGTGCAGACGAAGCGGTTCCGGTCCGCCGGGTGCGCGGGGTCCAGCGACAGGAACGCGGCACCGGTCTTGGCGATCGCCCAGACGGCCGAGACCCATTCCAGCGCGCGCGGCACCGCGACGGCCACCACCGACTCCGGGCCTGCGCCGTGCCGGATCAGGAAGCGCGCCAATCGATTCGAGTACTCGTCGAGCTCGCGATAGGTCATCCGCCGATCGCCGTCGACCACCGCCACACCGGCCGGATTCGCCGCCGCTGCCGCGAGCAGTTCCGGCAGCGTCAGGGTCGCTTCATCTTCTTCCAGGCCGGAAAGCCCTTCCGCGGCAAACAGATCCAGCTCAGCGGCACCGTAGCGTCCCCAGGCCCGCACGACCCGGTCCCGGTCGGCTGCGGCCAGCGCCTCGACGGCCCGCACCGGCCGGTCCGGATCGGCGGCGAGGGCGTGCAGTGTCCGTCGCAGCCGTTCGCCGAGTTCGGCGATGGCGGCCTCGTCGAATACCTCGGGCCGGTACTGCAATCGCAGGCGCAGATCCGCGCGCAGCATGGCCGTGCACGACAGCGGATAGTGCGTGGCGTCGGCGGCGTCGACGCCGGTGATGCGCAGGTCGCCGTGCCCGGCGGCGTGCTCGAGGTCGTCCATGTCGACCGGATAGGACTCGAGCACCATCAGGGTGTCGAAGAGACTGTCATTGCCCGTGCGCACGTGGATGTCGCGCAGGCCCGCATGGTGGTGCCCGAGCAGCGCCGCCTGTTCACCGTGCAGTCGAATCCACAGTTCGGCAATGGTTTCGGCGGGCCGCAACCGCACCCTGGTGGGAATCGTATTGATGAACAGTCCGATGGTGCGTGCGGCGGCGGGCAGCTCGCCGGGGCGTCCGGACACGGTCGCGCCGAACACCACATCGGTGCGGCCGGTCAGCTGCGCCACGACCATGGCCCATGCCGATTGCAGGACGGTGTTCATGGTCACGCCCGCGGTCGCCGCGGCGGCACTCAGCGCTCGGGTGGCGTCGGCGTCGATGGTGAGGGTCCGGTCCGCGACGGTGACGACCGGGTCCGTGCTCTCGGAGCCGCCCGCGACGAGGGTGGGTTCCGCGCCGTCGAGGGCCTCGGCCCAGGCGTCGAGCGCCGCCTGCTGATCGCGAGAGGTCAACCACGCCAGGTAATCCCGATACGATCCGGGGACCTCGCCGGGTTCGACGCCCGCGTAGCTGCGGAACAGTTCGGTGACCAGCAGGGGGTAGGACCAGCCGTCGAGGATGACGTGATGGTTGGTGATGATGACCGCCGACCGGTCGTGGTCCAGGACCGCGAGGGTGAATCGCAGCAGCGGCGGCGCGGCGAGGTCGAAGGGCCGCGACTTCTCCGCTGCGGCCTGCTCGGCGAGACCGGCTTCGCTGTCGCGGCTGCCGGTGAGATCGACTACCCGCCACTGTGGTTCGGCGTCGCCGGCGAGCACGGCCACGCTCGTGCCGTCGTCGAGGGCGGTGAAGCCGGTGCGCAGACCGTCGTGGCGGCGCAGCAGGGTGGTCGTGGCCGCACGCAGTCGATCCGCGTCGAGGTCGCCCGACAGGCGCAGAATCAGTTGCGCGACATAGGCATCCGTTCCGGCGGCGGTGTCGGTCAGCTGGGCGTGGAACAGCAGGCCCGCCTGGAGCGGGGTCACCGGCCAGATATCGGTCAGCGACGGGTAGGCCCGCTCGAGCGCGCGCACGTCCGGAGCGGACAGCGCCACCAGATCGAAGTCCGACGGGGAATGCGCACCCGCGCCGGGCTTTTCGGCGTGGTCGGCGATGGCGGTGAGCGCGCTGACCCACAGTCCGGCCAGTTCCTCGACCGCGGCGGGTTCGAGCAGGGTGCGCGGGAAGCGGAAGGTGGCGTGCAGCCGGTCTTCGATCACCATGGCCGACACGTCGATCGCGACCGTCACCGGCATCTCCGGATCCGGTGCCGCGTGCAGCTCCCCCAGGCCGCCGTGCACGCCGCCGCCGATGTCGGTTCCCGCGATGCGGCCCAGATAGTTGAATCCGATGCGTCCGGGCATCCGGTCCGGCAGCTGGACGGCGGTGTCCTGGTGGAGGTGGCGCAGCAGGCCGTAGCCGATGCCCTTGTCCGGGATCGCGCGCAGCGTCTCCTTCACCGAGAGCACCGCCGCGGTGACGGCGGCACCGCCCGCGGTCACCGATTCGGCGTCGATGCCGGTGAGGTCGAACCGCACCGGGAACATCGACGTGAACCAGCCCACCGTGCGCGACAGATCCGCGCCCGGGACGACCTGTTGCTCACGGCCGTGCCCCTCCAGCCGCATCAGGACCGTCGAGTCGTCGATGCCCCGGCGGGCACGCCAGATGCGCACTGCCACAGCCAGACCGGCGAGCAGTCCGTCGTCGATCGCGCCGTGGAACACGCTCGGCACACGGGTCGACAGGGACGCGGTCACCGACTCCGGCACGGTGACGTCGATGCGGTCGAGGGTCGCGGCGGTGTCGAGGGCCGGATCCAGTTCGCGCCCACCGAGAACCGGATCGCCGCCGGCGACCATGGACTGCCACAGTTCGAGTTCCCGGGCGCGACCGGCCGCGGCGTCGGTGAGGGCGTGGGCCCAGCGCCGCATGGATGTTCCCACCGGAGCCAGTGCGGGCGGCACGGTTCCGGCCCGCGCCTGTTCGAGGGCGGAGAGCAGATCCGGCACCAGCACTCGCCACGACACACCGTCCACCACGAGGTGATGGGCGATCACGAGCAGCCAGCCCGGGGCCTCGCCCGCCGGGTCGAGCCACACGCAGCGGACCATGACGCCATCGCGCGGATCCAGCTCATCGAGGGCCGAATCCAGTTCGGCGGCAGCCAGATTCGTCACGAGTGCGCGTCCGGCCTCGGTCTCGGGATCGATCCGCGCGTCCAGCGCCCGGCGGTGCACCGTCGCCGCGGCGTCGACGCTGCCGGGCGGTGTCACCAGCAGCGACCATTCGCCGGTGTCGGTGCGCCGCAGGCGAGAACGCAGCATGTCGTGGCGGTCCAGCAGCGCGGCGATCGCCGTGTGCAGGCTCCGCTCGTCGACGCCGGTGGGCAGACGCAGCACCACGTGCTGGTCGAAGCGGTCGAAACCCCTGTCCCACTCCACCATCCAGCGCGCGACCGGCAGCAGCGGCATGTCGCCGAGGCCGCCGCCCGGCAGCTCGGCCAGGCCGTCGGCTTCGGTCGTGCGGGCGCAGCGCGCCAATCGTGCGGCGGTGCGCTGTTCGAAGACATCGCGCGGACCGAAGACCACGCCCGCGGCCCGCGCCCGGGACACCACCTGGATCGACACGATCGAATCGCCGCCGAGGGCGAAGAAGTCGTCGTCCACGCCGACGCGTTCGAGGCCGAGCACCTCGGCGAACACTCCGGCCACGATCGCTTCGACCTGGGTCGACGGGGCCCGGAAGTCGCGGGTGTCGAAAACCGGTTCCGGCAGGGCTTTCCGGTCGATCTTGCCGCTGCTGGTCAAGGGCAGGGCGTCGAGGACCGTCACCGCGTCCGGCACCATGTAGCCCGGCAGCCGGTCCCCGAGCGAGCTGATGATCTCCTTCGGGTCATGCGCGGCGGCCCGGCTCTCGGGAACGACGTAGGCCACCAATCGCACGCCGGCCGCCGGGTGTTCGCCCGCCGGGTGGGTGATCACGACCGCCTGTTCGATGCCGTCCAGCGCGCACAGTGCGGCCTCGACCTCGCCGGGTTCCAGCCGCTGGCCACGCACCTTCACCTGGAAGTCGGAGCGGCCCACGAATTCGAGAACCGGATCGCCCGATCCGGATTCGTCGCGCACCCAGCGCACCAGGTCTCCGGTCCGATACAGCCGCTCCCCCGCCGCGCCGAACGGATTCGCCACGAACCGGGCCGCCGTCGTGCCCGCGCGGCCCCGATAGCCCCGTGCCACACCGGAACCCGCGACATACAGCTCGCCGACCGCGCCCAGCGGCACCGGCCGCAGCGACGCGTCCAGCACCACGAACCCCATACCGGGTATGCCCGAACCCATGTCGATGCGCTCGCCGCCGTGCTGCTCGTCGCTGATCGTCGTGATGATCGTGGTCTCGGACGGGCCGTAGGTATTGAAGAACTGCCGCATGCCCGCGGCGTCGGTCCGCGACCAGCGGGCCACCAGGTGCGTCGAATACCGTTCGCCGCCGACGGTCAGCATCCGGAGTGCGTCCAGCCCTTCCGGGTCCAGGGACGACAGCACCGACGGGGTCAGGAAGGCATGGGTGATCCGCTGCGCGCGCAGGAACCCGGCCAGTGGTGGCCCGCCGTAGGCGTCCTGCGGTGCCAGCACGAGTGCCGCGCCGGTGGGGACGGCCATGAGGAGTTCGAGCATCGAGGCATCGAAAGTGCGTGCGGCGACGCCCAATACCCGCGCCGAGGCGTCGATCGAGTACCGCGCGCGCTGGGCGGCGGCGACGGCGGCCAGACCGGCGTGGGTGACCTCGACGCCCTTGGGCTGTCCGGTCGAACCCGAGGTGTAGACGATGTAGGCCGCATTGCCTGGACGCAGTGGGCCGCGCCGGTTCTCGTCGGTGACCGCGTCGACCGGCTGCCGTTCGATCTCCGCGACCGCTGCCGGGTCGTCGAGGATCAGCCACTGGATGCCCTGCTGCGGCAGCGTCGTCGCGTACCCGCCCAATGTGATGCCCAGCCGCACACCGGAATCCGCGCACACGAACGTATTCCGCTCCAGCGGATGCGCCGGATCCAGCGACAGGAAGGCCGCGCCGGCCTTGGTGACGGCCCAGATCGCGACCATCCAGTCCAGCGAACGCGGCAGGGCGACGGCGACCACCGATTCGGGTCCGGCTCCGCGTCGGATCAGTGCGCGGGCCAGTCGATTCGAGCGATCGTCGAGGTCGCGGTAGGAGATGCGGGCCGTGCCGTCCACGACCGCGTCGGCGTCCGGATCGATGGCCACCGCCGCCGCCAGCAGCGCCGGCAGGGTGAGGGGGACCACGGCGGCCGCGCGCGTCAGGTTGGCGAGCAGCGCCTGTCGTTCCGACGCCGCCAGAATCTCGATATCCCGCACCGGGGATGTGGGATCGGCGGTGGCGGCCCGCAGTGCCCGGAGCAGCCGATCGGCGAAGGCGACAATGGTATCCGGGTCGAAAAGATCTGTGGCATAGCTGATGTCGACCGGAAGCTCACCCCGGGCGTCGGGGGCGTCGGCCAGGGTCAGCGTGAGATCGAAGCGTTCGACGCCGGTGTCGAAGCCGGAGGGCCGCACCTCGACGCCGGGGAGCACGACACCGGCCGGGTCGACATTGTGGAAGGCCAGCATCACCTGGAACAGCGGATGATGCGCTTGGCTGCGCACCGGATCCAGGGCCTCCACGACCTGTTCGAATGGGATCTCCGCATGGGCGAACGCATCCAGGTCGACCTCGCGGACGGCGGCCAGCAGTTCGGCGAACGAGGCCGATTCCTCGAGGCGGGTGCGCAGCACCACGGTATTGACGAACATGCCGACCATATCGTCCAGCGCCGCCGTACCACGGCCCGAAACCGGTGTTCCCACTGCGATATCGGTGCTACCGGACAGGCGGGACAGCACCAGCGCCAGCGCCGCGTGGACGACCATGAAGACGGTGACGCCGGTCGAACGCGCCAGCGCGTGAATTGCGTCGACCATTCCCGCGTCGAGCACCACACGGTGGGTGGCGCCGCGATGGGAGGCGATCGCCGGGCGCGGGCGGTCGGCCGGCAGTTCCAGCACCTCCGGCAGCTCCAGCAACCGGTCGGACCAGTATCGAATCTGGTGTGCGAGCAGCGAATCCGGATCGTCCGCGGCGCCCAGCGAATCACGCTGCCACAGTGCGTAATCCGCGTACTGCACCGGCAGCGGCGTCCACTTCGGCTGCCGCCCAGCGCACCTGGCGGCATAGGCCAGGCCCAGATCACGGGCGAGCGGGGCCATGGAGAAGCCGTCCGCGCCGATGTGATGCACGACCAGCACCAGCACGAACTCGTCCGCGCCGGGCATCAGCAGCCGGGCCCGCAGCGGAACCTGCTCGGCCACCTCGAAACCCGTCGACACCACGGTCGACACCGCCTCGGCGAGTTCCTCCTCGGTGACCGATCGCGGCGTCAGGTCCACATCGGCCACGCCCGCCAGTTCCGCTGCCGGAACCACCGACTGGTAGGGCACGCCGTCGATATCGGGGTACCGGGTGCGCAGCACCTCGTGCCGCTCCAGCACATCCCCCAGCGCCGCCGACAACGCGGGCACGTCCAGCGCGCCGGTCATCCGCAGCAACAGCGGAATACTGTAGGCCGCCGAGTCGGGGGCGAACCGGTTGACGAACCACATGCGTTGCTGCGCATAGGACAACGGCACCCGCTCCGGCCGCTCGCGCCGTCGCGGACCGTCGGTTCCCGGCTCCGGTTCGCGGTCCGAGAGCAGGGCGGCCAGCTCCCACACGACCGAGGCCGCGAAGACGTCGCGCACACCCGTTCGGACACCGAGACTTTCGGCCAGACGCGCGGCCAAACGGGTGGCCGACAGCGAGTTTCCGCCCAGGGCGAAGAAGTCGTCGTCCGCGCCGACCCGCTCCACGTCGAGGATCTCGGCGACGACCGCCGCGACGGTCTCCTCGGCGGAGGTCGCCGGTGCGCGGTAGGCGGCCTGCGCCGACACCGGTTCCGGGAGCGCGGATTTGTCGATTTTCCCGTTCACGGTCACCGGCAGGGTGTCGAGCACCAGCACCGTGTCCGGCACCAGGAATCCCGGCAGGCGCTGCGCCGCCGCGCGGCGGACCTCGGCCGGCTCCAGAACGCGGCCCGGCTCGGCTGTCACGTAGGCCGTCACGCGCGCGGCACCCGGTTCCGGCGTGTGAACCACGACCACGGCCTGCGCGAGGCCGTCCAGTGCGCACAGCGCCGCCTCGATTTCGCCGGGTTCGACGCGCTGGCCGCGCACCTTCACCTGGAAGTCGCTGCGGCCCACGAACTCCAGTACGCCGTGCGCCGGATCGGATTCCGCCGTCCAACGCACGAGATCGCCGGTGCGGTACCACCGTTCCCCGGGGGCGCCGAACGGATTCGCGACGAACCGGGAGGCGGTCAAGCCCGCGCGGCCCCGATATCCGCGCGCCACACCGGGACCCGACACATAGAGCTCACCTGTCGTTCCCACCGGGACGGGCCGCAGCCAGGGGTCCAGGACCGCCACGGCCAGGCCGCCGATGACCGTGCCCATGGTCACCGTGTCGCCCGCCCGCAGTTCGGGACTTCCGGTCACCCAGATCGTCGCTTCGGCCGGGCCGTACAGGTTGAACACCCGGCGGCGGTGTGCGGTGTCGGTGCGCGACCAGCGCGCCACCAGTGCGGGCGGGCACGCCTCACCCGCCGCGATGAGCGCTCGCAGGTCGTCGAGTCCGGTGGGGTCGAGTGTGGCGGCCACGGTCGGGGTGAGTACGGCGTGGGTGATGCACCCGGCCTGCAGGAGGTCGGTCAGCGCCGGGCCGCCGAACACCTCCGGCGGCGCCATCACCAGCGTCGCCGAACTCGACACCGCCAGCAGCAGTTCGAAGACGGCCGCGTCGAAGGTGCGGGCGGCCACGCTCAGGACCCGCGAATCCGGGCCTGCCGCGAAACGCCGCAGTTGTCCGCCGCAGACCCCCGCGAGACCGGTGTGGGTGACCTCGACGCCCTTCGGCCGTCCGGTCGAACCCGAGGTGTAGATCAGGTAGGCGGTGCCGTCCGGGCGCGGGGTGGCGTGCCGTTCGGCGTCGAGAATCCGTGCGGGCGAGCGCTGTTCGATCGACGCCGCCCGGTCGGGTGTGTCGAGTACCAGCCAGGTCGTGCCGTCCTGCGGCAGCGACCCGGCATGTTCGGTGCGCGTGATGCCCAGTCGCACTGCGGCATCGGCGCACATGAATCGATTGCGTTCGACGGGATGTCCGGGATCCAGCGACAGGAAGGCCGCGCCGGTCTCGGCGACCGCCCAGACCGCCAGCACCCATTCAAGTGAGCGCGGCAGACCCACCGCGACCACCGATTCCGGCCCCGCACCGTGGTCGATCAGCAAGCGCGCCAGTCGATTCGATCGCTCGGCGAGCTCCCGGTACGAGAGTTGTCGCGCGCCGTCCTCCACCGCGCATCCATCCGGGTTGGCGACGACCGCTGCCGCCAGCAGCGCGGGCAGCGTCACAGGATGCGAGGCTTCGAAGGTGGCGAGATCGCGGGAATCGCCGCGCCCCAGGCGCAGCAGGCGTGCCCGCTCGGCCGGGGGCAGCGTCGCGATATCGCGCACCCGCAGGCCCGGATCGGCGATGACGGCCCGCACCACCTGTTCCCACTGTGCGGCCAGCCCGGTCGCGGCGGCAGCGTCGAAAACGTCTGGGCGATACTGCAGTCGGATGCGCAGGCCGTCCTGCACGGTGACGCTGCAGGTCAGCGGATAGTGCGTGGCGTCGGTGGCCGTGATCCCGGCGATGTCCAGAGCGGCGCGGGCGGTGAGCCGGCGAATGCGGCCGGTGTCCATGGGATAGGACTCGAGCACCATCACCGTGTCGAACAGGCGGTCGTGGCCGGTGATCGCGTGGATATCGGTCAGGCCGAGGTGCTGATGGTCGAGCAGAGCCGCCTGCTCGTCGTGGATTCGCGCCCACAGGTGCGCCATGGTTTCGGCGGGATCCACACGGACCCGGGTCGGGATCGTATTGACGAAGAGTCCGACAGCGCTTGCGGCGCTGGGCAATTCGGCGGGACGACCGGACACCGTGGTGCCGAAGACGACATCGGTCCGCCCGGTCAGGCGGGTCGTCATGAGCGCCCAGACAGCTTGCAGGACGGTATTCAGGGTCACACCGGCCGTGGCCGCCACGGCGGCGAGCGCCTCCGCCTCGGCCGCACCGAGCGTGATCCACTCCTCGGCCACCGTGGTCTCGTCACCGCTCGCGGCGGCCAGCACGGTCGGTTCGGCACCGTCGAGCGCTCGGGACCAGGCCGCCCGAGCCGCCTCCCGGTCGCGGGTTGCCAACCAGGCCAGGAACTCTCGATACGAACCGGCCGGGCCCGGGACCTCGCCGTCGGCGTAGTGGGTGAACAGGTCGCCGACCAGCTGCGGGTAGGACCAGCCGTCGAGGATGACGTGATGGTTGGTGAGGATCAGCGCCCAGGAGTCGATTCCGAGCCGGGCCAGCGTGATGCGCAGCAGTGGCGGCGCGGCCGGATCGAAGCGCGTCCCCTTCTCGGTGGCGGCGAGCTTCGTCAGCGCATCGCCGGGCTCCGCATCGGCCGTGAGATCCACCACCTGCCAGGGCAATTCGACGCCGTCGCCGACCACGGCCACGTGTGCGCCGCTCGTCGTCCGGTCGAAGGCCGTCCGTAGCGCCGGGTGCCGGTCCAGCAGGGCGGTGGCCGCCGCATGGAGCCGGTTCACGTCCAGGCTGCCGGACAGCCGCAGAATCACCTGCGCGACATAGGGATCCGGGGCGTCCGTTGCCACCATGTCGGCGTGGAACAGCAGACCCGCCTGCAATGGGGTCACCGGCCAGACATCGGTGAGCGACGGGTATGCCCGTTCGAGGGCGCGCACCTCGGCGCGGTCCAGCGCCACCAGCGGGAAATCCGAGGGGGAATACCCTCCCGCACCGGGCTTTTCAACGTGGACGGTGAGCGCGGTGAGCGCCGTCGACCACAGGTCGGCCAGTTCCTCGACCTCGGCGGTGTCGAGCAGCGTGCGCGGAAACCGGAAGGTCGCGCGCAGCCGGTCGTCGACCACGATCGCGGTGATATCGACCGCCAGCGTCACCCGCATGTCCGAAACTGGCTCTCCCGCAAGCTCTCCCACGCCGCCGTCGAGCCCGCCGTGCACGGCGGCATCGGCGCTGTTGATCCGGCCGAGATAGTTGAAGCCGATGCGCCCCGGCATCCGGTCCGGCAGCGCGCCCGCGGTCTCCGCATTGAGGTACCGGAGCAGGCCGTAGCCGAGGCCCTTGTCCGGGATGGACCGCAGCGTCTCCTTCACCGCGAGCACCGCCGCCGCCACGGCCTCCCCGGCGGCAGGCACCTCGGCCGCCTCCACGTCCGCCAGTTCGAACCGCACGGGGAACATCGAGGTGAACCAGCCCACCGTGCGCGACAGGTCCGCCCCCGGAACCACCTGCTCCGCACGGCCGTGGCCTTCGAGGCGCACCAGCACCGAGGAGTCCTCGACACCGCGGCGCGCGCGCCACAGTCGCACGGCCACAGCCAGACCCGCGAGCAGGCCGTCGTCGACTCCGCCGTGGAAGGCGGCCGGAACGCGCGAGAGCAGCGACCGGGTCACCGGCTCGGGCAACTCCACGTCGATCCGCTCCAGCGTCGCGCCGGTGTCGATCGCCGGATCCAGTTCGCGGCCACCCCATACCGGGTCGCCGCCGGACACCATCGACTGCCACAGCCCCAGTTCACCGACCCGGCCGGGATCCTGCGCCGCGGCGACCAGGCCGTGCGCCCACGTCCGCATCGAGGTGCCCACCGCGGCCAGCACCGGTGCGGCCGCACCCGCGTGCGCCTGTTCGAGGGCCGACATCAGGTCCGGCACCAGCACGCGCCAGGAGACGCCGTCGATCACCAGATGGTGTGCCACCAGCAGCAGCCGGCCTGGGGCGTCGGCGGCGGACTGGAGCCACACGAATCGAATCATGCTGCCGCCGAAGGGGTCCAGCCGCTGCAAGGCCGAACTCAGCTCGGCGGCAGCGACCTTCGCGACCTCGGCGCGACCCGCGGCACTGTCCACGTCGAATTCGAGCACGCGGCGGTCCAGCACCGAGGCGGCGTCCACCGCGCCCGGCGGCGCCACGGTCAGCGACCATTCGCCGGTGTCGTCGCGACGCAGGCGCGAACGCAGCATGTCGTGGCAGTCCAGCAGCGCGGCCACCGCCGCGCGGACTTCCGATGCGCGCAGTCCCGCCGGCACTGTCAGCAGGACATGCTGATCGAAGCGGTCGAATCCCGGGCCCTGCTCCACCATCCAGCGCGCCACCGGCAGCAGCGGCAGGTCTCCCACCCCACCGCCGGGGAGTTCCGCCGCGGCGCGGACGGTTCCGGGCTCGATGCGCTGGGCCAGTGCCGCCAGGCGAGCGGCGGTGCGCTGCTCGAACACATCGCGCGGACCGAAGACCACGCCCGCCGCCCGCGCCCGCGACACCACCTGGATCGACACGATCGAGTCACCGCCGAGCGCGAAGAAGTCATCGTCCACGCCGACCCGATCCACACCGAGAACCTCGGCGAACACGCTCGCCACGAGCTCTTCCGCCGGGGTGGACGGCGCACGGTAGGCCCGCTGCTCGAACACCGGTTCCGGCAGGGCCTGCCGATCCACCTTGCCGCTGGCGTTCAGCGGCAGGCTGTCGAGCACCATGACCGTGTCCGGCACCATGAATCCGGGCAGCCGCTCCCCCACCGACGCGCGGATGGCCGCCGGATCCGCCGATCCGCCCGGGGCCACCACGTAGGCGACCAACCGCACTGCGGCGGTGGCATTCTCGTCCTCGCCATGCGCGGTGACGACCGCCTGCTCGACACCGTCCACCGCGCACAGCGCGGCTTCGATCTCGCCGAGCTCGATGCGTTGCCCGCGCACCTTCACCTGGAAGTCCGAGCGACCCACGAAGACCAGAGAGCCTGTGCGTGAACCGGATTCACCGATCGTCCACCGCACCAGATCCCCGGTCCGATACAACCGGTCGCCGGGGGCACCGTACGGGTTCGCCACGAATCGAGCGGCGGTCAATCCTTGCCGCCCCCGATATCCGCGCGCCACACCGGAACCCGACACGTACAGCTCACCCACCGCGCCCATCGGCACCGGACGCAGCCACGCATCGAGCACGAGCGCACCGGTGCCGGGTATCGGCGCACCGATCCCCACGGGCTCGCCGGGCATCAGCTCCCGGCCCGTCACCCAGATGGACGCCTCCGCCGGGCCGTACAGATTGTGTACGCGGCGCAGGCGTTTCGCGTCGGTGCCCGACCAGCGGGAGACCAGCGGTGCGCCCGCCCGGTCACCACCGGTCAGCACCGCGCGCAAGGTATCCAGGCCGGTGGGCTCCACCGAGAGCGCGACCGCCGGAGTCAGGAAGGCATGCGTGATCCGCTGCGCGCGCACCAGTTCCCACAGGGGCTGCCCGCCGTAGACCTCCGGGTCCGCCACCACGAGCGGCGCGCTGCCCGAGATCGCCAGCAGCAGTTCGAGGATGGCGGCATCGAAGGTCCGCGCCGCCACCGCCAGGATCCGTGAATCCGAGCCGACCCCGCATCGGCGTACGTGGTCGGCCACCAGCGCGGCCAATCCGGTGTGGGTGACCTCGACGCCCTTCGGTCGACCGGTCGAGCCCGAGGTGTACACCACATACGCCGGATGTTCCGGGCGCAGCGCCGCGCGACGGTGCCGGTCGGTCACCGCGCCGGCCGACTGTCGCTCCATGTCGGCGACCACGGCAGGCTCGTCCAGCACCAGCCACGACATGCCCTCGCCCGGCAGCTGCTGCGTGCACCGAGTCGTCGTAATGCCCACCCGCACAGCGGAATCCGCACACACGAAGCGGTTGCGATCCACCGGATGCGCGGGATCCACCGACAGGAAGGCCGCGCCCGTCTTGGCAACCGCCCACACCGCGGCGACCCAGTCCAGCGAGCGCGGCAGGCCCACCGCCACCACCGACTCCGGACCCGCCCCCTGTGCGATCAGCAACCGCGCCAGTCGATTCGAGCGCTCATCCAGCTCTCGATAGGAGAGGGAACGCGCCCCCTCCACCACCGCCGCCGCTTCCGGATCCGCGGCCACCGCGGCGGCCAGCAAGTCGGCCAGCGTCGCACGCGGAGTCGATTCGGGTGTCGGGCGACCCCAATCCCGCAGCAGCACAGCGTCTTCGGCCGCGGAGAGGATTCCGATATCCCGCACCAGCACGTCCGGGTCCGCCGTGACCGTCCGGAGCACCTGCCGCAGCCGTTCGACCAGCGCGATCACCGTGTCCGGCTCGAAGAGATCGGTGGCATAACCGATATCGACCGGCATCGCGCCGTCCGCATCGAGTGCCTCGGTCAAGGTGAAGGTGAGATCGAAACGCTCGATGCCGGTGTCCGCACCCGAGGCACGCACCGCCACATCCGGCAGTTCCAGCCGCGCCTGCTCGAGATTGTGGAAGGCCAGCATGACCTGGAACAGCGGATGATGCGCCTGACTGCGCGGCGGATCGAGCGCCTCGACCACCTGCTCGAACGGCACCTCCGCGTGGGCGAACGCATCCAGATCGACACCGCGCACCCGGGACAGGAATTCGGTGAACGACACCGACTCGTCCACCGGCGTCCGCAACACCACCGTATTGACGAACATGCCGATCAGATCGTCGAGTTCGGCCACACCCCGACCGGCCACCGGGGAGCCCACGGCCACATCGGCAGTGCCCGACAGACGCGACAGCACGACTGCCAGGGCCGCGTGGAACACCATGAACACCGTCACCCCGCGGGCGTGCGCCAGCTGGTGCAGCCCGGCGGCCAGCTGCGCGTCCAGCACGACGCGGTGGGTCGCGCCACGATGGGAGGCGACCGCCGGTCGCGGACGGTCGGTGGGCAGCTCCACCACCTCGGGCAGGTCACGCAGCCGGTCGAGCCAGTACCGGAGCTGGCGCGAGAGCAGGGAATCCGGGTCCTCGCCGGAACCGAGCAGTTCCCGCTGCCACAGGGCGTAATCGGTGTACTGCACCGGCAGCGGGCTCCACTGCGGCGGCCGCCCGGCGCTCCTGGCCGCGTATGCCGTCGCGAGATCGCGCGCCAGCGGGGCCATCGAGAAGCCGTCCGCGGCGATGTGATGCACCACGAGCAGCAGCGCGAACTCGTCGGGACCGGTCGAGAGCAGCCGGGCCCGCAGCGGAACCCGCTCCGCCACATCGAAACCCACCGACACCACCGCGGCCATCGCGTCCTCGGCCTCGTCCGCGGCTACTGTCCGCAGCGCCAGGTCGATATCGGCCGCGCTCGCGAGTTCCTCGACCGGCACCACCAGCTGATAGGGCACACCGTCCACATCCGGATACCGGGTTCGCAGCACCTCGTGCCGCTCGAGCAGGTCCCGGACCGCCCCCGCGAGCGCGTCCACGTCCAGGCCGCCGGTGAGCCGGATGACCATGGGAATGCTGTACGCCGCCGACTCGGGCGCGAACCGGTTGACGAACCACATCCGTTGCTGCGCATAGGACAGCGGCACCCGATCCGGATGTTCGCGCCGCGCCAGCTTCGGCCCCTCGGGCACGTCCCGCGCTTGGTCGAGGCGGCCGGTGAGCTGCCGCGCCAGCGCCTGCACCGCCGAAGCCTCGAAGACGTCACGCACCGTGACCGGCACACCCAGCCCGTCGGCCAGCCGGGCCGAGAGCCGCGTCGCCGACAGCGAATTGCCGCCCAGCGCGAAGAAGTCGTCGTCCGCCCCGGCTTCCTCGACACCGAGGACCTCGGCGAACACCTCGGCCACGATCTCCTCGACCGGTGTGGACGGCGCCCGGTAGCAGGCGCGCGCCACCACCGGCTCGGGCAGGGCCGCCTTGTCCACCTTGCCGTTCACCGTCAGGGGCAGGGCGTCGAGCACCATCACCACATCGGGGACCATGTAGCCGGGCAGCCGCGCACCGAGCCGCTCGCGCATGAGCTTGCCGAGAGCGGTCGGCGCGCAATGCTTTTCGTGCGGGACGAGCAGGCCGTCGCGGGCGCCCGCGTCGGAGTGGGCGCCGGATCGGACCTCGTCGCGCAGTGCGTACACGATGTGCAGGTCGGTGCCGACCACATTGGGCGACACCTGGGCCTGCGCGGTGAATCCGTGTGCGCGCAGCAGCTTTTCGACACACGCCAGGCGATCCTGCACATCGTGGACCTCGATCACCATGCGGTCGATGAGCGGCCAGTGCCGGGCCTCGATGCCGCGCAGGGCGTCGAGTTCACTGCCCTCGACATCGATCTTGAGCAGGTCGATGCGGTCGATGCCGTACTCGTCGATGATGTCGGACAGGGTCCGCACCGGCACTTCCACCTGGACGAATTCCAGCCGGTCGGCGATCAGCTGATCGACATAGGTGTCCCCGAGATCGCGGCTCTCCGTTTCGAATTCGTGGTGGATGAACGATTCCAGAATGTCGTGCTGCACCCGGCTGTCGGTGCCGCGTCCGGACAGCACCGACATTTCCGGATAGTAGGTGAACACGTCGGTGGTGGTCTCCGCGCCGATCGCGCAGGGCACCAGGGTGGCGTCCAGATCGTGCAGCGCCGAATTGGCGGCATACATGCGGCGCAGCTCCGGCATCGCCTCCACCGCATAGATTTTCAGCGCGGGCGAGGTGCGCTTGGCGAAGATCGAGAACATGCCCACATGCGAGCCGACATCGACGACGCAGCCGGTCTCGGGGATGGTGAGGCCGGCGCGGCAGTATTCGGCGTTCTCGAAGATCTCCTCGTAGAGGAACTCGATATTCGATCGGTTGCGGCCGACGATCGGCATGCCGTTCGGGAGTTCGTGCAGCTCACCGGCTTTGATCTCACCCGCGCGCTGCAGGTCCAGGCAGGCGGCGGCGACGGGCGCGCGACCCGGATCGGGCACCAGGTAGGCGACCAACTGAGTGTCGGGGGCGGAATCGGCTGCGGCGGGAGCGGTTTCGTGGGTGGTCACCACCGCGTGCGCGACGGCGGGCTGGGCGGCCAGGACGGCCTCGACCTCGCCCAGTTCGATGCGGTAGCCGCGAATCTTCACCTGCTCGTCCACCCGGCCGAGGTATTCCAGGACGCCGGATTCGTTCCAGCGCACCAGATCACCGCTGCGGTAGAGCCGTCCCCCGCGCTGTGCCGTCTCGAAGGGGTCGGCGACGAAGCGGGCCGCGGTCAGTCCCGCGCGCTCGTAATAGCCGCGCGCCAGCTGATTGCCCGCCACGTACAGCTCACCGGCGACGCCGGGCGGGACCGGCCGCAACCACGAGTCCAGCACGTACACGCGCAGATTCGCCAGGGGCACACCGACCGGGCTCACACCCGGACCGGCATCCCAATGCTCCTGCGCCAGTAGCTGTTTCGTCACGTGCACGGTGGTCTCGGTAATGCCGTACATGTTCACCAGCGCCGGGCCGCCGGGGCGGCGCAGCAGCGGCCACTGTCGCAAACGCCGCGGGTCCAGGGCTTCACCGCCGAAGACCACCAGGCGCAGCGCGGTGTCGTCGGATGCGACGGCTCGCCGGGACTCGATGAGCGCGTAGAACGCCGAGGGCGTCTGACTGAGGATCGTCACGCCCTGCTCGACGACCAGATCCCACAGGTCGGCAGGCGAATACGCCACCTCACGCGGGACCACGACCACTCGGCCGCCGTGCAGCAGCGCACCCCAGATCTCCCAGACGGAGAAGTCGAACGCCTGGGAGTGACACCAGGACCACACATCGTCCGGACCGAACCCGCACCACGGCTGGGTGCCCGCGAACAGCGACACCGCGTTGGCGTGAGTTACCGCTACGCCCTTGGGTTTTCCGGTCGTCCCGGAGGTGTAGATGATGTAGGCGATATTGTCCGGGCGCGGGCGGGCACACGCACGCGGCGGCGCATCCGCGTGGTGGGCCTCGTCGATGTGCAGTCGCGGCACCTCGACGGTGCCGCCGAGCCCGGCGGTGCTGTCGTCGACCAGCACCACCCGGGGTGCGGCGTCGGCGAGGATGTAGGCGATCCGCTCCGATGGCGCGGCCGGATCCAGCGGCAGATAGGCCGCGCCCGTCTCGGCCACGGCCAGCATGGCGGTGAGGAACGGGATGCCCTTCGGAAGAGCCAGGGCCACAATGCCTTCCGGTCCGGCGCCGCGGGCGGCGAGCGCCGCGGCCAGCTCGGCGGCCCGGGTCGCGAGCTCCCGATAGGTCACCTGTCGCGCACCCTCGACCACGGCGACGGCGTCGGGGGTCGCCGCCGCCTGCCGGTGGAACAGGTCGGCGAGCGTGCCGGTCGCATCGATCGGCATCGCGCTGTCGTTCCACGCCCGCAGCACGCGCTCCCGCTCCCCGGACTCGAGCAGGTCGACATCGCGCACGGGGGTGTCCGCGTCGACGGTGATCGCTCGCAGGAAGGCGCCGAACCAGCGCAGGAACCGATCATGGTGGCGCGCAAGCTCTTGCGGCGAGTACAGCTCGTGATTGCCGACGAAGTCCACCCGCGTGGTCCCCGACCCCGCGCCGGAATAGACGCTCACCGACAGATCCGAGACCAGTCCGGGGGTCAGCACCCGCATCTCCCCGACGATCGAGCCCAGCACGATCCGGGTGTCGAACATCATGAGGTCCACGTACGGACCGAAGACCTGGGTCTGCGGGGTCAACCGGCCGATATCGCGGAACATGTCCTCCTGCCGGTACCGCTGCCGGCGCATCACCTCGATCAGCTGCCGGTGCGTGGCCCGCACCGATTCGCCCACGGTGACGCGGGGTCCGGCCGTCACCCGGAACGGCACGGTATTGGCCAGCATCCCGCCGGAACGCAGCGCCGCCGTGGTCACGCGCGCGGACACGGGCAGGCTCAGGACCACATCGCCGGTATCGCACATGCGGCCCAGGAACAGGCCGAACGCCGCCAGGATCAGCGCCGCCGGATTCGCCTCGGTCGCCTTGACCGCGGCGTCGAGCAGGGCGGCAGCGTCGGCGGACAGTTCGCCGCTGACCGAGATCGGGTGCGCGTCGGCCTGCGCGGTCTTGCCGGCGAGGCCGACCGGGGCGGGCAGATCCGCCAGCTGCCGCCCCCAGAATTCCCGGTCGGCGTCGAAACGTTCGGAGCCACGGTAGTTTTCGTCCTCGGCCACGAGCTCGGCCAGGCCCCGGATGCGGGCCGCCGCCGGTGGCCTGCCCTCGATCGCGGCGGTGTAGCGTTCGCCGACCCGGCGCAGCAAGGTCATAGCGGCCAGACCGTCCATGGCGATGTGATGGGCGCGCACATACCAGAACCAGCGGTCCTCCCCCACCCGCAGCACCGCGGTGGTGAGCAGCCGATCGGCGAGCAGTTCGACCGGCCGGCTGTACTCCTCGCGCATCCAATCCTCGGCCACCGCAACCGGATCCGCGTCCGCGCGCAAGTCCAGATACCGCACCGGCTCGTCCAGCTCACGGTCCACCGCCTGCACCACGAGGCCGTCGGATTCGATCAGGCGCAGCCGGGCGGCCTCGAATTCGTCGGCCGCCTGCCAGAACGATGCCGTCAGCACCTCGACATCGACCGCGCCGCGCAATTCGATGCACAGGGCGTTGGTGATGGGTGTCGCACCGGTCAACTGCTGGGCGAACCAGATGCCCTGCTGCGCGGCGGACAGCGGAAAAGCACGCGTTTGTTCCCCGGTCAAGGCTGCTCCTGCGTCTCGGCCCCCCCGGGACGAACTAGACGGACTGCGACACGGTTCTGAGTTTCGCGAGCGCGCCCAGCCCGGCCAGCACCTCGGCGTCCGGGATACCGAAATCGATCAGGCAGGCGATCTCGTCGACGCCGATATCGCGCAGGCGGCCGACCATCGCGCGCGCCGAATCCGGCGTGCCGAACAGGCCATTGGTGCGGAAGTAGCGCTCGAACGCGAAGTCCAGCACCTTGGCCCGCGACTTCTCGTCCAGGCTCTCCAGGGCCTCGGAGCCGCGCCGCCACAGGTCGACCGAATCCTCCAGATAGCGCTTGAAGGGGCCCTCGACGGTCCGGCGCACCTGGGCGTCGCTGTCCCCGACGAAGGTGTGCAGCATGACCGTGACGGTGCCCTCGCCCGCGTGCCCGTGCCGGGCCCGCGCCGCGCGATAGGCCGCCAGCTTCCCGGCCAGCTCGTCGACTTCCTGAAACAGCAAGGCGGTCAGCACATTCACGCCCGCCGCACCGGCCATCTCGAAGCGTTCGATGCCGCCGCTACAGGTGAGCCAGACCGGCAGCGCGGGCTGCACCGGAGCCGGGAAGATCCGCACCGCGCGCTCCTCGCCGACGCCGGTGCGCAGGGTGAGGGACTCCCCGCGCCACAGGCGCTGCACGGTGTCCATGCCCGAGCGCGTGACCTCCACCCGCTCGGCATAGTTGCCGGGCGCGAGGACGAAGTCGTCGGCATTCCATCCGGTCGCGAAGGCCAGGTCCACCCGGCCGCCGGACAGATTGTCGACCACCGCCCAGTCCTCGGCCACCCGCACCGGATTGTGCAGGGGCAGAACGACACTGCCCGCCCGGATGCGCACCCGCGCGGTGCTCGCGGCCAGCGCCGCACCCAGCACCGCCGGGTTCGGGTACAGGCCGCCGAAGGAGTGGAAGTGCCGCTCCGGCATCCACACGGCCTGGAAGCCGTGCGCGTCGGCGAAGCGGGCACTCTCGAGGAACAGGTGGTAGCGGCTGCTCTCGTCGCGCTGCGCGTCACTGGAGAAGAACAGCAGGCTGAATTCCATACTGCGCGTGCGGGTTTCCGGGCTCTGCCCGGCCGCCGGCGACCCGTCGCGCTGTTCGCCGACCAGTTCGGCGACGTCGGCCAGGCTCAGCCCGTCGAAGATCTGCTCGGCGGTGATCTCGGTGTCGTACCGGTCCTCGAGAATGGTCATCAGCTCGGCGGCCTGCACGGAATCCAGGCCCAGCGAGGTGAGCGGGGAATGCGGGTCCACCGACTCCCGATCCAAGCGCCGGGATGCCCACTCGTTGAAGAACTCCACGACATTCGTGTCACTCACGGACCGGGTCATCGCACACTCTCCTGCAACTGTGCCGGGGAGGAGTATTCGGCGCGCAGCCGCTGGCGCTGAATCTTCCCGCTGGTGGTCTTGGGTACCTGGCCCTTGCCGACGAAAACGATGCGGTGCAGGTTGATCGCGTGCACGCGGCTGACGATCTCGCGGATCGAGAGCGCCAGATCCTGCTCCTGGGCGTGCTCGAGCGTCTCGTTCACTTCCTGGACCACCATCACCCGGTCCTCGTCGTCGACGGCGGCGGCGAAGACCGCGCAGCCGCCGGGACGCAATGCCGGATGGTGGGCGAGGATGGTGCGCTCGATATCCTGCGGAAAGATATTGCGGCCGTGGACGATCATCAATTCCTTGATGCGCCCGGAAATGTAGAGCTCACCGGCGCAGACGAAGCCGAGATCGCCGGTGCGCAGATACCGCGGGCCGTCCTCGCCCGCGATGGTCGCGTGAAATGCCCGTTCGGTCTCGGTTTCCTTGTTCCAGTATCCGGCGGCGATGCTCTCCCCGCGCAACCAGACCTCACCGATTTTGTTCTCGCCGCAGCGGATTCGGGTGCCGGGGTCGACCACGGCGAGGCCGTCGGCGACGGGGCCGACACTCAGCAGTTCGCGGCCGTGGCTGTGCGGGATCGCGACGCCGCGCTCGAGCTCGTCGGTCGAGAAGCATCGGGAACGGGGGCCGGCGCCGGGCGGTCCGCCATTGACGTACAGCGTGGATTCGGCCAGCCCGTACATGGGCGTGAAGCTCTCCTGCCGAAAACCGCTGGGCGCGAAGGCATCCGAGAACCTCCGCAGCACCGCGGGATCGACCGGCTCCGCGCCGACGAAAGCGAGCCTCCAGCCGCTGAGATCCAGCGCCGCCGCATCAGGGGCGGACACCCGCTTCAGGGGCAGGCTGTAGGCGAGATTGGGGCCGCCCGCGATGACGTCGGCGGCGCCCGATATCGCCCGCAGCCACGTGAGCGGGTCGCGCAGGAACGTCATGGGCGACATGAGCGTGGCGCGGCAGCCCAGGAAGACCGGCATCAGTACGCCCTGAATCAAACCCATATCGTGGTAGGGCGGCAGCCACGAGACGATCGAATTGTGCGATCCGAATTCGTTTTTCGCCTGGATCAGGCCGAGATTGTGAATCAGATTGCGGTGCAGCACCGTGACGCCCTTGGGGGTTCCGGTCGAGCCGGAGGTGTACTGCAGGAATGCGATATCGTCCGGCCCGGGAAACTGCTCGGAAGCCAATTCCGCACCGGAAGCGGCAGCGGCGGAATCGATATCGACAATGCGAATATCGACACCCAGCAATTCTTTGGTCACCGGCAGGGCAGTCAGGGGCGCGAGGGCGGCCACCGCACCGCTGTCCTGGATGATCGCGGTGAGCGTCGCCAGCTGGCGCACCGACATCGGCAGATGCGCGGCGACCGGAATCCGGCGGGTGATCATGCAGGCGAAGAACGCGTAGACGAAGTCCGGGCCGGGCGGGCACAGCAGCATCACCCGGTCGCCCGGCGCGGTGTGCGCCCGGACCAGTTCGGCCAGCTCGGCCGCGCGGTCCCACAGCCGCCGATACCCTATCTCCTCGCTCTCGCGCAGCTCAGCGAATACGAATGCGGTCTGCTGTGGGGTCTCCCGCACCCGCTGCGACAGGATGTCGACCAGGGTTCGCGGGCGTTGCACTGCAGGCTCGAGACTCACCGACACCTCCGCAGGGAGAAGAGCGGGCACAGTTGTGAACACAGAGCGGCGAAACGGCGGAAAAAGGATGTAGCAGCTGACAGAACAGTCCGTTGCACATGATCGCAGAATGCCACCGCCGCCCAAGCTAAAACCGGGCAAATACCGCGTGTCGCCCACTGCGTGTCGAACCCGCGGACGCGGGTACACCGGTCACAACCACATACCTCGGCGATTACAAAATTCCCGAAACGACATGCGTGGCGGTGCTGGTTTGGTACGCATATTCATGCTATACGGCTGCCGAAATCAAGGGCGACAGCCGCTCCGACGATCCACACGGAAGAAGGAGCGATGAGAATCCAGCGATTTGCAGCAACGGCACTACTGTCAATTGGCGCCATGGCGGTAACGGCGGGCATCGCGGGCGCGCAACCCCTCGAAAGCCCACCCCAGGCCGATCCGGGCATCAGCGTCGTCGCCGATCCGCAGCCCGTGGAGGACCCGGACACGACCATGCATCAGTGCAACGCCCTGATCGGCGCGCTCGTCGGCGCGGCCATCGGCGGCACCGGCAGCGCCCTGCCCGGCGCGCTGATCGGCGCCGCGATCGGCGCGGCGATCGGCTGGTCCCTGCTCTACCCGCCGGGACCGCCGCTGGCCTGCTGGCAGCCGACGCCGGCCAACTGACGAGGTTCGCGCAGCCGAGACAGCCGGCGTCTCGGGCGCCGGCTGTTTCCGCGGCCTTGTTCCGAATGCCCTGAGTTACACCGACACTCATCCGATATCGACGACGCGCGCCCACGCGGGTGGTGTGTCCGGAACATAGTCGGGATCGTTCTCGCTGTAGTTGCCTGACCGGCGGAACAGCCCGACTACGGTGCCGCACTGCGGTTTTGCCTCCGGCCACGGAGTCTGTCCATCCGTCAGGGCCACGATCGCGTCCGGGCGGGACCGGGCGCGAAGGGCTTTGGCGAATCCGGTGCGCAGGTCGGTGCCCCCGCCACCCAGCAGCGGTATCCCCTCGGCCGCGCAGAGCGGGTGCGCGATGCGGGCGGCCGCGTCGCAGGACATGACGGTGAGCAGATCCCGGCGGCCGCCGATGGCGCGGGAGATGGCTGCCACCTCCAGTAGTGCGCTGCCCAGTTCGGTGTCGCTGACCGAGGCCGAGGTATCGATGATCACGGTCACGCGCGGCGGGGTGCGGCGCAGACTGGGCAGCACCACCCCCGCGACGGCGGCCGACCGGCGCGACGGCCGGCCGTAGGTGTAGTCCTCACCGACGCCGGGGGCCGAAATGGCCGAGCGCAGGGCCGCGCCCAGCAGGGTGCGCCAGGGCTGCGGTGGATGAAAAACCCTCTCGGCCCACCGTTTCCAGCCCGCGGGCGCGTCACCCGGACGGCCCACAATGCCCTGGGCGACGCGGAATCGCACGGCATCGCGTTGCTGTTCGCTGAGGCCGTCGGCGCCGTCCGGACCCCACTCCCAGTCCCGGTCCCGGCCGTCGGCGCCGCTGCCGCAGTCGAGCCAGGCCATTTCCGGCGGGAGCGCGCCGAGCCGGATTTCACGCAGGTACTCCTCCATGAGCCGCCCCGAGCGCAGGCCGGCATCGGCGGGCATGATCGCACCGGCCGGGCGGGGCAGGCCGTGGCCGAAGATGTCGTCGTTGATCTCGAAATCGGCGGCGATATTGCGGCGCAGCGCTTCGCCCGCGCCGGTCAGGTCGTGCTCCCGGGCGAAGCGTTCGCCGCGGCCGTGGTGATCGCGCAGCAGGTGCGAAACCTCGTGCACGAGCACGCCGGCCAATTCGTCGACCGGCAGCCGATCCACGAAAGCCGGTGAGACATAACAGCGCCAGTATTTGTCCACGCTCATGGTGGGGACCTGTCGCGACTCGACGATGTGCAGCGCGAACAGCGCGGTCGACAGGTAGGGGCGCACCCGGACCGCGTACAGGCGGGCGGCGTAGAGCTTCTCGAGATCCAGGGGTGCCGGGGTGTGTGCGGTCATCGGCTCACCTGCGCGACTGCGACGACGCGCTCGTCCCGATCGACGCGTTCGGCCCGCTGCGACACCGACACCACGCCGGCGAGCTGGTCGATCGCATCCGGAACCGTCCAATCCTGTTGGCGCAGTGTCGCAAGAGTGGTCGCCGGGACCACCACCAGGTCCGGGGCGCCGGTCTCCGCCGCGCGCACGAGCAGCTCCCACGCCGCGTCCCAGCGCGCCCGGTCCGGGCGTTTGCGCACGGCCGCCACCACGCCGTCGAGCACGGCCTGACGCAGATCCCCGCGCCGGGGCAGCTCCGCACTGGCCGGATCGGCAAGCAGCACTTCGGGATCCGGGAGGTCCATGCGATCCATGCTGGTCAGCAGTTCGAAGCCGGGGCCGTCGCCGACCGTGCCGCGAATCAACAGGGACAGCACATCCTTGGCGGAACCGGCCGCGGTGGCGAAGGCGATGAGCCGCACCGCCATCTCCCAGCTGCGCGGTGAGGCCCACGCGCCGCCACGGCGGGTTTCGGACGTGGGCATCTGGTGGACGAGCTTGGGACGCCCGGCGAGCAGACCGCACACCGCCCTGCGAGCGAAAGCCACCGCGTCCGTGAGCTTTTCCGGATCCAACCGGGGCAGTGTCGCGCGCGGCCAGACGCCGCCCAGGCCGCGTACGACGACATCGTGATCATGGGCCCACTGCAGGTGCACGAAGCGGTTGGCCAGCGGCGGGCTCAGCTCCCAGCCGTCGGCGGCCGAGGAGCGCGGGTTGGCGGCGGCCACGATGCGCACGCCGGGCGGGAGTCGCAGTGTGCCGATGCGGCGTTCGAGCACCAGGCGCAGCAGCGCGGCCTGCACGGCCGGGGGCGCGGTGGAGAGCTCGTCCAGGAACAGCAGGCCGCGACCGGCGCGCACGAGCCGGACCGCCCACTCCGGCGGGGCCATCGGGACGCCCTGCTCGGCCGGATCGTCGCCGAGAATGGGCAGGCCCGAAAAGTCCGACGGCTCATGGACACTGGCGATGACCGTGGTCAGCGGAAGGTCCAGGGTCTCGGCGAGGTGGGTGAGGGCGGCCGTCTTGCCGATCCCCGGTTCGCCCCACAGCAGCACCGGCAGGTCGGCGGCCACGGCCAGGGTGAGGGCCTCGAGCTGCGTGTCGGGGCGCGGTTCGGTGGTCGTCGCACCGAGCAGGGTCAGCAGATCGTTCGCGAGGTCGAGTTGCGACCGCGCCGGGCGGGTGGCGGGCAGGACATGCAGAGTCATATGAATCACCTTGTGGATCAGAAGAATTGGCGGAGCACACCGATTTCCGGGTGCAGCGGGGCGCGCAGGGGCGCGGGTCAGTGGCTGTTCGCGTGGCGGGGATGTCCCCGCCGATCACGAGGACGACCCCGGTGCGGGTGAATGTTCCGATCGGGCCGGGCCAGTCCGGCCCGATACAACCCGTAAGTGATCCGCCGCAGCGCGGACGCCTCCAGCGCATCCAGCAGCGGGCCCTCACGCAGGACGGCATCCGGCCCGAGCAGCCCCTCGACCACCGCGAGCGCACCGGCGGTGTCGCCGTGCCGGAGGCGTTCTCGAATCGAGTCCAGCCCGAGGGGATTTCGGTGCAACCAATCGATGAACTGCAGACAGGGCACCGGCTTCCCGGTCAGCGCCACCAGCAGTTCTTCGCGGCGAATCTCGGCCGGGTCATGATCGAGTGCGGTCAGCACGCCGTCCACCACCCCGATCCGATGCTCTCGCCCCTGGCAGGGAACCAGGTGTCGCCGATACGCCTCGGTTCGCGCCGACGTGGCTTCGCCCGGCACATGATCCGGCACCAGGGCCGAGGCGACCAGCGGATGCAGCCGATCCGGCGAGATCGCCCCGCTACGAAGCAATTCCAGGTCGGGCAGCACCCAGGTAGCCGCATCGGGCAGCAGGGGCAGCGCGGACAGGCCGCCGACCGGATGCCCCCGTGCGGGGCGCACCTCGGGCGGACCGCACCCGTCCTCGATCAGTTGGGCGGCCACCCGCTGCCGCCCGCCCAACCGCAGCAGGAACGAATCACCCGGCTGCCCTTCGGCGTCGAGCAGTATTCGCGCCTCGGCGGCCCAGCGGTCCACGGCCCCGGCGCGTTCCCGCGGCGCCATCGATGCGAGTTCCGGATCCACCAGCGTCTCGCCGCCGGAATCCGCAGCGCCACACCGTATCCGAAGCTCGTCGGCCCGCCGCGCATCCCACAGGTGCCGATGCAGATCCAGGCGATAGCGCCGATCGGGCCGAGGATGCGGGTGCATTCCGCTCGCGAACCGCGCGCCATCCCACAGTGTCAGCCCGATCCGCTGCCCCGCATCCGCCCACGCGGGCGCGGTCCGCACCACCAGATGCACGGAAGATTCTCTCCCACAGGGATTTCCGGATTCCCCGACATCGTAGCGAGCCAGCGTGATGGTCAGCCCGGGCCGTAGCAGCCCATCGGGCGCAACCCTGGGCATATGCCATCGAAGCAGATCCGGAGCCAAGTGCCGGAGATCCGCCCGCACGCGGGCAGCCAACTCCGGCCCGTACTCGCGCGCAGCGGCCCGCAAATCGATATCGACATCGAACCCGGCGGCAGCACAGGCCCCCGCCCAATCCCCGACATCCCGCCGGGCTGTAGCGATCTCGATCATGGAAGCCGGCACGGCGAACTCACGCACGCGCGGCCAGAAGGAAAGTCGGGAAGCGTCCCCATTCGTGTCGGTGAGCATCAGCACTCACCTGTTACGAGCGGGACCCCCATTCTGCGAACAGAAGAAGTAGTCATCGTCTCGATCATAGAGCCCCTGCCCGGCCCGCGGCCAGCCGAGGCCAGCACTTCACCGAAACCGGCTGCAGCCCAGCCGGTTTCGCAATGAGCCCGGGTCAGCGCGAACTGTAGGTCAGACAGCGCGCGGCGTGCTCGCCCCGGCCCGGTCCGACCCGGATCTCACCGGCGGAACACTCGAGCCCCTGATTGTGCGTGCAATCCGCACGCTGACAGGCCCCGACCATACTGGTGACGGTATCGAGCCCGCCCTTCGTGGACAGGGCGATGAACGTCCCGCAGTCCGCCCCGCCATCATGATCGGCAACATTGATCGCGTACGCATGACACCCGTCATGGTTGTACGAGCAGTTGCTGACCGTGCACTCACTGACGTGCGGCATTTCCATCGTGGTCATCTACGCCTCCGAGGATTGGCAGTCATCTGCATGCGCACCCCAGCCTAGACCCGCCACCTGCACCGATAGTGTCGACACAATCCGTGTGGGCCCATGCCCGCGACGCCCCCGGCTCCTCGGCGAGACGACGCACGACGACCGGGCCGCTGGGCCGTGACCGCTTTCTCGAATAGCGTGTCAACAACGTAGATCTACGTGACGAAGCACGGCGGGCATCTTCCGCAGAAGGAGGCACCCGAAATGACCGGCAAGCCGACCAGCCGCATCCGATCCAACTCCACCGGCGTCGGCTCCGCCGCAGACGCCCGGCGCGCGGGCCCGATCACCCGGGCGGCGGTGCTGGCGGCGGCGCTGCAGATCGTCGATCGGGACGGGGTGGACGGGCTGTCGATGCGGCGGCTGGCCGAGGCGGTGCGACGGGATCCGATGATCATCTACCGGCATCTGCCCAATAAGGCCGCGGTGCTGGACGGCGTCGCCGAGGTCGTGTTCGCGCAGCTGACGGTCGATGCCGAGGATCCGGACTGGATGGCGCAATTGCGCTCGGCCGCAAGGAGTTTCCGGCAGCTCGCGCTGGATCACCCCCGGGTGGTGCCGCTGCTGGTGACCCGGCCGCTGGCGACGCCGCTGGGCTTGCGCCCGCGAGCGGTACTGCGGCCGCTCGAGGACATCCTGACCCTGCTGACGCGTGCCGGGTTCTCCGGACCCGATGCGCTGCACATCTATCGAGCCCTGTTCGGATTCCTGTACGGGCACGTGCTCAACGAGCTGCAGGAAATCGTGGAGAACCCCGAGGAGACCGACGATCTGCTGCGGCTGGGCCTCTACCGGCTACCTCCCGGGGAATTCCCGCTGCTGCGCGAACTCGCGCCGGTGCTGGCGGCCTACGACGGCGCGGCCGAGCTCGAACGCGGCCTGGACATCCTGCTGACCAGCCTCGCGGCGAGCTTCCCCCGCAGTAATGGCTGATCGGGCAGGTGACCGGCGCAGGACAGCGGCGGCTCACGCCCCATCGCCGGCGTGCGCGGCCGGGTCCGGTCGCCGGGACCCGGCAGCCGTCAGGGTGGCGTGCGCGCTGTCGCGATCGGTGGCCGACGAAATCACCTGCAATACGAGCATGGCTTCGCCGGGACCGATGAGATACATGGTGTTGCCCAGTTCGAAGGCGTGGGCGTCGAGCAGGACCGAGCGGTCGTCGACGATGATCCGGCGCGGCGCTCGGGACCAGCTCTGCCGGTCGTAGACGACCCGCCACACCGGCCCCAGCCGGGAGGTGAGCACCGGCAACAGATCCGGCAGTTCGTCGGCCAGGTCCGCGGAGTAGGGCCACCACGCGCCGTCGAGATATCCAGCCGGGCGGCCGCTGGGCTTCAACGCCAATCGCGGTGGATACGACGGCCTTTCGCGACTCCGGGTGAGATAGGTGCGAATCCGCATTGCCGCCATGGCGGTACTCCCGTCTCGGCCGTCTCGACCGGGTTGTCCGACCCCCGGCGACGCCGTGGCGTCCACTTCAGTAGACGCCTCCCCGTGCGGGGTGTCAACAATGTAGACCTACAGTCAATAATCGCGCGGACCGGGGCGTATCCTCGGGGTGTCGATGGCACATCGCATCCGGTCGCCGCCAGACCGTTTCGCCATACGATTCTCGGCAAACCCGGCCGTTCGCGGCTGAGACAGGAGCGTCTTCCATGACGCCGCAGCCAACCCGCACCCGTCGCCCGGACCGGGCCGACCTCGATCGTCCGCGCCGGCACGGCGAACCCACGCCACGAGTGCTGATGAAACCCGTAGCGCCGAAATCCGGCTACGTCGACGGAGCATGGTGGCCCTACACCGACAATCTCGTCGCCGAACTGCCAGGGTTGCTCACTGTCCTGGCGGCGCGCCTGCGGCCGGTTATCCAGGTCGCCTACCACCTGGTCGAATGGACAACTCCGGCAGGCGAACTCGTCGTCGACGACCGCTCGGTGCGACTGGACTGGCATGGTCACGCCGCCGCGCACACCGTCGCGCTGCTCGGCCCGCTCAACCGCCGGCTCGTGCTGCTGGTGGTACCGCCCGACACCGATCCCGGCGACGCCTACACCGCGATGACCGCCGCTGCCTCCGCGAACAACTCCTCGACCGCCGACGATCTCCTGCAGATCGGCATCCGGCAACGCCGAGCACGCAAGCAGCGAGCCGCCGCGGTGCGCCGCTGGGCCGCGCGCACGACATCCCCCAACTGACCACCGGACACGCCACACCCGTACCCGCCCGCCACGAACCCGACTCCGGCTGCCGCGCGCCAGAAGGACCACCCCATGCCCACCCTGCAACCGATCGCCTACGGCCCCCGGCACACCGGCCCGCCGACGCCCCGCCTCACCATGCGCGAGCCGGGCAGCGCCCCGGGACCGGTCGACGGAGCCTGGTGGCCCCGCACCGGCAACCCGGCCACCGAACTCCGGCAACTCGTCACCGCCCTCGCCGCACGCCTGGGCCCCATGGCCCGAGTCGGATTCGACTGGATAGCCGCCGATCCCACCCTGCTCGACAGCCACGCCCCCACCGACGCGACCCGCGCCGGCATCATGTACCTGTACGGACGCGCCGGCACCCGCCTCGATGTCCTGGTCATCCCCGCGCACACCCGCCCGGCACTGGCCGCGCGGCAAATGCGCTGGGCCTCAGGCAAACCCTGGAGAACGGGGCGATCATGACCACCACCCACGAACGCCCGGCCACTCCCCTGCCGTTCGCCGACGACCCCGCCATCACGCGATTCCTCGCACTCGGGGACAGCACCGTCCGCTGCCTGCTCGACGCGCTGCTGCGCCTGAACGAACTACGCGCCGCCCTCGACGGCCCAGCGACCACCGACGCGGACACCCGAGCCGCGCACAGCGACCTCGCCGGACTCCTCAGCCGACTCGAAACACAGCTCCGCACAACCAATCTGGCAATGCTCGACATCACCAGCGACTGGCCGATGACGCTCCCCGACACCAAACCGAAGAGAGTCTCCCCCGTTGATCCGCACCCATAGAAAGCCGAAAGGGGCTTACCCGATCCAGCGAACGAACGCTGATTCGAATAAGCCCCTCATGGTGGTTCTAGCTGGGTTCGAACCAGCGACCCCTCGCGTGTGAGGCGAGTGCTCTCCCGCTGAGCTATAGAACCGTACGGGGTGTCCGTCCTGGCGTTTTCTGCCGCTCCGAACGAGAAAGAACATTACACATCGGATCGGCGTCGCACCAAATCGCGTGGACAGCGGCGTAAAAGCGGGGTTTGACGGGCGTATGTGCGGTGGCGGGCGTGTCTTCACCTGGGAGCCATCCGGCATTGGCCGGAGAGGGGTGGGATGGGCAGGAGTGGCGCGTGGCGGGCAGGTCGGCACGCAGCGGAACTACACCCCTGTAGTTCACATTTACCCCCATCTACCTGGCGATTTGGTTTGCGCGTCGATAGTCGGCTAATGTTCTCTCTCGTCACCGGGACAGCGAAAACGCCCCGGCCGACGAAATGCGGATGTAGCGCAGCTGGTAGCGCATCACCTTGCCAAGGTGAGGGTCGCGGGTTCGAATCCCGTCATCCGCTCGAGAGGCCAACACGGCCTGCTTGGCGGTGTGGCCGAGTGGTGAGGCAACGGCCTGCAAAGCCGTGCACACGGGTTCGATTCCCGTCGCCGCCTCTTCTCTTTGAAGAGACAAAGTTAGACTCGCGCGATTAGCTCAGCGGGAGAGCGCTTCCCTGACACGGAAGAGGTCACTGGTTCAATCCCAGTATCGCGCACCATAGAAAGACCAGATCAGGCCCGGTTTTCGCCGGGCCTTTCTGCTGTCGTGAACTCAATGTGAACTGACGTCGGTGAACTCAACCTGAACTGAGGTGCACATGCCAGGTACGCCACCTCGCTGACGTTCAGGCCCACGCCGCACTCAGACCCGGATCAGTGACCGATCCGGGTCGTACAGTGCCCGATGCCACTTCACTACAGAGCATTCCGCGACCCCGATTGGCGTGAGCGCAGCGAGGTGATGCTCCACCACCGCTTTACGTACCGCAGGATCGTCGGTGACGCTATAGCCTTCTCCGCAATGAGCGCATCCCCCACTCAGCGGGGCATGACCGTGCTCAGCCTCGCCGGACCGCGTTCTGATCGTGACTACCAACTCTGCGGCGACCCGAGACTCGTCGAGAAGGTGCTTCGCCAGTCTCCATGCACTTTCAGTGGTTACCAAGACCACGAAGTGAAAGGCGTCGGAACCGCTGGCGGTCGGACTGATACCGGCAACGAAGGCCGACTCCTCACCGCACGAAGTACACGATCGGCGAACACCGAAGGCACGCAGCCAGATCCGACCAACGACGTTCCCCGGCGGCTTGTCTATTCGAACAGGCGGAGGTGGCTGCTCGGTGTGATAGTGAAAGCCCGTTCTCCGGGCCATGTCTTCACACCGCCCGCATGTCACCGTCCATCCACCAGGTCCGCCACCGAGCAGACCCCGCCCGTCGGTAACCATCGCGAAGCACATGACGCACCTCTTGCCCCAGCGCGCCCGCCCCGTCCCCGACATAGAACCAACTCCCCCTAGGTAGAAGGACTCCAGTACCTCCAGCATCCAACAAGAGGCCGACAATCTAGCCGAAAGAAGCGGCGGCACGGCCGGCGGCTCAGGCCGTTCCGCGGCCGCTGGCGTGTAAAACCAGTTCCACGATGAACCTACCGATCTCTCTGTCATCTGCCTGTTCCGAACGAAGGATCACTACAGGTCAGTAGCATTCGGCGGGTTGCTCTCGGGACGCAACAAGGCACGCCGCGACTCCCCTGGACACATGCCTGCCCTACATTTGCCCCACGACAGCGAATCCGGTGCCCCACATCTCCATGAGTAGGCGGCCTGATGAGTGGACCACGACAACACTCCTTCTACCGTCTCGCTGTAGCATGCGAGTCTAACTACTGGCGCGGCAAATGATCATCCACTGATCTAATAAATACCCTACAAGCATTGATACAGAGGCTCAGAGATTCCGCTGTTACAATAATTCGCCCATCTGAGATCTTCACCTTAGATTGCAGAATCTTCGCGTCCTTTCCACTGGAGAGTTGTTTCTTAGTAATCACGCCAAGGCCATGCGCAATTGAATTTCGGACTTCTATCGCACGATCAAAATCAGCCCACCCTGAACACTTATTCAGAGCGAATCCATGATGATTCTCAAAGCATTTCTTTCTATCATTCCAGCTTGATGATGCTTTCTCCTGAACCTCTGCCGTCAGGTTTCGAAAGAACGTTTCGAGAGTTTCAACACGTTTGTCAAACAGAGTTTCGGAAACTGTATCAACGTAAGCCTCGGCAATACTGACGATACGCAGGTATTGCCCCTGCGATCGCACCTGCCTTGCGTCAAACCTCGCCCACTTAGCCGCAGACGTTCCACACCACCGCCCCCCTCTGACAACTGGAAGCGATGCAAAGTCTGCGACCGTCAGATTTAAGAGACTAAGGGCTTCTTCGGTAATATCCCACGGGACTCTGCGCAATAATGTCATCGGACCAGAATGGCTTTCGTGATTTCGTTCGTTTCCCGCAATGCAGCTACCGCCTTCTCTTCTTGCTGCGTAGCGCCAGATGAGAGGTGGTCACTAACGCTTGCCAAATAAATAGCCTTCACAGCACCAGGGGAGCTTGCCGCTTCCTCCACGGCCTCATAAACCGCTACTCGCGACGCAGCCGCAAGTGCACGGAAAGCAAAAGCCCTTAGTGGCTCCTTTCCGGAGTAGAAGCACTGTTGAATCCATTCTGACCGCGCCTCATTATTGGTTGACGTTGCACTAGAGAAAAGTTCGAGAGAGCGGTAACATTCGATCAGCCATACTTTTTGCCAGGTGTTCAGCGACACTGATTCAACAATCAAGTCAATAACTTCTCCTGCTCGTTCGGCATTTCCACTCGCGCCAACTGCGATGAGATACTTTGCCAGATCCGGAGTTAAAGATGGAACAAATCCCATAAGAAGAGGCGCAGACTCGAGCGCTGCCGTATTTCCTTCGTTTGCCAAAGCGCTCAAAGCACGTCGTATTCGACGCACCCCGTCACGATCTATCTCTCGAAGATCTATACCCCGCGCTTGTCCGGAAATATTGGCCGACCTAATTACAGCGGCGGCAGAGTCCGAATCCTCACTGAAGTCATCCTGATAGTCGCCAGCAATAGCCTCGACGTCGTCCATCGAGATAGTTCCGCCCTCAGGTAGGCTATCTATGCCGTATGTATTCAGTACATATGTTGAGAAATGAAACGTGAAGGTCTTCAATTCGTTGATCGCCAAACCCACGGATCTAGCAGCGCTATCTAACGCCTCAATCGCAGCAATTGATTCAGAGAAGCTTCGGCACGCTATTCTAAAGTCGTCATTGAATCGCCAAACTGCAAATCCTTGCCGAAGAAGATTGCGCTCAACCTGGTCAACGTACACTTCAGACAGCCGATCGGATGCGTCGTACAACTGCGGAAGCCCCGACGGTCGACCCGTAACCTCAGAAAGTAGATCAACCAAATGCGACACGATATCGTAGTTGGCACCCTGCGCGATTAGTTCGTCAGCAAGTACCGCATGATCGATATATTGATAGAATGAAGTCAAGTCCGAGGATACTACATACTTAATCTCCGAGTTTATAATCGAAAATAGAATCTGATCAAACTCCGAAAGCTGCCTATCTTTTTCAATCTGTCGAGCATACACAACTGGCGCTTCAACAAATTCAATATACTTCGAGACACTACGATCCAAACTGGGGAGGCCGTGAACAGCAGCCTCAACGAGAGCATCGTATAGCACCTGCTCTTCAATTCCCCAAAAGGCTACTGGCCGAACTCCATGGCCTGGCTTTCGGGCGGTTAGTTCACGTTCCGTTGATACTTCAATCCCCCTGCGGAAACGGTTCTCAAGATAGGATACGACACGCTTGATAGTCGCATTGTTCTTTACAAGTTGATCCCAGCCGGGCTGGGAAGGAACGAGGTTGCGTTCTGTCTGCGAAACGCGAACAAGCGCATCCGCCAACTTCAGCTGCCTAAGAACATCGTTTGTGATTGGACGCACACCCGGAATCTACCTGTTCAACTGAGTTCTGCAAAACCCTGCGGGCTCATCCGTTCGTGGTCACGGCAGAGGCAAGTCCAGCTGCGGAGACTCATGTGCCTCATTGTGCGCCAACACCGATAATCAGGACAAAGATCCCATAGCAGATTGCAGCTCGAATCCTGCTGAAGACACACACCGACCTGCATGTAGTGTTCTGCATACCCTCCAGATACGTACCAGTCCGGTAGACGCCGTCAACGCCATGCGAAGCGTTTGTAGCATCGCGGCAACCTTCGAGCACCTGTCAATCTCTTGGGCATCTATAACCCCTCGAAGGACATCTGGCACAGCCCGCAGATGATCGGACCGGCTGAAAAGGTGCTTTCCGAAACACGGATCTTGCGGCCACAGTCGCATTCTGCCGTCATGCCGTTGTTGTTGGACTTGCGGCCGCCGCGGCGGTTGGGTTCGTGCCGGCGGTAGGCGACCAGGGCGAACGCCAGTTCCTCCATCTCGTCCCGGTAGGTTTGGCGAGTCTGGTCCGGCACGGTGGTGACCGACCATCCGAGTTTGGGGTCTTGGGTGAGGGTGAGTCCGAGTTCGGTTCCGAGGGCGCGGAATCGTTCATTGTGCCAGCGGCCTTGGCGGCTGGTGTCCTTGATCCCGCGCACCGCGGCGACACCGTGGGCGGCCTCGTGCAGCAGGGTGCCGAGCACGTCGGCGGCACCGCGTTGCAGCCCTTCGCCGCCGATGAACAGTTCGTGGAGTTCATATTCCCCGCGGACCCATCGGTTGGCGGCGAAGTGCCCGAGGGTGAGTTCACTACCTCCGGTCGACCCCGCGCCGACGGTCAGCACAACGTCGGGAACGTCGAGATGGTGGGATCGGATTGCGGCCCAGGTGTTTTCCAGGGCGGCGACGAGTAGTCCGGTGATGGTGTCGGAGTCGGTCATGATCTCCGGTTCCTTCCGTGAGACCTTGACACGTACGTGTCAACCTGCGCCCCAGGGGTTTTGACACGTACGTGTCAATGAAGGTGAGGTCCCAGAAAGAGCGTGGAATCCCTGGGCGCGCGCCGCGCTCTGTCCGGGGCAGGCCCTGCGCCTGCCCTCACCGCCTGGCCGCCGCGCCGCAGAGGCTCCCGGACAAGCACGAATTTCCGAACACGCTGAATCGTCCCGGTGTGTCCGGAGACTTATTGGTGTGACAGCTCAGCGAGTTGCTGGGCTGGTTGTTGAGCGTAGTAGGCGGCTTCCAGTTCGGCAGGTGGCATGTCACCGCAATTGCGGTAGAGGCGACGGTGATTGAACCAGTCGACCCATTCGGCGGTGGCCAACTCGACGTGATCGACCGTGCGCCACGGGCCTCGAGGTTTGATCAGTTCGGTCTTGTAGAGACCGTTGATCGTCTCGGCGAGTGCGTTGTCATAAGAGGAGCCGACCGCCCCTACAGAGGGTTGGATCCCGGCCTCGGCGAGGCGTTCGGTGAACGCGATCGAGGTATATTGAGATCCCCTATCATTGTGGTGGACAACATCTTTCACATCCCATCCATCGCGGTTCCGAGTCCAGATGGCATGCTCGATCGCGTCGAGCACCAACCCGGTCGTCATCGACGTGGAGGTGCGCCAGCCGATGATCCGACGGGCGTAGGCGTCCACGACGAACGCGACATATACCCATCCCGACCACGTCGAGACGTAGGTGAAATCGGCTACCCACAACCGATTCGGTGCCGCAGGAGAGAACTTGCGTCGCACCAGATCCGCCGACCGCGGCGCGGCCGGGTCCGCGATCGTGGTCCGTTTGACCTTGCCGCGCACCGCACCTCGTAATCCGAGACCACGCATCAGCCGTTCCACCCGGCAACGGGCGACGCCGATGCCCTCGCGGTTGAGCTGCAGCCACACTTTCCGGGCCCCGTAGACCCGGTAGTTCTCGTTGTGCACGCGCGTGATCTGCACATTCAATTCCTGGTCACGCTGTTCGCGCTGGGTCGGGGTCCGGTTGCGATGTTCGTAGTAGGTCGATGGGGCGATCTTGACGCCGAGCTCGGTGAGCGCGGCGCAGATCGACTCGACACCCCATCGCAGGCCGCCGTGTTCGCGACGGCCTTGATGTTCGCTGATGAACCTGACGGTCAGCGTTGGGGCCGGTCCAGTTCGGCCGCGAAGAAAACCGACGCGGCTTTCAGAATTCCGTTGGCGCGCTTGAGTTCTGCGTTCTCACGCCGCAACCGCTTCAACTCCGCGGACTCATCGGTGCTCACCCCGGGACGGGTTCCACCGTCGATCTGGCCCTGACGCACCCACTTGCGGACCGTTTCCGGGGTCCCCACGCCGAGCAGATCGGCGACCGCTTTCATCGCGGCCCACTCCGACTCGTGTTGATCCTGGATCTCCACGAACATCCGGATCGCTCGCTCACGCAGCTCGACCGGGTACTTCTTCCTCGACGACACGACTTCCATCCTTCACAGATGACGAAGTCCCTGGACTCACCGGGGCGATTCACGCTGCCGCACACCCACTCCGGGCCGACACTCGGAAAATCGTGCTTGTCTCGCGGAGGGGCGGCACGGCTATCCTGCGGCGCGCGCCCAGGGAATCCCCACCCACGCAACCACGCACTCACCCCGGCACCCGCCACCCGTCACACCGGACTCAGCCACCTACACGCAACCCGGACCACCGGACGCCACCACCGCGCCAGCGCACCGGACCCCACCATCTACCCGACCGCCACGAACGCACTCCCCGTCACCCGACGTGACCACTCACCCCACCGCAACGTTCATTACCCAATGTAACCACTTCCCCCTAACCAACTTCTCCACCTACTTCCGCCCCGCCTCCCTTCCCTCCTTACTGCTCCTCCCGAACAGATCACCAAATACACACACTCACTACTGAAAAATCTTCCATTGATGTGTGTATTTGGTGATCTGTTCGGGGGGAGCCCATCACCGCAGCTCAGGAGGCGGGGCGGCGTGCGACACGCGTGCACAATGAGGTCATCGACCTGCCCAGCAGAACACACCCGAATCCGCGAAGTTCCACGCAGAACACAGGTCTCGCACTCGACGGTGCCACGTTTGACCCGCCCGGAACACGGGTTCTACCTCTGGTTCATTACGACACGCCGGGCCGAAAATGCCTGCGGTTCAACGGCCATCCCCGGTAGATGGTCGACTTCGGAACGCCTGTCGCGTCCGGTCGGGGTGGGGGCGCGTGATTGTGTCAGCGCCGCCCCTCACGCCAAGCACGAATTTCCCCCCACCGGTCCGGCACTCCCCCGACTGTCCGGCATCGGGAAATTCGTCCTCGGCGCGAGCCTCTCGGGCGGCGCTGCGCGGACAGCGATACCGGGCAGGACGAGCCTGCCCGCGGAGTCCACGCACCCCCACCCCAACCTCGCGCAAACCGCTGGCGTCAACCGCATCCGCAGCCCGGCTACGGCTTTCAGCCCGGACCATCCCGATCGTGAGCCAGGCCGCCGAACACACGCCGTTGGCCCCGAAGCGCTCGGGCCGATCACCGGAGCGATCAACCTGCGGATTGACCGTCGCGCCGGAACATGAGCGAACTGGGGAATAGATCGCGCAGATGTGGCCAGTACCCCAAACCGCGGTGCCGACCGATGAATGAACACACGCACGACGATTCCACCACATCGGGTCCAATAATATGAAGAATGCAATTCTACGGCAGCATATTAAATGACCCTAGAGATTTTATAGCACTGGTGATCGTAAATAACTTTTCGACGATGCCGATCAGATCGCCGAACCTATCGGTATATCGTGAGATCGGGCAATATGCCCCACTCAGGACCATTGAAATAGGGAAATCCATGATCATCAACTTCATACGTCGCACCATCGTTCCAATCGGAACGTCTCTGATCGCAATTGCGGCGGCAACAACCATTGCCGCGCCAGCTAACGCCAGCGAACGACGTGAAATCGTCTGCAATGGCAATGCGTTGATGCCGAAATCCATCGACACCGTTCATATCCAATACGGCTTCACCGTCGACTGCACCGGTAGGCCGGAAATATTGGCCGCCAACACCACGCTGAAGAAACTACAGGATGGAAAAGTCACCAACCATTCCTCGCGGCCAAACGAGGTCATCACCCTGGACGCCAGCAATCGGGCCGAGGTATGGTACACCGCGTCCTGTTCGTTGACAAGCCAGCAACTCGGATTCTTCTACACCGAGGTCACTCTCGGTGCCATCGGCGGAGGCGGCGCGGACATACGCGAGATAACCCCGAGCAACTCTATGCCGTTGTATTGCTGATCGGCGACGATTGCGCTAGACAGGCAATGCCCCGGCAGATCTCGGCGTAGTCCTTCCGATGGGACTGCGGTTTGCGATGCTATCCCCATGGATGGAAGTGGCCGTGAGATGCATCCGGCCGTCGCAGCCGCGCTCTCCGTCATGCCGGAGAACGACGGGAGAGCCCGGCTGGTTGGTTCTGTCATCCGGGAGGAAGACGGTGCGGTCGCGGTGGTCGTACACACCGCCCGGTGGCGCTACGTCGTGGTCGTTCTGCGGGACGGTGACCGATGGATCACACCGACTCTGATCATCGGCGAAGGGATTCCGACCCAGCCCCGACTAGCAACCAACTTTCCCACCATGCCGTTGGCGAAACAGTCGGCAGATATCCGTAACAGCCTCCACAACGATTTCGTGTGGCACGCGGTCGTCGGGACCGCGGCATTGGATGCGGACTCGGTGCGCGTAGTGACGACACTCGAATCTCGCAAACCCGAAATCGGTGACGACGGTCTGGTACTGGCGTTGGTCCGTGCGCAGCACGGTGAACGACCGCTCGTCACCGTCACGACCCGGGACGGACGCGAAGAGAGTAACTACCAGGAGGATTAGGCCGACAGCGACACACCCCTCCTTCACCGTCTACGAGACTATGACCGACCGTGCCAGGTTCACCGAACCGGTTGCCGCGCAAGCGGTCCTGAGTAGGCTCCCGATCAGCGTGATCATCTGCTCAAGGGGATGAAGCCATGACCATGACGCGCACCCTCACCACCCTCGCCGTCCTGCCGGTCCTGGCCGCGGCCGGACAAGGCATCGCGGTCGCCGCACCGGGACAACCCGGCCTGGCGGTCCCCGGCGACGGACAACCCGGACTCAGCCAAGAACCGGCACCGCCCGCGGCACCGAGCCTGGCCGACTACATCCCGGACCCACCGACACCACCGGCCCGGCCACGACCGAACCAGCAGAACTCCCCGAACACCGACACCCTCGTACAGCCACCGCAGACCACCGAGCCCGAGCCCGGCGAAGAACCACAGCCGGTGCCGGAAGCCGCGCCGGCCGATCCGAACACGCTGCGCGCAGGCAACACCACGGTGGCGGTCCCGGACTGGATCGATACGAAGACCCGCGACAAGGCACAGGCGTATCTGAACTATGCGGAATGGCAAATCGCCGCGGGCTATGACGCGCTGGGATTCCCCCGCGAGGAATCGGATCGCCGGGCGGCCTCTACTCTCGCCGGTGGCATCGTGGGCGCACTCACCGGCGTGGAACTGGTAGGGATACCGGCCGTGGCCATCGGCTGTCTCGGCGGGTCCGTGGTCGGCGGGCTCGCCGGTGCGGCCATCGGCGCCACGGCGGCCGGAGTCGAAATGCCCTTCGGCGCCGCCCTCGGGATACCCCTGGGCTGCCTGGCAGGAGGCGCGGTGGGCATGGTGCCGGGCATCGCCCTGGGCGGCATGGCCGGAACCCTCATCGGCGGGGCCGTCGCCGGAGCGCTCGGGAGCGGGGTGGATGTGACGCAGCCCGATACACCCCCGCCGTTGCTGGAAGTCTCCACCGCGCACGAGCTCACGCCTGCGGACTCGAATCCGGTCGGGCAGCCGATTGCCGACGCGCTAGCCGTGGTCGGAGCGCAGGTGGACACGGCCGTGACCTCCTTGCGCGAGGCGCTGGCGACGATGCCGCCGCTGATCCCGAGAGTTCCCTCTTGACCGGCCTTGCTACGGCGTGCTGCGGGAGTATCCGAATCTCGGCATGCCACCGCACCCAGTGAGACAATCGGGTGAAACCCTTTGGGGGACAAGGCCATGCACCAGGCTGACGACGTGCCCGACGCAGCGGACAGCAGTAACACCGATCCGTCCGCGGAGCACCTGTGGCCGCGTCCTGCCCATCCGGTCCTGCGAAAAATGAATCCACGGCGCATCTTTCGGCGGTACCGGACGCGCCAGGCGGTTCGTCTGGTGTACTACGGGCCACCGGTCGGCGAGGGATCGGCGGACGCCTTTCGTTCGATCACATTCTGGCACCGTGATTACCAGGGCGGACCGGTCGGCAAGCTCAATTTCCTGATCTGCCACGAATGTCGGCGGGGATTCATCGGTGATCTCAACGTGCAGACGAGCCTGCAAGGCCACGGCATCGCTACGCGCGCGCTGGCCGAGCTCCGTAAGCAGGTGCCGGGCTACACATGGCGGACCAGCTTGCACTTGCTCAGCGGGAAGAGTTTCTGGACGCTGCTGGCCGAGCGCACCGGCGAGGACTACGGCGACGTCGACCGGACCTGTGAGCACATGGATCTTTTCTGGGGCGGTCGCGGCCCCAAGCAATAAGGACCGGGTGCGTACTCCCCGACAGACGGCCTGCTGGTATGAAAAGGGCGGAGCCCGTGCCAGGTAGTGACTGGCACGGACTCCGCTTTCTGTATTCAGTTTGCTATTCAGTTGTCCAGAATGATCAGTTGAACAAGGTCATCTGATTCTGATGGGCTCTCCGATCACAGTCGTCCCGGTAGGTTCTGGCCAGCCGTTGCACCATCGACTTCGACAGGTCGTAGTCGGTGGCGATAGCGGCCCAGCTGTCTCCGTGGTCGAACCGTTCCTGGAACTCCCGCCCGAGCCGTAGTTGCGTCCGGGCACTCATCGGCTTCTTACGCGTGGTCATCATCGACACCCGCGCAGCCATACGCGTCATTGCGTTGGCACTCGCCGTCCCCGATCACACACCCTGCCTCGTCGCAGAGCCCGCATAGGGTTCGCACCTGGTCTGTTCCGACTACGGTGTCGAAGCAGTCCCGGCACCCGCACCACCGATAGCCCGAGCCATCCGTCGCCGCGGGTTCGTCGTCGCTGACGTCCCACGGTTCGTAGTGGCCGCACTCGCGGCAGTGGATGAGGTACTCGAATCCGAGCGCCCGATCACTGGGGCGGGCGGGGATTCGGGCCATCGGCATCCCGCAGCATTCGATGTCGACGGACTTCATGCCGACACCTCCCGACTGTCGGTGTAGACGGTCCAACGGGTTTGGATCGCGGTCACGATCTGCTCGTCGGCGACATCGATGTCACCCACGATCACCCCGACCTCACGCAGGTACTCCAGCGCGGTCCCGATCACCGCATACAGCTGCGATCGGTCGATGACGTGAACATCGGCCAGCATGACCATCACGCCCTCCCCGGAGTACGTGCCCACTCCCAGTCCTTGGGCAGCATCCCGCCCTCGGACAGCGAGTCATCCAGCACCGCCACCTGATCGGTGAGTTCGATCAAGATGCGCGCCACCTTGCGCAGGTCGTGCACATCCCACACCCCGATCCCGGTGTACTGGCCGATCAGCTCCCGGATCTCGGCCAGAGCCTTATTCGGGTCCATCACGCCCTCCCAACGCCGTGCGCCCACCACTCGGGCAGAACCTCACCGCGCGAGAGCCACGAGTCCAGTCCCACAACGGCTTCGACGAGGGCATACAGCAAACGCGCCTCTTCGTTCTGGTCGTGGTCGATATACGGACTCAGGGCATACGCTTCGTCGGTCAGTCCCCGGATTTGGTCCAAGGCCGCGTTCGGGTCCATCACCGCCTCCTGGATGCCGGCGGTTCCGGGCACAGCGCGTGTTGCTGCTCCAGCGCACCGAAATCCCATGTCAGGCACTGCACCTGATCCAGGAGTTCCTTGCACTGGTCTTTCAGGTCGTCGCGTTCCTTGATCAGCTCGGCCACCCAGATCGAATGGGCCTTCGCGTCGGCAACAGCCGGTTCGCTGTCTTCGACGGGAGTACCGTCCTGGAGGGCGTCGGTGATCGCTTGCAGCAGATCCGTGGTTCCTTGCCGCGACATCTCGGCCGTCACCGACCGATACTGTCCGCCCAGGGAATACAGGACAGTGAACCGGAACTTCGCACCCGGCTCCATGGCGACCAACAACCGGCCTAGCCGTTCGGCCCGCGACACCATCTGATCGGTGTTCATCACGCGACCTCCGCCCCGGGTTCGGCCGGAACGGCATCGTGATCGTCGGCGGGATGCTCGAAATGAGCCCACCAGCGATCGTGCGGGCTGTCGATCAGTTCGATCCGCCCACCGCACTGTCCGCAACGCACCGGCTCCGGCGCGGGCACCGCGTCGTGACCGAAGTCCGGCTCGTCCGCGTGTGTCCACCAGGTGCCGAATGTGCTGTGTACCTCCCAGATTCGACCACGGCACACATCGCAGAACACGAACTTCTCCGGCTCGAACACCGTGGCGTCGCCGTTGACGGTGGCGATGTCCTCGACTGCGTTGTCGATGCCGAAGAACCGGCTGATCGCTCGATTGAGGTTGTCCCGAAGGATGCGCGCCTCATCGACGGTCAGATCGGCGAACATGCCTTCGAAGCGCGGGTGCAGACGCCAGCGGATCTCGATGTCCCCGCGGATGTCTCCGGCGGCCAGCAGCTCGACCGTGGCATCGGGCATGTTGTGCCAATGCAATTCGATCTCCCCGCTGCCGCCGCGCCCGTAATCGCCGAGCGATGCCGCCGCCGCAGTGGTCCCCAAGTACGCCATGATCAGATTCCTTTCTGGATGATGTGGTGAATGGCGTTGTGGCACAGCAGGTTGGTCATCAGAACTCCCCTGCCTGCGGCCACGGACTGGCGCTGAAGGTCGGCGGCAGATCCTCCGGCGACGGACTGAGCGTCCAGTCCGACCCCGAATCGTCCAACCCGTCCCCGGCGATGAACCGGTCGTAGGCCGACAACGCGAACCTCAGCGCCTCCGCCAGCTCGGTCACCTCGTCCATCTCCATGAACACCCGCACCCCGGATTCGGGCGTGGGCGTCCAGGCGATCTCGACCCGCGGCCCCTCGGTGGTGAACCCCAGAAACACTTCGGCCTTGACCTCGTGCCAGTGGAAGGTGATATCCCCGTGGCCGTCGCTGCTCGCGGACCGGCTTTCCATGCACGCCATCAGAACGGCACCTCATCCGACTCGGGCGCGGCAGCGGCGTACGGGTCATCGCTGGCCCCGTTCCCCGCGGCCCCGGACGGACGGCCGTTGCCATTGCTGTTGGCGCGGTTCTTGGACTTCACCGGTTTGGCGACCGCGTATTTCAGCGACACCCCCACCTCCTCGGCGACCAGTTCCACGATGGTGCGTTTGACCCCTTCGCGGTCGTCATAGGTGCGCTGCTGGAGCTTGCCGACCACCACGACCCGCGCGCCCTTGGTGAGGGAGTCGTTGACGTTCTCGGCCGGTTCGCGCCACTGGGTGCAGCGCATGAACAGCGCCGGACCGTCCTTCCACTTCTTCGACTGGGCGTCGAAGATCCGCGGGGTGGAGGCCACGGTGAAATTGACCACCGCGGCACCGGTATCGCGCATGAAGCGGATCTCCGGATCGGCGGTGAGGTTGCCGATAATGGTGAGAGTTGTCTCTCCGGACATGTCAGTCTCCTGAAATTCGGTGTGTTAGTTAGGTTTCCGAGAACAGGTCTCGGGTGAGGTTGTCCAAGCCTCGGATGTGATGCCATGGCATCACGGGTGTGTAGCTGTCGTAGCGGGTACCTCCTTTCGATGTTGTTGTTGAAAAACCTTTGGGGCACAGTCGGTTTCGGCTACGCCTCGGCCTGCATCTGCGCCGTCTGTTCGGCCTGCGCGGTGGCCTGCTGCCGCGGTTCGGCGTGCTCGGCCTGTTCGGCATACTGCGGTTCGGGCTGCCCGTAGTCGGCATCGACAGTGGCCTCCGCGTACGCCTTGGCCCCGTTGTCCTGCTGTACTGCGGGGTGCTGGCGGGGCCGCTGCCGAGCTTCGTGCTTCGCGCGCGGCGCGTGCCCGTTGGCGGTGGCGGTTTCGCGGGGCCGCAGTTCGGTCAGTCGTTCTTCGAGCTTGTCCAGGCGTCCGGCGAGATCATCGAAGCGGCGCGCGTGTTCGCGGCGCAGCTGCGCGATTTCGCCGCTCGCCGGTTGCGCGTCGCCGGTGGCGGTGGCGGCGAGTTCTTCGCGATGCTGGACCACGCGCTGTTCACTGGCCGCCGCCGCGTACCGAGCCCGTACGGCTTCGCGACCGGAGACGGGTTCGAACAGGTTGCGCGCCAACGGTTTCGACGGATCACTGTCGACGGCACCGAGGGCCTGCACGACCTGGCCGCGCTGCTCGGGGGTCAGCACGGTGTCGTGGACGGTGTGCTCGATGCTGGCCCGCAGCCCCGACAGGTACGCGGTCGCCTTTGCCTGTTCCTGCGCGGAGGCTCCGGCGCGGGCGCGGGTGTGGGCGGCGTGGGATTCCTGCTGGTATTCGTGGCTGCGGTGCTGGTACCAGGCTTGGGTGTTGGTGGTCTCGTAGGCGAACTGCCGTTGCGCCTCCATCGCCTGGGCCAGCAGTTCCTTGCGCTGGCCGCGGGTCAGGCGCACCGACCCGTCCGCGGTCGCGCGTTCGATCTGGCGCATCACTTGGAAGAACAGCTGCCACAACTGCGCCCAGTTCCGTTCGACTTCGGCGGATTCGCGGCCGGATGCCTGATGGGGTGTGTCGCTGGACCAGAATCGGGTGTGCTTGTCGGACATGAGAATTCGTTCCTTTCGGGGGTCGGAGGGTCAGGCCGTGGCTTTCGCCGGGGCTGTGCGGTCGCGGTCATGGGCGGTGCGCCAGGCCCGCCAGCGCGCACGCGCCGGTCGGGTGTGGGCGAACCAGAAGCGGGATGTGGCATGGAATCCGGTGAGGGCGAGATCGCGGGCGAGAGTGCCGGCGGTGGTCCAGTCGGGGTAGCCCGCGCTGATCCAGATGCCGTAGCCGATCCAGCCCGCCAGCCACACCAGCAGCGGCACGACCGCGGCGGCGGGGGCACCGGAGAACAGCGTCAGCCACATCAGCGGCGCGGTGATCCCGGCCGCGACCAGGAAAGCGCGGGCACCGAAGATCTTGCGGCGGGCTCGGGTAAGCCATTTGGTGCGCACCATCTCCGCGGGCTTGATGCCCGAGCGCTCCATCAGCGCTTGCAGCTCACCGTCCCAATCGATGCCCTTGCCGTTGGTGGTCATGCCGGAACTCCTTCGTGATCGTCGTGATGGTTGGTGTGGGCTTCGGGCCGCCAGTCCGCGGCCAGTCCGGTGTCCGGGGTGCTGTCCTCGCGGTCACCGTCGCCGGGGTCGGTGTCCGCACTGGTGGCCACGTAGCGGCGTACGGTGCGCTTGCTGACCTCCAGTTCCGCGGCGATGCGGCCATGGCTCCAGCCCGCGGCGTGCAACTCCCGTGCCCGCTGGCGGCGACTGTCCACCTCGGTGTCCTCCTCCGTGGCCATGTCTCCGGCGGAGGTGTCCGCCTGTCCGGACACGGCGGTCGCGGTGTCCACCCGGCGGCCAGGGATCGGGGTCAGGGGTTCGACCTGTAGCGCCAGCGGAACTTCGTAGGGCACGGCCGGTGCCGGTTCCCCGAACCGCATCGGCTTCCGGCGTACGGGTGTAGGCACGGGCGACTCTGTGGTCTCGGGGCGGGTCATCGACACCAGCGCGAACCCGCACACCACCATCAGCCCGTCGAGAGTGAGCGGCCCGAATTCGGCGGCGGGATGCCCGTATCCCCAGGCCAGCAACACATCTCGCACGTGGCTGTAGGAGATGACCGCCGACCCGAGCGCGACCGTCCCGGCCCCGCCGTAGCGGGCCAGTGTCCACCAGGGGCCAGGCCGCCAGGTGGCCCGCGAGATCACCTCGACCGACAGCAGCAGGCCGATCGGCCACACCGCCGCCCCGATCTGGGGTGCGATTCCGGGTGTCCACCCCGCCGGCATGGTGGCCGCGGGCAGCCAGGTGTGCAGGACGTTGGCCGCGATGGAGGTCAGCGACCCGAATACGAATCCCGCCCATGCCACTAGCCGACCGCGTGCGGAGATGGCTGTGGTGTTCATCGTGTCCACCCCCTGTCCACCTCGGTGTCCTCGGTGTCCGCCGGGGTGTCCGGGGTGGCCGTCTGCTCGGGGTGGGTCTGTCCGGGGTGGTCATCGCGGTCACGACGGTGGCCGCTCTGGGTGGCCACGTAGGCGGCCATGGGGCGTAGGTAGTCGGTCATGCGACCTCACCGCCCTCGGTGTCCTTGCCGTCGAATCCGAGATCGGCGCGCGGGGCACGTCCGGATTCCAGATCCCGCACCACCTTCAACGGCACCCGCGGATGACCACCGGGCCAGCGCTGCGGGTACGGGTCGGCGGGCAGCGCGGTCACCTCATCGAGGTCGACCGGGATCACATGTCCCCATTGGGCTTTCAGGGCGTGGACCCAGACCACGTCGCCGCGGTCGAACTCCGCGAGCCGGTTCGGGTCGATGAAGAACGTTTCCCGGTTACCCAGCGTGCCGTCCTCACCGACCTTGCCCGCCTTGGAATGCCGGGTGTTCTCGGTGACCGGACGCGTGCCGAACACCTCCGAGACCTTGCCGCCGCCCTCCTGCACCATCAGCAGGCCACCGGAGGGGCAGCCCTCCATCAGGCGGCGGCGCTCATCGGGAGTTTGCCCGAGCCCGTATTGGTTCTGGGCGGCGAAGATCGCCACCACACCCATCCCCAAAAGCCGTTCGGCGATGGTGAATTGGCCGATACCGCCGGTCTTGTCCGCGACCGCCGACATCTCATCAATGATCAAAATGATCTGCCGGTCATGCTCCCCGCACGCGAACTGCGAGATCAACGTGGTGAGCGCGGCGACCTGGGCGCGGGCATACTCCCCGCGGATGGTGCCGGGCACGGTCGCATAAATGACATCGAAGGAATCCAGCGGCCGTCCGCCTTCGAAACCTTCGCCGATCGCGTTGAAGATGTTGCGGAACTTGCCCGCCACGTCCCCGATCGCGGGCGGCTTGTTCTGCTGGAGATCCTCGATCTCGGCCAGGATCGCGTCGTGGCCGACCCAGCCGACCTTGGTCAGCCAGTCGTGGGAAAGCCGTTGCAGGAAATCGTCTTTGGACTTCGGCTTACCGACCGGGGCGTTCACCGCGAGCTGTACGACCCGGATACGGTTCTGCTTGAAATGCTCCGATCCGGCGTCGACGGCCTGGACCGGGTTGATCATCGACTCCAGGGTGGCGCATTGATCCTCGGCGTTCATCGCCCACAGATCGAACCGGCTTGTGATGGGCCACAACGCAATCCGCTGCGCAGGCGTCCCGTGCCGGGCCGCGATCTTGACTACCTGACGGCCCGTCGCCAACCCCGGCTTGCCGCCCTTGCAGTCCACGAAGATCAGCAGTGGGCGCTTCTCCCCGGTCCGCACGTACCGGTGCCAGTACGCCTCGTACAGCCCGGTCCCGAGTCGCACCAGCAGGGTGGTCTTGCCGGCCTTCTGCGACTTGCCCAGCACGAACATGTGTCCGAGCCCCTCGATGGGGATCTCCAGCTTCGCGCCGCGCGTATCCACCAGCTGCGTGACCGTGGTGTCCTGCGTCGCGTCCGTGCGCTCGGACAGCGTGCCCAGCACGGCCCGGGATTTGAGCCAGCCGGTCACCAGTGGCGCACCGTACTTCGCGGCCCGCCGCGCCGCCCGCGCCTGGCCTTGTTGCTGGCGGCGCAGCAACCGCCGTGTCTTCCACGGGGAGTCGATGCCCTCGGTGCCGAGCCGCGCCAGGAACCGTGCCCGCCACAGGGCAGCGAGCCCCCAGGCGATCGGCAGGCACCCGGCGGTCATCGCCACGAGTGCTCCTGAGCCCGGGCCCGACCGGATCAACACTTGCGAGCCCTGCCACCACAGCGCCGGGGACGCGAACCAGGAGTTCGCGATCCATACCGCGCTGATCGGCAGCACCAGCGACCCGAGCGCGAAGTTACGGACCCGGCGCGCATCCCAGCGCCGCCAGTGCGCCATGTAGTTCATGCCGACCCCGAGCGCGACCGCCCACGCCAGTCCCAGCAGCGCGGTCCCGAGCGCGACGAACGTCTCCGCGACGCTGGGCAGATGCAGATCCCAGTTCGGGGCCTGCCACCCGTTCGGCAGCGCCGGGTTCTCGAACAGCTCCGGCGAATCCGGTTGCGCCGGTAAGGGACTCACCTCGGTGGCCGCCGGAGGTGGTGCGGGCGGTGGGACCTCCACGGTCGGCACCGCAGGGGCCGTGGTGCCGCAGTCGTCCGGGGTGATCATCGGCTTGCATCCGGTCATGACGACACCTCCCCCGCGTCCGCCTTGCCCTGATCGATCAGGCGCTCAAGCGTCAGGCGGATCTCCTCGGGGCTTGCCGACCTCAGATCCAGTCCCGTGGTCTCGCCCCACTGTGCGGACCCGGCGGTGGATTCCAGTCCTCCCGCGGGGTCGATAATGATGATCAGCGGCTCGCTCACAGCAGCCCCTTTCGCGCCAAAGTGGCGTCTAAGTTGTGGATTTCGAGATTGGGAAGAGATTCCTGGCCACGCTTGTGCGCGAGCCGGGTCGCGACACCTTCGAGGGCGCGCTTGAGACCGTCGCCGCGGGCGAAGTACAGAACGCCGGCCAGATCATTCCGTTCGGCTGCTTCCAGGGCCGCGGTCATGGCGCGCATCAGGCGGCCGTCGCCGAACTTGCGCGACAACTCGACCTCGACCGCCCACACCTTGTCGGGATCGGCGAAGTCCTGGAACCACGCGTCATGGATATGGCCCTCGGGCCGCCCGGTGTCGGTCTTGAGCCGCCGCCGCAACAACCGCTCACTGGTCCAAACGGTCGGGTCGGTGTCCAGCCCGGTCAGCGCCAACCGCAACTCCGTGATCGCGGTCAAGTGCGCCGCGGTCGACGCTTTCGGCTGCCATGGCCCTGGATCGAATTCCAGGTACCCCCAGTTGATTTCGCGAGTCATGGAGATCCACAACGGGCCGGTGGGCCGCTCCCCGGGCGCGTCGAAGGTCTTCGAGTTCCGCCACGGCCCCGACGATCCGTAGTCGACTCGGACCACCTCGGCACGACCGAGCTTGGCTACGCGTCCCGCGAACTTGTGCGCCTTGCGCGCCTTGCCGTCTACGGCCTTGGTCAAGGTGTCGAACGACAGGGCGTACTGCTGGCTGGTGAACTCCTCCAGCCGGGTTTCCCACCCCTGCAACAGAATCCGGGGCTCACTCATGACCGACCGCTTCCCGCGGGCATTCCTTCGGCCACGCCGCGACCTGCTGAGTCCCCGGCGCGGGACACACAACCACCGTGGAGGGCAGAGCATCACGAGTGCCGAACAGCAGTACCCCCAAGTACAGGCCCACCGCGAATACGACAGTCAGCAGTACCACTACCGCTACGGCAGATGACGACATCGGCATGGCCACCCGGCTGTCCGGTCCGATCAGCAAGTGCTCATTCATTGCCGATCACCTCGCCACTCGTGGCCGACAAGTCTTGGGCCAGGGTCATGCCGCACCGCCTGCTGTAGGGATCGGAACCAGCAAGGCCATGGCCTCATCACGGCGCACTCGGATGGTGTTCGGTCCAACCATGTAGCCGGTCAGGCGGCCCTGGGAGATCCAACGTCGGACTGTGTCCTTGTGGACGCCGAAGAGTTCGGCTACCTCCTCCATCCGCATGTAAGTGCTGCCGGATCTGCTCTTTTCGCCTCCTCGGCGCTTCCTCGTACTTGTCAAGGCAATCGCTCCTTCCTGTGAACTCTCGGGACGAAACCCGTTGAGATACATGGAATCTCGCGACAGCCTGGGGGTAGTAGGATGCAAAACGGCACGTGGGCGTACGCCACAGAGCCTCGTTACACCCCCTCGTACGCCCCCGTGCTATCCGTCCCACGTCCCATGGGACGCGAGGTATGTTGGGCGGTGTGGAACATCTGCTACCAGGCACTACCTCCGCAGACGTACGCGGACAGAACCCAACTGTCGCCGTCTTGCCGATTGGCAGTTTCGAACAGCACGGTGAGTTTCATCCATTGATCACCGACACGACGATCGCGTGCGCTATCGCGAAGCGGATCGCGATCGACTACGACCTGATGCAGCTACCACCCGTCACCTTCTCGTGCTCTCACGAGCACGCTGATTTCCCTGGCTCCGTTAGCATCCGAGCGACAACGCTGGTATCGATCATCAACGATGTTGCTGATTCACTCCGCGCATCAGGCATAGATCGCCTGGTGATCGTCAACGGTCACGGGGGGAATTACGTACTTCAGAACGTCGTACAGGAATCGAACACATCCAAACGACGAATGACGTTGTTCCCCATGCCATCCGATTGGCAGCAGGCTCGAACCATGTCGAGCATGAAGACGACGGCACATGAAGACATGCACGCCGGTGAGCTGGAAACTTCCATCTTGCTTCACGTAGCGCCAGAATTGCTCTGAATCGTCCCGGTGAGTCCGGAGACTTATTGGTGTGACAGCTCAGCGAGTTGCTGGGCTGTGAATCGCCCCGGTGAGTCCAGGGACTTCGTCATCTGTGAAGGATGGAAGTCGTGTCGTCGAGGAAGAAGTACCCGGTCGAGCTGCGTGAGCGAGCGATCCGGATGTTCGTGGAGATCCAGGATCAACACGAGTCGGAGTGGGCCGCGATGAAAGCGGTCGCCGATCTGCTCGGCGTGGGGACCCCGGAAACGGTCCGCAAGTGGGTGCGTCAGGGCCAGATCGACGGTGGAACCCGTCCCGGGGTGAGCACCGATGAGTCCGCGGAGTTGAAGCGGTTGCGGCGTGAGAACGCAGAACTCAAGCGCGCCAACGGAATTCTGAAAGCCGCGTCGGTTTTCTTCGCGGCCGAACTGGACCGGCCCCAACGCTGACCGTCAGGTTCATCAGCGAACATCAAGGCCGTCGCGAACACGGCGGCCTGCGATGGGGTGTCGAGTCGATCTGCGCCGCGCTCACCGAGCTCGGCGTCAAGATCGCCCCATCGACCTACTACGAACATCGCAACCGGACCCCGACCCAGCGCGAACAGCGTGACCAGGAATTGAATGTGCAGATCACGCGCGTGCACAACGAGAACTACCGGGTCTACGGGGCCCGGAAAGTGTGGCTGCAGCTCAACCGCGAGGGCATCGGCGTCGCCCGTTGCCGGGTGGAACGGCTGATGCGTGGTCTCGGATTACGAGGTGCGGTGCGCGGCAAGGTCAAACGGACCACGATCGCGGACCCGGCCGCGCCGCGGTCGGCGGATCTGGTGCGACGCAAGTTCTCTCCTGCGGCACCGAATCGGTTGTGGGTAGCCGATTTCACCTACGTCTCGACGTGGTCGGGATGGGTATATGTCGCGTTCGTCGTGGACGCCTACGCCCGTCGGATCATCGGCTGGCGCACCTCCACGTCGATGACGACCGGGTTGGTGCTCGACGCGATCGAGCATGCCATCTGGACTCGGAACCGCGATGGATGGGATGTGAAAGATGTTGTCCACCACAATGATAGGGGATCTCAATATACCTCGATCGCGTTCACCGAACGCCTCGCCGAGGCCGGGATCCAACCCTCTGTAGGGGCGGTCGGCTCCTCTTATGACAACGCACTCGCCGAGACGATCAACGGTCTCTACAAGACCGAACTGATCAAACCTCGAGGCCCGTGGCGCACGGTCGATCACGTCGAGTTGGCCACCGCCGAATGGGTCGACTGGTTCAATCACCGTCGCCTCTACCGCAATTGCGGTGACATGCCACCTGCCGAACTGGAAGCCGCCTACTACGCTCAACAACCAGCCCAGCAACTCGCTGAGCTGTCACACCAATAAGTCTCCGGACACACCGGGACGATTCATAGATTCTCTTCCGCGCGAGGTCGATATCCTTCCGGCGCAACTCTGCGAGTTCACCGAATCGCAGGTGGCACCAAGTGGCTAGCAACGCCATCAGCTGGAACCTCGGCGGCAAGGTCGTCACGATCACTTCAAGCTCCTCCAGCGTGGCCGGCCGAATGACCTTCGCCCGTTGCACGCTGCCAGCGCCCTTGATGCGGCAAGGATTTCGGTGGACAGGCACCGCCTTGTCCGCTAGGGCGCTGTTGAAGATTGTCGAGCAAAGACCGTAGACACGAGCCCGGAGCGTGGGCGTCTGTGGGTTCAGCTTCCCGTACCACTGCCTAATGTCTGATTCGTCGATAGAACCGATCGGGTAGTCCCCCAAGACCGGCAAGATGTGGCCGTCGAGCCAGTCTTGGTAATCCTCCCCCGTCCGGTCCGCGAGATCGCGCTCTTTCATGAACCTTTCGGCATACTCCCCGAATGTCAGCTTGACGTCCTCGGGCAACTCTGTGCCCGGCGGCTGCCACGCCTTCCGAATGATGTCCGCCTGCACTACGGAGAGATATGCTCGCGCGTCCTGCTGCGTGAGGAAGGTTGTCGGAGCCTTGTAGCGACGGCCGTCCGGCCCGTAGTACTGCGCACGAACGCGTCCGCTGGGAAGTACGTCGACCGAACCGAACGTACCCGGCGTCCTGTCCTTGCGCCCCTTGCCGCGAACCATGTACCACCGCCTCAGTCCGCGCGGCTATTGGAAGTCAGTTCAACCTGAGTTCACATGAACTCCGTGGGGAGACATCTGTGGTGAACTCGACATGAACTGAGAAAAGTGTATCGATGCGGACCGGTGCCTACCAGTGCAACGAGCATCCTAAGGGAAAGATACTGTCAGGCAATCATTTTCGCTGGCTAGGCACCAGAGGGACGGGACGCGCGATACTGGTTCAATCCCAGTATCGCGCACCATGTTTCATACAGATCAGGCCCGGCTCACGCCGGGCCTTTCTGCTTTTCCGGTCTGGTCCCCACTCAGGTGAACAGCGATCCGGTGCGGGGGTCGATGGGGAGGGGCAGGCCGTTCACCAGGCAGGAGCTGCCGGCGTTGATTCCGGTGCGGCGGACGTCGATGTCGAGGCGGCCGGTGTGGGTGGTGCCGTCGGGGGTGTGCTGGTGGACTTCGATGGTGTGCCAGCCGAGGCGGGTCGGGGTCCACAGGGTGTGGGCGCCGTCGGCGGGGTTGTAGGAGACGCCGGGTAAGGGGGTGCCGTCCACGGTGATGGAGAAGTCGCCGTCTACCGGGTTGGAGACTCCGGCTTTGATGGTTTGGGGGCAGCCCATGACGGGGCCTTCGCTGCCGGTGTTGTAGACGATGACGCCTACGATGCCGGCGGTGGCGGACGGCGCGAACTGCATGATCGCCGCCAGGGCGCAGGCTGCGCCGAGGAATCCGCGCCGGAGGACAGTGCTTGCCATAGTGCTCCTTTCGAGCAGGTCGATTGCCTCACCGTAGAAGACGGCGGCGCGGATGGTCGGCAGGCGCCGCGACCTGTTTCACACGGGCACGCCGGCTTTGTGCGACACCTCGGTTTGCAGCGGGACGGGGCTGGTGTAGCGGTAGTCGTCGCGGTCGAAGCGGGTGGCTTTGCGGTAGGTCTTCAGCAGCGACCAGGGGCGGATGTAGGGGGATTTGCCTTGGGAGTTGATGAAGTAGCTGTTGGAGCCTTCGCAGCGGGTTTCCAGGTAGTAGGCCAGGTTTCGGCCGCTGCGCAGCATCTCCCGGTGGAAGCGTTCCTGCGCTTCGGGGCGGACCTCGACGGTGGTGTGGCCGCGGCGACGGGTTTCGGCGATGACGGTGGCGATGTGGCGCATGGCGTTCTCGACGAAGTAGTGGAAGGCGGTGCCGGTCCAGGAGTAGGGGCCGATCATGAGGAAGCGGTTGGGGATGCCGGCTACCGAGGTGCTGTAGTAGGCCTTGAGTTCCTCGGTGTTGTAGAAGTGGCCGAGGTCGAATCCATTGCGGCCCAGGACGGTTCCGGGTGGATAGCTTTCCGGGTCGGAGAAGACCTGGTAGCCGGTGGCCAGGACCAGGGCGTCGATTTCGCGGTCCACGCCGTGGGCGTCGCGAATGCCGTGCGGGGTGATTTCGGCGATGCCGGAGGTGATGAGCTCGACATTGGCGCGGTTGAGGGTGGGCAGGTAGTCGCCGCCCGCGCCGCCGCGAATGCAGACGATGCCGAAGCCTGGGCGCAGTTGGTCGCGAATTCCTTTGTCCTGCACCTTGTATCGGACCCAGCCGCGATAGGCCCGCTTTCCGGCGAGGTCGACGAGGCGCGCACCGGACTTCCACATCGGGTGCGGTGTGTAGATGGCGACTCGCAGGGCGGTATCGATCAGGGCCTGCGCGGCACCGTTGACCAGCGCCGAGCCGCCGGGCAGGGCGAGGAAGCGCTGCATCCACGGGCGCAGTTCGAAATCCGGTTTGGGCAGGTAGACCTGCGGGGTGCGCTGGTAGATGTCCAGACGCGCGGCCTGCGCCGCGAGTTTCGGGGCGATCTGCATGGTGCTGGCGCCGACTCCGATGACGGCGACGCGTTTCCCGGCGAAGTCGTAGTCGTGGTTCCAGTCGGCCGGGTACATGCGGACGCCCTGAAAGGTGTCCAGCCCAGGGATGTTCGGGCTGGTCTTGGGGTTGATGTACGCGCCGACGGCGCTGATGACGAAGCGGGCGGTGAGGGGTTCGCCCGATTCCAGGTGCAGCCGCCAGAGGTGGTGCGCGTCGTCCCACTCTTCGCGAACGACGTTGACGCCGAATCGCATTCGGCGCGGCAGGTCGTGGTCGGCGGCGACCTGCTCCAGGTATTCCAGGATCTGGTCGCGTTTGGCGAAGAGCCGGTCCCAGTCGGGTTTGCGCGCGAAGGAGAACTGGTAGGTGGTGCTGGGGATGTCGCAGCCGGCGTCGGGGTAGCTGTGGGTGTACCAGGTGCCGCCGAGTCCGCCGACGCGGTCGACGATCAGGAAGTCGTCGATGCCGATCTCCTGGAGTTTCACGCCGGCGCAGATGCCGCCGATGCCCGCGCCGATGACCACGACTTCGTATTGGGGGACTTCGTGTTCGGTCACTTGATGCCGTCCTTGGCACGCCGGGCGCTCAGGCGGGCCGAGGCGTGCCCGTTGGTGGTGATCGCTTCCGGGGTGGCGGTTTTCGCGATCCGGGCGACGCGGCGGCGCATGAGCGGTCCGGTGCCGCCGATGTGGTAGGCCAGCCGCCAGGCGGGCGGGAACCAGGTGGCCAGGCGCAGCGGCCCGCGCGGGGTGACCGCGACCGTCCAGGCGACTTTCGTTCGCCCACCGCCGATATCGGTGAATTTCATGTCCTCGGCGTATTGCCGGACCATCAGGTATTGCATCCAATTCCCGCTCACCACACCGAAGGTGATGCGCTGCAACGGTTCGTACCGCCAGAACCGCTCGCGTTCGACCCACAGGAAGCGCAGCGGATCAAAGACCGATCCCATATCGCGGACGACGCCGACCCCGCGGGCGGGCGAGTCGTAGAGCACGCCGAGACGTGGGAACGGCAGCCAGCTCCAGGCGCGGTCGTCGTCGATGGCGGTCCAGACCGCGTGCAGTGGCGCGTTGAAGGTGGGTTCGATGGTGAAGACCAGTGCGGCGGTGTCGAAGACGGAGTCGTCGACCGGTTGTGCGGCTGGATGCTGGGTGTGCAGGAACGAGGTGGCGCTCATGGCTGCCTCCGGAAGTTCGTTGTGACCTGGTGATAATTACCCGACGTCGGTGTCATCAAACTAAATTGTCTGGGACGGAAACACAAGAGCGTGTTCCCGACGCCCCGCTACCAGCGGGATCACCGGCCCGGCCGCATACGATGGGCTGGATGACCGAACCAGCCAGGCGCGGACCCGGCCGCCCCCGCGACGAACGCAATGCCGAGCGGCGGCGCGCCGAACTCATTGCCGCCGCGTACAAGGTGTTCACCACGAAGGGGTATGCGGCCGCCTCGACCGCCGACATCACCGCCGAGGTCGGCGTCGGCTACGGCACCTTCTACCGCTACTTCGACAGCAAGCGGGCGATTCTCGACGATGTGGTGGATTACGGGCTGGATCGGCTACTGCAGGACATCGCGGGCGATGTCTTCGAATCCACCACGGACACAAAAGAAATCACCATCGAGGGGTTGATCACGACCTGGACGAGCGCCGTCGATCGCATGTGCCGGATCGCCGAATCCGATCCGGCGCTCATGCAGGCGCTGCTGTTCGATCTGCCCGGCATCGACGAGGAGCTCGACAGCCGGATCCTCGGTCTCGGCGGCATTCTGGCGGCGACGGTCGGCCGCTTTCTGTCCCGCGCGGTCGACGCCGGCGTGGTGCGCTCGGACATCGACACCACCGAGACCGCGTGGATGCTGCTGGCCCTGACGATTCCGCCGGTCATGCGTACCCTGCGCGGTGACGGCGAACTGGATCGGCAGGCGTATGTGACGACCGCGCTGGCCGTGCTCGAGCCGGGATTACGGCCCACGACACCCAATTAATCGACGCGCCTGTCTGCTAATCTCGGCCCTGTCCGCCGAGGAGGTCGATCAATGGCACAGGACATCCCCACCTCCCGCGTGCGCCGCGGGACCGCCATGGGCAAACTCGTTGCGGTGCAGGCTGCTCGGGGCGCGGGCGTGGCGCTGTCCACGGTGCGCGACAGTGACGAGGAGCGTGCCCTCCGGATCGAGCAGGCGCTCGCCGACGCGGCCGAGGATCTGGTCACCGTGCTCGGCAGCATGAAGGGCCTGGCCATGAAGGCCGGTCAGCTGCTGTCGACCTTCGATGTGCTGTCGGTGTTCGGCACGAAATCCCTGACGCCGCAGCAGCGGGATCGGTTCCAGCGCAAGCTTTCCGCGCTCTACGACAGTGCACCGCAGGTGCCGTACGCGCGAATGCGGGCCGTGGTCGAGGCCGAATACGGGCAGCCGCTCGATCAGGTCTTCGCCGAATTCGATGAGCGGCCGATCGGCGCGGCCTCGATCGGGCAGGTGTATCGGGCCCGGCTGGCCGACGGGCGGGCGGTCGCGGTCAAGGTGCAGTATCCCGGCGTCGATGTGGCCGTCCGAGCGGATCTGAAGAATCTCGCGCTGGTGGTCCGCCTGCTGCGCACCGTCATGCCCGCGCTGTCCGACCACGCGCTGTTGCGGGAGCTCACCACGCATTTGGCGGCAGAGACCGACTACCGCGTCGAGGCCGCCCAGCACGACAGCGTGGCGCGAATGTACCGGGGTCATCCGTTCATCCGAGTGCCCGAGGTACTGCTCGAGCTGTGCACCCGGCGAGTGCTGGTCACCGAACTGGCCGAGGGCCTGCGCTTCGACGAGATCGCCGCACTGCCCACCGCCGAACGGGACCGGGTCGGCGAGATACTGTTCCGCTTCTTCGCCGGAACCATGTTGCGCGAGCGCCGATTCACCGGCGATCCGCATCCCGGCAATGTCCTGCTGGCGCCGGACGGCACCGTGGTCTTTCTCGACTTCGGCTTGTTCAAGCACATGGACGACACGGCCGTCGACTTCGAGATCGCCTGTGCGCGAGCGGCAGCCGAGTTCCGGGCCGGCGACCTGCGCACGCTCCTGGTCGACTACGGTGTCCTGGAACAAGACACCACCGCGAGCGCGGAACTGTGTCTGCGTCTGTTCCACGAAGCCACCGGCTGGCTGCTCACCGACGCCGAGATCCGCATCGCCGAAGACACCGCGGCGACAGCGATTCTCGCGTTCCTCGACCCACGCCGAGGCTATTTCCAACATCTCCGTCAGCAGTACGCGCCCGCCGAACACGCCATCGCGCGCCGCGTCGAATACGGCACCCTCGCCCTCCTCGGCCAACTCCGCGCGGGCGGCAACTGGCATCGAATCGCCCGCGAATGGTTCTACGGCGAGCCATCGCGCACGGAACTCGGTGTGCTGGAACAGCAGTGGCTGACGGAGATTTCTCAGAGCGCGTACGGGGTGTAGAGGGTGGACTGACCGGCGTAGGTGGGTTTGCCGTAGTCGTCCTTGGGCAGGGCGGTGAGGCGTTGGCGGCTCGCTATGGCGCGCAGGGCAATCGGGTCGAGACCGGCGTCGCGGAGTTGCGCGTCGGAGATCGGGACATGCTCCCAGATCTGGTATTTGCCGAGCTTGCGGTGTGCGTCGTTGAGAGCGACGACGGAATCGAGGAATCGCGCGGCGAAGGCGGCCGGTTCCATTTCCGGTGCCGCCATGTCGCCGGATTTCACTGCGGCGGCGAGGTTTCGCTCGATGCCGTCACCGAATCGGTAGAGGTAGACGCTGCGCCGGTCGGAAGGCTTCTTCAGGCTGTTGCGAATCTCGGCGATCTTGGCCTCCTCCTCGGGGCGCAAAAGGTACTCGCCACAGAAGAAGCCGTTGAGGTCTTCGGACTCCAGGACGCTGATATTCAGCTGGATGGCCTGGCCATCGAGGGTGAACCTGCGCTCGTAGTTCCCGGTGGTGAGGTTGGTCAGGATCTTCTCCACATCCGGCCAGACCTCGTCGAAGGAGGCCGAGGCCAGATTCTTGTGCGCGGTGCCGGTCAGCTTCAGGTGACGGTAGTACTCGTCCTGCATCCAACTGCTGATATCTGACCTCGATTTCAGCCGGGCGGCGAATTCGGCTGCCGTGGATTGCAGGTGAGACTTCGCGATTCCCATGACGATCACCCCGAATTATGTTGGAGGTCAACATGAATACGGTAGGTGGACGGGTGTCGCCGCGATGCCGGTTCGACCGCGCGTGGCACGGATGGACAGGCTATCCGGGCAGGTCAGGACCAACCGGACGGGTTGGAGAAGCTTTCGCGGGAGATGCCGGAGCCGGTGTCCGGGAAGTCACCGAAGCGGGTGTTGTGCAGGTGGGCGAAGAAGTAGCAGAGGGATTCGCATTCGGCGTCCAGGATGGCGGTGGACGGATCGGCGAGGACCGCGGCGTGGAAGTCGTGGCCCATGGCGAGGATGAAGCCGCGGCAATAGAGGAAGCCGTCGTCGGAGCCGTCGGTCACCTCGTGGATGTCGGCGCGGTCGAGGTCGTGGAGTTTGCGTTCGGCTACCCGATCCAGCGCGGTCAGCTGCTCGGCGGACAGGTCCGCGCTGAGCGTTGTCAGGTGTTCCAGGAATGCGGCCAGGTGTTCATCCAGGGCGTATGCGTCGGCGTCGTCGGTTCTGCCGGCCAAGGACTTCCGCAGGGCGTTCGGTTCGGCGCCGACCCGTTCCCAGGCCGCCTCGAGCAGGCTCCAGAACTGGGATTCGTCTGCGGGAGTGGGGATCTTGTTCACGAGGCGAACGGTAACAATCGGGGGTGACAGGTTCAGGCGATCGTGAGGGTGATCTGGGCGGAGTCGCCCGCGGTGAGACCTTCGGCGGTGCGGACCTGCTTCTTGATCGGGAGGATGTAGGTGGCGCGTTTGCGGTCGGGGAACAGGGATGTGGACCAGCGGGATTCGCCGAGGGTTACGCGCACGCGAACCGAGCCGAAGCCTGCGGCGTGGCGGCCGTGGAGTTCTTCGATGTCGTCGGCCAGGTCCTCGGGCAGGCTCACGAAATGCCAGGCGGCCTGGCCCTCCCACTCCCAGAGCCGGGCGGTGAAGGAGTACGTGGGGTTGGGCATGGGTCGAACCTAGTCGCCGAGACCGACAGGTCTGGCATGGTGAGTCGATGGGGTGGCTGCGAGTCGTGATGGCGGCGGGGCTCATTGCGCTGGCCGCGTGCGGCGGGAACTCACCGGTGGATGCGGACTTCGGCGGGTGGGAACCGGTGGGACCGCCTGCGGCGGGGGCACGCGTGTTGGCCGTCACCGCGGCCGGAGACGAGCTGTTGGCGCTCGGGTCGGTGCCCGGGCCCGAGGGGCGCTCCCCCGCCGCGTGGACTACCGGCGACGGACGCCGGTGGGAGGCGGTGACGGTGACCCCGCGCAGCGGGTATGGGGTTGTCGCCGAACTGATTTCGGGTGGGGTCGGGGAGCGGGTGGTGGTGCTGGGGCAGGCGTTCGGGGGTGCGCATTTCAATCCGCGGATGACGGTGTGGGCGGGTGACCGGTCGGCGTTGGAGGAGTTTCCGCAGAGTTTCGAGCAGTTCGGGGGGCCGCGGGCGATCGGGGTCGGTGGGGCGGCGGCGTTCGGGGGCACCGGGCTGCTGGTGGGGGCCTGGGACGGCAGCGGTGGCAGGTACGGGGTGGCGGTGTGGACGTCGAAGGATGGTGCGAATTGGGTTCGGCAGGCTGATGATCCGGCCTTGTCGGCGGGGCCCGGTGAGGTGACCGGGGCGGGTGGGGTGGCTGCCGGGCCCGGCGGATTCGTCGTTGCCGGGAACAGCATTCGCGGGGTGGATTACCAACCGCTGGAATGGGTTTCGTCGGACGGGTATTCCTGGCAGCGGATTCCCCTGTCCGGCAGCGGTGTCGCCGATCGGGTGGCCTGCGCGGCGACCGAGCAGGCGGATCCCTGCGTGGTGGTGGGGCGGACGGTGGGGGTGCGCCCCCAATTGCTGTGCTGGCCGACGGCTTCGGTGTACCGAACCGGGCCGGGAGGCGGGACGCTGGATGTCGATCAGGCCCTGCTGCGCGCGGACGAGCTGCTGATGAGCATCCGCGTCGACGGCGCGGCGCGCCTGCTCACCGCCGGTCGCGACTGCACCGGTATGCGCGAGGTGCCGCTGCCCGTGCGCGCCCCGAGGGCGTTCGTCGGCAATCTGCCCGGCGGGCTGCTGCTGGCCACCACCGATCCCGACGGTGACAGCCGAATATGGTTGCGCGCCATGGCCGGCTGACACCGTGGATCGGTTCGCTACCCGGAGATGCTCGGGATGATCGAGCTCAGCCCGCCACCCCCGCCGGAGCAGGATCCGGTGGCCGCCACGTCGACCGTGCGCGGGGTGACGAGGACGGCGGCGCTGAGGTAGCCGACGCTGGCGGTCAGTTCGTGGGCGCCCGCGGTTTTCGGAGTCCAGGAGACCTTCATGCCGCCGAGCATGTTGGCCGAGCCGTTCACCGAGCCGATCGCCTTGCCGTTGTCGGCGAAATTGCCCGAGGACAGGGGGTTCTTCGGGAAGCCCTCGATGGACAGGGTGTAGGTGCAGCCGACCACGTGTGTGGAGCCGGTGAGCGACAAGGTGTAGGTTTCGGCCGCGGCCTGGGGCGCGGCCGTCACCACGGCCGCCGCCGCGGCGACGCCGACGGCGAGAGCGCCGAGGGGACGGGCTGTCACATTGCGCACCAACATGCTGTCTCGATTCTTTCGACGGGTGTTGCTGTGAGCCTTCGGCTCACCGACAGCGTAGATGTGAAATCACAATACTTCAGACGAAGGAATCGGGGGCTGGCACCGATAGTCGAAACGTGCGGGCCGCCGTGTCCTAGGCTGGATGGATGGCCGACCGCAAAGTGCAGGGCTGGGGCGAGATTCCGGTGGTGGTGCGGGTAGCGGGGGTGCTGGTGGCGATCGAGGGAGCGGTCGCGACGGTCGCCGCGGGTGTGGCGGCGGCACTGCAGTCGATCAGCTTCGGAATGGTCGCCGCGGCGCTCGCCATCCTGGTGCTGGTGGCCGGAATCGAGGTGTACCGGGGGCGCTGGTGGCCCCGGACGATCGTGGTGATCTCACAGATCCTGCTCGCCTGGCTGGCCTGGATGTTCGCCACCGGAGGTGACCCCTGGGTGGGAATACCCGTGGGCGTGGTCGCGGTGGGCGTGCTCGCACTGCTGTTCTCGCCGCCGTCGAATCGCTGGATGGCGCATGCGTTCGACCTGGAACCGCCTGCGGGCGAATCGAATTCGGGGCAGACCGCGTAGCCGTCCCGCTCAGCACAGGTCAGGCCCGGTCCCGGGCCCGCCTGCGCCGCGAGAGCGTAAGGTGAGCGACTCTCACACCTCGATCTCCTCTTCGATGCCCTTGAGCCGATGCCGGGCCATCGCCAGATTCGCGCGGCCGCGATCGAGGGCCAGATACAGGAACAGCCCCTTGGACTTTCGGCCCGTCATCGGCCGGATGATGTGGTACTGACCGCCGAGGGTGATGAGAATGTCCTCGATGTCCTCTTTTAGGGCGAGCTGGTCGATGGTGCGCATTTTGGCGCGCACCACTTCGGTATTGCCCGCCGCCGCGACCTGCAGGTCCAGCGCCTTGGAGCTGCCGAGCATGCCGAGTGCCATCCCGCTGTTGTAGTCGACGACGCAGGCCCCGATCGCGCCGTCGATGACCATCATGTCCTTCAGCGCGAGGTCCATGTTCGTCATATTCTTTCCCTTCTTCTGGTGTTGGATACCGGAGGTTTGGTGAGTTCGTGTTTGCCGCCCTCGGGGGCGCGGACTTCCTTGCCGAGAGCCTTCAGATGCTCGGCGATGGCGCGGGCCAGGGGGCGAGATTCCAGGTGCAGGCGGCCGACATTGACTGTGGGAGCGGCCAATACGGTCAGCGCCGCCGTCCAGCCGGCCGCGTAGATGACCACGTATCCGCCGCTGCCGCGCACCACCACCTCGTCGAATCCGCCGCCGTGCGCGGTGGTGACGAGACGATGCGACAGCGAAAGCTCCGAGGCGGTGAGGGCGGCCATGCCATTGGGTTCGATGTGGGCGGGCACGTCGTGGACGATGAGCAGCCCGTCGATGGAGGCCACCAGCGAGCCGGTCAGCTGCGGGACCCGCTCGCGCAGGCCGTGTAGTTCCGGCAGCAGGACCGCATTCGGATCCGGGTCGGTGTTCGCCACCTTGGTCAACCTCCCTATCAGTTCGCCGAGCTTGGTCTTTCGCCCGGTCACGCCAGCTCCTGCAGGGCCGCCCGCAGGCGCAGCAGCATGTCGCGATCGGCGGGCACCCAGCTGTCGGGGGCGGGAGTGAGCGCGGCCTGCCGGACGCGGCGGCGTGGGAGCGGGCCGGGGCCGCCGGGCGTGGGCTCGGTGATCTCCGGAGCGCCGGACAGAATCGATGCGGGTGCGGGGGCGGGCGGCTCGATGAGGCCCGCCGCGGTCAGGTCGCGGACGGCCTGCAGGCAGCCGTAGGCGGTGCGATCGAGGGTGCGGGCAATGGCGGTGACGCTGCGGCGGGCGTCGGCGGCGGCCAGCACCTCGGCCTGGCCGGCGGTGAGCACCACCCGGCTGCGGGCGATTCGGCGGGCGGGCACGACGGCGGCGCGGTCGACCAGGTCGGTCTGCCAGGGGCCGGAGTCGAGGGCGCCGCGGCGGTCGCACTCGTGCAGGACGACGCGCGGGGCCACCGGGCAGAGCTCAGCCAGCCAATGCGCGGGGGCGGGCTCGAACTCGGCGATGGTCTCGGTGGCCAGCAGCAGATAGGCGGCGTCGAAGATCGACAGCAGCACAAGGGTTTCCAGCCGAGGACGGAAGGGCGTGAGGACGGCGGTCGCGGCGGCCTGCCGTGCGGTGGTCAGCGCGGCGGTGGTGCGCGCGTGGCCGAGTGCACCGAGAATCCCTGTACTACGCGGTATTTCGCCCTCCGGGCGGTCCGGCGCGGGCAGAGGCGGCACAGCACCGAACTCGCCGGAGGCTGATCCGCTCGGCGCGGCACCGGGATCCGGATCGGTCGGCACTGGCCGCGCGGAGCCTGATTCGGTGTGCGGATGCAGGATTGCGGATGGATCGCCGGTGGCGGCGCGCTGCCAGGCGTCGGCGCTGGCCACGCCGGCGGCGATGACGAGACGGTCCAGGGCGGTGGTGCGGCGGCAGTCGACACAGGCGATGGCGCCGTCGGCGAGGTGGAATGCGCCGTCACCGGTGCGCAATACGCCGGTGCGCCTTTCGTTCTCCAGGCGTTGCAGTTCGATCGCCAGTTCAATGCCCATGATCGGCTCCCGCCATTTCGGCGAGGATGGTGCGGATCTGGAATCTCGCCATGGCGAGATTGCCGGTATCGCCGTCGAATACGGTGTGCACGAATAGCCGGCCTTCGAAGTCGCCGCGGAGCAAATTCAGTAGATGGAATCCGTGGGTGCCGTCGATGATGATCTCACCGATGTCGTCACCGCCCGGCGCGGAAGCGAGAGCGGGGCAGCCGAGTACGGCGCGGACCACATCGGTGGTGACGGCTGCGTCGGAGTGCTGGTCGACGCCGTCGTACACGCCCGCCGCCGCGATGGCCAGACCGCTCGCGCCGTCGACGAGGGTCACGCTGCGCGCACCGGGGATATCCATGATGCGTTCGAGGCAGCCATCTATTCCGATCACCCAGCCACCGGCCCTATCGTACGAGTGTTTTCGAGTTCCAGACGCTACACAGCGTTTGCGGGGGGCGTGCGGGGAATGTGCGAGATTTCTTGGCGGCCATCGCATCTGGCCGAAAATCCGATAATTGGACTCGGCGGTATTCGATTAACTGGAGTGGCTGAATTCCGCCGGGAATTCGAAATCGGGGCATATTTGGGTCGCAATCGAGGACCAAATACCCTGGCGCGTCGTTGGGGAATCGTTGGCGATCTCCAAGCGGCGGCCGGAGACTCGACGGCAGACGCCGGGAACGGACCCGGCGCGGGGAAGCGGGGAGGGCCTGCCGTGCACACGAAAACCGTTGCCTGCCTGATGCTCGCGGCGCTGGTGGCCGCCGGGGCGGGATGCGCGCCGGATGAGAGCGGGCCACCCGCGGGCGGGACGAGCACGGTGACGGCGTCGACCGCACCGGCGGGCTCGAAGCCCACGGTGACCTCCGTCCGGCATTCGGGCCAGCGAGGGGACCTCACCTTCGATGTCCTACTCCCCCAGATAGAGGGCGGAAACGCCGAAGCGGCAAAAGAATTCAATCAGGCCATGAGCGGGCTGCTCGAGGGATTCCTGACGCAGTACGCCGCGACGCGGTCGGTGCAGGACCCCGGGCAGGCGAGCGCGGTGGTGCACCTGGGTGCGCACGTGGTGAGCGGAAAAGTGGGGGTGAGCGTCGACTTCGGCGGCGTGCACCCGCTGTTCGCGCTGGCCACCCACGTGACGAATCTCGATACCGGACAGGCGATCACGCTGTCGTCGACGTTCACCAGCGAGGCCGAAGGGTTGCGGGTGCTGTCGGAGCAGGCGCGGGTGCTGCTGCCCGAGACCCGGGCGGCGAAGGCGGGCGCGACCCTGGACTACGACGGGATAACGCCTACGGCGGAACACTTCTCGCGCTGGGCGGTGACACCGGACGGGATGCGGTTGTACTTCGAGCCCGGCCAGGTCGCGCCCCCGGTGGGAGGCGTCATCGACATCACGGTGCCATGGTCGGCGCTGGACGGCGTGCTCGCACCGGGGATGCGAGACATCCTCAGCAGTTGAGTCATCCAGCAGGAATCCGCCGTCATCCCAGCAGGAATCCGCCCGCCATGCCAGCATGACTCCCCCCGTCATCCCGGCATGCTTTCCCGTCATCCCGGCATGCTTTTGGCCGGGATCCACCGAACTTGTGTGGATCCCCGCCAAAAGCGCGCCGGGATGACGGGGACGGCGGGAATCTTCCGTCAGGCGCTCACCGGGTGGCGGCTGCTGCGGCGCGTTTGGCGACGATCTGCGCTGCTACGGCAGCGCCGTCGGCGGCAATGCGGGGCGCGAGGTCTCGAGCCGCGGTCGTGACCTCCGCCGACAGCGCGTGTTCCAGTGCGGCCGTGAGGGATTCGACGGTCGGCGCGGTGCGCGGGTGGGCCGCGCCGATGCCGAGGGCGGCAATCCGTTCCGACCAGTAGAACTGGTCGTAGCGCTGCGGCACGATGACCTGCGGTGCGCCGGAGCGGGCCGCGGCGGTGGTGGTGCCCGCGCCGCCGTGATGGACGATGGCGGCCAGGCGCGGGAACAGGGCCTGCTGGTTGACCTCGCCGAGGGACAGGCAGTCCGGGGCGGCGTCGATCAGCGACAGGTCGGTCCAACCGCGCGAGACGATGGCGCGGCGGCCCAGCGCTCGGGCGGTGTCGATGACCGTGCGGCTGAATTCCGGTGGGACGTGCATGCTTCCGAAGCCGAAGTAGATCGGCGGGTCGCCGGCGGCGAGGAAGTCCTCGAGGTCCGCGGACAGCGGGCGGTCGTCGGGGACCAGCCAGGCGCCGGTGTGGGTCACCTCCAGTTCGGGGGTGTGCCGCCACGGGCCCAGCACCGGGTCGGCGGCCAGCAGGGGCGCGGCGCTGAAGATGTGGTCGCGCACATTCGTGATCGGTTTCAGGCCGAGTTCGACGCGGTGGGCGTTGATCGGTTCGGCGAAGCGGGCATCCCAGCGCTGGGCGTCCTGCGCCCACTGGGTGCGGAAGTCCGCGGTGGGGTCCACGTCCGGCTGGCCGGGGATGGGCGGCATGAACAGCGGGGCGTGGTCGTCGGAGGGCAGGGTGACCGGGCAGAACGAGGTGTACACGTAGGGCAGGCTGCGCTGCTCGGCGATGGAGCTCGACGCCGGTTGCAGGGCCCCGCAGGCGACGATGACGTCACAGCCGTCGGCCGCCGCGCCGACCGCCTCGAACTGTTCGGCGACGGTGGTGGCGATCATCCGCCGCATGGTTTCGACGATGTCCTGGGCGCCGGTGCTCTGCTGCGGCACGATCTTCCGCACTTCCGGGCCGACCGGGGCGAATGGAATTTCGTATTCGCCGATCAATTCCCGGAAATCCGGCGGCGCGACCAACCGAACCTCCGCGCCACTCCCCCGCAATGCCAACGCCAGCGCCAGCATCGGCTGCACTTCTCCCCGCGATCCGATTGTCGACAGCAGAACTCGCACGTGAACTCCTCTCGATGGCCTGAGCAGCGATTATGCGGGAGCACCGGGGCCTTGCCGCAAGCCCCGGTCTACGCTATACAGTGAAGTGGGAACAAAAGCCCGGCAGCAGCCGGGCTTTTCGCAATCAGAGGGCAATTCGCACCGAATTCACCACCAGCGCACAGTTGTTCGTGCGCCATTCGCACCCTCGCTGTGCCGTGCGACACCGGCGGTCGGCGGCCCGGCCACCTCGCCCCTCCGCCGCCGCAGTCCCCAGCCGCCGCAGTCCCCGCGCGTGGCCGGTCCCGGTGTGGCGCATCTCATGCCCGGAAGGCCGGGGCCGACCCGGTGTGGCGGCCCGCGCGTCAGGCCGCTCCCCGGCATGCGGTGCCGGCGGCGTCGCGGGTGGCCGAGCCCCACCCCGGGTGGCCGAATCGCGTAGCAAAACAGCCGTTTTCGTGCCGGTTTGCAAACATTGCGGGGTTGTAGGCTAATGTTTTGTCCCGCAAGCCGAGCAGCACACAGGCCCGGTGAGCGAATGCGGATGTAGCGCAGCTGGTAGCGCATCACCTTGCCAAGGTGAGGGTCGCGAGTTCGAATCTCGTCATCCGCTCTGAGGGGGATTTCCGCGCGATTAGCTCAGCGGGAGAGCGCTTCCCTGACACGGAAGAGGTCACTGGTTCAATCCCAGTATCGCGCACCATCTTTGGTTCACGCCGCCACTCGCCGACCGGCCGGACAATCCGGTCGAGAACGAGTGGCGGCGTGAATTATGTTGAGCGGCATGAGCACTCGACAAGGCCGGATTTCCCGGGGAGTCGTCCTCGCCGTCGTGCTGGCGGGACTACTGGCCTACTGCGGAATTTTCGCGGGCAAACGTCCGGCTCCGACCCCGGTCCCCGATATCGGCCTGTCGCCGTATCCGGCGAAGATCGTCTTCAGCGGCAATGGCGGAACCGGTGGGACGCGGGTTTATGCCATGAATCCGGACGGCACCGGGGTGACCGGGATTTCGGCCGGTCAGGACCCGGCGCTGTCTCGCGATGGTTCCATGCTCGCCCTCGGCCGGCCGCTGACCGTCATGCGACCCGACGGCAGCCATCGCGTGCAGTTGGTCAACGACGGGGCGGATCCGGCGTTCTCCGCTGACGGCACCCGTATCGCGTTCGTCTGTGACCGCAGCATCTGTGTCGTCGACACCGACGGCAGCGACCAGAAGACCCTGACCGGAAGCCTCGGCGTGGGCCTGCAATACCCGCAGCGCCCCGCCTTCTCCCCCGACGGCACGCTGATCGTGTTCAACGTGGAGGGCGACATCTGGATCATGGATTCCGACGGCGACAACCTGCGCCCGCTGCTGAAAGACGAATTCACCAACTTCAGTGCGGTGTTCACTCCCGACGGCAGCGGAATCGCCTTCGCCAGCGGCCGATGTGAGTGCAGAGGCGGTGAGGTCTATCTGATGGATCTCTACGGCCGCAATATCCGTCCGCTCACCGGTGAGGGCACCGCACTGCCCGCGCCCGAGCCTTACTACAGCACCACCCTGCCGGCCTACTCCCCCGACGGCACCAGGCTTCTCGTCACGCGCTGGACGGAGAATTCGGCGAAAGTGATGACCGGGTCCGAGATCTGGGTGATGAACCCGGACGGCAGCGACCCACGCCGGCTCACCGCAGCGAATCAGGCTGCGCGCGCGGCCAGTTGGGGCGGCAACCCGGCGTTGTAGCCGGAATCAGGCGTGGTCGCCCAGGGATGGTTCGAGGGCGCGGGCGTGCGCCAGCAGGGTGAGAGCTCGCCAGCCGTGCCCGGACGGGGGTTGACCGGGCACGGCGTCGGATTCCGCATCCTTGTTCTGGCCCAGCAGGTCTCGTTCGACCATGCGGGCGCACAGACGCAGAACCACATCCTTCAGGCTGATTCCGAGCTCGGCGGCCCGGATCTCGGCCAGTTCCATGGCGAATTCGGCGGTGACCGCGTCCGGAGCACTCAGGATCTCGTCGAGCACCATGCCGCTGACGGCTTGATCGCGCGTCAACGGGTGATCGGGGAGCCAGGTCAGTTCCCAGTGGCCACCGCTGGAAGTGGCGGTCCAGTACGCGGTTTCGGGGGTCACGGTGCTGGTGATCAGCCGATCGGTGATCTGAAGAGCCACGGTTCCCACCTCCTCGCGTGCGGATCGTGAGAACGATGCTACGGGGCCACCCCAGGCCCCTCAACCGAATTTCCCACCGGCACCAGCGATCTCGATCGGTCGGACTCGGCCTGAGCGCACACAATCGACGCCTTTCTGCCATCCGGCAGATTTCACGACGAAAGTGTGCACTCAGGCCGGGGATCACCTTTTCCGGAATCGAATACGCCGCTCACGGATCGCCCGGACTGCCTCTGCGGCGCAGCGGTCAGGGTGGTCGAAGACGTCGCGGGCCGCGTAGCGCAGGACGAGCCAGCCGGTGAGCTGGAGGGCGTTCTGGCGGCGGCGGTCTCGGCAGAAGACGTCGGGTTCGCTGTGGAAGGTGCGGCCGTCTATTTCGATGACGGTGCGGGAGCAGGTGTCTACGAAGTCGCAGAGGTAGGGGCCCACGGAGCGGTTCAGAGGGAGGGGGCAGTTGCGTTGGGCGAGGGCTCGGGCGAATTTCTGTTCGGCTGGAGAGGCGGCGTCGAGGGCTGCTTGGCGGAGTTGGCGGCGAATCGTTTTGGTGCCGTGCAGGCCCAGGTCGCAGAGGGCGGGGATGGTGGCGGCCAGGCCCTGGACCTGGCCGATCCAGTCGGGGGCCAGGTCGCGGCGGTGGAAGGTGAGCCAGGTGGGTGGTCTGCGGGAGACGGATTTCGGGACGGTGGCTTCCAGACGGTCTGGGGCGGGGAGCAATCCGTGGAGGTGGGCGGCGGTGCGGTGGCTGAGAACCGCTCGTGGCTCCCAGGCCAGGGTGGCGTGGCAGCGGTCGATGGGGCTTGGTTCGCTGAGGCTGTAGACGCCGGGGAGGAGGCGGTGAAGTTCGCCACGGCGGCAACGGTCATCGAGGGTGCTCGCGGGGATTCCCTGATGCAGCAGTTCGGCTCGGGTTCGGATCATCACTGGAGGGTCGCTGATCCGGGTGACGGTGCTGGGTGGGCAAGCTGGGGAAATGGGTTGGGCTGTGGATGGATTGGGGGGTGTGGATGGGGGCGCGTCAGGCGACGCGGCCGAGCGGTAGGTGGGTGCGTTCGGCTTCGAGGCGGGCGGTGATGGCGGAGACGGTCCAGCCTTCGGTGGTGGTGGCGTGGGAGGGGGTGCGGCGGGCGGGGAAGAGGGTGCCGAGCCAGGTGAGGGCGCAGCCGAGGGTGAGGCCGAGGAGGAACAGGAGGGCGGGGAGCCAGAGGGCGGACATGGCGGGTCTTCTTTCGGGCGTGGCGGGTTGGGGTCAGAGGTGTGGGGGCGGGAGGACTTCGGGGAGGGGGGTGGCGAGGTCGGGGATGCGGCAGGTGCGGGTGGACAGGGCGTGGGCGAGGTCGGAGTAGGCGAGGGAGAGCTCGGCGAGGCGTTTCCAGGATTGGTGGTCGGGGCAGGCGGGGTGGGAGTGGTGCAGCGGGGTGTGGGCCTCGATGGTGAAGTGGGCCAGGCGGTCTATGACCATGCCGAGGGTTTCGGTGTGCAGGGTGGCGGCGGCGTGCGGGCGCGGGAGGGTGCGGGCGGTCCAGGAGTCGATGTCGTGGATGAGGCGGGCTCGGGAGCAGTCGATCTCGAGCCGGGAGGTGGGGTCGGCGGTGCGGCGGGCCTCGTGCAGGCTGGCGAGCTCGTAGGCGGCGCGCAGGATGGGGTGGGGGTGCGGGACGGTGCCGGCGCACGCCTCCAAAAGCAGTTCCTTGGAGGGCAATTCGTGTGTCACGGGGCGCTCCTTCGAGCCGGAGAGGCGGGGGCTTGCTCAGTACACATGGAAGAATCGCAAACAGGAATACTGCGGGCCGTAATTCCGTAAAATTGCTCTGCGTTCCAGTGCGGGGCGCACCAGATAGCGAGGCTCACTAAATGGCTGGGTCGACATTGCCGCAGCGCGCATTCGGGCGCGTGTTGCGCGAGCACCGAATACGCAGCGGCGCAAGCCAATTGACAGCCGGCCTGCATATCGACCTGTCGCCGCAGTCGATCGGACGGATCGAAGACGGACAGCGGGTGAGAATTTCGACCGTCCAGTTGGCTGCACTGCTGGATTTTTATCGGATCGCCGACCCTAGCCCGGAACGTACCGAGGTGTTCGCTTTATGGGAAGAGGTGAAACAGGAACTGCGCACGGCGCGGCTGCACCAGACCAACTACGGCTGGTGGCGGGTGTACTCCGACCAGTACGCCAATCACTTCGACCACTACATGTCGCTGGAGTCCAGTGCGGTGCGGCTCACCACGTTTCAGTTCGCGCTGGTGCCCGGACTCCTCCAGCACCCCGACTATCGGCAAGCCCTGATTCGAACGGGCGAACCCGACATTTCGCCTGCGGATTTGGAACGACGACTCGAATTGGCCGCGCGCAGACAGCAGATGCTCGCCGATCGGGCGGAAAGTTTCCGGGTGCTGATTCTGCTATCCGAGGCAACCCTGCGACATCGCCCATGCCCCCGCGCGGCCATGGGCAATCAATTGCGGCAGCTCGCCGAATTCGCCCTGCGGCCGAACATCTCGCTACGCGTCGTCCCGTGGGATGTCGACGACCATCCCGGGGCGGTCGTCCAGTCGTTCACACTGCTCGAATTTCCGCGGCTGCCGAGTCGCAATCTCATCGAGCCACCGGTGGTCTACATCGAGGCGCACGAGGGCGCGCTGTTCCTCGAACAGGACAGCGTCATCACGCGACATCGCAAGGCGATCAACGAGATCGAGCGAGTAGCGTTGAGCGAGAGCGACACCAGGGATCTGGTGCTCAGGATCGCAGAGGAGTACGCGACATGACCGATCTGTCGAATGCCCGGTGGTTCAAATCCAGCAAGAGCCCGAATGCCGACACCTGCGTAGAGGTGGCCTTCCTGGACACAGATCTGGTCGGCGTGCGCGACTCGAAGGATCCGACAGGGCCCGCGCTGGTGTTCGACGGACTCCAGTGGGATCGGTTCATTGCGGGGGTTCGAGCTTCACGACATCGAAGGGGATGAACGAGACCGCCTGCACCGTCTGCACTTTGGCGGCGGGATCGGGGATGAGCAGCCGCCAGTCGTCGGAGAGCCAGACGACGGTGGCCGTGTTCGCGGTGATGCTGGCATCGGGATAGGTGGAGTAGATGACGATCTCGGCGCGGGCGTCGGCATAGGTGTTGACCTTGTAGGCCGTGATGGTGGGCACTGTCGCGGGGTCCGCCCCCGAGGTGATGGAGAGCAGGGCGCGGGCGATGACCCAGCTGTCCTTGCCCGGTCCCGGCATGAGCGATTGCGCGGCCATACGCGCCCAGGAGGCGTCCGGGGACAACGAGACTCGCAGCGTGTGGTGGATCGCCGCCAGCGCCGCGCCCTGCGGGGAGTGGGTGTAGCCGAGCGCGGCATCGGCGACCTTGGTCGGACCCTCCTGCGCGAAGGGCAACTGCACGCCCTGCCACGGCTCCCAGCGCACGGCCGTGGGCGGGCGATCGGGGTCGGGGGGTGCGGTGGTGGTCAAGGTGGCGACGGCGGTGGGGCCCGGGTCGCCGCAACCGGAGGTTGCCAGGAGTGCGGTCAGCGCCCAGGCCAGGCATAGCAGTGCCGTTCGCGGGCGAATAGCTGATGTACGCACGAATACCCCTCCTGCAAACCGGCGGCGAATGAAAGCCCTTGTGAGGGCATGGCTGTCGCGCGGTCGGCTCGATCCTAGGGGGTGTGCTCGGGAAACGGGTGACCAATCAAGGGATTTCGGACCTACTCGTCCGTATCCAGTTGCCTGCCCGCAGATTCGGGTACGATCATGCCCGGCAACAACATCATCGCAGGTGACGGGACTCATCGCGGGGTTTTGGCGCGAATTCCTTCTCACCAGCGGCGGTGTCACCGGTCGCGGTGGGCGCTCGCAGGGTTGGGGGCGCGCGACCGGTGGAAAGAGCCGGGGAAATAAGGGGTTCCGGAATGACCGTCAAACGTAAACTGACCGCCCTATCGGTGTTACCGGTAATGCTCGCCGCCGGCCAGGGCCTGGCCGCAGCCGCGCCGGGGCAGCCGGGGCTTGCGGTTCCGGGGGAAGGGCAACCGGGGTTGAGCGAGGCGCCTGCGGCGCCGGCTGAACCCGCCGCGCCGAGTCTTGCCGACTACATACCTGATCCGCCTGTCGCGCCGCCCAATCGGCCGAGGCCGAGTCAGCAGACCACGCCGGACACGAATACGTGGGTTCAGCCGAGAGTCACGCAGCCGGAGACGAATGATGGGGGCTCGGAGCCCGCTGTCGAAGAGCCGCAAGCGCCTCCGAACGACGGCCAAGCCGTGATGCCTACAGATCCGCATCAGCTGCGGGTCGGATACGGAACCGTGCAGCTGCCGGACTTCGTCGATACCAAGTCTCGAGACAAGGCACAGGCGTATCTCGACATGGCGGAGTGGCAGATCGCCGCCATGTACGACAGCTTCGGCTTCTCGCGAGAAGATTCGGACCGGATGGCTGCCACCGGATTCTTAGGGGCCGGTCTTGGTTTGGCCGCTGGCGGTGTGGCCACAGTGGCATTGGTTCCGCTCGGCTGTGCGGGTGGGGCGGTTGTAGGCGCTATAGCCGGTGGTCTGATCGGCGGCATTCCGACCGCCGGAGTCATGGCTCCTGCAGGTGCTCTAATCGGCGGCGTGACCGGGTGCCTAACCGGCGCTGCGGTTGTCGGCATTCCTGCGGTTGGCATCGTGGGTACGCTGGCTGCGCTCGCTGGTCAAGCGTTGAGTGGTGGCGACGCCACCAAGCCTCAGCCCACTATCCCCGCGTCGCTCGAAATCTCTGCGGCAGCTCCGGTCTCGGACGCTGCGCCGCAGGGCGGCACCCCCGCACTCCCCCTCGCCAATGTCAGCGCCCCCGTGGCCGAGATCGCCGCGCCGGTGATCGAAGCCGCGGCTCCCATCATCGAAGCCGCCGCCCCGATCGTCGAGCAGGCGCAGACCGTGGTGGAGCAGGTGTACGAGCAGGCGGCTCCCCTCGTGGAGCAGGTGAACACCGTGGTCGAGCAGGCGGTGGAAACGGTTGAGACGCAGGTCGATTCCTTCCGCGCCGCCGTGTCGAACATGCCGCCGCTGGATCCGGCCGCGTTCCTGGCCGGATTGCAGCCCGCTCCCCCGGTGGGCTGATCGGAACACCGAGGTAGCGCTGTGATCGAACAGGAGGACGCCACCGAATCGCGGCCACCCATGCCCGCGCTGCCCGTCACGGACGAACCCGAGACGAGCGCGCCGGCGGAACCGGGGTGGGCGCAGTGGCTCAGTGACGACAAGCCCGGCGTGGAGATGCGCAAACGCAAATCCCGGTCGTCGGTGGAGGAATTGCTCGCCGAGGATCCGATGGCCCCGCTCGTGGTGGAGGCGCGGCGGCGGGCCGCCGCCAACCGGCATCGCCGGCAGGTGCGGGATCGGGTCGTGTGGGCGACGGTCGGGGTGCTGCTCGTGCTCGTGACCATTGTCGGATTGGTGCGCTCCGGCGGCGAGCAGGACGAGCCGGAGACCGCGACCGCAGCGGTCACCAGCCTGGAGACCACCGCGGCGGTCAACCAGCCCGGATTGCAGACCTGGTGCCGGGAAACCACCGTCGACGGGCGCATCAGCGGTGCGGGACAGGGGGATACGAGCACCGCGCCCGGCGTCATCATGCAACTCGAATACGCGTGGTACGTGCTGAAGGATCCGATCGCGGTGCGGGCGCTGCTCGCCCCGGACGCGCGGGTCGCGTCCGAACAGGCCACCCGCGACGCCATTTCGGCCATCCCGGCCGGAACACAGCACTGCGTCACCATCACGGCGCTGGCCCCGGACCGCTGGGACGTCACCGTGGGTGAACGGCATGCCGACGGCACGCAGGCGTCCTGGCAGCAGATCATGACCACCACCGTACGGGATGGGAAAGTGCTGATCAGCGCCATCATCGCGGGTACGGAGTGAGCGATGGTGGATATCGACGATCTCATCCGCCGCGTCACCGAATCCACCACGCCGCCACCGGAACCCGCGCCCGCCACCCCCAGCGGGTCGCCGACCGATCCGGTGCCGCTGCGCGGCGGACAGGGACGCCTGGTGCGGGCCGCGCTGCCGTCGGTGCTGGTGCTCGGCGGCTCCGGATCATCGGGGGCGTCGACCACCGCGCTCGGGCTCGCGGCCGCGGCCGCCGTCGACAGCGACGGGGAAGTGTGGCCGGTGGCGGTGGACGCCACCCTCGGCGGCGGGGACCTCGCGCTGCGCGGCTGCGATATCGCGCCACCGGCGGGGACCGTCCAGAGTTGGCTCACCACACCGTATCCCGAACTCGCCTCCACGGTCGGGGCGTGCGCGGGGCAGACCAGCACCGGGGTGCGGGTGCTGCCGCGCGCGCCGGAAGCGCTGCCGCGCAGGGAAACCCTGCTGTCCATCGCACGGAATCTCGAAACCGCGGGATTGCTGGCGGTTTTCGACGCGGGGGCCCCGGTAACCAGCCGGCTGGCGGCACCGCTGCTCGCCGACCCGCGCGTGGGGCTGGTGATCACCGTCGCGGCGCGGCCGGACGCGATCAACCGATTACAACCGGCCTTGCAATGGTTGGACGAGAACTTCACCGAATTCGTGGTCGGGGACGCGGTGATCGTGGTGACCGAACAGGTGCCGGGGAGCGCGGCGGGCGTGATCGGGCATGTGCGAACACATTTGGGATCGTGGGTGCGGGAAGTCGTGCGGATTCCGTTCGACGTGCATCTGGCGAGCGGCAGCGTGATCGCGTGGCATCGGCTCGCCACCGAGACGCGGGACGCGTACCTCGCTGTACTAGGGGCGCTGCGATGAGGGGCGGACGTGTGGCTGCGGCTGTGGATCCCGGCCAAAAGCATGCCGGGATGACGGGGGTTGGGGCGCACTCCCACACAACGGGCCTCGCGGCACACCCCCTCACGACAGAACCCGCCGCACACCCCCACACGACAGGGCTTGCACCACACCCCCACACGACAGAACCCGCCGCACACCCTCACACGACAGAACCCGCGGCGCACTCGCACACGACAGGGCTTGCAGCGCACACGCACACGACAGGGCTTGCAGCGCACACGCACACGACAGGGCTTGCAGCGCACACGCACACGACAGGGCTTGCAGCGCACTCGCACACGACAGGGCTTGCGGTGCACTCGCACACGACGGGGCTTGTGGTGCGGGCTCGCACGATGGCGGGCACGGCGCGCGCTCGTCATCCCGGCGCGCTTTTGGCCGGGATCCACGCGGTTGGCGCAGCACTGCTGGGAGTGGATTCCGGACGTCGGTCCGCCCGATCGACAGGGGTGGCGTCATGACCGCCATGAAGGTGCCGCCGGTACCCATGTGGCAGCGGGCCGTGCCCAGCAGGCGGGGGCGGCCGCCACTGCTGTGGCTGGTGGGGGTGCACGGGGGTGCGGGCGTCAGCAGCCTGGCCGCCAGCATGGATTGGGCGGGAGATGCCGGGCAGCGGTGGCCGGCGCGCATCGGCGTCGGAGCGGATATGGATTCGCCGCTGGTGGTGCTGGTGGCGCGCAGTCACATGCACGGGATCAATGCCTTGCAGCGGGCGCTGCTGGCGCACAAGCACGACGCCACACCGGCCGGGAGCCAGGTGGTCGGGGTGATCACCGTGGCCGATTCGGCGCGGCCGCTGCCCGCGCCGGTGGCCGATCGGCGCGACGACACCGAGGCCCTCGCCCACGAACTCGGCGCGCAGCCATGGCGATTGGGCTGGCTGGAACCCTGGCGCGCCCTCGAACCGCACGAGCTGGCCGCCTGGCATCCGGCCGCCGACACCACCCCGCTCGACGACACCGATCCCACCCGCACTCCCCCGCAACCGGTTCGGCTCCTGGCCGAGCTGATCCTCGCCACCGCCCGCGCGGCCGGGGCGAAGATCACCGCACGCGCGCATGATCAGGGCGCAGAATCCGCGAGTCAATGACCTGAACCGAGGTGTGACGTGGCCCGAAAAACGCTGTCCACGGCATGGATTCGACACTCACTGCTGAGCATCACCGTCTGCGTGATCACGGTGGCGGGCTTCGGCGCGGCCGCCGCGGAGACCACCGACGTGGCGGTACCCATCGAGAAATGCCCGGCGCTGTTCGCGCTCGGCATCCAGGGCACCGGGGAATCCTCCCCGGACGCCGAGGTGACCACCGACACCGGCATGCTGTCGGCGGTGTTCCGGCCCATGATGGCCGGGGCCGACGGACTCGTCGACCGGGCCTACGTGCCGTACGAAGCCTCGTTCGGCGGGGCCACCTCGGACAACACCACGCCCTATGCGCAATCGGTGACCAATGGGCTCGCGCGGTTGAAATCCATGGCGAAACAGGTGGCCGAGCGGTGCAGCAGCACCCGGATCGCCGTCGCCGGGTATTCGCAAGGGGCGCATGTGGCTTCGCTGTTCGCGCAGGAGGTCGGACAGGGCAAGGGGGTGGTGTCGGCCGACCGGATCGCCGGGGTCGCACTGTTCGGGGATCCGACACGCAATGCGGGGGAATCGCTGTTCCCCGGGACGTCGGGCCAGACCTCACCCGATGCCGCACCCGGCACCTCCGGGACGGCGGTGAAGGCGCTGGACGCGCCGCCCGCCAATACCGAATCGGCGACCGGCGGCGGTATCGGATCCGATGGGAAGACAGCCAATTTCGGTAATCTCGCGGGGCGGGTGGCGAATTTCTGCACGACCGGGGATCTCGCCTGCGATGCGCCCACCGGAGCGCCGATCGTCACCACTGTCGCCAATATCGCGGGGCAGGTGGAACTTTCGGGCGGGGATCCGATCGCCTCGCTGAAATCCATTGCCGAGGCGCTGGCGTTCACGTCGATCGAGACGTTCACCGATGTGGTGAACAATGATATTCAAGGCGATTCGCTGGCCGATATCTCCTATGAGCCGAAGAAATCGATCTCGGAGCGGCTGGCCGAGGCGTCCTCGCCGCTGACCACGCCCGACTGGTCGGGGGCGCTCCAGGCGCTGCTGAAAGTCGGGACCATCGCGTTGAATTCGGTGATCACCGTGGTGAAGAACGTGCTCACCGCCACCAATATCGCCGAGATCGCCACGGCGGGGCTGGCCAATCCCATTGCGGGACTGGCGGTCCTGGGGACCAAGGTGGTCAGTGCGGTCACGCAATTGGTGCTGCCCACCACCATCAGCAAGTTGACGACGCAGGCGTTCAATGCCGTCACCGACAACATCACCGACAATAAGGATCTGCTCGATGTGACCACGTGGGTGCGGTATTGGAACACCTCGCAGAAGCATGATTACTCGAACAATCAGGGGGCCGAATTCGGGGAGACGCCGGCGCAATACGTGGGGAAATGGTTCGCGGCGCTGGCGCAGGATCTGTCCGGGGGTGCGGCGGTGGGGGCCACGCCCAGCGGCGGAAGTGACCGGACCAGTGCGGGATTCGAGTTCGGGGCGAGCAGTTCGGTGAGCGTGACCACCTCGCCCGGCGGGCAGTTCCCGCTCGGCGGAGGCGTTTCCGGGACCAGTCCGGTGACCACCACCGGCGCCACGGTGACCACCAGCGGGATGCCGTTGATCGACACCTCCGGGGGCAGTACGACCACGAGCGGCGGGACCACCACCGGCGGTGGGGGCGCGGGGAATCCGGTCATCATTCCCACCTCGGAACCACAGGCGAACCGATGAACCCGCCGGAGACGGAACCGGTCGCGCCGGAGGACGTCGACAACTACACCGGGAATTGGGCCGATTGGATCGTGCCGGGGCCGGGCCCGACTCGCGGCTCCTACGAGGATCGGGCGGCGTACGACGACTACGACGACGATCCCTACGACGACTGGGAGGACGAGGACGAGCCGGAGCCGGCCCATCGGGCCGCACCGACCGGTCGGCTCGGATTGCAGGAGCGGCGGGTCGCCGCCGCCCGGCATCGGCTCGGGACCGCGCGGCACGACACCGAGCGGACGTGGATCGCGCCGCTGCTGGGGGTGCTCGCCGTGCTCGCGGTCGTCGCCGCCATCGCGGTGCAGGTCGGCAAGATGAGCTCGTCCGGGGAACCGGACGGGCCGCCCGCCGTCGCGCTGCCGACCGCGGAGACCAGCGGGGCGCAGCCCGCCGCCGACACCACCGGCACCTGCCCGAGCGAGATCAACGGGGAGCATGTGCGCGGCAATGGGACGGGGTCGCACAGGTCCGGGGCGGAGGTCATTCTCGCGGTACAGAGCCGGTATTACCGCGATCGGTCCGGGCAGCAGGTGTTCGAGATGTTCGCGCCCGACGCGGCCGCGCCCACCGCCGCGCAGATCCAGGCCGGGATCGACACCATTCCGGCGGGGACCACGCACTGTGTGCAGATCATGCCGGGGCCGTTCACCGGGCAGCACATCATGGTCGTCACCGAGACGCATCCGGACGGGACCCGCCGGACCTGGCCGCCGCAGCTGGTGCTGACCACCCTCGTCGGGGACAAGTGGTTCGTGGCGTCCATCGTGCCGTTGGAGGAGGACAAAACACCCCGGTAGCAGGCGTTTTGGTAGTTGGGCGAGTTGTGGGCTAATGTTCTTTCTCGTCGCCGGGAGAGCCGAAAGGCCCGAACGAGACACGCGGATGTAGCGCAGCTGGTAGCGCATCACCTTGCCAAGGTGAGGGTCGCGAGTTCGAATCTCGTCATCCGCTCCACGAAAGCCCCGGCTCGAAATTTCGAGCCGGGGCTTTCTTCATGTCTTGTTCACCCGATCAGTCCTTTTTTCCAGCCCGCGTGTGAAACATCCTCGCGCCCAGTAGATCTCGCGCACATTAGCGCGCCGACCGGGCGAGTTTCCATGTACCTTCATGAGGTGACCACCTTGCTCAGCGCCTTCCACGACACTGTGCTCGCCCAGATCAGCAACCCCACCCCGGAGACACCCCCGGTGGCCGACAAGCTCATGAAGCTGGTGCGCTACTTCACCTGGTTCGTGCTGCTGTCCGGCATCCTCGGGATCACCTACGCGGGTGGCCGGTTCGCGTGGGAGAAATGGTCCGGCGGCGGGCTCGCCTCCCCGAAGATGGTGGCGGGAGCCATGATCGGCGGCATCATCGCCACCAGCGCCGGCACCATCATGAACGCCGCCATCAGCTGACCCGAGGCGGATTGCCACCCGAACGGTGTGGTTCGCCGGGAGTTGTCGGTGGTCGCCGTTAGGCTCGGTCGAACAGACTGGCGAAGACGGTAGGGGCCGCGTTGGCGAGTAGCGAGATGGGCACGAGGCAGACCGGAGCGCGCGACGATTCGCGCTACGGGGCATCGTTCGGGCTCGAGGACGTCACCGAAGTGCTCGCCGAAATGGTCGGCGAACAGGCGGTGGAGCGGCCTCGCGACGCTGAGCTCATTACCTGCCGACTGGGTCTGGACGGGGAGAGCCCGGAGACGCTGACTTTGCTGGGCGTGCGGTTCGGGGTGTCGCGGGATCGCGCCCGGCAGCTGTACACCCGCGCCGTGGGGACCATGGTGCGGCGGGTGCAGAGCACCGGGCAGCCCGATCTGGCGGTGTTCGCCGAACGGTATCCGGTGGGCTGGGGCGATGAGCGGCTCGTCCGCACCCTGCTGGCCGAAACCTATGCCACCGACAATGACATCGCCGCCCAGGACTGGGCCTACCTGAAGCTGCGGCTCGCCGGGCACGATCTCCAGGAGTCGAAACGCCTGGCAGGGTTCGTGTTTCAGCGGATCGCCGGATGGCAGCAGAAGGGGCGGTGGCATCTGCTGCCGCAGCAGCAGGTGGAGGACGTACCCGCGGGCGTGTTCAACCCGTGGCTGCGCCGGGTCGAATGGGGTGACGGGTCGCCCGCGGAGCTACCCGAGGAGGCGGCGCGCACCGTCGACATCGACGATGACGGGCGCGGCACCATGTTCGCCGAAAAGCTCGGGCGGGAAGTGACTTTCGACACCGGCATGCAGCAGCGGCTACTACGGCTGCTCGACGGCAACGAGCGCGTCGACGCGTTCCGGGAGCTACCCGCGGCCGTCACCTACGAGGTGGACGGCGGCGAGCGCATCCACTACCCCACCGTCGCCGCGCAATTCGCCGACGGGCGGGTGGTGCTCATGGACGTCATTCCGCTCGGGCAGGTGGCCTTCCACGTGAACCGGCTCAAGGCCGCCGCCGGACGCGCCTACGCGCACGCGCACGGCTGGGGCTGGCTGGTGTGGACCGGCGGATCCTCCGGCGTCGCCGACCTCATGCGCCGCGAGGTCGACAGCCGGCACGAAACGCAGTTGCGCAATCGCCTGGCGAGCGGGCCCGTCGGCTGGGACGAACTCCGCGCCTACCGCGAGGACACCGGCATCGAACTCCTCGATCTCGCCGCCATGACGCTGCGCAACGAGTGGCGTTGGGACCGTGGACCTTTCCGGCTGAGCCGAACCAACTGACCAGCCCGCCCGCGACGGCGGGCAACGATCACCACTCCCCGGACGAGTGCCCCGATATGCATGTTTGCCTGCCCTCACTCAGGGCACGCCGAACACATCGGCATTCTTCCAACAATCCGGGAAACGATCATGGGCTTTGCATCGGGAACGGCAAGAGCGTTGGGCACCACCGCATCCGCGGCAGGCAACGCGGCGGGTGCGGTCGGCGGCGCGGCGGCGACCGCGGCCGGCGCCCTCGGCGGAGCAGCGATCGGAGCGACCACCGGGGCGGTGCGCGGCGCAGTCCAGGGCGCCTACTCCGGCGCCAAACGCGGCGTGGACACACCCACCGCGATACTCGTCGGGACCGCCGCAGCCGGACTGGTGGGAATCGTCGAATGGCCGCTGGTGCTCGCGGGAGGCACGCTCGCGGGCGTCGTCTACGTCTTGAAACAGGCCAGACGCCAGCAGGATTCGGACGGCGCGGACACAACCACGACAGACGACCCGGCGAAGGCGCAGACGAACGCCACCGCGCCGGGCGAGAAGTCCGCTGCGGCGAACAAGACACCGGAGCGCACCACCGCTGGCGCCACAGCCAGCAAGGCAGCCGCAACCTCCCGATCCGGCTCGTCGGCGAAGCCGAACGCCCGCAAGACATCCGGGAGCAGCTCGAGCAGGGCAGGCGGATCCGATAGCGCCGCGTCCACCTCCGGCGGCAGGTCGAACACGACGTCCGCATCCGGCGGGCGCGGCTCCGCGAACCGGACCTCCACCCGCGCCGGCAAATGATGTCCACACTGCGCGCCCTCATCACCGCACCGATCCGAATCTCCGTGGCCGGTGCGGCCGCGGCCGCGGGAGTCATCGCCGCACCCGTCATGACCGCGACTCGGCAGGTGCGGGACATTGTCGAGCCGGTGTTGCCGGAGACCGTGACGGAGTTGATCGATGACTTCGCGCGGGAGGTTACCGCGCTGGTGGATCCGCGTGGGGAGCGGCAGCAGCGGCGGGTTGTGGTGCGGGGGGACCGGATTCACGCCGAGGTTCGGGGGCTGCGGTCAAAGGACTCGGAGCGGGTCGGGCGGAGTGTGAGTGAACGGCTGGAGCGGGCTGAGGGGGTGCAGTGGTATCGAATCAATGCGGCGACGGGGCGGGTGACCGTGGCGCTCGATACGGGCAGCGGGCCACACGATGCGGGGAGCGGGCCACGCGATACGGGGCGCAGGACCAGCGATGCGGGGCGCGGGGCGAACGACGCGGCCGGCAGGACAAGCGAAACGAGGAACGGGGCGAGCGATACCGGTAGTAGGGCAAGCGACGCGGGGGGGCGGGGGTGCTGATACGGGCTCGGAGGCAGGCGATTCCGGTGTGCGGGATGGCGGCGGAACGGGGGCGGGGGACCCGGGGGTGCGGGCGGGGGCTGCGACATTCACGGTGGAGGAGCTCGAGGAGCTGTTGGCGGACGTGGAGGAGCAGGCGGGGATGGAAGGGGCGGGGTGGGGGCGGGATGTGGAGCATCCTTCGGATCGGGAGCCGGTGCTGGCGGCCGCGGTGCAGTTGATGGGGGATGTGGTGGGGATCGGGCTGGCCGTCGTCGGGGCGGCGCTGCCGGTTTCGGGGGGTACGCAGTTGTTGCGGGCGGGGGTGGCGTTGATCGATGGGCAGCCTCGGATTCGGGAGTTGCTGGAGCGGCGGCTCGGGGGGCATCGGGCCGACACCGTGCTGACATTGGGGACGGCGCTGGGGCAGGCGTTGGATGCGCAGGTGGCGGGGTTGGCGGCGGATGCGCTGTCGCGGACTGTGCGGTTGGTGGAGGCGGCGGGGCGGTACAGCCAGTGGCGGCAGTGGGATGAGTTGCTGGCGGAGCCGCATCATCCGGGGGTTCGGGAGTATCGGCCGCCCAAGGTGCGGCCGGAACCTATGCCTGCGGGGCCGGTGGAGCGGTGCACCGACCAGGTCGGCGGCGCGGCGGCAGTGATTTCGCTGACCACGCTCTCGGGTGGGCGCGGGGCGGGGGATGCCGCCGATGCGCTGGTGGCCGGAGTGCCCAAGGCCGCACGGGCAGGGCGGGAAGCGTTCGCTGGAATTCTGGCTACCATCATGGCTTCTCAGGGGGTGCTGACTATCGATCCCTGCCTGTGGCGGCGGCTGGATCGGGTGTCGGCGCTCGTGGTGGATCGACATGCCGTACGCGGGGAACGGGCCGTGGTGCTGTCGGCGGCGGCCGAGGACTCCGGCTGGTCCACCGAGCACGTGTGGAGTGCGGCGCAAAGACTGTTGTGGCGCAATGGGTCCGAGCTGCCCATTCCGCCACCGCGTGGACGCAGCCGGGACGAGTTGCGGCTCACACCGTGCGCCGAGGTCGACGGCGCTTCGGGGAAGGCGGGCACACCGGCCCCGCACTACCCGGGCGAACAGCGCCGTCGCAGCGAGGACGCGGCCGATGACCGAGGGAAGATGCCGGGGTCGGGTCACGGGGATCCGGTGTGGCACTACCTGTTCGACGGGGAGCAGGCGGTCGGGCGGGTGCTGATCGGGCAGGAATTGCATCCGGAGGCGGTCGGGCTGCTCGCGGCGGCGCGGAAGAACGGGCTGCGGGTGGTGTTGATCGGGGACGATTCGACACGGGAATTGCGGCGCAGCGCCGATGAATTCGTGCAGGCGGGCGGGTCGGTCACCGAGCTGGTGCGGAAAATGCAGCGGCAGGGGCATGTGGTCGCGGTGTTGAGCGGGCGGGCGCATCGGGCACTCGGGGCGGCGGATCTGGGGATCGGGCTGGCCGAACGGCACGGGGAACAGGTGCGGGTGCCGTGGCAGGCGGATGTGGTGTGCCCGGAATTGGCTTGTGCGCGAAGGATTGTCGCGGCAGCGGGGACGGCGCACGCGGTGAGCGAACGGGGGCGGGTGCTCACGCTGTCGGCGGCCCCCCTCAGCGGGCTGCTACTGGCCACGGGGCCGAACGGGCGACGGCCCGCACGAGCCACCTCACCGGTGTGGACGGCGCCCCTGCTCGGCTTCGCGGGCGGGGTGATGGCAGGCCGTCGGGCCGGGCGCGGGGACGCGGGAACACCTGTACCGCTGGTGCCCTGGCACGCACTGGAACCCGATGAGGTGCTCGCACGGCTGCCCGCACCCGAACGGGAGGAGCCGCAGCATCGAGTCGTCACCGACAGTGCGCTCCGGGTGGTGCAGCAGTTCGCCACTCCGGCCAGAACTTTGACCGAACTGGCCGGGCAGGTGCGCAAGGAACTCGAAGACCCCCTCACTCCCCTGCTCGCCGTCGGCGCGGTCGCCTCGGCGATGCTCGGCTCCCCCACCGACGCCCTGCTCGTCGGCTCGGTCCTCGGCCTCAATGCGATCGTCTCCGCCCTGCAACGCCGCCGCGCCGGCCAATCCCTGCACCGCCTGCTCGTCGGCGAACGTCTGCTCGCCCACCGCATCGCCCCCGTGAACGACGATGAGGACGGCGAGATCGACACTCCCGCTGAGGAATTGCGGCCGGGAGACATCATCGTGCTGCGAACCGGGGATGTGGTGCCCGCCGATGCGCGGTTGCTGGAGGCGCGGGGGTTGGAGATGGACGAGTCGGGGCTGACCGGGGAGTCGGTGACCGTCGACAAGCAGACCGCGGCGACTCCCGGTGCGGCACTGGGAGATCGGGCGTGCATGGTGTTCGAGGGGGGCGTCGTGGTGAACGGGTCGGCGCGGGCCGTGGTGGTGGCGGTGGGCGCCGGAACCGAGGCGGGGCGGGCGCTGGCGGCGGCCGGACAGCCGCGCGGGGGTGGGGTGCAGGAACAGTTGCGGGCGCTGTCGGAACGGGTGCTGCCGTTGACGCTCGGTGGCGGAACACTGGTCACCGCAGCGAGTTTCCTGCGGGGGCTGCCGTTGCGGCCCGCGCTCGCGGACGGAGTGGCGGTGGCGGTGGCCGCCGTGCCGGAGGGGCTGCCACTGGTGGCCACCGTGGCGCAACTGGCGGCCACGCGGCGGCTGTCGCGGCGCGGGGTGCTGGTGCGGTCGAGCCGGACCATCGAGGCGCTGGGGCGGTTGGACACCGTGTGCTTCGACAAGACGGGGACGCTGACCGCGGGGCGGTTGCATCTGGCGGCGCTGGGGGATCTCGACGAGAGCTGGGACACCGAAAACGCCGCGGAGACACCGCAATCGCGGCGCTTGCTGCGGGCGGCGGCGCGAGCCTGCCCGCATCCGGAGGACGGGCCGCTGGTGCACGCCACCGATCGGGCCGTGGTGGAGGCGGCCGATCACCATCTCGGGGAGCGGTCGGCGCATGTGTGGGACCCCATCGAAGAGGTGCCGTTCGAGAGCAATCGCGGGTACGCGGCGGCGGTCGGGCATACCGCACACCACATTCGGCTCGCGGTGAAGGGAGCGCCGGAAGTCTTGCTGCCCCGATGCACACAGGTGTTGCGGGCCGACGGCGAAAGCGGACGCAACCGAACGGAATTCAGCGCCGAGCAACGCAAGATCGCCGAGGAAGCCGTGCAGCGGATGGCCGAACGCGGGCTGCGGGTCCTGGTGGTGGCGCGGCGCGACCTGCCCAGCGAGCCCGAGGACGTCACCGACGAGATCGAAAAGCTGACCCTGCTGGGCTTCATCGGCCTCGCGGACACACCCCGGCCGCAAACCAAGGACCTGATACGACAGCTGGCGCGCAATGACATTCGAGTGCGAATGATCACCGGCGACCACCCGGTAACCGCGCGCGCCGTGGCCGAACAGCTCGGCATCCCCGCCGACACCGTGGCCACCGGCACCGACATCGACGCCCTCGACGAGGACGCACAGGCCGAACTCATCGACCGCGCAACCGTTTTCGCCCGCGTCAGCCCAGAACACAAGGTGCGCATAGTCGCCGCACTGCAACATCGCGGGCACGTGGTGGCCATGACCGGCGACGGCACCAACGACGCCGCCGCCATCCGCACCGCCGACATCGGAATCGGCTTGGCCGCACGCGGTTCCGTAGCCGCGCGCGAGGCCGCCGACCTCATCATCACCGGATCCGACGAGATCCGAACACCGGGCAACGGCCGCTCCGCCGACGCGAAGAGCTCCGCTCCCGCCAGGGCGAACAGCGGCTCCGCCACCGACGCACATCGCGGTTCCCCCACCAACGAGCATCGCGGGACCGCCACCGACACCAGCCGCGGCTCGACCGGCGGTTCGCATCGCGGCTCCCCTGCCGAGACCGACCGCGACCCCTCGGGCGCTTCGCCGGAAAACCGTACTGCCGCAGGAGGAATCGACCTGACCGTATTGCTGGCCGCGCTGGTGGAGGGCCGGGATATGTGGCGGCGGGTGCGCGACGCCATCGGGGTGCTGGTGGGTGGCAATGCCGGGGAGGTGACCTTCACCGTGCTGGGGACGCTGCTGTCCGGGCGCGCGCCGATCGGGACCCGGCAGTTCCTGCTGGTGAATCTGCTGACCGATCTCGGGCCCGCCATGGCGGTGGCGCTATCGGGGACGCGCGCTGCCGAGGAGGCCGAACCCGCCGATACCGGAAGCGAATTGCGGCAGATTCCACGGCCGGATCTGGGTGGGGACTTCCTGCGCGCGGTGGCCGTGCGCGGAGCGTGCACCACCGCCGGGGCGGGGGCGGCCTGGCTGCTGGGCCGCGCCACCGGTCGGCAGCGCCGGGCAGCGACCATGGCACTGGCAGCGCTGATCGCCACCCAGCTCGGGCAGACGCTGGTGATCGGGCGGCACAGTCCACTGGTGTGGGTGACCGTCGCAGGCAGCACCGCCCTGCTCGCCGGAGTCATCATGACCCCCGGGGTGAACCGCTTCTTCGGTTGCACGCCACTGGGTCCGGTGGCCTGGACAATCGTCACCGGCTGCGCGGTGGGCGGGACGGTCGGCGCGGTCTACGCGGGCCGCCGGTACGCCTGATCGCGTCGGACCCACAGGCGACCCGGCCGCAGCGCCCACCCACCCGCAGCACCGCCACGCTCTGCTTGCGGCGGCCACCGCCACGGGCGCGCGCCGCCGGGGTCAGCGGAGGACGAGGCCGGCTACCAGGCAGGTGACGATGACCATCAGGGCGAACCAGGAGATCAGTTGCCAGTGCAGGAGCGCGGCTTTCTGACCGGCGACCGTCAAGCGGAGGGTGGCGTCCAAGCGGTCGTGGTCGGCTATGCGGCGGCGGAGCTGGGCCAGGTCGTCGGCTTGCTGTTCGGATTCGACCTCGGCGCGTTCCAGGCGGTGGGTGAGCTTGAGGAGTTGTTTGGCCTTGTCGCGGGTGGCCTTGCGGGCCAAGGCCAATGCGGTGCGCTGATTCATGAGTTCCTGGCGCTGTCGTGCGATGACAGCGGCCTGCGTGCGGGTGTGCCGCTCCCAGTCGGTCACTGTCGCCCATCCTCCCGTGTGCTCGTCGCGGAATCCGTACGCTAGCTCCCCGGCAACCCATTCGGTAATGAATCGACGCAGTTCGTAGCGGGCTTCGGCAGGGATCACGCGACCGCCCGGACCGGTGTCGAGGAGCCCGCCGGTCAGTTCGTATTCACATTCGAAAGCGGCGAAATCGTCCACCGCGACAGCCGGGAGCTGCGAGGTCCACAGACCCTGCGGGCAAATCCATAGCACTTCGCTACAACCGCTGGTCCGCAGGGCGCCGGTGAGGTTGCGGGCGCGCGCCAACTCCGGTGGCGCGCTGGAAACCTGGATGGCGCAGACGCGATCACCCTTGCGCCACAGGACATCCGGGGTGAAGGTGACGAACGCGGCATCGACCTGGGCGTCCTCCGCACCGGCCGCGAGCAGCCGCCCGCGCAACCAGTATTTCAGGCGCTGAGCATCCCACCGGCAATCGGCGCAGCCGGGATCGGCGCACCGATCGCCCGGCGCGTGGCCGCGCGAATCCGCAACGGTCGTCTTGGATTTCGGGCCCTCCGGCTCGGCGAGTACCACCGCCTGCCCGTGCGACATTTCCACTCGCCTCGTGCTCACACGATCACCGCCCCAGCAACTTCCACCATGGGCCGCTCCCGCACTTCCGGGAACCTGCGCCCACGCCGTTTATTCCAGAGTGCCGCAGCGCGCAGGGGGGTAACCGCGAAAGCGACCGGATTCGTTATCCAATAGCGAGCCGTACGTGATCAACGGCGGCGCGGATCGTAATCACCGACCGGGATGCCGGGGGTCGTTGGCACGGCTAGCATTTCGGGATGCCCCAGCCGCAGACACCGAAACCCCTGCTCCGAGGCGCGCGCGCCGCCAATTCGGTGGCGTTCGCCGTGCAGGGGTTCTTCCTCGCGGTGGTCCTCACCGAACTGCCCCAGCAGCGCGACAAATTCGGGCTCACCGACACGCTGATCGTGGTGTCGGTGGTGCTGGTGTCGGTGCTCGCCGGGGCGGGCAGCCTCACCGCGGAACGGCTCGCGCTGCGGTGGTCCAGCCGCACGGCGCTGCGCATCGGGATGTTCGGGATCGCGCTGGCCGGCGTGCTGATCGCGTTGTCGCCCAACAAGTTTGTGCTGCTGGCCATGCTCGGGCTGTACGGCGTCACGGTCGGCGTCGTGGACGCGGGCACCAATATGCAGGCGGTATTCATACAGCACGGCTATGGGCGGTTCATCCTGTCTTCGTTCTATGCGGCGTGGAGCGCCGGGTCCATCGTGGGGGCGCTGTTCGTGTCCGTGTGCGAGGAACTCGACGTCCCGCTGACGGCGGCGCTGCTGATGGCCGCGGGCATCGTGCTGGCGGCCACGGTGGCGGCCGGGCCGCGACTACTCGGGGCCGGGGAGGCCGAGGCCGGGCCCGCCGAAGGGGAGGCGGGAGCATCGACGGTGTCCACGCGGCTGTTCCTGGCCTTCGGCGCGGTGGTGGCGCTGGTCTTCGCCATCGACTTCTCGGTGGGCAACTGGTCGGCGCTGTACATGACCGATGAGCTGCTCGCTTCCTCCTCGACGGCGGCGCTGGCGCTGGCGGCGTATCAGGGTGCGTCGCTGACCGGGCGGCTCACCGGTGACCTCTGGGTGCGGCGGTTCGGCACGCGGGCGGTGGTGTTCGTGGCCGCCGCGGTCGGAACCGTCGGACTCGCGATCGTGGTGGCCGCGCCCGGCCCGGCTGTCGCCATTGTCGGATTCCTGATTGCCGGGATCGGGCTGCCGGTCATCGCGCCGCTGTGCTTCAGCGAGGCCGGGCAACTCACCAGCGGACGCGGGCTGGACGCGCTCATCGCCCGGCTGAATCTGTTCAACTATGCGGGCACCCTGGTCGGCGGCGCGGTGCTCGGCGCGGTGGCCGGGGCCGCGAATCAACGTGTCGGATATGGGCTGTCGCTACTGTTCGCGGCAATCCTGATCGGCTTCGCACGGGTGTTCCACGCCCGCGATGCGAGCAGTGCCACGATGCAACCGCCGGAAGGCCATGTTTCACTGGACCGGTGAGCAACTCCCCAGTCACCATCGATCGGGCCGGGCCCGGTGACGCCGCCGAACTGGCCGCCGTCGCCGCCGCGACCTTCCCGCTCGCCTGCCCACCCGGGTCCACACCCGAGGACATGGCCGCGTTCATCGACGCGGTGCTGTCGGAAGCACGGTTCGGCGAATACCTCGGCGATCCCACACGCACGGTGCTCAAGGCCGGTGTCGACGGGAAGATCGTCGGCTACAGCCTGCTGCACGCGGCCGAACCCGCCGACCCGGCCGTGGCCGCGGTGGTGCATCCGCGGCCGGTGGTCGAGTTGAGCAAGATGTATGTGCTGCCCGAGTTCCACAGCAACGGGGTGTCCAAGGAACTCATGGACGCGTCCGTGGCCGCCGTCCGCGCGGACGGCAGCGCCGGGGTGTGGCTGGGCGTGAATCAGCAGAATGTGCGCGCCCAGCGGTTCTACGGCAAGAGCGGGTTCCGGGTGGTCGGGACCAAGACGTTCAAGGTGGGCGCGCAGACCCACAGCGACTTCGTCATGCAGCTGGAGTTCTGAGCAGATTCGGACCCCGGCCACGAGCACGCCGGGATGACGACGGGCCCGGCATTCCACGGATGAATGCCGGGCCCATCGTTGTCCGGCTATGCCGCAATCGAATCCGATGTCAACGCACCGGAATCCAGTTCCAGGCGGCGGCCGGTGAACCGGGAGCGCATGCGGCGGTCGTGGGTCACCAGGACCACCGCGCCCGGGTAGTCGGCCAGGGCCTGTTCGAGGTCCTCGACCAGGGCCGGGGACAGGTGGTTGGTCGGCTCGTCCAGGAGCAGCAGATCGACGGGATCGCTGACCAGACGGGCCAATTCGATGCGGCGGCGCTGACCGTAGGAGAGTTCGCCGAGGCGCAGGCGCAGGTCCTGCGGGCGGAACAGGCCGAAAGCCAGTAGCGCCTCGGCATATTCGTCCGCGGGACCGGGGCGGCCTGCCGCGTAGGCTTCCAGCAGCGTGCTGCCGGCGGGCCAGGCGGACTCCTCCTGCCGCAGATGACCGACGCGACCGCGCACCGCGACTTCGCCTGCGTCCTGGCGCAATTCGCCGGACAGCAGTCGCAACAGCGTGGTCTTCCCGGCCCCGTTGGGACCGGTCACCAGCAACCGCTCCCCCATGCCGATGCGCAGCCCCTCCAGGCGGAGACGGTTGTCCACCACCACATTCCGCACCTCGGCCACCGTGGCCGCAGTCAGACCGGCCGGCGCGGACAGCTGCGCGGTGAAACGCAGCGGATCCGCCGGTGCCGCAATGGGATCCGAGGTGAGCCGGGCCACCCGCTCCTTGGCATTGCGGATGCGGGACATCGCGCCGTGGCCGCGGCCTCGCGCACGGAAGGGGCCCGCCGCGAAGACAGCGAGGGGCAGTTTGCGCGGAATGGCGTCCAGGCGAGCCACATTGGACTCCGCCAGGCGGGTGCTGCGGGCCAGTTCCTGTTTCCACTCCTCGTGCAGTCGCATCTGACGGCGGCGTTGCGCAGCCTTGGCGGTCAGGTAGCCGTCGTAGCCGTTGCCGTGGCGGGTGACCGCGCCGGCGTCGACCTCCAGGACGATCGAGGTGATGCGTTCCAGGAAGACGCGGTCGTGGGTGACCGCGACGACGGTGCCGCGATGCTCGCGCAGGCGACGCTCCAGCCAGGTGATCGCGGCGTCGTCGAGATCATTGGTGGGCTCGTCGAGCAGCAGCAGTTCCGGTGCGGCGGCGAGGGTTCCGGCCAGCGCCAGCCGACGACGCTCGCCGCCGGACAGGGTGCCCAGCGGGCGAGCGCGGTCCAGGCCGGGCAGGCCCAGACCGTGCAGGGCGGCCTCGACGCGGGCGTCGGCCTCGTAGCCGCCGCGGGCTTCGAAGCGGGCCGCGAGGTCGGCGTACCGGTCCAGGCGTTCGCCGAGGGCGCCCGGGGCGATCAGCGCCTGTTCGGCCGCTCGCATCCGGGATTCCAGGTCGCGCAGGTCGGTCAGGGCCAGTTCGACCGCGTCGGCCACCGTCGCGGTGTCCGGCAGATCCAGGGTTTGCGCCAGATAGCCTGTGCCACCCGGAAATTGAACCCTGACCTCGCCATTGTCGGGGTGTTCGCGACCGGCCATGAGCCGCAGCAGGGTCGATTTGCCGGAGCCGTTGTCGCCGACCACGCCGACCTTCTCGCCGGGGCGGATGGACAGGCTCACACGGTCGAGAACGAGGCGTTCGTCGTAGCGCTTGGTGAGGTCGGAGAGGGTGAGTTGGGCGGTAAGCATGCGTGTCCTCCTCTATCCGGCGCGCGGCCGGGATTGCTGGGGAGCCCGCGCGACGACCGAACGCACAGCGGCGCGGTTCGCGGGGTGGTGAGGTGAGCGCGGAATCCGCGGAGCAGAGCTCAACGCGGCGAGGCGATTACATGAAGAAGAAATGCATGACGGAGACAAGCTATCCAGGGGCAACTCTGGGCGTCAACCACTTTCGGGCTGCGACCGTCGTCACAGGACTCGACTTCCCCTCGACCGGTTGACATGTTCTATGTGTTCAGTGCAGACTGAACACATCGCACCTACAGAACACAGAGTGGGTGCCATCGAAGGAGTAGAGATGACCGCCCCCGCCATCCGCGTCGCAGGTCTGACCAAGCATTACGGCAAGAATGTGGCCCTCACCGACCTGAACCTGGAAGTCGCGCAGGGTGAGGTGTTCGGATTCCTCGGACCCAATGGTGCGGGCAAATCCACCACCATCCGGATTCTGCTCGACCTCATCCGGCCCACCTCCGGACGCGTGGAGGTCTTCGGCACCGATCCGCGCACCGGCGGAGCCGAGCTGCGGCGGCGCATCGGATACCTGCCCGGCGAACTCGCCCTCGAAGGCCGCAATACCGCGCGGCAGCTGCTCGGCTTCCTCGCCGACCAGCACGGCACCGTGCCCGCCGGGCGCATCGACGAACTCGCCGGACTGCTGGATCTGGACCTCGCCAAGAAGGTCGGAGCCATGAGCAAGGGCAACAAGCAGAAGGTCGGCATCGTCGCCGCCTTCATGCACCGGCCCGACCTGCTCATTCTCGACGAACCCACCTCGGGGCTGGATCCGCTGCTGCAACAACGGTTTCTGAGCCTGGTCGAGGAGGCCAAAGCCAACGGCCAGACCGTGTTCATGTCCTCACACATTCTCAGCGAGGTGCAGCAGACCGCCGATCGGGCCGTCATCATGCGCGCCGGACGACTGCTGGGCACCGAGAACGTCGAGGACCTGCGGCGGCGCGCGCCACGCTCGGTGGAAATGGTGTTCGGCGAGAACATCTTCGGGGACGACTTCGATCGACTGCCCGGGGTGCGCGATCTGACCGTCGAGGGAAACACGCTGCGCTGCACCACCGAAGGCGAAGTCGACGCGCTGTTCAAGACCGCCGCCAAGTACCACCTGGTGAGCGTCCTCTCCAGTGAACCCGATCTCGAAGAGCTGTTCTTCGACCTCTACGAACGCCGCTGACACCACCTGTCACTTTCTCCCACAGGAGTTTTCCGTCATGAAGAGCACGGTTTTCACCCAGACGCTGAAGGAACAGCGGCGCGGACTCATCGGCTGGTCCATCGGCCTCGGACTGGTGCCGATGATGTACCTGCCGTCGTTCAGTTCGATGAAAGAGCAAGGCTCACTGAGCAATATCAAGCAGAACGACGTGTACACGGCCATGGGCATGAGCGACTTCGGCAGTGCCGCAGGGTATCTGCAATCCACCATCTTCGCGCTGATGGGATTGCTGCTCATGGTGATCTTCGCGGTCACCATGGCGGGGCGCACCGCGTCGCAGGAAGACAGCGGGACACTGGATCTGCTTCTCGCACAACCGATCAGCCGCACCTCGCTGCTGGCGCAGCGGTTCGCGGCGCTGGCGGTGCAGGTCGCAGTGGTCACCACGGTGCTCGCGGTCGGCGTACTCGCCGGTGCGAACGCCGGCGGGATGGACGTCCCGGCGGGCAATATCCTCGCCGCCGTCACGGGCCTCGGATTGCTCGGGCTGGCGGTCGGAGCGCTCACGCTGCTGGTGGGCGCGGTCACCGGCAAGCGTGCCCAGACCCTCGGATTCGCGGCGCTGCTGGTGGTCGGCGGATACCTCGCCAACAGCCTGGGAGCCTTCATCGACGGGGCCAAGTGGATGCAGAACCTCTCGCCGTTCCACTACGCCATCGGCGATTCCACGCTGGTGAACGGATGGAATGCCGGGAACCTGGGAATCCTGGCCGCCCTCGCCGCCGTCGCGATCGGCGTGGCGCTCACGGTCTTCAACCGGCGAGACCTGGCCGTCTAGAACACCCCGCGGGGTGGGTTCGGATGAACCCACCCCGCATTCGCCTATCCACCGGAAGGAATACTCGAGCCATGACCAGCGCACCTGAACCCACCACCGCACCCACCGACGCGCAGCTGGCCTTCGTGGAGGATTTCGCGCTCGTACTCGAACGCATGGGGTTGGTCCGCATGGTCGGCCGCGCCGCGGGCTGGCTGCTGGTGTGCGAACCGCCGCAGCAGACGTTCAATCAGATCGCCGAGGCGCTGCAGGCGTCCAAGGGGTCCATTTCGAGTGCGCTCAAGACGCTCACCACCATGCACTGGGTCGACAAGACCACCAAACCCGGTGAGCGGCGGGACTATTACTCGATCCGGCCCGGGGTGCTGCCGGATCTGACCCGCAAGCAGAGCGCCATGTACGACAGCCTCACGGCCATGACCGCGCGCGGTCTGGCGCTGTTCGACGATCCGAACGGCGAGCAGGCCGCGCGGGTGCGCGATATGCACGAGTTCTTCGTCTGGATGGGCAAGGAACTGCCCGCGCTCATCGACCGGTGGTACGCCGAACAGGGCGGCAAGGCTTAGCCTTCCGGACTACTGGAGGCTGCCGAGCAAACGTACCACGGAGCGGACGAAATCCTCGATCCGCTCCTTCGGGTACTCGGCGGGTTCGCTCACCGCCAGACGGCCCAGCATTTCGGCAACGGTGAGCAGCGAGTTGGCCACCAGGCCGGAATCCATTGCGGCCCAGCGCGGGTCGAGGGCCGCGCCCATGCGGACCAGGGCCTCGGCCTGATCGAAGATGCCGGTGCGGGAGCTGCGCAGGGCGGCGCGGTACTCCTCGGGGGCGCTGGTGGGCGAGGCCAGGATCAGCCGCCAGCGGGTCGGATTCGCCAGGGCGCCACTGACGAACGCCTCGACCGTCGCCGACGCCGCGACCACCGGGTCGGCGCCCAGCAGGTCGACGGGCAGGGTGGCGGCCACCTGCTCCAGGCCGCGTTCACGTTCCCGTTCGAGCAGGGCCTCGACGAGCTCGGCGCGAGTCTTGAAGACCGTGTACAGCACGGGTTTTCCCACACCCGCCTCCTGGGCGACGGCCTCCATGCTGAGCTCGTGCAGTTCGGCCTTCTCCAGCACCGCGAAGGCGGCATCCAGGAGCTGGGCGCGACGTTCCTGCGGAGGCAGGCGGGGCGCGTAGCGACGCCGGGGCTGCGCGCTCGCCGCGCGGGACTTCGTCACTGCCTGCTCACCTCCACCGGTTCATCGTGTCAGCTGGTCTCGCGTTGCCCGAAATCGGTCCGTCATTCGGGTGGAACCTACCCCGGCTCGATGCAGGGAGTCCGGTCACCGATTCGGAGTAAATGCTACGCGACCGTTGTATTCGACGCGCGCAATTGCTACGGTGCCGTTGTATTGATCGCCGGTGGGGCGATCACACACGAGGAGTTGCTGATGGGCTTCGATGCGACCACCCTGCGCCGCGACGACTACGGGTTCTTCGGACCCGGCTCGCCGAGCTGGAAGGTCTGGACCTCCCCCACCGCCGTGATCGGCTTCCAGCGCGCGGTCGTACTGGAACACTTCGACCCGTTCCTGACCGCGGCCGTTGCCGATTCGAGGGGTATCTACAGCAACCCGCGCAGCCGGCTCGACAACACTTTCGCGTACTTCCTGCTCGTGGCCATCGCCGACGGGCGCACCGCCATCCAGGCGTCCGAGCACCTGATGCACGTGCACGCGCCGATGACCGGGATCGAACCCATCAGCGGCAAGCGGTACGCGGCCAACAGCCCCGAGACCCAGCTGTGGATCCACATCACCGGCTGGCACTCGGTGCTCAAGGCGTACGAGGTGTACGGACCGGGACTCACCGCCGAGGAAGAGGCGCGGTACTGGGAGGAGTGCGCCATCGCGGCCGAACTCCAGACCTGCAAGCCGGAGGACGTGCCCCGCACCCGGGAGGGCGTGCGCGAGTACTACGCGCAGGTGCGCTCGCGGCTGTGCACCTCCGAGGCCGCGGAGGAGGGCATGCACCATCTGCTGCGCACCTCGCCGCGCAATGGCGCGGGCATCTCCTTCGCGCTCGGCAGCCGGGTGCTGTCGCTGGCCTCGGCCCCCATCACGCCGATGTGGATGCGAAAGCTGGGGCGCTACAACGTGCCTCGCATCGTGGATCCGCTGGTCAAGATTCCGGCGCGGCTGATTGTGTGGCTGTTCACGCTGTTCGGATCCTTCGGGCTGATCAAGGCCGCGCCGTTCATCGCACCTATGGCGGGACAGATTCTGGCGCAGCACCTGAAGTTCGAGGAACCGACGGTGCGCGAAACCATCACTCCGGCGCGGGCCCGGGAGCTGTACAGCCTGCGGGGTGCGCAGGCTGTACCCGAGGCCAGCTGAGCGGCAACGGAATACGGGCCGAGGGCCGGTTCAGGTGCGGGAATGCACCAGCGCCGGAACCGGTCCGGCGGCCACCATGGTGAACGGGGTCGCCAGCGGTAGATCAGGCTCGACCGATTCGAGGCGGACCCTGCGCACGATGCTCGCCAATGCCAGGGTCGCCTCCAGCATGGCGAAATGATCGCCGATGCAGGTGCGCGGGCCGCCGCCGAAGGGCAGGAACTGCCAGCGGTCGCGCCCGGCCGATCGTTCGGGGTCGAAACGGTCCGGGTCGAAGCGGGAAGGGTTGTCCCACAACGCCGGATCGTGATGCATGGCGTAGGTCCCGATCACCATATTGGTGCCCGCCGGGATGCGGAACCCGTCCACCACCACATCGCGCATGGCCTGCCGGGCCAGCGCCGGCGCGGGCGGGCACACCCGTAACGTCTCGTGCACGACGCGCACCGTATAGGCGAGTTCGGGCACGTCCTCGACACGCAGCGGCCGATCCCCCAGCGCCGCAGCCTCTTCGGCTACCCGATCCTGGATCGCGGTGTCGCGGCCCAGTATCCACAGCGCGTACGCCAGCGTGGTGGCGGTGGTGTCGTGACCCGCGAACAGGAAGGTCACCAGCTCCCGGCAGATCACCGTGTCGCTCAACGGTTCTCCGGTGTGTAGATCCCGGATGTCGAAGAACAAGCGCAGCAGCGGCGCGGCATCGGGATCCCGATGCGCCGCCGCGATCGCCTCGTCGATGATGGCGTACACGAACGCCCGCGACGCACGAAACCTGCGGCGCGCGGGCGTCGGCAACCAGGCGGGCGCGCGCACCGGCCGCAGCCCACGGTCGAGCACGAACGCCGCACTGCACGCCAGCGACTCCCCCACCTCCTCGGCCTGCTCATCGAGGTCCGTTCCGAACAAGGCGCTTCCGAGCACCCGCAAGGTGAGCCGCCGCGTTTCCGTGGCCAGGTCCACCCGCCCCGCCCGCACCCATGCCGCCGCACACCCGTCCGCCACCCCCGCCATCGCCCCGGCATACTCCGCCACGTGCCGTTTGGTGAACAATGGCTGATACGCCTTCCGGCGTGGCAGCCACTCCCGATGCGCGACGCTGAACAGATTGAGGCCCAGCCACTTCCGCGCCTCCACGAAGAACACCGACTGCTTGTCGAACGCACCGTCCGAGCCACCCAGCACGTCCTTGGCCCCCTGCGGAGAGGTCACCACCGCGAACGGCGGCACCAGCCACTTCGGCCCGACCCGCACTATGGTCACCGGTCCTCCGGCCGCGCGGATCTGCTCCAGGCCGGTGTTCAACCGCCGCAGCGCACCGATCCGCGCCCGCAGCGGCAGGCCGACATCCGGGGCCGGCGGAAAGGCCGACACCGCGCCGGAGTGCGTTCGCCCGGATCCCTCGGAGGATCGCGTCTCTTTGTTGGACACCATGATCGAACTCCCTCCCTGTGGTCATGTGCCGAGGTGGTCTGGATCCTCGCTCGTGACGACCTGTTGTTTGAGCAGCAGGCGGCGTGAGACGTAGTAGGCGGGCACCACGACGAACGCCGCTGGTTGGTCCGGGTCGCACACGCCCCACGGTTCCTGAGTGCCGGCGTCGAGCGGCGTGCCCGGCTCGCAGGTGAAATCCCACCGGTAGTCGTGTCCGAGATCGGTTGCTGCCTGCCGTATTTCGGCCGCGCGCTGCATGATGTCGTATTCGAGTTGCGCGGTGTCGATCGAATCGGATCGGAAGATCTCCTCGATGGCGGCGCGATCGATCTCGGCATGCTCGAACAGTGCGGCGGCACAGCGGCCTATCAGCTGGGCACGGTCGCTGTACGAGACGCCCGGAGCCAGAAAGGCCGTGGCGGCGCGGCGAAGGTCCTGTTCGACGAACGAGCGCAGTTGATGGGTGATCTCGTAGTGGCTCAGATGATCGGTTGTCGTGGTGTCGGGTTCCTCCGCCCGGTGCTGGTGAGCCAGGACCGCTGTGAATCGGGCATTCAAGGCCGCGAATTCGGTGCGGAGCCGGGCTATGTCGGCGGACAGACGCGGCAACTCGTTGCGGTGCAAGTGCTCGCAGTAGCCCGATACGCCACGCACGCGTTCCTCGAGGAGCTCGAGCAGGGCGGCGGCGGGGGTCCCCGCATGGGGGTCACGCTCAGCCATTTGCGCTCCGCTTCAGCATCTTTCGTGACGTGGGCAGCGCGCCCACCGGGTCCGGGGCAGTGGAGTGGTCGGTGACGAAATCGAGGGTGACTCGGACATCGCGATCGGACTCGAGATCCCTGGCCCGGACCGCGATCTCGGTACCGCCGAACGTCATGGTCACCTCCGCCACGCGGTCGGCCGTGGGCAGCGCCAGGGAACCGGTCGCGTCGACGGTCATGTCACCGACCTTGCCGCAGCCGCTGTCGCTGACATACCGGGGTTCCGCGTCTACCGCGGTGAAGATCCGGAAGTCGATGGTGATCTGCCCGTCGTGCAGCGGCCGATAGGTGCGCCGCACCTCATGTCCCGAACCGATGATCTCACCAGCCCGGACGAAGATATCGAATCTGTTGTCGCACCACACATCCTCGGCATAGCCGCGGGTGCGGTACTGCTCCGGATCGCGGCCGTCTTCGAATGGCATGGCCGTGGCGACGCCGTAGGTGAAGCGGGAGCGGCGGCCGGCGATCGCCGTGGACGGCGCGAGCGCGTAGTGCACGGCTCCGATCAAAACCGCCCACGCGGGTTTGGACGGAATCACCAGGGTCGAACGGGATCCGATGCGTTGGCGCAGCTGATTCTGCAGGTGCCGGGACTGCGCGAACCCGCCCACCAGCAGCACCCGGCCCACGCCCGCGCCGCCGATGCGCGTGAGCTGTTCGTCGACCAGATCCAGAATCGGCTCGACGGTGCGATCGAACAGGCCGATGGCCTCCACCGGATCGAGAATGATCTCGTCGTCGATGCCGTTCTGCGCCCGCGCCAGCTTTTCGCGCGCGTCGGTGTCCAGATTGCGGTACAGGCGATTGTTCAGGGACACGACCAGGTCGTGGCCTGCCGTCGGATCGAAGCCGAGCTTCGCCCGCTCCCACGCGTCCAGCAGGTCGGCGAAGGAACCCCGATCCTTCTCGTACGCCGCGTCCAGCGCGCCGCGGCCGAGCCGTCGAACCATGGCCTGACCGATGAAATCCTGGTCCAGATAGGTCGATCCGTGGCCGCCGCCGGAGGTGTAGCCGATCTCGATCAAGCCGTGCTCGGTCACCTCGTAGGCGGTGATATCGACGGTCCCGCCCCCGGCGTCCACGACCATGAACCGGTCACCGGCCGTATCGGTGCCCGGCAGACCGACATCGTGGCGGCAGTACAGCGCCGCCACCTCTGGTTCGACCGCGAGCAACAACCGGTCGCCGGGAATTCCAGCCTGCTCCGCACACTGCCGCATGATCTGGCGTTCCCGGTCCCTCCATATTGCGGGAACCGTTAGGCACCAGAGGATTTCGTGCTCGGTCACCGCGCTGCGCGCCACGATGTCCCGCACCGCGAACTCGAAGAACAAGCGCAGATAAGAGGTGACCAGATACGAGCTGAGATCGGCGCGCCGCGCCACCGAGGTGCCCGGTACGCCCGAATCCGGATCCTCCAGCAGATCCATCTTGAACTGATCCACATACTCGAAAACACCTGTGCGCGAGTCGGTATGGAACCGTCGCCGCGCCTGATGCCCCCACTCCACAGGCACGCCATCGGGCCCCAGCAACAGCGCTGTCCGATTCTTGATGTAACTGCTGGGCTGCCCCGCCCATTCATCAAAGAAATGAATACCGCGCTGCCGCGGCTCCCTGTCCCGCTCGGACGCGAACGCCCACGCGTAACCCGTTCCGTGCGTACCGAAATCGATCGCCGCGACGATCCGATGGTTGCTCATGATACGGCCCCGTCAATGCCTCGGGACGGTGACCGGACCGACCGTCGCCGAGCTCCGCGTGCCATTCCTGCCCACATCCGTCGTCGTGTAGGTCTTGCTCTCGGTGTATTTGCCGTCCGCTCCCCACGTCTTGGACGTCTCGGACACCTTGCTGGTGGACGAGCCATCACCGCGGGTGTCGGTTCTGGTGGACCTTTCGAGCCTGTGGACGGATCCGTCCTTCTCGGTCCAGGTTTCGATGTCGGTGCGGAGGTTGTGACTGCCCGTCCCGGTATTCCAGGTGTCGGAGGACGAGTGCTGCGTAAGGTCGATCCGATCGCCCGACTTGTGCGTGTAGTCGTCGTTCTCCAACTTGGTGTGGTGGTCACCGGTTTTCGAGATGATCATTTCCGATCGCGACACGGTATTCCCCTGACCATCCGATTCGACCTCGACTTGGACTCTGCGATCATGCTCGTCGAGGTAGGTGTCGAAGGTGGTCCGGGAAACAACCTCACCACCGCGATCGGTGATGCTGGTCGTCCAGTGACTTCCGCTGTCGCCCTGTGTGTTCCACCGCTGGGTGTGCTCTGTTCCGCCGGATCTATCATGCAGGGGTTTGCTCTCCGCCGTGAAGCCGTGGGCCACGTCATCGTGGAGTGCCGCGCAGGCGGTGGCGCCGCTGATGCCGAAGGCGACCAGGGGACCACCGGAGCCGGGCGGGTCGTTCTCGCTGGAGAGCTGGTCCGCGACGCCGGAAGGCGGTTCAGCCCATTCGGAAGGCTGCGTACCGGAGCTGAGTTCGTCCGGCTCGGTGTCGGTATCGGTGTTGAGGGCGTTGACATCGATGTGGTCCATCAGGTTGCTCTCTTCTGGTTCTGTCACTGGCGCGGCGGCGGTGGTGGTGGCGGCGGCAGGAGTCGCGACTCGGCGGGGATGTTCGGGGGCTCTGCCCACGGCGGCAAGGGCTTGCCGCGCGAGTCGGTGAAAGTTTCCCGCTCCGTCTTGTCGGTGTGCTTGCCGTTCTTGTCCTGATACGTCTCCGCAGACGTGGTCAAGATGCGGATATTGCCCGACAGAGTGGTCGTCACGTCACGCTCGGTGATCTTCGTGTGCTCGACGCCCTTGACGGTCCAGGTCTCGGTCTCCACCGACTTCCCGTGATCTTCCGCGGACTGGCTGATCCGCTCGTGTTTGTGGCCGTGTTCGGTCCAGGTGTGCCGGGTGCCGGTGATCTCGCCGTCCGCGTCCTTTCCCGTGACCAGGGTGTGTTTGACGCCGTGCTCGGTCCACTGCTTCACTTCGATCGTCGTGGTCGGGTCGTCGACCGGGCCGGTGTCGTCGGGTTCGCCGATGACGGTCTGCACCGGCATCGTCCACACCCCGTTGCCGGGCTGGGATTTCCCGCCGACTTGATCTGCAATCGGTTGTGCCAGAGCGGCATCGGCTGCGAGGCCGCCAATTGCGAAGGCGGCCATGGGGCCGCCGGGACCGGGATCGGCAACCGGCGTCGCGAGCGGTTCGTACTCGTCCGGAGGCGGGTCGGCCCAAACGGACGGCGGTGTGCTGGAAGCAGATTCATCGTGCTGCTCCCCGGGATCGATGTCGGGGTCGTAGTTCAGGGAATTGACGTCTATCTGCTCCATCGGTTCACTCAATCGTTGTAGGCGTGCTGCTCCGCAGCCGCGTGTTCTTCGGAATCCGGATCGTCGGGGTACCGGTCGTCGTCGACTCCGTCCGCCAGCACGCTCGACACGTCCCCGTCCCAGGGCGCAATTTCGTCTCCGTCCGAATCGAAGTCGTGCGATTCGGCGGTGGTGCTGCCGTCCACGTCGTGATCCACCGTCGTCACCGTGTAGCTGTCGTCGGCGTGCGCGGTCACGATGGTGGTCTCCGAATGGCCGAGGGCGTCGGTGACCCCGGTGGCGTGGAAGTCCTCCCCATCGGAGTTGACGCCCCAAGCCTCGGAACGAGTTTCGCCGGTGTGGGCGTCGCGTACCTCCACCTCGGTCAGGCTCGCGGCGGAACCGTCGATATCGAGGCCGCCGCTGGTGCTGACGGTCACCGTATTGCCGTGCGCGTCGGTGTCGGTGGTCGTGCCGTCCACCCGCCAATAGGAGCCGTCGGCCGAGTACACGCTGTGCTGGGACACCGTGCCGCCGCCGTGGTGATCGGTGCTGGTGACCGTTTGCTCCAGTGTCCCTTCGGCATTGACGGTCGTTGTGACGTGCACGGTCGAATCGCCGTCGGTAATGGTCTGCCGGTCGGTCAGCGGGCCGGTCACGTGCAACGGCGCGCCGGAGACCGTGGTGGAGCAGGAGGTGGTGCCGTCGGGGTGGCGTTCGCCCTGCGCGACGACGGTCGTGGTGCTGCCGTCGCTATTGCGGAAGACCGCGGTCGTGGTGGCGACCACGGTGCCGTCAGGTTTGGTGGCGAGATCCGACGAGGTGCTGGAACCTGTTGCGTGATTGGAGCTTTCGAGGTTGCGACCGGTGGAACCGTCCTGGTCCACCCGCATCCACCACTCCACCCGGCCATGGCCCTGGTTGTCGTGATGACTGCGCGCCATGGCGGCCTGCATGGCTCCCGGGGTGAAGCCCCCGGCTCCCGGGTATCTGGTTCCCATCGTCGATCCTCGTCATTCGATGCGTAGTCGGGCGGCGCTACCCCGACGTCGTGGTCACCGCGGGTGGGCGAGTGGTCACCGGAGGCTCGGGCGTGTGCTCCTCGGTGGGGTCCGGCGTCCCGGTATCGGGGGCGACCGTCACCGTGGTGGGCCGCTGCGTTGTGCGCGCAGGGACTTTCGATTCCGGAGCCCGGGTGGTCGGCTGCACCCTCACCGCGGTCGTCGGCCGCGCATTCGGGCCGATCGGGTCGCCGTTCTCCTCGATGGCCGGGCTGACCGTCGTGCTCTCGCGGGTTCCTGCCCCCGCCGGGTCCGAATCGGCGACGCCCACCGCCAGCAGGGCGATGAGTGCGGCGACCACGGCCATCACGCCGACTCCCGCGCCGAACATCGGCAAAGGTCGTTGATACCAGCGGGGTCGGTCGCGCAGCGGACACTCCTGACAGCGCGGGCCCGGGGCCGGATCGTCATCCCAGTCCGGCAGGTCCGGGCGTAGGCGGCGCTCACGCCGCCGCTGGTCGTCACGATCACCGCCCGGATTCGCGGCGGGATCCTCAGGTGGTCCGGCAGTGGACACGGACAACTCCAATCATGTTGTGCGAGTGAGGGTCAGCAGCCGGGCACGCTGTCGAAGCCGATCTTCTCCGCCGTCGCGCAGAACCAGGACGGCGGATCCGGCTGCCCCGCATCGTCGCGCCACACGGTCCCGTAGAGCACGGCTCCGGCGAACACCGCCACAAAGGCGAAGAACACGGCGAAGAACAGGAAGTAGAAGGTGCGGGCGAGCACGCGGCCGTACATCGTCTCGGCCACCGACATGGAACCCCACAGGCCCCTGCGCATTTCCACCGTCGAGCCGGTGGTGCGGTTGAACAGCCGGCCGGCCCGCACGAACGTGCCGCGCCTGCGCCGGATCGGCACCTCCACCACATCACCGTCGGTGAGCGAACCTTCGAGCAGGAAACCACGCATCTGCACGACCAGCGACGGACCCCGCAGCGGCTCCACGCGGAATTCGAGCGTCTGCAAGGAGCCGACATCGGATATCTGCTGCTGCTGGCGGATCCGGCGGGCATAACCGACGACCGTCCCCCGGGGCGCGGGCTCCAGCAATTCCGGTGGCACATCGGGTTCTTCGTGCGCCTGACCCGCCGCCAGCCCCGCGGCCGCGGCCTCCTGACTCGAAGCCCCCGACGCCGCCGCGCGCAGGGCCGCATCCACGGCCGCACGCGCCTGCGTCTCATTGTCACCGAACTTGCGGCGCGCCCACGCCTCCCATTGGCGGCGCTTATCGGTCATCTGCTGCTGCGGATTGGTCATGTCACTGTCCTTCACAACGCGACAGGTCGACACCGAGTGTCGTTGCGGCCGTATTGCGCTGTGCGCGTCGCTGATAAGTCATCGCTGACAGCTGGAAATCGTGAAGCTCGCCTCGGCTGCGAAATCGCACACCCAGGACGGTGGATTCGCCGTCGGCGCGAACACCATGGAGTAGACGACCACGGCGGCAATGCCCAGGGCGGCCAGCACCATGACCCACGCCACGAGCCGGCCGAGCCGGAACCCGCCGTCGCTGAACGACGGAATCGACTGCGCGCCAGAAGAGTACGAACGATCCGGCATGCGCCCATAGCCGTCGGCATCGCCTCGCGCGGACCCGGTCGGCACCGGCCCGGCGGCGCGGCGCTGTTGCTTGGCGCGATTGCGGGCGCGGCGATTCTCGTCCATCTGACGCTGGAAGCGCTCGTGCTGGCGGTCCGACGCATTCTTCATCGCCGATTCGAAAGCCGACTTGTGGGCGTTGTTCATGGGCATGATCTCCCCCTCCTGGTGATCGAGAGGCCGCGGGTCGGCGGCCATGCCCAGCATCCGCCCGGGAGCCGCGGGTGCGGCGAGTATGTCCCTACTCGAAATCGGCGGCGACGGCGCGCGGACCTACTCGACCCGTTATTGGTCGCCGAGGCCGAGGACGGCCGCGAACTCCTGGCGGCTGGTGATGCCTAGTTTGTTGCTCGCGCGGTACAGGTGGCCCTCGACGGTGCGGCGGGACAGCATGAGCTGCTCGGCGATCTCGCGGTTGGTCAGGCCCTCGGCGGCCAGGGTGATGATCTCGCGTTCGCGGGCCGAGAGCGGGAGGGGATTGGCCACCAGGGAGACGGCGGGGGTAGGCGGGCCGCCGCAGTCGGCGGACAGGCGCAGGGCGCGGGCGGCCGCGAGGTTGCCGGAACCCTTGCGCCCCTGGTGGCGGAAAGCGACGGCGGCTTGGGCGGCCGCGTCGGCGGCGCTGAGGCGGTCACCCATGTCCTCGAAAGCCGTTGCGGCGGTGAGCAGGGCGGCGGGGTCGCCGCCGGCCAGGGCCGCGGCGTGTGCGGCGGCCGCCTGCGCGCGTGGGCCGTCCACCCGGGTGGCCAGGTCGGCCAGTTCGGCGGCGGTGGTGGTGTCGCCGAAGCGGGTGGCGGTGTGCAGGGCCAGCACGGTGTGCATGGGCTGGCCGAGTTGCCGGGCGCTCGCCGCGGCATCGTGCGCGAAAGCCAATGCGGCGCTGGTGTTTCCCTCGGCGGCGGCGACCCAGGACTCGGCGAGCAGTTCCATGGGGATGTGCAGGGCCGCGCACGCGGCGCGCTGGCGGCGCATTTCCGTGCGGGCGGCGCGGGCCTCGTCGAGGTCGCCGTGCATGGCCAGGCACTGGGTGGCGGTGATGAGAGTGCCGTAGTAGGTTCCGGCGCCGGCGCTCGCCAGCATCGCCATATCCCTTCGGGCTTGGCGCAATTCGTCCGTGGCGGCCTCGAGATCGCCCCGGGCCAGCAGGATGAAGCCGGTGAGCAGGCCGACGGAGGCGTAGGGGTTGTCCCCGACGGCGGCGTGGTAGCGGGTCGTCGCCGCGGCGGCGAGGTCGAACCGACCGGCCCACACCAGGCCGAAGACATACTGCGTCATCAGGGGACTGCGGTAGTTGGCGAAGTCGGCGAGGCGGTCGCAGGCGGCCTCGCCGCGCACCGCATGGGCGGTCATCTCCTCGCGGCCGGTGGCGGCCGCCCAGACGACCAGCGCGACCGAGCCGAACAGGACCGTCGCGTCCAGGACGTCGTCGGCCGACAGGACCTCCCGCGCAATGGTTCTCGCCGACTCGACGTCGCCGGCGCAGGAGTCGATCATCGCGCGCTGAGCGCGCAGGGTGTCCCGCAGCGACGGGTTCGCCACCCGGTCGACGGCCTCGGCGAGGACAGCGCGACCCTGGTCGGGATTGTTGAGGAGATAGGCGAGATTCGTTGCGCGCGTGATCATCGCGCGCACATAGTCGGCATCGTCCGCGGCCAAGTCGGTGAGCGCGGCCAGTTCCACCTCGGCGAGGTCGGGACGAGCCGACCACATGGCGGCATAGGCCACGATCGCCTGCGCGGGGAAGCCGCCACCGGCGGTGACGGCCGCGCGGCCGAGGCGATCCGCGAGCTGGAATTCACACAGGCCGAGGGCGTGCGCGCCGACCTGGACGAAAAGCGGCGCGTCCGCTGCCAGATCGGATTCGAGCAGCAGCACCGCGCGCCGGATCGGCACATCGGATTGCCGGGAAGCGCTGTCCGCCAAGGCTGTCGCGATCTCGCCGCGCAGGCGTCGGGCACGCAGGCGGCCCATGGCGGCGCGGCGGACCTCGCCGAAGAGCGGGTGCGCCAGGCGCGCGTCCCAGTGCTCCTCGCCGGTGTCGACCGCCACCACCCCGGCGTCCTCGGCGCGCTCCACCGCACCGCGTTCGACCATCGTGTCGAGCAGGTCGACCGGCAGCGGCTCACTCAGTGCCAGCAGGTCGACCACGGTGCGAACATCACTGGGCAGCACCGACATTCGAACATCCACCAGATCCGAGAGAATGGCCGGGACCTCGACCTCACCCGCCAATCGCCACACCTGGCCCTCGCGGCGGAAGGCGCTCGATCCGACCAACTGCCGCAGGAACAGCACGTTTCCACGGCTGAGCCGCCACAGTCGCCGGATCGTGCCGCTCTCGACGGTCCCCTCCAGCGCGGCCGCCACCAGGGCTCCGGTTTCCCGTTCGGACAGCGGCTGGGTCTCGAGCCGCTCGAGATGCTCGTCCTTCCATACGGCGGCGATCGCGTCCGGGGTCGGCTCGCCGCTGCGCACCGTCAGCACCACCGTCGCTCGCCGGTGCAGCACAAGCTGATTCACCACCAAGGCCGACAGATCGTCGAGCAGATGCGCGTCATCGACGGCCACCACGACCGGATCCGGACCGCCGGCGATCCACTCGACGGCGCGTGTGACCACGGTGTGCGGATCACCCGGTTCGGCGTGCAGTTCCGCGAACGCGCCCAAGGGCACCGCCCGCGCGCATTCGGTGGCCGACACCCACCACACGCGCGCGCCGCGTCGCCGCTCGAGCGCGACGACCTCGCGGGCCAGGCGGGTCTTACCGACCCCCGCGCCTCCGGCCAGCACCACTCCCCGGGCCGCGTCTCGCCGCCGCATCGCGGAGCCGATGAACTCCAACTCCTCCGAGCGACCGATCAGCGGCCACTCCCGCATCACAACAACACATGCTACGGACCCGGCGCGGCTGGCGGGCTCAGATGGGATCGGCCGGACCGCCCGAATCCGATGCCGGCGCTTCGCCGTTCGCCGCGGAACCCGGTTCACACACGGCCGCGAGCTTCAATTCGGCCATGCGGTAGACGCTCTCCAGCGATGCGGCATCGACCCCCACGTACTCACAGATCAACTCGGGTTCGACGCCGCTGTCACGCAAGCGCAGGGCCAGCGAGTAGGGCAGCGGTAACCGGCGCAGGGCACACTCGCGTTCGCTCAGCTCATCAGACATAGGTCGAGTGTGCGGGCGCGGCCGGCCGGACCGACGAGTATGGGGCTACCTCAAACCTGGATACCAACGGATAAGGCCCGGCCCAAGCATAGGCCGGGCCGGTCGTGGCGGGACAGCGAATTATCGTCTCAGGCCAGGGGTTCGGATTCCCGGCCGATGCCGTCGCCGGTGAGCTTCAGGGCGGGTGCTTGCGGACGCTGCGCGAACCGGTCACGGGCTTTCCCCGGCGAGATGGGCCAGGCGGGTGAGGTCGGCGCGCAGGGCCTCGGCGCGGTCGTGATGGGCGGGGTTGGCGAACCAGACCAGACGGTCGAACCACACGGGGAGCGAAAGGATCCGATAGGTCTGGACGATGCGGGTCCCGGTGGCGGCGGGTTCCAGGGTGAAGCGCCATTCGGTGGTGTCACCGCAGACGCCGCCGTGCGTGATCCACGCCAGTTCACGGGGCTCCTCGGCAACGGTCATGGTGCAGGCCCGGCTCCAGCGCAGGAGCCCGGAGGCGCTGCAGCCCTTGAACCGGGCGCCCACCGCGGCGACAGTTGACCCGTCGAGCCAACGGGCGGAACGGCATTCGTGACTCCACTCGCCGACTCGGGTGACGTCGGCGAGAACCTTCCAGACCTGGTGCGGTGACGCGGAAGTCGCGACTTCGGTGCGACCGCGCAGGGGTGTTTTCAGGGGCGAGAACTCGGGGGTGCGCCAGCGGGCGAAGGCCTGCCGCCGATAGCGGTGGATCATCAGGTTGAGGATGATCCAGCGCGGGACGGCGGGCACGAGCTCCGTGATCGCTTCGCGCTCAGCGCCTTTCAAGCCGTCCAGGATGAACAGGCCCTGATCGGACAGGTCGAGAGGTCCCAGCGGTTTCACGTTGTACTCGTCGTCCCAGTGCCGCCATTCGGCGTCGGTGATGGTCGCGGAGACGATGGGCATCATCTGCTGCTCCTCGCGTTCCAGGTGCGGGAGCAGCAGGCCGGACAGGGCGTCGAGGGCCTCGATCACGCGGTCGCGCGCATCGGCGGATTCCCGGTAGGCGGCGGCAGTCCCCTCCACTGCCGCCATCGCCGGGGTAATCGACTCGTGGTCGGCGTTCATGCGGTCCAGCAGGGCGCGCGCCTGCGCGTTGCGGGCGCGCACCATCGGGTAGAGGTGCTGGTCCTCGGATTCGTGGTGGTGCTCGAGGAAACGCATCATCCACACCAAATGGTCGGCCAGGGCGCGGCGCTGGTCGTCGAACGGGTACGGCCATTCGGTCAGGGCGGCCCTCGCGCGCGCCAGATCACGGCGCAGGGCGGTGTGCACGATCCCCATGACCCGGGTGTCCGCGGGCTGGGAGGTCTCGGTGCGGGCGGTCATGGTCGTACTCCTCACGTTGCTCGAACACCGCGTATCCCGTTGCGCCGGTGAGCTTTCCGGGTGTCGAATCTCGACGATAGGACCGCACCGGCGAGGCCGGCATCGGGCGAAGTACCCATTCGGACCGCACCCCGCGCCGCGCGATGGGGAGATCTGCGCAGCGATCAGTCGAGACCGTGACGGCAGGCGTAGGCGGTCGCGGCCGCGCGGGTGGACACGCCTATCTTGGTGAAGATATTGCTGACGTGCCGGGCCACGGTCTTCTCGCTCAGCGAGAGCGCCTGCGCCACCGCGTGATTGGTCAGTCCCGCGGCCACGAGGCGTAACACCTCGGCCTCGCGGGGGCTCAGGCCCGCCGGGAGCGGCTGGGGGCGGGCGCCGCCGAGCAGATTGTCGATCTCCTTCACATCCGGAGTCGCGCCGAGACGGGCGAAGACCTCGCGCGCGGACCGCCAGTGCAGGCGCGCGGCGTCATCGTCCCCGGCCATCCGGCAGGCCACCCCGAGAAGGTGCAGGACACGGGCATTCTCGTACGGGAAATCGAGCTCGGCCCAGAGGCGACCGGCCTCCCGCAGCGGTGGCAGCGCGGCGGGCACATCGTTCTCGGCGAGGTGCAGCGCGCCCGCGCACTGGGCGGCCGAGGCGCGAATCGCCCGTTCCCGCCCCTGCGCCAGCAGCGACAGTTCCCCGACCGCGGTTCGCGCGCCCTCGAGGTCGCCGCCGCCGATCGCGATCTCCACCAGCGCGGGCAGCAATCGCACCCGCTCCGCGCGATTGGCCGGATTCTCGGCGAGCGCGCGCCGCAACCCGGCCCCGGCGGACCGGTAATCACCCTGTGCCGCACGCAATAACGAGAAGCCGGGCTGCGCGTCCCAGCCGTAGCCGACGGCACGGGCGTACGCGTCCTCCGCCGCCGACAGATCACCGACCAGCCGCCGGATCTCGCCGATCTGATACCACGCATTGGCGGTATCCCACGCCACCGTCTCACAGCCCTCGACGCAGGCCCGCCGCGCCTCCCGCTCGGCATCGGCCCAGTCGCCCTGCCGCCGCAGAATCCGGGAGCGATGCGCCCGGCACGACCCGGACCACACCCCCGCCTGCCGTCGCCCGCTCACCCAGCGCTGAAAGGCCGCCGTCCACTGGCTGGCCCGGTCCACATCCCCGAGATCGTCGCAGACATAAATGGAACTGCAGTAGATCCACACTCCCGCATAGGCTTCCAGCTCCCCGCCGATCGCGGCCAGCATCGCCTCATCCAATTCGTCCATGCCCGAGGCGATCTCGTCGAGCGCCACCAGCGCCCGCCCCACCTGATGCCGCCCGATATTCAGCAGATCCCCCTCCGCACAGCGCCGGCCCAGCTCCACGGCACGCTTGGCCGCGGCCAGTGAACGCACGGGATCGCCTGCGAAATAACACATTTCCGCCTCGGCGGTGCTGACGTAGCCGTGCACAGCACCTTCGGGCTCCGGCTCGAGCAGGTGGCGCGCCCGAGTCAGCCAGCCGTTCGCCTCGGCCACCGATCCGCGCAGCAACAGCACCAGGCAGTTGCGGTACGCGGTCATGGCCGCCGCGGACGCCGCACCGCGGGCCTGGTGCGCGCGGTAGACGCGCGTGCGCACCTCGACGCTCTCCTCCAGCCTGCCGGTGAAATGCGCCGCCTCGGCCAGGATTTCCAGATCGTCCGGGCCGAGATCCTCCCGGCCATCGCAGCGATGCAGCAGGTCGTACGCATCGGCCCACAGTCCGGCCCGATGCGCGGCACGCCCGCGCGCCACCTCGGCATTCATATGATCAGACTCCCCCGGCTATCGAATCGCCGCAGCGGTATCGCCGAACCACCCGCCCGACCCCGGCGGACCGCACCACCGCGAGCCCGGGGCACTGCTAGCCGTCGTATGTACTGCTCACGAACCCGTCGGGACGCACCAGCACCGTGCCGTACGGCCAGCCGTTCACGACGTGCACCGGAAACTCGGCCCGCACAACGGGATCGGCGGTGAGGATGCACCACTGTGATCCGACGAGATCCAGCGTGGATACGCCGTCGGCGACCCACATGTGCGGGAGGCGGGACCCTGGCGACCCATCCAGGTCGAGGGTGACGTCCTCGGTGGAGGGGAGCTGCGCGCCGCCGTACCGGTAGCCCATGTGCACCACGGGTGCGTTGATCGCCCCGGCCGCCCGGCGGGCCTGCGCCATGTCCTCGCCCCAGTGCAGCGACGGGTTCTCGAAGCGCAGGCGCGCCTGTTCCATCGTCATCATGGCGACCGGGTGGCGCTCGGTGTGATAGGTGTCCAGCAGTTCGGGGCCGGCCGCGCCGCGCAGTACGTGCGCGAGTTTCCACGCCAGGTTGTGGGCGTCGGCGATGCCGGTGTTCAGGCCGAACGCGCCGAGTGGCGGAATGACATGTGCCGCATCGCCTATCAGGAAGACGCGACCTTCGGAGAGGCGGTCGGCCACCTGGCCGCGTCCCCGGAACCGTTGCACGCTGCGGATTTTCACGTCGATCGACGGGTCGCCGAGGGCGGTGCGGAGGAGTTCCGGGGTCGGGTCCGCGTCACCGGCGGTGAGGAAGACCCACTCACTCTCGCCGTCGACGGTGACCAGCAGGCCGGTCGCGTCCGGATGCTCGATATTGCACATGGCGAACGGCTTTCGCGGACGCAGGTCGGCGTCGAAGAGGATGCTCGTCGTCTCGCGGCCCATCGCACCGGGGCCGGTGAGGCCGATGCCGAGGATGTCCCGGACCCGGCTGCGCACCCCGTCGGCCGCCACCAGGTAACGCGCCCGCACGACCCGGCCGTCGGACAGGGTCGCGGTGACGCCGTCCGGGTCCTGCTCGAAGTTCTCCAGCGCCACACCGAATTCCACGTCCCCAGCCCGGGTGATCAGCACCCGGTCGAACCGATTCTGCGCGCAGGTGCCGCGGATGCGGGCCGGTGTGTAGGTGATATCGGTCGTACTCGCCGCCTTCCACGCGACGCCTTCGGTGTAGTCGGCCTCGGCAAGCGTGCGCCCACGGATCTTCCCGGCCCGCAGGTCGACCGCCGCCTCGTTGACCGCATCCTCCAGGCCGACCTCACGCAGGATCTCGACCGTCCGCAGCCCGATGCCATTGGCCCTGGGGTGGGGCGACAACCCCGGCCGCTCCTCGACGACCAGGGGCTCGACCCCGTGATGGCGCAACAGCACCGCGAGCATCAGCCCGACGGAACCGCCGCCGGCGATCAGAACTTCAGTGGGTACAGCGTTCCCGATCATGGGAACACTGTACCCACTGGGTAGACTCCCGTCCATGCCGATTGTCTGGGAGCGTGAGCCGTACCTGCCGAAAAGGCAGGCCCTGAGCGTCGAGCGGATTGTGGCGACATCCATCGCCCTCGCCGACGCCGAGGGGCTCGAGGCCGTGTCGATGCGCCGCGTCGCGACTGAACTGTCGACGGGCACCACCTCGCTCTACCGCTACGTGGACAGCCGCGACGACCTGCTCGACCTCATGGCCGACGCGGTGCAGGAGGATCAGCCGCCGCTCACGGGAGACTGGTGCGCCGACCTCGAGGCGTACGCCCACCACGAGCGTGCGCTCTGGCTGCGGCATACCTGGCTCGCACCGCTGCTGGCCACCCGGCCATCCCTCGGACCCAATTGGCTGCGCGGCCTGGAACATGCGCTCACCGCGGCCGCGCCGCTGACCTCCGATATTGCCGCGGCGGGCTCGGCCGTCGGGCTGATCAGGGACTACGTGCGCGGGGCGGTCATGCGCGAGCTCGCCGAGAAGGAGACCCAGCGGCGCACCGGCCGGACCGAGGACGAGTGGCGCGCCGACGTCGCCCCCTACATGCGCAAAATCATCGAAAGCGGTGCGTATCCCCGGGTTTCACGGATGACCGAGGCCGCCGATCCGAGTCCGGCCGAACAGTTCTCGTACGGCTTGCGCCGCATTCTCGCCGGGATCGCGGACACGGCACAGTGAAAAGGGTTCAGCCGGAAGCCGACCCGGCTGAACCCTTCGAGTTCTTGCGTGAAATGCCTGTCAGGCCAGGAGTTTGGTCTTCAGGGCGGTGATGTCGTCGGCGGTGAGCCGCAGGCCGTCGCGGACGTAGTTGTCGAAGCTGCCGTAGGACTGGGTGGCCTGGTCGAAGGCGGAGTCCAGGGCGGACTTGGTGACGCCGTTGAGCATGTCGCCGTCCGCGGCGTTGCGGTAGTAGTTCGACAGCAGGTAGTCGTAGGTGACCGTGTCGCGGTCCACGCCGAGGATGGTGAGCAGGACCGCGGCGGTCCAGCCGGTGCGGTCTTTGCCCGCGGTGCAATGGAAGAGGACGCCGCCGGCGTTGTGGGCGATGTCGCGCAGGACGTTGGCGAAAGCCTCGTTCGCGCCGGGGGCGGTGATGAAGGCGCGGTAGAGGTCGGTGCCCGCGGACAGGGTGGAGGCGAGGACCTGGGGCGGGGCCTGGCCGATCACGTCGTCGTGGAATTCGGTGGCGCCGGCGGGGACCTTGTCGACGCCCATGAGCTGCTGCTCGTAGGTGGTGCGCAGGTCGTGGACCGAGCGCACGTGCAGGGCGGTCAGCTCGGCCAGGTCGGAATCGGTGGCCTTGCTCAGGTCGCCGGTGCGGAAGACCAGGCCGGTGCGGACGGTGCGGCCGTCGGTGGTGCGGTAGCCGCCAGCGTCGCGGGCGTTCAGCACGCCCTGCAGGCCGAGTGAGCGGTTGCCGGTGTTCACGACGACGCTGCTGGTGGCCGCCGGCGGGTCGGCGGCGAAGGCCAGGGCGGCGGTGCCGAAGGTGGCGGACATGCCGACGGTCAGCACGACCGCGGCTCGGAAGGCGCGGGTACGGATCACTACTCACCTCGTCTCGTATCGAAGGGTCCGGTTCGTGGCCGGACCCCTCGAGTCAGCAAATCTCCAGGCAAGCTACCGGACGGGCGACCAGTGCGCGGGATCGGCCCGTCAGGACGCGGTAGCGGGCGCTTCGAACCGGGACAGGGCGAGTAGCCGGGAGATGGCTCGCAAGTACTTCTTGCGGTAACCGCCGTCCAACATCTCCTGGGTGAAGATCTCGTCCAGCTTCGCGCCGGAGACCGTCACCGGGATACCCGCGTCGTAGAGACGGTCGGCCAGCACCACAACGCGAAGCGCCACAGCCTGATTCGGGACCGGATGCACGCCGCGGATGTAGACCGCCGACACATCGTGGATCAGCGCGCCGAAACGCGACGGGTGCAGGGTGCTCAGGTGCTCGAGCAGCTGATCGAAATCGTCGAGGGTGGAACCCGGTGTGGCGGCGGCCTTTTCGACCAGCACGTCATCGGCGGTCGGCTCGGGCGCGGGCGGCAGGTCACGGTGCCGGTAGTCGGGGCCGTCCACGCGGATCGGCTCGAACAGCGAACCCAGCTTCTTGATCTCACGCAGGAAGTCCTGCGCGGCGAAACGGCCCTCACCCAACTGGCCCGGCAGCGTGTTCGAGGTCGCCACGATGGACACCCCGCGCTGGGTCAGCTCGGTCAGCAGGCGCGAGACCAGCATGGTGTCGCCCGGATCATCGAGCTCGAACTCGTCGATGCACAGGATCGAATTGCCCGACAGCCGCTCCACCGCATTGTTGAAGCCCAGCGCGCCAACCAGATTGGTGACCTCGCCGAAGGTGCCGAACGTCTTGGGCGAGGGCACGCTGTGGAAGATCGAGGCCAGCAGGTGGGTCTTGCCCACACCGAAGCCACCGTCCAGATACAGCCCGATGCCGCTCACCGGCTTCTTCTTGCCGAACAGCGACTTCTTGTCCGCGGCCTTGCGCAGCTTGGTGACCGAGTTCGCGAACTCTTCGGCCTTCTTCACCGCCGCGGCCTGCGAGGGCTCCTTCGGGTCCGGGATATAGGACGCGAAGCTCACCTCGTCGAAGGTGGGCGGAGGAACCATCTGGGCCACGAGCTGGTCTGCCGGAACTTCCGGGTGGCGATCGACGAGGCGTTGTTGCACCGCTGCAGCCTACTGACGTGGTGTGATGACTTCTCATGCAGCGTATGCCGAATGCGACCCACCTCACAGCCCTCAGCCACGACGACCTGGTGCGCATGTACGCCTACCCGGTCGCTCCGGTGCGGCCGTGGATCCGGGTCAACTTCGTCACCAGCATCGACGGGGCGGTGACCGTGGACGGACGATCCGGCGGACTGGGCACACCCGCCGACAAGACCGTATTCCGAATACTGCGGGATCTGGCCGATGTGGTCGTGGTCGGCGCGGGCACCGTCCGCGCGGAGAATTACGGGGCGGCGCATACGGATTCGCAGCTGCGGACACGGCTGTACCACCACGGGTTCGGCGGCGATCCCGATGGGGCCGCACCCCGGATCGCGGTCGTCAGCGGCAGCGCCGCGCTGGATCCGACGAGCCGGTTGTTCACCGACACCGGAGCCCATCCACTCGTCATCACCACCGCCGACGCACCCGCCGACCGCAAGCGAGCCCTCGCCGACGCGGGCGCGGAAGTCGTGGAGGCGGGCGAAACCTCGGTCACCCCGGCCGCCCTGTCCGGCGTGCTCGCCGAACGCAGGATGCGCCGCGTGCTGTGCGAGGGCGGGCCGTCCCTGTTCGGTGATCTCATTGCCGCCGAAGCCGTCGACGAACTCTGCCTGACCGTGTCTCCACTGCTGGTCGCGGGCTCCGAAGGCCGAATCTCGGTGTCCCCCAACACCGTGCCCACACCTATGAGCTGCCGGCATCTGCTCTTCGACGACGACGGCACCATTCTCACCCGATGGGAGCGCACCCACACCCACTGAGTGAAAGCGGTCACCGAACCTGGCAGGCTGTAGCGCATGCGCTGGACTCGGGCCGCTCTGCTGGCGTCGACATTTTCGATCCTGGTGACCACCGGCTGTGGTGCCGGGCCCTCCGATCGTCCCGCCGTCGCGGTGGAACGCCCGCATCAGGGCGGGGTGGTCGCACCGTCGACGACACCGGGCGAGGCGACAGTTCCCGAACCCGAGACACCGAAAACCGATCTCACGTGGCGGGATTGCACCGCACCGACGTTCAACCTGCTGTCGCTGGGCGCACCGCCCGCAGGGTTGGTGCTCGAATGCGCCGAATACACCACACAGGTCGACGCGACCGGAACCGTGGCGGGCAACTTCCGCACCGCGGCGCTGCGGGCGCGCACCGACAAGACACCCCTCGACGTCGCGCCGCTGGTGCTGACGTCGGGAACCGACCGCGCCTCCACCGCCACCCTCGCCGGACTCGCGGCCGGGCCGGGCGGCACCGCCACCCTGGCCGCCCGGCCCATCGTGGCCGTCGACCGGCGCGGCATCGGCAGCTCGCAGGCCGTCAACTGCATGACCACGCAGATCCGCGCCGACCTCGCCAATCAGGCCCAATTCACGCGCGGCACAACCGATCCCGTGGACGCGGTGGCCGGGCTCAGCCAGGACGCCACCATCGCCTGCCTGGACTTCCTCACGCCCGCGCAGAACACCTTCGACAATGCGCACGCCGCCGACGACATCGAACAGCTGCGCCGGCAGTGGCAGGTCGAGCACATCTCGCTGCTGGGCACGGGCAGTGGCGCGGCGGTCGCGCTCAGCTATGTGCGCAAGTACGGCGATCACCTCGCGCGGCTGGTGCTGGATTCGCCGCAGCCCGTCGGACTCGACGCCGTGGGACGCGCCGAACAGCAGGTGCGCGGATCCGAGGCGGCACTGACCGCGTTCGCGCAACGCTGTGCGGGACTGGGCTGTTCGCTCGGCGGGGATCCGCGCACGGCCGTCATCGACCTGGTGAACAAGGCGGGCAGCGGCGCGCTCGGGGAGCTGTCGGCAGCGGCGCTGGTGACCACGCTCAGCGGCTTCCTCAGCGACCCGCGCATGGACAATGCGCAGATCACCCAGTTCGCCGATGCGCTGTCGGCGCTGGGCCGGGGCGACCGCGGACCCATCGGGCCGTACGTGCTGCGCGAGGCCGCCGCCATCGCCAATGACGGGGCGTTCGTCAACGAGTGCAGCGACAACCTGCAACCCGCCACGCCCGTGCGCGCCAAGGAACTCGCCACCACCTGGGCCACGCAGTACCCGGTCTTCGGCAAGGTCGGCGCCATCGATCTGATGGTCTGCTCGGCCTGGCCGGCCGCCGCCGCCGTGCCCTCGCTCACCGGAAAATTCGACAAGCCCGTCCTCGTGCTCGGCGGCAATGCCGACCCCGTGAGCGGCCCCGATGCCCGCCCGACCGTCACCGGCGTGCTCGGCACCGTCGGCGCGCGCACCGCCACCGTGGTCTGGCAGGGCTGGGGTCACCCCACCTACGCGCACTCCGGCTGCGCCCAGCAGGCGGTCGACGAATATCTGAAGGGAGCGACGCTGCCCGCAGACGGCACGGCGTGCCCCGCGTGAAATTCCGTGCAGCACGCTCGAACACCGTGGGTCGCCGCATACTTGACGGTGGCTTTCGGTGTACCGTGCCCAGGTGTTCCTTCGCCAGCTCGAGCCCCGCACCGCTCGGACCACCGCCGAGGTCCTGAACTTCGCACTGTGGCCGTTCGCGGTCCTGACCGTGCTGAACCGGGTCATCATCAAGGCGGTCAACGGGTACATCACCGATGACTTCCGGCCGGTGTACAACGCGTCGCTGCACTTTCTCAACCGGCAGCCCATCTACAACGCGAACTTCGACTCGACCGATCCGCACTACCTGTACCCGCCCAGCGGGACGCTGCTGATCTCTCCGCTGGCGATCCTCGATCCAGAGAAGTCGCGGTGGTGCTTCATTCTGCTGAACGCCGCCGCGATCATCCTCGCCGGGTATTTGTTGTTGCGGCTGTTCAACTTCGGGCTCTCCTCGGTGGCCGCGCCGGCCCTGCTGCTGGCCATGTTCGCCTCCGAGACGGTGACGAACACGCTGGTGTTCACCAATATCAACGGGTGCCTGTTCCTGTTGATGGTGGTGTTCTTCCATCTCATGCTCAAGCGCCAATGGCTATGGGCGGGTGTGGCAATCGGGCTCACCATCGCGGTCAAGGGGCCGCTGCTGGCGCCACTGCTGGTGATTCCGCTGGTGCTGCGCGGGCGCGGACAGTGGCAGGTGCTGGTGACCGCGCTCGGAATTCCGGTGGCGCTCAACCTCGCCGCGTGGCCGCTCATCGTGGACTACAAGCAGTTCTGGACGCACACGCTGCCGTATCTGTCGGAGTCGCGGGACTACTTCAACAGCGCGATCGTCGGCAACGCCGGCTACTACGGTGTCGCCGACTGGCTGACCTGGACCATGCGCATCGTCATCGGCGTGCTGGTGCTCATCTCGCTGTGGCTGCTGTACCGGTACTACCGCGACGACGAGGTGTTCTTCATCTGCACCACGTCCGGCATCCTCATCACCGCGACGCTGCTGCTCGGCTCGCTGGGCCAGATGTACTACTCCATGTACCTGTTCCCGCTGCTCATGACCGTCGTGCTGCGAAACTCGCTGCTGCGCAACTGGCCTGCCTGGGTGGCCATCTTCGGATTCATGTCCTACGACAAGTGGCTGTCGGATCGCTGGCAGAGCGCCGGGCGCACCCTGGAATACCTGCGCACCACCTTCGGCTGGGGGCTGCTGCTCATCGTCATCTTCTGCGTGCTCGCCGACCGCTACCTGGCGGCCAAGCGGGAGGGACGGCTGGAGACCGGCAAGACCCTCGACCCGGCCTGGATGCATCCGGAAACGGCTGTCGCCGCAGCCGCTCCGACGCGCAACGGCCGAGGTCACACTTCCGACAGCACTCCGTTCGAGCCGGAAACCGCTCCCACGCATTAGCGTGGAGGCATGAGTTCCGACTCCGACACCTCGCTACCGGCCCCGCGTATCCAGCTCACGCCGCAGGAATGGCGGGCCAAACTCTCCCCCGAGGAGTACCGGGTCCTGCGTGAAGCAGGCACCGAACGCCCCTTCGTCGGCGAGTACACCGACACCGAAACCGAAGGCGTCTACTCGTGCCGGGCCTGCGGAGCCGAATTGTTCCGCAGCTCCGAGAAATTCCACTCCCACTGCGGCTGGCCCTCCTTCTTCGACCCGGCCAAGTCCGACGCCGTCATCCTCAAAGCCGACGACTCCCTCGGCATGCACCGCGTGGAAGTCCTCTGCGCCAACTGCCACAGCCACCTCGGCCACGTCTTCGAAGGCGAGGGCTACAACACCCCCACCGACAAGCGCTACTGCATCAACTCCATCTCCCTGCGTCTGATGCCGGACTCCCCCACCGCCTGACTACCTGTCCTGCTTGTCCCACGGCTGCTCACCCAGCCAGCAGGGATAGCTGCGCAGCAGTGCGAACAGCGCGGCCACCAGCCGCGGGTCCGCGCTGTAGTCGAGCACCCGCAGCATCTCGTCCTCGAAGTCCAGGGCGAGTTCGCCGGATGCGCTGTCCCACAGCATGATCCGACGCGGTGTGCGCCCGATATCGCCATCGGCGCCGATGATCGCCAGCACGAGGATCACCAGCTGCACCGGGGATATCAGCCACCAGAACAGCCACCAGCCGAGGCGGCCCTTGTACCCGGTCAGGGCCGCCCGGCCGGTCGGCGTCACGGTCCACCGGGTCCGCATCCGCCACCCGTGCGGGCCCGGCTCACGCACGACCACCCCGAGCGGTTCACCAGCGGCCCCGAGCACTTCGAACGTGGCCGGACCGCGCTTCACGGCGCTCTTCGTCACCACCCTGGCGAAAACCTGCTGCCGCTGGCAGTCGGCCCACAGCACGAAAGCCCGCCCGCCGTTCTTGCGCATTTCCGCGTACTCGTCGAAGAACCGCGGCCGCATATCTCGTTCGACGTAGACGATCCGCCCACTCCCGGGAACCAGCCCGGGCATATTCGCCTCGCCGGATGTCCCGTGGCGTCCGCGCCGAGCGCTGGGCCGGATCGCCCACACCGACCCCCGACTGGACGGGTCGATACCCACGGCGCGATCCATCAACAGTCGCATCAGAATTCCTCCCCCACTGCTGTCACAGGCTCTCGGACCCGAGCAGCGAGCGGTCCGAAGGCCCCGGCGGACAAGCGTATTCGATATTTCTGTGATCATGGTGCGGGGGTTGTGAGCTGATCTCCGCAAGATCGTGCACGGAGGTAATCATGCAATCGCTCGTACTTCGACGTCGTGTGGGGTGCCTTCCCGCCGCAGCCCTCGTGGTGCTCGTCGTCGCGGCATCGGCCATGCTCCCGAAGCTGCTGGATTGGTACGACGACAGACACCCTGCTGCGCCCGCGCCCGCCGATCTGTGCATCACCGTAGGGGTCGGGCTGTTCGAGCGGTTCGTGCCCGCTGCCCAACGTGACACCAGCGCGACCTATTCCTCGGGATCGGATGCCCGGTGTGCCTACCGTGAGAATTCCACCGCCGGCACCGACGAATACGGACTTCTTCAGGTCCGTCTGCTGCGCTACGGACAGATCGGCTGGAACTCGGGAGCCGACTTGGCCGCGGACGCAATCGATTTCGGGTGCGAAAGCGCTTCGATCGCCGGACAGTTCAGGGACTCCACTGGTCTCGGCGACGAAGCATGTACCGCCTACACCGACGAGGGTGAGGGTGGTGTGGCGTACGGTGCGGCCGTGATCCGGCGGGGTGCGGACCTGATCCAGATCGACTACTACCGGCATCCAGGTAGCTCCGGGCAGGCCCTGGCAGCGGTCAATGAGGTTGCGAGGGCGCTGCTGGCCGCACAGTTACCGGAGTAGAAGTCCTGTTCATGCGGTCGGCGGGGTGGGGACGTAGGTCAGGTCGGGCCAGGCTGCGGACATGGGGGCCACGGGGTTTCGGCAGATCCAGATGGTCACGTAGCGGTTCTGGCCACCGATGCCGAGAGCGTTGTTCAGGTGCAGGGCCGGGGTGGCGTCGGCGAAGGCGGACAGGAAGGCGCGTTGTTCACGGCCGGCGTCGTAGCCGACGTAGAGGATGGTTGTCGCCGCGTCCGGGGGTGGGCCGAATTCGGCGAAGCCGCGGTGGGGGCTGTAGATCGGGGGGATTGCTGTCGCAGGGCGGTAGTGGTCGAGGGCTGCGGCTTGGTTGTAGGCCGCGGCGACTACCGCGGTGTTGGCGCGGGCTGCGGGTGGGAGGCTGAGGGCTACGGTGTTCACCGCGTCGGCCAGGTCGGACCAGTAGTCGTTGCCGTAGTGGCGCAACGGTTCCCAGGGGCCGGAGGTGGGGGTGGTGATCCAGCTTCGGGGGTAGGGCAGCAGGGCGAAGAAGACGGTCAGGACTGCGGACAGGGCGGTGAGGGCGACGAATGATCGGCGCAGTGGCACGCGTGGGGTGGCCGTGTCAAGGAGGGTCGAGAGGGTCGCCGCGCCGACTCCGAAGAGGGCAGGGATGATGCCGGCGACGTAGTAGGCGCGGCCGTGGCCGGCGATCACCAGGAACACCATGGCCACGGCTGCGATCAGGAGGAAGCGGTAGGGGCGCAGGTGTGGTTGACGGGTCAGGCCGTACAGGCTCAGCAGGGCCAGGCCGCCGCCGAGGAATCCGGTGAGGATCGCGATGGTGGCCAGGGTTGCCCACTGGCCGCCGCTCTGGGCGGTTTCCTGGGCGATGGCGTCGGTGGTGGCGAGTTTCGGCCAGTCTCGGGAGGCTTGCCACAGGAGGCCGGGCGTCGCCGCCGCAGCGAAGAAGAACAGGCCCAGCCATAGGGCGGGGCGGCGCATGACCTCGCGGGGACCGGCCGTGAGCACACCCAGGCCGAGGCCGACTGCCAGGAGCGGCACGAGCCACTTGGCCTGGATGGCGACCGCAGCGGCCAGGCCCATGGCCAGGAGCAGGCGGTCCTGGTGGAGGCGGACCCAGCGGACCAGCAGCCAGGTGATGAGCGCCTGTAGGGCCAGGTCGAAGGAGACGGTGGTCAGGACGGTGAAGCCGAGGACCAGGGGTGACGCGACAACTGCTGCCGAGGCGAGCATTTGGTGGCGCGGGCGCGCGCCGAGCTCGAAGGCCACCGCGGCCGCGAGCACCGCCACCGCGATCAGCATGAGCAGGCCGGGGATGCGCAGGGCCAGCGCCGATCCGGGTGCGATGAGGTCGCTCAGCCGGGCGATCATGGGGACGAGTGGGCCGTTGTCGGCGTATTCGATCGCCGGTCGCCGGCCGCACGCGAGGTAGTAGAGCTCGTCGCCGGCGAGCTGAAAACGAGCCGCCGAGACGGACAGCGCGAAGGTTGCCAGGCTCGAGATCAAGAGGACGCCGCGCCACGCAAACCGTGAATACGTAGTGGTCGGTTCGGTTTGAAGGTTGTAGGTGAGCGTCACTGATTCCCCGCTGAATACACATGCGCGATCCTCGATCGCTCGGGCAGTCTATGCCCGTACCAGCGCACACTAGCGCGGCGAGGTCCCAGCCTCCATATTTTGAAACAAAAGAGTTTCACCCCAAAACTGGGGGCATGACACCCGGACGCCCCGACGCGGGCCCATTTGCCGCTAAGTAGCCACCCCGAAAACACCTGCGGCGTGCCGCAGAGCGGCACGCCGAGGACTGCTCGATCTCCCTGCGACCGCACCCCTCGGACAGCGCAAACAGCTGAGACGCAGAAACATTAAGGGGCATGCACGTTTTCGTGCATGCCCCGAATTAGGTGGGCACCCTTCCGGCTACCCCTCGCACACCCGCCTACGGCAGCGACGCCACCAGCTTCTCGACCTCCACGCGCGGGCCGGTGAAGAACGGAATCTCCTCGCGCACATGCAGTCTCGCCTCGGTGGCGCGCAGGTCACGCATGAGATCGACAATGCGGTGCAGTTCCGGAGCCTCGAAGGCGAGGATCCACTCGTAGTCGCCCAGCGCGAAGGAGGACACCGTATTGGCGCGCACGTCCGGGTAGCCGCGGGCGGCCTTGCCGTGATCGGCCAGCATCTTGCGACGCTCCTCATCGGGGAGCAGGTACCACTCGTAGGAGCGGACGAAGGGGTAGACGCAGATGTAGTTGCCCGGCTCCTCACCGGCCAGGAAGGCCGGAATGTGGGACTTGTTGAACTCCGCCGGACGATGCAGCGCCGCGTTCGACCACACCGGGTTGCTGGCCTGGCCGAGCTCGGTGACGCGGCGGAAATCCGCGTAGGCGGCCTGCAGGTCCTCGATCTTCTCCGCGTGCCACCAGATCATGAAATCGGCGTCGGCGCGCATGCCGGCCACGTCGTAGATACCGCGCACCACGATGCCGCGCTCCTCGAGGGACTCGAAGAACTCGCGGGTCTCCTTGATCACGGCCTCGCGGTCCTCACCCAGCACACCGGGTTCCACCTGGAACACCGAGAACATGAGGTAGCGGATGGTCGAGTTCAGGGCCTGGTAATCGAGTCGCGCCATGCCACCATCGTGCCATTGCGGGTAAATACCCCCGGCGGCGGACCCTTTTCGGCGCGGACGCTCAGAGCTCGGTGATCTGCGCGGCGATCAGGATCGCGCTGATACCGGCGGCCAGCGCCACCGCCCGCGCCGTCGCGCCCCAGCGTTTGTGCAGCACGCCGAGCAGGGCGATCAGGACACCGACGAGGAAGACCGCGCCCATGGTCGTCGTGCCTGACATCACCACGCCGACCTTCTCCAGCAGGACCGCGCCGTAGAGCAGCACCAGCCATTCGGCGACGAACAGCACCGGGAAGGCCAGAGCCGCTGTCTTCCACAGTTTCCGGCTCGTCAGCAGCGCCCGGCGGCCCGTGGGTCGCTGCTGCGGGTCTCGCCGTGTCGGGTAGTCCTGCCGCAGGCTCATTCCGCTCCCCTCTCGTGGCGACCGCGGGCGCCGTGAACGTGTTTGCGGGGTTATCGCGCAACCGGGCGGACACGTTCACACGGGAGGGGCACGATGCGATGCGAATCACTGTGCGCGAGCGGTGGACTCCCAGGAGGCGAGAAAGCGACGCAGGCCATCGGTGAAGATCTCCGCGCCGCTGGTGACCAGGCCGGCGATCTTGTCCAGATGATGCGCCAGCAGCGGATGTTCCTCCGGGTCGTAGGCGGCCAGCGACGAACGCACCCGCAGGCGAGTGGCTTTCGGGTCCTGGTAGTCCACCATGGCGGCATTGCCGAGGGTGTAGAGATACATCTCACGGTAGGCGTACAGGGCCTGGTCGATCGTCAGGCCCAGCGAAACATTGTCGGCCACTTGGGGTTCGAAGAGCCTGGTCAGCAGGCGCGGGCCGAGCCAGGGCCGCGGGCCGCGCAGCAGCACCAGGCCGGGATGGGCGGCCAGCAGCGTGTACAGGCCGGTGAAACGCTGTTCGGTGGCCTGCGCCCACGGCAGGGCGCCGGGGGCGATATCGGGCAGGCCGAGCGCCAGGTGGTCGACGAGCAGGTCCAGCAGACCGTGCAGGTCGCCGCCGCCGCGGCGCACCACGGTGGTGTGCGAGACCTGCAGAAAGGCCGCGATGGCACGGAAACTCAGCTCGGACGGACCGCGGCGGCCGATGATCGCCAGGCCCGCCTCGGCAATGGCCTCCGGTGTCGCCTCGTCGAGTTCCTTCGACTTCCTGGGCATGCGACCATCGTAAGTTACAGTGTAACTATCTGCGTGCGCGGGCCGGGCGACACCCGGCGCCGACGCGAAAACCCGGTCCGCCCACCGGCAGTGGCCGATTCCGACACAGTGAGGACGCCTGTTGCAACCCACCTACGCCGATGTGCGGGCCGCGGCCGAACGAATATCCGGATACGTGCGGCACGTCACGCTCACCCCCGCCTGCCACCGTTCCATCCCGGGCGTCGGCGTCGGCACCCAGACCTGGCTCGCCCTCGAACATTTCCAGCACACCGGGAGTTTCAAGGCGCGCGGTGCGGTGAACTTCACACTCGCACACCGGGATCAAGGGCTGCTGCCCCGCTCCGGGATCACCATCGCCTCGGGCGGCAACGCCGGCGTGGCCTGCGCCTGGGCCGCGCGACGGATCGATACGGCCGCCACGGTCTTCCTGCCGGAAACCGCGCCGCCGGTGAAGGTCGCGCGACTGCGCCGGCTGGGCGCACAGGTCATGTCCGCGGGGACCTCCTACGCCGAGGCCGCCGCCGACTGCGAACGCTATGCCGCGGCCACCGGAGCGCTGCGCTCACACGCCTACGACGACGCCTACATCGCGGCCGGGGCGGGCACCATTGTCGACGAAATGCTCGCCCGCGCAGGCGGACTCGACACCATCATGGTGTCGGTCGGCGGGGGCGGGCTGTTCACCGGGGTGGCGATCGCGGCCGCCCACCACGGGATCCGGGTCGTGGCCGTGGAGCCCGAGCACTGCCGCGCCTTCAATGCCGCACTGACGCAAGGACATCCGGTCGACGTCCCGGTGGACTCCATCGCGGCCGACGCGCTCGGGGCGCGCCGCGTGACGCCCATGGCGCTGACCGCGGCGGCCGCAGCCGACGTGCAGTCGGTGCTCGTCAGTGACGAGGAGATCAGCGCCGCCCGCCAATACCTGTGGGACGATCGGCGCCTCGCCGTCGAGCACGCCGCCGCAGCCGCCTATGCCGCACTGCATTTCGGCGCCTACCGCAGCCGGCCGGGCGAACGCGTCGCCGTCGTGCTGTGCGGCGCGAACACCGACCCGAGCGATCTCACGTAGGGATTCCGGCGGTCACGGGGGCCTCCAGGATCATCGGCCGGGGATGACCGATCCGATATTGCGGCGGGAGCTGGAAACCCTGTTCGGGCAGGACAGTTCGCGGCAGATCAGGCCGCCTGGCCGGTGATGCGCGCCGCCGCGGCGGTGCCGGAGGCGGCGCAGGCCGGGACGCCGACGCCGTTCAGGTAGGCGCCGGCTACGGCCAGGCCGTCGAGATCGGCCAGGGCGGAATGGAGTTCGGCGATGCGGGCGGTGTGGCCGGGGGCGTATTGCGGGAGGCCGCCGGGCCAGCGTTGCACGACCGCCTGCAGGGGGCGGATTTCCACGCCGGTGACGGTGGTCAGGTCCGCCACGGCCGCGTCGATGAGTTCCGCGTCCGTCCACGAGAGCGGGGCGCTGTCGCCGAAGCGGCCGAAGGAGGCGCGGGCCAGGGCGACATCGCGGGCTGCCAGGTGAGGCCATTTGCGGCTGGACAGGGTGAAAGCCTTGGCGCGCAAGGGTTCTCCGGTGGCCACCAGGATGCCGGAGTTGTCGGGTAGTGCGGTCTCCGGGGGGAGGGCCAGCGCGACCACGACCGAGGAGGCCAATTCGATGCCGCCGGCGAGGTCCGCGGCCTGCGGAGCCACATCGCGCAGCAGTTCCGCGGTGACCGGGGCCGGGGTTGCCAGGATCACGGCGTCGAAGTCGCCCGCCGGGTCCAACTGCCACCCTCGGGCGGTGCGCGTGAGTCGTGTTGCCGGGGTGTGGGTTTCGATCTTCACGTCGGCGGCCCGGCGCAGGGCGTCGAGCAGGACACCGTAGCCGTCCCGGATTCCGCCGAATACGGGCGTGCTGGAGGCGGGCGGAAGGGCTTGCGCGACAGCCTGAGTCAGGCTCGCCGCCCCGGCGTCGAGTGCGGCCGCCAGTGTGGGCAGCGCCGCCCGCACCCCGATCGAATCCGCCAGTCCCGCATACACACCCCCCAGCAGGGGATCCACACTGCGCCGAACCACCTGCTCCCCGAACCGATCCGAGACGAGCGCCCCCACCGATATGTCCTGCCCGGCCTCCCACCGCAGCGGCCGATCCGCCTCCCCGGCGATCTTCGCCAGCGTCTGCGCATCGACGAGCCCGGCCACCGACTCCGCCGCGGCCGGAATCCCCATCAGCGTCCGCTCGGGCAGCCCATGCCCCCTCCCCTCCGACCACACCAGTGGCCGCTTCCCCGCCGGAAACACCAGTTGATCCGCAATCCCCAACTCCCCCATCAACTCCGGAATCTCCGGCCGCCGACCCACGAACGCCTCGGCCCCCAAATCCACCGGATCCCCCGCGATCTCCACGGTCCGCAGAATCCCCCCGACTCGCCCCCGCCGCTCGAGCACCACCACTTCGGCGCTGTCCCCCAACGCCTTCCGCACCCGATACGCGGCAACCAGCCCACTGATCCCGCCACCGACCACCGCGACCCGCATCGACAACTCCTCAGTCACCGTCCGAGCACCGCGCCCGCGCTCCCCCACACCCGAGCCCAGCACCGCGACCCGCACCTCGCCGTCGAGCCGCCCTACCCCGCAACCTACTCCCGCCCCCCATGTGACCCACGCCCGCCTCACCCGCCGAGGGAGCTGTGGTGGCGGCGAACCCGACGAATACCCGCCACCACAGCTCCCTCACCGCAGGGCTCCGGCGCGGGGCATCGGTGTGGCGGGGTCATCGGTGGGCGTCGAGCTGGGTTCTCAGGTCGACGGCGGCGTGGAGAACCGCTGCCCACTCGGCTGCGGTCGGGTCTTCCGGGTGGTGTTCGGTGACCCAGGGGTTGATCTGGATGCTGCCGCCCCGGGATTCGTCGGCGTGGGTGTGCATGAGGTCGAGCATGCGGGGGACGGGGTTGTCGCCGAGGCGGCGTTGGAGGTGGGCGATCAGGTCGTCCAGGACAGCGGTGCGGGGCGGTTGCGGCGGGATGGTGACCGCTCCGCCGCACCGGGCGAGGTGATTGCCGTAGCGGTCCTCCCAGAATTCCACGCGCCAGTCCGGCCACAGTGTGGGCAGGGCGGGTACGAGCCCGCTGCTGTTGTCGCGCAACCAGACTCCTGCCGTGCGCGCCGGAATATCCACGTGCAGACCACTGCACGGGAGTCCGGTCAGAGCCAGGCGTGGTGTCCCGCCGGGCGGGAGGTGGTCGAGCAGCGCGGGGCCCTGCCAGGCGGTGTGCAGGAAATAGGGCAGCGGAAAGACAGTGAGGACGTGCGTGGTTCGGACCGTGAGCAGGTGCGCGTCGTCCAGGTCCGCGGTGAGCTGGGCAGGGAGTGCCCGTTCGTCGTCGTCCGGCTTGCGGACCATGTCTCGTTCGAAGCCTGCCGCCGCCGCCAGATCGCCTATGCCGTCGTACGCCCAGCGCACCGTCCACCCGGGCCACATGCTGGGCAGCAGGTCGGCGAATACCTGTTTCGTCGGCAGTTCGAAGGCCAGGCCGTCGCCGAAATAGGTCAGCGTGCGGGTGGTGTGGTCGATGACCGCGCCGCCCTCGCACCACACGTCGTCGAGCCACTCGGTGCGAATGTCGCAGGGACGCTGGACCATCGCGAAACGGGTCGCGGCGGCGGGCCCGGCGACCACCACGGAGTAGACCGTATTGGCCGCCCAGTGCGAGTAGAACAGCCGGGGGCCGCTCTCGTCGATCAGCACGAAATTCGCGCGATGTCCCATGCGGGCGACGCTACCGAAAGGTGGCGGGTGCGCCCGGGATTCGGTTACAGCGGCGTCGGGAGGCTGTGGATGAGGGCGACGGTTTCGGTGATGACGGTCGGGTCGGTGTTGGGGAGGACGCCGTGGCCGAGGTTGAAGATGTGGCCCTTGGCGCCCAAGGTGATTGCTTCGTCGGCTTCGTGGGCGATGCGGCGGACCTCGGAGTCGATGGCCTTGGGGCCGGCGAAGAGGACCGCGGGATCGAGGTTGCCCTGCAAGGCTTTTCCGGGGCCCACTCGGCGGATGGCATCGTTGAGGGGGATGCGCCAGTCGACGCCCACGACGTCGGCGCCCGCTTCGCCCATGGCGCCCAGCAGTTCTCCGGTGCCGACGCCGAAGTGGATGCGGGGGATGCCGGCGGAGGCCACTTCGGCGAAGACGCGCTGAGAGTGAGGGAAGACGAATTCGCGGTACTGGGCCAGGGTCAGCGCGCCGGCCCAGGAGTCGAAGAGTTGCAAGGCGTCCACGCCCGCGTCGATCTGGGCGCGCAGGAATTCGATGGTGATGTCGGTGAGGACGCCGAGCAGCTGATGCCAGGTGTCCGGGTCGGCGAGCATCATCGCCTTGGTGCGTTCGTGGTTCTTGCTGGGGCCGCCCTCGACCAGGTACGAGGCCAGGGTGAAGGGGGCGCCGGCGAAACCGATGAGCGGGACGTTGCCGAGTTCCTTCAGCAGCAGGCCGATACCGGCTGTGACGGCACCCACTTCCTCCGCGCGCAGACGCGGCAGGGCGCGCACGTCGTCGGCGGTGCGGACCGGATCGGCAACGACGGGACCGACTCCCGCGACGATGTCGAGGTCGATGCCCGCGGCCTTGAGCGGAACCACGATGTCGGAGAACAGGATTGCCGCGTCCACATCGTGGCGGCGGATCGGCTGCATGGTGATCTCGCACACCAGCTCCGGATCGAAACAGGACTCCAGCATGCCGACTCCCTTGCGCACCTCGCGGTACTCGGGCAGGGAACGGCCGGCCTGGCGCATGAACCACACCGGCCGTCGATGCGGCACGCCACCGGTGGCGGCGGCGAGGAGTGGGGCATCGGTCAGCTGGCGGCGGGTGTGAGTGCTCATCACGAGCCATCGTAAAGGCCCCCGGCGGCGCGCCTCTCACTACACCGCCGCCCGGCGGTCTACCGTTGCCTTCCGTGACACCGCTCGACTTCCGCGACGGCGCCGCACCGACCCCGGAGCCAGAAGAACCCGCAAGGTTCCGCGCCGCGGTCGATGCGATGAGTACCGCAACCGTGCATCCTCGAATCGAGCTCGCACCTATCCGCCCGCCGCAGCGCCTCGCCCCCTACTCGTACGCGTTGGGGGCCGAAGTCACGCGCCCCGACACCAATGTGGTGCCCGTCGACTCCGACGGTGACGCGTTCGGACGCCTCATCCTGTTGCACGACCCGAACGGGCAGGAAGCCTGGCACGGCGTGTTCCGGTTGGTCGCCTACATCCAGGCCGACATCGACTCCGCGCTCGCCGCCGACCCGCTGCTGCCGGAGGTGGCGTGGAGCTGGCTGGTGGACGCGCTCGAATCGCGCACCGGATTCACCGCGCTCGGCGGCACGGTCACCTCCACCAGTTCGGTGCGCTACGGCGATATCGCCGGGCCGCCGCGCGCACACCAACTCGAACTGCGCGCCTCCTGGACGGTCGGCGACACGAACATGCGCCCGCATGTGGAGGCGTTCGCCGAAGTGCTCGCGTACGCGGCCGGATTGCCGCCCGCCGGGGTGACCCGGCTGGATGTGCGGCGCGGCGACCAAGGCGAGGACTAGGCGCCGTCATCGAGAACATCTGTACCGCAACGAAATCGACGGCGGGAACGTACGATTCCGAACAGCGCGCCGCAGCAGCCCGGACCAGCGATTCCGCACGGGACGCGGGCACGCCGCCGCACTACCCGTAAAGTTCAAGACCATGTCCGTACCAGAAGAACCCGAAGCCACTGCCGCGGTACCGTTGCTCGCGCCAGTAGAGGGTGTCCCGCCGGTATTGGACACTGCTGCCGAAGTCGAGGACGCCGCACGCAAACTCGCCGCCGGCACCGGCCCCCTGGCCGTCGACGCCGAACGCGCCTCGGGCTTCCGCTACTCCAATCGCGCCTACCTGATCCAATTGCGGCGCGCGGGCGCGGGCAGCTTCCTCATCGATCCGATTCCGGTGGACGGCGCGCTGGCTCCGCTCGCGGAGACCATCAACTCGCTGGAGTGGGTGCTGCACTCCGCCGATCAGGATCTGCCCGGACTGGCCGAACTCGGGCTGTACCCGGCACGGCTGTTCGATACCGAACTGGGCGGCCGGCTGGCCGGATACGAGCGGGTCGGACTGGCCGCCATGGTGGAGCGACTGCTCGGACGCGAACTGCGCAAGGGCCACGGCGCGGCCGACTGGTCCACCAGGCCGCTGCCCGACGACTGGCTGAACTATGCCGCCCTCGATGTGGAACTGTTGCTCGAACTGCGCGACGCCGTCGCCGCCGAACTCGAGGAGCAGGGCAAAACCGCATGGGCGGCACAGGAATTCGAGCACGTCCGGATCACCGAACCGGCCGGGCCGAAGGCCGATCGGTGGCGGCGCACCTCCGGCATCCACACGCTGCGGCGCACCCGGCAGCTGGCCATCGTGCGCGAACTGTGGCAGACCCGCGACCGGCTGGCCCGGCTGCGCGATGTCGCGCCCGCCCGCATCCTCCCGGATTCGGCCATCGTCGCGGCCGCCACCAGCGAACCCAAGACCGTCGCGCAACTGCGCGCGCTGCCGGTGTTCGGCGGGCCGCGCCAGCGCCGCTACTCCCGCGAATGGCTGGGTGCGGTGGAACGCGCCCGCGCCCTGCCCGACAGCGAACTGCCGCCGCTGACGCAGCCCTTCGACGGCCCGCCGCCGGTGAACCGCTGGGAGCGCCGTGACCCGGCCGCCGCCGCCCGCCTGCAGAAGGCCCGCGCGGCCATGACCGACCTGTCCACCGAGGTCGCCATCCCGGTCGAGAACCTGCTCACCCCCGACCTGCTGCGCCGCATGTGCTGGGACGGGCTGCCGCGCACGGTCACCAATGGCGACGCCCCGGCCATGATCGAGGAATTCCTCGTCAATGGCGGTGCGCGGCAATGGCAACGCGAACTGGCCGTCCCCCGGCTGGCCGCGGCCCTCTACCCCACCGCGGGCCACCCGGCCTGAGGCATCATGCGGCGGCGGCCACCCGGCCGCTGGTCCGCCGCCGGTAGTAGAGCACGAGCATGCGGATCCCGGTGCCCAGCAGAATGGCCAGCGGGATCAACGGCAGGTACGACACCCACACCAGCGGATCCGGCAGGGCCAGGGCGACGAAGGTCGCGAGGATGAGCACGGTCAGGGCGATTCCGGACCAGCGATGCACCCGCCGGACTCCGGTCACCGCCGTGCCCCGCGACCGCCACATCACGAAGAGCCCGGAAAACAACAGCAATGCCAGCGGCGGCAGGAAAACGTAGGCCAGCCACGCCGGCCCCTGCACGGCCGTACCCACGATCGTCACCACCAGGCCGACGATGAAAACCATGGCCAGCCAGCGGTGCCACTGCCTCACCCGAGCATCCCAGTTCATAGCGTCCTCCTGCGTATGCGAGCCGTTCCTTTCCGGCACTCCACCGGTCGGACCTCGATACGACAGACGCTAGTTACGTCCCAGCGATCAGCGCTTCTCGATTCCTGATCAGTCTCTACCGATCGCCGTGGATGCGGGCGTCATACGCGGCGCGGGCCGTGCGGTCGACCTCGAGGAAGATCGAGTCGACGCCGACGCGGTGGTAGATGGCGCGCTTGAGCCGCTCGGGATAAAAGGCCCCCAGGCGGACGGCCACCGCGAGGGCGCGGGGCACGGTGAGCTGCGGGCGGGGGCGCGCGATCATGTCGAGCACGCCGGAAGCCACCTCACTCGGGTCCAGGCTGCGCTGACCCTTGGGAGTGGTTGTACCGGAGGTCAATTCGGTGCTGGTGAAGGACGGCAGCACCGCCCCCACCTGAATACCGCGGTCGCGCACCTCCATTCGGGTGGCCTCGGTGAACGCCACCACGCCGGCCTTGCTCGCGTTGTAGAGCGCCAGCCCGGGAGCCGGGGTGACGCCCGCGATCGAGGCGATATTGATGATCTGGCCGCGACCGCGCGGAAGCATCCGGCGCAGCGCGAGTTTCGTGCCGAGCATGACGCCGTGCAGGTTCACGTCGACGCAGCGAACGGCCTCCGCGTCGCCGACCTCGTCGACCGGGCCCAGCGGCATGATGCCCGCATTGTTGATCAGCACATCTATGGGACCGCAGGCGGATTCGACACCGTCGAGAAAGGCGTCGAAGGAACCGCGCTCGGTGACGTTCAGCGGCAGCGCCGGCACGTCCAGATCGATCCCGGCCTTTTCCGCTGCGACAGTGTCGATATCACCGATCACCACCTGCGCGCCCGCCTGCCGGGCCGCCCGCGCGGTGGCGAACCCGATCCCCCGGGCCGCGCCCGTGATCGCAACCACCTTGCCCGACACCAGCTCTCGCCGCTTCGCCGCATTCATCGAAACCTCCGCTCGGCGTGCCCGCGTTTCGACCATCCCACGAATGGCCCTTCGCGGGTATGGCTTTCGCGCGATCACCCGAGCAGAGCGTTGATTTCGGCAGCGGCCGTGAGCAGTGCGCGGGAGCGGGTTTCGATGGTCGCGGCCCGGACATCCAGGCCGTTCAGGACATCGTTCCAGGCGCGGGCGCCACGCAGTTGGGGCATGAGGCTCCGCAGCGGCTCGATGCGGTAGCCGGCGAGGCGCAGCTGGTGCACGAGGCGGGCATCCCGGACATCGCCGGGGGCGTAGCTGCGGGGCGCGCGGGTGGAGGTGCGGTGCGGGTTGACCAATCCCATTGCCTCCCAATGCCGGAGCGTCGAAGCGCGGATACCGAGGGCGGCGGCCAGTTCCGAGATGCTCATGGCGTCCGAGGAGCGGACGTCCTCGAGGGGTTCACCGACGATGGACGTGACCGCTGACTGCGCCAGCGCGAGATCGCGGCGCTCACGGTCGAGGTCGGCGTGCGCCGCATCCAGCAGGGTGAGCAGGGTCGAGACGGGCTCGGCGTGCACCGCGCGCATGATGGTCTTGGCCGCTACCGGGCCGACGGCCACCGCCAGTGCACGGTACGCCCGCGCCGAGCGGACATGGGCGTCGCCGTAGACGCGGTAGCCCGCGGCCGTGCGGGTCGCGGCCGGCAGCACGCCGGCGGCTTCCAATGTGCGGATCTGCTGCACCGAGTACCCGGCACGCTCCGCCACCTGCGCGGTCCGCAAACCCGGCGAGTTGCGACTTTCGGCGCTCCGACCTGGTGTCATCGGGTCGAAGCCTACACAAGCACTTCAATGTCACGCTGGAACCATGACCGTGGACGAGATCATCGAGTTCATCAAGGGCCTCGACGGAGTGCTGGCTGTGCAACCCCGGCCCGGCGACGGGACACCCGAGATCGCCTGGGGTGACGCCTTCTTCTACTACGCCCCTGACGGCGAGATTCCGGCAACGCAGCCCTTCGCGACCATCGTGACCAAGGACTACCCCGACGACGACGCGTCGAGGCTGAACCGGCCGGGGGCGTTCCGCGTGAATATCCACGCCGGACGCGACGCCTTCATCCGGTGGACCGGGCACAGCCCGCGCGAGCAGGCCACGGGAGATCCGAGCGCCGTCGATACGGTGATCGCCCATCCCGTCTATCGGAGCGCCGGATGGCTGGCGGTGGTGAATCCCGGTGCCCGCACCGCGGAAGCGGTGCGCGAACTGCTCCGGTCCGCACACGATCGCGCCCGCGCCCGCGCCACCCGGAAGACCGAATCGGCGTGAGCAGCTTCGGCACCGGGGCCGCCGGTCACCGGCGTCGGTGAGCCGAGCGCACTCGCTCAGTCTTCGAAAACCGGTGGGCGGCGGTCTTTTCGGGCGCGGATGGCCTCGTCGAAATTCTCCGTGGTGAGGCGGACGTAGAGCTGGGCGGTGCCCTCGTGTTGCATGTGGGATTCGAAGCTGCCCGCCTCGAGGCCGCTCCAGAGCATGCGTTTGGTCAGCTCGGTGCCCACGCGGCTCCAGCGGATGATCTGTTCGGCTGTGTCGTAACAGGATTCGAGGAGTTTGTCGGCGGGGACCACGCGGGTGACCAGGCCGATGCGTTCGGCTTCGGTGGCGTCGACGTCGCGGCCGGTGAGCATGATCTCGTAGGCGCGGGTGGCGCCGATGGCGCGGGGCAGCAGGTAGCTGATGCCGAGTTCCGCCGAGGTGAGGCCGTTGTTGATGCCGGCGGCGCGGAAATAGGCGTCCTCCGAGGCGATTCGAATGTCGGTGCCGACGGCCAGGCAGAAGCCGCCGCCGATGGCCGCGCCATTGATGGCGGAGATGACCGGCTGGTGCATGCGGCGAAGCGTGAGCATGACGTTGTTGAGCAGCTCCATGGAGCGGCGGGCCACGCTGGTTTTGGTGAGGCCCTCGACACCGGGGACGCGGCCCGCGTGCTGCAGGTCCGCACCGGAGCAGAAGCCGTGGCCCGCGCCGGTGAGGACGACCACGCGGACCTCGTTGTCGGCGGCCACCGCTTCCAGGGTTTCGCGCAGCGGGACCATGACGTCGAAGGCCATGGCATTCATGCGCTCCGGGCGATTGAGGGTGACCAGGGCGATCTGGGGGCGTGGCTTCTCGACGAGCACGAAGGACATGCGGACTCCTGAACCAGAAACTGTAACTGGTTCTAGAAAGTACGCGAGATGCCCGAGGGCGAACAGGGCTTCGTCATCCCGGCGCGCTTTCGGCAGGCCGGGACGACGGTGACGGCTACTCGGTGGCTTCGGCGAGCTCCTGCGCGGCGGCCTCCGCACCCGCGGAATCACCCAGCCAGCCGTGGATGCGCTGCGCCACCTCACCGGGGGTGAGGCCGAGCTCCTGATGAATGACCGCCCGCGAGGCGTGATCCAGGAATCGTTGCGGCACACCGAAATCACGGGTCGGCACATCGACTCCGGCGGCGCGCAGGCGCGCGGAGACCGTGGAGCCGATGCCGCCGTGCAGACCGCTGTCCTCCAGGGTCACGACCAGCCGGTAGTTCTCGGCCAGCTTCACCACGGTGTCGGAGACCGGCAGCACCCAGCGCGGATCGATCACGGTGACCGAAACCCCTTCGGCCTCCAGCAGATCCGCGACCTTGAGGGCCAGATCGGCGAAAGCGCCCACGGCGACCAGCAATACGTCGCCGTGCACGGTCTGCGCCGATGTGCCCTCGGCGTCGGGCATGTGCAGCACATCCACGCCGTCGAACCGCTCGACCGCCGAGATCTCTTCGGTGACAGTGCCTTTCGGGAAGCGGATGGCGGTGGGACCGTCACTGATGTGCAGCGCCTCCCCCAGCTCCTCGCGCAGCGTGGCGGCATCGCGCGGCGCGGCGACCCGGATGCCGGGGACGATGCCCAGAATCGACAGATCCCACATGCCGTTGTGCGATGCGCCGTCGTCACCGGTGATGCCCGCACGGTCGAGCACCAGCGTCACCGGGAGTTTGAGCAGCGCCACATCCATGAGCAGCTGATCGAAGGCCCGGTTCAGGAAGGTCGAATAGATGGCGACCACCGGATGCAGTCCACCGAGCGCCATGCCGGCTGCGGAGGTCACGGCATGCTGTTCGGCGATGCCGACGTCGAACATGCGCTCCGGGAAGCGTTTTCCGAACGCCGACAGTCCGGTCGGTCCCGGCATGGCGGCCGTCATGGCGACGATATCGTCGCGCTGCTCGGCCTGCGCGATGAGCTCCTCGGAGAACACCGATGTCCAGCTGCGCGCGCTCGACCCCACCGATTCCCCGGTCAAGGGGTCGATACGGCCGATGGCGTGCATCTGATCGGCCTCGTGATCCTCGGCCGGTTTGTAGCCGCGGCCCTTCTGTGTGCACACGTGCACCACGACCGGGCCACCGAAATCCTTGGCGCGGCGCAGTGCCGCTTCGAGCGCGACCGTGTCGTGCCCGTCGACCGGGCCCACGTACTTCAACCCGAGATCACTGAACAGTTCCTGCGGCGCGACCGCGTCCTTGATCCCGGTCTTGAGCGCGTGCAGCACCGAATACGCCGAATCCCCCACCCGCGGAATGCTCTGCACAATCCGCTTCGTAGCGTCCAGCGCATGCTCGTAGGCAGGCTGCATACGCAAACCGGCCAGCCGTTCGGCCAGGCCGCCGATGGTCGGGGCGTACGAGCGGCCATTGTCATTGACCACGATCACCACCGAGCGGTCCTGGCCGGCGGCGATATTGTTCAGCGCCTCCCAGCACATGCCGCCGGTGAGCGCGCCGTCGCCGACGACCGCGACCACATGCCGCTTCTGCCGGGTCAGCGCGAACGCCTTGGCCAGACCGTCCGCGTAGGACAGCGAGGCCGACGCGTGCGAGGACTCCACCCAGTCGTGCGCGCTCTCCGAGCGGCACGGATAACCGGACAGGCCCCCCTGCTTGCGTAGCGAGTCGAACCCGTCCTTGCGGCCGGTCAGGATCTTATGCACGTACGCCTGATGCCCGGTATCGAAGATGATCGGGTCGGCGGGCGAGTCGAAGATCCGGTGCAGCGCGATGGTCAGCTCCACGACGCCCAGATTCGGCCCGAGATGCCCACCGGTGGCGGAGACCTTGCGCACGAGGAACTCGCGGATCTCCTCCGCCAGCTCACTCAGCTCCGGCACCGACAGCCGGCGCAGGTCCTCGGGCGTGTCGACCCGGGAAAGCACTCCCACGGCTATTGCTCCCTCCGGATAACTCCTATGTTTGCAACAGTCTACGGAGCCCGTAGTGGGTGCGAACTCCAGGAATGAAATGCCACCTGCGACATCAGCGTCCAATGTGACAGGCAACACAGACTACCCGGATACAGTGGCCAGATGGGCGCAGTCGAGCAGGCTCCCGGCGGCTCGACGCCGGACAGCAACGGGGTGGTCGCCCGCATTGTCGACGAGGTATACCGCGAATGTCTGCCCGATACCTCCGGTGAGCTGGCCGATTACATTCCGGAACTGGCGGCGGTGCAACCGGATTCGTTCGGCATCTGCCTGGCGACCGCGGACGGGCGGGTGTACGGGAGCGGGGATCTGGACCACCCCTTCACCATTCAGTCGATCTCGAAACCGTTCACCTATGCCTTGGCGCTGGCCGATCGCGGGCCCGCGGCGGTGGCGCAGCGCATCGATGTGGAACCGACCGGGGAGCCGTTCAACGAGATCAGCCTGGATCCGAAGACGCAGCGGCCACGCAATCCGATGATCAATGCGGGGGCCATCACGGCGGCCTCGCTCATCGAGGGCCGCGATGCCGCCGATCGATTTGCCCGGATTTGCCGGAGTTACAGCCGTTTTGCGGGCCGCGAGCTACGGATGAACGAGGCCGTGTACGCCTCCGAGGCGCGCACCGGGTATCGGAATCGGGCCATCGGATATCTGCTGCGCGGAGCCGGGATCATCGATATCGATCCGGATGAAGCGGTCGATCGGTACTTCCGGCAGTGCTCGCTCGATGTCACCTGCCGCGATCTGGCCATGATGGCGGCCACACTCGCCAACAATGGCGTGAATCCGGTGACCGGAGAACGCGCGCTCGCACGGCCGCTGGTCGAGCAGGTGCTGTCGGTCATGACCACCTGCGGCATGTACGACGCCGCCGGAGACTGGGTCACCACCGTCGGGCTGCCCGCGAAAAGCGGTGTGGGAGGCGGGATCCTGGCGGTGCTGCCGGGGCAGATCGGAATCGCGGTCTACTCACCGCGATTGGACGCGCACGGCAGCAGCGTGCGCGGGGTGAAGGCGTGCCGGGAACTGTCGGCCCGGCTCGGCCTGCACTTCCTGCACGTGACACGCGGCGCGCACACCGCCATCCGGGCGGCCTACTCGGTAACGGACGCACCCTCCCGGCTGCGGCGCGACGCGGACGAACTGGCCCTGCTGCGCCGCTTCGGTGAGCGCGCACGGATTTTCGAGTTACACGGCGACCTCCTGTTCGCGGGTGCGGAATCCACGGTGCGCGCGGTCGAGGAGACACCCGGCGACCTCGAGGCGCTGGTCCTGGATGTGCGCGAGGTCGGCGATGTCGCGCCCATCGCGGTGCGCATGCTCAATGATCTCCAGGGCGAACTCGCCGCCGCCGGATGCCGTGTGGCCCTGGTGGATCCGGACGCGAAACTCGGGCACCTGTCGTCGAGCCTGGACCCCGACGATCCCCGCGGACGGGTCTTCGCCGACCGCGACGCCGCAGCGGAGTGGTGCGAGAACCTCGTCCTCGACCAGCATCGCCCCGCCGGGGTGCCCGCGCCCGCCGCACTGCGGGTGGACGAACACCCCGCCCTGGCCGCCCTCCCCGAGGACGAAAAACTGGAACTGGCAAAGGAATTCGAGATCCGCACGGTCGCCCGCGGCGAACTCGTCGTGGCCCGCGACAGCCCCCGCGCGGGCCTGTTCCTCATCCTCGACGGCCGCGTCCGCTTCACCTTCGAAGACCGCCAAGGCCGCCGCCACCGCCTCGTCACCCTCACCACCGGCATGTCCTTCGGCGAAGTCCCCATGCTCGTCGGCGTCAACTTCGCCAATGCCGCCTACGCCGAAACCACCGCACGGCTGGCCGTGCTGCCACCCGAGAAATTCGACCTGCTCGCCAGCCAAGCCCCGGAACTGAAACTCGCCCTGCTGGAACGCCTCGCCGCCGCCGCATACGCCCAGGCCGACGCCGCCGTCCGGGCCCTCGCCGCACACGGCGGCACATGAGCCGACCCCGTCATCCCAGCCCGCCCCTCCGTCACCCCGGCCCGCCCCTCCGTCACCCCGGCCCGACCCTCCGTCATCCCGGCGCGCTTTTGGCCGGGATCCACCCCCATGGCAGTGTGGATTCCGGCCAAAAGCATGCCGGAATGACGATGAGGCGAGCACCCGCCAATGACGGCGAGATGGGCGCGTGCCAGCAGCGCCCCACCGTCAGCAAGTGATACCCGAGCGGAGGAGTGCGCATGACCGACCGTGATCTGGCGTACCTGCCCGCGACCGAGGCGCTGCGGTTGTTCCGCAGCCGGGAGCTGTCGCCGGTCGAGGTGATGGAGGCGGTCATCGCGCGGGCGGAGGCGGTGGAACCGGAGATCAACGCGTTCGCGGAGGAGACCTTCGAGGAGGCGCTGGCTCAGGCCAAGGCGGCTGAAATCGCTTATGGGCCAGGGGGTTCGCCGCGGGCACTGGAGGGACTGGCGGTGGCGGCCAAGGAGGAGCAGCCGATCGCGGGGCGGATCGCCAGTGAAGGGTCGCTGGTGTTCGCGGAGCATGTCTCCGATGTCACGCATCCGGCGCTGGAACGGATCATCGCGGCGGGTGGGATCGTGCACGCGCGCACCACTACGCCGGAATTCTGCTGTGCGTTCTTCACGCAGTCGCGGAAGTGGGGGATCACGCGGAATCCGTGGAATCCGGACTACTCCCCCGGCGGATCGTCCGGCGGGAGCAGCGCGGCCCTGGCGGCGGGGACGGCCATGCTGGCCACCGGGTCCGATATCGGTGGATCGATTCGGTTGCCCGCCGCCGCGACCGGGACGGTCGGGTTCAAACCCCCGTACGGGCGGGTGCCCGCGCTGCCGCCGTTCAATCTCGATCACTACTGCCATGACGGGCCGATGGCGCGGACGGTCGCGGATTGCGCGCTGCTGGAGAACGTGATGGCGGGGCCGCACCCCGCCGACGTGGCCTCAGTGCGGCCCGCCGTGCGGATTCCGGAGCAGCTCGGAGAGGTCGCGGGGCTGCGGATCGGATTCGCGCCGAATCTGGGCGACTGGGAAATCGAGGACGATGTGGCGGCCAATACGCGGGCGGCGGCCGATGCCCTGCGCGAGGCGGGCGCGGTCGTCGAGGAGATCGACGTCGGATTGCGGCACAAGGAGATTCGCCGGGCGGTGTTCAGCCACTTCGGCGGGATCTTCGGGGCGTACGTCGCGGGGGTGGCGGCCGAGCAGCGCGAATCGCTGACACCGTATGCGCTGGCGTTCGCCGCCGATACGACCATCGGCCAGGGCGACTACCTCGCCGGGCTCGAGATCGAGGGCGAGGTGTACCGCGTGCTCGGTGCGCTGCTGGAACGCTACGACGCACTGCTGTGCCCGACCACCGGGGCCGCGGCTCTGCCGGCGGGCGAGGACTTCACGCGGCACCGGTTGACCGTGAACGGTGTTGAGCTCGAACACTATTGGGACTACTCGCTGACGCCGGTGTTCAATATCGCCGGCCGCTGCCCGGTGCTGAACGTGCCGTCCGGCATCGGACGCCACGGTGTGCCGACCGGCGTCCAGATCGTCGGGCGCACCTATGACGATGCGACGGTGTTCCAGATCGGTGCGGCGCTCGAGCGGGTGCGCCCCTGGCCGCTGCGGCCTACCGGACGCTGAGAGGTCGGCCAGACCGGCCTACGCCGACACTATTCGAGCTACACCCGCCGAAATGGCAGACTCAGGCCGACAAGTGTGGGCTCAGGCCGGAGTCCCGCTATGTCTCAGAGTTCTGCGACCCGGCGTCGAGGGCGCGTTGATACCGGTGGACGAGAGTGCGTAGCGCCTCCAGCAGCTCCGGTGAATCCAGCACCTCGAAATCGGCGTCCAGCATTCCTATATATAAGGCGAGCATGTGCGGGTAGTCGGAGCCGGGCTGGAAGGCACAGCGGTTGTCGCCCAGCTCTTCCACGTCGATCGGGATCGGAATGCGCTGTCGCACATGCTCTGCGGACGCGTGCACGATCACCCGGGCGCGAAAACGCCAGGGGGCCTCGCCGATTCCGCGCTCCAGGCGGGCGGCGATATCGGCATCCGGGGGCAGCTCGCGCGGGGTGAAGCGCGGGCCGGTGGGCGCGCGCGGGTGCATGCGGTCCACGCGGAAGGTGCGCCAGTCGCCGCGATCGAGATCCCAGGCCATCAGATACCAGCGCTGCCGGTGACTGAGCACCCGGTACGGCTCGACCGCGCGCTGGCTCGAAGCACCGGAATGGGTTCGGTAGTCGAAGCGCAGGCGTTCCCGGTCGCGGCAGGCGGACGCGATGACCGTCAGCACGTCCGCGTCGACGCGCGGGCCTCGAGCTGGGACCGGCATGGCGTGCTGGAAGGCGCTGATGCGGTGCCGCAGCCGGGACGGCAGCAACTGTTGCAGTTTGGTCAGCGCCCGCAACGAGGTCTCCTCCAGCCCGGAGACGGATCCGGTTGCCGCGCTGCGCAATCCGATGGCGACCGCCACGGCTTCGTCATCGTCGAGCAGCAGCGGCGGCAGGGTGCCGCCCGCCCCGAGCCGATAGCCGCCCGCCACACCGGGCCGGGCCTGGACCGGGTACCCGAGCTCCCGCAGCCGGTCGATGTCATTGCGGACCGTGCGGGTCGTGACCGACAGTCGCTCGGCCAGTTCCGCGCCCGTCCAATCCCGGCGGGCCTGCAATAGCGACAGCATCCGCAGCAGCCGTCCCGACGTCTCCAACATTTCTCGAGTTTATCCGGCAATCGCGGAACGAATCTTTCCGCAATCGTTTCTATGGTTTTCCTGCAAGCCCCGGAACACCCGTGATGCGATAGCCCCGAGAGAACGGATACCTGTGATGAGCACCGAGATTCAGCCCTTCCGCATCGATATCCCGCAGTCCGAGATCGACCATCTGCGCGACCGTCTCACCCGCGCCCGCTGGGCCGGCCAGCTGCGCGGCACCGGCTGGGAACGCGGTATCCCCCTGGATGAAATGCACGACCTCGCCGACTACTGGCGCACCGACTTCGATTGGCGCGCACAGGAAGCCAAGCTCAATGCCTTCCCGCAGTTCACCACCGAGATCGACGGGCAGCGCATCCACTTCCTGCACGTGCGCTCGGCCCGCGCGGACGCGACGCCGCTGCTCATCACCCACGGCTACCCGAGTTCGATCGCGGAATTCCTGAATCTCATCGGCCCGCTGGTGGATCCGGCCGACGGTCCGGCCTTCCATGTGATCGCGCCGTCACTGCCCGGCTACGGCTTCTCCACGCCGCTGTCCGGAACCGGATGGACCATGGCTCGCACCGCCCGCGCCTGGATCGAGTTGATGAACCGGCTCGGGTACGAGCGCTACGGCGTGCACGGCGGGGATGTGGGCGCGGGCATCTCGGGCGCGGTCGCCGGACTCGACAGCGAGCATGTGATCGGGGTGCACGTGGTCACCGATCCGCTCACCGCCGCCAATACCGCCACCTTCCTGCCCGGGATGGCCGAGCGGCTCGACCCCAACGATCCGATCGACAAGCTGATCCTCGAACGCATGGATGCCTTCCGCCGCGAAGGGTCCGGGTATCTGGCCATTCAGAACAGCCGCCCGCAGACCGTCGGCTATGGGCTGGCCGACTCTCCCATCTTCCAATTGGCTTGGATCGCAGAGAAATTCGAAGAGTGGACGGATCTGCCCATCGACCGCGATCAGCTGCTGACCACCGTCAGCCTGTACTGGTTCACCGGGTCCGGGGCGTGGGCCGCGCACACCCTCTACGAGCAGGCCCATTCCAGCGATTGGGGCAATCCGACCACCGCACCCCAGGGGTTCGCGATCTTCGGCGCGGATGAGACCGTCCGGCGGGTGCTGCCCGCTCCGGCCGACGCGCACTGGTCCGAATTCGAGCGCGGCCTGCACTTCCCGGCCATGGAAGCCCCCGCCGACCTGGCCCGCGACCTGCAGAAGTTCTTCGGCCCGCTGCACTGATCGGCGAGTCCGACAGCAACGTGCTCGCCCGAACCGTCCAACGGTTCGGGCGAGCGCGGCCTTCCGGACGGGTGCCGGGCAGCTCGAGCCGGAGTGGGCGGGCGCGGCGAGCCCGGCAGCGCGGCCGGAGATCGGTAGCATCGGCAACGTTCCACCGACGCCGACCGAGGAGCCAGCGTGACCAGTACCGACAATCAGCCCGGCACGATCACCACCTTCGGCAGCGGCAGCGCGGCCGCCACCCCGGATCGCATGCGCGTCACCATCTCCATCGAAAGCCACGCGAGCACCGTCGCTCTGGCCTACGCGAACGCCGGACGCAATGCCGATGCGGTCATCTCCTCCCTGCGCGGCGACAAGGTGCCCTCCCGCGATATCGCCACCAGCGGCCTCTCGGTGCGCACCGACACCACCTGGGCCGACAATCGCGAACGCATCATCGGCTATGTGGCCTCCACTTCACTCACCGTCACCCTGCGCGAAATCGCGTCCCCCGCAAGCGAATCCGGCGCGACCGGTCCGGCGGCCGTGATCGCCCGCGCGGTGGAGGCCGGTGGCGACGACGTGCGCCTGGGCGGGCTCACCCTCACCGTCTCCGACGAGGAATCCCTGCTCTCCCGCGCCCGCGACGCCGCCTTCGACCACGCCCTGGTCAAGGCCCAGCAGTACGCGCTGCGCGCCGATCGCACCCTCGGCACGGTCCTGGAGATCACCGAGAACACCTCGGCCGCACCGATGCCCACGCCCCGCATCGCCTTCGCCGCCAAGAGCGAGGCCCTCGGCGCGGCCCCGGCTCCCATCGAACTGGGCGAGAGCGAACTCACCGCCACCATCCGGGTCACCTGGCAATTGAACTGACAGCACTGACACGCCGGTCGCCCGCCACGCGATAACCAAGCAGAAGAGCGGCCGAGGGGAAGGCCGCACGCGAGACAACGGGGGCGGTGTGCCTTGTCGACCGATAGAAAACTGCTGGTCGCCGCGGCCGGAATACCGGTGGCAATCATCATTACGGCCGGGCTGGTGCTGTTCGGTCCGATGGAATTCACCTCCGAGGACCGGTCGCTGCTGGCTCCGGCGCTGACCTTCAGCGGAGTCGTCGTGACCGCGTGCGTCACGGCGATCGGATTGATCCTCAACCATCAGGCCACCCGGCGGCTCGAGCAGAGCCGCGAGGACGAACACAATCGGCTCCGGCTCGACGCCGCCATGCGGGCGGGACAACTGCTGGCCTCCGACGGCACGCAGCGACCGAACCCGGAGGTGGTCGCCTCCGGACTGCTCGCGCTGACCAAGCTGGATCAGGTCGGGCTGGCGGTCACCCTGCTGGTGGATCTGTGGACGGTGCAGGACAGCAAGGTGTCCTCGGAGACCGCCATCCTGGTGATCGACGCCGCCCTGTGCTCGGAACGGCAGACCACGCAGCTGGTGGCCGCGGAAATTCTGTGCCGCAATGCGACTCGGCTCAATGCGTGTCAATCGCTGCACTGGCCGAGCACCGTCGAGGGCAACTGGGATCCCGGATTCAGCCCCCGGACCAAACTGCTCATCGTGGAAGCGCTCATCACCATGACCATGGCCGGACCGCCCAGCGAGAGCGCCATCCGCGCCATCGCGGTGCGGCTGTACTCGATCTGGGATGCCGAGACGCAGAACCCGCACGTGCGCGGCTGCATCGGGAAGATGCTCAAGGCGCTCGTGCCGCGCCTGGAACGCCTGGGCTACACCGATTTCGTACAGGGCAATCGGGAAGTGCTGCTGCGGCAGATGTGCACCGCGGCCGCCGACGCGGCGACCAATCCGGACGGCTACCTCGATCAGATGTCGACGCGGTTCGCCGGGGAACTCGCCCGCTGGTCCGAGGAGTGCACCGGGCTGCCCAGCGAACCGGGCAGCCTGGCCCACGGCGAATGCGGGGCCGCACACGCCGCATAGCACTGTGGGACAACGGTTTCCGGTCCCGAACCCCGACCGGCACCGGATCGGCGCGGTTCACCCGTCCTGGGGAATCACCACGATGACGACGTGTTCGGCGGTGATCTCCCGCACCTCGATGTGATAGCCGGACAGGGAGCCATCCTCGCCGCCCAGGCGGACTCGGTGGGTGCGATGCGTTCCGATCGAGTTGTGCATTTCGACGGTGACCTCGTCGTCGTTCAGGGCGACGAGCATGACCTTCTTGCCATCGACTGTCACGTACGGCCTTTCGACGTGCCGGTCGAAGGTCACCACGCATTCCGCGCTGTCGAACAGATCGCAGCCCTCCGATACCCGGCCGCCCGGGCCGTCGGCGCTGGAGCAGGCCGTCGCGCCGAGAAGGGCTGCGGCCACGCAGCATCCGAGTGCCAGCCGGCGGATCGTCAACCTCCCCATGACGACCAGGCTAAGCGGGCCCGCCGACAGGAACGACCTGGGAACGCGGGGTTTCGCGCGCGGCCGAATCGCGGGTTGCCGTCAGCGTTCCAGGACCGCCAGGCATTCGACGTGATGGGTGCCCGGGAAGGCATCGAAGACGCGCAGGCCCACCGGCTGGTAGCCGGCAGCCCGGTAGAGGCTGATGTCGCGGGCGAAAGCGGCCGGGTCGCAACCGATGTGGATGATGCGACGCGGCGAGCGGTCGGTCAGGGCGGCGACGACCTCCTTGCCGGCACCGGCACGCGGCGGGTCCAGGACCACGACATCCGGTGCGGTGGAGGGCTGTTCGACGATCCAGCGTTCCACGCGCTCGGCGCGGGAGTCGACCCACGGCAGGTCGCGCAGGTTGGCCTTGGCCTCGGTCACGGCGGTGCGGGCGAATTCGACCGCGTGCACCGCACCCGCCTTGCCCACCTGATCCGCGAGACGGGCCGCGAAAACGCCCACACCGCTGTAGAGATCCCAGGTCAGGGCCCCGGGGGCCGCGTCGGACCAGCCCGCGATCACATCCGAATAGCATTGCGCGGCACCGTAATGCGGCTGCCAGAAGCCGGTGGCGGACAGCTCCCAGCGGCGACCCGACACGTACTGGACCGCGCGGCCGGTGCCGTCGACGACGCGTTCGGCGCGGGCGCTGTGCGCGGCGGCGCGACGGGCCACGGTGCTGTTGCGGTCACCACCGCGCCGGGCGGCGCTGCCGCGCCGGTCCCGGCCGTGGCGTTTGTCACCGGAACCCGGTTCGGGCGGGGCGATTTCGACCAGATGCCGCATGCCGTCGCCGTCCACGGCCACCACCAGTTCCGCACCCGGCGTCCAGCGCTGATCGGCGAGCCCGTCCATCGCACCGGTCATCGGCTGCGGGCAGCGCAGATCCGGGATCACCTCGGTGCTGCGGTAGCGGTGCACGCCCGCACGGCCGTCGGCGTCGACGACCAGGCGCACACGGCTGCGCCAGCCGCCGGGCCACGCGTCGAGGGAAACCGCGTCCGCCGCACCGGATCCGAGGGCACGCGGCAGTCGCGCCGCGACACCGCCGATCCGGATCGGACTGCCGCCGACCGGCCCGGCCACACCACCGATTCGACCGGCCGCACCCGCGATTCGGCCCGGTCCGCCGTCGGCCACACCGGATTCACCGGCGGCCGAATCAGGATCCGCGGCACCGGCCAGCAGAATGCCCGAAAGACGGGTCGCCACACCGCCGATACGGCCGGGCGCGCCCACCGGCCCACGCACATCATTCGAATCCACGGCGTCGATACGCTCCGCAGCGGCGGCCGGGCGCGAATCACGATGAGCCACCACACCGTGCGGGAGGCCGAGGGGCGCGGGGATCGACTCCACCACGAAATCGGGTTCCCAGCCCGCGATGCGGCGCAGCTGGTCGGCCACCACCGTGGCCTTCAGCGCGCGCTGGGCTTCCGGTGTCGCATAGGAGAAATCGCAGCAGCCCGCGCCGCCGGGACCGGACACCGGGCAGGTGGCGGGGATGCGGTCGGCAGCGGGCTCGAGAATCTCGATGGCGTCGGCCCGACAGAACGAGCCGCCGCGATCCTCGGTGATCCGGGCGTGCACGAGTTCGCCGGGCAGGCCGTGACGCACGAACAGCACACGGCCGTCGTGGCGGGCCACGCAGAAGCCGCCGTGGCCGGGCGGGCCCAGGCGGACCTCGAAAACCTCGCCGTACCAGTCGTTTCGAGTGCTCAACTCTCGTCTCCGAAGCCGCGACGGACCGCACCGGGAACATTCACCAGGCGGGCCTGGCGGGCCTTGGCCGAGGAGCTCAGCTGCCAGGGCACGCTGGTCACCATGACGCCGGGCTCGAACAGCAGGCGGCCCTTCAAGCGCAGCGCGGACTGATTGTGCAGCAACTGTTCCCACCAGTGGCCGACCACATATTCGGGGATGAACACGGTGACCACGTCACGCGGGGAATCCTTGCGTAGTCGCTTCACGTAATCCACCACCGGCTTGGTGATTTCGCGATACGGGGATTCGATCACCTTGAGCGGCACCGTGATATCGCTGCGCTCCCATTCGCGCACCAGCCGGCGAGTATCGGGTTCGTCCACATTGACGGTGATGGCTTCCAGGGTGTCGGGCCGCGTCGCCCGCGCGTAGGCGATGGCCCGCTTGGTCGGCAGATGCAGTTTCGACACCAGCACGATGGAGTGGGTTCGGCTGGGCAGCACGCCATCCCACTCGGTTTCGTCCAGCTCACGCGAGACGGTGTCGTAGTGCCGGCGGATCAGGCGCATGAGCACGAAGATGGCCGCCATGGTGACGATGGCGATCCACGCGCCCGCCAGGAACTTGGTGACGAGCACGATCACCAGCACGGTCGCGGTCATGGTCAAGCCGATGGCGTTGATCACCCGCGAGCGCTTCATGCGCGCCCGCTGCGCCGGATCGGTCTCGGTGCGCAGCAGTCGCGTCCAATGCCGCAGCATGCCGGTCTGACTCAGCACGAACGAGACGAACACGCCCACGATGTAGAGCTGGATGAGCTTGGTCACCTCGGCCCCGAAGAACACCACGAACGCGATGGCCGCACCCGCCAGGAAGATGATGCCGTTGCTGAAGGCCAGCCGATCACCGCGAGTGTGCAACTGGCGCGGCAGGAATCGATCCTGCGCCAGAATCGAACCCAGCACCGGGAAGCCGTTGAAGGCGGTATTGGCGGCCAGCACGAGAATGAGCGCCGTCACGATGGTGATGAAGTAGAAACCCGCCGGGAATCCGTCGAACACCGCACCCGCCAGCTGCGCGACCAGGGTCTTCTGCTCGTAGCCCGCCGGCGCTCCGATCAGATCCGCCGTGTTGTGCGCATACACGATGCCGACCTTCTGCGCGAGCACGATCATGCTCATGAACAGCGTGATGGCGATGACACCCAACAGCAACAGAGTCGTGGCGGCATTGCGGGACTTGGGTTTCCGGAAGGCGGGCACACCATTGCTGATGGCCTCCACACCGGTCAGCGCCGCACAACCGGACGAGAACGCACGAGCGATGAGGAACACGAACGCGATCCCCATCAGATGGTCGTCCTCGGCCTTCAGTTCGAAGCCATAGGACTCCGCGTGGACCTGTTCACCGAGAATCCCGGTCCGGGTGAAGCCCCACAGCAGCATGGCGAACATGCCGATCATGAACGCGTAGGTGGGAATCGCGAACATGGTGCCGGATTCCCGCACGCCGCGCAGGTTCATAGCGGTGAGAATCACGATCGCGACAACCGCGAACAACACCTTGTGCGTAGCGACGAACGGCACAGCCGAGCCGATGTTCGACGCCGCCGAGGAGATCGACACCGCCACCGTCAGCACGTAATCCACCAGCAGCGCACTGCCGACCGTCAATCCGGCCGTGGGCCCCAGATTCTTGGTCGCCACCTCGTAGTCGCCGCCACCGGACGGGTAGGCGTGCACGTTCTGCCGGTAACTGGCCACGACGACGATCATCACGAGCGCGACGGCCACACCCACCCACGGCGCGTACGTGTAGGCCGACAGCCCGGCCACCGACAGCACGAGAAAGATTTCCTCGGGCGCGTAGGCCACCGACGACAGGGCGTCGGACGCGAACACGGGGAGTGCGATTCGCTTGGGGAGCAGCGTGTGTCCCAGGGAATCGCTACGGAAGGGGCGGCCCACCAGCATGCGTTTGGCGGCCGTCGTCAACTTCGACACTCATGCGAGCATAAGGCAGCGCGGGCGCGCCCGTTTCCGCGGCGCGGCGCGAGTCGGTTCGCAGTCGTAGGGTGGGCCTCGGGAACTGTGAGGTTTTTCCGATTCCGGTTTGAGCGCGGACCGGAGGGGGAAAGTGCCTCGGGAAAAACTCGAGCGGTACGGTTGCGACCCGGACAAGAGCAACCAGACGGCACACCACGGTTTTCGGGAATGGGGTTCGCACGGTGTACGTAGTGATCATGGGGTGTGGCCGAGTGGGATCCTCACTCGCGCGCGCCCTGGTCCGCATCGGCCACGAGGTCGCGGTGATCGACCAGAATTCGAGCGCGTTCCTGCGGCTCGGACGCGATTTCCCGGGCCTGTGCGTCACCGGCGTCGGTTTCGATCGGGATGTGCTCACGCGCGCGGGAATCGAACGGGCAGGGGCCTTCGCGGCCGTGTCCTCGGGCGACAACTCCAATATCATCTCGGCGCGGGTGGCGCGTGAGACCTTCGGTGTGGATCGGGTCGTCGCCCGCATCTACGACGCCAAGCGGGCCGCGGTGTACGAGCGCCTGGGCATTCCGACCATTGCCACCGTGCCGTGGACGACCGACCGGTTCCTGCGCACCCTGGTGTCCGACCAGAGCACCACCAGCTGGCGCGACCCCACGGGCACCGTCGCCGTCACCGAACTCGTCCTGCACGAGGACTGGTACGGCCGCACGGTCCATTCGCTGGAGGAGGCCACCGGCTCCCGCGTCTCGTTCCTCATCCGATTCGGACAGGGCGTGCTGCCCAACGGCAAAACGGTCCTGCAGGCCGACGACACCGTCTACGTCGCCGCCACCTCCGGCAGCGTGGGCGAGGCCGTCGCGCTGGCCGGAAATCCCCCCGCGAGCGAGGACTGATCATGAAGGTAGCCATTGCGGGCGCCGGCGCCGTCGGCCGATCCATCGCCCAGGAGCTGTTGCGCGGCGGCCACACCGTCATGCTGCTCGAACGCCGCCTCGACCACATCGACCCCACCATCGCGCCCACCGCGGTCTGGACCCACGCGGACGCCTGCGAGCTGGAAACGCTCGAAGAGGCGCAACTGGAAACCTATGACGTGGTCATCGCCGCCACCGGCGACGACAAGGTGAACCTGGTCTTCAGCCTGCTCGCCAAGACCGAGTTCGGCGTGCGGCGCGTCGTGGCACGCGTGAACGATCCGCGCAACGAGTGGCTGTTCGACACCTCGTGGGGGGTGGACGTGGCGGTGTCGACCCCGCGACTGCTGGCTTCCCTTGTCGAAGAAGCGGTTTCGGTCGGCGACCTGGTGCGGCTCATGACCCTGCGCCAGGGTCAGGCCAACCTGGTGGAGATCACCCTCCCCACCGATACCCCCTTGGCGGGCAAGGCCGTTCGCGTCCTCAACCTGCCCCGCAATGCCGCGCTGGTGAGCATCCTGCGCGGCGGCCGGGTCATCGTCCCCCAGGCCGACGATCCCCTCGAAGGCGAGGACGAACTCCTCTTCGTGGCCTCCGTGGAAGCCGAAGACGACCTGCGAAAGGCATTCGGCACCAACGGCTTCACCGCCCCGGTCGAGATCGACGCCGACCTGACGGCCTGACATACGGCATCGGCGGCCACGCGAAGATCGCGCGGTCGCCGATGTTTTCCGTAAAGCGTTGCCGGTGTCCTACACCGCAGGAGCGGTGGCGTAGCCGACAGCTCCGCCGATCCCCGCGCCGATGGCCGCGCCGGCCGCTGCGGCACCGAGCACGACCGGAACACTCACGATCGTGCCGGCGAGGCCGCCGATCAGCGCACCAGCGACGATGCCCACGGGAAGTCCGACGATCAGACCCCAGCCGGCCCCCAGGCTGTAACCGGCGGCGTTGCCGACCCCGGGCGCCGCCGTGCCGATCGCGGCTCCGATGGCGGAGCCGATCAGGGGACCTCCGATGAAACCGGCCGCCGCACCGGCACCCGCACCGATTCCCGCACCGACAGCGAGCAGCGGGATGGTGCCGAAGACGATTCCTCCGACAGCACCGACAGCCGCACCGATTCCGGCGCCGTAGATCACGCCATCGGCGGTATTCGCGGCTCGCACGGGGCCCATGCCGGTCTGGCCGAGCAGATCGATCAACGGCTGCGGCGCGATGTGCGGCACGGGCGCGTCCACCACAGGTGCCGGGGCCGGCATCGCGGGGACGGCCGGGACCTCCGGCAGGGCCGGGAGCTGGATCGAGGACAGGAATTCATCGATCTGCGGGTTGGCCGAGACGAAGGCATCCACCTGCGGGATGCCGGTTGCGGGAGCGGCATTCGCGGTGCCCGCGCACACCACGGCCGTAGCGACGGAGACAGCGCCGACGGCGGCGACGGCAAGCTTGCGAGCGGAACTCACGGGGTACTTCACCTCATCAGATAACGAATTGATCTCAAGCAGATTAAGCGAATCTTCAGCAAACGCAATCTGCGAGTATTTCAACTGATGGGGAGCACCGGCGATCGACGCGAGGCGCAGAAGTTCAAATAATGGCGATGACAGGGCAACCTTGCCGGGCAAGCTTCCCGAGCACCCTGCACGCACTGTGATCCAGTTAACGCCTGGAATGCGTTTTCGCAGGCCACCGGATATCGGTGACCCGAATCCGACGCGGATAACAGGCTTCGGCGGGCGCACCCCCTGCGCCCGATTCCGTCCTCCGCGCCGGATCGGTCAGGAAGCCGCCTTCAGCTCCGCGCGCAGCTTGTTCAGCGCACGGTGCTGCATCACCCGCACCACGCCGGGGCTGGTCCCGATGGCCTCGGCGGTCTGCGCCGCGGTCCAGCCGAGCACGATGCGCATCACCAGCACCTCGCGGTGGGTGGGCGCGAGCACCTTCATGAGTTCCCGTGTGGCCTCCCGGGTTTCGGTGGCCAGGGCACGCTCCTCCGGGCCCGCCTCGTTCACCGGGGCGTCCGGGAATTCCGCCACCGGGTAGGCCGGGTGCAGCTGAGCGCGGCGGAAGGCATCGGCGACCTTGTTCGCGGAGATGCCGTAAACGAAGGCCAGGAAGGACTTTCCCTGATCCCGGTAGCGCGGGATGGCCTGCACGGTGGCCAGGCAGATCTCCTGCGCCACATCGTCGGCGGTGACGTGCAGGTGGGCCGCGCCGCTCATCCGCGCCGCGCAGTAGCGCCGCACCAGCGGGTACACCACCTTCAGGATCTCCGACACCGCCGCTCGGTCGCCCGCGGCGGCCGGACCGATCAGCTTCTCCAATTCGGCTGCGGCGCGCCGGGATTCCGACGTCGCCACACTGTTGTTGTTCTTGGCTCCCCGCCCCGCCGGATGCCGGCGCGAGACTGTTGTCTGCACCGTCGCACCGAGCCCCTCGCCCCGGTCCTGCGACGCTGCCACTGTCTTGCCGTCGGTAATCACTCCGCGATTCCTTTCGCCGTTTCGTCTCGAGACGATCGTGCGATGAACCGGGCCGCCGAAATAGATACCCCAGGGGTGGGGTGGGGTACCCCCTTTTGCCCCCTAATGCCCCCGAAGGTGTTGCGGGACAGTCGTCCAGGACGATAAGGCGCTGGTCGAACCCGTCCGGCCGCCCCGAATATCCGGCAGGCGGCCTGTCACGCCTTGACGGAGGACTTCGGCGCCGGCAGGTGTCCGGCCTTGCGGACCGCCCACACCGTGACCACGAGCGCGACCGCGGTCAGCGGCCAGCCCATGGCAATGCGCGCGACCGCTAGCAGACCGGTGCTGTCGGCGTTGTACAGGTGATGCTGCACCACGTAGCGGGCCGTGAACACGACCGCCCACACCGCGGTCGCCAGATCGTAGAGACGCACCGCGCGGCGATCCGAACGCCAGTCGGTGCCGTGACCGTTCAGCACACCCCAGATGACGCCCGCCAGCGGCCAGCGCACGATGAGCGAGAGCACGAACGCGCCCGCGTACACGAGACTCGCGTAGATGCCGAACAGGAAGAACCCCTTGGCTTCTCCCATCCGGTACGCGATGAACGCGCAGATGCCGACACCCAGGAATCCGGAAATCGCGGGCTGGATCGGGCCCTTGCGCACGAGTCGCCAGATCAGGATCCCGGTCGCCACACCCAGGGCCGCCCAGATGGCGGTGGTGAGCCCGCGCCAGGTATTGATCGGCACGAATACCAGCACCGGCAGCGACGAGTAGATCAGGCCGCTGATGCCGCCCAACTGCTCCAGCAGCGACTGCTCGACCTCTTCCTCGAACTTCTCCTCGATCTCGGTGCGCAGATCGTGACCGGAGTGACCGGTGAGCTCGGACTCGGCGTCGGCCCAGGCCGCCGCGGTGCTGTCGTCGAGATCGCCGCGGGTCGAGGTGGGCTCGAAGCCCTCGTCGTTGCTGCTGGCAGGTATCGGCATACGTCAGGAATTCTCGCGCAGTTCGTAGTAGGGGTTGAAGATCACTTTGCCGCCATCGCGTTCACCGATGCGGCCGCGGACCAGAATACGGCGGCCCGGCTCGATTCCCGGAATGCGACGCCGCCCGATCCACACCAGCGCGATGGAATCGGTGCCGTCGAAGAACTCCGCCTCGACCTCCGCGCCCGCCGACTTGGGACAGGCCTCCACACTGCGCAGCCGGCCGAGCATGGTGACCTCTTCACCACGGCGACATTCCGATGCCCGACAAGCCCCCGACGCCGACGACGTCTCAGCGAGCTCCTCGGCGTCCAAACGATCCAGATCCTCGGTCAGCCGGCGACTGAGCCGCCGGAAATAACCCGAGGGGGTGTCTTTCCCACCCGCGGATGGCATCTTGCACGTTCTCCTAGCAAGACGGCGTGGGTCTCACGTCGTTGTCTTCCCACAAACCTGGTGGGTGTCTGCCCACACGACCCGGCTGTGGCCGTACATCGCCACTGTAGATGCCCCGGCCACCCGCTGCCACGCGTGCCCTGCTCTTTCCGGGCTTGCCGTGTCGCCCGTTACGCTCCCCCGGTGCCCGATCTCCCCCGTCCGGACCACGCCGCCCCGGCCCCGGAACCCGCTCCGCCGCATGCCACCGCGCCGCTGACCCCGGTCACGGCGGTCGCGCTGCCCGGCACCGGCTCCGATGCCCACTTCGCCCGGCGCGCCTTCGAAGCCGCCTGCGCCGCAGCCGATCTGCCCTGCCACGCGGTGGACCCGGATCCGCGGCATATCATCGGGAGTTATCAGGATGCCCTCGCGGCCGCCGCCGAGCACGGGCCGATCCTCATCGCGGGCATTTCCCTCGGCGCGGCCGTGGCCGTGGATTGGGCTGCCCGCCACCCGGATTCGGTCGCGGGCGTGATCGCGGCCCTCCCGGCCTGGACCGGCTACGACACCACCGGCTGCCCGGCCGCGCTGAGCGCCGCCGCCACCGCCGCCGCCCTGCGCGCCGACGGCCTCGAGTCCGTCATCGACATGATGCGCTCCTCCAGCCCCGCCTGGCTGGCCGAAGCGCTCACCCGTTCCTGGCGCTCCCAATGGCCCGATCTCCCAGCGGCATTGGACGAGGCCGCCGCCTACCACTGGCCCGAACCCGAGCTGCTGGCCGCGGTGAAAGCCCCCGTCGCGCTCATCACGGCCGTCGACGACCCGGTACACCCCTGGGCCGTCGCCGAGCAGTGGGCCGGTCTCCTCCCGAACGCCACCCTGCACCGCATCACCCTCGACGAATTGGGTTCGGACCCGGCCATTCTCGGCCGCCGCGGCCTCGAGTGGCTGCTCACCGCCCCGTGAGCCGGGCTTCCGGCCGACGAGAACGCCCTCCACACCGACTGGTGCGGAGGGCGTTGCTGTCGCTTTCGGTTGTCGCCAACCAGGATTCGGCTAGTTCAGGCCGAGCTGCTGCATGGCCGAGCCTTCGGCGCCACGGCGCGGCTCCTGATTGGCCGGGGGTGTGACGCCCTGGTAGGGCTGTCCGCCCTGCATGGCGGCGAGCTGGGCGGCCATGGCCTGCTGCTGCGCCTGCAACTGCTGCTGATGCGCGGCGGCGAGCTGGTCGGCCAGCTCCTGGGGTAGGACCACCGGAAGCGGTTCGCGCACGGGCAACGGTTCGTCGCCGCGCCGGACCACGGTCTCACCGAGGATGGTGCGGGCCGCGGCCACCAGCGGACTGTTGTCGTCGGCCGAGCCGGAGGGACCGGCCGCCACCAGGCGAACCATCCAGCGATGCCCGTCGACGCCGATGAAACGCAGGTCCGCGCCCTCGGTGACGGCGTGCAGCTCCCGGCCCCACGGACCGTTCTGCACCGACACCTGCGCGCCGTCCTTGCGCAGGGTCTCCGCGAGATCGGCTGCGACGGCACGCCATTGGCCCGGCGACTTGGGAGCCGCGTACGCAGCCACCGTGATCCGCCCGTGCTGGGTGGCCAGGTGCACCGCCTGCGGGGTCCCGTCCGGGGTCATCTCGACCTGCAGCTGTCCGCCCGGCGGCACCGGCACGATCACCGAGCCGAGATCCAGCCGCTGGTCGGCGACGGTTTCGAGGCGGTCGGCGACGTCGTCGTAGTCGTAGGGCCCGGTGCGGTCCCCCGGCCCCTGGTCCGCGTAGTCGTCGCCGAAATCCTCGGCGTCGTAATCGACTTCGTCGTATTCGGCGTAGTCCTCGGTGTACTGATCGTCGTCGTACTGCGACTCCGCCGGTCTGTCACCCTTGCGATTCTTGCGCCCGAACACCATGGTCATGCCTCCTTGCCGGCCGAACGACCCGCCCCACCGGACTCCGCGGCCAGGCTCGCGTGCCCGCCGCTCGATCCGTATCCTCCTGCGCCGCGCTCGGTTTCGTCGAGCGCGTCCACCTCGACAAAGTCGACCAGCTCCACCTTCTGCACCAGCAGCTGCGCGATCCGGTCACCCCGCCGGAGCTCGACCGGAGTCCGGAGATCGTGATTGATCAAGCACACCTTGATCTCACCGCGATACCCGGCGTCGACCGTGCCGGGGGTGTTGACGACGGACAGACCATGTTTGGCGGCCAGCCCGGATCTCGGATGGATGAGCCCCACCGTCCCGATCGGGAGGGCGATGGCGATACCGGTGCCGACGAGCACCCGCTCCCCCGGTTCGATGATGACGTCCTCGGTGGTGCACAGGTCCACGCCCGCGTCACCCTCGTGGGCACGCGTCGGTACGGGGATGCCGGGATCGAGCCGCAGCAGGCGAATAGGTGGAATACCGGTCACGTAGCACGAGCCTACGCGTATCGGCCCCCGCTCAGTCGCCTAGTCTGGTGTCGTGTCCGACCAGTCCTCTCAGGTGAGCATGGAATCCCAGCAAACGACGAAGCCGATCTACACCGAGCGCCTCTGGGTGCCGCTGTGGTGGTGGCCCGTCGGGTTCGGCATCGCCGGGCTGATGGCGGCCGAAATCCACATGGGCGCACCGGGAGTGCGGGCGTGGCTGCCGTATGTGGTGCTGTTCGCGATCGCGACGTGGGTGCTGCTGTGGTTCTCGCGGCACAAGGTGGAGGTGGCCCTCGACTCGGCCGGCACCCCGGAATTGCGAGTGGACCGCGCCCACCTGCCCGCCACCTTCGTGTCGCGGGCGGCTGCGGTGCCGGCCAGCGCGAAGAGCGCGGCGCTGGGCCGTCAGCTCGACCCCGCCGCCTTCGTCCAACATCGGGCCTGGATCGGCCCGCTGGTTCTACTCGTTCTCGACGATCCGGACGACCCGACACCGTACTGGTTGGTCAGTACGCGTCGGCCCGAACAGATCATCAGCGCCCTGGGCCTGGCTGTCGCTTAGCGAAATTCGTGTGGTCAGGCTGCGCTGAAGATGGCCGAGAAGTCTTGACCGCGCTCGGCGTGCCGAGCGCGGACTGACGGAATATCCCTGTTCAGGGCTGTGCGGTCGAAACTTAGGCCGCGCAGTCCATGCAGATCAGCTGTCCACCGGCCTCATTGGCCAGTCGGCTGCGGTGGTGCACCAGGAAGCAGCTGGAGCAGGTGAACTCGTCGGCCTGCTTCGGGATGACCCGAACCGAGAGCACCTCCTCCGACAGATCCGCGCCGGGAAGCTCGAACGACTCCGCGGTATCGGATTCGTCGATATCCACGACGGCGGACGCGGCCTCGTTGCGACGAGCCTTCAGCTCCTCGAGCGAGTCCTCCGAAACCTCGTCGGATTCACTGCGCCGCGGTGCGTCATAGTCGGTTGCCATGTCGTCTTCCCCTCGTCCTTACTCCGTATATCCCGGACCGGCTCACTCCTCGCCGATTCCGGGTGGAATCGGTTCGGGGTGCGCCGCCCCGCCCGTGGTGTACGTCACGCGTACACCGGTCCCCGATCGGGCCGGATGCTCTGGATCCGCACCGGATCGCGCTCGGTCAACGCAGGACATGCCCTTGTTGTTCCCGAAATCGAACCCCCGATTCAACCCGGGCGATACGATCTGGGCCGCCAGACAATAGCGGACCCTAGGGCAAAAGTCGCAATCAAAACACACGCGATTCGAAACTGAGGGTCAATCGTCACCGCCGAGGCAACACTCTGAGACCTTGCACGCGGTCACCGCGACGTTTTCGTAGAGTAGTGCCGTGGTTTCACTGATCACCCAAGGTAATGCGACCGATCCCGAGGGCCGGCGCTTCATCCGGCGACGCTGGGAACCGTGGGCGGCCATGGTGGGCGTCATAGCCGTGATCTGCGTCGCGGTGTGGGTCAAGGCACTCACGACGACCGAGGACAGCCAGGCGGCGATGGCCTGCAATTCGCCCAGCCCGGCCTCGGGCACCTCCACGGTGCAGCCCGCGCAACTGGGCTCCCGGGTCTCCTCCTCCCGGCTACGTGATGTGGAACCGGCGTCGCTGGCCAAGACCAGGGTCCGCGTCTACAACGCGAACGGGCAGCGCGGTCAGGCCGCGCATGTGGCGTCGGGGCTGAGCGATCTCGGTTTCGCCAGCGCGCCCGAGGCGTTCGGTAACGATCCGGTGTACGTGAACGGCGATCTGGAATGCATGGGCCAGATCCGGTTCGGCGTGAACGGGCGGCCCGGGGCCTCGGCCCTGCAACTGGTCGCGCCGTGCGCGGAGCTGATCGAGGATTCGCGCACCGACGACACCGTGGATCTGGTGCTGGGCTCGCTGTTCCGCGATCTGCGGCCGAGCACCGACGCCGAGGAGGTGCTGCGGTCGCTGAAGAACCCGGTGCAGGGCGCGGGTTCGGGCATCGACCCGAAACTGCTCGAAGCCGCCCGCCACGCCAAGTGCTGAACTGACCCTCACGAACCCGAATCGCCGCGTCCACCTGGGGACGCGGCGATTCCTTTTTCGTGCCTGCTCGTGTCTACCCGGCTGTCAGTTGCCTGGGATAGGGGTGGTGACACCCAGTTTGTCCAACAGACCGGTCAGTTCGTCAGCGATGCCGGGGGCTGCAGCGAGCACCAATTCGCCGTCCGCACTGCGGGATTGGGGCGAGGGCAGCAGCAGACGCGCACCCGCCTCGGCCGCGATCAGCTCACCCGCGGCGCGGTCCCACAGGTTCAGGCCGTGCTCGTAATAGGCGTCCACGCGGCCCTCGGCCACCATGCACAGATCCAGCGCGGCCGAGCCCATCCGGCGAATGTCGCGAATGTGCGGCAACACCTCGGCGATGAGCTGGCCCTGCCGGACGCGACGCGCCGTGGCGTAGGCGAAGCCGGTGGCGACCAGGGACATGGCCACGGACTCGACCTCGTTGCAGCGCAAGGGAATCGGGTCCGCGCCGGGCTGGGTGCGGTGCGCGCCGAGGCCCAGGCCCGCGCTGTAGGTGACCCCGCGCGCCACGTCGGCGACCGCGCCCGCCACCGATCGGCCGCCGCGCACGGCCGCCACCGACACCGAGTAGGAGGGCAGGCCGTAGACGAAGTTCACGGTGCCGTCGATGGGGTCGACCACCCAGTGCACGGTCTCGGATTCCGCGTCGAGGGTGCCGCCGTTCTCCTCGCCGACCACTTCGTCGCCGGGGCGCAGTTCGGCCACCAGACTGCGGACCAACTGCTCGGTCTCGGTGTCGACTATGGTCACCGGGTCCACGGCATTGCTCTTGGACTGCACGGCATCCCCGTCGTGCCCGCCGGGACCGAAGACCTCGGGGCGACGGGAACGCACGTGGGCGGCCGCGGTTTCGGCCAGATGCACCGCTACACGCCGAAGTTCGGCGATCTCGGTCTGCTCGGGGCTCATGATCGTGTTGGATGCGGACTGGGTGAAATCGGATTCCGGCACGAGGTCCATCGCAGCACAGTTCCGGCGGAGCGACCATTAGGCTGGTCCAACGGCATCAGAACAGAACGAGGAGTCGTCATGTCCGTTCGGGGGCACGCGTTCGGTATCGACATCGGTGGCAGCGGCGTCAAGGGCGCCGAGGTCGATCTGGCCACCGGTGATCTGGTACACGAACGCATCAAGGTCCCCACCCCGCATCCGGCGACCCCGAACGCGGTGGCGGACGCGGTGGCGAAGGTTGTGGCCCAGGCGGGTTGGGACGGTCCGGTCGGTATCACGCTGCCGAGTGTGGTCATCGACGGCACCGCGCGCAGCGCCGCCAATATCGACAAGTCCTGGATCGGCACCGATGCGCGCAAACTCTTCGCGACCGTCCTGGGCGGGCGTGAGGTGACGGTGCTCAACGACGCCGACGCCGCCGGGCTCGCCGAGGACCGCTACGGCGCGGCAAAGGATCTGAGCGGTTTGGTAATGCTGCTCACCTTCGGCACCGGCATCGGATCGGCTGTGATGTACCACGGCACGCTGGTGCCCAATACCGAACTCGGGCACATCGAAGTCGGTGGGGTGGAGGCCGAACACCGGGCCGCCGCCTCCATCAAGGACCGTGACGGTCTGAGCTATCCGGAGTGGGCCGCGGAAGTGAGCAAGGTCTTGATCACCCTGGAGAATCTGTTCTGGCCGAACGTGTTCGTGGCGGGCGGCGGAATCAGCCGTGACTTCGAACAATGGATTCCGTTGCTCACCAACAGAACCCCGGTGGTACCGGCCGATCTGAAGAACGCGGCGGGCATCGTCGGAGCGGCCTTGGCCGTGTCTGCCGGTATCGCACCGTAAGCACACTGGTTCGATCGTTACAATGGAACAAGCCCGGTGCTGAGCCGGTTAAACCAACCCGGCACTCGCGCCGGTTACCCCCGACAGACCGCTCCGCCGGATGACCACTCTGGCGTGACGCCGCACGAGACCGTCACGAAAGGGCGTACGTGGTAGCCACGAATACCCGAGAGACCGCCGATTCGGCCGAAGCCGACTCTGCAGACCCCACTGCCGCACCGGCGGTGAAGAAGGCTGCCGCCAAGAAGGCCCCGGCCAAGAAGGCCGCGGCGAAGAAGACCGCAGCCAAGAAGGCCCCGGCGAAGAAGACGGCGGCCAAGAAGGCCACCAAGGCCGCGGCCAAGAAGGCGTCGCCGAAGGCCGCCGGTGAGCCCGGCGCCGAGGGCGATGTCGACGAGAACCTCGAAGACGAGTCGCTGGATCTCGACGACCTGGGTGACCTCGAGGTCGACGACGAAGACCTCGCCGACGAGGAAATCGTCGACGAGGTCGAGGACGACGAGGAGGAAGGCGAGGCCGCCGCTCCCGCCGCCGAAGGCGAAGCCGAAGAGGCCGACGAGCCGTCCGAGAAGGACAAGGCTTCCGGCGACTTCGTCTGGGACGAAGAGGAATCCGAGGCGCTGCGCCAGGCCCGCAAGGACGCCGAGCTCACCGCTTCCGCCGACTCGGTCCGCGCCTACCTCAAGCAGATCGGCAAGGTCGCGCTGCTCAACGCCGAGGAGGAGGTCGAGCTCGCCAAGCGCATCGAGGCCGGCCTCTACGCCACGGAGAAGCTGCGCGAGTTCGCCGACAAGGGTGAGAAGCTGCCCGTGCAGGGCCGCCGCGACCTGCAGTGGATCATGCGCGACGGCAACCGCGCCAAGAACCACCTGCTGGAAGCCAACCTGCGTCTGGTGGTTTCGCTCGCCAAGCGCTACACCGGCCGCGGCATGGCGTTCCTGGACCTCATCCAGGAAGGCAACCTCGGCCTCATCCGCGCCGTCGAGAAGTTCGACTACACCAAGGGCTACAAGTTCTCGACCTACGCGACGTGGTGGATCCGTCAGGCCATCACCCGCGCCATGGCCGACCAGGCCCGCACCATCCGCATCCCGGTGCACATGGTCGAAGTCATCAACAAGCTCGGCCGCATCCAGCGCGAGTTGCTTCAGGACCTGGGCCGCGAGCCCACCCCCGAGGAGCTCGCCAAGGAAATGGACATCACGCCGGAAAAGGTGCTGGAAATCCAGCAGTACGCCCGTGAGCCCATCTCCCTGGACCAGACCATCGGCGACGAAGGCGACTCCCAACTCGGCGACTTCATCGAAGACTCCGAAGCAGTAGTAGCCGTCGACGCAGTCTCCTTCACCCTCCTGCAAGACCAACTGCAGTCGGTCCTGGAGACCCTGTCCGAACGCGAAGCCGGCGTAGTCCGCCTCCGCTTCGGCCTCACCGACGGCCAGCCCCGCACCCTGGACGAAATCGGCCAGGTCTACGGCGTCACCCGCGAACGCATCCGCCAGATCGAGTCCAAGACCATGAGCAAACTGCGCCACCCCAGCCGCTCACAGGTCCTGCGCGACTATTTGGACTAAGTTCAAACCGACAAAGGCCCCTGAGCAGCAGCTTCAGGGGCCTTTCTCGTATCTAGTGATGGGCACAACGCTCTCAATCAAGATGTTGAGATGAAGAGAGGTCGCTCGATCAATCTCGCCGCGCTTCTACCATCCTGGTAACTAGCCCCGTGCGGAACGCAAGTCCGGCGAGACCGTCAATACATACGACTGCGGCGTCCGCATGTTCCCGGAATGGCGCGAAAACAACACCGAGCCACCGATCTTGGAACGAACGTGGGCGAACGCCTTCGTCGCCGACTTACTGGACTCCGACATGGAGGCTTCCACGGTTCCCGCTCAGGAGGGGCCGAAATAGCGTTCGTCTACTCGGTCGACCAGGTTGAGAAACGGCGTAGCCCGAGTTGGCGTGCATCCAGGCACCCAAAACTCGACGCGAAGACAGTGCTCTTCTCTCACGGATAACCAACTACGCCAGCTCCGGAAAGCTTGCAGCGGCAAAGATTTTCGAGACCGACGACGCAATCGTCCGACCGGTGGTCGAGTTCGCCAGGCGCGCAAACGAATGCGCCGGAATCGTCACCATCCAGCGAGGCAAGGGTCGCGTCGACCCATTCGGGCCCCAAACGGGAACGCTCCATCGACAGATGCATCCGAGCCCGCCATACCCATCGCATTGCCGGCCCCCTCGTGTTGTGGCTGACAACCGCGGTAAGGTCTCGACTCCTACGCGCTGTACGAAACACTGGCCTACAGAGCCGAACTGGCACGCTGGCTCGGCGCTGGAAGCACCGACGGGCGGCCTGATGGCCATCGCCGTTTGGAGCACCTGGGGCATGGTCGACGACACACCCGAACCACTGCCGCTGCTCGCGCTGCGGGGGATGCACGAGGGCTGTATCTAGGCGACCTGTAGTCGATTTCACATCATTCATTGACACCGGCCGCGCGTTGACCAGCACCGATGAGGGTAGCGATACCGCGTCCACAACCGATCGCGTGCCACTCTTGTGCCGCTTCTTTCACCGAATAACACAAAAGGCTTGCTCAATTCGCTGCACGTTGATATTCTGCAGCACTGCTCAAGGTGCAGGGTGTCAGACTAGCCACTCGACCTGAAAGTACCCACGATGCCAGAGGCTACTCAACCGGCCGTAATCAAGCCGGAGTTCATTGCATCAATGCGAGATTTCACAATCGACGCACTCAGCCTTCTGCATGACAAGTATGGGGCCCCGAAATTCTATCGACCTCGATACGCCGATCGCCATGCCTGGTATCGCGATAGCAAGGATCGGGAAACACTCCGTCGTAAGCCACTACCCCCGGTCTGGAAGGTCATTCACGATTACACAGAATGGCCCGACTGGAAAGAAATAAGACTTCTTCCTTCATACTCCAAAATGCTGAAGATTGTCAGCGAAGATGAGATACTTCAACGCAGGATAAGAATCGCGTATCGTGCACCGTACGAAACGGTTTCACTATCCGGCATTGAGGAAATGTCCGGGCTTGACTTGCTCATGCAAGATAAATTGCTAAGCCCACTGATTAACACCAAACTGGGATTAGAGTTCAGCGAGCCAGATTTCCTCATTACCTCGAATGAAATCTCCAAAGCGCTGGCGGATATGCGAGTTCAGAGAACGATCATAACCCCACTTCGGCAAGTGTATTCGCACGGTACAACAGAAGTGCTCCCCGGTTGCATCATCAGGGACTTGACAGATGCCGAGATCACTTCCGGGGAAGGGTTCAAGACCCTCCCCGTGGAGCACACTCCCACTGGATTGACCTATATCCTTCAACAACACCAAGCCGGAATTATTCAAGCTTCCGAGTTCGAAATCGACGTAGATGCGGAGTCAGAGGAGTTTGAACGTCAGGTTGCACGCGCACTGAAACCTCCCAAAGACGAGTTGTCAGATGTCATCGTGGCATCAATTAATACTCTATGCGAGCGCGGAGCCTGCGCCAGAGGCGAGGCATGGGTATCCATGCGTACCTCCTCCGCGAGCTGGACAATGCGAGAGGGAACTGAGTATCACGACGTACGGGCAGCCTATCAGACAACTTGTTGCGAATTGAGCACAATATCCATCGATGATCTCTCAAACCTTATTTCCGACCTTCGCAAACCACACGTGATTAAGCAATTGAATGTCGCCGTAGAGCGACTGACCACCGCAGTAAACAGAATATCAGACAGCGAAGCGGTTTTGGATCTAGCAATCGCGGCAGAATCCTTGTTCGGAACGAGGGAACCCGGCGAAACCACCTTCAAAACTTCACTAAATGCCGCATTATTCTTAGGCACACAAGACTTGCCATCTTCACATATTAGAAAGTTCTTCAAAACTACATATGCCACCCGAAGTAGAATCGTACACGGCCATAACAAGCTGCCGAAAGAAATAGGCGAAGGCGGGATAGCGGAGCTACGAAATGAGCTCACGGGTTATATCAGAACCGCAATCCTGAAGGCAGCGAGCGAGCTACGAAATAACAACAACGCCTTGGACTGGGAGCAGCAACTCGACGCGATTATCGATTCACGTAACAGCATTCATTGACTGACCGACAGCCAGGGCCATTGCCGGAAATAGCGGTGCTTCGCAGCACAAAGCATAGTGCGCGACTATCTGGATTAGATTCATCCCGAGAATGGGCCGCTGAGCTGCAGCTTTGCAGCCCTTTCTTGTACTCGATACTCGACACAGCGCTCACAGTCCCCGATATCGGGCAGTTCAGTCCCAGGCGCGATGCGCCTGATACTTGTCTCACGCAATCTAACTCGCTAGTCCACCGAGAATGCCCCCTCCAATCCCACAGTCTTTGTGCCGCAGCGTCTCCGGTCACCAGAGCCCAAACCCAAGCCCACAAGCTCAAGGTATCGCTTCTGTTTCATGCTTATGTGAGCTGGCCTGCCGTCAGGTGGATGCGGCAAAGTCCGCGACCGCGGATGGGTTCAGTGCAGCCAGAGACGCTGCAATGAATGTTCGACACTTTGGCGTCGGTAGTTCCGTGTCTGAGAACGCGACGACGATGCATCGCACACATGTCTTTCGCGGCCGATATCCGATCGCATCCCTCGACCGAGCACGGTTTCTTCGGTCGTGGCACTACCGGGACCGACTTGCGGGATCGTTTCGGTTTTGCCTGTTCCGCGAGCCAGGCGTCGAGAAGCGGTCTAATGTCAGCCGGGTCCATGCGCCACTCGGCCGGCCGGTCGCGCTTTGCGATATTGCATCGAGAGTGCGCCAACCCCAGGTTCTCGTCGTGGTGACCGCCGCCGGACGCGAGCGCTTCCCGATGATCGACGTGCGCCTCTAACGGGTGATATCGCGGGGCTCCGACCGGGACGAACAGCCCACAGATGCAGCACAGGTCGCCGTCCCGGGCGCGCACTTCATCAGCGGACAGATACAAGGCCGGATTATGCCGCTGGCATGAATCACACAGACGCTTGTCTATCGGTGTCAGTCGACCACTCACCCCGTTCGCTGGTGCCAGATAGTCGATCTCCGTCCCGCATCTAACGCAACTGCCAACCGGTTCGAGCGTTTCGTGTCTACGCGCCATGCGTGCGCAATTCAGTGAACAGAAGCGGCTTTCGTTGCCTTCGCCGACCGGATTGTGGCACCACTCGCACGGACTGTTCGCGAGGCGTGGGCGCATCACTCGCGTGATCGGTGACAGCTCTTCGCCGCGATTGCGCTGTTTCGCGTGTGTCGAGCACAAGCCCTTTCCACTGACCGGACGGTCACACTCCGGCCCCTTGCAGTGCGGCTTACATTCCGTTGAGCAATAGCGAACACCGCGCTGCAGTCCCGTTAGATCGGCACCGCAACTGCGACACCCACGAAACATACGGTTCCCCGCTCTATGACGGTTGTGGTGGATTGCGCAGCGACCTCGAATCTCGACCGGACGATCACAGCCGTCTTCTATGCACTGCTCCGTGGCCAGGGCAGCGCGCTCATCAGCAGACGAGGGAGCTGTATGCAGCAGCCCTTTGCGTTGCAGCTCGCTGTAATGCTGGCGGCACAACCCGCGCGCTTTCATCTGCTTGCCACAATTCTCGACCGAGCACGTCCGAGTCGAGCTACGAGGTGGTCGACCTTTCAGCTCGTAGTGGCGCTGACAGAACCCGCGCGCTTGAGCCACTCGATCGCAGTCAGGCTCACAGCATTTCGACCGTTCACGTTCAAGTGCCCCCGTGCGATGTAGACGCTGACGATGCTTCCAGCACAATCCTTCCGAACTTGACCGGGTGTTCTCGCAATCCTCGGCTGCGCACTTCTCCCCGAAGACTCTTCCGGCGCCATCCACTGTGCCGTATCGCCAACGTGCAACATTGTGCTTCGAGCATAGTTGCCGCGATTTGACCGACACTTTGCGGTCGCAGCCGTCGACGATGCACACCGACGCGAGTCCCCCTGAAAAACTCATAGCGGGAGACTAGGCGACAGGACCGACAGTGCGGAACGTGATCTTGCAGGTCGGACCCAGAACCACCACTAGGTCGTGTCTCCCAATCGGGTTTTCTCGATTGGGTCCGGTAGATCCGCGAGTGGGCGTGGCGACGGCGGTCGGTGATCGGTATCGGGTTCTGACGGACAAGCAGTGGGAGCTTCTCGAGCTGCTGTTACCGAAATCCGATGGCCGTGTGGGGCGCAACTTCTCCAATAATCGCCTGGTCGTGGAGGGGATGTTGTTCCGGTTGCGGACCGGGGTGCCGTGGCGGGATCTGCCGGAGGCGTTCGGTCCGTGGCAGACGGTGTGGAAGCGTCATCGCCGTTATGCCGGGGACGGGACCTGGGATCGGGTGCTGGTCGCGTTGACCGCGCTCGCGGACGCGACCGGGAACCTGGATTGGGTTGTGTCGGTGGATTCTTCGATCATGCGAGTGCATCAACACGGTGCGAACGTCTCGCGTGGCGGTGAGGCGAGCACCGGCCCGGACGGTGAGCTATGAGCCGGCCGATCACGCGATCGGCCGGTCCCGGGGCGGGCTGACCACGAAAGCGCATCTGGCCACCGACGGCAACGGTCGTGGTCTGGCGGTGCTGAGCGCGGGCCAGGCCGGTGATTCGCCGATGATGCCCGCGGTACTCGACGCGATCGCGGTGCCGCGGCTGACCGGTGGCCCGCCGCGTTGCCGTCCTGATCGGGTGCTCGCCGACAAGGCGTATTCCTCGGCGAGCAACCGAGCCTTGTTGCGTGGCAGAGGTGTCGGCGCTGTCATTCCCGAACGGGCTGATCCGATCGCCAATCGGAAACGGCGGGGCCGTGCCGGTGGGCGGCCACCGAGGTTCGATTCGGTCGCCTACAAGGGACGTAATGTCGTCGAACGTGCCTTCAACAAGGTCAAGCATTGGCGCGGTGTCGCCACTCGCTACGACAAACTCGCCTCGACCTACCGCGCCGGGTTCGTCATGGCCCTGGCCATCGAATGGCTGAAGCTATTGGGAGACATGACCTAGCTCACCACTTGGCAAACACCAGCGAGCCGCCGCAGCAGCAGCGCTGATACGGACTGCTGAAACGTCGTAAGCGCATGCTCATCAGGTTGTTTTTGATCGATGAGGCGGTCTCAAGCTCAGTCAAAGGTATTGGGCGTGTTCACGCTCACGAGTCACCTCGGTAGCCTCGGACCAGCACAGCGCTCAAGCAGTCTTAGTGCGCGACTACCTGGACTAGTTCCACACGGGTTCGGGCCGCAGAACAGTCGTTCTGCGGCCCGAACCCGTATCCAGCACCGAGTGCAGCGCTCGCGGGCTGGGCATACAGAATGCCCTGCGCCACAGCACTTCTCATCCACAGAGCACTGCGGCCGAGCACGTACAGGATAGGGACTCTGTGCTGTTCGGCGAGTAGCCCGCGAGCCTCGTTCGATCAAGCTTTCGGGTCCGCGCATTGGAGATCGGCCAGCACGCAGTCGGTGCAGTTGGGTCTCGGAGAATTTCGCTCAGGGGATTCATGACATCCGGCGGATACCGGCTACTTGCCGTCCTTGCCGGACGCGCTGCGCTTACGGATCTTGATGCCCAGTTTTTCCGCCTCGCGGCGACGTTCTTCGCGCTGTTCAGGCGTCAGCTTCACGCGCTCGACGCGCATTGTCTCCTGCGTCAAAGCTCCCATGTCACGCCTCCCTCACGAATCCTTGGATGCGCCATGAAGTAGCTGCGCGCGTCGATGAGCAGCACCTCCCGCTCTTTCTGAACAGTGGCGAGATCGCTCAACCGTAGCGCGGGGGTTCCTGCGGGCACGATCAGGGCCACGATCACCGCTGGGCGGTGACGGACCGAGCGCGGCGGGCAACGCCGTTCGAAAAGGTAGCTATCGGCTCGAGGACCGGCACCTGGGCCGCGTCCCCGCCGCGAAGATCAACGGCTGGTCGCCGTGTGCCGGCAGGAACCGGAGGCCCGAATCGGCAGTGCCGCTTGGCCGTAACCGTCCGAGTCGATCTTGCTAGGTTGGCTGCGTGCGCGCGCTCGAAGTCTTCAACGAATATGTCAGCTGGCTTCGGACGAACGTGCCGTTGGCGTATGAGAACCTGGCAGGTCCCGCGCGCCCCAGGGAACTTCTCGCGCTGGAACGGACGATCGGCCGCCCGCTACCCGAGGACGTGAAAGCCGTCCTGAGCGTGCACAACGGGCAACGAATCTCCACCGTCGGCGACGACGACCACGGCGTGCCATGTATCCCCACCCTGATCTTCCTGTCCACCAGAAAAATTCGCAGAATCTGGAAGTTCTGGGACAGCATCGAACACGACCGCGCCACCGAATCACTCCAGGAGTCGGGGGCGGTGTACCCGGGTGCCGAAGGAAAGATCAAGCCGCTCTGGACATCTCCCGGTTGGATCCCGCTGTGGTCCGACCCCACCAGGCCCGACTACATCGGCCTGGACCTCGACCCCGGGCCCGCCGGGACACCGGGCCAGATCATCAACTTCGGTCACAACGAGGAGTACCACTTCCTGTGCGCACACAGCTACACGGACCTGCTCGAATTCCTGCTCGCCGAAGTCACCACCGGAGCATGGCCAGCCACAACCATCGCCGATGATGACGAAGAGGAACCCTTTCCATGGTTCGGCGACCCTCAGAAGTCCTTCTTCAACACCCTCTACGACCGATTCGAGATCCGACCCCGATACTGAACCCGACTCGGATTCCAGAGGCGCGGTTCACGCACGCCAATCACCGCTGGGTCAAATTTCGAACGGAGCAGCCGGGTCCTGTCGGGCAAGACTTCGGCTTCGGCTCGGCCGCTTCGGTGCGTTGGTTGCTGCGGGTGCGGTTGACGGCTTGTACACGGAAGGGTTGGGCGTGGGTGGAATGCGATCGTCTGACAACTATGAGGATCCGGGTCCGTGGCCCGAACCTCGCCAGTTGGCACGCAGGCGTGTCTTCGCGATGGTCGCGACTGCCGGCTTGGCGATGCTGTGCGCTGTCGTCGCGATGGCGCTGTGGCGCAGCGACAACAGCGCAGCGCAGGCCGCCGCGACCTATGTCGGGTTGTTCGGCCTCGCGATGGTGGTTGTGCTGCTGGCCGGTGTGTGGGCAGATCCGCGTGTCGACGTGCGATCCGCGGTCGCCAATGGTCGCGAGCATGGGGTCGCGGCGACAATCGTGCCCGGTTCGACCACCTATTTCGGTCTGCGCCAGGCGATGTGGCTGTGCTTCGCAGCAATATGCTTGCTCGCCGCGGGCCAGACCGCGGTCGCCGCATGGGGAACACACTGGCCCCTGGCGTTGATCTTCGCGGTGTTGGGCGTGATCTGCGCCGCGGAACCCGCGCTGACGCTGGCCGGACGGCTCCGGCCCAGCAAACTCATTCTGACCAGTAGCGAGATCATCCACGACGACTGGAGTTCCCGGACCACGCTCAGCTGGAACGACGTTCGCCTGATACGGCGGGGCTGCCACCGATTCCCGATCATCGAAGTGATCGGCGAAACCCACAGCGCGGGATGGACCTATCACGAGACCACGCCCGGCGTGACGCTCGGCGGCAAGCCGGTGCGGCCGTGGCGACTGGATCCGCTGCCGCCGCTGCCCGGCCGGATCGTGCTCGAATGCCCCCGCTTCGCCGTCGCCAGGGACACGCTTTACCGCTACCTCACGTTCTACACCGAAAACCCCACCGCAAGAGCAGAACTCGGAACCCCGCCCGCAGCAGAACGATGGCACGCCTTCGGCGGCAACGTTCATCACTGAAGGGCAGATCGCCGAGCCCCAGCGGCTCGAATGTGGATTTCGATTCCGTTCCGTAGGGTCGCGGCGGTGGGTAGCGAAAGCCGTTATGCGGCATACGAAGCCGAGCTCTGGGAGCGGTTGGCCGGGTTGTTTTCCTCGGGTGAGGACGCCGAGAGTTTCGTGGCTGCCGGGAGAGTGGGCATCAGGAGGGCGGGCTGTGGTTGTTGCTGCGGCGGTTGGTCGAGGAGCGGGTGGGCATCAGCGATCGGACTCGCGCCGAGATCGAAGTGCTGGCGGAGCAGTGGGGGTTGCGGTTGGCCCACCATGACGAAATCGTCTCGTGTGTCAGGGATTCCGGGGAGGAGGATTCCATTCGGCTGCTGCCGGAGGAATGCTCGGAGCCGGTCGATTCGGGGCGGCTCGGCATAGCGGACCCGGTACTGGAGGGCCTGCTTGTCGTTCCGTGGCTCGAATGCTTGCGATGCGGGCGGGTGCTGGCGCGGGTCCATGCGGAGGAGCCGTGGGGGGATTTGAGTTTTCAGGCTTCCTACTACATCGTCTGGCAGCCCACCGGGGCGTACGACGAGCTTCGGATCTTCGAGGAGCCAGAGTTGCACAGCGCCTTCGAATTGCTGCTGGCCTGCGGCTGAAGCAGTCGAGAACGAATAGGCACGGACATTCGGGCACAGGTCGATTCCAGACGCAGGCGGAGTTGGGACGCATGGGATCGCGGTACCGTCGGTTGATGAATTCGGTTGGCGCACTTGATCTTATCTTGGCCGTGCACCGTCAGGTCGGTGTTCCCACCCCGGAGCAACCGCCGCCGCAGGACAAGGCGCTGCGGCTGCTGCGATATGGGATGTGGCTCATCATGTTCTGCGGTCTGTTGAGCATCGTCTACTCGGTGTGGGATATGGCGACCGGCGGTCTACGGACCGCACCGGGGAGGCCACTCGGCTTTCTGATCGGCGGGGTCATCGCCCTCGCTGTGGGGTTGGCCTTCACTTACTCGATCGCGTGACGCTGGATGGCGATGGGCCGGGCGGAGGCTTCACTCCGCACGTAGGCGGAGATTTCGCTCCGACCGTGGACGGACGCGGAAGGGCGGGGAATCTGCCTACCATGCACGGCAGCCGGACCGATCGGGGAGACTGCCATGGCTGGAATCGCGTCGACGTTGCATGTTGCGGATCATTGGATCGAGGGGGTGCGGTGTGCCGTGCATGACAGTGGGCCCGGGGACGCCGGGGAAGCTGTGGTGTTCGTGCATGGGAATCCGGGGCCGATGGATGATTGGGCGGAGCTGATTCCGGAGATATCGGGGTTCGCGCGGGTGGTCGCTATGGATATGCCGGGGTTCGGGCGGTCGGAGCGACCGCGCACTTTCGATCACAGTATTGCGGGGCATGCGCGGTTTCTCGGGTTGCTGCTGGATCAGCTGGGGGTGGAGCGGGCGCATCTGGTGTTGCACGACTTCGGGGTGCCGTGGGGGTTGCGGTGGGCGCTGGACAATCTCGACCGGCCGGCAAGCCTGACATTCATCAATTGTGGTGTGCTGGAAGGGTATCGATGGCATCGGTATGCGCGGATTTGGCAGACCCGGGGGCTCGGGGAGCTGTTTCAAGCGATGAGCAATCCGCGGGCCATGCGGATCGCGCTCAATCGGGATAATCCGAAACCGTTGCCGCGCAACTACATCGAGCGGGTCGACAGCTTCGCGGACCGCGGGCACAAGCGGGCGGTGCTGGAGGTCTATCGCAGTTCGCGGGATCCGATCGGCGCGTTTCCCGAACACGAGCTGGGCGCGGAGGCCATCGCGGTGGCCGCGAAAGGTGTTCCGGTGTGCGCGATCTGGGGTGACGGCGATCCCTACATTCCGGCGAGTTTCGCGCGGCAGCAGCGGAACTACTTCCCCGACGCGGAGATTCATCTCCTCGAGGGTCTCGGGCATTGGCCGTTCATCGACAATCCGCAGGCCGTGTCGACGCCACTGACCTCCTTCCTGCGACGGCAGCTGCGCGCCTGATCATCGCGGCGCCTTCCGGCGCCGCTTCGCCAACCCTCCCCCGTATCGCGTCCGTTTTCCGCCAGACTCTTTTGTTTCACGCAATCAAGTTTTATATTTGTTCCATGCAAGCAAACAAGGACGAGGTTTCGCGGCTGGCCCGCACCACCTCCCGGTTCGCCGAGGCGATGCGGCAGGGCACGACGCGGGCATACGACCCGGTGCGGGTGGGTGTGCTGCAGGCGGCGGTCGAGGCCGGGCCATTGCGGGCCGGGGAGATCGCGGAGCGGCTGGACGCGCTGCCCTCCTCCATCACGCGGCATGTGCAGGCGCTCATGGATTCGGGGCTGGTGATCACCTCACCGGATCCGGCGGATCGGCGGGCGGTGCTGGTCGAGGCGACCGAGGCCGGGCGGGCCGAACTGGAGAAGTTCCTGGAGGTCGGCGATCAGGTGTTCGGCGCGGTGATCGCGGAATGGCCCGCCGAGGATGTCGTGACTCTTACCCGGCTGCTGGATCGGCTCATCGAGTCGTGGGGCGCGGCGGGGGCTCAGCAACAGCAGCGGGCGACCAAGCGGCGCCCAGGAGGGTTCGGCTGGAGCCGAATCTGATTCTCGGAGAGGACAATCGAGATGTCTACGAATCAACCACTGCATGTGATCGTCGCCGGCGGCGGGATCGGCGGGCTCGCGCTCGCCAATGGTTTGCGCCGCGCCGGGGTGAGCGTATCGGTGCACGAGCGGGAGACGCAGCGCACCGATCGGCTGCAGGGCTTCCGCATCCACATCGACCCCCATGGCAGCCGGGCGCTGGCGGAGATGCTGTCGCCGGAACTGTATTCGCTGTTCACGGCCTGCGCGGGGCGGGGCGGCAATGGGTTCGGAGTGATCACCGAGCAGATGAAGCCGCTGCTGCGGTTCGAGCCCGATGACTCGGCGGCGGATCCGGCCGGGGGCGGGCATTTCGGGATCAGCCGGATCACGCTGCGCCAGCTACTGCTCGCCGAGCTCGGTGGAATCGTGCACTACGGCAGCATGTTCGACCGCTATGAACAGCGGCCCGACGGGCGAATCGAAGCCTTTTTCGCGGATGGCAGTTCGCAGATCGGCGATGTGCTGGTCGGCGCGGATGGCGGCACCTCGCGGGTGCGTGCGCAATACCTGCCGCACGCCCAGCGCATCGAGACCGGAATCGTCACCATCGCCGGAAAGTACGCGCTGACGTCCGAATCCCGCGAACGACTGGACGCACGCCTGCTGCGCAATCCGCTCAGCGTGATTCCGCCCAGCGGATGCGGAATGTTCCTTGCGCCACACGAATTCGACATTCCGGTGGAGGCGGCCGGTCTGGTCGGCAATGAGGCGGGCCTCACACCGGGCACGCTGTTCGACAATACGCAGCCCTATGTGTTCTGGGCATTCGCGGCCAAGCGGGAACGCTATGGCACCGATCTCGAGCGGCTGGATGCCGGGCGACTACACGAGCTGGCGGTGCGGATGACGGCGGGCTGGGCCCCGGAGCTGCGTCGCCTGGTCGCCGAATCCGACAGCGACACAGCGACTCTCATTCCGATCAAGACCTCGGTACCGGTCCCGCAGTGGGAGCCGTCGAATGTCACGCTGCTCGGTGACGCGATTCACTCCATGACCCCGTTCGGCGGGATCGGCGCGAATACCGCACTGCGCGACGCGCAGTCGCTGTGTCGTGCGCTGGTCGGCGCGGACCGCCGCGAGCATGGTCTGCTCGAGGGCATTCACACCTATGAGACGCGGATGATCGACTACGGATTCGATGCCGTGCGCACCTCGCTCACCGCCGCCAATCAGGCGGTGTCCGATAGCCGGGTGGCGCGCACGGCGGGCAAGTTGTTCTTTCGCACAGCCAATGCCATTCCGTCGATGAAGCAGCGAATGTTCTCGCCAACCGCGAGTTAACTCCGACTGGAAAGGTTTTCGAGGAAACCTTCCCTCTCAATTTCCCAATCGGACAAGTGCCCGGTATGGTGCCCACGTCGCATGTCTCATTGCGAAATCCCCGTTCTGGCAATGGAGTTCGTGTGCTGGAGATTCACCACTTCAGCTACGGGTGGGTGACACCCGTGCTGGCCTACATCATGTCCGTGACCGGATCCCTGCTGGGACTCCGATGCACGGCACGCGCCCGCTCGGGGGACGGGCGCACCGGATGGCTCATTGCGGCCGCCATCGCCATCGGCGGGACCGGCATCTGGGTCATGCATTTCATTGCCATGCTGGGTTTTTCGATCCGCGGCGCGTCGATTCGCTACAACGTGCCGATCACGCTGCTCAGCGCGGTGATCGCCATGGTGGTGGTGTACGCGGGACTGTCGATCGTGGCGCGCGGGCGCTGGGGTTTCGGGTCGCTGCTGGCGGGCGGCGCGGTCACCGGGCTGGGCGTGGGGGCCATGCACTACTCGGGCATGTACGCCATGAAATCCGACGCGGTGATCAACTACAGCGCCGGCATCGTCACATTGTCCATGGTCATCGCGGTGGTGGCGGCGACGGCGGCGCTGTGGTTCACACTGCACATCACCGGGATCTTCGCCACCATCGGCGCGGCGTTGATCATGGGTGTGGCGGTGTGCGGCATGCATTACACCGGGATGGCGTCGATGAGCGCGCATCACTCGGGGCATTCGAGCATTCCGGCCGGAGCGGGCGCGATGGAGCTGCTGGCGCCGCTCATGATCACCGTCAGCATGGTGACCATGGTGTTGCTGATCCACGTCGGGCTCACCGAGGTGGACGAGCGCAGCCGGTTGGCGGAGCCGCAGCGGGCCAAGCCTGCCCGGCAGGACGCGTGGTCGCTGAAGCCGGATCAGGCTGCACGGCAGGAGAATCCGCCGGCGCGGCAGCATCCTGCGGCGGTGGCGCCGAACGCTGCGGGACCGCAATTCGGCAACCTCGCAGCAGCCGCCGATGGCCCTGCACCGCAAGGGAAGCCGACGATCGCCCCGCGTATCCCGGGCCGCTCGGGGCACGGCACGAACGGCTCGGCGCAGTCCGAGGGCTTCGGGCCGGGTCTGCCTTCGCGGGCTCCGGGTCTGCCCCGGGATCGCCGCAGCGCTTCCTGAGAACTCTGAGCGTTCCGCCAGGGAACCGCTGAGAGATGCGGCCGGTCGTTCGACTTTCGAGTTCATCGGCAGCAAACTGGCAGCGTGCACAACCAGTTGGAATTGATCTTCCTGGTCCTGTTCGCGACCATCCTGGCGCAGCCGCTCGGTAAACGGCTGGGCCAGGCGCCCGCGGTGCTCATGACCGCCTTCGGCGTGGTGCTGGCGCTCATCCCGGCGGTCCCGGAAATCCACATCGATCCGGATCTGATCCTGCCGCTGGTGCTGCCGCCGCTGCTGTACGCAGCGGCACGGCGCACATCATGGCGGCAGTTCGCGGACAACTGGGGCGCCATCAGCCTGCGGGCCGTGGTGCTGGTGATCGTGACCGCGGGAGTCGTGGGCTGGGTCTTCCACAGCTGGTATCCCTCGATTCCGATCGCGGCGGCCATCGCGCTGGGCGCACTGGTCTCGCCACCGGATCCGGTCGCGGTGTCGGCGCTGGCGGGCAAGCTCGGTCTGCCCCGCCGGCTGGTGTCGGTGCTCGAGGGCGAGGGCCTGTTCAATGATGTGACCGCCATCGTCATCTACACCGCCGCGATCAATGCGACGGTCACCGGCGCGTTCTCCACCTGGGGAACGCTGCGGGATTTCCTGCTGTCCGCGGTGGTGGCGGTGGTCGTCGGCCTGCTGTTCGGCTGGTCGGGCAGCAAGATCATGCGGCGGCTCGACGAGGCACCCTGGCAGGTGGCCTTGGGCCTGCTGCTGCCCTTCGCCGCCTACGGGGTCGCCGAGGCGCGCGACGGCTCCGCGGTGCTGGCCGTGCTGGTGTGTTCGCTGTATCTCACCGATGCCGCAACGGATTTCAGTGACAGCGACTATCGGCTGGTCGGCGACTCCTTCTGGGAGATCACCGAAATGCTGGTCACCGGTTTCGCTTTCGGCCTGATCGGCCTGGAGTTGAGCACGGTCCTGCGCGATGCGGGTCCGGACTGGCCGGGCTATCTCGGCGGCGCGGCCGTGGTGATCGCCGTCGTGGTGATACTGCGGTTGCTCTGGTTGCTCGGCACCACCGCCATCTTCCAGAGCTGGTGGCGGCATCGCGACGTCGACGAGCCCTACACCTGGCGCGAAACCATCGTCACCTGGTGGGCGGGCATGCGCGGTGTCGCGACTGTCGCACTGGCCCTGGCTGTTCCGTTCACCACCGACAATGGCGAGCCGTTCCCCGGCCGCACCGAAATCCTGTTCACCGCGTTCGCCGTGGTGTTGTTCACCCTGCTCCTACAGGGGCCCACCCTGCCGGCCGTGGTCCGCGCCACCGGTGTCCACGCCGACACCGAACAGGAGCGCGCCATCGAATTGCGTTTGTGGGGACGGGTTCTCAACGCCGAACTGGCTCGTCTGAAGGAGGTCGCCACCGACGAACAACTCCCCGACGACGTCTACGAACGCCTGCGCGACGGCCTCGAACGCCGCCTGGCCCAAGCCGATCCCGAAGCCGCCGACCGCAATGCCAAGGTCACCACCGACCGCACCCTGGCCTTCACCAAACGCATGCGCGCCATCACCAACGACGTCCTGGAAGCCGGTCGCACCGAAGCCCTGGCCGCCCGCCGCGAACCCGGCATCCCGCCCGACGTGGTCGACCGCGTCATGCGCCGCCTGGACCTGCGCACCAATGCCGGGCCTCCCTAACCGGCGAGACGCCGCCCGGCTCGCGACATCCGCACCGGAGTGACCAGCACCGCGATGAATTCGCGCAGGTAGGCGAACCTTGTCAGCAGCCGAGCCGTGCGCGCGCCGACGACCTCGGCGCGCAAACCCAGCAGGCGGATCAGCGCGGCGGTGCGCAATACATGAAAGTCGCTGGTGACCACCGTCATTCGCGCGCGCTCGGCATCGATGCCGCGAGCCTGCAACTCACGCACCGTGAATCGCAGGTTCTCCTCGGTATTGCGCGCCCGGGGCTCCAGCACGATGGACTCCCCCACCACGCCTGCGGCCTCGAGATATCGCCCCATGGCCTCGGCCTCGGTCACCGAATCCCCGTGCCCCTGACCGCCGGAAGCGACCACGACCGGCGCGCCCCCGCGTGCGCGCTCGGCTCGATACACCTCCACCGCGCGATCGAGACGCGTGGTCAGCAGCCGCCCCGGCGCTCCCGCACGCAGCTTGCAGCCGAGCACCAGCACGACGTCGGAACCCGGGCGAGGGCGACGCCGGGCGGAGCCCATCGTGTAGGCGGTGAAGGCGGCGAGCGGCCCCGCTACGAGCAGCCCCAACCCGGCCAGCAGCACACCGGCGACGGACAGCGGACGTTTCGGCGACATCACCGCAACCATACGTGCCGCGTCATCCGCGCGGCATCGTGCCCCGGCCGCGCCCGGCTAGGCCGCGCCGGGTTCGAGGATCAGGGAGGTCGCGGAATCGAGTGCCGAATCTCCGGAGGTGTCCTTGAGGTCGACGCCGGATCGGCCCAGTCGGCGTGCGCCGTCCACCAATCCGGCTGCCACCTGGGCGGCACGGGCATAGGCGAGGCCGTCCGGCGGGTGGATATTGGAGATGCAGTTGCGTTCGGAGTCGGCTCGGCCGGGTTCGGGGCGGTGGGTGAGGTAGATGCCGAGACTGTCGGCCACCGAGAGACCGGGGCGTTCGCCGATGAGGACGAGAAGTGTTGTGACGCCGAGGGCTTCGCCGATGTGGTCGCCGAGGGCCACCCGTGCCTGGGTGGCGATGACCGGAGGTGCGATGGTGTAGAACCGGCCGAGTGCGTCCAGCAAGGCCCCGAGCATCGGCACGGCGTGGTCGTTGAGTGCCCGGGGCGACAGGCCGTCCGCGAGCACGATCCCGATATCGGCCCCCGTCGGCTGGATGGCCGAAAGTCCTTCCCCGGCAAGGGCTCCTGCTTCTGCCTCGCCGGCAGGCACCGAGGCGGAAGTCCCAGCGGGGCGGGAGTTCTGCTCGGCGGGGAGCCTGCCGAGATCGGGACGGCGCAGATACTCGGACCGGTCGGCGGCGCGGCTGCGCACATGCACCGGCGCACCGCGTCCCACGGCCGTGACTCGTCCGGCGAGTGCTGCGACATCGAGTGGATTGTGGACGGCATCGCGTGCGGCGGCATGGGCCGCGCGGAAGGCCAGGACCTCGCTGGTCGGCAGCGCATCGCCGGTGCGGCCCAACCCGATCCGCGATTGGGTGGTGCGGCGCAGTTCGGCCCAGAAGTCCGAGGCGGCGGGCACGGTGTTCACCTGTTTCCTCCCTCCGGTGGGGTTCATCGGGCACTCGCCAGGGCACGCAGCGGCGAGGCCATCGGCTCCACCGGGAGGATGCGGCCGTCCGCGCCCAGCATGCCGAGGGTGTCGAGCCAGGCTTCGAATTCGGGGGCGGGCTTGAGGCCCAAGACTTTTCGGGCGTACAGGGCGTCGTGGTAGGCGAGGCTCTGGTAGCCGAGCATGATGTCGTCGGCTCCCGGGACGGCGATGACGAAGGCGCAGCCCGCCGCGCCGAGGAGGGTGAGCAGGGTGTCCATGTCATCCTGGTCGGCTTCGGCGTGGTTGGTGTAGCAGACGTCGACGCCCATGGGGAGGCCGAGGAGCTTGCCGCAGAAGTGGTCTTCGAGGCCGGCTCGAATGATTTGCTTTCCGTCGTAGAGGTATTCGGGGCCGATGAAACCCACGACCGTATTGACGAGCAGGGGGTCGAGGTCGCGGGCTACGGCGTAGGCGCGGGTTTCCAGGGTTTGCTGGTCGACCGGTTTGCCCGCGGTGCCCAGGTGGGCGCCGGCCGAAAGGGCCGAGCCCTGGCCGGTTTCCAGGTACATGACGTTATCGCCGACCGTGCCCCGACGCAGGCAGCGGCCGGCTTCGTTGGCCTCGCGCAGGAGTGAGATGTTCACTCCGAAGCCGGAATTCGCGCCCTCGGTGCCGGCGATGGACTGGAATACCAGGTCCACCGGGGCACCTTTCTCGATCAGGCCCAGGGTGGTGGTGACATGGGAGAGCACACAGGACTGGGTGGGGATGTCGAAGCGGCGGCGCACCTCGTCCAGCAGATGCAGCAGCTCGGAGGTGGCCTGCGGGGAGTCGGTGGCGGGGTTGATGCCGATCACCGCATCACCGCAGCCGAGCAGCAGGCCGTCGAGGACGGCGGCGGCGATGCCGCGCGGGTCGTCGGTGGGGTGATTGGGTTGCAGCCGGGTGGCGAGGGTGCCGGGCAGGCCGACGGTGGTGCGGAATCCGGCGCGGACCTCGACCGCCTTGGCGACCGCGATCAGGTCCTGGTTGCGCATGAGTTTGCTTACGGCGGCGACCATTTCGGGCGTGAGGCCGCGCGCTACCGAGGCCAGCACGGTGGCCGCGTCCGGGCGGGCGGCGACCTCCAGCAGCCAGTCCCGGAGCCCACCCACGGTCAGATGCGAAATCGCTTGGAACGCAACCCGATCGTGGCTGTCGATGATCAGCCGGGTGACCTCGTCGGTCTCGTAGGGCACCACGAGCTCGTTCAGGAAGGTGGTCAGCGGCACCTCCGCCAGCGCCCACTGCGCGGCGGCCCGCTCGGCGTCGGAATGTGCCGCGCACCCGGCGAGTTCGTCACCGCTGCGGCGCGGGGTAGCCTTGGCGAGCAGCTCCACCAGCCCGTCGAAGGTGTAGGTGGTGGCACCGATTCGCTGGTGGTACACCGTCATTCGAGTTCCTCCTCGGCGCGGGCGAGCACGGCGAACTCCTCGTCGGGTGAGTTGGCGACCAGCCGGTGCCTGCTGTACAGGCCGAAATACAGCATGAACACGCAGAAGGCGGCGAGGGTCCAACCGGCCGCGACGGGGTCGACCAGGAAGGTCGCCACCACCGCCACACAGGCGATGACGAGCGCGAATCCCGTGGTCACCATGCCGCCGGGCGTGCGGTAGGGGCGGCGCATGCCGGGTTCGCGCACCCGCAGCACAATGTGGCTCACCATCATCAGCACGTAGCTCAGCGCCGCGCCGAAGACGGCCATGTTCAACAACATCGCGCCCTCACCGGTCAGCGACAGCCCGAATCCGATGACGCCGGGCACGATCAGCGCCAGCACGGGGGCCTTGCGCGCATTGGTGACCGACAGGCTGGTGGGCAGATACCCGGCGCGCGAGAGCGCGAAGGTCTGCCGCGAGTACGCGTAGACAATGGAGAAGAAGCTGGCGATCAATCCGGCCAGGCCGATGTAGTTGACCGCGGTGGCCGCCGCGCCACTGCCGAGCGCCTCCACCAGCGGGTTGCCCGACTGCGAAAGCTTGTCCGCCCCAAGCGCTCCCGTGGACAGCACCAGTACCGCCCCGGCGGTGCACAGCAGCACCAGCATGGCCGCGATAATGCCCTTGGGCACATTCTTCTCCGGTTCCCGCGCCTCCTCGGCGGCCAGCGGCACGCCTTCGACGGCGAGGAAGAACCAGATGGCGAAAGGCACTGCCGCCCAGATCCCGAACGCACCGAAGGGCAGGAACGACGAACTGCCGACGGCATTCGCATCCACCGCAATGTCGGTGAGATTGGCGGTGTCGAACTTCCCCCACGCCACAGCGACGAAGATCACCAGGCCGACCAGCGCCACAATCGTGATGGCGCACATGACTTTCAGCGCCTCGCCCGCCCCGGCGAGGTGGATCCCGATGAAGAGCGCGTACACCGCGAGATACACCCACCACCCGTCGGTGATTCCGAACAGGTTCAGCGACTCCACATATCCGCCGATGAAGGTGGCGATGGCGGCGGGCGCGATCGCGTATTCGATGAGAACCGCTGCGCCCGTGGCGAATCCACCCCAGGGCCCGAGCGCCCGCCGCGCGAAGGTGTAGCCCCCGCCCGCCGCGGGCAGGGCCGCCGACAGTTCCGCCATGCCCAGCACCATGGCCAGGTACATGCCCGCAATGAGCACGGTGGCGATCAGCAGTCCGCCGAATCCGCCCTGTGCCAGACCGAAATTCCAGCCCGAGTAGTCCCCGGAGATCACATAGCTGACCCCGAGCCCGGCCAGCAGCACCCAGCCCGCCGATCCGGTGCGCAGGGTTCGTTTGGCCAGGTACTCGTCGGCGGCCCGGTCCTTCGATTGTGTCGCACTTAGTGTCACCTCCCTGATCCTCCGGACCCATGTTGCTGGCACGTAACCAGAGTCTTCCGTCGGCATTACCTCGCGTTACGATCGGCCGATGGCAGCGAGCACCTATCAGCCACCCTGGGTCCGCACCATCGACCTCGCGCAGGAGTGGCATGCCATCCGGGACTGGTGGCGGCACCCGCAGCGGATCCGCCGCGCCGTCGCGGCCTACCGGAATCTACTGGCCGTGGCCCCGGCGTCCATCGCCTACGCGTTCACCCTGTTCGTCACGTGGTGGACGCTGCGCGGCGCCAGCGATATGGTCGGCCGCCGCCTGATCCTGTCGGCGTCGACGAATCTGCGCAATCTGCAACGCGACCCGATCCAGGTGCTCGTCGCCTCCGCGTTCTGGACCGACGGCGGCTTCCCGTGGTCGGTCATTCTGGTCATGCTCACCTTCATGGCGCTGGCCGAACGCTGGCTGGGGTCGCTGCGCTGGATTCTGGTGGTGGCGACCGGGCATATCGGGGCCACGCTGCTGGTGGCGGTGGGCTTGGCGCACAAGGTGGATCAGCATCTGATTCCACTGCGCGTGACGGTGGCCACGGATGTCGGTCCCAGCTACGGGATCTCGGCGATGCTGGCGGTGCTGACCTTCCGCTTGCGCGGCCGGGCGCGGCTGGCCTGGGCGGGCGGGCTGCTGGTCTTCTACGGCCTCGCGCTGTGGGACGACCGCACTTTCACCGACTACGGCCACCTGTTCGCGCTGCTGATCGGATTCGCGGTCGGCGCGATCGCGGTGACGGTGTCCCGCCGGTTGCTGTCGCTGCTGCGGCGACGGTCAGCGCCCGACCGCGTCGGCGGTGGCGCCGGGACCGGCGGTGGGCCGCGCCCGCTGGAAGAACTGGACCGCGGGCTCGACGACGCGCGCGGCGATCGGACCGAGCACCGCCATCAATAGCACGTAGGCCGAGGCCAGCGCGGCCAGCCGGCCGTCCACCCCGCCCATCGAAACCGCAAGTCCGGCAATGACAATGGAGAACTCACCGCGCGCGACCAGGGCCGCGCCGGCGCGGGCGCGGCCCATGCGGCGGATGCCCTGCCGCTGCGCCGCCCACCAGCCGGTGCCGAGTTTGGTCAGCGTCGTCACCACGGCCAGCAGCACCGCCCACCCGAGCACCGGCGGAATCGCGCGCGGGTCGGTATTGAGCCCGAAGGCCACGAAGAATATGGCCGCGAACAGATCTCGCAGCGGTTCGAGCAGTTTGGCCGCCTGCTGCGCGGTCGATCCGGAGATGGCGATGCCGAGCAGGAACGCGCCGACGGCGGCCGAAACATTCAGCGCCGCGGACGCACCCGCCACCAGCAGGGCCGCGCCGAGCAGTTTGAGCAGGAACACCTCATTGTCGTTGCTGTCCACCACCGCCGACACGTACCGGCCGTAACGCAGGGCCACCACGAGCACGACGGTGATGGCGAGCAGGGCGATGCCCAGCGATTTCAGCCCGGCCGCGAAGCCGACCCCGGCCAGCACCATGGTGAGGATCGGCAGGTACACCGCCATGGCGAGATCCTCGAACACCAGGATGGACAGGATCACCGGGGTTTCCCGGTTACCCAGCCGACCGAGGTCGTTGAGCACCTTGGCCACGATGCCGGAGGACGAGATATAGGTGACGCCACCCATGGTCACCGCACCGACCGGCCCCCAGCCCAGCAGTAGCGCCACCAGCACGCCGGGGGTGGCATTGGCGACGATGTCGAGCAGACCGGCCACCCAGGAGCGGCGCATCCCGGTCACCAATTCGGCTGCGGTGTACTCCAATCCGAGCAGAAGCAGCAGCAGGACCACGCCGATCTCCCCGGCGAGATGCCCGAATTCGGCGGCGGCCTTCATCTCGATCACGCCGCCCGTGCCGAAGGCGAGTCCGCCCAGCAGATACAGCGGGATCGGTGACATGCCGAACCGTCCGGCCACCCGGCCCATCATGCCGAGCGCGAACAAGATCGCGCCGAGCTCGATCAGGGCTAGCGCAGTCGCATCCACGCGCTCAGCCGTCGGAGAGGATCCGCGCGGCCGCGTCGAGGCCGTTCGGGGTGCCGACGACGACCAGAAGGTCCCCGGAATCGAGCACGAAGTCCGGTCCGGGTGAGGGATTCAGCTGCCCGGCGCGCATGACCGCGACGATGGAAGCCTTCGTGCGAGTGCGCATCCCGGTCTCGCCCAGCATGCGCCCGCGGTAGGGAGAATCATTGTTGATGGGCAACTGCCGGGTGGTGATGCCGGGCAGATCGCGATGGTCTTCCTTGAGCTTCTCCACCAGTTGCGGCGCGCCGAGCAGATTGGCCATCACGGCCGCCTCGTCGACGGTCAGCGGCACCTGCGCGAGGCAGGCGTCCGGATCCTCGAGCTGCGACACGATCAGATCGATGGTCCCGTCCCGGTGCGCCACGACACCGATCCGGCGCCCCGACCGCACCTCGAAGTCTTTCCGCACACCGATCCCGGGCAGCGCTGTCACATCGACGTTCACGCCTCCACCCTAGGACACGCCACAACCGACACGCCGGAAGCTGTGCCTTTCCCAGGGGCTCCGCCCCCGGACCCCCGGAATCGGGGGCGCTGCCCCCGGCCCCCGTTACTGGGTGAGGGTTCTCGAGGTGGGGTTCGAGGGCCTCGGCGGGCGCTCAGCTCTCGACCAGCGGCGCGAACGTCCCCTCGGGGCCGGGCCGAAACGGGGTCGCCTCGACCACGGCACGCAGCGGCAGCGGGCCGTACAGGTGCGGGAACAGCATCGACTCGGGATCGCCCGGCACACCCGGCTCCCATTTCACCGGCGACCCGAGGCGCTCGGGATCCAGCCACAGCAGTACCAAATCGTCGCGGCCCCGAAAGAGCCGATCGGCGGGCAGGTGCGCCTGGTGGGTGCCGGACAGGTGGATGAACCCGACCTCCGCCAGCGAGGCCGCCCGGTACTCCCCCGCCTCCTGGGCGGCCTCCCATTCCGCGCGAGAGCAGATGTGCACCAAGGTCTTCGGCGTCGGTTCGGTTCCCATCCGCCCCACACTAGGTCAGTAGGGCACGGGCGGGGCTATGTGCATGGATACGTCGTTGACGCCGACTCGGATGGGGGCGAAGCGGGTGGCGGCGCGGAGGGCGGCGGTGGTGTCGGAGGTCCAGAGGCTGGCGCAGGGGCCGGTGGGTGGGCGCAGGGCGAGTTCGAAGGCTTCGCCCGCGTCGGCGACGCGGACCACCGGGAGGATCGGGCCGAGGGTTTGCTGGGTGAGGACGGACATGGTGGGGTCGGCGTCGGCGAGGACGGTGGGCTCGAAGGTGTGGCCGGCACCGGTGCCGCCGCAGCGGAGGGTGGCGCCTTTGCGGAGGGCGTCGCGGACCTGGTCGCGAATGCGGGCGACCTGATCGGCCGAGGTCATGACACCGCTGCCGGGTTCGTCGCCGGTCATGGGGACGAAAGCGGCGGCCTCGTCTACGAGCCGGCAGAGAAACGGTTCGTAGACACTGCTTTCCACGTAGATGCGCTCTACGGAATTACAGGTTTGCCCCGAATGTGCCAGTCCACCCAGAGCAATACAGGCCGCCGCCTGATCCAGGTCGGCATCCGCGAGGACCACCGCCGCGGATTTCCCACCCAGATCCAGACAGCACGGGATCAACCGGCCGGCCGCGCGCAGCGCGACCACCTTGCCGGTCTCCACGCATCCCGTGAAACGAACGAAGTCCACACAGTCGAGCACGGCGGGCCCGGCATCGTGGCCTGTCACGGTCTCGAAAACCGCTGGGGCGCCGATGCTTTCCCAGCCTCGGGCCACCGCGCGCATGGTGAGCGGCGTCTGCGAGGAGGACTTCACCACGACGCCGGCGCCGGCCACGAGCGCGGGCACGGCGTCGAACATGGCCAGCGCCAACGGATATGTCCACGGCCCGATGATGCCGACCACCGCGCAGACGCGATCGGCCACCGCGAGCTGCATGGCGGCGGCGGGGCGCAGGGACAGTTGCGGGTAGCGGCCGCCGAGGAAGTCGGCGGCGTGCGTGCGGTAGTGGTCGAGGGTGTCGATGGCGAGCTCGAACTCGGCCTCGGCGTCGGATTCCGGTTTGCCGGTCTCGGCGGCGAGCAGCCGTACCAGGCCATTCCGGTTGTCCAGCAACCAGTTCCGGAATGTCGTGAGCCAGTGCACCCGCCCGACGACGCCCAGGGAACGCCATAGGTCGGTGTTGCTCCGCAGTCGATCGACGGTGTCGAGCACCCGCTCGGGGGTGTCCGGGGGGAGGGTGTCGATCACCCGGCCATCGGCGGGCGCGATCACGGTGAGCATCGGCGTGCGGACCTTTCCGGCATCCGGCACCTGGTGCGTGGAGCGCACTGCGTGCATGAATCTCACCGTATGACTGGGGGTTTCGGCCAACCAGCCCACAATCGGCCAGGAATCGACGAATATGGGCCGCACCAGGCAACTTACCGGCCGGTAACAGCCTTGCGGACGCCGAAAGTTTGCGAGACTGCTCGAGTGACGGAAGAGTTGGGGCAACTGCGTTCCATCACCAGCACCACGCTGCTGGTCGATTTCGCGATCGGCCGCGGCCTGCCGTTGCGAACCGTCCTGCAGGGCACCGGCATCGGCGAAGCCGACCTGCGCGATCCGGGCACCGAGATCACCCTCGGCCAGGAGTTCACGCTACTGCGCAATGTCGTCACCGCCACCGACGACGAACCCGGCATGGGTCTGCTCGCCGGGCTGCTCTGCCATCCACCGTCCATGGGCGTCTTGGGTTTCGCATTGATGAGCAGTCCCACCATGCGCCACGCCATGGAGGTCGCCCTGCGCTATTCGGACCTGTCGTTCACCGCCGCCCGGCACTGGGTGGAGGACCGTGGGCCCGATGTCTGCGTCGTGCGCGACGACAGCTTCCTGCCGCCGGAGATCCGCCGCTTCTGCCTGGAGCGCGATCTGGCCGCCATCGCCACCGTGCAACAGGATCTGATTCCCATCCGCTTCCCGGCGGTGCGCGTCGAGCTCTATGTCGATCCGCATCCCATCTACGAGATGTTCGGCGCGGTCTTCGGCGTCGAGGACGTGCGCTTCGGCATGCCGCAGTCGCGCATGTTCTTCAATGCCGCCAGCCTGGAAACCCCGCTGCCGCAGGCGAATCTGTCCACCGCCCGCTTCTACGAGCAGCAGTGCGCGGATCTGATGGAGTCGCGCCGCAGCCGCAGCGGCCTCAGCGGCCGGGTCCGTCAGCTGCTCATCCGGCACGGCGGCTCCGCCGATCAGACCCGCATCGCCGCCGACCTGGACGTCAGCGTGCGCACCCTGCGCCGCCGGCTCGCGGAGGAGGGCACCACCTTCCGCGAACTGAGCACCGAGACCGTCGGCATGCTCGCGGAGGAACTGCTCATCGCCGGTCTCACCGTCGAGCAGGCCGCCGACCGTCTCGGCTACGCCAGCGTGTCGGCGTTCGCCTCGGCCTTCCGTTCGTGGAAAGGCCAGTCCCCCGGGCACTTCGGCCGACTGCACCGCGGCCGCTCCGCCGTGCGCTCCTAGCCGCCACACCCGTCTGCCCTGCACCGCAACCACTCTGTCGCCGAGCCGATCCCGTCGTGGCTATGTGCTTGCTACCTCGTGCCCGCACGGTTATCCAATCGGAGTGTGGGTGTCGGCCGTGCCGGGTAGTCTCCCGATAGACAACTCGATCAGCGTGGTACGGGAGCGGTTCCAGGGCTCCCCCGGTTATTCCCCCAGGCCTGTTCGCTTTCAGCGAAACCGCAGGTCGTGTTAGGCAAAACACAGAGGAAACTCTTCGGGAACAAAGACCGATAACCAAACGTCTGACAGAGTAGTCATCAGCCACTGCTGGGAAGTAGCGGTAGCGAGGTTCGCGGAGTGGACCGCGAGCCCCCACACTTGGCGAAGGGTGTGCGAGCATCCGGAGCCGGGACGGAGGAGTCATGCCAGGAACCCTGACAAGCACCCCACTGACCGCGGTCGACCGTTGTGACCGCTGCGGCGCGGGAGCACGTGTACGTGCAACCCTTCCCGCAGGTGGTGAGTTGCTCTTCTGCCAGCATCACGCCAATGAGCACATGGATCGTCTCCGTGAGCTCGAAGCCGTGATCGACACGGAGTCGGCACCGGCGCTGTAACAGCTCCTCCAACTCGAGGGCTTCGGACAACAGCCTCGAGGGGTCCGCTCGACAACTTCATCTTCCCAACAGAACACCCGGCAGCGGGCGACCAGCAGGTCGCCCGCTGTCGCGTTTTCCGGGGACGGGTGGCCGGGGGCACGAAATCGGGTCGCCGGCCATGTGATGTTTCGCCATGTGCACGATCGGCGCGGATTGGATACAACCGAAGCTGCTCACCCGTTGCCGATCGAATCGAGGGGTCCCGCTGTCTTCCCTACAAGCCACCTATCTGCCTGATCAGCACATGTTCGCGGTCTGGGCGTGGAACGGGGTCGCACCCGGGGACGCGCCGGAGGGGATCGGGGAACGGGACACGGTCGAACTGGTCGTGCCCGGGCCGGACGGGCTCGCGGTGCGGGAGGTGCCGTGCGCGCTGGTGGAGCCGGGGCGGTTCGCGGGGTTACAGCTCGCGAAGGCCGGGGCGTCGGTGCGGACGTGGCGGGCCGCGTTCGACGGTGAGGCGGTCGCCCTGCCACCGGCCGCGCACGCGGTGCCCCAATGCCGCGGGCACGGCTGTTGTCGCCGCAGGGCGGGCGCTGGATGCGTTCCAGGGGACGCTGGCGCTGGACGGTGCCCTGCGGTCGGCGCTGAAGGCGGAGCTGCGGCCGTACCAGGCGCGCGGGATCGGGTGGCTGCACGAGACCACCGCCGCGCACGGCGGGGGTGTGCTCGCCGATGAGATGGGGCTCGGGAAGACCGTGCAGGCGATCGGGTTTCTGCTCGGGCGGGTGCAGGAGGGGCCGCAGGTGGTGGTGTGCCCGACCTCACTGGTGGGCAACTGGGTGCACGAGATCGAGCGGTTCGCGCCGGGACTGACGGCGCATGCGTACCGGGGTGGAGAGCTGCCCGAGGTGTCGGCCGGGACCGTGGTGGTGACCGGGTATCCGACGCTGCGCGGGCACGGCGGGGTGCTGGGGGAAACGTCCTGGGCGAGCGCGGTATTCGATGAGGCGCAGGTATTGAAGAATCCGCGCACGCAGGTGTCGAAGGCGGCGCGGGCGATTCCGGCCACGGTGCGGGTGGCGTTGACCGGCACGCCGGTGGAGAACCATCTCGACGAGTTGTGGGCGCTGCTGAATCTGGTGGCGCCGCAGGAGTTCACGCACAAGGCGCAGTTCCGGCGGCGGTTCGTGAAGCCGATCCACGAGGGGTCGGCGGCCGCGGTGATCCGGCTGCGGGACGCCCTAGAGCCGATTGTGCTGGCGCGGAGGAAATCTCAGGTGGCGACCACGCTGCCGCCCAAGATTCACACCGATCTGGTGTGCGATCTGACCGATGAGCAGGAGCGGCTCTACGATCGGCTGCTCGACCAGGCCGAATCGGAGGGCTTCGGGTCGGGGGCGCAACGACATTCGCGGGTGCTGGCGGTGCTCACCGAATTGAAGCAGGTGTGCAATCATCCCGGGCTGATCACCGGCGAGCTGGATGAATTGCCGGGCCGGTCGGGCAAATTCGATGTCTGCTTCGATATTCTGGCCAACAATGTGGAGGCGGACGCGCCGACGCTGGTGTTCACCCAGTATCGGCGCACCGGGGAGTTGCTGGTGCGGCAGTGCGCCGAGCAATTCGGGGTGACGGCGCCGTTCTTCCACGGCGGGCTGAATCAGGCCGAGCGCGGGGATATCGTCACGCGGTTCCAATCCCCCGACGGCCCACCGATTCTCATTCTGAGTTTGAAGGCGGCGGGCACCGGTTTGACGCTCACCCGGGCCGCCGATGTCATTCATTTCGATCGCTGGTGGAATCCGGCGGTGGAGGCGCAGGCGTCGGATCGCGCGCACCGGATCGGGCAGACCCGCACGGTCACCGTCACCACGCTCACCTCGGGCACGACCATCGAGGAGCACATCGCGGGCATGCACGACCGGAAATCGGCGCTGACGGACCTCGCCGACACCGCCGGGGTGGCCGCACTGGCCCGCCTCGACGACGACCGCCTGCTCGAGATGCTGCGCCGGAAGCGAGCCAACTGATATGCCCGACAACGACTTCGGATACACCGCCTGGGGCAAGGACTGGGTGCGCCTGGCCGAGCCGCTGAAAGTCACCAGACCCGATCCGCTGCTCCCCCGCGCCCGGCGCATCGCCCGCCTCGGCGAGGTGCGGCTGGAGATCGACGGCGTGCACGTGCGCGCGTCGATCCACTACGGCGCGAAAGCCTCGGTCACCTATCTGGAACTGACGCCCCTGCCCGCCGCGACCGTGCAGGCCATCGCCGAGGTGATCCCCGCCGACGCGCTCACGCTCGCCGACGAGCTGCACACGACGTTGCGCGCGGCCGGGATCACCGTGGCCCCGGTCCTGGCGAATGTCGACTGCTCGTGCAGCGCCCGCACCCCGCGCTGCATCCACCTGCTCGTCACCTGCTACACGCTGGCCCTGCGGGTGGACGAAACACCCTGGCTCGCTTTGGATCTCCAAGGTTATCGACTGCCCCGCACCGGCGAAGAGCAGCCTGCCGGAGTACCCGCGCCACGCTGGACGCCGCTCAGCACCCTGGATCCGATGACCTTCTTCGAGATGCCCGCCGGCTGAGCGAGTAACGCCCACTCGTCATCCCGGCATGTTTTTGGCCGGGATCCACACAGTCGGCGGCACGGCCGACAGCGATGGATTCCGGCTAAGAGCACGCCGGAATGACGGGGGAAGCACGCTCGCCGGGATCACTCCTTACGGGCGGAGAAGCGGAACATGGTTGGGGCGGTGGCGATCTCGATATCGGTGAAGCCGAGGCGCTCGAGGCGGCCGGTCAGCGTGTCCGGCGGGACCGGGACGCAGGTGTCGCCGATGTGCATGAGGCGGAAGGCGGTGCTGTCCAGGCCGTCGCTGCCGGCGAAGACGCCGCCCGGTCGCAGCACCCGGAACGCCTCGGCGAACAGTGCGTCCTGTGCGGACGGTGTCGGGACGTGGTGCAGCATGGTGAAACAGACGACCGAGCTGAACTCCTTGTCCGGCAGGGGCATCGCCGTGCCGTCGCCGTCGATGACACGCAGCTCCCCCGCGTGCCGGGTGCGCAGGCGGGCGGCGAGCTTCGAGTCGATCTCGAGACCGGTGAGCAGCGGCGCCCGCTCGCGCAGGGTGCGCACGTTCGCGCCGTAACCGGGGCCGACTTCGAGGGCATTGTCGCCGAGGTCGACCTCGCGCAGCGCCCACGGCACGATACGGGTCGCGGTCAGGCGCTCCCAGATGGAGGAGCGGCAGCACAGCTGGTGAAAGATGTTCATCCCCATGCCCGCAACGCTAGGCAGCACCGGTCGTGGCCGCGACGGCCTACAGTGACAAACCATGTCGCCGAACGGTCATCGCCGGACACCCGCGCCGCCGTCCGGCGACGCTGAGAGCATGGTCATCTCCGCGCCCGCCGGTCCCACGGCCATGGTGTTCGGGGCGGGTGCGCTGCCGGCCGGGCTGTGGTTCGACGAGCACGCGCATCCCCAGCACCAGATCGCCTGGGCCACACGGGGTGTGATCACGGTGGAGATCGGGGACGGGCGCTGGGTGCTGCCACCCACCCGGGCGCTGTGGATTCCGGGCGGGATGCGGCATCGCACCGGCACCTCCGAGGGGGCGATGATGAGCGGCATCTATCTGGAGCCGGATCGCACTCCGGTCGCCTTCCCGGCGCCCACCATGCTGCGTGTGAGCACGCTGCTGCACGAACTGTTCGGTCACCTCACCGCCGCGACCACCACGGCCGGGCAGCGGCAGCGCGCCGAGGCCGTGATCTTCGACCTGCTGCAGCCGGTGGATGTGATTCCGGTCGGTGCGCGCATGCCCGAGGATGCCCGCGCCCGGCGGGTCGCCGACGCGCTGCTGGCCGATCCGGCCGATCCGCGCACGCTCGAGCAGTTCGCCCCGTACGCGGCGGCGAGTCCGCGCACGCTGGCACGCGCCTTCCTCGCCGAGACCGGAATCACGTTCGGCCACTGGCGAACTCAGATACGGCTGGCGGCCTCGCTGCCACTGCTGGCCGATGGCCTGCCGGTGGCCCGGATCGCCGCGCGCGTCGGCTACGCCACGCCCAGCGCGTACGTGGCGGCGTTCCATCGCGAGGTCGGGGTCGCACCCGGGCGCTACTTCGCCCGCTGAACCGCCGCCGTGCACGCCGCTGTGCTTGGATTCGATCATGATCAACCGGGGGCTCACACAGGTGCGGGCACTGCTGTTCGATGTGCAGGGCACGGCGGCGGACTTCCATTCGGTGGTGCGAGCGGAGGCGCGGCGGATCGCGGGCGACCGCGACACCGTGGACTGGACCGAGTTCGTCGACCGCTGGCGGGCGAAATACTTCACGACGCTCGAGGCCGCGAACCCCGGTGACGGCGAATGGCTTTCGGTGCATTCGGTGTATCGCGACGCGCTCGACCGGCTGCTCGCCGAATACGGCGTCGACGACCTCGGTGAAGATGAGCGCGAGGATCTCACCCTGGCCTGGCAGCGCATGACGCCCTGGCCCGACGCGGTGCCCGGATTACAGCGGCTGCGCACCCGATTCACCCTCGCGACCCTGTCGAACGCGGATGTGGCCGCGGTGGTGAATATTTCGAAGCGCGGCGGGCTGCCCTGGGATGTCATCTTCACCGCCGAGATGGCCGGAGCGTTCAAACCCGATCCGGCCGCCTACGGCATGGCGGCACGCTATCTGGGCCTGTCACCGCGGGAAATCATGATGGTGGCGTGCCACAAGTACGACATTCGCGCGGCGTCGGCGCTCGGATTCCGGACCGCATTCGTCACCCGCCCACTCGAATTCGGACCGACCGGCACGGTCGATGTGGAATACAGCGACGAATTCGATATCAATGCAGAGGATTTCGTCGATCTGGCCGAACAACTCGGTTGCTGACCGACCCGATGAACGGGTCTTCGCAGCGAGGCATTCACCTTTCGTAAACCGCTGCGGCGGCGCGAATCGCGTGGCAATGTGTGCGCCCGGCCGGTCGAGCAGGGGGACGACTGCTCGAATTCCCGGTCGTATCAACACATTCGAACCATGGGATTTGCATGAACTCTCGACATATCGTGCTGCTCGCGGCCTCCGCGCTCACGGCCACCGCACTGCTCACCGGCTGCGGCAGCAGCACCCGGTCGACCGCCACGTCGACCACGACCGTCAAGGCGACCACCACCGTCGCGGCCACCACCACGACCGCACCGACCACCACGACCTCCGCACTTCCGGTGGCGCCCACCACCGTTCGCGCCGGAGCGCCGTCCGCGCCCACCGTCCCGCCGGAACCGGCAGCGCCCACGACGGCGGTGGAGCTACCGCCCGCGCCGGAGATCGCCGACACCACGGAACCGCCCGCACCGCCCGTGCGCACGGTCGCGCCGACGACCACGGCCGCATCCGCCTACTACCAGAACTGCGCCGCCGCGCGAGCCGCGGGCGCGGCGCCGCTGCATCGCGGCGACCCCGGATACCGCGCGGGCCTGGATCGCGACAACGACGGCGTCGCCTGCGAGTGAGGCGCAGCCGGCGCGCGGCAGCCCGGATCGATCGGTGCTGTCCGCGCGCCTGGCCGGGTCAGGCGCGCGGCACCGCGCCCGGCTCGATCGCGTCCGACTCGATGATGGTCTCCGACGGCTGCGGCAGCCTGCGGGCCAGCACGTCACCGCGGAAGAACGGCGGCATCACCTTGGCCAGGATCAGATAGATCGGCACACCCAGCAGCAGCGTGCCCACACCCAGCAGGAAGGTGCTGCCGATGTGCCAGTGCGGTGGGAACGGCAGCTGCCAGGAGGCGGTGTCCTCGGCGGGCTGCCAGGAGGTGACGGCGGTCCAGCCGGCCGCGAACAGCAGCGCGAATCCACCGGCGGCGGGCAGCAGCCCCTTCATGACGAGAGTCCTTGGGCTGGTGGCGAATCGATCCCGGTACAGCCAAGCGCAGCTCACGCCGGTCAGTCCGTAGTACAGCCCGATGGAGATGCCGATGGCGGTCACCGCGTCCGCGATGAGACGGCCGCCGGAGGCGAAGTTCAGCACCACGTACAGCACGATCGACAGTCCGCCGAACATCCAGGTGGAGAACACCGGCGTCCGATACCGCGGATCGATCTTGGCGAAAGCCTTGGGCAGCGCGTGATGCAGCGCCATCGAATACGTGGTGCGCGCGGTCGGCAGAATCGTGGTCTGGGTGGAGGCCGCCGCCGAGGTGAGCACCATGAGGAACAGCAGGTGCACCAGCACCTGCCCGATCATGCCCTCGCCGAACACGGCCGCGCCGAGCGCGCCCAGCACATCGTCCACGTGCTCCGGATTGGCCAGCCCCAGCCCGTCGGTCCCGGTCCCCGCGAACGCCTGGGCGGCCACCGTGACCAGCAGATACAGCCCGACCAGCGTGATGGTCGAGAGCACCGCCGAGCGGCCGGGCGTATGCCGTGGATCCACGGTCTCCTGATTGACCGCGACCGCCGAATCCCAGCCCCAGTAGATGAACACCATCAACAGCAGCGCCGTCACGAAGTCGTTGAAGGAGCCGATCGCGAACGGGTTGAACCACTCCCAGTGCGGCAGGCTCGATCCGGCGGGCGCGTGCCCGAGCAGCACGCGGGTCAGCGCCACCACCGCGAACACCACCAGCATGCCGAATTCGATGGTGAGCAAGGACGATTGCAGCCGCGCCGAGGCGTCGATGCCGCGCACCGCCACCAGTGTCATGACGATCAGATAGACGATGCCCAGCAGCAGCACCCACGGGCTGGTCGCGTCCGAGCCGATGCCCTTCGCCCCGAACAGCAGGAAGGTGTACTGCGAGCTGATCTGCGCCAGGCTCGCCATGACCAGCAGATCCGACACCACGATGGCCCAGCCGGCCATCCAGCCGGTGAACGGCCCGAACGCCCGCGTGGCCCACACGAAGGTGGTGCCCGGATCCGGTTCCACCTCGTTGAGATCGCGATATCCGATGGCCACCAGCAACATCGGCACGAAGGCCAGCAGCACGATCACCGGCGATTGCAGCCCGACGGCGGCCACCACGAGTCCGAGGGTGGCGGTGATGCTGTACGCGGGTCCGGCCGAGGCCACGCCGATGACGACGCTCGAGGCCAGGGAGAGCGCACCGGATCGCAGGGTGCTGGGCGATGTCACCGGGTAAGAGTACGGGCAAAACCCCAGCAACTAGGAATCGGCCGACCGGTATGCCCGGCTACATCTTGCGCAGTTGCGCGATCCGCTGTTCCAGCTGGTCCGCGGTCGCCAAAGCGGTTGGCGGGCCACCGCATTCGCGACGTAGCTCACCGTGAATGACCCCGTGCGGTTTGCCGGTGCGATGGTGATGCATGGCCACCAGGCTGTTGAGTTCGCGACGCAATTCACTGAGCCGATCGGAGGTCGCGGCGCGTTCGGTGGCGGCGGCCACCCCGGCCCCGGATTCGGGCGCGGCGGCGGCGTTGCTGCGCTCCTTGATCTGACGTGCCTGCCGGTCGCGCAGCAGCGCCCGCATCTGGTCGGCGTCGAGCAGGCCCGGGATGCCGAGGTAATCGGCCTCCTCGTCGCTGCCGGAGAAGGTGGCGGTGCCGAACGAGTCACCGTCGTAGATGACCTGATCCAGTTCGGCGTCGGCGGCCAGGGCGATGAACTTGCGTTCCTCCTCGCCCGGCTCGTCCTTCTGCTTGTTGGCGTCGATGAGCAGTTCGTCGTCGAGGTCGCTCTTCTCGCGATGCGGCTTGCCGATCACGTGATCGCGCTGCAATTCCAGCTGCGCGGCCAGGTCCAGCAGCACCGGCACCGACGGCAGGAACACGCTCGCGGTCTCCCCGGCCTTGCGGGCACGCACGAAACGGCCGATGGCCTGCGCGAAGTACAGCGGGGTCGAGGCGCTGGTGGCGTACACGCCGACCGCCAGGCGCGGCACGTCGACGCCCTCGGACACCATGCGCACCGCGACCATCCACGGGTCGGTGTTGGCGCTGAACTCGTCGATGCGATCGGAGGAGCCCGGATCGTCGGAGAGCACGATGGTCGGCTTGGTGCCCGAAATGTGTTCCAGCAGTTCGGCGTAGTCGCGCGCCTTCTCCTGGTCGGTGGCGATGACCAGGCCGCCCGCATCGGGCATGCCGGTGGCGCGCAGCTGGCGCAGGCGGGTGTCGGCGGCGGTGAGCACCTTCGACATCCAGTCGCCGGCGGGGTCCAGGGCGGTGCGCCAGGCGCGGGCGGTCTGCTCGGCGTTCAGCGGCTCACCCAGGCGGGCGGAATACTCCTCGCCCGCGCTGTCGCGCCACTGCGCCTCACCGGAGTAGGCGAGGAACACGACGGGCCGCACGACGCCGTCGGCGAGCGCCTCGGAGTAGCCGTAGGTGTGGTCGGCGCGCGACTTCTCGAAACCGCTGGAATCGACCTCGTAGGTGATGAACGGGATCTTGGAGTCGTCGCTGCGGAACGGGGTACCGGTCAGCGCCAGTCTTCGGGTCGCGTCCCCGAACGCCTCCTCGACGCCTTCACCCCAGCTCTTGGCGTCGCCGGCGTGGTGCACCTCGTCGAAGATGACCAGGGTGCGCCGATTCTCGGTGCGCACACGGTGTTTGAACGGATGCGAGGCGACCTGCGCGTAGGTGACGACCACGCCGTGATAGTCGGCGGAGGTGGTGCCGGTGGCATTGGAGAAGTTGGAATCCAGCTGGATGCCGTTGCGCGCGGCCGAGGCCGCCCACTGATGCTTGAGGTGCTCGGTGGGCGCGACCACCGTCACCTGATCGACCGTGCGGTCGGCGAGCAGTTCGGCGGCGATGCGCAGCGCGAACGTCGTCTTACCAGCACCCGGCGTCGCGACCGCGAGAAAGTCCCGTGGCTTCGACGTCAGATACTTGGTGAGAGCCCTACGCTGCCATGCACGAAGCGAACCGCCACCACCCGAAGTCACTCGACAGAGAGTAGCGATCCGAACCGACACCGCACCAATCCGACACAGCCCGTTGTAGTGCCGCACGACACATCGCGGGTCCGCGCACAATCCTTTCGCTGGTGAGCGATGCTTAGGCCACCATGAACGAGCACGACCCTCCCCCTGGACACTCCGGCGAGTCCCCGCCGGAGTCGCTCCCGTCCCCGGCGGAACCGGCGCGGGTGCGCACCGTCACACGGCTGCGCCGCATCCCGGAGCTCGTGACCCATGTCGCGGTGAAAGCCTGGGACGATTCGATATTCGCCAAGTCGGCCGCGGCCGCGTTCTGGCAGACGCTGTCGCTGGCGCCGCTGCTGCTGGGTCTGCTCGGCAGCCTCGGCTATGTCGGGCACTGGTTCGGGCCCGACACCGTCGACATCGTGCAGGCGAAGATTCTGAGCTTCAGCCGGAACCTGTTCAGTCCCAGCGTGGTCGACGATCTGATCGCGCCGACCGTCAACGATGTGCTGCGCAAGGGGCACGGCGGGGTGGTGTCGGTGGGTTTCGTGCTGTCGCTGTGGGCCGGGTCCTCGGCCATGGCCACCTTCGTCGATGCCATCACCGCCGCGCACGGGCAGGCCGAGGCGCGGCACCCGGTGTGGCAGCGGGTGTTCGCCCTGCTGCTGTACGTGGGGTTCCTGCTCGCCTCGGTGCTGATCCTGCCGCTGGTCGCGCTGGGGCCTTCGCTCATCGGGCGCGTGCTACCCGAGGGCTGGAAGGAACCCGGGCTACGCCTGATCGACGCGTTCTACTACCCTGGCACGGCGTTTCTGCTCATCATCGGCCTGACCACGCTCTACAAGCTGGCACTGCATCGCACGCTGCCGTGGCATCGGCTGTTCGGCGGGGCACTGGTGGCGGGCGTGTTCTTCATGGGGGCGAGCGAGGTCCTGCGCCGGTACCTGTCGTGGATCACCAAAACCGGCATCAGCTACGGGGCGCTGGCCACCCCGATCGCCTTCCTGCTGTTCACGTTCTTCCTCGGCTTCGCCGTCATTCTCGGCGCCGAATTCAATGCCAGCGTGCAGGAATTCTGGCCGGCCCGCGCCACCCGGCTCTCCCAGATCAAGGCGTGGTGGCATGCGCGGCAGCGGCAGCACGCCGAGCCGCGCGCGGACGAGGGTGCGGTGGCAGCGGACCCCGCGGATCCGAATCCCGCACCCTCCTCCCGGACCGGTCAGTCCCGGTCCTTGCGCCTGTAGCTGCGCCTAGTCCTTGCCGCGACCGGCGCGAACCTCGAAGCCCCAGTTGTACATTCGGTTGATCTCGGAGACGCCGCCGCCGGGCTGACCGGCCGGCGGGCGGATGAAGGTGCACTGGCGGTGCACCACCATCTCGCCGTTGACGTTCTCGATGAGTGCGAGCACCGCGTCGCGGGAATCGTCGACGCAGCCGCTCAGCGAGATCTCGATGGGCAGGCTGTTGACCGGGAACAGGGTCGCGGTCGCCTCCACGTTCCGGAAATCGCGTGCACCCTCGTAGACCGAGGTGAACACCAGAATGCGTTTGAAGAACTTGGCGAAATCCAGGTTGATGTCGAGGTTTTCACCGGTGGCGCTGGCGCCGGTGCGGTCGTCCTGATCGAGGCGGATGAACGGCGGATTGTGCAGATCGCCGAAGCGGCGGTCCAGGGCGCGCACGGAACCGATTGCGCCATTGACCAATTCGTAGAAGCAGCACAGGTCCAGGTCGATGCCGCCCTGTCCGCTCTTGCGGCCGCCGAACAGGCCACGCCGGTTGTTGGTCCAGTTGAGGTTGACGCGCATGACGCCGCCGGTCGCGCCGGACTTGGTCAGCGAGACCGTCGGCGATTCCTTGGTCAGCGAGATCTTGGTCAGATTGACCGGTGCGCCGCCGGTGGGCGCGGGCTGCGGCGGGGGCGGCGCGAACTGCTGCTGGGCCGGCGGGGCGTACTGCTGCTGCGGCGGGGGCGGCGGCGCGTACTGCTGCTGCGGCGGCTGGTACTGCGGCTGCGGCGGCACGGGCGGCGGCGGGGTGTACGGCTGCGCCGGCGGGGTGTGCTGCTGAGCCGGTGGCGTGTACTGCTGCGTCGGCGCCGGCTCGTCCACCGAGATCCCGAAATCGGTTGCCAGGCCACCCAATCCGGTGTTGTAACCCTGCCCGACGGCGCGGAACTTCCACGCGCCCTGGCGGCGGTAGAGCTCACCGAGCACGAAGGCGGTCTCGGTGGTGGCGTCGGCGCTGTCGAAGCGCGCCACCTCGTGGCCGTTGGCGGCGTCCACCACGCGCACGTACAGGCTGCGGAACTGCCCGAAACTGCCGCCGTCCGCCGAGGCCGCGATCACGATGGTCTCGATCTGCGGTTCCACCCGCGCCAGATCCACCGACAGCGCGTCGACCACCGTCGGCCCGCGCTGCTTGCCCTCGTAGCGCACCGCACCGGAGGGGTGCGAGGGCTGGTTGTAGAACACGAAGTCATTGTCGGACCGGACTTTTCCCCCGACGAGCAGTAGCGCGGACCCGTCCGCATCCGGAATTCCCGGCCCCGATTGCCACCCCAGTTCGACGCGAACGGCGTTCATCGGCACCGGAACATTGGCACCCTTCATCATCGACACCCTTGCAACCTATACGAACCGGCCGACCGCCACGACCGCTCCGCGAAGCACCGCAGGCTTTTTCGGACCGGCCCGAACCACACCGGCGATGCGGAATTCCCTGTCCGGCGGGGGTGTCATCGCAATACAATTCGAGGAGATCGCCCGCAGGTATTCATCTAGTTCGACCCTCTCGAGAGGGGTAACGGCCGACATGATCACCGCCAGATTCGCCGCCGCCTTCGCCGCAGTCGTCACCCTCGCCGGGGCGCTGCTGGTCGGGGCCTCGGGCAGCGCCACCGCCTACGGACCGTATTCCTGCGCTCCGGACAATATCCTGCAACCCACCGCGGAACTGTTCGGCACCTGGAACCGGGACACCATCACCGACCCCGCCGACCCTCGGCTCAACGACCCGCTCACCCAGTTCGAACTGGAGGTGAACCTCACCGCCGCCATGGAACTGGGCCTGACCGTCCACTCCGAACCCATCGACGGCGTCTTCTGGTCCGAACAGTCCCAGCAGATCACCTACGAACCGGCCCGCCGCTTCGAACTGGCCTGCACCGGCCAGGACAACCTCTGCTGGATCGCCGACGACCTGCGCGTGCGCTACAGCCAGGAGGCCGTCCTCGGCATCGAGTTCCTCCCCGCCGACCACGAACGCGCCGACGGTTTCCTGGTCCGCGTCCCCGGCGTGAACAACATCCGCCTGCACGACGCCCTGCTGGCCGACCCGGCCGCCCGCGACACCCTCGGCGGCGGCTCGGTCACCGAGGACGGCACCCTCATCCTGGTCGCCGACCGCGCCGACCTGAGCACGGTCCGCTCCTTCGTCGAAGGCATGGGCGCCCACTGGGATCCGACCACCGTCCGCTACGGCGACCGCCAGCTCGTCACCGGCTACTGCTTCCCCGGCGTCTACTTCTGAGGCACCCTGAAGAAATGAAGTACGACCCCCTGGACCTCGAACTCGGCCTGCTCGACAACAACACCTGCATGCTCGAGGTCGTCCAGGACGAGCTGCTCGGCGTAGCGGACGCCGAGCAGGCCGGCAACGAACAGGCCGACGCCGACCGAAACTGATCAACCGGTCACTCCGGTTCACCGGCGGTCGCATCCCGGGCGTAGGCCAGGAACCGGTCGTGCACCCACGGACAGGCCAGCACGAGCCCGCAGATCGATTCCAGGATGGTCACCGGACGCGATTGCTGCGCCTGGGCAAGGTCCACCATCCGCCGGCAGATCGCGAATCCGATGTCCGCACGAGTTTCCGGATGCGTCCACGCGACCGCGACCAGCGCCACCGCTGCGGCCTCGCACACCCAATCCTCGGGACCCCGCAGCAGGTTGAAAAGGACCGCGCGACGCGTGGATTCGGGCCAGAGCTCGTCGGTGCGATGGTGTGCGATGCCCAGGCAGGCGAACACCTGCACGGCACGAACCCACAAATCCGGGCACCGCCCCAGGAGGTCGCGGAACTCATCGTCGCGAGGCTCGGGCGGATGCACCAGCACGCCGATCAGATCCGGCAGCGCCAGATCGGCGAGCGTCACCGAGAAGTCGTAGGCGGCGGGTAGATGCGGCCAGCGCAAGTGCACTGTCTGCCTGATCTTTTCGGCCGCCTCCGGGTGCGGAGCAGGTACGGCGGGCACCGCGGTGCGCGCGTCGTCCGGATAGCGCCACACCACGGCGCCCGCCGGATCCCATTCCAGGCCGGGGATTCTGGGGTCGGGGTCACCGACCTCCGAGACCTCGATGACGGCTGCGCGCAGCACCGAGCGCAAGGTCATCATGGCGCTCGGTGGCTCGATCATGGACACCGCGCCGGTGAATCGGTGCTCCCGGTGGTCCGGATACTCGATCGCCTGCCGCAGCATGTTCACCAGCGCCTCCGTCGCGGGTGGCACGTGACCGAGCCAGGCCGGGGCACTGCTGTATCGGACCAGCAGCTCGTCGGCATAGTGATGGTCGGGATGCGCGCGGAGATGATCGGCCAGTGCGACCAGATGCCGGAGGTCACCGTCGATGCGGTATTGCAGTCCGTGCCAGGCGGGCGCTGCCTTCTCGTGCGCCGGGTCAGCCGCCAATACCGTTTCCAGCCATGGCAATCCGAGCTCGGGCCGTCCGGTGTCGGCGTACAGCTCGGCCAGATCGACGGCCAGGTAGTCTTCCGACGGATCACGCCGCAGCTGGTCGGACCACACCGCGATCGCCTCGTCGGCGCGGCCTGTCGCCCGATACACCTGCCCCAGCATGACGCTCGTGAGGTTGCTCGGCTCCCGCCGATGTGCTTGCACCGCCCAGGATTCCGCGCGTTCGAACGCGGTGAGACGCCGCGCCAGCCCGGACCCGATCGCAAGCAGGCGGATATCCTCACACCGCTGATCGACAGCGGCACACAGCAATTCGACCAGCGGCGCGAGGGTCCGCCGCCCCGACTCCGGAACCGGTTCCGGCAGTGCCCGGTTGAGTGCGAGCAGCGCCTCCAGCACCGTGTCGGCGCTCAAGGTGGCGGCGAGTTCCGGGCGGCCGAGCCATGGCACCTGCGCCCACGGGAGATTCGGATCGAACGCGACGAGCTGGGCGAGCAACGACACCGCGGCATCCCACCGTCCGGCGGCGGCCAGCAGATGTGTCCGCGCGGCCATCGCCCCGGCGTACGGCTCGGTTGTCGGATAGAACTCCAGCGCAGCCTCAGCTCCCCCGGCCGCCACCGCGAGCCGCGCCAGACTCTCGTGTGCCTCGGGCAGTGCGGGAGACGAATGCAATGCGGCCCCAATATGATTCGCCGCATGTGACAGGTCCCCGCTGTCCAGGGCGAGTACCGCCACCGCGACCTCGCCCTGCGCCTCGACCCTGCTGTCGCCGACCCCGTCGTGCGTTTCCGACACCACTACCGCTTCCCGTCATCCGCGCGGGTGCCGATTCGCCCCGCGGGCACATGATCTCCGACCCGGCGCTCACCGCCCACTCTCACGGCAGCGAACTGAACAGTTTGCTGCCCAGGACGTTCGCGTCCTTGCACGGGTCACCGGCATCGGTCTGGACGCGGGTATTGCGGACGAAGAACTCGATGCTGCCGAATGCGGCCGGGGTGGCGACGTAGCAGGCGAGTTTGTGGGTGTCCGCGACATTGCGGTAGATGACCACCTGGCGGCCGTAGTACTCGGTCTTGCGGAGGTCGGTGTAGGTGCCGGGTTCGAGCATGTCGTCGATCGTGCGACCGGAGGCGACGATCGTCAGCTCGAAGGTCCGGTCGGTGGCCTGCCACTTGCAGGTCTTGCGGACCGGAAGTCTCGGGTCGGAGACGCGCTCCTCGGTGGCGGTGTCCACGCTCGCCCCGGTGAGAGCGGAATCCGAGAGTGTGCACGGATCCCAGAGGGCGGTATCCGACGCCGGATTCTCCGTAGCGGAAGTGGCTGGGGCGGAGGTGGTTTCGGCGGGGGTGGGTACGGTGGTTCCGCCGTCGCGCTCATCCGTGCGGGGCGAGGTCGACACGCTCGCGGGCACCGAGGGGCTTGCGGTCGTGGGCGGCGCATCCGTCTCGGCCGCGGTGGAACAACCGGTGAGCAGTATCGCGGCGGCGCCGAACGCGGCTGCGGCGATGGCGAATTTCTTCATCAGGTGTCCTGTTCTGCGGAGAACCCGCATCGGAGAACCTGACTGTAGGAACCGGAGGAAGGCTCACACCATCGGGCGAATGCCCTAATCGGCAGTCTGTGTCTGCGGAATGTTCACCGCGATCTCGCCGCCGAGGTGGTAGCCGTCGGCCAGGCGCAGGTTGTCGCCGCTCCAGAAGCGGCCGGGGTCATACCAATTGGGCCGCTTCTCCGGGAGCAGGCCCATGGCCTGGTAGGTGAGGGCGACGATTTCCGCGCAGTACGCGTTCTCCAGCCCGACCTCGGCTTCGCGGGTGCGCGAACGCTTCGGCAGCGGCACCCGGCCGCGCAGCCAGCGTCCCGCCAGCGCGCTGGTGGACGGGAAGGGCATGCCGTCCAGGCGCGCAACCGTTTTCAGTGCGGCGTCTTCCATCTCGCGGGTGACGGGCCGATCCAGCTGGCGAATCCACGCCTGCTGCTCGTACTCCCCGGTCCACCGCAGGACCGCCGCCCGCAGATCGTGCAACTGCGCGCCGCGGTGATGGTTGCCCGACCAGATGTCGGGCAGCGCCCGGCCGAGCTCGGCATGCCAGATCAACGCGGGCAGGTCGTCGATGACCACCGCCATCCCGACATGGTTGACCGGACTGTTGGTCAGCCCCCGGATCGCCAGGTCGGCGCCGGAATGTCCACGGAACAGCCATAAATCGCCGGTCCGGGTGAGATCCACGGCTTCATCCAATTCGAGAGTCGAGCGCGCGTCGCGTGGCACGGCGACTAGCCTAGGCGTATGCGCTGGTGGAAAGTACTCGGCTTGGCCGGAGCCGCGGGTGTCGCGGCGACCGGGGTCGTCATCGTGCGGTCCGAACGCAAACGCCGCGCCTACACCCCGGATCAGGTCCGCGCCCGGCTACACGCCCGCCTCGACGATCAGGCCGAGCCCACCGGCACCGCGCGCTGATCCGGCCCGGGTTGCCGGAGGTTCCGAATACCCGCGCGGAAGACCGTGCATCCCAGCCGAAGCCGCTAGTCTGCTTGCGACAGAACGCTTTCAGCCCACGGGGCAGAAACGGGGGCAGGTCGCTCGTGACATTTCCGCTACGCGACGCGCAGGGCGCCGACATCGTCTACCTCAGTGTCGGTCTGGGCTGGGATCCGGCTCGCCGCAAGCGATTCGGCAAGCAGTACGAGATCGACCTGAATGTCGCGGCCATGATCTACAGCGGCACGGATCTGGTCGACGTGGTCTACCACGAGCAGATGCTGTCCACCGACCAAGCGGTCCGCCTGCACGGCGACAATCTGACCGGCGAAGGCCCCGGCGACGACGAGATCATCACCGTGGATCTGACTCGCATCGAGTCGTACGTGACCGCGGTGCTCTTCGTCGTCACCTGCTACACCGGGCAGGACCTGGCCGGCGTCGAGAACGCCTTCTGCCGCATGGTGAATACCGCCACCGCCGCCGAATTGGCTCGCTACGACATCGCTTCCGTCCCCGGCACGGGTTTCATCATGGGTGGCTTGTTCCGGCCCACCGGCAGCTGGGAGTTCCGCGAGATCAACCAGGGCATCCAGGCCCAGCATCCGGTGGAGGCCACCGCCCATCTCGGCCGCTACCTCTAGCTCGCCGTCACCACACGTGAATCGTTCCCCAGCAACCCGTGCCCGCGCTCCCCGACACTGTGGGCGTCATGAGTTCGAAGGGAATCGACCCGGGCGGCTGCGCGCCGACCACGACCCGGGCGTGCGGATTGAAGTAGGCGCTGGGCAGGATCTTCCGGATCTTCAGCGACGGAATCCGGAACTCCGACTGATCGGTGAACTGGAAGCTGGTGTCGATGTCGACATTGAACGGAGTGTCCGCCGGGACGTTGAGTTCGGTCGTCGAACAGTAGCCATTGTGGAATCCGAGCTGCACGGTCGGCAGGTCCGCGTGGGCCGGCGGCGCGGCGATCGCGACCGCCGCGGCGACGGTCACGGCCCCGAGCAGGTTGTGGTGCATGCTCCTCATGATCGATCCCTTTCGTACCCGACCCGAAACGAGCAGTCCTCCTTCATCATCCCGTAGCGTCCCGGGATCGTTCCGGATCGGCGCGGGCCGAGGGCTAGAATCTGGACATACGCACAGCATGTCCGAATGCTGATGCACGACAAGGTCTGGGAGGCATGGGTAATCCCGCACGCGAGCAACCCCGCCAGGAACGCAGCCGACTGCGGCGCGAAGCACTGGTCCGCGCCGCACTGGAACTGATCGCCGAACAGGGTCCGAGCGCGGTGACCCATCGCGGAGTCGCGGCGCGCGCGGGACTGCCGGGAGCCACCACCGGGTACTTCTTCGCCTCGGTGCAGGACCTGATCGATGAGGCGCTCGCGCTGCAGGTCCACGACCGCATCAGCGAGTTCGGGCCGCTGCTGGACAACGCGCTGGCGACCCGGCCCACCCTGGACGATGTGCTCTGGCTGATCGCGACGACGGCGGCCCGATCCCGCACCGCCGTCATCGCCCAGTTCCAGCTGTATCTGGATGCCGGTCGCCGCCCCGAGCTGGAAGGCCCGGTCACCCAGGCGCTCGAGCAGTTCGAAGCGCTGGCCGCGCGGGTGCTGCGGGCTTGTGGCGCAGTCGATCCCGATGCGGCGGCGGAGCAGATCGTGGCCATGATCGACGGTTTCCTGCTGCATCGCCTCGGTCGCCCGCGCACCCGCGCCGCCGAGGCCGATTCCCTGCACCACGCCTTGCGCGCACTCACGCTCTCCCATCTCGCCGGGCCCGATCGTGATGCGGCGGATCAGCTCCTGCAACGACGCGTCGGCCCCTGAGCTCGGATTCACCCGGCAGGGCCTGGATTCACCCGAGGAATCTGTACATTCGCGCAGATTCGCCTAACCTGTACATCTGCACAGATAAATTCTCGATCGAGGTGAGACCAGATGCGTTCCACGCTGACCGCCGTGCTCGCGGCCGCCGCCTTCGCGACCCTGCCGGGCGCACCGGCCGACGCGACCCCACCGGACTATGCCGACTACGTCGCTCTCGGCGATTCCTTCGCGGCGGGCCCGCTCGTGCCGACCCAGAACATCGCCGCCGCGACCTGCCTCCAATCGGTCGACAACGGCTATCCGGCACAGCTGGCCGCCACCCTGGGCGTGCGAAACTTCCGCAATGCCAGCTGTTCCGGCGCCAAGGCGCAGGACTTCGACAAGTCCGGCCCGGGCTGGGGTCGCGGAGCGACGCCCCAATACGACGCGCTCACCGCCGACACCGATCTGGTGACCCTCACCATCGGCGCGAACGATGCCGGGCTGTTCCAGGATCTGCTCGGCTGCCTGAATCCCGTGCCGGGCAATACCACCCGCGATTGCGTGGACCGTTTCACCACCGGCGGCACCGATCAGCTCGCCGCCAAGGTGGACGCCTCCGCCGCGCACATCGGCGGCACGCTCGCCGAGATCGCCCGCCGCGCACCCCACGCCCGCATCGTGATCACCAGCTACGGCAAATACCTGCGCCCCGGCGGCTGCACCGATCTCACCACCCCGATCGGCCCACGCGATGCCGACTACCTGCAGGCCACCATCGACCGCCTCGGCGACCGCATTGCCGAACAGGCCACCGCGCACGGCGCGACCTTCGTGGACCTGCGCCCGGCCAGCCTCGGCCACGACGCCTGCGCCGCCCCGGCCGACCGCTGGATCGAACCCCTGCTCCCCGCCGCGGCCGCGGCACCGTTCCATCCCAATGCCCTTGGCGGACAAGCGTTCGCGGCCTTGATCGCGGCGGCGCTGTAGACCGCCGCCACAGCGCGTTGGACGCTGTTTCCCGCAGCCCGCCGTTCGGCAGTGTCATACCAGCGCGTTCGGCACTGGTTTCCGCAGCGCGTTCGGCACTGTGCTGCGCGGGGATTCGGCGGGCTCAGCGCGGCTCTCGCAGCGTTTTCCGGACCAGCGGCACTCGCGGCCGGCGGCGGCGGGCCGGGCGCGGCTGCGGCGTGCGCGGCGCGGCCGTGCGGCGGGCGTAGCGCAGCAGGTCCATCAGCAGATCCTCCGCTGCCCGGAATCGCGCGATGTCGACCCGCAACCGCCAGACCACATCCGGATCACCGGGTTCGAGCACCGTGGCGCGCACCGGCAGGACATAGCCCGCGATGCCGGCGTCGATCAAGGCGAAAAGCACTCGGTAGACCTGCGATTCGGGCAGATCCGCGAGCACGCCCCAGGCGCGGGCGTTCAGGCCGTTGGCCAATCCGCGGGCGGGAACCCAGTGCGCGGCGGCGGGCGGGCCCGCCCACGGATCGGGAACTTCACGTGCCGCAGTCATCGCACCCAACCATCCGCTGTGATTCCGAGGGGACCGGTCAGTCCCCCCTCATCATCTCGCAGAACCCGCGGAATCGTTCGAGCGCGGTCCTGCCGCTCAGGGCACGGCCACCGGTGACGTGCCGATTTCCAGGTCCGGGATCGAGGACAGGTCGGCGAGTGTCAGGACATTGTGGAGGTGGTGCACGCCCGGCGCGAGATCGACCGAGGCGCGGATGGCCGCGACCGTGAGCAAGGCGGTGGCCCGCGACTGGCCGCGTCCCCGCGCCCACGCCAGGTGACCGGATGGTGTGCGCGCCAACACAATCCACTCGTCGGCCCCCGGCATCGGCAACCCCCGCGGCATGGCTGCCGCGCCCGGAATCCAGGTCGCCAGCGCCAGCGCGGCCGTCGCGACGCGGGAGTCCAGGGCGAAATGGGTGCGTACGCGAACACCCAGATCGCGGGTGAGGACATGCTGATCGGAGAAGTCGGCGCGCACCAGCCGACGACGGCCGTGCCCGGGCAGGGTGAATACCCGTGGGCGCGTGTAGTTGCGGACGCGTTCGCCGCCGCTGCGGAAGGTCCGGCCGAGCAGGCGATAGGTCCAGTCGGTCGCGGCCACGCCGTGCGGCTCCCCCGCGCCGAGCAGGACGGCGATATCGATGGGCTCCGGCGACCGCGCGTGCACGGCGGCGGCCAGCAGATTGGTCAGTCCGGGCGCGAGCCCGACGCTCACGATCACCGGCCGGTCCGGCATCGACTTCTCCAGCAGCGCAACGTATTCGGTCGAGGCGGTGATATCGGCGAAGGCCGCTCCACACGCGGCGGCCTGCTCGGCCAGGCGCGGATCCTCGACACCGGCGGCATTGACGACGACGTCGATCCCCTCGACGGCCCGGCGGTAGGAGTGCAGTCCCGGGTCGGTGAGATCGACGGCGATATCGGCGCGGGCCGGATCCCGTCCCGCGACCACGACCGTGTCTCCGGCTCGGCGCAGTTCGGCCACCAGGGGTCGCCCGACCGCTCCGTATCCTCCCAGCACGAGAATTCTCATTGTCCGACTTTCCTTTTCGATGACACGGCGTCTGATCAGTGGGCGCTCACGCGCATCCCGGCCGGCGGCTTGCCCGCCGGGACCAGAACCACGGCGATCACGGCGACCACCACCGCGATCCCCGCGCTGAGAGCGAAGGCGCTGGTGAATCCGCTGGTGTCGGCTCCCAGGCTGCGCAGGCTGACCGCGGCCACCGTGGAGAGCACCGCGACGCCGAGTGCCGCGCCGACCTCGTGGAAGGTATTGATCAGACCGGATGTCACACCGGCCTGGGCGTGGTCGACGGTGGCCAGGGCCGTGGTGGTGGCGGTGACGATGACGGCGCCCTGACCCGCGGCCGCCACCGTGAGTCCGATGATCAAAGCGGTTGTGCCACTCCAGAACACGGGCACAGCGCCACCCACTGCGGCGACGAGCAACCCAGCGACACCGACCGGCCGATAACCGAACCGCCCGATGAAATGCCCGGCATTGTGCGCGCCGAGGATGGTGCCGATCGCCACCGGAACGAACAGCAGGCCGGTGACCAGAGCCGAATTGCCCTGTGCCTGCTGAAGATAGAACGAGCCGAGGAAGAACCCGGTGATCAGCAGACCGGTGGCGACGAGCATCAGCACCGCACCCGCGGCGATCGGACGGCGCACGAGCAGAGCGGGATTCAGCAGCGGACGCGCGATCGTGCGCTCGTACGCCACAAAGGCGATGGCCAGGACGACAGCCGCAGCCAGGGGACCCGCGCTGAGCGGGTCGGACCAACCGTGGTCGCCAGCGTTGATCAATCCGTAGATCGCGGATCCTACGGTGGCGGTGGCGATTACCGCGCCGAGCACATCGATGCCCTCACCGGGCCGTCCGGGCCGCTCGGGGAGGACGCGGGTCATGAGAGCCAGCAGTACCAGTCCCACAGGCACATTGACGAAGAAGATCCACGCCCAGCCGGGTCCGGCGGTCAGGAGCCCGCCGACGAGCACCCCCGCCGCCGCGCCGGTCCCGCCGAGGGCGCCCCACACACCGAGGGCCCTATTGCGTTCCGCCCCATGGAAAGTCGTGGTGATAACGGACATGGCCGCCGGTGCGAGCAGGGCCGCCCCGATGCCCTGGCCGACGCGCGCGGCGATCAGCATGGACGCGTTCACGGCCAGACCCGCCACCAGCGACGAGGCGGTGAACATCGCCAATCCGGACATGACCACGCGTCGCGCGCCGAACAGGTCGGCGGCCCGCCCACCGAAGATCATCAGACCGCCGAACAGCAGCGTGTAGGCGGTCACGACCCAGGTGGTGGCGGCGCGGCTCAGGTCGAGGTCCGCGCCGATGTCCGGCAGCGCGACGGTGACGACGGTGATGTCGAGGATGAGCATGAACTGTGCGATGGCGAGCACCGCAAGGGCTCGCCAGCGGCGTGGATCGGTGGGTGGCACAACCTCGTGGTGGTGCTGTGCGGGCGTCTGCGAGTGCATGACCGGCTCCTAAATTGAACTCTGATGTTCGAGTTATACCCCGGTATAGTGACGATGTAAATCGAACATCGATGTTCAAGAAAGCGGGTGAGTGCGAGGTGCCCCCAGCGGAAGCGAAACCGGCCCAGGCCAAGCGCGCCGACGCGCGGCGCAATATCGCCGCCATCCTGGACGCCGCCCAGGACTGCCTGGTCGCCGACCCCGATGCGAATCTGGCCGAGATCGCCAAGCACGCCGGGGTCGGTCGCATCACCCTGTACGGACACTTCCCGTCCCGCGCCGAACTCATCGACGCGGTCTTCACGCGCGCCATGGAGGAGAGCGACCGCACCCTGGACACCATCGAGCTGGACGGTAATCCCCGGGCCGCGCTGCGCAGGCTCGTCACCGCGTCCTGGCGCATCGTCGACCGATTCCGGTCACTGTTGATCGCCGCGCAGAATCACATTGCGGCCGAACGCATTCGCGACGCGCACGAAGGACCGCTGCGACGGGTCACCGGCCTGATCGAACGCGGCCGCGCCGAAGGTGTCTTCCGCGACGACCAGCCCGCGCAGTGGATGGCCACGGTGTACTACAGCGTGATCCACGGCGCGGCAGCGGAAGTCGCCGCGGGCCGCCTCGCGGAAGCCGACGCGGACACCCTCATCACCGCGACACTGCTGGGCGCGTACGCCCCGCCCGCGAACTCCTAACCGGACCCGACGTGAGCGTGATGCGCGTCACTCACGACTCGATTGCGGATACCCCCAGGGGGTATTATCTTTCTCAATGTCGAGAGAACAGATTGGAAAGGCCGAAGCGATGAGTTCCACACCGATGGTCAGCTCGCTCTTCCGCAATCGTGACTACCTCCGGCTGTTCACAGCTCAGGTGTCGGGCTTGTTCGGAACCGGATTGACCACCGTCGCACTGGGTTTGCTCGCCTACGAGCTCGCCGGCGGTGCCGCGGCCGCCGTCCTCGGCACCGCGCTGACGATCAAGATGGTGGTCTACGTGACGGTCGCGCCGATCGTGGGCGCCTACGCCGACCGCCTGCCGCGCCGCGCATTCCTGGTGGCGCTGCACCTGATTCGCGCCGGCGTCGTGCTGGCGCTGCCGTTCATCGACCAGATCTGGCAGATCTACGTGCTGATCGCGGTGCTGCAAACCGCCTCGGCCGCCTACACACCCACCTACCAGGCCGTCATCCCCGACATCCTGCCCGACGAACGCGAATACACCCGCGCGCTCTCGGCAGCCCAGCTGGCCGCCACCATGGAAACGCTGCTGAGCCCCATGCTCGCCGCCGCCGCGCTCACCGTCATGAGCTTCCACTGGCTGTTCGTCGGCACCGCAATCGGATTCGCCGTCTCCGCCGCCCTGGTGGTCGCCACCCGCATTCCGAACGCCACCGCCACCACCCAGGGCAGCTTCCGGGATCGGATCACCGTCGGCCTGCGCATCTTCGCCGCCACCCCGCGCCTGCGCGGCCTGCTCGGCCTGAACCTCGTGGTGGCCGCCGCCGGCTCGGTGATCATGATCAATACCGTCAACTACGTCCGCGACACCCTGGGCGGCACCCAGTCCGGCGTGGCAATGCTGCTGGCCGCCAATGGTTTCGGCACCATGCTCGTGGCGCTGGCCCTGCCCCGCGTGCTCGACCGACTCGGCGCCCGCCCGGTCATGCTGACCGGCGCGACCACCCTGCTTGCCGGACTGGCAGCCGCCATCACCCTGTCGCTCGCCGACGCCGGCGACTGGCGCTGGGCCGCGGCCATCGCGGTCTGGGCCCTGATCGGCGCGGGCACCGCCGCCATCCTCACCCCCACCGGGCAGGTGCTGCGCCGCTCGACCCAGCCCTCGGATCGCCCCGCCATCTTCGCCGCCCAGTTCTCCCTGTCCCACCTGGCCTGGCTGCTCACCTACCCGATCACCGGATGGCTCACCACCACAGCGGGATTCACCACCACCTGGGTGACCCTAGCCGTCCTCGCCACCGCCGGCATCACCGTCGCCCTGCGCATGTGGCCGAAACAGGATCCGGAGGTCATCACCCACCTGCACCCCGTCGGCACCATCGACCCCGACCGCCTCGGTGACGCCGAACTGGTGAACGAACGCTACTACCTCCACACCCACGTCTACGTCATCGACGCCGATCACCGCCACTGGCCGACGAAGACCCCGCGAGGTCTGGAAGTCACCGCGGCAGCCTGACAATCCGCCTTGTCGTCATGCGAGCGGATCCAGCACGGCCGCAACGCCTTTCACCCGTCCCCGCATTTCGTGAATCTTCTCACTCGATCTCAATACCCTACGGGGGTATGGTGCTTGCATGAGCACTTTGAATCGAATTGTCATCATCGGCGCTTCCCTCGCCGGATTGCGTGCGCTGCAAGCACTTCGGGCCGCGGAGTTCGCGGGCGAGATCGTTGTGGTCGGCGCGGAAGCACATCTGCCCTACAACCGTCCGCCGCTGTCGAAGAGTGTTCTCGACGGCGACGACGATGTCTCACTGCCGGGCGCGGACATCCTCGGCACGGATTGGCTACGCGGCAGGCAGGCGACGGCGCTGCGTCCGGAGTCGAAAACCGTTGTCCTGGATGACGGTTCCGAACTTTCCTACGACGGTCTCGTCATCGCGACCGGTGCCCGGCCCCGAACTCTCGACCGCCACCCCGAAGGTGTCCACACCCTGCGCACCCTCGACGATGCCCTGCGGCTGCGAGCAGAACTCGCCGCCGGACACGACCACCTCACCGTCGTCGGCGGCGGCTTCATCGGCAGCGAGGTGGCCTCCACCGCCCGGCAGCGGGGTCTGGCCGTCACCCTCGTGGACGGCGGCGCCCAGCCCATGCTGGCCACCCTCGGCCACCACGCCGCCCGCTGGCTCACCGATCTGCACACCCGCCACGGCGTCGAACTCGTAACCGGTTCTCGCGCAACCAGATTCGAAGGCGACGACCGCGTGACCGCAGTCCGTCTCGACAGCGGCCGCTCGGTCCCCGCCAAGCTCGTGGTTGCCGGGCTGGGTGTCGTGCCGAACACCGACTGGCTCGAGGGCAGCGGCGTGAAACTCGACGGCGGCGTCCTGGTCACCGACACCCTCTTCGCCGAGGGCACGGACTCCATCGTCGCGGCCGGCGACGTCGCCCGCTGGCCGCACTCCCGCCACGACCGCGCCCTCGTGCGCGTCGAGCACTGGGCGACCGCCAACGACCAGGGCGCACTCGCGGCCCGCAACCTGCTCGCCGGCCCGGCGGACGCACAGCCCTACACCGCTGTCCCGACCTTCGCCACCCGTATCCACGGCGCCCGCATCCAGACCGCGGGTCTCCCCCACCTCGCCGATGAGGAGCATGTGGTCTTCGGCTCGCCCGCGGATGATCAGTTCGCCGTGGCCTTCCTCGCCAATGGCACACCGGTCGGCGCGGTAGCGGTCAACGCCCACAAGGAACTGAACCGAATCAAACGTGTGATCGCCGAGCGCGGTTCCCTGGAGATACCGGCAGCCTGAGCAGCACCGCGCCCCGGCGCATCACAGTGCTTTTCACCGTCACCGGGGACGCGGTGGATGCGGTCGGGGCGGGCAGCCAGAGGCGTTTCAGCGATATCGCGTTCACGGCGACGATCAGGCTCGAGCCCGACATGGACAGGGCGGCGATCTCCGGGCGCAGGGTGAGCCCGAACGCGGGCTCGAAGACGCCGGCGGCGATCGGCAGCGCGATGGCGTTGTATCCGACTGCCCAGGCGAGGTTTTGGCGCATCTTGTGCAGGGTGCCGCGCCCGATGCGCAAGGCGGTCGGCACATCGAGGGGATCCGAGCGCATCAGCACCACATCGGCGGTCTCGATGGCCACATCGGTGCCCGCGCCGATGGCGATGCCCAGATCGGCCTGCGCGAGCGCGGGCGCGTCGTTGACGCCGTCGCCGACCATCGCCACCTTGCGGCCGTCCTGTTGCAGCGCAGAGATTCTCGCGGCCTTGTCCCCGGGCAGCACTTCGGCGAGGACGGTGTCGATACCCAGATTCCGCGCTACGCGCTCGGCGGTGGCCTGGTTGTCGCCGGTCAGCATGACGACCTCGACGCCGAGCTCGTGCAGTGCCGCCACCGCCGCGGCCGATGTATCCCGAGGCGCGTCGGCGATCGCGATCACCGCCACGGCCACACCGTCGACGGCCGCGAGCACGGCGGTGTGGCCGGTCCCCGCGAGCCGGTCGCGGTCACCGGCCAGCTCGCCCAGCGGGATTTCCTCCCGCTCCATCAGCCGCCGGTTGCCGACCGCGACCCGGCGACCGTCGACGACGGCGACCGCGCCGTGCCCGGGAATGTTCTCGAATTGCGTTGCGGCCGAGCTGTTCACGCCCACGTCTGCCGCGCGCCGTACGATCGCCGCCGCGAGCGGATGCTCGGATTCGCGTTCCACCGCCGCCACCAGAGCCAGCACGTCGGATTCGGGGTACCCGGGCGCGGTGACGACGTCGGTGACCTCCGGTTCGCCCTTGGTCAGGGTGCCGGTCTTGTCCATCACCACGACCTGGATGCGCGCCGAGGTCTCGAGCGCGATGGCGTTCTTGAACAGCACGCCGCGCTTGGCGCCCAGTCCGGTGCCCACCATGATCGCGGTCGGCGTGGCCAGGCCCAGGGCGTCCGGGCAGGTGACGACCACGACGGTGATGGCGAAAAGGATTGCGGCACTGAAGGGCCGATCGGAGAGCAGCAGCCAGGCCGCGAGGGTCAGCCCGCCGCCGGCCAACGCGACGAATACCAGCCAGAACGCGGCCCGATCGGCCAGTTTCTGGCCCGGCGCCTTCGAATTCTCGGCTTCCTGAACAAGTTTCACGATCTGCGCCAGCGCGGTGTCCGAACCAACCTTGGTCGCGCGGACCCTCAGGATGCCGTTGGCGTTGATGGTCGCCCCGATCACCGCGGACCCGGGTTCCTTGTGCACCGGAAGGCTTTCACCGGTCACCATCGACTCGTCGACCTCGCTGTCGCCGTCCTCCACGACACCATCGACGGCGATCTTCGCGCCCGGGCGCACCAGCAGCAGATCCCCGACCGCCACCTCGGCCGTCGGGATTTCGACCTGCACACCGTCGCGCAGCACCACGGCCTTGGGCGGGGCAAGGTCGAGCAGGGTGCGAACAGCATCGTTGGCCCCGCCGCGGGCCCGCATCTCGAACCAGTGGCCCAGCAGCACGAACGACGCCAGAACCGTTGCGGCCTCATAGAATACGTCCCCGCCGCCGGTCAGGGTGATGATCAGCGAGTAGCCCCAGCCCGCACCGATCGCGACGGCGACGAGCACCATCATGTCCAGGGTGCGCCGCCGCAGCGCGGCGATCGCGCCGTCGAAGAAGATCCAGCTCGAATAGAAGATCACCGGCACGCTGAGGAGCAGCGCGAAGATGTCCTGGCCGCAGTCCGAACGGCACCGGCAGATCTCGGCCGAACATCTGCGATCCCATCGGCGACCACAACATGATCGGGATCGAGAAGATCAGCGCGACCAGGAATCGGTTGCGCATGTCGGCGACCATCGCCGCCATCGACATACCTTCGTGCCCACCGTGCCCCATCGCCTCGTGCGGCGATCGCATCGCCTCGGCCGCCGGGGTGGGGCTCGGCTCGGCCATCGGATCGCACAGGTGCGCGGGCACCGACTGACCTGCGCAGTGGAAGCCGCAGTCACGGACCCAATCGGTCAGCTGGGCGAGCGAGGTGCGCTCCGAGTCATAGACGACCGTCGCGGTCTGCGCCACCGGATTCGCCGACACTTCGAGCACACCCGGGCGACGCCCCAATACCGCGGTGACGATGTTCTGCTGACTCGCCCACCGCATTCCACTGACATCGAGGACGGCGGTCGTGGGTCCGGTCCGATGATCCATGCTCGTTACTCCCAACCGCCGGCCCACCGATCCGGCTCCGGCACAATGTGATCCGGATTCAGACTGACCGCCGACCCCGAGTCTCCAGAACGGCCGATGGACCTCGGCAGAGGGCCGTTGGACCTTCATCCACGGCAGCAGCCGGGCTCCCCGACAACTCACATTCGGTTGTCACCCACGACCGCCGTGGCGGTGCGGGCCCTTCACGGGTCACATCACCATCGGCGGCAGGATGCCCTGCTGATGCAGCCACATCATGACCGTGTGACACATCTGCATCAGCGGCGACGACAGGTCCATGTGGTTCATGTCCATCGATCTCAACTCCTCGAATCCCGACCGGCGAAACGCTTTCAACCGCGTCGGCTTCGACGATCACACGACAAACCCAACCCCAGCAGAGCCCGAAGACCTCGCGCCCGAGACCAACGTCCTCAGTACCGGCGCGGGTCACGAACCGAGGGCCGGAGTCGGTTGCCGCCGAGGCCGAGAGGCCCGCGCGACGCCGAGCCGAGGCGCTACGAACGATCACGAAATAGCAGGCATCACACCAGGAATAGCCCCTTGCGTGATCTTCTCGCCGATGTTGTTCGTGGCCGCCCGGCCTGATCTCAGCCTGCCGTGGTCGGTGTTGGCGCTGCCCGATGGATCATGATCGTGACTTTGGTCGCCGTAGCCGCGATGGTGGCAACGCTAGGCAGTGCCGTGCGGTCCGCCGGGGCGCGGCCGGCGCTCGGCGATCTGCTGGCAATTCTGCGGCGAGGTGGTCGACAGTGACCGGCCGCGGCAGGCCGATGTTGTGCCCACCTGTGGTGCTGGCACGTGTGGCCCTGGCTAGTCCTTCTTCATCATCTCGTAGATGCGCTTGCAGTCGGGGCAGACCGGAGAGCCGGGTTTGGGGGACTTCGTCACGGGGAAGACTTCGCCGCACAGGGCTACGACGTGGGTGCCCATGACGGCGCTTTCGGCGATCTTGTCCTTCTTCACATAGTGGAAGAACTTGGGGGCGTCGTCCTGCGTTGTTTCGTCCGTGGTCGTGTCCGGACGTACCAGGGTGTCTGTGCTCACCCGTCCATGATGCCAGGTCGGGAATGAGCAGGGCATGTGCATCCGACGCTGTGTAGTGGAAGACTCGGGGGTATGCAGCAGGACGGGGAATCCCAGGGCGCGGTCGGTGGCGAGGGCGGGCGACCCGAGGTCGAATTCCGGCCCGCGGGTTCGATTCCGAAGCCGCCGCGGCCGGCGCAGGGGTATTTCCCGGGTGAGAAGGAACATCCGGCGCTGATCACGGAGGCGCAGACCTCGCTGGAACAGCAGCATCGGAATCGGGTGCGGCGGTACACGATCATTATGGCGTTCCGGATTCCGTGCCTGGTGGGGGCGGCGATCGCCTACAGCGTGTGGGGGAACTGGGTTATTTCGCTGCTGATCATCGGGGTGTCGATTCCGCTGCCGTGGATCGCGGTGCTGATCGCCAATGACCGGCCGCCGCGCACGCGGGAGGAGCCCAGCCGGTGGGACGGGCGGCGCAATCAGGCCGCGATCGAGTCACGGCCGCACAAGGCCATCGACGGGTGAGCGGCGAATAAATCCGGAGAACACTGCCGCGAGGGCGCACAGGCCGCCGGCGATGAAGAAGGCCAGGGCGTAACTGCCCTGTAGATCGCGAATGAGGCCCGCGCCGAAGGCCGCCAGAGCCGCGCCGATCTGGTGTGCGGCGAAGACCCAGCCGAAGGCGACCGGTCCGTCCGCACCGAAGTGTTCGCGGCACAGCGCGACCGTCGGCGGCACCGTGGCGATCCAGTCCAGGCCGTAGAAGATGACGAACGCCCACATGCTCGGCTTCACATCGGGTGCGAGCAGCGCGGGCAGGATCATGAGCGACAAGCCGCGCAGCGTGTAGTAGCCGACCAGCAGATAGCGCGAATCGACCCGATCGGTGAGCCAGCCCGACGCGATGGTGCCCGCCACATCGAAGACGCCGACCAGCGCCAGCAGCCCGGCCGCCGTGGTGGCGGGCATGCCGTGATCGTGGGCGGCGCTCACGAAATGCGTGCCGATCAGGCCGTTGGTGGATGCACCACAGATGGCGAAACCACCTGCGAGCAGCCAGAATACGGGCTTGCGCGCCACCGACGCGAGCACCGTCAGCGCCCGCCCCGCACCACCCGACACCGCGATGCGCACACCGACCTGGCTGCCCGGTTCCGCACCGTACGCGGTGACACCGACATCGCTCGGATAGTCCCGGATGAACAGCAGCACCAGCGGGACCACCGCCAGGGCCGTACCCGCCACGATCAGCGCGGGCAGCCGCCAGCCGTGCTCGTGCGCCAGACTCGCCACCAGCGGCAGGAAGATCAACTGCCCGGTCGCGCCCGCCGCCGTGAGCACACCGGTGACCAGCCCGCGCTGCCGCACGAACCACCGCCCGGTAATGGTCGCCACGAACGGCATCGACATGGACCCGACCCCGACGCCGACCAGCAGCCCCCAGGTGGCCACCAACTGCCAAGCCTGCGTCATGAATACGGTGAGCCCGCTCCCCGCCGCGATGAGCACCAGCGCCCAGGCCACCACCAGTCGAATCCCGAACCGGTCCATGAGCGCCGCCGCGAACGGCGAAATCAGCCCGTACAGCAGCACATTCACCGACACCGCCGCCCCGATGGTCCCGTGCGACCACCCGAACTCCGCATGCAGTGGATCCATGAGCACACCGGGCACCGATCGGAATCCGGCCGCCCCCAGCAGCGCGATGAAGCCGACCACGGCGACGAACCAGGCGGGGTGCAGGCGCGGTGCGCGGCGGGATTCGCCTGCGGCATCGGGTGATTCCAGTGCCGGATCGGTTCGAAGTTCACTCACCGGACGAGCGTGCCGGAATATGGGCTGGCGATCGAGTGGCCTGAATGCCACAATGCGTCAATATCTGGCCACTCCGGAAGGATCGCGTATGACCGGCCCACATGTGGTGGCGGTGCTCGCCGTGGAGCCCGTGGTCGGGTTCGATCTGACGATTCCGCCGATGGTGCTCGGCGCGGCCAAAGACACTGCGGGGCAACCGCTCTACGATGTGCGGATCTGCGGGCTGAGCACCGCCGGCGTCGAAGCAACGACCGGATTCACACTGGTCCCCCACCACGGCCCGCAGGTACTGGCCGAGGCCGATACCGTCATCGTCCCCGGCACCCGCGTGCCCGGACCGCGCACACAGGGTGTACTGCCACCGGATCTCGCGCAGGCGCTGAGCACCATCCGACCGGGCACCCGCATGGTCTCGATCTGCACCGGCGCGTTCGTGCTCGCCGCCGCGGGGATGCTGGACGGCCGCCGCGCCACCACGCACTGGGCGTTCGCGGACATGTTCCGTTCGCTGTATCCGCGCGTGCGGCTGGAGGAGAATCCGCTGTTCGTGCAGGACGAGAATGTCTGGACCTCAGCGGGTCTCGCGGCCGGGGTGGATCTGTGCCTGCATTTGATCCGCACCGATCACAGCAGTGCGGTGGCCAATCGCGCGGCGCGCTACTGCGTGGTGCCGCCGTGGCGGGAGGGCGGGCAATCGCAGTTCATCGAACGGTATCTGCCCGACCCCGGCCTGGAGGGTACCGCGCCGACCCGGGTGTGGGCGCTGCACCGTCTCGATCAGGATCTGGATCTGAATTCCCTTGCCGCGCACGCGTGTATGAGCGTGCGCACCTTCACGCGGCGGTTCAAGTCCGAGACCGGTATGGCGCCCGGCGCGTGGGTATTGCAACAGCGGGTCCGGCATGCCCGGCACCTGTTGGAAACCACCGAGCTCGGGGTGGACGAGGTGGCGCGCCAGGCCGGTATGGGCACGGCCGCGTCGCTGCGGCATCACATGCGCGCGGAGCTGGGTGTGTCACCGCTGGCCTACCGCAAGACATTTCGCGCGATCAGCATCGAATGAAATCGGCACACGATGGGAGCAGCAGCATGACAGTGCGGTGGATCTGGGCGTTTCTCGACCGTCCCGCGGCGCAGTTCGAGGAGGCCGCCCGGTTCTGGACGACGGTCACCGGGACGCGGCTGTCGTCCACGCGCGGCGCGAACTCCGAATTCGTCACGCTGCTACCGGATTCCGGGGGGCCGAGCGTGAAAATGCAGGCGGTGGCCAGTGATCCGCGCGTGCACCTGGATCTGGATGTCGACGATGTGGCAGGCGAGACGGAGCGGGCGATGACGCTGGGGGCAACCCTGGTGCTGGAGCATCCGGACTACCGGGTGCTGAAGTCCCCGCACGGCATGATCTTCTGCCTCACCCCCGCCGAGCGCTCCGGCGGCGAATTGCCTTCTCGCGTCACGGGTCCCGATGGCGACGAGAGCCGTCTGGATCAGGTGTGCCTGGATATCGGCGCGACCGACTACGACGACGAAGTCCGGTTCTGGACCGAGCTCACCGGCTGGACCTGGCAGCCCGGCAGCCTGCCGGAGTTCTCTCGCCTGCGGCCGGAGGCCACCGTCCCCATCCGGCTGCTGCTGCAGCGTCTCGAAGAGGACCGGCCGACCTCGGCGCATATCGATCTGGCCTGCACCGATATCGAGGCCACCGCCGCCTGGCACGAAAAACTGGGCGCTCACGTCATCGAACGTGAGCGCCACTGGATTGTCATGACGGATCCGGCCGGTCAGCCGTACTGCCTGACCGGCCGGGTTCCGGCCTGAAATCTGTTCAGTTCCTGCCGGTCCGCGGCTCCGGCCGCGCGGCCGGTGCGGAATTGGCCAGGGCCTCGAGGTCGTCGAGGAACTTCTCGATGCTCTCGGAGCGGGCCTGCGGGGTGCTGACCGCTTCGCGCATCTTCTCTTCGGTGAGGGCCAGCATGGCCGCCGACAGATCGGCCTCCAGATCCCGGATGAGCTGCCGGCGGAACTGCATGATCTGCGCGCGGCCCTGCTTGCGAACGCGCTCCACCTCCTCGGCGGCGGCCTCCCGCATCTGCGCGATGATGTGGTCGGCGTCGATGCGGGCTTCTTCGCGCATGCGCTCCAGTTCGGCTTGCGCCTCCTTGACGGAGTCGTCGTAGGCCTGCTTGGCCGCGAACAGCCGATCCGCCGCCCGGTCGCTGTCTTCCAACTGCTTCTGGACGGTTTCCTGTGCCTTGGTCATGGTCCTTTTCGCCGGGGGGACAATGTATTTCCAGACGAACCACACGATGACGCCGAACCCGAACAATTGGCTGAAGAAGATGGGCCAATCCCAGGTGATGTTGTAGACGCCCTCGGCGGCGAGCAGGCCGCTGGTGTGAATCACGACGACCCCTGTCCTCTCTGATGGCCGGCGCTGGTCCGGGTACGGCCGTTCTTGCCGAGCATGCGATCGGCCAGATCATGAGCCAGTGGTTCGACGGATTCTCGTAGTTCGGCGGCGACCTGGTCGGCGTCGGCGCGCAGGTGCGCGGTGGTCTCGGCGACGATCTGGTCGGCTTCCTGCTGGGCTTCGCCGCGCAGTTCGTCGAGGATCGCCCGGCCTTCGGCCCGTGCCTGGTTGCGGATTTCGGCCGCTTCCGCACGTGCCTTCTCCAGGGCCTTGTTGTAGCGGGCCTCGGCTTCGGCGAAGATTTCGGAGGCTTCCTTGGCGGTCACCGCCGTCTCGTTGACCCGCTTCTCGCGTTCCTCCAATACCTTTCGGATCGGAGGGACGACGAAGAACCAGATGACTCCGAGCACGATCATGAAGATCGCCAGCTCGACGAAGAAGGTCGCGTTGGGAATCAGAAAATTCTGTTGGGCGACCACATCTGTTCCGGGCGGCATATCGCCTACTTACCCGGGGTGGCGAAGACGAACAGCGCCATGAAGGCCAGGTTGATGAAGTACGCCGCCTCGACCAGACCGACGGTCAGGAAGAAGTTGACGCGCAGCTTGCCTTCGGCCTCGGGCTGCCTGGCGACGCCGTTGATCAGGGCCGCACCGGCGAGACCGTCACCGATGCCGGCGCCGATGGCGCCGCCCGCCATGATCAGACCGCCACCGATCAGAGCGCCTTGGACGATGGTCGCAGTTTCCATTGTTCACTTCCTTATCGAGAAAACGATTCGAGAGGGACTTGGCCGACCGGTCAGTGCTTTTCGTGCTCCACCGACATCGACTGGCTGAAGTACAGGATGGTCAGCAGGGAGAAGATGAATGCCTGGATGAGTCCGACGAACATGTCGAACAGCTTCCATACCGCATTCGGCCCCCAGCTGATCCAGAAGGGGAACAACGTGATCACCGAGATCATCACCGTGCCGGCGAACATGTTGCCGAACAGTCGCAGCGACAAGGAAATCGGTTTGGCCACTTCCTCGATCACATTGATGAAGATCATCGGGCCCCAGCCGGTGTGCCCTTTGAGCAATTGCTTGGCATGCCCGCCCGCACCGCGCCGCCAGACACCGGCGAGTTGGTAGAAGACGAATACGAACAGCGCCAGCGCGAACACGAAGTTGACGTCCGATGCGGGCGGTTTGACCAATTCTCCGGCGCCGTACTGCACCGGCAGCACGGACAACCAATTGGACAGCAGAATATAGACGAACAGGGTCACCGCGAGCGGCAGCGCGAAGGGCGCGACCTTCATTCCGATGGCGCTCTCGACCTGATTGCGCATCTGAACCGTCACCGACTCGAAGAACAACTGCACGCCGTTGGGCACGCCGGAGGTGATCTTTACCCGCAGGTAGAACGCCAAGGCCAGCACGATGATCGCGGCCACCGCCGTGGAGACGATGGTGTCGACGTTGAAGGTCATGCCCCACAGGTGGGCCTGCATGTACTCGCCGACGTGGATCTTCGACTCGCCTTCTTCGGCGGCGAGCAGGCTGAGGGGATCGCCCGCGGGGGCGATCGATACGACCGAATAGCTCATGATTGCTGTCGAAGCCCTTTCAGTTCGGGCACAACGGTGTGGAATACCAGCACGACCTGGAAGACCGCCATCCCGAAGAAGATTCCGATCCCGTTGGGCCGGGTGAACACGGCGATCAGAATGGCCAGGCCGGTGAGCGTGAGCAAACGCGCGGCTGCGGACATTGCGAGCTTCTGCTTGCTCGGGGTTTCCGAATCGGTCACGCGGACAATGGACATCCAGGTGAGCTGAGCGTTAACCCAGCCGAGGGTGAGCCCGGTGCCGATGAAAACACCCAGCAACAATCGATCCAACACGCCAGTGATCATCAGTGCCAGTACGCCGAGCCCGAGCGCAATTGCGGCCGTACGACGTCTGATCCTGTTGACATCCACCTAATACACCGCCTCGCCGTGATACCACCTCGCCGTGGTGCCCAACATGGTCGCAGCATACACAGACGAAGAACATTGCGTGACAACAATTCTGATCTTCGAATTGTTGATCTTGAAACTAGGGAAGGGGTTTCGGCGACGATCCAGCGACATTCCATGGATACCGCTGGTGCACAACCATTTACCTTCACCTTACCAACTCGTTGCACTTACTAACAGGTACGATCGGGAAACGTCACCGGCCCTGGACATATGAATTCTTTGTCCTCACATATACAAGATGGTCGGTTCTTTGCTAATAAATCGCCAGGCCCCGCATGACGCTTCAACCACCCGCCCGGGGGGCGCTGCCGGATGGGGTGGGGTTGCGGTGGCAGAGTTCTCTGTCATGCCGACGAACCAGACGACCGCCTCGTCCCTGCTCGCCGACCTCGCGCCGGACCTACGCGCGGCGCTGACCCGGGTCGGCTACGACGCCGACACCCTTCTCGAGGTCCTCGGCGACGAAGCCCACGCCGCCCTCGGCCGCTCCGAGCCGGTCCCGGTGCGCCGCGCGGCGCGCGATGCCGGGGATCTCGGAGTCCTTGTCCGCCTGCTACTTCTGGGCGATCCGGTGCCCGCCCGCGAGGTGGCCGCCGCGCTGGCTCCGGTCGACCTCGAGCGGGCGGTCGCCGCCGGGCTGCTCGATCGCGACGGCGACGAGGTGCGCGCCGCCCTCGACCTGCGCCCGCTCGATCTGGGACACGGAACCCGCTGGGTGCTTTCGGATCTCGACGACTCCATGCGCCGCCGCGCCCTGGACACCGATCATGTGCTGGGTGTCGGCCAGGCCTCGCTGTCCCTGCTGCGCGCGACTCCGACCAAACCGGTCGGCACCGTACTGGATCTCGGCACCGGCTGCGGCATTCAGGCGGTGCACGCCGCCTCCTACGGCCGCACCGTCACCGGCACCGATGTGAACAAGCGCGCCCTGTGGCTGGCCGAGGCCACCGCCGCCCTCAACGGCCTGGATATCGAACTCCTCGAAGGCTCCTGGTTCGAACCCGCCGCCGGCCGCCGCTTCGATCAGGTGGTGGCCAATCCCCCGTTCGTGGTCGGCCCGGCGCGCGTCGAGCACACCTACCGGGATTCCGGCCTGGCCCTCGACGGTGCGAGCGAGCTCGTGATCTCCGGCGCCCCAGCCCTTTTGAATCCGGGCGGCACCGCGGCCATGCTCGCCTCCTGGGTACATATAGAAGGAGAGGACTGGCGCACCCGCGTCGCGAGCTGGCTCCCCGACCACGGCGTGGACGCCTGGATCGTGCAGCGCGACATCGCCGATCCCGCGCTCTATGTCGGAACCTGGCTGCGCGACGCGGGATTGGATCCGCGCGAGGGCGCCGCCCAGGCCCGCGCCGAACGCTGGCTCGACGCCTTCGACGCCGCGGATGTGGCGGGCATCGGTTTCGGCTTCGTCTATCTGCGCAACATCAACGGCCCCACCGAACTGCTCGCCGAGGACCTCACGCACGGCTTCGACGATCCGCTCGGCGAGGAGGCCACCCGCCACTTCGAGCGCTCGGCCTGGCTGCGCGCCGTCAACGCCGATCCCGAGATCGCCCTGTCCGCCCGCTTCGAGGTGAATCCCACGACCGCCCTGGAACGCGTCTACCTTCCGGGTTCCGAAGGCTGGGAGCAGCGGGTGGCCCGCGTGCATCGCGGCGACGGCCCGCGCTGGCAGCACGAGGTCGACGATTCGATCGCGGCCCTGCTGGCCGGCATGCGCCCGGACGGTCTGCCGCTGCGTGAGCTCGTCGACCTGCTCGCCTTCGGCGAGACCGGCGATGCCGCGACCCCGGAATTCGAGACCGCCGCCCTGACCGTCGTCGCCGGACTGGTGCGGCACGGACTGATCACCCCCGCATAACGTTCCGGCCGGTGTGCCACCGGACCTGAACGCACACCCGATCGGAACCGCGCACCCAGAGGCCGCCGAGCATCCCGCTCGGCGGCCTTTCCGCCTTCCGGCCCGGTGATCTGCATCACAGTCGCGCATGACCTCCCGGGTGCCCGGGGAATGCCGATGACCTGCGCATCGTTGCAGCAGGCACGCGAACCGGGGCGGCCGGGCAGGGCCCATTGACATGTATTTCATTGCCGCACTCCGCAGTTCGACACCGGTGGTGGCTACCCGCTGGACACCGACGGCCACCGCCGCAGGGCATGCGTTCCGACAAGCGTGTGCTTCTCAGGAACTTCTCAGACGTGCACCGTAAAAACCGCAGCTCAGAACCGGTTTATGACGGCGATGCCGGGGAACTTTCCTGATGTCGGGTCCGTTGAACGGAGCGAGACACCACCGACAGGAGGCAAGTCATGACAAGCCCCGCCACCACTGACGTGCGCACCAGCGAACAGGACCTCGACGCCCAGAGCCCCGCCGCCGACCTGGTACGCGTGTACCTGAACGGGATCGGCAAGACGGCGCTGCTCACGGCCGCAGACGAGGTCGAGCTGGCCAAGCGCATCGAGGCGGGCCTCTACGCGCAGCACCTGCTGGAGACGAGTAAGCGTCTGTCCGCGGCCAAGAAGAAGGATCTCGCGATCCTGGTCCGCGAAGGTCAGGCCGCCCGCCAGCATCTGCTGGAAGCCAATCTCCGCCTCGTGGTCTCGCTGGCCAAGCGCTACACCGGTCGCGGCATGCCGCTGCTGGACCTCATTCAAGAGGGCAATCTCGGGCTCATCCGAGCGATGGAGAAGTTCGACTACACCAAGGGTTTCAAGTTCTCGACCTACGCCACCTGGTGGATTCGTCAGGCGATCACCCGCGGCATGGCCGATCAGTCCCGCACCATCCGCCTGCCCGTGCACCTGGTCGAGCAGGTGAACAAGCTGGCCCGCATCAAGCGCGAACTGCATCAGCAGCTCGGGCGCGAGGCCACCGACGCGGAACTGGCGCGCGAGTCCGGCATTCCGCAGGAGAAGATCGCCGACCTGCTGGACCACAGCCGCGACCCGGTATCCCTGGATATGCCGGTCGGCAATGACGAAGAGGCCCCGCTCGGCGACTTCATCGAGGACTCCGAGGCCACCTCGGCCGAGTCCGCGGTCATCGCCGGTCTGCTGCACCGCGACGTCCGCACCGTGCTGGCCACCCTCGACGAGCGCGAACAGCAGGTCATCCGCCTGCGCTACGGCCTCGACGACGGCCAGCCGCGCACCCTCGACCAGATCGGCAAACTCTTCGGGCTCTCCCGTGAGCGCGTTCGCCAGATCGAGCGCGAGGTCATGTCCAAGCTCCGCAAGGGTGAGCGCGCCGACCGCCTGCGCGCCTACGCGAGCTAGACCCCGCCCGTCCGGCCGCCCGGTCCCTCATCCCGGGCCGGCCGGATCCCCTCGTCGGGCCGTCTTCGAGGCGCCGGCCTGATGCACGCCGGTCGGCTTCCTTCCCGTACGTCCCCCTCCGGGAAGGAGCAGCCGACCGGCGTTACGCTGTTCGCGATGGCCTTGGGGCCCAGCGGAATTCGGTTCAGCGGCGGCGGGCCGGTGAGCGCGGCTGCCAGCCCGGCGGCGGGTCCTCGCCTGTGAGTCCGTCGACGGCTTCCCGCAGCAGATCGGCGTGCCCGGTGTGGCGGCCGTATTCCTCGATGAGATCGCACAGCAGGCGGCGCAGGCTGACCCGGCGGCCATCGGGCCAGGCCAGGTGGACGAGCTGATCGAGACCATCGTCGGCCAGGGCGAGATCCAGTGTGGCCCTGGAGTGTTCGATCGTGGCGTCCCACAGGGTGTACAGCTGGGCGGGGGTGTCCCGGGCCGCCGAGGTGAGATCCCAATCCGGATCGGCCGACCAGTCCGCGTTATCCCAGGGCTGGCCGAGCGGCGCGCCGGTGAGTTTCGCGGTGAAGCACTCCGTTTCGACGCGCGCCAGGTGTTTGAGCAGGCCGCCGAGCGTCAAATCCGATGCGCCGATACGGGTTTGCAGCCCGGCCGAGCCGAGATTGTCGGCCTTCCAGCGGAAGGTGGTGCGCAGCCGTTCGAGTGCGCCGATGAGATGTTCGGCCTCGGTTCCCGCGAGCGGTGGCTCCCACGGGCAATCATCCTCGGACATGGGGTCAGCGTAGGGGCGGCGCGGCGCGGCTGAGACAATATGAGCGCGGCAGGTGCCGCGATTCGTTCTGAGTGAGTTCCACGATCCGCTTCCGCCACGCAGGAGGACGAAGATCCATGGCAACGATTCGGAATTCCCTACGGGCCACCCTGGTTTCGGCGGCCGCCGCGACGGCCGTGATCGCCACCGCGGCGCCCGCGTTCGCCGCCAACAGCATCGACGTGACCGGTATCGGTCCAGCCAATGTCGGCGTCGACTACAGCTGCGACGCCTCCGCCGGAGTGGTCGCCATCAAGGTGATGGTGGGCGAGCCGCAGGCAGACAGCCCCTCCGCCACCGGCGCGCAGAACTCGGTCACCTGCGACGGCTCGAACCAGTCCACAGTGGTCGTGCTCACCGGGACCGGGCAGGGCGCGCCGCCGGCGGCCGGGCAGACGGTACAGGTGCGAGTGGCCCTGGTCGATCAGACCGACACGGTGATCTCGGGCCAGAACAAGGTGGTCTCCCTGGCCTAGCTCGTCACGCGCCCGCTCCCCCGCCCCAACTGGGTTGCTGCGCAATCCGGTTCGGGTCGGTGAGCCGGTGCGCGTCACTGCCGTCGCGGTTCATCACCCAGACCTCCGCGCCGCTCGCCGGTTCGCGGACGACCCGGGTGAAGAGGATCTTCGCACCGTCCGGGGAGAAGACGGGCCCGCTGGTGGCGTCGTCATGGAGCAGGCGAATGTTCGTGCCGTCGAGGTCCATCGTGTAGATCTCGGAGCGGTCCTTCCCGCCGCGATTCGAGGTGAAGACGAGGCCGGTGCCGTCGGGGGTGAAGACCGGGTTCGAGTTGAAGTGCGCGTCCGCCAGCAGGGGACGCGCGCCGGTTCCGTCGGCGGCCATCAGCCAGATCGCACCGGCTCGGGTGAAGGCGAGCTGCGTCCCGTCCGGGGAGAAGGCGGGCTCCTGCGAGGAAGCCCGGTCCGCACCGGAGGTATCGGCGGTGGTCAGCTGTTCCTGATCCCCGCCATCGCTGTTCATCACGTGGATCACACCCGCGCGCACATAGGCGATCCGCTTGCCGTCGGCGGAGAACGTCGGGTGATAACCCCAGTCCGCGAGCCGCATCGGATTGCCGCCATCCGGATCCATGGTCGTGATCGAGGAACCGCCGACGACGATCCGTGCGCCATCGGGGGCGAATCCGGGATCCCCGCCCGCTCCGATCCGGGTGACCTCGCTGCCGTCGGCATTCATCACGAACACCGACTGCCGGTCGTCCGCGAACACGATCTTCGCCGGTCGCGAAGTCGGCGCGGGCTCCGAACCACAGGCGGCGACCGCCCCGGACAGGACGGTGACAGTGGCGAAGGCGCAGAGCATCCGGCGGCGAGCGGCGGCAGGGGTGAACGACATGCCGCATATCCTGCCCCGGGTCATTCCGTCCGCGCTCGAGGTCCCGATGAATTCAGCTCCTTGATCGCCGGACCCGGCGGTGGCGGGATTCGGAGGTGACCGTCCGGCAGGCGGTGGGGGCGGGCAGCCTGCCCTGGAAGAACCGGTCCGGTGTGACGCCCATGAGTGAACGGAAGTCCGCGGTCATATGGGATTGGTCGTAATAGCCTGTGCTGGCGGCGATATCGGACCAGGGCGTATTGCCGGCGCTGGCCAGCACCTGGCGGATCCGGGTGATGCGGGCATAGTGCTTGGGTGAGACGCCGACGCCCGCAGTGAAAAGGTTGCGCAGCTGGCGTTCGCTGACGGCGAGGCCGGTGGCCAGGGCGCTGACCGGGGCGGTGCCGGTAGCCATGGCGGTGACCGCCGAGTCGAGCAGGCGACGGTGCTCCCGGGCGGTGGGATTCTCCGAGAGTCGTTGCGGCAAGATCTCTTCCAGGAATCGGATCGCCTCGAACGCCTCCAGCTCGGCCAGTTCGGCGGCGAGACCGGCGGCAGGTCCGGGCACCTCGGCAAGGCGGAGCACCCGATCGGTGAGGTCGGCGGCGGGCAGGCCGAGCAGGGATTGCGTGGCCCCCGGGGCCAGGCGCAGGCGGGTGCAGCGGGCCGGGGCGTCGGTCTGCGCGTAGGTGGCGCGGGTGCGCGGGCCCAGGACCAAGGCGTCACGGCGGCCGGATTGTTCGGTGCGCAGGACCACGGTGGTGACCGCCGCGGGCACATGCGTGAACGGGGCGGTGAGGTCGGTGACCGTCGGGATGTGACCGATTTCGGTGATCCACGGGCGCAATGATTCCGGCGGCGTCGTCGACTGTTCGAGCTGCTCGGCGGTCACGGCACGAGGTGGGGAGATCGCTGCGGTCACACGATCGACTGTAGGGCGGTTCGCGGGGCGGTGACTGTGCCGGTTTTTCCTATAGCGGGTCCGGGGCCGCGCGGCAGGGTTGTGGGCATGATCGTGATTACGGGTGCCACGGGCACCATCGGCAGTGAGATCGTCCGGCAGCTGACCGCCCGCGGGGTGCGGGTCCGGGCTGTCACCAGGGATCCGGCGCGGGCGCAGTTGCCCGACGGGGTCGAGGTGGTGCGTGGCGATTACGCCGATACCGCGTCCATGGCTGCGGCTTTCGCGGGTGCGGAGGCTGCGTTCCTGGTTGGGCTGCTGGGCCCGGACTACATCGAACTGGATCGTGCGCTCGTTGCTGCCGCGCGTGACGCGGGGGTGCGGCGACTGGTGAAACTGTCGGCCATCGGCACCGGCGATCCGGCGCTGGGCCGGGTCGGCACCTGGCATTCGACCGGCGAGCAGGTGCTGCGGGACAGCGGGGCGGGCTGGACGATCCTGCGGCCCAGCACTTTCGCGTCGAATACCCTGAGCTGGGCGGACGGCATCCGGGCGGGTGGGCCGGTGCCGAACCTCACCGGAGCGGGCGCGCAGGGGGTGATCGATCCGCGGGATGTGTCGGCGGTGGCCGTGGAAGCGCTGCTGTCGGACGCGCACGCCGGGCGGATCTACACCCTCACCGGACCCGCGGCGCTGACCACGCACGATCAGGCCGCTGTCCTGTCCGCCGCGCTCGGCCGGGAACTGGAGGTGTTCGACGTACCGCACGAGACGGCGCGCGAGCACATGCTGTCCGCGGGCATGTCGGAGGAGTTCGCCGACGGCGCGCTCGCCGGGCAGGAGTACGTCCGGGCCGGCCGCAATGCCATTGTCACCGATGATGTCGCACAGGTGCTGGGCCGTGCACCGCGCACCTACGCGGAGTGGGTGCGCGATCACGTATCGGCTTTCGCCCCGGCCGAACTCGTCACCGGCTAGCTCACGGGTTATACCGCGTCGATGACACCGGCGAGGCGGTCGAGCATGGCCGCCCAGCCGGGGCCCATAATGCTGCGCGAGCGCTGCATGACCGCGTCGTCGGGATCGAATCCGGTGTGGCTGAACAGAATCCGGGTGCCGTGCCCCTCCGGCCGCAGCGCCCAGCTGATGACCCATCCGGTCGGGGTCTCGGAGCGGGCATCGTTCCAGGTGATCCGAAGCACCTCGGGCGCAATGGCTTCCAGCACCTCGCCGCTGATTTCGCCGGAGAAGTTCTGGCCGGGCATGGGCTGGGTCTTCATCTCGAAGCGGTTGCCCGCCACGGGTTCGAATCCGATGGGCTCCATCATCCACTGCCCCATGAGGTGGGGGGTGGTGATGGCCCGCCACACCTTCTCCGGCGGATGCGGGTAGTAGTGATCCAGTTCGATCGAGGTCGCGGTGTCGTTCATCGGTGGCCTTCCTTGTCGTGGTCGGGATCGTCGGGCATGGCGTCGAGCACCTCACCCAGGGCACGCAGCCGTGCCCGCCAGAACCGCTCGAACGGGTCGAGCCAGGACTGCAATTCGTGCAGCGGATGCGGTTCGACCCGGTAGAAGCGCTGCCTGCCGCGCTTCTCCTCGGCGACCAGATCGGCGTCCCGCAGCACCTTGAGGTGCTCGGACACACTCGGGCGCGCCATGTCGAAGCGTTCGGCGATGGCCTGCACCGACTGTTCACCGTCGAGCAGCAGCTCGAGAATGTCGCGGCGGGTCGGATTGGCGAGGGCTCCGAACACACGGTCCGCGGCTCCTGACTTCAAGCGGTACGGCATGAACCGACAATAGGTAGGATTTCACCTACCTGTCAACCGTAGGTTATTTCCTACGCATTGCCGACATGCAACCATTGGTTGCGCTACTCCGATCCATCGACTACCGTCATACGCAACCAAACGTTGCACATGGAGGTAGTCATGACCAGCATGGAATTCGGCAGCATCGAACGGGAGATCCACGTGGAAGCCTCCCCCGAGATCGTGTTCGAGGTGGTCAGCAGCCCCGAGCACATCTCCGAATGGTGGACCGACGACGCCTCCTACGAGGTGAAGCCCGGTGCGGTAGGCGAATTCGTGTGGGGCGACCGCGTCAATGTGGTCGCCATGTCGGTGGTCGAGGTCGACCCGCCCCGCCTGTTCTCCTTCCGCTGGTGCTACGCCGACGGCAAGGCCGACGACGACACCCAGTCGATGCTCGTCACCTTCGAACTCACCCCCACCGGCACCGGCACCCGAATCCGCCTGGTGGAGACAGGATTCCGCGAGATGGGCTGGGAAGCAGCCAAGCTGGAGGAGATCTACCAGGATCACACCTCCGGCTGGAACACCTACGTGCAGCGTCTGGGCGAGTACGTCGAGCGGCTGGTGTCGACCCGATGAGCATCGCCGTCGACGACGACCTCTGGTCGGCGGTCGGCGACCCCACCCGCCGCCGCATGCTCGACCTGCTACTGAGCGAGGGCGGCGGCACCGCCACCAGCCTCAGCGCGCGGCTCCCGGTGACCCGCCAGGCCATCGCCAAACATCTCGGCGTCCTCGACCGCGTCGGCCTGGTCCACGCCTCCCCCGCCGGCCGGGAAAAACGCTACCGCGTCGACGAAGCCCAATTGGCCCGCGCCGTAGCGCAATTGACCTCGGTCGGGGCCACCTGGGACGCCAGGCTGCGCCGCATCAAGAGCATCGCCGAGGCCATCCAACGCAAGCAAGACCAGAACCGAACCGAATAGCGAGAAAGGAAAGACAATGGTGGACATTCTGCACCAGGTCGGCATCAAATCAACCGCGGGCGAGGTCTATTCGGCCCTCGCCACCATCGAGGGCCTGTCCGGATGGTGGACACAGAACACCCAGGGCAAGGCCAACGATGTCGACGGAACCGTCCAATTCCGCTTCGACGCAGGCGGATTCGACATGAAGGTCCGAGAACTGGACCCGGCCAAGCGAGTCCGCTGGCAGGTCGTCGACGGCCCCGAGGAGTGGATCGGCACCTACATCGACTGGAAACTGGAACAGAACGGCGACTACACCACGGTCAATTTCCAGCACCAGAACTGGCGCGAGCCCGTCGATTTCATGCACCACTGCAGCACCAAGTGGGCGACCTACCTGATGAGCCTGAAGTCGCTGCTGGAAACCGGCCAGGGCGCACCTTCCCCGCACGATGTGAAGATCATCGACTGGGATTGATCACCACCGGAACGATGGAACGCCGCCGCGCCACAGCGGCGGCGTTCTTCGCGTTTCGCGCTACCCCGAGTTGCGCAGCGCTGTCGCCAGGCCGTTCATGGTGAGCAGGATGCCGCGTTCGACGAGTTCGGAGTCGTCGCCGGCGCGACGGCGGCGGAGGAGTTCCACCTGGAGCTGGTTGATGGGTTCCAGGTAGGGGAAGCGGTTGTGGATCGACTCCGCCAGGGCCTTGTTGTCGGCGAGGAGTTCGTCGGTGCCGGTGATGGCGGCGTGCATGCGGGCGGTGCGGGTGAACTCGTCGCAGATCATGCCGAAGACGGTGGCGCGCAAGGGTTCGTCGTCGACGAGGCCGGCGTAGGCGGCGGCAATGTCCATGTCCGCCTTGGCCATGACCTGGGCCAGGTTGGACATGACCGTACGGAAGAACGGCCAGCGGCGGTAGAGGTCGGTGAGGGTGGCCAGGCGCTGGGGGTCGTCGGCGATCCACTGCTCGAAGGCGGTGCCGGTGCCGTACCAGCCGGGGAGCATCACCCGGGATTGCGACCAGGCCATGACCCAGGGGATGGCGCGCAGGTCGGAGACCGAACTGGTGGGTTTGCGGGAGGCGGGGCGGCTGCCGAGGTTGAGGTCGGCCACCTCGGCGATGGGGGTGGAGGCGCGGAAATACTCCACGAAGCCCGGGGTTTCGTGGACCAGGCGGGAGTATGCCCGGCGGGCCAGTTCGGCCACCTCGTCGAGGATTTCGTAGGCGGGCTCGGCATCATCGCCCAGACCTTCGACATCCAGCAGGGTTGATTCGAGGGTGCCCGCGACCAGGGCTTCGAGATTGCGGTAGGCGGTGCCGGGGTCGGCGTACTTGGTGGAGATGACCTCGCCCTGTTCGGTGAGGCGCAGGGAACCGCGGACAGCGCCGGCGGGCTGGGCCAGGATGGCGTCGTAGCTGCGACCGCCGCCGCGGCCCACCGTGCCGCCGCGACCGTGGAACAGGCGCAGGCGGATTCCGGTTTTGTCGGCCACCTCGACGAGGTCCAGTTCGGCGCGGTAGAGGGCCCAGTTGGCGGCCAGGTACCCACCGTCCTTGTTGGAGTCGGAGTAGCCCAGCATCACCTCCTGCTGCATGCCCCGCGCCGCCACCAGGCGCTGGTACGCGGGGACTTCCAGTGCGGCGGAGAGGATTTCGGCGCCGTGACGAAGGTCCTCGATGGTTTCGAAGAGCGGGACGACACCCACGGGGCTGGACGGCGCGGTCGCGGCGTCACCCGGGTCGAGGATGCCGGCTTCCTTCAACAGCAGGGCGGCTTCGAGCATGTCGCTGACCGAGGTGCACATGCTGATGATGTAGTTGGGCACCGTGTCCGGGCCGAGGTCGTCCAGGGCGGATTTGGCGGCCCGCACCACGGCGAGTTCCTTGGTGGCCAATTCACTCAGGACGGCATTGGGGCCGGTGAGCGGTCGGCGCGTGGTCAATTCGGCGGCGAGCAGTTCGACGCGCTGCGCCTCGTCGAGGGAGGCGTAATCGGAATGCACTCCGGCCCAGGCGAACAGCTCGGCCACCACCTGCTCGTGCATTTCCGAGTTCTGGCGCATGTCCAGGCCCTGGAGGTGGAAGCCGAAGGTTTCCACCGCGCCGCGCAGCGCGGCGAGCTGGTCGTCGGCGAGCAGGCCGTCGCCGGAGGCGCGCATGGAGGCGTCGACCACGTTCAGGTCCGCCAGCAGCTCGCCGGGCCCGGCGTACGGCTCGGCTCCGACATCGATTGCCTCGGGCGGGATTTCGCCGAGGGCGCGGCGCGCGGTGGCGGTGAGCCGGGCGCGGATGCCGCGGATGGCGCGGCGGTAGGGTTCGTCGGCGCGCTGCGGGGAATCGTCGAATCCGGCGTCGGCCAGGGCCGCCAGCTCCGGTGTCACCGGCACCAGCCGCGCCGACTGCGCGAGGGACTTCTCCAGTTCCACAAGGGTTTTCGAGTAGCGCTCGAAGGCGACCGACCCGGCACGATGGGTGGCTCGATGCACCACGTCGGCGGTGACGAACGGATTGCCGTCCCGGTCGCCGCCGATCCACGCACCCGGACGCAGGATCGGCCGCGAAAGCAGTTCCTGCTCGGGCCAGCGGGCCCGCAGCGCAGCGCGCACCTGATCGTTGATTCGCGGGATGACGTCGAACAGCGTCAGGTCGTAATACCGCAGGCCCACTTCGATCTCGTCCTGAATCCGCAAGCGCGCCAACCGAATCAACGCCGCCCGCCACAGCGCCAGCACCTGCCGCCGGATGTCGGTCTCGATCGCGGCGAATTCGGGTTCGTGCTCGCCGTATCGCTGCCGCCGCCGCATGAGCTCGGTGATCCGCGACTGCACGTCGAAGATGGTGCGCCGCCGCGTCTCGGTGGGATGCGCGGTGATGACCGGCGACACCAGCGCGTCGGTGAGCAGCTCGGCCACCCTGTCCCCGTCCGGCCCGGCCGCGTCCAGCTTGCGGTAGGTGGCCGCGAGACTGGAATCCTGCGGCGGCTCCCCCGCCGCCACGTGCACGGCACGACGCCGATCACGCTGCAGGTCCTCGGCCAGATTGGCCAGCAGCAGGAAGTGGCTGAAGGCCCGGATCACCGGGATAGCGGTGCGGATGTCCACATCCCGCAGCATGTCGGCCACCGCGCTGCGATCCACCTCGGAGCGGCGGACCTTGAACGCCTCGATGCGCACGCGTTCGATGAGGTCGAAGAGATCGGCCCCCTCGTGATCGCGAATGGTGTCGCCGAGGATGCCGCCCAGGAACCGAATATCGTCGCGCAGCGGCGCAGTCGCGGCCGAGATCTGATCTTCCCGCATGGAAGCAATTCTGCCTCGCGGCGGGAAACGGCGCGCGGCTGCCCTCACTCCGTGGCCGGAAGCTCCCAGGTCTGGATGTTCTCGACCACGAGTTCGGTGGTGGAACCCGGTTCGAACAGCCAGGTCCAGCCCAGCACGCCCAGACTTCCCGCAGTCAGCAGCGACTGCTGATCCACATGCCGTAGTTGCCGGCCATTCACGCTGACCACCAACTCGACGCCTTCGGCCAGGCTGCGGCATGACGCGCCGATGCGCGTCTCCTGCTGCAAATCCATCCCGGGGAAGTTGTCCTGCGAGGCGAGCACTATGTAGAACGGTTCCGAGGTCCGCGTCATCGCAATACCCCAGAGTCCCAGGCTGGTTACCCAGAGAACGTAGCGCCGCCCCAACTCCCCTGGTTCACCTCGGCACCACAGTCCGAAGCCCCCGAATCCCGCAGCCGAACGCATCACCACTTCCGTACACGTGTTCAACAATGCTGCTGTAGGGGCCTGCGCGCGGACCAGAACGGTGCTGGGCACGATCGTCAATTGGTATGAGCCCGAGACGTACTCGGACTGGCCGGTGTGTTGCGGCCAACCGGAACCCGCGTCCGCGAAACTGTCCTCCAGGATCGTCTGCCCGCCGAGCTGCTCGCAGAAGAACGACCCCGAGTCCGCTCGCGCACCGGAGGATTCCGGGCCGTCGCCCACCGTCTGCCACACGACGACCGCAACCACGACAACCAGCACGGCAGCGGTCGCGAGCCAGATCACCGCGCGTCCGCGCCGCCTCGGTGGCGACGGGTCGAGGCTCTCGGTGGCCGAATCCGGCTGGACCACTTCGGGCTCGGCCACCTCGGATGGACCACCGTTGTCGCCCAGGGCATCTCGGACCTGGACGTAGCGCAGCCGCCAGGCCCGACGATCGCCGCCGCCTGCGGGTGGCTCGACTCCGGCACGATCGATGAGGCGCAGGCAGGTGTCGACGAAGGTCTCGAACGTCTCCCATCGCGGCATGGTCGGGTTGTCCGGGTTGATGATGTTGCCGATGGTCGCCTTGCTGATGCCGCCGCGCGCGCCGGGCGTCTTCGCCGATTCACGCGCGAGCGCCTTCAGGGAATCGACCTGCGTGGTCCAACGGAGTTCGCGCAGTTGTGTTTTGAAAGCCCGCAACTCATCGAGTGGATCAGCCATGCGGAGACCTCCCCTGCCTCGATTGTGACCAATCCCGTCCAAAGTTGTCCAGATTCCTGAGATTTGGCCGTTGACCTCGGGATTCTGGAGCGGCAACACCCCTTCGGCAGAACGGAGTTCAGCGATGCGCAGACGTCGGTATCGCACCGCCGTCGCAGCGGTGGTGATCGGTTTCGCGGCCGCGCCGGCACTGCTCACGGCCGTCCCCGGCCGGGCCATGACGGTGAACGACTGCACCCGGCGCTGGGTCTGCCTCTACGACCAGAACTGGCGCAGGGTGGGCGCTTTCGAAGGCGTCACCAGGACATGGCAGCCGCTGGCCGAGGCCAAAGGTGCGCGCTGGGTGGTGAACACTCGCAATGACGACACCGCGCATCTGCGTTTCAGCGATGGCACGGTGTCGTGCGTGTATCCGAGCAATACCAAGTACCTCGGCGGGCTCGTCCTCGACGGCGAACCGGTCACCGTCGAGGGGATCCAGATCTCCAGTGTGTGGCAGTGCCTGGATTGAGCGGTGCCCGAATCAGCCCATCCGGCGCGGGCCGATGTCGAAGCGGCTGGGTTCGGGGCCGATTCGGACACGGCCGTAGAGCACCGCGGCCCCGTCCGGGGAGGCCAGCACGGGTTCGCACAGTAGTTCCCGCACCTCCGGCAGGTCGTCGCACAGAGCCGAGATGCGTTGGGCCACTTCGGCCAGGGCGGTGCGGTCCACGGGCTTGCCGATATCGCGGCCGCGGACGGTGCCGGACAGCAGCGGCGCGGCGCGGGGCGCGTCGATGAGTTCGGCCGATTCGGCCTCGGTGAGCGGCAGCGCCCGGTACACGCGGTCGCCGAGCAGGTCGATGATGGTGCCGGACAGGCCGAAACTGATGACCGAGCCGAACGAGGGGTCGTCCTGGACGCGGAACATGCAGCCGACGCCTTTGGTGGCCATGCGCTGGATGTGTACCGGATTGCCGGAGATCTCGGCGAGATCGGTGAAGGCGCGGCGGACCGCGTCGGGACGCCACAGGTCGAGGCGGACGCCGGTGAGATCGGGTCGGTTGCGCCAGATCTCCCCGGTGGCCTTGGCGGCGACCGGATAGCCGAGTTGTTCCGCGGCGTCGACAGCGGCGTCGGCGTCGCGGACCTCCTGGAATTCGACGACGCGAATTCCATAGCAGGCCAGCAGTTCCGCCGCCTGCAGGTCGGTGAGCCAGTGGCTCGGATCGTCGGTCATCCACTGCGACACCAGCTCCCGGGCGCGGGCGGTGTCCACTCCCCCGGGCCGGGCGATGGGCGAGACCGGGCGGGTGCGCCAGTCGGCGTAGCGACGGACCCGGGCCAGGGCTCGGGCCGCGCGCTCCGGATCGCCGAAGGCGGGGATGGAACCGCGTTCGAGAACGCCGCCCGCGCCGCGGGTGGCGAGTAGATTCGGCATGCCCTGATCGGCGACGAAGGTGGTGAGAACCGGTGTGTCCGTTCCGGATTGGGCTCCGGCGCGGATGGCTTCGGCGAAGGAGGCGACGGCGATGGACACCGGCGGCGAGTAGATGACGATGACCGCGTCGATGGCGGGATCGGAGACCGCCCCCGCCACCGCCGTCAGGTAGTCGGTGGGTGCGGCCTGCGGACCCAGGTCGATGGGTTCGGTGACCTCGAGTCCCTCACCGCGAGCCGCGTCGACGGCGAGCCAGTTCAGCGCGGCGCTGTTGCCGATGACCGCCAGCCGCTCACCCGCGGGCAGCGGCTGGTAGGCCAGCAGCATGGCGCAGTCGAAAAGCTCTGTGATGGAGTCGACCTGGATGATGCCGGCCTGCGCGAACAGGTTGCGCACCAGCGAGCGGTCCAGGTCCGCGTCGCCCTCCTGGCGCATGGCATTGCGGCCGCTGTTCACCGCCACAATGGGTTTGGTGCGCGCGACCCGGCGGGCGATGCGGGAGAACTTGCGCGGATTGCCGAAGGTCTCCAGATACAGCAGCACCACATCGGTATCGGCGTCGCCGTCCCAGTACTGGAGCAGGTCGTTGCCGGAGACGTCGGCGCGATTGCCCGCGGAGACGAACGTGGACAGGCCGAGTTGCCGGGCCGCCGCCTCGCCGAGGATGGCCGCGCCCAAAGGGCCGGACTGACAGAAGAATCCGATGCGCCCGCGCCCGGGGAGCACGGGTGCGAGAGTCGCGTTGAGCGCGACGGCCGGATCGGTATTGGCGATGCCGAGCGCGCTCGGGCCCACCACCCGCATGCCGTGGGCGCGCGCGGCGTCGACCAGTTCGCGTTCGGCGGCGTAGCCGCGCGGGCCGCTCTCGGAGAAGCCGGCGGTCAGCACCACGAGTCCCTTGACGCCCTTGGCCATACAGTCGTCGAGCACGGAGCCGATCTCGGTGGCGGGCACGGCGATCACCGCGAGATCCACCTCGTCCGGAATATCGCGCACGGTCGGATAGGCGCGCACGCCGCGCACCGCCGTGCGATTGCGATTCACCGGGAACACCGGGCCCTGGAACCCGCCGGAGAGCAGGTTGGCCAGCACCGCGCCGCCGACCCGGGACGCCGACGGTGTGGCGCCGATGACGGCCACCGATTTCGGAGTGAGCAGATTGCCGACACTGCGCGCCTCGGACGCGCGTTCGCGCGAATCCCGCACGGATAGCAGGGCTTCGCTGGGGTCGATCGCGAATTCGAGGTGCAGGACGGAGCCGTCGCGGCTGCGCTGCACCTGGTATCCGGCGTCACGGAACACCTGCACCATGGCGTTGTTCTCGGCGAGCACCTCGGCGACGAAGGTTTCGATATCGTTCTCGGCCGCCGCGCCCGCGAGGTGTTCCAGCAGAATCGAACCCAGGCCGCGCCCCTGATGCTCGTCGGCGACCACGAACGCCACTTCAGCGGCGCGCGGGCCGGGCCGGTCGGCCAGTCCCTCGTAACGTCCGACCGCGATGATGTCGGCCCCCAGCTCGACGACCAGCCCCACCCGATCGTGGTAGTCCACGTGCGTGGTCCGATACAGATCCTTCGGCGTCATGCGCGGATAGGGGCCGAAGTATCGCAGGTACCGCGTGCGATCCGACAGCCGCGAGTGGAACCGCTCCATCTCCTCGGCGTCGTCCGGGGTGATCGGCCGCAATCGCACCACTCCCCCGTCGGAGGCGAGCACATCGGCGAACCAGTGTTCCGGCGGAGGCGGTGGCACGGCCGGCGTACCCGGGGAATCCGGCACGAGCGGCGGCTTCGCGGGGGCCGAGCCGTTACCGGTGTTCGGTGCGGGTTCGGTGGGGTCAGTCACGGGGATCCTCCGGATCCAGGCCGAGCAGGCCGAAAGTCGCTCGGCGGGTTGCCAATACGGATGTGTCGAGGGCGCGGCGCGCCCGGTCGGCACGGTCGTCGCCGGTGTCGCGGCCGCCGCCGGGGCCGTCCCAGCGGTCGAAGGCGACGTCGGCGCCGTCGCCCATGGTGCCGGGCGGGGCGACGGTGGGCGCGTAGGCGGCCACCTGTTCCTGCCAGTCGGCGGGAATCGGTGTGGCGGGGTCGATATCGCGGTCGAGGGCGGCGGCGAGCAGGTGTGTCCAGGCGCGCGGCACCACGCGGATCAGTCCGTATCCCCCGCCGCCGATGGCCAGCCAGCGGCCTTCGGCGTAGCGGTCGGCCAGATCGCGCATGGCGAGGAAGGCGGCGCGCTGCCCGTCCACGCTCAATTCCAGATCGGCCAGGGGGTCTTCACGATGGGTGTCGACCCCGCACTGGCTGACCACGATCTGTGGCCGGAACGCGGCCAGCGCACCGGGCGCGACCGCGTGGAAACCGCGCAGCCACAGGCTGTCCCGGGCGCCGGGCATGATCGGCAGGTTGATCGCGGTTCCCTCGGCCTTGCCGACGCCGGTTTCCTCGGGCCATCCGGTGTTGGGCCACAGGGTTGCCGGATGCTGGTGGATCGACAGCGTCAGCACCCGGGGGTCACCGTAGAACATGCGCTGCACGCCGTCCCCGTGGTGGACGTCCACATCGAGGTAGGCGATCCGGTCGAACCCGTTGTCCAGCAGCCAGGAAATGGCCACGGCCGCATCGTTGTACACGCAGAACCCGGCGGCCGAGTCCGGCATGGCGTGATGCATGCCGCCGCCGATGCTCACCGCGCGCCGGGTGCGCCCGGCGGCGATCTCCCGGGCCGCGGCGAGGGTGCCGCCGACAATGATCGAGGCCGCCTCGTGCATGTGCGGGAAGACGGGATTGTCGGGCGAGCCGAGCCCGAACGGCGGTGCGGCGGGCGGTGCTCCCGATGGTTGCCGCGCGTGCTTGACCGCCTCGACGTAGTCGTGGGTGTGCACCCGCAGCAGTTCCGATTCCGGTGCGGCGTCGGGGGTGAGCGTCTCCACCCCGTCGAGCAGGCCGAGCCCCTGCGCCAGCGCCATGGTGAACTGCAGCCGAATCGGCCGCATGGGATGTTCGGGCGTCCACGTGTAGTCGAGGAATCGATCTGTCCAGACGACGGTTCCGTCTGCGCGCACACGGCCAGGCATACCTGCCACGCTAATGCGTCGGCGGACTTCGTAGGCTGGTGACACCGCAACACCGTCATACCGGGACGGCGCGCGTGTGACCCGGGAAACCCGCAGGGAACACGCAGGCCGTCCTGGGTGTTCTGGATGCGTTCGCGAAATATGCTGTCGCCCGGTGCAGCCGCCGCGCATGGGTAGAATTCGTGCACGACGAAGGGGTTAAACAGGTGAAGGATCTGGTCGATACCACGGAGATGTACCTCCGTACCATCTACGACCTCGAGGAGGAGGGTGTCACGCCGCTGCGCGCTCGCATTGCCGAGCGCCTGGAGCAGAGCGGGCCCACCGTGAGCCAGACTGTCGCACGCATGGAGCGCGACGGTCTGCTGACCGTCGCCGGTGACCGCCATCTCGAGCTGACCGACAAGGGCCGGGCGATGGCGATCTCGGTCATGCGCAAGCACCGGCTCGCCGAGCGATTGCTGGTCGACATCATCGGCCTGGACTGGCAGAACGTGCACGCCGAGGCCTGCCGCTGGGAGCACGTGATGAGCGAGGAGGTGGAGCGCCGCCTGGTCGAGGTGCTCAACCACCCCACCACCTCCCCCTACGGCAATCCGATTCCCGGTCTGGACGAGCTGGGCGTGACACCGTCCTCCGGTTCGGAGGAGAAGCTGACCCGCCTGTCGGACCTGCCCAGCGGGCAGAACGCCGCAGTCGTGGTGCGCCGGCTGTCCGAGCACATCCAGACCGATCCGGAGATCATCGGTCAGCTGCGGGAGGCCGACGTGGTGCCGGACGCGCGCGTGAATGTGGAGACGCGGCCGGGCTCGGTGGTCATTCTGGTGCCGGGTCATGAGGGATTCGAACTGTCCGACGAGATGGCGCACGCCGTCCAGGTGAAGTTGGTCTGACACTTGAAGCTTCTGGTTACGGGAGGCGCCGGGTACGTCGGTGGCGTCTGTGCGCAGGTTCTGCTCGAGGACGGCCACGATGTCGTGGTGGTCGATGATCTGTCCACCGGCAATGCCGACGGCGTTCCGGCCGGGGCGAAGTTCGTCGAGGGCGATATCGCCACCGTCGGCGCGGAGTTGATCGGCAGCGAATCCTTCGACGGGGTGCTGCATTTCGCGGCGCAGTCGCTGGTGGGCGAGTCGGTCGTACAGCCGGAGAAGTACTGGCACGGCAATGTGGTGAAGACGCTGACGCTGCTGGAGGCCATGCGCGACGCGGGCACGCCGCGGCTGGTGTTCTCCTCCACCGCGGCCGTCTACGGCGAGCCGGAGCAGGTGCCGATCGTCGAGGAAGCGCCGAAACTGCCGACCAACCCCTACGGCGCGTCGAAGCTGTCCATCGACTACGCCATCACCTCCTACGCGGTGGCGCACGGGCTCGCCGCGACCAGCCTGCGCTACTTCAATGTGGCGGGCGCGTACGCCGGACTGGGTGAAAACCGGGTCGTGGAAACGCATCTCATCCCCCTGGTATTGCAGACGGCGCTGGGCCATCGTGAGTCGATCTCGGTCTTCGGCACCGACTATCCGACGCCGGACGGCACCGCCGTGCGCGACTACATCCACATTCGTGATCTGGCGCAGGCGCATCTGCTGGCGCTGTCGCAGTCGCAGCCGGGTGTGCACCGCATCTTCAATCTGGGCAGCGGCACCGGTTTCTCGGTGCGCGAAGTGATCTCGGCCTGCGAGCGCGTCACCGGGCTGCCGATCACCTCGATCGACGCCCCGCGCCGCGCCGGTGACCCGGCCGTGCTGGTCGCCTCCAGTGATCGCGCCATGGCCGACCTCGGCTGGCGGCCCGAGCACACCGATCTCGACGAGATCGTCTCCGACGCCTGGGATTTCCTGAAGTCACTCGGCGATCGCGCGCACAGCGCCCGCTGAGCTCGCGCCCCTGTCCCGGTCATTCCGGTACCTCGGTTCCCAGGTCGACGCCGAGGTCCGCGGCGGCTGAGCGACCGGTGTCGGCGAGGCGGCCGAGACGATCCGGGCTCATGCCGGTTTGCAGGGCGGTGTCCAGAAGGAGGGCCATGCGGTGCTCGGGGTCGGCGGACAGGGCGGCGTCGAGGGCCACGCCGGCCAGTGCGCCGTCGCCTCGCGCGTAGGCGCTGTAGCCGAGCAGCGCGGCGGCCTGCGCGCGGTCCGGGTCCGGCAGGACACGGGTGAGCTGGAGCCACAGGGCTTCGGCGGCGTCGGCGTGCGCACCCGGCGCGAGGGCGAACATGACATCGCGGACGGTCGAATCGCGCAGGGCCACGGCCACTTCCGCCAGTTCCTGAGGTTGCAGGGCCACGCCCTTGTCGACCGTGGACAGCTGCCACAGCACCTTCCGGAGTTCGCCACGGGTGTAGGAGTCAGGATCGTTACTTCGCACCGCGCGGGCCAGACGGTCGGCAGCGGCGGTTTCGGCGGCGGCCATCGCCTGCATCACCGCGGCGCGGGTGGTTCCGTCCACTGCGACCGCGGCGGTGAGTTCCTCGCGGGAGCCGCGCATCGGCCGTCCCTCCAACACATGCCGCACGGTGATCAGCGACGCCGCCGGATCGGATTGGATGCCATGGCGTTTCGGACCGCTCACACTCCACCACTCCAGGTCGGCTCCGATGGCGCGTACCGCCCAGGCTCCCGCCACCGGCACGGCGTCGACATCCAGCCGGTGTTCGAGTGCGGCGACGAGATCGCGGTGTTTGCGGGAGCGCACGCCGTAATGCTGTTTCGTCGGCCGGGTGGCCCGGTCGTCGACGATCAGGGCGAGTACGGCAACGGCCCTGTGCCGCAGGCAGAGTGCTGCCACACGCTCAACCAGCTGGGCGGTTTCGGCCCGGCCCGTTTTCTCCATGTCCAGGCGCGCCACCATGTCCACGGCCGCGCTGCCCGGCGGATCCGGCTCGGGCCGCAGCACGGTCACCACCAGTGATCGTTCCGGGGCGAAGCCGAGCATGGCGGGCACGGCGGCGATGAAATCCCCCGGATGCCGCAGGTGCAGTTCCGGTTCGCGGGCCGCGTCGGCGAATTCGGTGGTGGTATCGCCGCTTTCGGGCGGTGCGGGTTCGGCTGGCGTTGTCATGCCGTCGAGGATCCGCTCGAGCGCCGACCGGCCCGCGACGCCGACCTGGGCTTTTCCTCGTGCCTGTGCACGACATCAAACCTGTGCATCACGTCGGCGCGCCAAATCCCTTACGCCGCAAAGCTGTCGGTGCCCGCTGCTACCGTGCCCAACGGAACCGGTCTGCGAAATGAACTTATTTCATTTCACCCGACCGGTCGGCACGACGTTGCTACTCTCCGCCTCGGCGCCCAAATCCGGGTGCCGGAAAGGAAGTACAGCGTGCGATGAAGAGCACGAAGTTCACCGGCCTCACCGTGGCCGCCATGGCCGCGGTCGCCATGCCCGTCCTGTTCGCCCCCTCGGCGGCCGCCGACGTCGACCGGGTGCGGGTCGACAATGTCTCCGACACCGAGGTGTGCGCGGTCGGCAAGCCCTGCTACATCCGCGTCCGCCTCACCGGGGACAGCCGTTTCGACCAGGTCACCGTGTCGGTCAACGGCACCGTGATCGGCTATTCGGTGCCGCACGCCGAGACCTGGGACGATGCCGCGACCGCCGAAGTGACCTGGGTCCCCGGCGATTACGGCAAGTACACGATCACCGCCAAGCAGGGTTACTCCTCGGCCTCGATCGAGCACACCCTGGCCGATCCGCGCCGCTCCACCGGCTCCTTCGGTGGTCTGCTGCCGACGGGTTCGGCGGGCTAGTTTCCTCTTCAGGAGCCGGGCGGGGCAGAGACCGGCTCCTGCGCTGGACGATCGGGGGCGGCGGGGGGTTATGCGGAGCCGAGTTTCTCGGCGGGGCGGATCTTTTCGAGAAGTTCGACGTAGTGCGGGTTGTACATGATGCCCAGCACATTGCCGAACGGATCGACGACGGAGGCGGTGACGAATCCGGTGCCGAGCCCACGCTCGGTAATGGGTTCGAGTTCCTCGGCTCCCAATTCGACCAGGCGGCGCAAGGTCGCGGCGATATCGTCGACATGCCAGTTCAACTGCTGGCCGCCGGGCTGATCCGGGTGGGTGGGCGCGAACTTGCGGTTGATGATGCCGAGTTCGGCCTGATAGTCGCCGATGCGGAACTCGTAGTATCCGCCCGGCACGTGGAAATACGGGGCGACGCCGAGCAATTCGCTGTACCAGTCCTTGGCCGCCTCCAGGTCGTCGGCGTAGTAGCACACGGTCGCCATGCCTCGCAGCATCTCGATCTCCTTCATCGGTTCGGTTCGATGTATCCATCATCTCGGTCAAAGTGCTCACCGAATGAGCACTTTTCCGGGCAGTATTTCCGGTGTGCGCGCGGATCGATTGGTAGCCACCCTGTTGTTCATGCAGACCCGGGGCCGGGTGACGGCCGCGCAGGTCGCGGCGGAACTCGAGGTGTCGGTGGCCACCGCGCGCCGGGATCTGGAAGCCTTGTCGGCGGCCGGAATTCCGGTGTATCCGCAGGCCGGGCGGGGTGGCGGCTGGGCGCTGGTGGGTGGCGCGCGCACCGATCTGAGTGGGCTCACCGCCGTCGAGGCGCAGGCGCTGTTCCTGCTGCTGGGCCCGCTCGCCACCGCGTCGCCCGCCACCCGATCCGTGCTGCGGAAGTTGTTGCGCGCCTTGCCGCAGCCGTTCCGGCTCGAGGCCGAGGCGGCCGCCGGGGCGGTGGTGGTCGACGCCGCGCGCTGGGGTGAGCGGGATGATCGCGCACCACAGCCGGTGGACCTGTTGCAGCGGGCGATCGTGCGCCGCCACCGAATTCGCTTCACCTATGCGCGGGCCGGGGCCTCCAGCGAGCGCGAGGTGGATCCCTGGGGCCTGGTGGACAAGGACGGCATCTGGTACCTGGTCGCCGGAACCGAGCGCGGGCAGCGCACGTTCCGCGTCGACCGCATGACCGACCTCGAGATCACCGACGAAATCGCCCATCGCCCGGAGGATTTCGACCTGTCGACGGCGTGGTCGGAAGTCGTGGAGAAGGTGGAGCGCCGGCGCTCCACCGTGGCCGCGACCGTCCTGGTCCCGACGGATCTGGTGGAGATCCTGCGACGGCGCGAAGGGCGGCACTGCGTGGTGGAGGGACCATCCGGCGACGGCCGCATGCGCGTCCGCGTCACCGCACCCACACCGCTCGATGTCGCACGGAATCTGGCCGGCTGGGGCGCATCCATCGAGGTGCTGGGGCCGGAGCCGGTGCGGGCGGAACTGGCCCGCCTGGGCGCCGAACTCGTGCACCGGTACCACCCGAAAGCGCCCGGAAACGCTGCGAATTGATACCGCAACCGAATCATGGTGCAGCACTTTCCATTTCGCAGAAATGCCCACTGAACTGCTGTTACAGTCCGCCCGGCACCCCACCGAGGTGCCGGAAGGAATTACGCAATGACACGAACACATGTGACGCGAAAACTGCTGGGCGCGGCCGGAGCCGCCGCCTTCACCGCCATGGCCGGATCGGCGCTGGTCGCCGGGCCCGCCCAGGCGGGTGTCGAGGATCTCAGTGTGATCGGCCTGAATCCGGGCACGGCGTGCGCGGTCTCGACCGGCTGCGCCATCCACACCACGCTGACGGGCACCGGCAAGCTCGACCAGGTGGAGTTCCTGGTCGACGGTCAGGTCATCGGCACCTCGTGGCCCGCCACGGTGAACGGCGCGGTCACCGCCTCCTACCCGTGGTGGCCGGAACACGACGGCGCGTATTCGGTCGGCGTCCGCCAGGGCCTGTCGTCGGTCACCATCGTGTACACCGTGGGCAAGGTCGGCCTGTGCTCGGTGATCCCGGGCTCGGCCTCCTCCGGTTCCGCCGGTTCGGGCTCCGCGTCCGGCTCCTTCGGCAGCGGCTCGGCCGGAAGCGGTTCCGCGGGAACCGGGTCTGGCACCGGCTCCGGCTGCTGACAGCCCTTGGGCATCGGCCTTCAGCGGCGCAGCGCCTCACGAGACCAAACCCCCAGGGCCACCACGAGTCCAGGGGCAGCGCCTCACGAGGCCACAGCACCAAGGGCCACCGGGGGTTTCAGGGGCGAAGCCCCTGAGAGCCTACGAGAGTTGTTCTAACCCTTGCGCACCTTGCTCACCGTGGTGGTGAACAGGGAGTCGAGGGCTTCGGTGTCGGCTTTGCCGTCGCCGAATGTCATGTAGGTGACGTTGATTCGTACATCCCCGACCTGTCCGAGGAGGGTTTGCATGCTTCGTGTGGTGCCCGCAGCCCCCGATTCGGATCGCACGGTGCGCCGCAGCGCGAGGGTGTCGTCGGCGTCGAGTGGCGGCGGTGGATCGAGTTCGGTGGTGACGGTGGCGTCGGTGCCACTGTGGCTCACCTTCACATTGCCGCAGCGCTGCAACTGATCTCGCAGCGTCGACAGTTTCTGATCGATGCGCACCAGTTCGACGGTGAGGGTCGAACGGGAGTCGTCGTCGGTGCCGACGCTGACCACGGGTCCGGCCCCCGGTGTGGGCGGGGTGCAGGCGCTGGGTTCGACGGTCGCGCCCGGCAGGATGCCGTCGAGGTCGTGGGCGGCCTGCCCGGCGGCGTCGGGCGTCAGCATGACCGCGGAGTATTTGGCCGGAAACTGCCCGGCGCTGGGCAGCATCCGCGCCAGCGCGCTGTCGGGCGCTTCGGAGCTCACGGGCCCGCGCGCGGAGACCGGATGCCCGTCCACCGAGTTGCCGCAGGCGGCCAGCGCGCAGCCGAGCGCGGCCACCCCCAGCACGCGGACGGGTATGGCGCACAACCTCGCCGCACGCATGCCGCGGCGGGGGTGCGGAGTTACAGGGATCACTCGCCGATCCGGCGAATCCGGCACGATCACCGGTCCACTATGCCGAATTTCTGCTGTTCACACGGAATGCCACGCCGCGCGGCCGCTTCCCGGGAATGCCGTTCCCGCACGCGTGGTTGCAGCCGGGGTGCGGGCGGTGCACGGCATGCCGCCGCATGAGGGACAATGTGGAAGGTCCCTTACCGCGCCGGAGCGATGAAGAGGATCGCGGCAGATGGGTCGCCGCGCCCGTGTCAGGCACCGCCGCCGCGGAGGGTCACGCAGGAAGGAGTACGCGATGGACTACGAGTCGCGCATGTACGAGTTGGAGTTCCCGGCTCCGCAGCTGTCGTCGGCCGACGGCGCGGGTCCGGTTCTGGTGCACGGTCTGGAAGGTTTCACCGACGCCGGGCACGCCGTTCGCCTGGCGACCACGCACCTGCGGGAGAGCCTCGAGTCGGAACTCGTCGCCTCGTTCGATATGGACGAGCTGCTCGACTACCGGTCCCGTCGTCCCCTCATGACGTTCAAGACCGATCACTTCTCGGATTACACCGAGCCCGAACTGAATCTGTGGGCAGTCAAGGACACGGCCGGCACGCCGTTCCTCCTGCTGTCCGGACTGGAACCGGACCTGCGGTGGGAGAAGTTCGTCACCGCGGTGCGGCTGCTGTCCGAGCAGCTGGGCGTGCGCCGCACGATCGGCCTGAGCGCCATCCCCATGGCCACCCCGCACACCCGTCCGCTCGGTGTCACCGCCCACGCCAGCGACCGCGACCTCATCGGCGACCACCAGGGCTGGCCCGGTGAACTCCAGGTCCCCGGTAGCGCCTCCTCCCTGCTCGAGTACCGCATGGCCCAGCACGGCCACGAATCGGTCGGCTTCTCCGTCCACGTCCCCCACTACCTGACCCAGACCGCCTACCCCGAGGCCGCCCAAACCCTGCTCGAGAACGTCGCCGAGAACGCCGGCCTGGAATTGCCGCTGAAGGCCCTCACCGAACAGGCCGCCCGAGTCCGCGAACAGGTCAACGAACACATCTCCGGCAACGCCGAGGTCGAAACGGTGGTCCAGGCCCTGGAACGCCAATACGACAGCTTCGTCACCGCCGAAGAACGCCGCTCCAGCCTTCTGGCAAGCGAGAACGAACTCCCCACCGGCGACGAACTCGGCGCCGAATTCGAAAAGTTCCTCGCCGAACAGTCCGGCTTCACCGAAGGCGACGGCACCGACGGCGGCGACGCTCGCTGACCGATTGGCTGGGCCCTGCCCGTTCGGAACTCCTTGTGTGACAAGGAACCTCGGGCAGGGTCGGCGCAAGCATTGGTCACGCCCGGCGCCGTAGCGTCCAGCCCTCTCCTGCTACTGTGATGCCAACCGGCTGGAATTCCACCGGCGCGGTTCACAAGCGGGGGGCTCATGGACAACTTCACAGTCGATCTACCCAGCCTCGCTGGGTTCACCCTGGACCTCCAGGATCTGAGCACGAACTTCTCGTCCAATGCCGCGCAATTGCTGTCGGCCGTCTCGCTTCCCACCGGCTCGAGCGGCCTAATGGGCACATTGTCGCAATCCTTCGAAACGTTCCACACCGCATTGTCGACGGCACATTCGAGCGATGTGACCGCAGTCGATACCCTCGGTACGAAACTGACCGATGCACAGCGCGGATATCGATCGGTCGACGACGGCTCAGCCTCCACCATCTCGACGCTTCTGACAGGCGACAACGGATCCACGATCGCCTTCGACGAGACCATCAAACGGTTCAGCGCATTACAGCTGCCTACCCTGCCGACTATCGACGACGCCACCTACACTCTGCGCAATGTCGTCACCGCCAGCGCCAACGCCGTCGCACCATTCGATGATGCGCTGAGCGCAGCGATCGGAATCAAACCGGCAGCGAACTACCTCACGCCGCTGGCCTCGGACTGGGAATCACTGCAGGTGATCGGCCGCACAATCGGTCAACTCAGCATCAATGACTTCGTAGCCTCACAAAACCTGAGCACTGGCATCCAGTGGCTCCAAGGTTTCTGGACCAAGGATGCATCCCAAGCTTTCGGCGAAAGCGCGCGCGGCCTCTGGCAATCGGTCTGGCGACGCAGCGACGACCTGGACGCCGTATCGAGGATCGTCGAGTACGGCGGGGCTTGCATCGAACGGCTGGTGTACAACCAGTCGGTGGGGCTCGCCGCCGCAGTGACACAGCCGATGAGCTTCCTCGGGTTCACCCTTCCGCTGGGGTCCTGGGCGCAGGTGATCGACAGCCCTATGCGGGACTCGATGAAATCCGAAATCACGACAGCGGCGGAAGCACTGAAGACTTCCGCAGATGCGCGACACACAGCGATTACCACGATCGTCGACACTATTTCGACGGCATTGAATTATTCGAACGGGCGAGAAATACCAGCATTCAACGCCACCGACTTCGAAATTCCCGAGAAGATGGTCGCAGGCACGAGCGCCCAAAGATATGGTTTCGGCAGCCAGGTTTGGTGGGAGGTACAAGTTGCATCCGCCTCCTGATCGAGCATTACCCGACGACCGAGCGATCCACGGGTCGAAGGCTGGTACGCGGGACGATTCGAGCTATCTTGCCGCGGACATAGCCGCAGTCAAGGCGTACTTCGATGTCCGCGGATACGACTTCGCGGCGGATATGCTTGACTTCTACCTGGACAACCACGCATCCGGTGAAGAGTACAAGATCAGCCTCGAGAACTACCTGAAGGTCGTCGGCGCATCGGTTGTCAAGTCGAAGATTTCCGAATGCTTGGATGATATCGCCGAGCAGGCTCGAAAGGATCCACAGATCGGAGTCAAAAGAGAACTGACTTCCGACTGGAAAGGCATCCATTCGGTCGACGACCAAGACGTCGCGAATGCGCTTGGAACCTTTGCAGTGGCGGTTGGTAGCGATACCACAGTTCTGGCACCAGGCCTATTGGATGGCCTTCGAGCTCAGATATCGTTCAAGATTTACATATGGGACTACTACAACTTCGATCAACTCCAGGCCGGATACACAAAGCCCGCGAAGACCTTGAACAACGAGGCCAGACTGCTGGAGGAACTTGGACTGGCCCGAAGCTACATAGCGAGAGGAGAGTCGCCATATTCCCAAATGTGGACCCAAAATCTGTGATCGGAACGCAGACGGGTAAAATTGCCGCCGCCATATTGGTCGGCACACTCACATTGCTCGCGTCTGGATGCTCGAATGACTCCGATGAACTTCAGGAGATCGCGAAATGCGGAAAACTTGACTTTCCAGAAGGAGCCAAGCTGGTTGATTACGACGACCGGAGCGCGTTCAATGATCAGGTTCTGGTTGCCGTCGTCGATATGTCCGCTGGGCAGGTCGAAGAGTTCAAGGGCAATTCGAAGCTTGTTCGGTTCGAGCCGGGCGTGCCGTCCGATTGGAAGACTCAATGGGGCGGAACGACCGGGGCCGAGGTACTGGCGAGCGGCTCCGATAACGAATACTTGAAAGAGCCGTATGAGGGGCCACTGAGGAATGTGGCCATCCATAACTCTGGCGGTGACGCCAGGCGGGTTTTCATCAATGTGGCGTGCTGACGCGGACGTGGGTGGTGTGCGTCGGTGGCGGGTACCGCGCGGGTGCAGCGCCGACCGGGAGCGGATGTAGCGGTAACGTTGTTCGGCGTGCAGCTATCCGAACTCGTTCCTGACCAAGCCGTTGCCGACGTGGATCCGGAGTGGTTGTACGAGACCTTCGCCGAGTGGACGACCGAGCAGGGGCTGGCGCTGTATCCGGCGCAGGAGGAGGCGCTGCTCGAGCTGGTGACCGGGGCGAATGTCATTCTGGCTACGCCTACCGGGTCGGGGAAGTCGATGGTGGCGATCGGGGCGCATTTCGCGGCGCTCAATCGCGGGCAGCGCAGTTACTACACGGCGCCGATCAAAGCGCTGGTCAGTGAGAAGTTCTTCGCGCTGTGCGAGGTGTTCGGGGCGGACCGGGTCGGGATGGTGACCGGGGACGCGGCGGTCAATCCGGAGGCGCCGATCATCTGCGCCACGGCGGAGATTCTGGCGAATCTCGCGCTGCGTGAAGGGGCGGACGCCAATGTCGGCCAGGTCATCATGGACGAGTTCCACTACTACGCCGATCCGGATCGCGGGTGGGCGTGGCAGGTGCCGCTGATCGAGCTGCCGAACGTGCAATTCCTGCTGATGTCGGCGACTTTGGGTGAGGTCGACTTCTTCGCGGAGGATTTGACGCGGCGGACCGGGCGGTCGACGGCGATCGTGTCGGGGGCGGAACGGCCGGTGCCGCTGAGCTTTTCGTATGTGCGGACACCGATCACCGAGACGCTCGAGGATCTGGTGACCACCAGTCTCGCGCCGGTGTATGTCGTGCACTTCACGCAGGCGGCGGCGATCGAGCGGGCGCAGGCGCTGATGAGTGTGAACTTCGCATCCAAAGCGGAGAAGGACGCTATCGCGGAGGCGCTGGGGGATTTCCGGTTCGCGACCGGGTTCGGCAAGCAGTTGTCGCGGTTCATCCGGCACGGGATCGGGGTGCATCACGCGGGGATGCTGCCGAAGTATCGGCGGCTGGTGGAGAAGCTGGCGCAGGACGGGCTGCTCAAAGTGGTGTGCGGCACAGACACTCTCGGGGTGGGTATCAATGTGCCGATCCGCACGGTGCTGCTGACCGGGCTCACCAAATACGACGGCGTGCGCACGCGCCGGCTCAATGCCCGTGAGTTCCATCAGATCTCGGGGCGTGCCGGTCGCGCCGGATTCGACACCATGGGCACAGTGGTGGTGCAGGCGCCCGAGCACGAGGTGGAGAACGCGCGCCTGGTGGCCAAGGCGGGAGACGATCCCAAGAAGTTGAAGAAGGTCCAGAAGCGCAAGCCCCCGGAGGGTTTCGTGTCCTGGTCCGAGGACACCTTCGATCGCCTCGTCGCGGCCTCACCCGAGCCGATGATGTCGCGGTTCAACGTGACCAACTCGATGCTGCTGAATGTGATTGCGCGCAAGGGCAATTGCTTCTACGCCATGCGGCATCTGCTGGAGTCCAATCATGAGCCGCGCGCGGCGCAGCGCAAGCACATCCTCAAGGCGATCCGGTTGTATCGGGCGCTGCGGGACGCGGGCGTGGTGCAGCAGCTCGACGAGCCCGACAAGTACGGGCGGCACGCACGGCTCATGGTGGATCTGCAACGCGACTTCGCGCTGGACCAGCCGCTGTCACCGTTCGCGCTGGCGGCGCTGGAACTCCTGGACAAGGAGTCCCCGAGCTACACCGTCGATGTCATCTCGATCATCGAATCCACTCTGGAGGATCCGCGCCAGCTGCTCATGGCGCAGCAGCACAAGGCACGGGGTGAAGCCGTCGCGGAGATGAAGGCCGACGGCATCGAATATGAGGAGCGCATGGAACTCCTCGAGGAGGTGACCTGGCCCAAGCCGCTCGCCGAGGAGCTCATCCTGCCGGCGTTCGAGACCTACAAGGGCGGTCATCCCTGGGTTTCGGAGTTCGAGCCCTCCCCCAAGTCCGTCGTCCGCGAGATGGTGGAGCGCTCGCTCACCTTCGCCGAGCTCGTCTCCAACTATGAGCTCGCCCGCTCGGAGGGCGTGGTGCTGCGCTATCTCGCCGACGCCTACCGCGCGCTGCGCCGCACGGTCCCCGAGCAGGCGCGCACCGAGGAGCTCGACGACATCACCGAGTGGCTGGGCGAGCTCATCCGCCAGGTCGACTCGAGCCTGCTGGATGAGTGGGAGCAGCTCACCAATCCGGGCGCGGAAACCGATACCGAGCAGGTCGCTTTCGGCGCGGAGGGTATCCGCCCCATCACCGCCAATGAGCGGTCCTTCCGAGTGCTGGTGCGCAATGCCATGTTCCGTCGCATCGAACTGGCGGCCTTCCAGCGCTGGGACGCGCTCGACGAACTCGGCGACGAGCTGGATTGGGAATCCGCGCTGGAGCCGTACTACGCCGAATACGACGAAATCGGCACCGGCCCGAACGCGCGCGGTCCGAAGCTGTTCCAGATCGAGCAGCGGCCCGAGTTCTGGCATGTGCGTCAGGTGCTCGACGACCCGGCCGGCGATCACGGCTGGGCGGTGGAAGCGGTGGTCGATCTGGCCGAGTCCGATGCCGCCGGTGAGGTGGTATTCGACGAGGTCACCGTGTCCGCGGGTTGAACACGTCACACTCCGACACGCCTTGTTACCCGGTTCGCGCAGCTGACCGGGTAGTAGGCTGAAAAATTCGTTCGGGCTCCGGTTCGGATTTCGTAGGCAATCGCGTGTATTCTCGCGCACTGTTGCCTGTCGCCGCCTTCGTGCCCGGACGAGAAGAGTTCCCTTAGATTGACCGATCGAAACGTGCCCGAGTCGCCCTGTCTGGTCATCGACCTGAACCGGGTCCGCGCGAACTACCGCGCACTGCATGCCGCGCTACCCACCGCGCGAATTCGCTTCGCCGTCAAGGCGAGTCCCGTACCGGAGATCATCCGGCTACTGAACGACGAGGGCGCCGAGTTCGACGTCGCCAGCATCGGCGAGATCGAGCTCTGCATCGCGCAGGGCGTCGATCCGGCGGTCATGTGTTACGGGAACCCCATCAAGAAGGCTTCGCAGATCGCCACCGCCTATGCGGCCGGTGTGCGACGCTACGCCTTCGACACCGAAGACGACCTGGAGCGCATTGCCGAGCATGCGCCGGGATCCGAGGTGGAGTGCCGGTTCCTGGCGTCGGCGCCGCAGTCGCAGACGCCGTTCGGCACCAAGTTCGGCTGCGCGCCCGGTGAGGCCGTGCACCTGCTGGTGCGCGCCAATGATCTGGGCCTGAAGGTCGTGGGTCCGTACTTCCATGTGGGTTCGCAGCAGCTGGATCCGATCGCCTGGCGCATCGGCATCGAGCAGGCCGCGGCCATCACCGAAGCCCTTGCGGTCAAGGACATTCCGGTGTCGGCGGTGAATATCGGTGGGGGACTTCCGATTTCGTACGCCGACGCGGCTCCTGGCATCGACGAACTGGGCGCGGTGATCGCCGACGCGGCCGCCCGCCTGCTCCCGGAACACACCGGCCTGGTGGTGGAACCCGGTCGCGCCCTGGTGGGCAACACCGGTGTGATTCACGCCGAGGTGGTGAATGTTCGTACCGCGCCGGACGGGCGGCGCTGGGTATACCTCGATATCGGCCGCTACAACGGCATGGCCGAAACCGAGAACGAGTACATCGCATACCGATTCCAGACCGACCGCGACGCGGATCCGAAGGATGAGGCGGTGGTCGCCGGACCGACGTGTGACGGCGACGATGTACTCTATCAACGCACGCGGGTCCTTCTTCCGACCTCGTTGCGAGCCGGTGATGCAGTTCGCATCCTCGAAACCGGCGCCTATACGGCGAGCTATTCGTCGGTGTCCTTCAACGGTTTTCCGCCTCTGACTGTGCATGTCATTGGCGCTGAGCGAGAGTGAGTTCGCTTATGACGGCAGAATTCACCGGCTGGCATGTGCTGGCCGAGTTCGGTGGTGTCGACGCTGGTCTCTGCGATGACATCGAACGCCTCGAAACCGCGCTTCGAAAATCGTTGGTCGCCGCGGGGGTGACCATCTGCGATGTCGTGCGCAAGCAGTTCGAGCCGCAGGGTGTCACCATCCTGGCCCTCCTGTCGGAATCGCACGCGTCGATTCACACCTACCCGGAGTCGGGCGACATCTTCGTCGACGTATTCACTTGCGGCAGCATCGGTTCCGGTGCCACCAAGGCAGTGGAGCTGTTGCAGCAGGAGCTGTCGCCGAAGTCGGTCAACATGGAGGTCATCCAGCGCGGGCATGCCTCGCGCCGGATCCACGAGCCGGTCGGCGAGGGCCTGACCCGCGTGTGGAACATGTCCGAGGTGATCGTGGACACGAACACCCCGTTCCAGCACATGATCATCGCCAGGACCGAGCAGGGCATCTCCCTGTTCTCCGACGACGATCGCCAGTCCACCGAGTTCTCGCAGCTCACCTACCACGAGGCCATGCTGGTCCCGGGTTACGCGCTGGCCGAGAAGATGGACAAGGTGCTCATCATCGGTTCCGGTGAGGGCGTCGCCTCGCAGATGTCGGTGGCCGCGGGCGCGACGCTCGTCGACCACGTCGACATCGACCAGCTGGAGGTGGAGCTGTGCGCCGAGCACCTCCCCTACGGCTACTCGCAGGCGGATCTGGCCGAGGCGGTCGCGCAGACCGGCCCGATCAAGATGCACTACGCCGACGGCTGGGACTTCCTGGCCAAGGCCGAGGCGGCGGGCGTCCGCTACGACCTCATCTGCATCGACCTCCCCGACGAGCGCGTCGAGGACGCCCAGCACAACCGCCTGTACGAGGACGACTTCCTCAACCGCTGCAAGGCGCTGCTCGCCGAGGGCGGCGTGCTGGCGGCCCAGGCCGGCTGTCAGACCATGTGGCGCAACGAAACCCTGAAGCGCTCCTGGACCCGCTTCCACAACCTGTTCGAGACGGTGGTCCCCTACGTCTCCGACGAACACGAGTGGACCTTCATCTTCGGCACCCCGAAGGCGATCGAGGACCCGGTCGCGAAGATGACCGCCACCCTCTCGACCCTGCCCTACAAGGCCGAGACCATCGACGAGCGGGCCCTGGTCCGCGGCGCGATCGAGCCGCACGCCCTGCGCGTGGGCGTCAGCGTCTAGTCGACAGCAGCACCCGAAGCGCCCCGCACGGCTTTCCGTGCGGGGCGCTTCGCTTTCCGTGGCCTGTCGCAACGGATTTCGTCGTCCGCCCCCGGGTCCGTCACGCGAATCGTCTGCCTTTCGCGCTCAACGCCACTCGCCCCCGAGGACTGATCCGCCACCGCCCCCGCGGCCTGCTCGGCAACACCAGCCCCCGCAATTCCAACTGCGCCAGCGCATTACGCGTCCGCCAACTGGTCAACCGCGCGGCTCCCTGCACCTGCGCAGCCGTGAGCACCCGATCCGGATGCAGCGCCGCGAGAACCGCAACCTCAGCAGATTTCACGCCCCGACCTCCATCCGCACCCCGAATCGCACCAGCAGCCAGAACAACTCACTCTTCCGGGCCCGATGACACCCCGCGCGCCGTCCCCTGACGGCCGGCACATCGAGATGCCCACCACCCACGAGTAGTAGGCGCAACGACTCGCCTCCACCCGCCCGCCGCTCACGCACGAACCCCCAAACCGCCCAGGCGATTACGGCACCGCACAGCACGAAGATCGAAAGCAAGGCCCATATGTCCCACGGCATGACCGCCTCCTAGCGACGGATAGTGTTGGATTCCTGCGCGTCCGGCGAGCACCTCCGTTCGCAGGGCAAGCACACACCCGGGCGGCATTCCTGCGGCTGCGAATCTGGGAGCCCAGAAAGTTGGTTCAAAATGCCTGTGCCATTCCCGTTCTGAGCACACACTTTCTCCCGTATCGGTCGGAGAACTCACCCCAGGATGGGTCTGATGCCTGTGAACGGGAGCACTACACTGCCTCGCCGGCAGCTCGGGAGATACCTGCGCGAGGCACGCGAAGCCGCGAATATGACGCTGGAACAAGCTGCGACGCTGATGGAGTGGGGCAAGAGCACCCTCCAGCGACTCGAAAAGGGACAGACCGAGCGTGTTCGCATACGCGAAGTCGAAGATCTCTGCGAGCTGTACGGAGTCGGAGACGAGCGCACGGCTGCGTTGAAAGGGCTCGCGCAACAGGCGCCGGTCCGGTCGTGGTGGCACGCCTACGGTGATCTGATCCCTGCGAATTTCAACCTTTATGTCGGTCTGGAAGCAGCCGCAAGCACCTTGACGATCTTTCAGCCCCTGATCATTCCGGGTCTGCTCCAAACCTCCGCCTACACACGGATTCTCGATAGGACCTACTTCCCCGCCGAGACCGAGATCGAACTGGAACGGCGTATTGAGCTGCGAAAACAGCGGCAATCGATCATCTTTCGCAAGCGCAGGCCCGCCACCGCGTCGATCGTCCTGCATGAAGCGGCAATACGGACGCGCGTAGGTGGTCGCGCAGTGATGGTGCCGCAACTGCGCCACCTCGCCGACGCGAGCAGCCGCGACAACATCGAAATCCGTGTACTGCCCTACCGCGCAGGGTTCCCGATCGGCTGGGCGCTGCCGCCGTTCGTCCTACTGGAGTTCGGAACCGAAGCCAGGAGTGCCTCACCGGAACCGACCATCGTCTTCGCTGAGAGCTTCACTGGCAGTATGTATTTCGAGCGGGATACTGACGTAGACCGGTTCAGAGAGGCATACGCCAGGGTTCGGCAAGCCGCCCTGGACGTTCAACCAAGCCGCGACGTACTACGCGAGATAGCAAGGGAGATCGACAGTGAACGCTGATCTGACCGATGCCGAATGGTTCAAGTCCAGCCGCAGTGGCGGTGGCCAGGAATGCGTAGAAGTCGCATTCCTGGCCGACGCGGTGGGCGTCCGCGACAGCAAAGACCCCACCGGCCCAGCACTCGTGTTCGCACCCCGAGCGTGGGATGCCTTCACGCAGGCCATCGGTCGGGGCGCATTCGACTGAAGATCAGGGAGCTCCCACGGCGGGAATCCGGACAGATTTCCGCCCTGAGAGCTCCCTCATCATGAGTTCGGCTGCGCGAGTGGCAGATTGGCTGTCGGACCTGCCCGCTAGCGTCCGAGTCGTGTCAGTGAACATAGCTGTCCAGTTTCTTGTCGTCGACCTCGCGGACAAGGCTCAGGCCGAGGCGGTCCAGGCCGCGATCGGCGAGTTGCTCGAACGCGAACGGATCGACGCCGATGTGGCGGTTTTCATGACTGTCTCGCCGCCGTCGCGCCGGACGCCGGCGCAGCCCTGGACATGTTCGACGTCGATGAGGAGCGCGAACACCCAGGACAGGCCGAAGCCATTCGGGCGCACCTGATCTCATGGCTACCGACGGAAGAAGTGAGCTACTACCGAACAACAATCTGACCTCCCCATGCCACTCACCGACAACCACCGCACGCATCCCCGAACCACCCGTTACGCCGCCCAGAACCTGCCGACCGCACCCTCAGGCCGAGTTGAGTGCGTTCGACTGGTCCGTCGACCGTTTGCCGTCGATGCTCGAGCTGTTTCTGTGTGCGAAGCGATTCGCGCCGAATGCCGCTGGGCTGCTTTGGTTTACATGGCTCAGATGCGCAAACGGACCGGCAACCGCCGTCGCCCGAACGTGCCCGCGACCACGTACTCGGGATCCCGGGCCGCGCCGCCGGAGCCTGAGCCCGGTTGGCTGAGATCCCGCGGTACGCCTGAACGACCCGCCGATAGGCCGTGCCGGTCTCAACGGTCTGCGAACTGCGAGACTCGGTGCATGGTTGGAACGGTCATCAGTACCCCGGGCGGTGGAGAGTGGACGACCTCGTGGTGAGACTACCGAAGACCGCGCATTCGGCCCGGCCATGGCGGATTCATGAAATCACGGGTGACTTCCGGCTCGCCGACGTATGGGCGTTGCCGACCCCCGGTGACATCGACGACTTTCCCCGCTTGGTGCGGCAACTCGCGGAAGGCGCCGGGACGCACCGTTCACCGGCGGTCCGCGCGCTGTTCGCGCTGCGCTGGAAACTCGGAAAGCTGTTCGGCTGGGATCGTCCAGACTTCGGCGTCGGCACCGGGGTGCCAACGTTGCGCGACAGGCTGCCGGCGGATCTGCGTGATGCTCCCCCCGGCCCGGCCCTGCACTCGATTCCGTTCACGTCGGTTTACCTGACGCGCAACGAATGGGCGCTGGAGAGCGCGAATCGGACTGTGCACGCAGTGCTGCACGTTGGCTGGGTGCCCGACGAAGCGACCGGCGTCTGCCGCGGCCAGATGGCCATGTTGGTAAAACCCAACGGCACACTCGGAGTGGCTTACCTGACTGTGATCACACCATTCCGCCGTCTGATCGTGTGGCCGTCGATGATCCGAATGATCGGGCGCGACTGGCACGAGGCCGACATGTAACAACCAAGGCAAACGCACGCATCTGCCGCTGCCCGCGCTGCCCGAACCGGCCAGCGCGGTCCGGGCAAAGGTCAACGGGCCGAGCTTGAGCTAGCGCCGACCGAACGCACCATCATGCCGATTCCAGCGTGACTCCAACTGACATGCGCACGGTGCGATCTACTCCGATGACGCATATCAGTTGTCGCGCTATCGTTTCCGACGCTCCGCGTGCCTTGTCGGAGACCGCTGTTACGTTGAAGCGAGGATCTCGTTTCAACTTCTGGAGGGGGCACATGTTCGACGCACGGCTCGCTGAGTTTTCCCGCGAGCGGTTGGATGGCCGACCGATACCCGACGATCTGCGAGTGCTGCTGGTGGCTCAGTGGGAAGGTCGCACCGATTTCGGCCACCTGCTCGACCTCGACTTCTTCGAGGCGGGAGAAGTCAACCCGCTCCTGGATACCAGCTATATGCGCGAAGAGGATCTCGCGCACCCGGAGACGCAAGCCGACAACGCCGGGGCTGCGGAGTTGGCCCGGTACCTCAAGCTCGTGGCGAAAGGGGGAAAGGGATGGGTCGGTTACTGGCTCCACCCCGATGAGCCCGTAAACCGGGGCTGGCGCGTCATAATGCTGGACACCGAATTCACCTTTTGGGGATTGACTGGCTTTAGCCTGGCGGAGGGGGTTGCTGCCGTGCAGGCGGGTTACCAGGACGAGCCCGACGTGCGAATCGCGTTCACGCGGCTGGCCGCCGAGCTCGCCGAGCTCGGTCTGCCGCTGAGCACCCAGGACTACGACGCCCTGGACGACAGCGAGTTCGCGGTGGACGCGGAGGAAGTCCTGGAGGAACTGGTCGAAGCTGAACGCGAGAAACGCGGTCTGGTCTAACCGGCGGCCTCGATGCGCGGCAGCCGGCCGTGGCTTTCATCGAAATCGGCGCGGATGGCTACGAGAACCGCAGGGTCGAAGTTTCCTCCGACGCCGCACCCCACAGCCGAACACACTATTCTGCCGCTGGTCGCGCTGACTGTGCCGGCACGCGCGAAACCGCGGAGGATCGAGTCGCTGTGCTGATCCGAGATCACCTCGGAGAGTTACGATCGTTCGGTTGTGGTTGGTTTGGCACGGTTGTGCCTGTGGTGGGGGGATTCTTGTGGCCGGTTTCTTCAGGCTCGGAGTCGATCTCTTGATCGGCGACCTGAAGTGGTTCGCAATCGGAGGGTTCGTTCTGTTGGTGCTCGCGGCCGTTTTGTGGGATGCGGTCAGCGTTGCGGTTGGCTGGGTGATGGGGTTCTTCCGAACGGGCCACCGGTTCGATGAGGAACGTGAGCAGTCACCGCGCTCGCGCCGCACCACGCGAACCCGCGAGCGCCGCGCAGCCCTCGAGGCCGAACGACGGGCCGCGCTCCGGGCGAAGTATGCCGACAGCAGCCCCGTTCACGCCGACCGGATCGACTGAGGCTCGGCCGGATTCACTGCGGCGCGGACGTGCGATGTAGCTACCTCCGACGCTTGTGCGGGCCGGATCCTCCCTGCGCTGGGTGCTTGGAGCCGGATCCCCCGGAATCAGTGGCGCGCGAAAACGGGGCGCGGGGGTTGGGGTCTTCGTGAAACAGGGGCCTTGCCAATAACTTTCGAGGCGATCGAAAGATGGCGTGCAGGTCTGCACCCAGCGCCGGTGCGGTGGCAACGGGATCCAGCGGAATCGATTGGGGCCGGACATTGGAGAACCTGCTGTGGTCGCTCGATACGGCCTCCGGCAACCGTTTGGCGTGTGCGAGCATGCCGTGGATGTGCGAGATGCAGCCGACCGGCAGCGCATCCGGCAGCGTCGGGTGACGAGCGGTCAGGGCGCGAGTTCGGAGGCGATCGTGAGGGCCGCGCGCACGTCACGGCGCAGCGGTTCGAGCACGTCGTCCTCCTGACTGTTCTCGGGGCGTGCGGGTTGCGATGGGAGCACAGTGGCCGGCTCGCGCAGTCCGCGGGCCAGCGTCTCCAATTGCGCTGCGAGTTCCCGGGATTCGGCGAGGGGTGGCCAGGGTGCGCCCTGCCGCATCCGGATCCGGGCGGCGGTAGTGGTGTCTACGATCTGCTCGACCGCGACGACCAGCGGCATCCATGCCACAGCGCGGGTCCCCATCGGCGGTGGCTCGGTGAGGGCGCGCTGGAATTCCATGCGCACGGCCGACAGGTCGTGGAACAGCTGCCGGCGCATGCGGGCGCGCGCGGACCGGTCGGGCATGCCGGGGGCATCCGGGTCGAGGAAGGCGTATTCGATGTAGCGTGCCGTGTCGGCCACAGCCGCTGCGAGTTTGTCACCGACGCGCGTCGCCCAGCTCTGCGGCCACAGCAGGTAGCCCGCGAACAGCGCGATGGCGCAACCGATCAGGGAGTCGTACAGGCGTGGTGCGACGAGTCCGGCGCCCTGGTGGTTGATGAGGTCGGACAGCAGCAGGATCACCGGTGTGACAGCGGCGGTCTGGTAGCCGTAGCCGCGCGGGGTGAGCACCGGAATCAGCGGGGCGAGCAACGCCATCGCGAGTACGTCCCACCAGCCGCGTGGCACCTGGGTCAGTACGGCCGCGGCGACGAGCAAGCCGGTGGCCGTGCCGACGGCTCGCAGGACCGCCCGCGAGAAGACCGAACCGAAGTCGGGTTTCATGACAAAGGTGACGGCCAGCGCCACCCAATAGGAACGCGGGACCTCGACCAGCGACACCAGCGCCTGGGCCAGCCCGATGCACAGGGCCAGGCGCAGGCCGTAACGCCAGGAAGCCGCGGACAGCAACACCACGTGGGTCGCCTGCAGCAGGCGTTCACGCACGGGCGCGGGCCGGCCGATCTGGTCGTCGGCCGTGCCGGGTTGAGTGCCGGAGAGCAGGGCGGCCGCGTGGCGTACCGCGTCGTCGACGGCCTGGGCGACGGGGTCGTCCGGGGTCGGCAGGTGTAGATCGACCGGTCCGGTGAACCCGCGATCGACGGCGTCGGCGAGCGTCCGCACCGCGTCGGACACTGCTGTGGGCACAGGCCGGTGGTTTCGCTGGGCGAATTGGTGTGCGGCCGGTGCGGCTTCGACGATCGGGACGACGGCGTTGAGGCCGCCGACAAGTCGCACCAGGTCCGGATTGCGGCTGTGGTCGAGCAGCCGGCGGGCCAGGATCAGGTCGTAGGCCCGGTCGAGCGAGCGGGCGAGTTCCTGCCGGGCGGCGGCGTAGGTCTGCGGCTGCGATGCCGCGTTGTCCAGCAGGTTCGCGACGGCGCGATAGGTGTCGGCCACCGCGGCCCGCTCGGGCAAGTCGCCGCGCAGGGGCCAGGCGAGCAGGGCCAGCGCGAGCACGAGCGCACCGCCCGCGCCCATCAGCACAGGCGCCAGCCACCAGGGCCCCGGCATCGGCAGACCGGCGCCGATCACGGTGCTCATCAGCAGCAGCAGTCCGGACGCGGAGGAGACGGTGCCGATCACGGAGATCATCCCCGAGACGAGCGCGATGGCGGTGACGACGGTGACGGCGATCCAGCCGTGCCCGTACACGAGGATGCCGACGGTCAGGCCCAGGGCGCTGAAGAGTTGCGGCACAGCGATATTGAGGACGCGCATGCGGTAGGTGGTCGCGGTGTCGCTGAGGACGCTCGACAACGCGCCCATCGAAACGAGTGCGCCGTATGCGGGATAACCGGTGGCGAATCCGAGTGCCAGCGGCAGGGCCATGCCGAGGCTGGCGCGGGTGGCGGCGGACCAGGGTATGCGAGCGGGCCGTGGCTTCAGCGGCTCGAGGATGCGAGTCAACCACCCGGGAGCGGACACGGCGGACAGAGAATTCCGGCGGGTCATAGCTGTCAGTATGCTGCCGCCGGCGGACGGCCTTCGCATCACCCGCCGACGGCAGCTGTTGTTCTCCCCGTCGCCGGTCGGATCAACTGGCGGTTCGAGGTGGTGTCCGGGTCGGCGTGGTTGCCATCAGGCGGCGGCCGGCGCGAGTCGCGTACGGGGGCTGTCGGTGTCGCTCGCCCGCGTGATCAGGCGCAGGAGTGCCTCGGCGACCTGTGCCGGCTGCTCCAGGATCACCGAATGCCCCGCGCCCTCGATCAGGACCAGATCCGAGTAGTCGACGGCCGCGGCCATGGCGATCGAATGCGACGGCGGGGTCATCACGTCGGCGGTGCCGCAGAGCACCAGGGTGGGGATCCTCGACAGGACGCTCAGTGCGTCGGTGCGGTCGTAGGTCGTGAACGCGGTCAGGAACGCGGCCATCGGCACGATCGGGGTCTGATTGTGCATCGCGTTCGCGAGCGTGAGGACCCGCGGGTTCACCGTGCGATCGCCGAGTTCCGCCGCTCGCACGATCGGCGCGAAAGCCTTGCCCGCCAACTGCTTCGCGTAATGCATGACGCCGGGTGCCCGTCGAACCGCGGCCTGGAACAGTGCGATGGCGGGGTGCCGCAGGAACCGCCCGAGCCCGGTGTCGCCGATCCCGCTCGCGGCTGTCGCGATGAGGCCCATCCCGATGACGCGCGCACCGACCTCGTGCGAGTTCTGGGCGATATAGGTGAGCGCGCTCATCCCGCCCATCGAATATCCCACGAGGACAACCGGACCGACGGGCGCCACCGCGTCGAGCACATCCCGCAGATCCTGCCCGAGCCGCTCCAGGGTGTAGGTCTGCCGTGCGGCCGTGCCCGAATCACCATGCCCGCGATGGTCGTAGCACACGATCCGGACCTGCGGTAACTGCCGGCGCAGCGCATCGCGCACCTGCGTCCAGGACCCGCCGCGTCCGCAATGCCCATGCAGCAGAACAACTGTCAGTTCGGCATCGCGGGGCCCGGACACCTCCACCGCGAGCCTCACGCGGTCTCGAGTCCAAACCGTGACGGGACTGGGGTTCGCGGTGACGGACATCGGACCTCCGGTACGTGGGCTGGACTCCTCCCACTATCCGTCGCACTCGGCCTCGTAATCAGACCCCCGAGTACTACCCGCCACCGACCAAGGTGGAGCAAATCCCCACCAAGGTGAACCCGAGCTCGGCGGCGCTTTCGCGGGGCCTGCCATCTGGTGTTGTACCGCTTGCGGTGGACGGTTCCGGAGTTCAGCCGCACGCCCGCGACTTGCCGTGTGATCTTCGCGCCGAATACGCGACTGGGCAGCAATGATTCAGAAATGCCATCGATCCCTGCGGCGGACGCTCGCTCCGACCGGTCCGCGGCCATTCCCCTGCGGCGATGGCCCTTGATCGTTGCGGCCTCCGCACTCGTTGTGGTCGCGACCTACCTGCTGGCCGTGCGGACCGCCGACGGCCAAGCTCTCGAGAACGCGGCTTTGCGAGGCGCTGACCAGGCGGCGGCCCGCGACGCAACGCAGGCGAACCACACCCTCGACCAGATCACCGTCTATTCCCTGGGGGTCGCGACGGTCATCATCGGCGTGATCGCCGCACTGCGACGCCGCATGGATTTGATGGTCGCGGGGTTGGGCGTGATCGTCGCCGGGCAGGCGGTCGTGCAACCACTTAAGCGTTACCTGCTCCCGCGCCCCGACTTAGTTTCCGCCACAGCCGATTACACGAACAACAGCTTTCCGAGCGGGCACACCACCGCCGCCATGACCATCTTGTTCGCCCTCATTCTGGTCGTCCCCTACCGTTGGCGCGGCCTGGCAATGCTGGTGGTGCTGCCCTGGGCGGTGAGCATCGGCCACTACACGCTCACCGCCAAATGGCATCGTCTCAGCGACACTCTCGCAGCCGACGCGATCGCACTGGCCTTGGCGTGCCTGGCCTCGTGGTGGCTGATGCGACGCGGCGCAGTCCGGCGCTACACCGGACGCGCGCGGATAGTGCCGGTGGCCGTCACCGCCCTCATGGCGCTGGTAGCGACGGCAGCGCTGGCACTCGGCGCGATATTGTGGTGCGTCCCCATCCACAAACAAGGATTCGAGGCCACCGTCCACGGCGACGAATGGGTAATTTATCTCGGCGCAACAAGTTTCGCCCACGCAGGCTCGATCCTCGCCGCCCTGGTCTTCCTCACCGCATGGCACCGGCTGGAAACCGGCGACACTCCGAACAGCGCACCACAACCTCAGACCAGCAGCGCTGCGCTTCCGTGAACACACTCGTCTGCGTCAACCTCCGGCCAGTTCTGACCCGGCCGCTAGTCGGCGAGTTGGGCGACCAGGGCCACGACGTGGTTGAGGTGAGCGGGGGTTGTCAGGTGGCCCATGCCGGTGATGATGTGCGGGTCGATGTTCATGGTGCGGCGCAGGGCCGGGGCCAGTCTGTGCGGTGGGAGGAATCGGTCGTGCTCGCCTACCGCGACCACGCACGGGCGGGTGGCGCGATCGGCCAGCAGAGCTGACGGTAGGGGCGGCGGGGCCAGGGTGGTGCGACAGTTGGCGGCCAGGACGGTCATCCACTCCACTTCGGGCTCGGGTGGTTCCTCGCCTGGCGCGACGAACAGTCGCAGGAGGTCGCGGGTGTGGTCCGTGCTCGGGCGGAGTAGCCATATCGCTGATGCCGCAGCGAGTTTCGGGGCCATGGACAGGCGGATGACGCCTGCGGGGGAGATCAAGGCGCGGGCGGCGATCCGGGGCGAACCGGCGGCGAGGGCCACCGCCGCACCCAGCGAATTTCCCACCAGCACAACGTTGTCCAGGTCTGCGATGGTCAGGATCTCGTCGAGTAATCGACCGTACCAGCGCAGCCGGTGACGCCGCGGCCGGCGCGGATCACTGAGACCGGGCTGGCCGGACAGGTCCACGATCATGGTCGGCCAGCGGCTCGACAGCGCCTGAAGCCACGGTAGAGCCACAGCGGCGTTGAACCCGGTGCCGGGCACGACCACCACACGGGGAGCGCCGATACCCGCAGCGGTCACGTGCACCGATCCGGCAGTGGTGTCCAGCAACGACGTTGTGAGCGGAAAGCCTGCCCGCGCAAGAGTTTCCGAGCACCACCGGCGCGCCGCGAGGCGCCCCCGCGCATTCTTGTACACGCCCTGCATCGCGCCAGTGTGCGGCCATCTCGATGATTTCGTCCAGCCCTCGTCGTCGTGGGTGGCCGACCTCCCTTGACCGCCCGAATAGTCTCAGTGGCGGGAGGCGGTCGCGGTGGTTGGTCACAAGCGCGAGGTCGTCGCGTCGGCCGTGCAGGAGATCCTGAATTACTTTGGTAAGTGCCCGATCTGCGGGCATCCGGCTCGCGCGTGGCGCATTACCGCTGGATTCGACGACGATCGGGTCGAGAGCCAGGATGTTGCCGAATGTGGCGGCTGGTGCGGTTGGAAAGGGCCCGTGCGGGCGACGGCGATGACCGACGGTTCGTTGGTACTCGCGAAGGCGCACAGGACAATCGGGCCGGGTTTGCCTTCCAGCTAGGTCACACGGCGGACGCCTGCGCCGTGCCGTTCGGGAACGTCAACTCTGGGGCCGGCCGGTGAGGTAGCGCTGGATCGTGGGGCCGAGCCAGGCGATGAGTTCGTCGGCGGGCATGGCGACCACGGGGGGTACGCGCAGGACGTAGCGGCACAGGGCCAGGCCGAGGAGTTGGGTGCCGATCAGGCCGGCGCGGGGGATGGCGTCGGCCGGGGGGATGCCGCGGGTCAGGAGCATGGGGACCACCTGCCCGCTGAAGATGCTGCGCATCTTCTCCGCCGCACCCTCGTTGGTGACGGCCGCGCGCAGCAGCGCGGGGAGGGTGTCGTCGGCTTCCCAGCGGTGGAGGGCGAAGGTGATGAGGGCGGTGCCGAGGTCGGTGTCGGGGATTTCGGCGAAATCTGGCAATTGCAGGTCGAATTCGGCGGCGAGGGAGAAGAGTTTGTCCTTGGAGCCGAAGTAGCGGATGACCATGGAGGGGTCGATGCCGGCGTCGGCGGCGATGGCTCGGACGGTGGCGCGGTCGTAGCCGTCGCGGGCGAAGCGTTCGCGGGCGGCGGCGAGGATCGCGGCCCGGGTTACATCGGACCTCTTGGTTGGTTCCGCGGTCATGCCAACGAGTGTAGGCCAACAAGTGTTGACCAAAGCAAGGGCCGGGCTTACAGTAGTCAACAAGCGTTGGCCAACAGTTGTTGACCTGATTGAATAGCTTGGAGGACAGGATGATTCCCGAACAGACCGATGTCCTGGTTATCGGCGGCGGGCCCACCGGGCTGCTCCTCGCGGGGGATCTCGCACGCGCCGGGGTCGCGGTGACGCTGGTGGAGAAGCACGCGCACGGCTCCGATCTCACGCGGGCGTTCGCGGTGCACGCCCGCACCCTGGAGCAGTTCGACGCGCGGGGCATCGCGGAGGAGGTGCTCAGCGGCGGCGCGACCGTGGACAAGCTGCAACTGTTCGGGCATGTCGAGATCGATCTGGCCGGGCTGCTCGACAGCCGGTTCCCGTATCTGGCCATCACACCGCAGACCCATGTCGAAGAGGTGTTGCGCAAGCGCGCGGTCGGACTCGGCGCGAATCTGGTGGGCGGGGCCGAGCTGATCACCTTCACCGACACCGGGGAATCCGTGGAAGCGCAAGTGCGATACGAGGATTCGGTGCACGCCGTGCGGGCGAGCTACCTCGCCGGCACGGACGGCTACCGCAGCCGGGTGCGGGAAACCCTCGGCCTGGAGTTCCCCGGCAAGTCGGTCTTGAAGTCGATCATGCTGGCCGATGTGCGGCTGGCCAAGCCGCCGCAGCAGGTGCTGACGGTCAATGGCGTCGGCGATGCGTTCGCCTTCATCGCCCCCTTCGGCGACGGCTGGTATCGGATCTTCGCGTGGAACCGGCGCAACCAGCTGCCCGACACCGAACCCGTCGATTTCGAGGAACTGCGCGATGTCGTGATCCGCGCGCTCGGAACCGATTTCGGCATGCACGACCCGCGCTGGATGTCGCGCTTCCACAGTGACGAACGCCAGGTCGAGTCGTATCGGGTGGGCCGGGTGTTCCTGGCGGGCGACGCGGCGCACGTGCACTCCCCCGCCGGCGGTCAGGGCATGAACACCGGTCTGCAGGATGCCGCCAACCTCGGCTGGAAACTCGCTGCGGCCGTGCAGGGTTGGGCTCCGGAGGGCCTGCTCGACACCTATCAGGCCGAGCGGCACCCGGTCGGCAGGGAGGTGCTGCGCAGCAGCGGCGCGATCATTCGCGGCGCCATGCTGGAATCGAAGATCGGCCGCCTGGTGCGCAATACCCTTGCCGGAGGCGCGCTTTCGCTGCCACCGGTGGCGCACAAGGCCGCCGGGTCGATCTCGGGCATCGGATTCACCTATCCGCGGCCGCATGGCGCGCATCACCTGGTGGGCACCCGCGCCGCCGATATCGCGCTCACCGATGGTGGCCGCCTGTACGAGGCGCTGCGCGACGGCGACTTCGTCCTGGTGACGCCCACCCCCGTCGCGGCGCAGGCGGCACAGCACGCACGCGTGGTCGTGGCCGCCGACGCGGGACAGCAGCCGCTGCTGGTGCGGCCCGACGGCTACATCGCCTGGGCCGGCGCCGACGGTGAAGCCGATCCCGCTGTGGCCCTGGAGAATTGGAAGCGAGCAGGCTAGATTCCCGCGCCGCGTCCACCGGATTTCAGCGCCCACCTGGACCGTTCGGGTGGGCGCTGCGTCATTCCCTGCAGGGAATCGCACAGGGCATCGCTCTCGAGCAGACTCTTCGACATGAGCAATCGACTGGACGACAAAGCCCTGGCCACCCTCACCGAGCAGTACGTGAACTTCTGGAACGAGGCCGAGGCGGACGCCCGCCGCAAGCGCATCGTGGACCTCTGGGCCGCCGACAGCCGGCAGGTGCTGACCGATCCCCCGCAGGCCATGCGGGAGGCCGTCGCGGAACTGGCGTTCCCGATCCCGGATCTGGAGGTGCGCGGCCACCGTCAACTGGAGGCCCGCGCCACCCGCAGCTACGAGATGTTCATCGCCCCGGGCGAATACGTCTTCCAGGCGCGCGGACGGGCCACCCAGCTGTCCGCCGGACTGGTGGGCATCGGCTGGGCGATGGTCGCGGCCGACGGCACCGAAGCGGGCGGCGGTTACGACATCCTGTCCCTGGACGCCGACGGCCGGATCCGCAGCGACCACCAGTTCATCGATCCCGCCTGAGATCCCGACAGCGTGTCGGCCGCTGCCGCTACAGTCGCTCCGGACGCACTCACGATTCGGGAGATCATGCTCGGGACCGACACCGCCACAACCATTTCCGGCCAGGACGAGGACTGCTGGGAGGCTCCCGCCACATGGTGGGAGCTCGGCATCCCCGCCCGGGGCATCGGCCCGGAGCGGCCGTTGGACTTGAATCCCCGTGCGGCCGAGGAGTTCGCCGAACTCGTCGCGGGCTATCGCACGCAGCTGGCGAAAACGTTCGACCGCATGTCCGACGGATCCCCCGAGCTCGCCGACGCCGCGAGGACAGCGCTGACCGACCCCGCCTCGTGCACACCGCTGGGCGCCGCGCTCCTGACCTACACGCTCGACCAGATACGCAGGCATTGGCCCGGGTACGCGCGCCTGGCCGCGGACTCGTGGGTGCGTCTGCGGGGTCTCGCCTTCGCGGTCGAGGCCGCGGTGTACGACCTCGAATTGCGGAAGAGCATCGGCCGTCACGCTCGCTGGACCCGGCCCTACCGCAATGCGCCTGCACGTCACTGGAATCGCGAGGAATCGAACGAGGACGGCGTCATCCGGCTGCGCGCACATCTGGCCGGCGCTCCCGATCGGGAGTACGCCGAGGCGATCGCTCGCCTTACCGAGTTGCGAAACACCAAGACCCACACCTGGATTCGAGCAACCATCGCCTTTCTCGGTCATACGGAACGGGATTGGGTCGCCGAGGCGGTGCGGGATGTGGTCGCGGGCGCGCACCATCGCTACCGCGACGATGTCCCCCTGCTGCTGGTGGCGGCCTCGGTGGACACCCGGGACGAGCTGGAAACCGTTGCGGCGGCGATGGCGGGCGGCGAACTGCTCGGCTACCACGGCAGGCCCGTGTTCTACGCCGTGCTGGCCCGGTTCGGTCCGGACTGTGCCGGTGTCGTCGATCGGCTGCTCGAGCACTGCGGCGAGTACGACTCGATGCCCACCACCGACCTGTTGGACATGCTCGCCCAATTGCCGTGCGACGAAGCGTTTTCCGCGCTGCTGGCCCGGCACGAGCAGGCACATGCCGCACCCGCGCTGGCCCGGGCCGCCGCCGCGTTCCCGCAGCGTGCCCTGCGGCTGCTGGCACCGCAGGCCGAGCACTCCGCTATGGCACGCGCCCTGCTCCGTTCCGTGGCTCACCGCGATCCGCAGTCGGTCGCCCGGACGCCGTCGGTGGCCGGACTGCTCGAAAGTCCCCGGCGCACGGCCACGATCGACGAGCTCCCCGCGGTGCTGCGCACTCCCCCATGGCTACGCCCTCGCGTTCGCACGAAGCCGCTCGTCGTCGCCGATCTGGTCGCGCCCCGGCCCGCTGGATTGGCCTGGGCAGCAGGCGAACGCGAGGAGTGGGCGCAGCTCCCGGTCGCGGTTTCGAGCCATACCCAAGAGAACTGGCCGAGGGTGATCCAGACCGCGTTGCAGGGCGGTTACTGGGAGATGATGCTGCCCTACGCCTTCGCCGCCGCACCCGCCGAACTGGTCCGGCCCCTGCTGGCCACCATCCGGTCCGGTGCGATGGAACCGCCGGGCGCCGACGCGCTGCGCCGCACCCTCGCCCGCTTCGGTGACGAGGCGATCCCCTATGTCACGGCCATGGTGCAGACCAGGGCGGCCAGTCACGCGAGGATCCTCGCGCCGGTCACCGGCACCGAGGTCACGCTGTCCATGATGCGGTGGCTCGAGGGCAGGAGGACCCACGCACACGCGCTCGCCTGGTTCGAGCGGCACCTGTGCACCGCCCTGCCGGAGGTGATCGCGGCGGCGCTGACCAAGCCCGGCAAGCAGCGGTCACTCGCCGAGTGCGCGCTGCGCACGCTGGCGGCCCGCGGCCATCGTGACGTCATCATCGGTGCCGCACAGGAATTCGGTGACTCCGTGACTGCCGCGGTGAGCACCGTCGTGGATACCGACCCGCTGCTGCAACTTCCCGCCCGCATCCCGGCGCTACCGAATTGGCTCGTCCCGGAAGCGCTCCCGCCGCTGCTGCTGCGCGACCGCAGCGCTGTGCTTCCGGCGGACGCGGCACGGGACCTGTGCACGATGCTCACGCTGTCCGGCCCGCCGGGTGATTACACCGGCGTGGCCAGGGTCACCGAGGCGACCGACCCCGACTCCCTGGCCGAATTCGCCTGGGGCGTCTTCGAATCCTGGCGACTGGCCGACTACCCGGCCAAGGACGGCTGGGTGCTGCACGCACTGGGTCTGCTCGGCACCGATGAGACGGCCCGCCGGCTCGGTCCGTGGATTCGCCGCTGGCCGGGGCAGCAAGCGCATGCGCGCGCCGTCGCCGGATTGGACGCACTGCTGCGCATCGGCAGCGATATCGCCCTCATGCAGTTGCACGGCATCTCCGAGCGCGTGAAGTTCAAGGGCATCAAGACCAATGCCGGGGAGAAGATCGCCGCGCTGGCCGACGAACTCGGCCTGACCTCCGAGGAGCTGGCCGATCGCCTGGTCCCCGCTTTCGGTCTCGATGCCGATGGCACACTGACTCTCGACTACGGTTCGCGTGGCTTCGTCATCGGATTCGACGAACAACTGAAACCGCTGATCTTCGACGCGGCGCGCACCGATGACGGGGCTTGGCGCTCCACGACCGTGCGGAAAACCCTGCCGAAACCCGCTGCGACCGACGACGAGACCCTCGCTCCGGCGGCGTACCAGCGCTTCGCGGCGCTGAAGAAGGAATCGAAATCCGCTGCCGCACAGCAGATCCGTCGCTTCGAGCGGGCGATGGTGACCGGCCGCCGCTGGTCCGCCGTCGACCATCGCCGCCTGTTCGTCGACCATCCGCTGTTGTGGCAGGTGACGCGCCGCCTGGTGTGGGCGGTCTTCGATGACGACGGCGCGGTCCTCGACTCCTTCCGTATGGCCGAGGATCGCGGCTACGTCGGCGCGTCCGACGATGCCACCACCGTCGCCGAGACGGCGATCGTCGGCATCGCACACCCTGTACACCTGGGCGACGACCTCGCCTCCTGGGGCGAGATCTTCGCCGATTACGAAGTGCTGCAACCATTCCCGCAGCTACAGCGGGAGATCCTCGCCTTCACACCGGAAGAGCGCGTTACCGACGCCCTCGCCCGCTTCGAGAACCAGGCCGCAGCCACCGGACGATTGCTCGGCCTGACACAGCGCGGCTGGCGTTTCTTCGACAATCTGGGCGGCTACTGGGCCGGGCTGTCCAAGGACGTGGGTGGCGGCCGCCTGGTCGTCGTCGAGGTCGACGGCGGCCTGGATACCGATCGGGGCGGCGACCGATCCGAGCAGCAGTTCACCGTCCGCCTCCGTGGCAGCACCGTGCCCACCGGCCGGTCCGCCCACGACCCCGGTGACCCGGTGTTCGGCGACTTGGACTCGATCACCGCCTCCGAACTGCTGCGCGACCTGAGCAGGCTCATCGGCTGATAGTCCGGGCTTGACTTGGAGTGCGCTCCAAGCCGTAGCGTCGTTGTTCGTGAGCAGAGCTCACGAACTCGAAGCAACGGCGTCACCAAGGAGGAGTCCCGCATGATCGCGACCAGGAAACTCGGCGAACTGACTGTCGGTGCGCAGGGGCTCGGTCTCATGGGCATGAGCCAGGCCTACGGCGTGCGCAATGACGACAACGAGTCGATCGCCACGATTCACCGGGCGCTGGATCTGGGTGTCACACTGCTGGATACCGCGAATGTGTACGGGCCCGAGACCAATGAGCGGCTGCTCGGCCGGGCGCTCGCGGGCCGTAGAGACAAGGCGGTGGTGGCCACCAAGTTCGGCATCGTGTGGGGTGCGGACGGGTCGATGGGGGCGCGCGGGGATGCGGCCTATGTGAAGCAGTGCGCCGACGAGTCGCTGTCGCGGCTCGGGATCGATCACATCGATCTCTACTACCAGCACCGCGTCGACCCGAATGTGCCCATCGAGGAGACCTGGGGTGCGCTGGCCGAGCTGGTGACCGCCGGCAAGGTGCGCTACCTCGGCATCTCCGAGGCGTCCGCGGACACCATCCGGGCCGCGCACGCGGTGCATCCGATCACCGCGCTGCAGAGCGAATGGTCGCTGTGGACCCGCGATATCGAGGCACAGGTGCTGCCCACCGTCCGCGAACTGGGCATCGGCATCGTGCCGTTCTCGCCGCTCGGCCGCGGCTTCCTGACCGGCGCCATCACCTCCACCGCCGATCTGCCCGCCGACGATCTGCGCCGCCGCCTGCCGCGTTTCGCCGACGGCAATATCGACGGCAACCTCGCGATCGTGGCGGCCCTGCGCGAGCTGGCCGAGGAAAAGGGCGTCACCGCAGGACAACTCGCCCTCGCCTGGGTGCACAGCCGCGGCGACGATGTGGTCCCGATCCCGGGCACCAAGCGCCGCACCTACCTGGAGCAGAATGTGGCCGCCACCGAGATCACGCTGACCGCAGCGGATTTGGCGCGTATCGAGGCCGCGGCCCCGGCCACCGCGATTTCCGGCGACCGCTACCCGGAGGAGCTGGCTCGCGCGGCGGGTAAGTAACGCACCCCGCGCGGCGGTAAGCCACGGGTCCTCACGCGGCGGGTGAGTGTCCGTCGAAAACGGCCGGCGGTCGGCGAGTGTCCCCTCGAATCCCGTGTATTCGACTGGAGCGGATCGGCATCGGTGTGCGATGTCGGTGGCGGTCGCTACAGTCGCTGCGTCAACGCTCCACGATGCGAGGGACCATGCTCGACGCCACAACGACTTTCGACTCCGGCCGGCTCGATGAGGATCGCTGGGAGACGCCCGGCGAATGGCTGCGCTGGGCCGTGCCGACGCGCGGTGTGACGCCGCCGCGGGGTGTCACGCCTTCGCCGACGGCCTCCGCTGATTACGCGGATCTGCTTGCCGCACACCGTGATCGCGTGGTCGAAACCCTCGAGCAGACCGCTCTGCACGGGGACGCGGTGCTCGCGCGAGCCGGGCAGGAGGCGCTCGCGGATCCGGCGGCCTGTTCACCGCTCGGCGCGGCCGTGGTCACCTACGCGCTGGAGAAGCACGCCCCGAGTCGGAACAGCGCGGCCGACGCCTGGGTCGCCGAGCGCGGGCCCGCGTTCGCGGCGGAGGCCGCCGCATGGCACGCGAGCTTCACAGGGCAGTGGTTCTGGGACAACACCGCTCGCCGCCGGGTCGCGTGGCTGGAACAGCTGCCGCTGGACCGTCTGGATGGTTATTGGTCGGTGTCGACCCCGGTGATCGAGATGCGCGCACATCTGGCGGAGTTGCCGGAGGCGGAGTATCGGGCGATCGTCGCGCGGCTGGAGGTGCTGCGGAATACGCCGGGCGGCTTGGCCATTCGGCTGGCAACCTCGTACCTCGCACCGACGGAGGAGGTATGGGCGCACCAGGACGCGGCGGAGGCGGCCGGGTATTCCGGGAGCCGGCACCGCTTCAGCGCCCTCACGGCCTCGGCTCTCCCCCTGGCGGATCTGGAGACCCTCACCGCGGCGTTGTCCCCGGAGGATTTCGACCTCGCCGGCTCCCCGGACGCGCATCTGCTTGTGGCACTGCTGCGATTCGGTCCGGACTGCGCGCCGGCGCTGGAACGCATGCTGCGGCATCGCGGCAACAGCGGCCATACCGCAGCCGGTCTCGCGCGGTTCGTGTCGCGTTTTCCCACCGACTCGGCGTTCAGCGCGGTGCTCTCGCAGATCGGTCACCGCGAGGTGGTTCCGGTGGTGATCGAAGCGGCACAACGCTTTCCCCGACGCGCCTTGCGCCTGCTCGGTGCGCAGGCGGGCACGTCACCGTTGATCCGGCAGATCCTGCGGGGGCTGGCGCACGCGCATCCGGGCCTGTTCGCGCAGTTGCCGCCCGATGTGGCCTACGCCGACGGACGCCGGACGGCGGCCCCGGACGAGGTGCCGGAGATCCTGCGCAACCCACCGTGGCAGCGCGTCCGCACCGCAGGTAAGCAACTCACGGTCGCGAACCTCACCCCACCGAGTACCCCGGCCCTCGTCTGGCTGCCGGGTGAGCGCGAGGACTGGCTGAACATCCGCATTCGGGTCTGGGACGGCTACGCGAGCGACTGGGAAAAGCACCTCATCAAGGAGGTGCGGACGAATACCCGCTACGGCGGGGAGCTGTCGCGCCTGTTCGCCGCGGCCCCTGAGGAATTGGTGCGCCCGCATCTTGCCACCGTCACCTCCGGTCGCGCCTGGCATGACGAGGGCGCCCTGCGCCGCATTCTGGCCAGGTTCGACGCGGAGGGCCTGCCCTACGTGCTGCGCGCCGTGCAGACGGATCCGATCCAGCTGAGCGCCATTCTGCTGCCCGCGGTCGGCACCCCGGTCACGCAGGCGATGACGCGCTGGCTGGACGGCCGGAAGACCCGCGCCGACGCCCTGGCCTGGTTCGAGCGGAATCTCGCTGCGGCACTGCCGGATCTGATCGCGGCCGCGCTGGCCAAACCGGGCAAGGACCGCCGGCTGGCCGAGAACGCGCTGCGACTGCTCGCCCAGCGCGGCCGTCGCGCTGAGATCGAGAGCGCCGCAGCGGCATTCGATTCTCCGGTGGCCGCCGCCATCACCTCGGTGCTGGACACCGATCCGCTGCACGTGCTCCCCGCCAAGATCGCGAAACTGCCCGATTGGCTGGTGCCCGAGCTGCTTCCGACACTCGCCCTGCGCGACCGTGACACCGTGCTGCCCGCCGCCGCCACGCGGGAGGTGTGCACCATGCTGTCGATGTGCGGGCCGAACGGCGACTACGCGGGCATCGCGCATCTGGTCGAGGCCACCGATCCGGCCTCGCTCGCCGAATTCGGCTGGGCGCTCATGGAACTGTGGCGGCTGGCCGGATACCCGAGCAAGGACGGCTGGGTGCTGCATGTGCAGGGACTCGTCGGCAATGACGACACCGCCCGGCGGCTCGGCACGCTCATCCGCGTATGGCCGGGCGAATCCGGCCATGCCCGCGCGGTGTCGGGCCTCGGCGTGCTCACTGCGCTCGGCACCGATCTCGCGCTCATGCAGTTGCACGGGATCGCCGAGAAGGTGAAGTTCAAGGCGCTCAAGTCCAAAGCGCAGGAGAAGGTGGCCGAGGTCGCGGCCGGGCTGGGCTTGACGCCCGAGCAGCTGTCCGACCGGCTGGTGCCGGAGTTCGGGCTCGACGCCGACGGCAGCCTCATGCTGGATTACGGCCCAAGGGGTTTCATCGTCAGCTTCGACGAGCAGCTCAAACCGACAGTGTCCGACGCGATGCGCGCCGAGGACGGCGTCTGGCGGCTCGGCACCGCTCGCAAGGCCCTGCCCAAGCCCGGTGCGAAGGATGATCCGGAGCTGGCCCCCGCCGCCTACAAGACCTTCTCCACGCTCAAGAAGGAGGTGAAATCCGCTGCGGCCGACCAGATCCGGCGTTTCGAACAGGCGATGGTGACGGCCCGGCGGTGGACCGCCGCCGAGCACCGCCGGTTGTTCGTCGAACATCCCCTGGTCTGGCATCTGTCCCGGCGGCTGGTGTGGATCATCGAGGAGGGCGGCATCGTGACCGGCTCCTTCCGCATCGCCGAGGACCGCACCTACACCGACGCGGCCGACGATCCCCGCACCGTCGCCGACGACGCCGTGGTCGGCTTGGCGCACCCGCTGCACCTGACGGACAGCCTCGCGGCCTGGGGCGAACTGTTCGCCGATTACGAACTGCTGCAACCGTTTCCGCAGCTCCAGCGCGAAACCTACAGCTTCACGGCGGAGGAACGCGCGAGCGACAGCCTGCCGAGGTTCCAGAACCTATCCGTCCCCACGGGACGACTGCTGGGTTTCGATCGTTTCGGCTGGGAGCGCGGCCCGGTATGGGACGGCGGCGTCTGGGCCGAACTGGTGCGCCCGCTCGGTGACGGCCGCTCGGTCGTCATCGATATGGACCCCGGCATCTACGCCGGCGACGCCCACGACTCCCCCGAACAGAAGATCTCGGTCCGCATGGCCCCCACCGGCCACGAGTACCGTCTCGACCGCACCGAACACACCCGCACCTTCGCCGGCATCGAAGCCGTCACCGAATCGGAGCTGCTGCGCCAGCTGCATCAGCTGGTCGCGGGGAAGTGAACCGTGCGGCGGAATCGGGCCGGTGTCCGGCGAGCTGATTCGGGTGACGGCTGCGGAGGTCTTGCGCGAGCTGGTTACCCTAACTAACTGAGTCACGCGCTTTTCGAAAACTGGGGAGGGCCAGCATGTCGGAACCGCACTACTTCGGAACGGGCGAACTATCGGAGTTCCTCCGGATGCCGCCATGGGAACGCGCTGTGCCGCGCACGGTCGTGCTGCCCGGACTCCGCCCGCCCGCACCACCCGCCCTGCACTGGACCGACGGCGAACAGGCCCGCTGGGAGCGGGCCTGGATGCACGACGACGAGGAACCCGGCGACGGCTGGCAGGCCGAGATCGACCGCGTGTTCGCGGCCCGCGAAGCGCACGGGGAGCAGGTCCCGTGGTTGCTCGCCGCCGCCCCGTTCGAACTCGTCGAGCCCTACGGCCACGTCCTGAACTCGATCGATTTCGGCGGCCGCGGCCTGTCCACCCTGCGCCGCGTCCTGGCCCGTTTCGGCGACAAGGCCGTCACCGTCATGGTGCGGGCCGCGCAGCGCGATCCGGACAATGCCTCGGTCCTGCTCCCCGTCGACGGCACCGCGGCCACCTTCGTCATGGCGCGCCTGCTGCGGGGCTATCGCACCCAGCGTGACGGCCTGGCCTGGTTCGCCCGCCATATCGGCACGGCCGCACCGGATCTCGTGGCCGCCGCCGTCGACGCCCCACAGCGCCAGCGCACCCTCGCCTGGACCACCCTCGACACCCTGAGCCGAGTCGGACACCGCGAGGCAATCCATTGCACCGCAGCCGAATTCGGCGCGGACGTCCTCGCGGCGGTCGAGACCCGGCTGCGGCCCCGCCAGTCGGCATAACCGGCCCGGTTCGATCGCCGGTGCCGATCCCGCCGCCCTGTCGGTACCGGTCGCTACAGTCGGGGCCGAATTGCCGAGTAGAGACGGGGGATTCGATGACAACCGCTGATTCCCGGCCGGCTGCCAGGGAGGGCAGCGCGGACGCCGAGGACGCGTTCGAGCCGACGGTCAAGCAGCGTCAGATGCTGCTGTACCGGCGTGACGGATTGCTGACGCCGCCGCAGCCGTCGTTCGATGCCGCCGAGGTGGCGGTGCGGGCGGATGCCTGCCTGGAGTTCTATCCGGCCGCGGTGCAGGAGCTCGAATTGCGCGATCCGGAGCCGCTTCGCCGCACACCGCCGGGGCTGCCGGGCGGGGTGGCGGAGTTGCCGGTGGAGGTGGCCGCCGCGCTGCTGGCGCGGCGCACCTACCTCGGCTGGGGCGACGGCACGGTGTCGAAGCGCCGCAAGTACGCGGATTCCGCTGCGCTGTATCAGCATTGGAGCGTTACACGCGGGCTGGAGTATGCCGTCGAAGTAGCGGTTCGGGCGCATACCGGGCCGCTGTGGCTGCCGCCGAACGAGTGGATGCGGGGGCAGCCGCACGATGGGGTGCTGGCCTTCGGGGCGCTGCGGAATCTGCTCGCCGCCTGCTCGCCCGAACAGCTGGATCCGGTGCTGGAACTGCTCGAGCGGCTGCGCGCCGGGTCGGATCAAGCCCGGGTCGTGGCCTCGTATCTGCTGCCCTCGCAGCGGGATTGGGTGGAGGCGGACATCGCGATGGTGGGTGAGAGCTACCACCTGGCCAATGCGCGCATGCTGGTGGACAGTGCCTGCGACGTCGATCAGCTGGATCGGCTCGAGCGGATGTGCCGGAAACTGTGGCTGCCGGTCCGGGAGATCGCGCTGACGGCCCCCGCCACGGCGATCACCGTGGTGAACGGCGTGGGCTTCGATGCGGCGGCGGCACTGGCCTCCTGGCTCGACCACTACGACCTGCCGCGGGATTTGAAAACCGCTGCGGCCGAGGCACTGTCGGTGATCCCCACCGAGGCCGCGTTCACCGCGCTGGCGGCCCGCTCGGAGACGCCGCAAACGCGACCGGCGCTGCGGCAGGCTACCCAGCGTTTTCCGCGCCGGGCACTGCACCTGCTCGACGCCGCCGCGCACAAGGACCTCCTGCGCGAACACATCGAGGCACACCCCGATCTCGTCCGCGCCGAGCTCGGCGAGCTGCCGCACGCGACAGTCGCACTCGCGGAGAGGGAGCTGGCGGCCATCGCGGTCCGCAACACCGACACCGCACCCGAGATTCTGCGAAATCCGCCGTGGGACGCGCGTAAACGCAGAAAGGCCGGGACTGTCGCCGGACTGGTCGCACCGTCCGGGGTGCACTGTGCGTGGTTGCCGGGGCAGCAGGAGGAGTGGCGCGGCCTGGTGCGCCATGACCAGTACCGCGACGTCGAGAAGACGCTCGCGGGCATCGGCGATCGGCGCTACCTCACCGGCGAACAGCTCGGCGCGCTGGTCCTCGCCGGACCCGAACGGGCGCTGCCGATACTGCGCACGGTCGACCGATTCCCGCTGTGGAATGCCGAGCCCGCCCTGCGCGCCGGTGCGGCGACGTTCGAAGCGGAGTTCCATCATGTTGTCGCGCAACTGAATCGGGACAGCCCGCGCGATGCGGATGTGGAAGACCTGGTGCTCGTCTACGCCAGCGCCGAACTGGTCGACGTGGCTGCCGCGCGGCTGGACCGGCGAACGTTGCGGGGATCGGCGCTGCGGTACCTGCGTCGGCACAGCCGCTTCGCCGCGCAAGTGTTGATTCCGCGCGCCGTCGGCACCGCGGCCAAGGATCGACGCCTGGCCATCCGGGTGCTGCGATTGCTGGACGAGCTCGGTCATGGTGATGAAGTGCGTTCCGCTGCTGTGGAATACGGCCAGAACGCCGAGCAGGCGACGGCCGCGATACTGGCCGCCGACTCCCTCACGCTGTTGCCCACCCGCCTGCCCTCGATTCCCGAATGGGTGAATACGACCGCGCTGCAGGTGGTTCGCATGCGCGACGGTCAGCTCATCTCACGGACGGGCATCGAGAACCTGCTGATCATGCTGATGCTCGCCGATCCCCACGAACCGTACGCCGGTGTCGCGCAGGTGCGCCGGGAGTGCGACGAGACCTCACTCGGCGACATGGCCTGGGAGCTGTTCCGCCAGTGGCAGCAGGCGGGCGCACCCACCCGCCACGGCTGGGTGTACGACGCGCTGGGTTCCCTCGGCACCGACCACACCGTGCGCGATCTGCGAAAGCACGTGTTCGACAACCGATCCGATCCGCGGTCGGTGAGCGCGCTGGACGCTTTCGTCGCCATCGGCACCGACAGCGCACTGCTGGCCCTGAAATTTCTCGGCGAGAAGGTCCGCACCAAGCGGGTGCGCGAAGGCGCGCAGGAACGCATCGCCGCGGTGGCCGAACGTCTCGGCCTCACCGCGGATCAACTGGCCGACCGTCTCGTCCCCGACCTGGGCCTGAACGCCGACGGCACCGCCGTGCTGGACTTCGGCGCGCGCCGATTCGTGATCGGCTTCGACGAACAGCTGCGCCCCACCGTCGCCGCCGAGGACGGCAAAACCCGCGCCGCACTGCCGAAACCCAATGCCAAGGACGACGCCGCCCTCGCATCGGAAGCCCAGCGCGAATTCAACCGTGTGAAGGCCGGCGCGCGAGCAGTGGCCGCCGACCAGATTCGCCGGCTCGAACGCGCCATGGTCACCCAGCGCCGCTTCACCGTCGAGGAACTGCGCACCCTTTTCATCGCCCACCCCCTGCGCTGGCATGTGACCCGCCGCCTGGTCTGGGGCGTATATGACGGCGACACACTGGTTTCCACCTTCCGCATCGCCGAGGACCGCAGCTTCGCCGACAGCCACGACAGCGAATTCATCCTCGACGAGGCGGCAGTGCTGGGCGTCCCGCATCCGATCCAGTTCCCCGACGAGGCGGCGGCCTGGGGCGAACTCTTCGCCGATTACGAACTGCTCCAGCCCTTCCCGCAACTCGGCCGCGAAACCTACACTCTCCCGGTCGAATTGCTGGCCGTCGGTCGTATCCCCGACACCGGTCGGGAGGTCGAAGGCCCCCGCTTCCTCGGCCTGACCGCCCGCGGCTGGCTGCCGCCCGAAACCGGCGACGGCGGCGCCGTCCACGAATTCGAGAAGCCCCTCCCCCGAGGCCATTACCTGCACCTCTCGGCCAACCCCGGCCTCTGGTCCTGGGCCCTCCCTTCCTCCCCGCCGCAAACCTTCACCGCCCACCTACGCCCCACCCGCCGCACGACCGGCAACCTCACCTTCGCCGACCTGGACCCGGTCACCACCTCCGAAATCCTGCGCGACCTCGCCTGGCTGAACGGCGAAATACCGTAGGCGCGCTGTTCCAGCAAAGTGACGTGCCCGGCCGACAGACGACAGCCACCGCGGTTCGTGCGGCGATGTCGTCAGCGCAACCCTCGTCATCCCGGCGTGTCCTTGGCCGGGATCGACACGGATAGCGCACGTTGCTCTATGGATCCCGGCTGAAAGCATGCCGGGATGACGGCGGCTAGGAACTCGGTAGCACGGCCACAGCGGCGATAATGCGGACATGACTGACGCGGAGCGCACGCTGTGACGGCGGTGGCGGTGATCGTGGCCGGGCTGCTGATCGCCGGGGCGGTGCTGGCGTGGCCGCGCACGCGGCGGACGGTGACCACGTCGGCGGAACGGGCCGTGCATTCGACGCTGCATACCGCTTCACTGGCGGCTCGGCCGTTGCGGGCCGGGCTGACCGTGGAGTCGGCGGAGGAGGCCGCGCCGCATTTGCGGGCGTTGACCGGGGCCGCGGCGCTGGGGGTGGCCGATCCGGAGGGTGGGCTGCTGGCGTGGGATGGGGTGCACGGGGATCTCGATGAGGTGTTCCTGGATGCGGCGCGGCAGGCCGTGGCGGGTGAGCGCCGGATTCTGGTGATCGCGGGCGACAGCGGGGAGTATCCGCGGCGCACGGTGACCGCTCAGCCGCTGCTGATCGAGGACACCGGTGTGGTGGGGGTGCTCGGGATCGTCACGGGCGGGCAGCCGGAGCCGGGGATGCTGGGGGCGCTGGCGGAGGTGGCCCGATATGTGTGCGGGCAGCTGGAATTGGCGGAGTTGGATGCGTCGCGGGCACGGTTGGACCGGGCCGAGGTGCGGGCGCTGCGGGCGCAGATCAGTCCGCATTTCATCTACAACGCGCTGAACACCATCGCGTCGTTCGTGCGCACCGATCCGGGGCGGGCGCGCGAATTGATTCTGGAATTCGCGGATTTCACGCGGTACTCGTTCCGGTCGGCCGCCGAATACACGGTGCTGTCGGACGAGTTGAACAATATCGACCGCTATCTCGCGCTGGAACGGGCGCGCTTCGGCGACGCCCTGCAGGTGCGATTGCGGATCGCGCCCGAGGTGCTGGGAGTGGTGCTGCCGTTCCTCGCCTTGCAACCCCTGGTCGAGAACGCGGTCCGGCACGGGCTCGCACCGCGGCCGGGTGGCGGCACGGTGAGCATCGCCGCCGTGGACGAGGGCACCGACTGCGTGATCAGCGTCGAGGACGACGGCGTCGGCATGGATCCGGAGCTGCTGCGCTCGGGTGCGCTGGACGCGGTCGAAAGCAGCGGCGGCCCAGCCCGATTCGAGGCCGCCCATGTCGGTCTCGCGAATGTGGACGACCGTCTGCGGGCCGCCTTCGGCAATGACTACGGCCTGGTGGTGGAGACCGCGCCCGGGGCGGGCACCAAGGTGAGCATGCGGGTACCCAAGTTCCGTGCGGGTATCACTGCCTGACCGGACTTCGCACGGGTGCCCGACCCGACCTCGCCCGATGCCTGACCGGACCCTGCCCGAATCGCACGATTCGTGGCCTACGATTGGCCGATTGTGACACCGACCACCGCCCCCGGCCCCGGCGCGCTGCGCGTGCTGGCCGTCGACGACGAGCAGCCGGCTCTGGACGAGCTGGTGTATCTGCTGCGCGCCCAGCCTGAAGTCGGCGATGTCCGCACCGCCCCGGATGCCACCACCGCGCTGCGGCTGCTGCGCGCCCACGACATCGACGCGGTCTTCCTCGACATCAATATGCCGGGCCTGGATGGCATGGAGCTCGCGGGCATTCTCGCCGCCTTCGCCAACCCGCCCGCGGTTGTCTTCGTCACCGCCCATGACGATCGCGCGGTCGCCGCCTTCGAGATCGGTGCCACCGACTATCTGCTCAAACCCTTGCGCGAAGCCCGCCTCGCCGAGGCCGTCCGCCGCATCACCGCCGCCCGCGCCGATCGCCGCCCGGCAACCGACCACGCCGAGGGACAGTCCCCCGCCGATTCCGGCGAAGTCATCCCCGTCGAACTGGGTGGCGTCACCACCCTGGTGGAGCGCTCCGGCGTGACCTGGGTCGAGGCCGAGGGCGACTACGCCCGGCTGCACACCGCCACCGGCGCCCACCTGGTCCGCATCCCCCTGTCGGTGCTCGAATCCCGCTGGAGTGAAGCAGGTTTCGTGCGGATCCACCGCTCCTACCTGATCGCCCTGCGCATGGTCACGGGCCTGCGCACGGTCGGCACCGGCACGGTCGTCTGCCTGCGCGCCGAAGGCCACTCCCCCGCCATCGAACTCCCGGTGGCCCGCCGCCAGGTCCGCGACCTCAAACAGCGCCTGGTCCACCGCCCCCGCAAACAGACCGGCAGCCGATGACCGACCCCGACCTATCTGAACCCTGCCCTCCGGCACAGCATCCCGCCCAACCGGCCAGCGGCGACCGGGCACAAACCGAATCCGACGGGGCCCACGACGACCACACGCGAACCGAATCCGAACGGCCCGCACACCCGGAGGCGGGTCGAGCCGCTCCGCCACGAGCGGCCGCCGTCCTGCGCACCATGGTGGGTCCGCAGCGGGTCGTACGCGAACGCGTGGTGCTCGCGGAGCGGCGCGGGGCTCGTATGGTGCGTACACAGGTGGAGGTCGCGGAGCAGACCGAAATCGGGGAAGCCTTGATCAGCGGACTGATTCGGGCACAATTCGGGCTCGCGGTGCGAGTCGGACTGATCGTACTAGCTGTCGTCGCGGCGCTGCCGGTGCTGTTCGCTGTCGACATCGTGCGCAGGGCAATGGTTTTCGGTGTGCCCGTGCCATGGCTGGTGCTCGGGGTGCTGGCGGCGCCGCTGCTGTATGCCGCGGGGCGGGTATACGTACGGCTGGCCGACCGCAACGAACAGGACTTCGCGGCATTGGCGGAGGACTGATATGTACCGCGAGAGCTGGATTCGCGCCCGCGCTGGCGGGACCGGGATGCGCCGCACCGGCACGATTCGCTCGAGTACACGGGGAACAGACCTGCCCATGCTGGTTGTGGTCGACGGTATGCACGGGTATCGAGGCCGTCGCGCGAGGACGTGGTGCGCGTGAGCGCTTCCACCACGCCGGGTCTCACGCTGGCGGCGCTGCTGCTGGCGGCCGTGGCGACCGTGGCCATCGGGGCGTACGGGATCAGGGTCGCGCGCACTACCTCGGACTTTCTGGTGGCGTCGCGCGGGGTGGGCGCGCGGCTCAATGCTGCCGCCATCTCCGGTGAATATCTCTCCGCTGCTTCGTTTCTCGGTGTGGCGGGGTTGATCGCCAAGTATGGGACGGATGCGCTGTGGTATCCGGTGGGGTTCACCGCCGGGTATCTCGGGCTGCTGCTGTTCGTGGCCGCGCCGCTGCGGCGGTCGGGGGCGTACACGGTGCCGGACTTCGCGGAGTTCCGGCTCGGGTCGGTGCCATTGCGGCGACTGGCGGCGGTGCTGGTGGTGCTGGTGTGTGCGCTGTACCTGATTCCGCAATTCCAGGGTGCGGGACTGACTTTGCGCATTCTGCTGGGGGTGCCGGGGTGGGTGGGCGCGGTGGCGGTCGGGGTGATCGTGATCGCGAATGTGGCGGCGGGCGGGATGCGGTCGATCACGTTCGTGCAGGCATTCCAGTACTGGCTCAAGCTCACCGCGCTGGCCCTGCCCGCGCTGGTGTTGCTCGGCCATTTCCTCGGCGGGGACAAGGAATTGGGGGTGCCCGCGCCGCCGACGGTCACCCAGCGCGCCACCGTCGACATCACCACCGATGTGGTCGTGCGGCTGGCGGGCGAGACGCCGCAGCGGATGACCGTCACGGGCTCACTCGACGGGCGGCCGGTGGACGGTGTGTTCACGCTGACTCCCGGTGAGCACCGATTCGGTTCGGGCACAACGGTAATCCTCGAGGCGGGCGCGGCTGTTCCGGTGGTGACCGGAGCCCCCGCCGACGATGAATCCTGGTTGCGGCCGGGCGGCGGGTTCGGCGGGCCGCATCCGATGTATCAGGTGTATTCGCTCATCGTCGCCCTGTTCCTGGGCGCGATGGGCCTGCCGCACGTGCTGGTTCGCTTCTACACCAATCCGGATGGCCGGACCGCCCGCAGCACCGCGCTCACCGTCATCGCTCTGGTCGGCATGTTCTATCTGTTCCCGGTGCTGCTCGGGGCCATGGCGCGGCTCTACGTGCCGCAGCTGCTGATCACCGGCACCTCCGATGCGGCGGTCCTGCTGCTGCCCAGCACCATGCTGTCGGGACTGGGCGGAAAGCTGTTGGCCGCCTTGGCCGCCGCGGGCGCCATCGCCGCCTTCCTGTCGACCTCCTCGGGCCTGCTGGTGAGCATCGCGGGTGTGCTCAGCACCGATGTGCTGCGCGGCCGCATCCGCGATTTCCGTGCCGCCTCGGTGGTGGCGGGCGCGGTGCCGCTGGGTCTGTCCTTCGCGGTGGCCAGCCTGGATGTGTCGCGCACGGTGGGCCTGGCCTTCTCGATGGCCGCGTCCACGCTGTGTCCCCTGCTCGTGCTGGGCATCTGGTGGCGCGGGCTCACCGCGACCGGCGCGGCGGCCGGGCTCGTCACCGGCGGACTCACCGCGGGCGGCGCGGTCATGGTCTCGGTGCTGGGCGATGTCCCCGACACCGTGGCGCACGGCTGGCCCGCCGCGCTGCTGAGTTATCCGGCGGCCGTGAGCGTTCCGCTGGCATTCGCCGCCACCATCCTGGTCAGCAAATTCTCGCGCCGTCAGCCCGCCCGCGAGGTCGCCCGCATCTTCGTGCGCATGCACGCCTCCGAACGCCTCGGCATGGGCGCCGATCGCGAGGGCGGCCTGCGTTCGGCGTGATCGCCGGCCCCCGACCGTTCGTCGCGGCACAGCGACCGTTCACCGCACAGTCCGGCCGCTTCGCCGAGTGACCCACACCACATCATGTTTCGGTCATGCTCGGCTCGCTACCGTGCTGCGCAGTAAGCCACATCACATGCGAGGACCACCATGAGCCCCACCGAACTCGACGACGGCACGCGGCCGCGGCATACGCCCACGCCCGCGGAATTCGTCGCCATGCAGGCCAGTCCCGAATTCCAGGACCTCCGGAACCGGTTGCGGCGCTACGTGTTTCCCATGACGGCACTGTTCCTGGCCTGGTACCTGGTGTATGTGCTGCTCGGCGCGTACGCGCACGATTTCATGGCCACCAAGGTCGTCGGGAACATCAATGTCGGGCTGCTGCTGGGTCTGGGGCAGTTCGCCTCCACCTTCCTGATCACCGGCCTGTACGTGCGATTCGCCAATAAGGAACTGGATCCGCGCGCCGCCGCCATTCGCTCCGAGCTCGAGGGAGGCCAGGCGTGACCAGTTACCTCGCCGCCACCGCCACGGTCGGCAATCCGGCCGCCAATATCGCCATTTTCGCGCTGTTCGTGGTCGTCACCATGGTCGTGGTGATTCGCGCCAGCCGCAGCAATGCCAGTGCCGCAGACTATTTCACCGGTGGGCGCGGGTTCTCCGGTCCGCAGAACGGCGTGGCCATCGCCGGTGACTACCTGTCGGCGGCCAGCTTCCTCGGCATCGCGGGCGCCATCGCCGTCTACGGCTACGACGGCTTCCTGTACTCGATCGGCTTCCTGGTGGCGTGGCTCGTCGCACTGCTGCTGGTGGCCGAAATGCTCAGGAACACCGGCAAATTCACCATGGCCGACGTACTGAGCTTCCGGTTGAAGCAGGGGCCGGTGCGCACCGCGGCCGCGCTGACCACCCTGGCCGTGTCGCTGTTCTATCTGCTGGCGCAGATGGCGGGCGCGGGCGGTCTGGTGGCGCTGCTGCTCGATATCAAGTCCAAGTCCGGGCAGGCGGTCGTGATCGCCGTGGTCGGCATTCTCATGATCGTGTATGTGCTGGTCGGCGGCATGAAGGGCACCACCTGGGTGCAGATCATCAAGGCCGTGCTGCTGATCACCGGCGCCGCGTTCATGACGGTCGTGGTGCTCAGCAAGTTCGGGTTCAACCTGTCGGAGATCCTGGGTTCGGCGCAGCAGAAGGTGTCGGAGGCGACCACCAAGGGCGTGGCCTCGCGGGATGTGCTCGCACCCGGCGCGCAGTACGGTGGCAGCGGCACCTCGAAACTGAACTTCCTGTCGCTGGGCCTGGCGCTGGTGCTCGGCACCGCCGGTCTGCCGCACGTGCTCATGCGCTTCTACACCGTGCCCACCGCCAAGGAGGCGCGTCGCTCGGTGGTGTGGGCGATCGGGCTGATCGGCGCGTTCTACCTGTTCACGCTGGTGCTCGGGTACGGCGCGGCGGCCATCGTCGGGCCGGACACGATTCTGGGCGCGGCCGGCGGGCAGAACTCCGCGGCCCCGCTGCTGGCCTTCGAACTCGGCGGCGTGCTGCTGCTGGGCATCATCTCCGCGGTCGCCTTCGCCACGATTCTCGCGGTGGTGGCCGGTCTGACCATCACGGCGTCGGCGTCCTTCGCGCACGACATCTATGCCGGAGTCATCAAGCGCGGCAAGGTCGATGAGGCCAAACAGGTTCAGGTGTCGCGGATCACGGCGGTCGTGGTCGGTGTCATCGCCATCGGGCTCGGCATTCTCGCCAATGGTCAGAACATCGCGTTCCTGGTGGCGCTGGCCTTCGCGGTGGCCGCGTCGGCGAACCTGCCCACCATTCTGTTCTCGCTGTTCTGGAAGCGGTTCAACACCACCGGTGCGCTGTTCAGCATGTACGGCGGCCTGATCTCCACCATCGTGCTGATCGTGTTCTCCCCGGCCGTGTCCGGCTCCAAGTCGGCCATGCTGCCCAAGCTGGACTTCGACTGGTTCCCGCTGTCCAACCCGGGCATCGTGTCGATTCCGCTGGCCTTCCTGCTCGGTGTTATCGGCACCTTCGTCGGCAAGAGCGACGAGGACCCGGTCAAGGCCGCCGAAATGGAGGTTCGCTCGCTCACCGGTGTCGGCGCGGAAAAGGCCGTCGCACACTGATTTCGCCCGCCGTCCCCGGGCCCGTCCACTCGTTTCCCGACCAGGAGTACCGAATTGTCCAGCGTCGCCACCCATTCCGACAGCTACCCGCCCAGCGCGGAGTTCACCGCCACGGCCAATGCCACCGGCGCGCTCTACGACCGCGCGGAGGCCGACCGGCTCGCCTTCTGGGCCGAACAGGCCCGGCGGCTGCACTGGGATACGCCCTTCACGCGGGTATTGGATTGGGACGACGCGCCTTTCGCGCAATGGTTCGCGGACGGCAAGCTCAATGTCGCGTACAACTGCGTGGATCGGCATGTGCTGGACGGGCACGGGAATCAGGTGGCCATCCACTGGGAGGGCGAGCCCGGGGATTCCCGCGCCATCACCTACGGCGAACTGCTGGATGATGTGTCCAGGGCCGCCAATGCGTTGACCGCGCTCGGGTTGCGGGCCGGGGATCGCGTCGCCATCTATATGCCGATGGTGCCGGAGGCGATCGTGTCGATGCTGGCCTGTGCGCGTCTGGGTTTGACGCATTCGGTGGTGTTCGCGGGGTTCTCACCGAGTGCGCTGCGCCAGCGCGTGGACGATGCCGAGGCCAAGCTGGTCATCACCACCGACGGGCAGTGGCGGCGCGGGACCGCCGCACCACTGAAAGCCGCTGTGGACGAAGCCCTTTCGGCCGATGGCGGCGCGCAGAGCGTCGAGCACGTGCTCGTGGTGCGGCGCACCGGCATCGACGTGCCGTGGACCGAGGGCCGCGACATCTGGTGGGACGAAACCGTTTCGCTGGCCTCGCCCGAGCACCAGGCGCAGGCGTTCGACGCCGAGCACCCGCTGTTCATCCTCTACACCTCCGGCACCACCGGTAAGCCCAAGGGCATCCTGCACACCAGCGGCGGCTACCTCACCCAGACCTCCTACACCCACCACTACGTGTTCGACCACAAGCCCGGCCAGGACGTGTACTGGTGCACCGCCGACATCGGCTGGGTCACCGGGCACTCCTACATCGTGTACGGACCCCTCGCCAATCGCACCACACAGGTCGTGTACGAAGGCACCCCGAACTTCCCGAACGAGCACCGGCATTTCGAGATCATCGAAAAGTACGGCGTCACCATCTATTACACGGCCCCCACACTGGTCCGCACATTCATGAAGTGGGGCAAAGAGATTCCCGAGTCGCACAATCTCTCCTCACTGCGACTGCTGGGTTCGGTCGGTGAGCCGATCAACCCGGAGGCGTGGCGCTGGTACCGGGAAGTCATCGGCGCCAACACCACTCCGATCGTGGACACCTGGTGGCAGACCGAAACCGGCGCAATCATGATCTCGCCCTTGCCCGGCGTCACCGCCGCCAAACCGGGTGCGGCCATGACCCCGCTGCCCGGCATCTCCTCCAAAGTCGTCGACGAGGAAGGCAACCCGGTCACCCTCGGTGAGACCGAAGCCAACGGCTACCTCGTCCTCGACCAGCCGTGGCCGTCGATGCTGCGCGGCATCTGGGGCGACAACGAGCGATACAAGGACACCTACTGGTCCAAGTACGCCGAGCAGGGCTGGTACTTCGCCGGCGACGGCGCGAAGTTGGACACCGACGGCGACCTGTGGGTCCTGGGCCGTGTCGATGACGTCATGAACGTCTCGGGCCACCGCATCTCCACCGCCGAGGTCGAATCCGCGCTGGTGGGCCACTCCGGTGTCGCCGAAGCCGCGGTCGTCGGCGCATCCGATGCGACGACCGGTCAGGGCATCGTGGCGTTCGTGATCCTCACCGCCGAGGCCAAGGACACCGGCGAGGACCTGGTCACCGAACTCAAGGCCGAGGTCTCGCGCGAGATCTCCCCCATCGCGCGTCCGAGGGAGATCCACGTGGTCCCCGAGCTGCCCAAGACCCGCTCGGGCAAGATCATGCGTCGCCTGCTGCGCGACGTCGCCGAAGGCCGCGAACTCGGCGACACCTCCACCCTCGTCGACCCGACAGTCTTCGAAGCGATCGCAAAACGCTGATCGCCCCCAGGATCGGCCTGGCGACAATGAGGGGCGCCAGGCCGATCCGCCTCCCGCACAACACTATCCGTCCCACCGTACCCAGACGGAGATCTCAGAGCAGGGGCCGAACACTCCAGGCCCGGCCGCGCCCAACGGATCCCTTTGTCAGCGCCCGCTATTACAGTGCGGTGAGCAAGGATCGAAATCCGGGGAGGGACAGCGTTGACAGTGGTGCGTCAGCTCGATGAGGACACGTGGGTGGTGCCGGACGAGTGGTGGGCGCATGCCGACCGGTTCCGAGGCCGGGGACCCGCACGACCCAGAGCGATCGACGCCTCCGCCGTCGCCACCTACCGGGAATACCTGGCGCATGGGCGTATTCCCGGAATCCTGAACAACACTGCGGCCCAGGGCTTCCCCGACATTGCGGCGGCGGGCACGGCCGCGCTCGGGTACGGCCGGCAGCCGGCGCCGGACGCCGCGACACCCGGGGAAGGGCTGGAGTCGCCGCTCGGCGCTGCCGCGCTCGCGTGCATTATCACCGATGTCTACCGATACGGCTACGGCAGGCGACACACGCCTGACACGATCGTGGATGCCTGGATCGCCCAGCACGGCTTGATCTTCGCCACCGAGGCCGCGATCCAGCTGGCCGGTCTGTTCATCATGCCCGCGCACGCCAATCGCGGTGTCAACGCTCTGCACCCGATTCATCCGGGCGCGCCGTACTCCGCCGACAGCACTCCCGTCCTGCGGCGTGTGCGCGCGGCACTGGCAGAGCTGCCCGAGCCGGAGTACCGTGCCGCCGTCGAACGGTTCGCCGCGTACCGCGTCGCTCCGCATCCCCTGGCCGCCCGGCTGGCGACGACGTATTTGTTTCCGACCGAACAGCATTGGCTCGACGCGGACATCCCGGCGCTCGAACAATTTCAGTCCCATGCGCGGGATGACGCGCGGACCGGGTTGATCTGCTGCGCGACGACGGCCGGGCAGCTGTCCGAGCTGGCTCCGGCCGGGGGTGTCCTGTTCGACTGGGATCATCTGCGCGACACCGTGGCCGCCCACCTCGGACCGGCGGTCGCGCCATTCATGGCGGAAGCCCTGGACAACACCGGCATCGGGCCCGACACACAGCGGGTGCTGGCCGGGATGCTCGCGCAGTTCCCCACCGATCAGGCGTTTTCGATCCTGCTCGAACGCCTCGAACGGAACACCGTGCGCGCGTCGCTACACACCGCGCTCATCCGATTCCCGCGCCGCGCACTGCGTTTGCTCGCGGCGAACTCCTCGCGTTCGGCGGGCGCCGCCGCCCTCCTGCGCGCTCAGGCGCACGCTCATCCGGAGTTGGCCGCCGAACTCGGCATCGCGGTGGAACCTGCCCCCAGCGTCGTTCCCTACAACGGCATCGCCACGCCGGATGAACTGCCCGCGATTCTGCGAGTGCCGCCGTGGGAGCGGGAGAAGCCGCCGACCGACTCGATCGTGCTGCCCATTCCCGGCCCACGACCCAGCGCGCTCCGCTGGCGAGAGGGCGAACGGGAAGCGTGGGCCGAAGCCCGTACCGGCGTCGCCGGGCCGCGACCGGACGCCGAGACCGGGCAGACCTGGTCCAGTCTGATCACCGACACCCTGGCCGTACCGGGCCGAGCCGCTTACGGACTGGTCCCGCTCTTCGCCTGCGCGCCCGTCGAAGTCGTGGCACCGCATCTGTCACTGCTGGAACCACGGCACTTCGGGCGCGACGGCTCGGGAATGACACGGCTGCTGGGCCGCTTCGGTGAGCAGATACTGCCGGTGATCCTCGCAGCGGTGGCAGCGGACCCGGAGCAGCACGCGGGGATCCTCGCGCCTGTCACCGGGTCCGAGGTCACCGCTCTCATGGCCAAACTGCTCGGCAAGCACCACGCATTCGATACCGCCCTCGAATGGCTGGAGCGCCATCTCGACACCGCGGCAGCGGATTTGATCGCCGCCGCCCTCGGTAAGGCGGTGCGGCCGCGCAAATACGCGTGGGACGCACTGCATCTGCTCGCACGGCGCGGGCACCGCGACGCCCTGTTCGAGGCCGCCGCCGCATACGACGCGCGGGCGCTCGAGGCGCTGCGAGCCGAGCTCGTCACCGACCCGATGCTCCATCTGCCGAAGAAGATTCCCGTCCTGCCGTCCTGGCTGATGCCGGCCGCACTGCCGCCGATCGTGCTACGCGACAGCCGGACCGCGCTGGATGTGCCCGCGGTGACCACAGTGTGCACCATGCTGGCGATCGCGAAGGAGCAGGGCGGATACGCCGGCGTCCAGGTGGTCGAGGAAGCCGCCGATCCACGATCGCTGACCGAGTTCGCGTGGGGAATGTTCGAAGCCTGGCGGGCGGTCGACTACCCGCGCGCGGGCGGCTGGATCCTGCGCGCGCTCGCGGACTTCGGCGATGACGACATCGCACGGCGGCTCACTCCGCTCATTCGCGTCTGGCCGGGCGACGGCGCGCACCAGCGCGCGGTGGCCGGTTTGAACGTGCTGGCCGCCATCGGCACGGATATCGCCCTCATGCAGCTCAATGGCATTGCCGAGAAGGTCAAATTCAACGGCATCAGATCGACCGCGCACACCATGATCGAGCGGATCGCGCGGGACCGCGGTCTCACCACCGAGCAGCTGGCCGACCGGCTCGTCCCCGACCTGGGGCTGAGCGAGGATGGCACGCTGCCTTTGGATTACGGTCCACGTGGCTTCCGAATCGGCCTCGATGAACAGTTGCGCCCTACCGTCAGCGATGCCGATGGCGCACCCCGCAAATCCCTGCCCAAACCCGGTGTCAATGATGATCCGGAACTCGCGCCGGCCGCGTACAAAGCCTTCGCGGCTTTCAAGAAGGACGTGAAAGCCATTGCAGGCGGGCAACTCCGACGGCTGGAACAGGCCATGGTGCGGGGTCGCCGCTGGACGGCGGACGAGTTTCCGCGATTGTTCGTCGACCATCCGCTCGTCCGTCAGCTCACCCGCCGACTGGTTTGGGTGGCGTTCGCCGCCGACGGCACGATCACCGGCGCGTTCCGGCTGGCCGAGGACCGCAGCCTGGCGGATGCGCACGACAATGAATTCCTGCTCGCCGCGGACGCGACCGTCGGCGTCGCCCATCCGCTGCACCTCGGCGACGACCTCGCCGCGTGGGCTGAGATCTTCGCCGATTACGAACTGCTGCAACCTTTCCCGCAGCTCACCCGCGAGATCCACCGGTTCACCGACGCCGAGGCCACGGAGATCCATCTCGACCGATTCCAGGGGATCGAGTTCGCGTCCGGCAATGCCATGCGACTCGTCAACCGCGGCTGGGGACGCGAATCACCCCAGGACGCCGGTGACATCTCCTGCTTCTATCAGGTTCTCGGGAACGGGCATTCGATCGTCGTTCACTTCGATCCCGGCTTCAGCGCCGGGCAACCACCGGATATCAAAGGCAATCACCAAGTGCTGAGACGAGTCTGGGTGACCGATACCGGCAACGAACATCGCTGGTGCAGAAAGGAAGACTGCCACCCTCTCGGTGTGCTGGACGCGATCCCGGCCTCGGAACTGGTGCGCGACCTGGAAGCCGTAATCGCGTGAACCGCAGGACTGTTCAACCACTCGACCTACACGACCCGCAGGAGCATCGTTGACCACCACGACCGAGCACATGCAGCGGCCGCCCGCCGAATTGCGGTGGGCCGACGATCTGGCGCGGCTGCGCGACAGCGATACCGCGCCCACGCCGCCCGGGTGGGCGCTGAGTGTGGACGCGGCCAAGCGGTTCATCGTCGGTGATCCGAAACTCGGGATCGAGCGGAAGTTCGTCGGGGATGCCTCGCTGGTGGATCGGGCGCTGGTGAGCCTGGCGACCACGCGTGGGCTGCTGCTCACCGGTGAACCGGGGACGGCCAAATCGCTGCTGTCCGAATTGCTTTCGGCGGCCATTTCGGGGGATTCGACGCTCACCATTCAGGGTGGTGCGGCGACGACCGAGGATCAGATCCGGTACGGGTGGAACTATGCGCTGCTGGTGTCGGAGGGACCGTCGGAGCGGTCGATCGTGCCCGCGCCCATGATGCGCGGGATGCGGGACGGGAAGGTGGTGCGGTTCGAGGAGATCACCCGCTGCCCGCTCGAAGTGCAGGACTCCATTCTGTCGCTGCTGTCGGATCGGGTGCTGGCGGTTCCGGAACTCGGCGAAATGGTGTACGCCACCGAGGGTTTCAATGTGATCGCGACCGCGAACACGCGCGACCGGGGCGTGAACGATATGAGCGCGGCGCTGAAGCGGCGATTCAACTTCGAAACCGTGTTCCCCATCAGCGATTTCGCGGCCGAGCTGGCACTGGTCGAGGCCGAGGCCGGGAACCTGCTGCGCCGCTCGGGGGTTCCCCAGGCCCCGCCGCGCGACGTGCTCGAGGTGCTGGTCACCGCGTTCCGCGAACTCCGCACCGGCGCAACCGAATCCGGGGACGCGCTGGATCGCATGTCGGCGGTCATGAGTACCGCCGAAGCCGTCTCCGTGGCACATGCGGTCGGCCTGCGCGGCTGGTATCTGCGTGGCGGCTCCGGCGACGCCGCCGATATCGTGCACTGCCTGGCCGGCACCGCCGCCAAGGACGATCCCGAGGATCTGGCCCGGCTGCGGCGCTACCTCGAGCAGCAGGTGCCCCGCAAACCCGGGCGGGCCTGGAAAGCGCTGCACGACGCCCGATTCCAGCTGCCGGGCTGACAGCCGTGCCCGCGAAAGCGACCTCACCGACACTGCCGCACACCCCACTCGGGGTGGACCTCGGCCGCGCGCACGTCACCTTCCTCGGAGTGCGGCACCACAGTCCGGCCTGTGCGCGGCTGGTGCGCGACACCATTCGCGCGCTGCGGCCGGCGCATGTGCTCATCGAGGGTCCGGCCGATATGAACGAGCGCCTCGACGAATTGCTGCTCGGGCACGAGTTGCCCGTGGCGGTGTTCAGCAGCTACCGCGACGCCGAAACCCGGCACATGTCGTGGGCTCCGTTCTGCGACTACTCGCCAGAATGGGTGGCCCTCACCGAGGGCCGGAACCATGGCGCGGCCGTGCGTTTCATCGATCTACCCGCTTGGCATCCCGCTTTTCGCGGCACCGAGAACCGCTATGCCGATGCCGAACGCCGCTACGAGCGCGCGGTGCGGCGGCTGTGCGCGGAGTTCGCCGTCGACAATGTGGACGCGCTGTGGGATCACCTGTTCGAACTCGGCGACGACGCCACCCTGGCGGAGCGACTGGCCACCTATTTCGATCTCGTACGCGGTGACGATGCGGCCTCCGACGGCGATATCGCGCGTGAGGAGTACATGGCGCGCTGGGTCAGCGCGGCCGTCGCCGATCCGGGTTCCGCGCACCGGGACGTCGGCCATATCGTCGTCATCACCGGCGGCTTTCACCGGCCCGCGCTGATTCGCCGACTCCTCGCACAGAGCACGGCCGGCGAACCACACTGGCCGGAGGTGCCGCCGTTCCCGGGTGACGGGGTGGGCGGAAGTTTCCTGGTGCCGTTCAGTTTCCGGCGGCTGGACGCGTTCGCGGGGTATCAGTCGGGGATGCCGTCGCCCGCCTACTATCAGCGGCTTTGGGCGGAGGGAGCCGAGGCGGCGGCAGAGAGCGTGACGCGGGCCGTGGTGCAGCGGCTGCGCAAACGAGGGCAGGCGGTGTCGACGGCCTCGCTCATCGGGGCGCGCACCCTGACCGTCGGCTTGAGCCGGTTACGTGGGCATGAATCGCCCTCTCGCACCGATGTTCTGGATGGATTGGCCGGAGCGCTCGTCAACGAGGCGCTGGAGCGGCCGCTGCCCTGGACCGGGCGCGGACAGTTGCGGGCGGGCACCGATCCGGTGGTCGTCGAAATGGTGGCGGCGCTGTCGGGCGACACGGTCGGGCGGCTGCACGACAGCACCCCACACCCGCCGCTGGTGCACGATGTGGCGAAAGAGCTTTCCCACCACGGCATTCCGGACCAGGGGCGATTCGATGTCGACCTCGGCACCGAGGCCGGGCGGGAGGCGAGCCGGGTCCTGCACCGGCTGCGCATGCTCGACATTCCGGGATACGCGCGCACGTCCGGACCGGCCGTCGGCCGACCGCCGGAACCGGGTGAGAGCTGGAAGATCACGCCGTCCGATATGCGGCTGCCCGCCCTCATCGAGGCGGGCTCACTCGGGGCCACCTGCGCCGAAGCGGCAGCGGCGCGCTTGGGCGAACGGTTCACCGTGGCCGGTTCCGACTCCGGGGCCCTGGCCGAGGTGCTTTTCGACGCAACGCTCTGCGGCCTCGCCGAGCTGACCGATCGAATCATCGGCACGGTGCGCACGGCGGTCGAGTCGGCCGGGGAGCCGGTCGGCCTCGGACGCCTGCTGGCGGTCGTGCTCGGGCTCTGGCGGCACGACCGGCTGTTCGGGGCGGCCCAGTCGCCGCTGCTCGGCAACCTCGTCGATGCGGCGGTGCGGCGACTGCTCTGGCTGGTGGAAGGTCTGCGCGGTGGTCCCGCACCGGCCGATGCGGGCTTGCTGCAGGCACTCGTCGCGGTCCGCGACGCGGCCCTGCACGCCGGGCGCGTACTGAGCGTCGAACGTGCCGATGTGGTGGGCGTTTTCGCCCGCTGCACCGCGGCGGACCGGCCACCGGCTCTGCGCGGGGCGGCGGTCGGCGCGGTGGCGGCCCTCGATCCCCGGCACACGTTGGATGTGGCCCGCTCCGTCCGGCTCGCCGGTGCACCCGACGTCCTCGGCGATTTCCTCGCCGGACTGTTCGCACTCGCCCGTGAGGAACTGCTGGAAGCCGGTGCGCAAGAGGACGATTCCGTTGCGAGTGCGGGGGACGAAACCTCCCCGTATCCAGGATTGCTGGCGGTGCTCGACGAATTGGTCGGCCGGTTCGGCACCGACGACTTCCTGACCGCGCTGCCCGCGCTGCGGCTGGCGTTCGCATGGTTCCCGCCGCGGGAACGCGCCCTCATCGCCTCGCGGCTGCTCGAGATGCGCGGGATCGTCGCCCCCGCGTCGGCGCTGCTGAAGTTGGAGGTGAGCGCCGAAACCGTCGCTCGCGCACAGGGGGTGGAGTCGCGGGTCGATCGGCTGCTCGCCGATCACGGCCTGGTCGACGCGAAACAGCTTGGAGACAACCATGACTGAGCTCGATCCGACCCTCGAGCGCTGGCGGCTAATTCTGGGCGCGGCCGGTGGCGCGGTGTGCGGCGGCGCCGCGCTCGGCGGCGAGGCGGCCGGGCAGGATGCCGCCCTGGACTGGCTGTACGAACGCGACGGCGATTTCGACCGCCGCGATATCCGCCGCACCGGCGGTGACGGCCCCTCGCTGGTGCAGGCCGTGGGCTGGCTCGACGACATCCATCGCCTCTTCCCGAAGGCCACCATCGAACGGCTCGAGCGAGATGCGGTGCAGCGATTCGGATTACAGGAGATCCTCACCGATCCGGGGGTGCTGGAACGCCTGGAACCCAATGCCGAACTGCTCGGGGCCGTGCTGCGCACCAAACACCTGATGAACCCGGAGGTGCTGCGCATGGCGCGCCGCCTGGTAGAGCAGGTGGTGCGCGAGCTCATGGAGCGGCTGGCCACCGAGATCCGCACCTGTTTCTCCGGCACGCGCTCCCGCCGGTCCAGCCGCATCCCGCGCGCCGCCGACTTCGACTTCCCGAAAACGGTGCGCGCCAACCTCGCCCACTATCGGCCCGAGGAGCGCAAGCTCTACGTCGAGACCGCGCACTTTCGTGGCCGCACCCGGCGGCACATCGACAACTGGCAGGTAATCCTGCTCGTCGACCAGTCCGGATCGATGGTGGACTCGGTCATCCACTCCGCGGTCACCGCCGCCTGCCTGTGGAATCTGCCCGGCATCAAAACCCACCTGGTCGCCTTCGACACCGACGTCGTCGACCTCACCCGCGATGTCGAGGACCCGGTCGAACTGCTCATGCGGGTCCAGCTCGGCGGCGGCACGAACATCGGCCGCGCCCTGGCCTACGCCGCCCAGCTGGTCGAAAACCCCAGGCGCACAATCATCGCCTGCATCAGCGACTTCTACGAGGGCGGCAGCGACACCTTCCTGGTGCGCACGGCCGCCGCTCTGGTCGCCGAGGGCAGCACCGTGCTGGGACTGGCCGCCCTCGATGAAGCGGCGAACCCGGTCTTCGACCGTGACACGGCCCAGCGTCTCGCCGATGTCGGCGTCCACGTCGGCGCCATGACCCCCGGCGAACTGGCAGCCTTCATCGCCGAAACGATCGGATGACCATGCGCCCCGACCTGCTCGCCCTCACCGACGACTCGCTCATCAGCCTGGCCAACCGCGGCATCTTCAAACGCGCAGTCAAGGAGAACAGCGCCACCCCACCGGCGCTCACCGAATCACCCGACGGCACAGTCGAAGTCGTCTTCCATGACGGCATTCGCACCACCCTGCCCCCGGGCACCACCCTCGAGGCCGCCCCCTGCACCTGCTCGGCCACGACGGTGTGCCGGCATCGCGTGATGGCGGTCCTCGCCTACCGCGCGAGTACGGAGACCTCGTCCGCCGCAACCGCACCGAATGCGCAAACCGCCGATTCCGCAACGGCGCAGGAGAATCCAGCGCTCCCAGGCGACCGCACCGCGAACGAGGCTGCGGTTCCAGTCCCGGCCGCCTCGGCCGGAGCCGGGAACGACGCCGGGCAGCAGTCTCCGGCAAGCGAAGCCGGGAAGGCGCACAGCACGAAACCAGCCGACGCGGCGTCGACCGCCACCTCGGGGAAGCCATGGTCTCCCGGCGGCTTCACCGATGATCAATTGCGCGAGCTGCTCGGCCCGCGAGCCTTCACCGCTGCCCGCCGTGCGCACCGCAGCGGCTATCGGGCCATCATCCGCCGCGGGACGGCGAGCGATCCGGTGCCGTCGGTCGAATTGTCCGCGGTGACAGTGCGTTTCCTGGTGCCGAACGAGATCGGATATGCACGCGCCGACGCTGCCCGCGGTAGCCGCACCGATGCGATCGCCTTGGCCGTCTGGGCTTTTCGCGTCGCCGACGAGCTCGACCCGGACGCCGACAGCCTCGAGGTCACCGTGGGTGCGGCGACCGACGGATCGGCGGCTGTCACCGCCACCGCCTCCGTGCTGTCCCCGCTCGCCGACCTCGTGAACGACGGTGTCTCCCATGCCGGCCCGGACCTGGCGGGCGTCTTCACCGCCGCCACCCGCGCCCTCGACAGCGCCTGTGCGCGCTGGCCGCACGACGCCCTCACCGACCTGCTCGACCAACTGTCGGCCTACCGGGACCGCAGCGCCCGCCACGACCCGCTCCGAACCGCGTCTCTCATAACGGAACTCGTGGCCCGCCACCGCGCCAGCGCCCGCGACTGGGTCCCCGTCCTCGGCACCGAGGAAGCCGCCCAAACCCCCCTGCGTCACCTGCGCCTCACCGGCCTGGGCGCCCGCGTCACCGGCGATGACGAATCCCGCAGCCTGGAGGTGTATCTCGCGCACCCCGAGGCCCGCATCGTCCTCACCCTGCACCACACGGTGGCCATCCCCGAGGGCACCGACCCGCCCTCCCCCACGGCCCTGGCCGCCCGCCGCACCGGCACCGCCCGCTACGCCGACCTGGCGGCGGGCAATGTGGTCACCGAATCCGCGGTGCGTTCGGCCAATCGCACCGTCCGCCTCGCCACCAGCCGCGTGGCCCGCACCTCCGTCCTTCCCTCCTCCGGCGATTGGTCCAAACTCCCGCCCGAACTCCTCCTCACCGACCTCGACGCCGAAGCCGCCCGCCTCGCCGCCCTGCCCCCGTCCCTCGTCCGCCCCCGCGTCCGCGGTGAATCCCTGCGCGCCGTCGAAGTCGCCGCCATCTCCGAAATCCGTTATCTCCCAGGCGAACAACGCCTCGAAGCCACCCTCGAGGCCCCCACCGGCACCGCCATCCTCACCTACACCCACACCGCCGCCACTCCCGGCGCCATCGACTCCCTGGCCCACCTGCTCTCCGGCGAATCCGGCCCCGTCCGCTACATCGCAGGCACCCTCGAACGCCACCACGGCCGCCTGACCCTCACCCCGACAGCACTGGTAGTCGGCACCACCGTCCACATCCCCGCGTTCGCCTCCGCCGACCGCCCCATCCCCCCGGGAACCGCACTCCCCCAACAGGATCCCCTCCTGGCGGCCACCACCTCCGCTCTCTCCCTCACCGCCGAAGTCCCCCACCGAGGCGCCCGCCACCTCCCCCCAACCTGGTTCGACCGCGCCACCACCACCGCCACCACCCTCCGCCGCCTGGGCCTCACCTCCGCCGCCACCTCCCTGGACACCCTCCGCCACTCCCTCACCACCCCAACCACTCCCACCACCCTCCACCACTGGACCGACACCCACCTCCGCCTACTCCTCACAGCCGAACAGCTCTGAAACAAACCCACACGAATGTTGTTGTTCCACAGCACTACGTGCCCGAGCATGACCGTGCGACTACAGCGTGCACAGACCTGACCGAAAGGGTGCCAACGGAGTACCGCGCAGACACGGTCGTCATCCTGTCCGCGGCCGAGCAGCCGGTACTGGCTGTCATCGTCGAGCCCGGATCAGGTGCCCGTCATCACTGATCTTGAAACGGCCACACGAACCCCGGAACTCGCAGTGCTGTCAGCAGTGGCCCATCGCCGTGCGGCGAACCATCGCCGAATCCTGGAAATCGCGGTCGCAGCGCTCGACATCCTCGCCTCGCAACCAGGAAGTCGCAGCTCGGAGCAGGCTAGAATCTATTTCGACTTCATCTGGTCGACTTTGTCCAATGCAACTCGAGCGACTTTGGAGGATTGGATGTCCACCACACATCGCGAGTATCTCAGCGATACCTTCCGCGATCTGGTCGCCCAGGGACGCGAAGAAGGACGCGAAGAAGGACGCAAGGAAGGCCGAACCGCGGGCGCGATTCGCACGCTGTTGCTTGTGCTCGAAGCTCGCGGGTTCGATGTACCCCATACTATTCGCGACCGCATCGAAAACTGCACCGACGTGGATCAACTCGAAGTTTGGACACAGCGGGCCGTGGTCACGACGGCTGTCACCGATTTGTTCGACTGAGCGCGACGGTCAACCGGTGAGGATTTCAATCGCGGCCGACGAGAATGTGGGCGTGGCCCTCGCGGTGATCGAAGAGCTGCGCAAGCGGGGCCATGAGGTGACCCTGCATGGGGCGCTCGAACCCGACGAGCGCGACGACTGGGCTTGGGCCAGCGAGACGGCGGCTCGGGATGTGGCCGAGGGGCGGGCCGATCAGGCTGTGGTCTGCTGCTGGACCGGGACCGGCGCATCAATTGCGGCGAACAAGGTGCCGGGGGTGCGGGCGGCATTGTGCGTGGATGCCTACACCGCCGAGGGGGCTCGGAAGTGGAACGACGCCAATGTGCTGGCTTTGAGTTTGCGGCTTACCTCGCGGGCGCAGTTGAGTGAGATTCTCGATGCGTGGTTCGGTGGGGTCGTCAGTGACGACCCCGGGGATCGCGCGAATATCGCGCATGTCGGTGAGATCGGGTGAGTCAGCTCGGTTGATCCGCGAGGGTGGCGTGGGCGGTGCGTAGTTCGCGTTTGAGGATTTTGCCGCTGGGGTTCTTGGGGAGGGTGGCGGCGAAGACCACGTATTTGGGGACTTTGTAGCCTGCCAGGCGTTGTTTGCAGTGGGCCACAACCGATTCCGCTGTGGGTGTGGTGTCGGCGCGGGGGACGACCACGGCTGCGACGGCTTCGATCCAGTGGGGGTGAGGGATGCCGATCACGGCGGCTTCGGAGATATCCGGGTGCTGATAGAGGATCTCCTCGACCTCGCGGCTGGCTACGTTCTCGCCGCCGGTTTTGATCATGTCCTTCTTGCGGTCCACGACGGTGAGGTAGCCGTCTTCGTCGAAGACGCCCAGATCGCCGCTGTGGAACCAGCCGTTGCGGAAGGCTTCGGCAGTTTTGGCGGGGTCCTTCCAGTAGCCGAGCATGGCTTGCGGGGAGCGGTGGACGATTTCGCCGATCACGCCGAAGTCCACGGGGTTGTCCTCGTCGTCCACCACACGGGTTTCGACATTGAGGGTGGGGCGGCCCGCGGAGCCGGGCTTGGCGAGCTGGTCCTCGGGGGTGAGAACTGTTGCCAAGGGCGACAATTCGGTTTGGCCATAGAAGTTGGTGAGTGCCACTCCGGGCAGGCGCTGGGACAACTCGTGCAGGACTTCCACCGGCATGATGCTCGCGCCGTAGTAGCCCTTGCGCAGGGACGACAGGTCGTAGGTGTCGAAATCGGGGTGCCGGAGCAGGGAGACCCACACGGTGGGCGGGCAGAAAAGCTTGGTGGCGCGCTCGGATTCGATGGTGCGCAGCAGGGTCGCGGGGTCGGGCCCGGGCAGCAGGATGCTGGTGGCGCCCAGGTAGAGGTCGGGGGTGAGGAAGCAGTGCAGCTGGGCGCAGTGGTAGAGCGGCAGCGCGTGCACCTCGATGTCGTCGGCCGTCATCCGGCCGTCGACAATGGTGCTCACGTACTGGGCGATCAGCGCTCGGCTCGACAGAACCGCGCCCTTCGGGCGGGATTCCGTGCCGGAGGTGTACATGATCTGGATGGGGTCGTCGTCGCCGACCAGCACATTCGGAGCCGTGGTCTCGGCGTGGGATTCCCAGTCGGTCACGTCCTCCCAGCCGGCGGTGGCGGGCAGACCGGCCACGGGAATCCAGCCGAAAACCCGAATCTCGCTGTCGCTCAACTGTTTCACCGCGGCCTGCGCCTCACCGGTGAGCGCATCCTCCGCGATCAACCCGATCGCACCGGAATGCTCCAGGATATAGGCGACCTCGTCGGCGGTCAGCATGAAGTTGATGGGCACCGAGATCGCCCCCAACCGTGCCAGCGCGAAATACGCCAGCACGAACTCCCGGCAGTTGTGCGAGTAGATCGCCACCCGATCCCCCTGCGCCACACCACGATCGGCCAGACTGTGCGCCACCCGATTCACCGCGGCATCGAGCTCGGCGAAACTCTCCCGCCGCTCCCGCCACACCAGCGCCGTCTTGTCCGGGTGCCGGGCGGCACTGCGCCGCAACAGATCTCCGAGTGCCTGACTGCGTGCGCCGGCGACGATGCCCGAGGTATCCATGCCCTCAACATCTACCGCACGACTGTGGCCCGCGTCGTACAGTCCCGGTCAGCAAGATTCAGCTGGGATCGGCCAGTCGCCAGCCGCCCTGGCTCAGGCTGGGATCGTTGGTCGGATACATCTGGAAGTAGACCTTCCCGTCCTCGAACTTCGTGGCGTTCACCGTGATATCGGTGGTGCTCCGGTCCGCTAGGGTCGCCGTGCAGTGGACCGACTCACCGGCCTTGCCGCGCAGCATGTTCGGACAGGCGGCGCTGCCCTGGGCGAAGCTGAACATTCCGCTCGACAACCCGTAATGACTGGACAGATCCCAGGCCAGGGTTCGCACCATGCTCTGCACACTGGACGCGTACAGGAGGGGATCCTGCAGTGTGATCGACGCGCCGCCATTGAGATTGGTCAGGTAGTACTCGACCTCCCACTGACTGCCATTGGTCTCGGTCGCCGTACACATACGGGTGGCATTGATCGCGTACTTCTGCAATCCGGTGCACCGCACGGATTGGAAATCGGAGCCGGTCTTGGATTTCAGGGCCAGTGCGATGCCGCCCTGCACGGCGCGATTGTCGGAGAGCTCATCGTCGAAGCGGATGTCGTAAACGAGCTCCGCACCGTCGACCTTCTCGACGCGGACCGTCATGGGCCATTTCTGCCCCTGTGCATCGGTGGCGGTGCAGGTCGCCTCGGCACCGACCTCGGCATCGACACTGCCGCAGGTGAGCCAGACCGGATCGATCCCCGCGACGGACTTGTAGTACACGCGAACCTTGCTCGCGACATCGTCGCCGCTGACCGTGTCCGGACCGAACATTCCGCATCCGGCGACCAGCAGCGCCGACAGGGCAATCACACACCTACGCACGCGGGAATGTTATGGGACAACAGGACTCGTGTCCGGGGCGGCGGGGCGCAGGCGGTCGGCGTAGGCGGCGAGGTGGTCGGCGCGGAAGGTCAGGGCCGACCAGTCGCGGGGATCGACCTCGGCGGTCCAGGCGTAGGTCCAGGCGTAGACCTCGCGGTCGGCGGCGTGGACGGAGACCGGGGACAGGTCGTATTCGTCGTCCTCGAAATCGTCCAGGATCCGCCATTCCGCGGCGGTGAGGCCGGACAGCAGGAAGCCTTGTGCGACAGTGTCGCTCGCTGTCACCAGGCCCGGGTAGACCCGGCCGGGCAGGGCCGCCACCCGGCGTCCGGGCAGGACGGCGGGTTCGAGATGCGGTGTGCGGCCGAGCAATCCGTCCAGCACCTCCGGAAATTGCAGTGTGCCGTAGACGAACAGCGGGTCGGTCGGGGTCGGCAGCTTTCGGCCCCATCGCCGGTCGGCGGTCACAGGCCGGCCGCGCGCGCGAACACCACGCCGTCGTGGGAATTGATGATCGTGACTTGATGGCCGTGCAGGCGTTGCAACTCGCGCAGGCGGCGCTGGTTCTCGCGGTAGGCGTCGCCGAGGACCGAGCCGCGCTCGTACAGCTTCCAGAACAATGGCGTCACAGGCTGTTCCGGATGGATCGAGCTCTCCACGAAGAAGGAGTCACCGGCGTGTAGTAGCCACCCCTGTCCGGTGTCGACCGCGACCCCGGCGTGGCCGCGGGTGTGCCCGGCGAGCGGGACGACCAGGATTTCGGACGGCAGGCCGGGCAGATCGCGGACGGAGCGGAAACCGAACCAGTCCTCGCCGCCGTCGACCTCGTTGACCATCCACTTGGGTCCGTGCGCCCACTGCACCGCCCGGTAGCGCACCTTCTCCGAACGCGTCGGCGTCGCGGTGGCGGCCCGGAATTCGGGGCCGTGGATGTGGATGGTGGCCTCGGGGAAGTCGGCCAGCCCGCCCGCGTGATCCATGTCCAGGTGGGTGAGGATGATGTGCCGGACGTCGCGCGGATCGTAGCCCAGGGCCTGGATCTGGCGGATCGCCGTCTCCGACTCCGCGAGTTTCGCGCCGAGCAGGAAACGGTTCGCACCCAGCGACTTTCCGGGATCACGGATGGTGTCCAACCCGAATCCGGTGTCGACGAGCACGAGTCCGTTCCGGGTTTCGATCAGCAGGCAGTGATCGACCAGCCCTCGCGCCATGGTCCCGCAATTCAGGTGATGAATCCGCACGGCCCGAGGGTTCCAGAGCACGCGGCCCGCCGCAACCGCGCCCGGTCACACCGGCCGCAGGCCCCGAATGATGTCGGCGAGATGCTCGTAGTCCTCGGTGCGCGCGGTGGAGGCCCGGAAGGCCAGGCCGAGCGTGCGCCCCGGCGCGGGCGCCGCGAAACGCGCGATATCCAAAGTGCCGCGCGAGGTTTCGGCGGCGACCGCCATCTCCGGGATCAGGGTGACGCCGAGATCGCCTGCGACGCACTGCACCACGGTGGCCAGCGACGCGGCGCGGGTGTCACCGACCGTACCGGGGTGCGCGTCGCTGGAGCGGCACAGGTCCAGCGTCTGGTCACGCAGGCAGTGCCCCTCGTCGAGCAGCAGCAGCGGCAGGCTGTCCAGATCCGCCGGGGACAGGTCGCGGCGTCCGGCGAACACATGCCCGCGCGGCACCACGAGCACGAATTCCTCGGTGTAGAGCGGAATCTCGACCAACCCGGAGGCGTCGGCGGGCAGCGCCAGCAATGCCACGTCCAGCACCCCGGAGCGCAGCCCGTCCAGCAGCCGCGCCGTCTGGTCCTCGATCACATGTGGCACCAAACTCGGCAGCTGCGTGCGTAATTCGGGCAACAGCGCGGGCAGCACATACGGGGCTACCGTGGGGATGATGCCCATGCGCAGCGTGCCACCGAGTCCGGAGCCGGCCGCCGAGGCGACGAATCGATCCGCCGCCTCGAGCGTCGCCATGGCCTGCGGCAGCAGTCGCTTCCCCGCGGGCGTGACCAGGACCCGCCGCGTGCTGCGCTCGATCAGCTGCAGCCCCAGCCCGTTTTCCAGTGATGCCAGCGCCTGCGATAACGTGGGCTGGCTCACGCTCAACCGCGCTGCGGCAGTTCCGAAATGGCGATATTCCGCGATCGCCACGAACGCACGCAGCTGCGACAGGGTTGGCTGATAAGTTTGATCAGTCACGCCTATCAGTATAGTGCGACCGATCACCTTTACCTTTTACCGAGGTTTGGGCAAGATCGTTCGCGAGAGTCACGACACAATCGGATCGACTACCAAAGAGGAGCAAGCATGGCCCTGCTGACCATCGGCGACCAGTTCCCCGCCTACAACCTCAAGGCTGTTATCGGCGGTGACCTGTCGAAGGTGAACGCGCAGCAGCCCGACGACTACTTCACCCAGATCTCGAGCGACGACTACGCCGGCAAGTGGCGCATCGTATTCTTCTGGCCGAAGGACTTCACCTTCGTGTGCCCGACCGAGATCGCCGCCTTCGGCAAGCTGAACGAGGAGTTCGCCGATCGTGACGCGCAGGTGCTGGGTGCTTCCGTCGACAACGAGTTCGTGCACTTCCAGTGGCGTGCCCAGCACGAGGACCTGAAGACCCTCCCCTTCCCCATGCTGAGCGACCTCAAGCGTGAATTGGCCGCGGCCACCGGCGTTCTCAACGCCGACGGCGTCGCCGACCGCGCCACCTTCATCATCGACCCGAACAACGAGATCCAGTTCGTGTCGGTCACCGCGGGTTCCGTGGGCCGCAATGTCGACGAGGTGCTGCGCGTGCTCGACGCACTGCAGTCCGACGAGCTGTGCGCCTGCAACTGGAAGAAGGGCGACCCGACCATCAACGCCGGCGAACTGCTGTCCGCGTCGGTCTGAGCCGGTCTTAGAAGGAGCTGTTTCGTTTGACCATCGAGAACCTGAAGAACTCGCTTCCCGAGTACGCCAAGGATCTGAAGCTCAACCTGTCCTCCATCGCGCGCACCACCGTGCTCAACGAGCAGCAGCTGTGGGGCACCCTGCTGGCGTCGGCCGCCGCGACCCGGTCGGCCACCACGCTGCGCGAGATCGCCGAGGAAGCCGCCGACGTGCTGTCGGCGGAGGCGTACAACGCCGCGCTGGGCGCCGCGTCGATCATGGGTATGAACAATGTGTTCTACCGCGGCAAGGCGTTCCTCGAGGGCAAGTACGACGATCTGCGCGCGGGCCTGCGCATGCAGATCATCGGCAACCCCGGCGTGGACAAGGCCGATTTCGAGTTGTGGTCGTTCGCGGTCTCCTCGATCAACGGCTGCCAGCACTGCCTGGAAGCGCACGAGAACACGCTGCGTGAAGCGGGCGTGTCGCGTGAGGTGATCTTCGAGTCGCTGCGCGCCGCCGCCATCGTGGCCGGTGTCGGCCAGGCCGTGGCCTCGACCGAGGCGCTCGCCTCGGCATCGGTCTGATTCGAAGCGGTTCTTCGCAATACGGCCGAAGGGCTGTGTACCTATCCGGTACACAGCCCTTTCGCATTTCGGTGCACACACGCCACCGAATTTGCCAATCGATTGCTGCAATCGGATCACCGGTCTGCAACGTTCGCGAGGAGTGTCCGGATCGGGCCTTAGACTCCCCCGCATGCCCACGGGTTCCCGGTCCACCGCCCGGCGCCGCTGGCGCAGATTCCTCTCGACCGTCGTCGTCCTCGCCGCTCTCGGCGCCGCCGGGTTCACGCTCTGGCTGAACCGGCAGGAACCCGCGGTTCCCGAAGGGTCCGCCGGATACTCGACCGGGACGGTCGTACCGGATGCACAGCAGGCCCGAGCCCAACTCGATCGGCTCCGGGTGGCCTGGAACCGCAATTGGGAATCCTACGATCGCAATGCCTTCGGACCCGGCTGGTCCGGGCACGGCGGCGAACCCGAACTCCCCGGCGGATGCACCGCACGCGAGACCGTCATGAAACGCGATCTGACGGAAACACGTCTGGCGGATAGCAATTCGTGCCTGGTGCTGTCGGGCGTGCTGCACGATCCGTACACCGGCGCGCAACTGCCCTACGACCGGTTCAAAGCCTCCGACATCGAGATCGACCATGTGGTCGCGCTCGGCGACGCGTGGCGTTCGGGCGCTTCGGAATGGGACACGCCACGGCGCGAGAAGTTCGCCAATGATGTGGGGAACCTGCTGGCCGTGCAGAAGCAGGCCAATCAGGACAAGGGCTCGAAGACGCCCGACCAGTGGCAGCCGCGCGAGGACTACCGCTGCGATTACGCGCGACGCTGGATAGCGGTGAAATCGCGCTGGGAGCTGACCGTGCAGCCCACCGAAAAGACCGCTCTGGCCGACATGCTGGATACCTGCGGGGCTCCCGCGTCGCGGTAACCATCGGTAAGCTCGGGATTCATGGGTACACCCGAAAGCGATAGCACACAGCTCGAAGTCGTACGCGTGTTCACCGACACGGCCGGGCGCTTCGGCAATCCCCTGGGCATCGCCCGCGCCGCCGATGTCGCCGCGACCGACCGTCAGGCGCTGGCCGCGCGCGCCGGGTACAGCGAGACCGTGGTCATCGAGGATCCCGCCGACCACCGCGCCACCATGCGGATCTACACCCCGGCCGTCGAACTGCCGTTCGCGGGCCATCCGACCGTCGGCGCGGCCTGGTGGCTGGCCATGGTCGGCCATCCGGTGCAGGTGCTGGATGTGCCCGCCGGGCCGGTCGAGGTGTCACCGCTGACCGACGGCGTCACCTGGATTCGCGCCCGCCACGAGTGGGCGCCCAAGTTCGAGTTCCACGAGTTCTCCAGCCTCGAGGAGATGTCCACGCTGGATCCGGCCGACTTCGCCACCGGACAGCACTATGTGTGGGCGTGGACCGATGAGGCCCGCGGTGCGCTGCGCGCGCGAATGTTCGCACCCGCCATGGGAATTCCGGAGGACGAGGCCACCGGCGCGGCGGCCATCGCGCTCACCGCGCAGTTGCAGCGCGGGGTCTACATCACCCAGGGCGAGGGCTCTCAGCTGTTCACCGAGTGGGACTCCGACGGCTGGGTGCGCCTGGGCGGGCGCGTGGTCGCGGACCATCCGGTCACCATCTGATCCAGCGGCCCCTGCTCGAAAGTCCTTCCGAACCGCGCTGATTCGGTGTCGGCGCGGCACCTTCCGGTGTGCGGCCGACCGAGCCCGGGAATGCGCGGACGCGGAAAATCGGTTGCCGTTCCTGTCGGTGGGCGATGAGATTCTGACTACCGCATCGTCAGCACGGGCAGTTGCCGCATCCGATCGGAAGGAACTCCGCCGTGGAAACCAGCACCGGGCCAGTCGCGTCCGGCACACCCACCGAGCTCGCCGGTCGACGGGAATGGATCGGCCTCGGCGTACTCGCCCTGGCCTGCCTGGTGTACGCCATGGATCTCACGGTGCTGCACCTGGCCGTCCCGCAGATCAGCGCCACACTGCATCCCACCAGCACCGAACTGCTGTGGATCATCGACGTGTACGGCTTCATGCTGGCCGGGCTGCTCATCACCATGGGCACGCTCGGCGATCGGATCGGGCGGCGCCGGCTGCTGATGATCGGCGCGGCGCTGTTCGGGGTGGTGTCGCTGATCGCGGCGTTCGCGCCCTCGGCCGAGCTGCTGATCGTGTGCCGGGCGCTGCTGGGTATCGCGGGAGCGACCATCGCGCCGTCCACACTGTCGTTGATCTTCAATATGTTTCGCGACGCACGGCAGCGGTCGCTGGCCGTGGGCACCTGGGTCACAGCGTTCTCCGCCGGCGGCGTGGTCGGGCCGCTCGCCGGTGGCCTGCTGCTGGAGCACTTCTGGTGGGGGTCGGTGTTCCTGCTGGCGGTGCCGGTCATGGTGCTGCTGCTGGCGCTCGGGCCGCGGGTGCTGCCGGAGTTCCGGGACGAGAACGCCGGGCGGCTCGATCTGCCCAGTGCCGCACTGAGTGTGGTGACCATGATCGCGCTGGTGCTGGCCATGAAGAAGGTCGCGCAGGACGGATTCGGCGCGCTGCCGCTGGTTGCCGCGATCGTCGGTGCGGCGGCGGGTGCGGTCTTCGTGCGACGGCAGCTGACGCGGCCGGATCCGATGCTGGATCTACGACTGTTCCGGCTCGGGACATTCCGGACCGGGTTGGCGATCAATGTGCTCGCCGTGTTCGTGATGTTCGGGTACTTCCTGTTCGTCGCGCAGTACTTCCAGCTGGTGCTGGGCATGTCGCCGATGCAGGCGGGGCTGGCCATGGCGCCGTCCAGCCTGGGATTCATCATCGGATCGCAGGCCGCGCCCCGCGTGGTGCGGTATGTGCGTCCGGCCTATGTGATCGGCGTCGGAATGGCCGTGGCGGCAATCGGATTGGCGCTCATGACCGGGCTGTCGACCGGCGGCTCCCCGGTGCTGGCGGTGGCCGCCTCGCTGCTCGTCGCCCTCGGTATGGCTCCGGTGTTCGGCATCACCACCGAGCTGATCGTCGGCTCGGCCCCGCCCGAGCAGGCGGGGGCGGCCTCGGGCCTGTCCGAGACCGGCGCGGAACTCGGCGGGGCGCTGGGCATTTCGATTCTGGGCAGCATCAGCGTCGCCATCTACCGTGGCGATCTGGCCGACTCGCTGCCACCGCACCTACCCGGCGGCGACTCGGTGCGCGACACCCTCGGCGCCGCGGTGGAAGTCGCCGCCACCCTGCCCGGCCAACTGGGTGAGGCCGTACTCGGCACCGCGCGTGCGGCTTTCATGCACGGCGTCCACGTGACCGCCGGAATCGCCGCTGCCGCAGCACTGGTCCTGGCGGTCCTCGCGGTCGTGAAGCTCAAGCAGATCCCCGCCGGGGACCTGACCGGGCACGACGAGCACTAGCGGAATACGAACCGGTCCGGACACATTCATGCCCGGACCGTCCGTTCGGCTGCGCTGCGTCGCTACGCGTCCAGTGCGCGGGCGAAACCGGCTGCCATGTCCTTGATCTGGTCCTCGGCGATGACGAAGGCCGGGGAGATCTGGAGAGCGCCCTGACCGGCGGCGCGGGTGGAGATGCCGTGCGCGCGCAGGGTTTTCACCATGGGCAGGGCCTCGGCCGGATCGGCGAGCTGGACGGCGGCGACCGCGCCCAGACCACTGCGGACCTCGGACACGCGCGGATGCGCGGCCAGCGGCGAGAAGTGCTCGTGCAGCAGCGATTCCAGGTTCTTGCTGGCGTCGAGGAGGTGCTCGCGCTCCATGATGTCCAGGTTGGCCATGGCGGCGGCTGCCGCGGCGGCGTGGCCGCCGTAGGTGTAGCCGTGGCGGAACCAGACGCCACCGGCGAAGAACGGCTCGGCCACCCGCGGAGCCACGAACACCGCGCCCATGGGCACATAGCCGGAGGTGAGGCCCTTGGCGGTGGTCATGAGGTCCGGCTGCAGATCGAATCGCGAAGAGGCGAACCAGGATCCGCCGATGCGGCCGAAACCGGTGACGACCTCGTCGGCCACGAACAGGATGTCATTCTCGCGGCAGATGCGGCGCACCTCGGTGAGGTAGCCCTCCGGCGGCAGGTACACCCCGCCCGCGCCGATGATCGGCTCGGCGAAGAAGGCCGCGATGCGGTCCGCGCCGACCTCGGCGATGAGCGCCGACAGCGAAGCGGCGTCGTCCCAGGCGACCGTGCGCGCGTCGGGCATGAACTCGCCGGTGTAGCCCTCGCGGTTCACCGGGATGCCCGCCAGCGAGGTGCCCGCCACGTGCATGCCGTGGTACGCCTTCTGCCGGCCGACAATAAGGGTCTTGTCCGGCTTGCCCTGCTCGAACCAGTAGCGGCGGGCGATCTTGGCGGCGGTGTCGATGCCGTCCGAGCCGCCGGAGGTGAACATGATCTTGCTGCCCGGCACCGGCGCGATCGCCGCGAGCCGCTCGGCCAGGTCCCGCAGCACCGGCGAGGCCAGGTCACCGAAGTTGGAGTAGTGCGCGATCTCGGAGATCTGCGCGGCCACCGCGTCGGCGATCTCGCGCCGCCCGTGACCCACATTGGTGAACCACAATCCCGCGGTGGCATCCAGGTACCGATTCCCGGCCTCGTCCCAGATGTAGGCGCCCTCGCCCCGCGCCACCACGAATGCCCCATCACGCTCGACCGCACCCATATCGGCGAAGCCATGCCACAGCGAACCCATCAAGCACCTCCGTCACACCGACCACCGACCACCCCATTCGGGCGACCGACCGACACCTCACCATCACACCATTTCAGACGTGAACAGGACGAAGTGCCCCCGGCGTTCACCCCACCGCGGCGGCCACGAGCATGTACGCGGTCCCCAGATCCATCACCACGTGCGGCAGGACGGCTACCGGCCCCGCGGACCCGATCGGATGCGGAAACATATGGCGCAGCGCCTGTCTCGACCCTGGCACCGCCATGGCCAGCGCATCGGCGAGAAACAGCGCGGCCAGGGCCAGCATGGGCGCGGGCTCCGGCGCGGTGTGGACCATACCGCCGGTGTGACCGCTCATCGCGTACAGCATCGCCGCGGCCGCGACCACGTGGTAGGCGAAGGCCATGACACTGTCACCGGCCTCCGCCTCGCCCGAACCGCGTGCGTCCGCACCGGCGCTGTCACCGCCGGCTCCAGCCGCGCGGGGCGGTCCATCGCGGCGCTGCAGGATTCGGCCCGCGAGCAGCAGGGCATAGACGACCGTCATGGCGGTGAGGACCCCGCTCAGGGCACGGGGGCTGGCGGCGGCCGGGAACACGAGCATGGCCAGCATGACCAGGCACATGAGCAGGTGGGCGGCGTCGGATTCCGGGTCGATGACGCGAATGCCGTTGTGTGCCACCACCGCCGCGGGACGGACAGCGGCCAGGCGGCGGAGCACGATCACAGCCGCGAGGGCGAAGGCGGCCACGGCCAGCCAGCGCAGGGCGCTGTATTCCTGTACGAATGCCGCCACACCCCACCACCTTTCAGGCGGCGACTTCGGAACCTCTTCCCCATGCTCGCATCAGGGGCGAACGGTCGGCGAGGGTTTCCACACAAACCGATACGACCGACCGACCAGCCTGATCCCGGCGCCCCGGGGTGCGACGGCGTGCGAGGGTTGTCCGGCCGGGGCGCGGAGGTGCTACTTGCCCAGGAATTCCGTGAGGGCGGCGGCGACCGGGGCAGGGTTCTCCACCTGCGGATAGTGGCCGGTCACCGGAGGCTCGTCGAGTACCACGAAGCTCGCCTGCGGCATCCGTTCACGCAGCCGGGGCAGGACGTGGCCGCCGCTCACCGGATCGGCGGGCCCCCAGACGAAAAGCATCGGACCCGAATAGGTTTCGAGCGACCGCTGCCACCGCTGCGCATGCTTGCGGCGCTCGGCGTGATACCGATTCAGCCCCCACTGCACCCGCTTGCCGCCATTGCTCGACATGGCCAGCCACATGTCGTGCATCTCGGCGGCGGAGATCTCGCGGCCCAGCACCTTGCGCAGCGAGACGGCGAAGCCGCGTTCGAACATCAACGGCCCCACCGCTTTGCCCACCGGTCCGATCATCGCCCGCTGCACCGGCATCGGGTGATACAGGTCGATGTACAGGCCGCCGTTCAACCACGCGGTGCGCGTGATGCGCCCGGGGTCGCGGGCGAGGAGTTCCTGGGCGACGCTGACGCCGTAATCGTGTGAGACCAGGGCGGTTTCATCGATGCCGAGGTGCCGCCAGAGCGCTTCCACGATATCGGCCTGCTCGGTCATCAGGTAGTCGTGCGCGAGCGGCTTGTCGCTGGCTCCGAAACCGAGAAAGTCCAGGGTGGTCACCCGGAATCCGGCGTCGATCAATGACGGCAGGATGTAGGTCCAGTCGTGCGAGGAACTCGGATAGCCGTGCAGCAGCGTCACCGGCGAGCCGTCGACGGGACCGTCCTGGCGATGGAAGATCGAGTGCCCGGCGAGCGTGACATGCTGACCGCCCTTGACCCATTCGGCATACCGCATAGCTGTGACCTTCCCCTGCTTTCGGTTCTCAATCGCACACTAGTGCAGTCGGTCTCATTTTGGAACCGCTTTCGGGTACGGCATTCCGACGATCTCTCCACGGTCTCACCACATTTCGCCATTAGCGTGGTGCTCGTGAACAGGGTGTGGGAGATGTGGGGCGGGGTGCTGGTGGCGTGGGCGCTGGCGATACCGGTGCTCACGGCCGCGGTGTACACGGGAGTGCGATGGCGGATCGGACGCGGCACGCCGCGCGAGACGGCCGTACGGCACACGGTGGCCGAGGCCGGAATCCTGGGCGGCACACTGCCGTGGATCTGGATGATCCTCACCCCGGTGAACGGGGTGCGCGAGATCAGCTGGGTGCCACTGCGGGATCTGGTTGCGACGCTGACCGATTCGGCCTCCGCCGCCGTGGTGCAGGTGGGCGCGAACCTGATTCTGTTCGTGCCACTGGGATTCCTGCTGCCGCTGCGATTTCCGAGGTTCGCGGGCGCGGCGCGCATGTTCGCCGTGGGGGCGCTGATCTCCGCGACGCTCGAAATCGCGCAGTACGCGCTGGATATCGGCCGGGTGTCCTCGGTGGACGACGTGCTCATGAATGCCACCGGCGCGGCCGTCGGCGCGGCGCTGGCGGGGATGCGCGGTCCGGCCTCCAACAGGACAGACCAACCGGTCCCGATAGCCTGACCGCATGCGCATTGCCGTCGACGACCTGACCCGCCCGGCGGTCATCGCCCTGCTCGAAGCCCATGTGGCCGAGATGCTCGACAACTCCCCCGAGCAGAGCATGCACGCCCTCGACGTGGCGGCGCTGCGCAAACCCGACATCACCTTCTGGTCGATCTGGGACGGCGACGAACTGGCCGGGTGCGGTGCGCTCAAGGAGCTCGACCCCACCCACGCCGAGATCAAATCCATGCGCACCGCCGCCGCTTTCCAGGGCCGCGGCGTGGCCTCACTGCTGTTGCGGCACATCCTCGAGGAGGCGCACGCCCGCGGCTACACCCGGCTCAGCCTGGAAACGGGAGCCTCGGACTTCTACCGACCTGCGGTCCGTCTCTACGAACGGCACGGGTTCGACCGCTGCGGCCCCTTCGCCGACTACGCCGAGGACTCGCACAGCGTGTTCATGACCAAGGCCCTCGGGTGATCACGCCTCCTGGCGCGTGCGGCGGCGGGCGGCGAGATCACCGAGGGCGATGACCGCGACGGCGAGAACGATGAAGGCGATCACCAGCACCACCAGACCGATGGTCATCGACCAGTAGCCCTGGGAGCGGGGGTCGATGAAGGGATACGGATACCAGTCGACGACCGCGCCCCGGATCAATGTGTAGACGCCGTAGACGATCGGGTACGCGAGCAGCGCGGCGATCAGACGCGCGCTGACACCGAGCGCCACCGGCACAAGCAACCAGTCGGCAAGCATGATGAGCGGTGTCACGCGGTGCAGGACGTCATTGGTCCACGGGTACGGGATGCCGACCGCGACGTTCTGCAGCAGCAGCGCGTAGACGATGCCGGTGATGGTGATGTAGAGGGTCCCGGCCCCGCGGATCAGCTGCCAGCGCCGGCCCTGCGGATCGCGCAGCGCAATGGCCAGCATGACCGCGATGACAATGAGATTCGACTGAATCGTGAAGTAGCTGAAGAAGTTGACGATCTTGTTGCCCGCCGGAGCCTCGGCCAGATGCGTGGCGGTCCAGACGACCGCGGCGATGTCGAGTGCCGCGAAGGCCAGCAAGACCAGCCGGCCCCACAGCGGATGTACTGCTCGCTCGTCCATGCGCAGATAGTCGCACGCATTGGCGAACATTCCGCGAACCTCGGCTCGGCGTGGTGTCGACCACCGCGCTGACCGGCCGGTGCAATGACTTCGCTACGCTTGACGGTGCAATGACCAGGACCGCCGCCACTATTCGCGAGCTTCGCACCCGCCTGGCCGAACTCTCGATCCGCGACGAACACCGGTTGCGTCGGCGGCTCGACAAGGCCCGCGGCGGCGATCTCACCGATCTCGAGCACGAGATCGACGCCGCCCGAGCCCGGGTCGAGACTCGGCGCAACGCCGTACCGACCATCCGGTACCCGGAGCAGCTACCCGTCTCCGCCCGCCGCGACGATATCGCCAAGGCCATCGCCGAACACCAGGTCGTGATCGTGGCCGGTGAGACCGGCTCCGGCAAGACCACCCAGCTACCCAAGATCTGCCTCGAACTCGGCCGCGGCATCCGCGGGACCATCGGGCACACCCAGCCGCGCCGGCTCGCCGCGCGCACGGTGGCCGAGCGGATCGCCGAGGAACTCGGGACCGAACTCGGGGATGTGGTCGGCTACACGGTGCGATTCACCGATCAGGCGTCGGACCGCACACTCGTCAAGCTCATGACCGACGGCATTCTGCTGGCCGAAATCCAGCGCGATCGGCTGCTGCGGCGCTACGACACGATCATCATCGACGAGGCGCACGAGCGCAGCCTCAATATCGACTTCCTGCTCGGGTACCTGAAGCAGCTGCTGCCCAAACGGCCGGATCTGAAGATCGTCATCACCTCGGCGACCATCGACCCGGAGCTGTTCGCGCGGCACTTCAGCGACGAGAACGGCACGCCCGCACCGATTGTCGAGGTGTCGGGACGCTCGTTCCCGGTGGAGATCCGGTATCGGCCGCTGTCGCTGGAGGTTCCGCTCACCTCGGACGATCCCGATGACGAGGACACCGAGATCGTCGACCGGGACCCCACCGACGCCATTGCCGACGGGGTGCGGGAACTGCTCGCCGAAGGAGACGGGGACATTCTGGTGTTCCTGTCCGGCGAGCGGGAGATCCGCGACACCGCGGACTCGCTGCGGGATCTGAAACTGCCGCGCACCGAGATTCTGCCGCTGTACGCGCGACTGTCGGCGGCCGAACAGCACAGGGTGTTCTCGGCGCACACCGGGCGGCGCGTGGTGCTGGCGACCAATGTGGCCGAGACCTCGCTGACCGTGCCGGGCATCCGGTACGTGATCGACCCCGGCACAGCGCGCATTTCGCGGTACTCCATGCGCACCAAGGTGCAGCGGCTGCCGATCGAACCGATCTCACAGGCGTCCGCGCGGCAGCGGTCCGGGCGCTGCGGACGTGTGGCCGACGGCATCGCCATCCGGCTGTACGCCGAGGACGATTTCGAATCACGGCCGCAGTTCACCGAACCCGAGATTCTGCGCACCAACCTGGCCGCGGTCATTCTGCAAATGACCGCGCTCGGGCTCGGCGATATCGAGAGCTTCCCGTTCGTGGAAGCGCCCGACAATCGCGCCATCCGCGACGGCATCGCGCTGCTCGAAGAGCTCGGCGCACTCGGCCGCCGTGACGAGAACGCCCGGGGCACAGAGCTTCCCGACGCCGGGCTGGTGCTCACGCCGATCGGCCGCGAAATGGCGCAGTTGCCGGTCGACCCGCGCATGGCGCGCATGCTCGTCGAGGCCAACCGCACCGGCTGCCTGGCGGAGGTCCTGATCATCGTGGCCGCCATGTCCATTCAGGATGTGCGCGAACGCCCGGTGGAATTCCAGCAGGCCGCCGACACCAAACACGCCCGCTTCACCGTCGAAGGCTCCGACTTCCTGGCCTACCTGCGCCTCTGGGACTACCTCGGCGAACAGCGCAAATCCCTGTCCGCCAACCAGTTCCGCCGCCTGTGCCGCGACGAGTTCCTGCACTACCTGCGCATTCGCGAATGGCAGGACCTGCACGGCCAGCTCCGCACCATCACCCGCGGCCTCGGCTGGTCGGCGGACAGCAGCGAGAGCCGCAGTGGAAACACCGACAGCCCAATCACTTCCGATCACCGCGAGCGCGGCGCAGTCGCAGCCAGAGGGCGGGACGGGCGAGGCACCAACGCCGGCCGGGGCCAGCGGAACGCCGCATCGGAGGACGGCAACTCACGCGCCCGCAGCGCTGCCACCGGTGGGCGCGAGTCTTCCACCGGGCAGGGTCGCGACGAGCGCAGCTCCGGCGCAGGGCCAAGTCGGAGTGAGCGTGGTTCCGGCGCCGGCCGAAACCAGGGCGGGCGCGACTCCGCCACCGGCCGCGATCAGGTTGAGCGCGGGTTCGCTGCGGATCGGGGAACGGCAGGCGGTGCGGAGCGGAGCGATCGGCTCGCCGCGCTGGCTGCGGCCGCTGATGATGCGCTGCCCTGGGATGTGACGTCTATTCATCAGGCGCTGCTGGCGGGCATGCTGTCGCATATCGGGGTGCGGGAGGCGGAGAGCCGGGAGTTCCTCGGGGCGCGCAATGCGAAGTTCATGATCTTCCCGGGGTCTTCGCTGGCCAAGAAGCCGCCGCGGTGGGTGATGGCGGCGGAACTGGTGGAGACTTCGCGACTGTGGGGGCGGACGGCGGCGCGCGTCGAGCCCGAGTGGGCCGAGCGGCTGGCCGGGGATTTGGTGAAACGCACCTATTCCGAGCCGCATTGGTCGTCCAAGCGGGGGGCGACGCTGGCCTATGAGCGGGTGACGCTGTACGGGGTGCCGCTGGTGACGCAGCGGCGGGTGGACTTCGGGCGGATCGATCCGGAGCTGGCTCGGGAGCTGTTCATTCGGCACGCGCTGGTGCAGGGCGAGTGGCAGACCAAGCACGCCTTTTTCGAGCGCAATCGCGAATTGCTCGACGATGTGGCCGATTTGGAGCATCGGGCGCGGCGGCGCGACATTCTGGTCGACGATCAGGTGCTGTTCGATTTCTACGATCAGCGGATTCCGGCCGATGTGGTGTCGGTTCGGCATTTCGACAGCTGGTGGAAGAAGACGCAGCGGGCGGAACCCGAACTGCTGGACTTCACCGCCTCCACGGTCGTGAACGAGGATGCGGCACTGCTGGATCCGACCTCCTACCCGGACAGCTGGCGGCAAGGGGAATTGACCTTCCCACTCACCTACCAGTTCGAGCCGGGGCAGGCCGATGACGGTGTCACCGTGCACATTCCGGTCGCGCAGCTGGCGCACGTACGGGCCGTCGGCTTCGACTGGCTGGTGCCGGGCATGCGCGAGGAGCTGGTCGCGGCGCTCATCAAGTCGCTGCCGAAACAGTTGCGCCGCAGCGTGGTTCCCGCGCCGGACTTCGCCAAGGCCGCGCTGGAGCGCCTCACCCCGCGCGCCGAACCGCTGCGCACCGGGCTGGCGCGGGAACTGTCGCAGCTGGGGTCGGTGACCATCACCCCGGCGCATCTGGACCCCGCCGCAATACCCGACCATCTGCGCATGACCTTCGCCGTCACCGACCCCTCGGGTGCGGTGGCCGCGCGCGGCAAGAGCCTGTCCGAGCTGAAAACCCGCCTATCCGAGCAGGTTTCGAAGTCCGTCGCGCGGGCCAACAATGCCGCCGAACGCGCACCGGCCACGGTGTGGACCTCGGAATCACTGGGCACCCTGCCGACCTCGGTGAAGCGCGAGGTCGGCGGACAGACCATTACCGGCTATCCGGCGCTGGTGGCCGAACCCGAGGGTGTGGCGGTACGCGTGCTCAGCTCCCCCGTGCAGCAGGCCGCCGCCATGCGCACCGGCACCCGGGCACTGCTGCTCAACGCCATCCCGACGACGGTGCGCGCGGTCACCGCGAGCCTGCCGCCGACGGACCGGCTTGCGCTGAGCCAGAATCCGTACGGCTCGCTCGACGCGCTGGTGGAGGACTGCCGCGCCTGCGCCGCCGACGAACTCATCGCCGCCCACGGGGGACCGGTGCGCAGCCCGGAACAGTTCAAGGCGCTGGCGGACAAGGTGCGCCCGCAATTCACCTCGGCCGTCGCGACCATTGTGCGCACGGTCGTGCCGGTGCTGGCCGAAGCGCACCGCGTGCGCTCGGCCCTGGCCGACACCCGGGATCGGGAAGCGGCCGAGGATGTCACGCATCAGCTCGACGATCTGGTGTTCCCCGGCTTCATCTCCGAGTGGGGCAGCCCCCGATTGCGGGAATTGCCACGCTATCTGGAAGCCGCCCGACTGCGCCTGGAAGCCCTGCCCGCCGCCGCCAATCGCGACCAGCAGGGCATGCTCGAGCTGGATCGCGTGCACGCCGCCTACGACCGCCTGGTCGACTCGCTGCCCGAGGGCCGCCGGGGCGGCCGCGACGTGATCGAAATCTGGTGGATGATCGAGGAATTGCGCGTGAGCCTGTTCGCCCAGCAGCTCGGCACCCCGTACCCGGTGTCCGCCAAACGCATCGAGAAGGCCATCGACACCGTCCGAAAAGCTCCGCCGCCCAAGCGCTGAGGCCCCGCGCGGCCCGGCATTCGCCGCGGCAGACGCGATCGGCCGCCGTGCAGACGGCGGCCGATCGGTCGAATTGGGTGGCGGGCGATTTCGCCCGCCGGGCGGTCAGTTGGCGGCGGTGACGGCCGCGTTCTCCTCGCGGTGCTTGCGGAGTTCGGCGATCTCGCGTTCGAAATCCTCTGCGGAGCTGAAGGATCGGTAGACCGAGGCAAAGCGTAGGTAGGCGACCTCGTCGAGGTCGCGCAGGGGGCCGAGGATGGCCAGGCCGACCTCGTGGCTGGGCACCTCGGGGGAACCCTTGGCGCGCACCGCATCCTCGACCTGCTGGGCGAGCAGGTTGAGGGCGTCGCTGTCGACCTCACGGCCCTGGCAGGCGCGGCTCACACCGCGGATGACCTTCTCGCGGCTGAAAGGTTCGGTGACGCCGCTGCGTTTCACGACCGAGAGGATCGCGGTTTCGACAGTGGTGAAGCGTCGCCCACATTCCGGGCAGGCTCGCCGCCTTCTGATGGCGGAGCCTTCCTCGGCCTCACGCGAGTCGACCACCCGCGAATCGGGATGGCGACAGTACGGGCAATGCATCCGGAATCCTTCGTCGGCGCCTGAGTTCCTCAGCAACCCTCAGGATACCTGGGCGGACGCATTCGGCGTGCGTCCGCCCGGGTCAGCACCTGTCAATCACGCCGTCAACTGCCACAGACTGGTCATATCGGCCACCAGGTCCGGCAGCCGCCGCACCAGCCGGCCATCCGCGAGTTTGGTCGAAAATGGTTCCGCCAGAACGGGTCTCGCGGCGGCCTCATTTGCGGACAGCTCCAGATAGCGCGGCAGCAGGTCGCCGACGATATAGGTCCACCGCGTGTCGCGATCGGCCCAGTTGAAACTGGGCAGGGGTGTGCGCAGCGACATCCCGCCCGCGGTCAGCGTGGTGGGCGCGAAGACCCCGGGCGCGACCACGCCCGGCACGGCAGCCTTGCCCGCGAGCGTGCTGACGTAGGTCATCACGCGACCCATGACACCCCGGCCCTGGGAGGTCACGTCCCACTGGTCGGCGATGATCTGGTTCTGCTCGCGATCGGTCATGCGCAGGGCGGCGTCGGCCAGCCCCGCCGGGGTGCCGGCGTCGATCTCGCGCCATGCGGTGACCGCGTTCTCGTCGAGCACACCGGCCCGGTACATCTCCTCCACCGCGGCGAGGCCACCGGCCGCGTATGCCTCGTGCATCGGCACCTGGTCGATGAAAATATGCTTCTGCATGATCATCAACCGGGTCTGGTACCAGGTCAGATCCTCGGCGGTGAGCCGCTCCCCCTCGGTGCCGAGCAACCGGATGTCGGTGGGCAGCAGATCGAGGAGCTCACCCGGCGTGCCGCGCAGCAGATCGGCGACCGTACTGCCGACCTGGTGAATGCCCGGCACCGTGAGAATCCCGGCCACATCGCCCATGTCGAAGAAGCCCGAGGCGAACGAACCGCCGGCCAGCCCGGCCAGCCCGACCCAGTAGAAGTCCGGGTGCGCATTGTTGAGCCGGAAGTAGTTCACGTACACCTGCGTGAACGTGCGCGAATTCGCCGGAACACCGCGATCCGGATCCCAGGTGGCCAGGTCGATATCCGCATTGCGGGTGGCGACCGTCAGCCAATACTGGTGCAGCAGTGTGGCATACCGCTGCGGCGCCACACCCGCCGCGCGCGCTTCGTCCAGGGCCGTGCGCAACTCCTCCGGATTCATGGGCAGCGCCGGATTCAGCCCGCCGCCCCCGGCCCCGTCACCATTGGTCGACGGCAGATCCAGATAGGCCAGGTAGCCGGATTCGGCGTGGGCCACCGGCACCATCGCGAAGCCGACCATCAGACAGGCCGCGAGCAGGCCCGCGATCCGGGACAGCCGCGCGACGCCTCGCGGTCCGCGCGGCGACGCCTGCCGCCGGACGCCGTGTCCCACCTCGGCGATCGTGCGGAATACCGCCGGATCGTCATCCCCTACCATCCGGCCGATGGCCGCCGCTCGCGCGAACCCTCTTGCGGTGCGCGCCGTTCCGATGCGGTTCGGCGCGAAAGTATCCTCCGTCACAATTCGGGGACGCTAGCAACGCGTTTCAGTTTTCAATCTACATATTCGGCCACGCCGGTGGCCGAGCATCTCAATGCGAAAACTCGGTTACATGCCCGCTACTGCCGAGGCGCCGCGCTAACGCGAGGGCGCGATGCCGTCGATCGGAGCGGGCGGCACGATCGACACCTCGACCGCCGGGGCCGGCTGCGGGCCGAAGTTGCCCGCGCGCAGTTGCGCCAGGCCGATGAGACCGGCCACGGCGAGGGCCGTCATGAGGGCCGAAAGAGCCAGGGCGGCAAAGCCGATCTGGGCGCGCTGCACGCGATTCAGCGGATGGACACCCCGGGCGCGCACGGCGGGTCGCCGGGCGATGACATGGGCGCGTCGTACACGCGCGCGGTCGTGCGCGACCGACTGCCGCGGGGCCGAACAGGTCTGCCGAGTGGGCGCGGAACGCCAGGCGGCATCGGCCGCACGGGTGGGCGCGCGATGCGCGCGCAGCTCGCGCGGGATGTTGCTGAAGCCGAGATCGCTTGCCAGAGTGTCGAATTCGCTGACCGCGGTGCGCATCGAACAAACCTCCAAGTGTGGACGGACCGGATGATGCCGGACGATTGACTCGATCATGTGTTCGAAGAACTGATGTTCGAATTTCTACCACGGCCGACCGACAATGTCAGCTAGAAACGCGACATGCGTCGAACAGATGTTTGATCAGTCGCGCCCGGCCGACTACAGTCGAGGCACGAGATCTCCGGACGCGTGGTGAACAGCGCCGGAGCGAAATCCGGTGAGGCACAGCAGTGAACGGAGGGACGGCGGCGGTGAGCGAACACGGCGGTGTGGAAGGTGACAGTGGGCCGGTCGGTCCCGCCGGCGACGGCGACGCCGAAACATCGGGTGGCGGCGGCACGGATCTGACCGTCCGCCAGCGCAAGGTCCTGGAGGTCATCCGCACCTCGGTCAGCGACCGCGGCTATCCCCCCAGCATCCGGGAGATCGGCGACGCCGTCGGTCTCACCTCGACTTCCTCGGTGGCGCACCAGCTTCGGGCGCTCGAGCGCAAGGGCTATCTGCGCCGCGATCCCAATCGCCCGCGCGCCGTGGACGTGCGCGGCCTGGACGAGACCGCCATCCGCGCCACCTCCGGCGTGGCGCAATTGCGTGCGGTCTCCGCCGATTCCGAGGTCTCGGGCGAGCACCCCGAACCCACCTATGTGCCCGTCCTGGGCCGGATCGCCGCCGGTGGCCCGATCCTGGCCGAGCAGGCGGTGGAGGATGTCTTCCCGCTGCCGCGCGAGCTGGTCGGCGAGGGTTCGCTGTTCCTGCTGAAGGTCGTCGGTCAGTCCATGATCGACGCGGCCATCTGCGACGGCGACTGGGTCGTGGTCAGACAGCAGAACGTCGCCGAGAACGGCGACATCGTGGCCGCCATGATCGACGGCGAAGCCACCGTGAAGACGTTCAAGCGCACCGGCAAAGACGTGTGGCTGCTGCCGCACAACCAGCTGTTCGAGCCGATCCCGGGTAATGACGCCCAGGTGCTCGGCAAGGTTGTCACGGTCATCCGCAAGGTCTGACCGTGTCCTGCTGTCGTGACCCGGTGGCCGCCCCGCAGACCGGTCCCCGGGGTCACGACAGTCGTCCACTAGCGCTGGCTGGTGCCCACCATCGAGTACTCGTCGTCATTCGACCGGGAACCGGAAGCACCCTGGGTGAAACTCGACAGAATCCCCAGAACGAGAATGACCCACAACAGGATTCGCGCCCCCTGGGAGACCAGCAGCGGCCGGGTCGGAGACGCCGCGGCATAGCCCGGCGGCATATCGGTGCTCGCGATCGGGGCGGGCCCGTCGCCGAAGACGCCCTTGAGATAGGTCGGCGTGAGCATGTACCAGTAGGACTCGGTCCGCACCTGGTTGCGCAGCACCGCCGCCGTCGCCTGGAAGATCGTGTCCGGCATGCGGCCCATGATCAGCACGATCAGCCACAGGATCAGTGAGATCACCATCCAGCCCGAGACGAACCAGGCGGTCAGCAAGAGGATCGGCAGCGCCAGGAAGAAGCGGAACAGCACCGCCATCCGGTTCAGCGGCGTCGGCGCCGGAAACCACACGCGCACCGGATGGTCGACGGCCACATCCATGGTGAACGGCGGATAGACATCGACCATGAGCATCAGATAGGCCATGACCCGCGTGCTGTAGGCGAGGTAGGAGCGCAGGAAGTCACCGCACCACGGCGGCAGCGCGCCCGTGAACAGCGCCGCGAACCATCCGATGATGGCCACCACCGTCGCGGCCAAGCCGAGCGCCCACACCACGATCAGCTGCGGGATCGCCAGTATCAGGCGGATCAGCACGGTCCAGCGCCGCTGCGTCGGCGGGGTGAAGACATCCAGCTCGACCGTTGGTTCCGGTACGGGCTGCCAAGCGGTGGATCCATCCATGGCGACACACTCTCTTCCGAGTTCGGCGGAGCAGCACTCAATCGATCGATGTGCTGTCAGCGTCGCATATCGCCTGGTCGAAACCGGTGAGACATCCCGGAAGGCTAGCTGTCGGCAATGCCGCCCCACACCGCGCGTGAACCGGAGTCGCCGACCCGGTAGGTCTGCACGGTCGCCGCCGCGCCGGCCGCCACCACCAGCACCGCGACGAGGGCGAGCACGGCCCGGCCCAGGGGTCTGCCGCGCTGTTCACGCAGCCGGACCACGATCAGGAGCGCGGCCGCGACCGGCAGCGGGACAACGAAATACAGCATCTGGTTGCCGAGATCGGCATGCTCTTGAATCGCCGGAGCGGGACCGAGCTTGCCCTGCAACCACTCCCCCGCCTCCGTGGTCAGCGGCGTCAGTCCCACCACGAGCACCGCGAGCCCGGCCGCGAGCCAGAGCACCCGGCTGCGCGCGGCGGGCCACACCGCGCACGCGATCAGCAGGACTGTGGTCAGCGGCACCAGCACGACGATCGCGTGCACCAGCAGGATATGGGCGGGCAGTCCGGCAAAGGTCGACATATCAGCACCCTCGTTCGGCGAACCGTTGCGGCGATACCTGAACAACGTAGGCCGCCGATGTCCGGTTCGCCTGCGCCACACACAGATTGCCCAGCCCCATCACCTCGCGAGTCCGCCTCCCATCTCACCGATGGCACAACCGCGACAGTCAAAAACGCTCACCCAGTAACGGGGGCCGGGGGCAGAGCCCCCGATACCGGGGGTCCGGGGGCGGAGCCCCTGGGAAAAGCACAGAGCCCCTGGGAAATTACAGCCCTACTCCGGGCGTTGTGCGGGGATCAGCTGGGTGGGGGCGTCGTCGCCGGTCATGGCCGGGCGCGGCGCGGGTTCCAGGGGTGTCGCGTGCGGTGCGGACTCACCGGCCAGGGCGGGGCGCGAGGCGGGTTCGGCGGCCGGTGGGAGGGCGACGCCGTGCACGAAGCCGAGCAGCTCGTACTGGGCGCCGACCGTCATGACGGCCGTGTTTTTGTCCTGCGCAATGAAACCCATGTTGTAGCCGATGACGCGGCGCAGCGATTCCATCCAGCGATGGTCCAGCACCCGGCAATCCGCCCACGGAAAGTACTCGAGTCCGGTGCGCAGATAGAACCGGTCGCCCACGCGCGCCTGGCGCAGCAGATCCAGCACCCAGGCGTCGATGCGATTGGACTGGGCATTGCGATAGATCCGGGCATGCGGCGCGACGGCCGCGTTCGCGAATGCCTCGAAGGAATTCAGCAACTCACCCGGAAACTCATCGATGCGGACGAAACCGACGACATCGAGACCCTGCAACTGTTCTGGAAGTTGGGCGGCAATCCTGCGCTCGTCGTGCAGTTTGAACTTCCTTCTAATGTCTTCGGTGCGCATTTATCTCCGACTTCCCAACCTCTGTTCACCGAACACTAACACGAACCCAACCGTTTCAGATCCCAGTTGGTCTCATGACCAGAACAAGGTTTGGCAACGGCCGCAACGCATCGGCAATTCATCGCACAATGGCTGCGGATGCGGTGTGAGTCACGGAAGCTCAGCGGTCATAGACGCCCGCAATAATTTCGCCCTGAGTGCGCAGCCCGGGATTGTCCGCATCCCAGTAGCTACCGTGCGCCCACGGATCGAGCGGTATGCCGCGCAGCAACGGAAGGTCGAGCGTGGCGCCCGAGGACGTGAAAACCGTTGCGCCGAAGAGCGGATCGGCGGGGCTGACGCCGTGGGCCACGCCGCCGAAATACGGGATGGGATCGGCGCCGTCGGCGGTGGCGAAGACGTGCTCGTGATTGTCCGCGGGCGCGATGCCCTCCAACCGGAGGTCGGAGACATGCCCGGCCTCCACCCCGGGACTGCCCGCGAAGATCAGGTCGTCCACCGCCAGCGCGCCGCCGTCACCGGCCGCCACCCCGATCAACGTGCTGCCGTAGCTGTGGCCGACCAGGGTGTTGTGCGAGGGCAGACCGTCATGGGTGGCGCGCAGGCCGTCGGTGAAACGGTCCAGTGCCGGGCCGCCCTCGTCGGCGAACCGATCCAGCAGGGCGTCGCCCAGTCCGGGTGGGGAGTCGTAGCCGTACCAGGTGATCACCGAGGTGCGGGCGGCCGGATCGGCGAACCTGGCGGAGTAGAAGAGCGCCGAGGCGCGCTGCACGCCACGGGTGAGGGTGTCGAGGGTGGAATCGGTGCCGGGGACGAACGCGGCGACATTGCGGGCGGAGTCCGGGTTGTTCATGGCGATGGCGGCGTGACCGTCGTCGTCCACGGCCAGCAGCAGGCGGGACGCGAGCGCGGAGTCACTCGCGGCGAGGACGGAATCGTATCCGGCAAGCCGGTTTTCGAGTGCGATGCGCGCGTCGGTCCATTCGATCAGGCGCACCCCGTCGGCGTACCCGGTCGGGAGGTTGCGGTCGCGAACCCAGTCGGGGTGCTCGCATTCCAGCGCGGTCAGCTGGGCGCGAACTGTCTCTCGCTGGTGGTCGATCGCGAGGCGGTTGTAGTAATCCCGTGCGACAGCGGGAATCCCGTCCCGATTCCCGATAGCCGGGTCGTAGGCGAACAGCGCGTCCCGGTCTGCCGGTGACAGTGACTCCCACAGAACGCACAGCAGCTTCGGATCCTCCGGCAGGGCGCCGGTACCGGCGAGGCAGGCGAGCACAGTCGGATCGCGCGGCTCCGGATCCGGCGCGGCGGCCAGGGCGTACAGGGTTTCGGCGGCGGCCGACAATCGTTCGCCCAGATGCTGATCGGTGTCACCCGCTTGATGCAACAGCGGCACGAGACGCGCCTGCAACGCGGCGGCCTCGGCGTCGAAGCAGACCTGGAGCGCCAGATCCACCACCGGGTTGCCGCTGGCGGCGCACGGCGGTGAAACCGATCCATCGTCGGAGAGCTCGCAACCCTTGGCGGCGGCCTCCCGCTCGATCTCCCGCACCGCCGCGCGGAACCCATCCAGCGCAGCGATATCGGCGAGTGCGTCGGCGATATCGATCAGCACCGCGCCGATATGGTTCGCGCGCAGTTGGGATTCCAGCAACCGCAGCGCGGCAGCTGTCGCCGACGACCCTTGCCAATGCGCCAGCGCCGCATCGACTCCCCGGCCCACCTCATCCATGGCCGCCCGGAACCGTCGATTCGCCGACACCACAGCCTCACTCGCCACCGCCGCTGCCAGCGGCCGCCACCGCAGCACCTGCGACACAGCCGCTTTCGGCACGCCCCCTCCTCGTGAGACGAACAATCGAGCACGCGGACACCGGCATAGCAGCCGACCGGCCCGGTGCCGACTGGCTCCGTCCCGGCGAACCGGTCATGGAGGTCCGCTACCAAGCGAGGGCGAACCTCCGCGGATCGGGGCCCGCCGGCAGCTGCTGCCCAGCCCTCGAACGGACCCGCACCGCTGGCAGATTCAGGCCGCCGGAGCCAGGACCCCAGCCTTCGATCCGTCCCGGACCGCCGGCACGGATTCGGACCACCAATGCTGGTGCGACGGACCTACTGCCGCCAAGGCGCGCAGGCCGCCGGTGAGATCGATCCCCGGATCGGCGCGGTGCGCCAGACGCTGATCGGCGGACTGCATCCGGGCGCTCATCGCCCCTGAGCGCACGCCCGGCCGGAGCAGCTGCCAGATTCCGGAAATGGGACGCACCGGTGGAACTCAGGCGGTGCCGTGTAGGTAGGTGTCGAGTTGGTCGGCGAGGGCCTGGTCGGTGGCTTCGTAGGTGGTGGCGCCCTGGTCGGTGGTGGCGGCGAGGGTGTTGAGTTCGTCGGCCATGCGGCGTAGGACGGTGAGCAGTGGGGCGGTGACGTCCACGGCTGCCGAGCCGGTGGCGGAGTTGGGCATGGCTTGGCCTGCTTGGGCTATGAGGTCTACCGGGTCTATTCCGTTGATGGCGCCGGATTGGGCGCGCAGGCCCGTGGCCAGTGTGCGCAGGGCCTCGATGTCGGCCCGCAGCATGTCCCCCATGGTGGTTCCCCCTTCTTCTGTGCCCACCCTAGTTGTGGCGGGGCACGCGCGCTGGGTGCGCGGCGTATCTGTGGACGAACAGGGAGTTGTCCACAATCCGGTGATACGGGCTCAGGCCGATTCGCGTTCGCGGCGCGCGGCGTCTCGGGCCAGGGCGCGGTCGCGGTGCTCCTCGAAGCGGATGACGTCCTTGCCGAGTTTGTCGAGGAAGGTGGCCAGGTCGTCGCGAATGCGCTCGCCGCGCGGGCCGAAGTCGTTGCGGTCGAAGATGTTCCATTTGCGCAGCACCGGCAGTACGACCTCGTCGAGGTGCTGGCGCAGATCGTAGATGCCGTGTTTGGCGATGAGCACGCTGTTGCGGCGGAAGTCGGGCATGCCGGCGCCGGGCATGCGGAAGTTGCGCAGCACCTGCGTGATGGCGTCGAGGGCGTCGTCGGGCACCAGGTTCAGGGCCGCGCCGCAGAGGTTGCGGTAGAAGACCATGTGCAGGTTCTCGTCGGCGGCCACACGCTGCAGGATGCGGTCGGCGATCGGTTCGTCGCAGACCCGGCCGGTATTGCGATGGCTGACGCGGGTGGCCAGTTCCTGGAAGGTCACGTAGGCGACGCCGTGCAGGACGCTGTTGTCGCCGGTGCCGGTGGCATTGTCGACACCTTGCGACATGCAGATCATGCGCGCCTGCTCGAGGGCGACCGGATCCACGCCGCGGGTGACCACCAGGTAGTCGCGCAGCACGATGCCGTGCCGGTTCTCCTCGGCCGTCCACCGGTCCACCCACGCCCGCCAGGCGCCGTCGCGGGTGAACGAATCGGAGATGAGCCGGTGATAGGAGGGCAGATTGTCCTCGGTGAGCAGATTGGTGACCAGCGCCGCCTTGGCCACCTCGGACAGCTCCGATTGCGCGGGCTCCCAGTCGATTCCACCCATCGCGGCGAAATTGCGGCCGCGATCCCACGGCACGTAATCGTGCGGATGCCATTCCTTGGCCATGGATAGGTGCCGGTTCAGATTCTGCTCGGCGACGGGTTCGAGTTCGGTCAGTATCTGCAGGGGCGTCAGGGAATTCACCACGGTCGTGTTCCTTGTTCTCACAGTGACGCCGAACGCCGTTGTCCCGCGAACTTTCGAAATGCTCTGCACGACTATCGTTCCGCGAGCCTACCCGGATATCGCGGCCACCGCCGTGCCGTGGCCGCGATCAGCATTCCGGCTCATTTCGCGGGCTGTGTGGCGGGCAGGCCGGGCAGGCCCGCGGCGGTGTCACCGGCCCCGGTCTTGGCGGTGATGTCCTTGTACCCGAACACTTTCCACGTTCCGTCGATCTTCATGAGGTCGACGTATTCGGTGACGGACCCGGTGGTCGGCTCGACCTGTTCAGGGGCCTTGCCGGTCAGCTGCACCACCGCGATCATGCGGATCAGCGTGTCGTTCTGGCTCACCACGGCCGCCTCGCCGACCGTGCCGGTCATACTGGCGCCGGCCTCGGTGAGCAGGCTCAGCATCGCTTTCGTGTCGCGCACTTGCTCTTTGAGGGTGTCGGTGGTGGCGGCGGTCATGGCGGTGTTCCATTTCGACATGCCCTTGTCGTTGACGGCGTCGACGGTATAGGCGACCGCCAGGAATTCCGAACCTGCCTTCAGGGCGGCATCGTGGTCGGCGGTGGTGGCCTGCCGGGCGGTAGCCGTCGACGCGAGATCGCTTCGCTCGGAAGCGAAATAGCCGGCGGCGATGAAGAGTCCGAGGGCGAGCAGTGCGGCCAGGGTCACCGCGGCCACCACTACCGGCATGCGGACCGTGCGGACGGTTTCATTGATATCGATCATGGGATTTTCGAACCTTCGGTCAGCGGGGCGCGTCGGGGGCGGGCGCGGTGGTGGCGGGCGCGTCGGTGCCGGGTGCGGCCGGGGTCGCGGGCACGGCCGGCATACCGCCCGCGGGCCCGTAGCCCTGCACCTTCCACACACCGTCGATCCGCCGCATATCGATCAGCGCGGCGCTGTTGGAGACACCCGGTTGTGCGGCAGCGGGATCGGTGCTGCCGGTGGATTCGATGACCGCCAGCAGGGTGACCGCGTCACCTTCCTGCGACACCGGGCCGATCTCCTTGACCACGCTGCTCATCTCGACATTGGCATCGACCAGCTTCTCCAGCACGGTCCGCCACTGCGCCAGCTGCTCGTGCATGCTGTCGCTGGTGGTGGCCAGCACCGCGGTGTCCCAGCGGGTCAGGCTGCCGTCGTTCACGGTGAACATGGTGGTGAGGAATTCCGAGGCAGCCTTCGCCGCGGCGTCCCGATCTGTCTGCCGCGTATCGGCGGCGGCCACCGTCTCGGCGGCATTGCCACGCTGGATCGCGAAATACGCACAGACGGACCCACTTCCACCGACCAGCAGGGCCGCCGCTAGCGCGGCGACGAGCATGCGCGGCCTGGTAAGCGGTACCTCCCGCTCACGCCAGGAACGCGGCCGTCGCCGCCCCGCTGACAGCGCAGACTGCCGCGCGCCGCCCTTCTTCGCGACCCCGCCCTTCTTCGCGACCCCGCCCTTCTTCGCGCCCCCAGCCTGGTCCGCGACCGCGGCCTTCGTCGCGACCTCGCCCTTCCCCACCTCGGGCTGGTCCGCGCCCTCGGCCTGGTCCGCGACCTCCGTCTGATCCGCGACGGGCTCGGCTGCCTGTGCCTTCACCGTCTCGACGACGCCCTCGGCATCGTCCTGTGCGGCAGCCGTTTTCGTATCTGTCGTACTCATGGTCAACGGCTCCTAGCGCGGCTGGTCGGGGACGGTGGTGGCGGCGGAGGTCGACGGGTTGATGATCGACTCGCTGCTGAGGGCCTGGTCGCCGCGGCCGGAGTCGGTGGTCTTCCACGCGCCGTCGACCTTGCTCACCTGCACCCAGACCGCCGAGGTGGTCTGCACCGGGTCGGGTGTCTGGAAGTTCTGGGTCTTCTCGTCGATCTGCGCGGTCACCCGGACGGCGCTCTCGGTCTGCACCGCGCAGGCGGCGTCCGCCACGGTGGCCGATTTCTGCAGCTTGCCCGCCGTGATCAATTGCGTATTGGCGTCGGCCACTTTCGAATCGGCGAAATAGTCGTGCACCGGCCCGGAGGTCAGCGCGGCCATTTTCTGCGTCCACTCCTCCGGCTTGCGATAGTCGAAGTTGTTGGAGGCCAGCAGGAAATCGGTGCCCGCTTTGATGGCCGCCGTGCAATCGGCTTCCTTGCGCCGCATATCGGCCAGCGTCGCGGTCAGATCGTCATTGCGATCGGACAGCTCCCAGTTGCGATATGTCATCATCCCCACCACGGTCGCCACCACCAGCAGGGCGGCGGCCAAACCCAACAGCGGAATCGGAATTCCGTTGTCGCTCCATTCTTTCCAGCGTGTCTTCATTGATGTACCCCTGTACCCCGTGTGCTCAGTGCGGTATGTCGACCAGCAGCCGGAAGCCCTTCCCGTCCGGGAAGGCCGCCAGCAGCCCGTCCATGGTCTTGCCGAGATCGACGTAGCTGTTCTCCAGCGGATCCAGCAGATAGGGCCGGATCACCTCGGCGGCGGGGCCGAGGCTGCCGAACAGCTGCGTCAGGTACCGCATCAACCGCTGCCCCAGCGGAATGAACGGAATCACCTGTGTCCCACCGCTTTCCTCGGTGATGGAGATGAGCTGATCCAGCAGCACCGGCAGTTCCGGCAGCAGGGTGCGGCCCAGCCGCTCCGCGCTCGAGCGCAGCAGCACCAGCTTCTCGCCGGTGGATTCACCGGCCGCGCCGCCGAGGAATTGCACAAGTCTTTGAATCAGTTCGCGGTTCTGCCGCAGTGTGGTGGCGAACATGCTGCCGGAGTTGACCAGCTTCTCGATGCTGGGTCCCACATCCTGGATGGCGATATCGGCGCCGGCCAGAATCTGGTTGATGGCATCGGGATTGATCTGCGCCATCACGCCCTGGATGCCGCCGAGGGCGCGCGCGATGGACAGCGGCTGCACCACCTGCGCGGCCGGGACCACCGCGCCGTCGCCGAAGTACGGTCCCACAGCCGATTTCGGCGCGAAATTGATGTACTGCTCCCCCACCGCGGACAGGTTGGCCACGGTCACCTCGGCGTCGAGGGGAATCCGGTAGCTGTCGTCCACTTCGAGACCGGCCAGAATGCCGCCCTCGGATTTCTCCAGCAGCCGCACCTTCCCCACCTGCAGCCCGTTCAGCGTCACCGGCGAGGTCTGCATCAGCCCACCCGAATTGGGCAGCAGCACACTGAGTTTGTAGGTGCCCTGCCCGGGTTTGAAGTCGAACACCCCGTAGGTGAGGTAGGCGGTGGCGGCCAGTGCCATGAGCACCATCGCCAGCCCGGAGGCCATGATCTTGCGGGTCATCGCATCAACCCCACCAGTTTCAGGACCGGATTCACCCGGTCGCGGAAGGCTTGTTCATTGGCGGCGGTGATGCGCGCGTCCGCTTCCGGATCACCGGTCAGCGCCGAGGCCGGGGTCTGCGGCACCACCTCGCTGAGCGCGAAGGAGGGCAGCCCGCGCGCCGACAGGAACGGCACGATCTTGTTGGACAGCAGCGCGTTCACCGCTTCCAGCGTGCGCGGCACCTCGTCGGGTGTGGCGATGAGGGCCTGCGCGAGCGGGGTCCACACATCGAGGAACCGGTTGATCATGGTGACGCGCTTGCCGACCTTCGGATCGCTGGTGTCGATCAGCACCTGACCGGCGTAACCGGCCAGCCCGCGGATCTCGTCGACGAAGTACAGGATGTCCGGCAGTACTTTCTGGACGACGTCCAGCAGGACCGGAGCCTGGTCGAAGACGAACCGCCACACGTCCTCGGCCTGCCGGAAGGTCTCCAGCGCGGCGGTGGCGTTGTTGAGGATGGCGCTCAGTTCACCGGTCTGGGTGCCCATCCGTTCGATGGTCACCGTCAGCTTGGACATGAATTCCCGGAAGTCGCCGGAGTCGGCCGGGAACGCCTGGTTGACGCTGGAGACGAAGCTCTGCACGAACGGGATGTTGCCGCCGGTGACCCAGCCGACCACGGCCGTCATGTACTGCTCGACGGTGCTGGCCGGTTTGGTCTGGGTGATCGGGATGACCCCGCCCTGCCCCAGCATCCGCCCCGAACCCCCTTGCGGGAGCGTGAGTTTCACGAAGGTGTCGCCGAACAGCGTCTGCTGCGCCATCTCCACCCTGGTCTCGACCGGCAGCTTCACCGCCGAGTCGATGGCCAACACCGCGGTGGGCTGGTAGTACGGCTGGTACTGATCGGCGGGCAGGCCCGGCACGTTCGCGTCCGGCCGGGGCCGCACGCTCACCGATTCGACGATGCCCACCTGCGCGCCATTGAGTTCGACCTTGGTCTTCAACGGCAGCGACAGCACATTGCCGAATTCCACCCGCACCTGATAGGTCGGTTTGCCGTAGCGGGTGCCCGGCAGCGGCATGTCCAGCGGCCGCACCGCGCAGCCCGTCACCGACGACACCGTCACGACACCGAGAACTGCTATCCGCCAACGTTTTCCACGCATGATGTTCACCTCCCACCGGCTGCCGACAGCATCAGCTGCACCAGGCCCAGATCCACCGTCTCGCCGTCGGCGAAGTTCCGATCACATTGCGGGAACCAGGGTTTGGCCATCGAGCACACATCCCGCGCCAGCGCCGGATCGATGCGGAAGCTCGGCGGCACGTACTGCAGCCGGCCCGCGCCGAGGTTCTGGTCGAACAGGCGCAGCGCGCCCTGTACGCCCTCCGGCACGCTCTCCAGGAAGTCCACGGCATTGCCGGTGTGATCGAGGATCTGGAACAGCACCGGCATGAATCCGTCCAGGCCGAGCATGATCAGCCGGCCCCACTTGTAGATGAGCAGATTGGCCAGCGGCGGCACCCACACCGCGATGTCGCCGATGATGGCGATCAGATCCGGTCCGATGCGATTGACGATGTTCAGCGCGTCGGTGACCGCGTCGAGCAGGAAGTCGCCGTCGCTGATCCCCTGGTCCAGGTTCTGGCTGATCTTGCGGAACTCCTTGAGCACCGCGCCCAGAATGTAGTTCGCGCCGGAGGCCGAATCCCCGAGAATGTCGGACAGATTGCGCACCGCGCCATTGAGCGGCACCGCATTGTCGTGCACCTGCTGGGCGATGCGCTGCAGCGAGTCGCCGAGCACATTCGGCTCCTTCTCCTGCAGCGGCGCGTCGTGCGCCTTGCCGGTCACGTCCTCCGACAGCTGCGCCACCGCGCGCATGGCCTCGGTGAAGCCGACCGGAGTCTTGGTGCGGTCGCGGGGAATACAGCTGCGATAGTCGAAGGTGCCGCCACCGGTGAACGCCGGGCCGAGCTCGACTCGCCGGTCGGTGACAATGGAATTGGCGATGGTGACCGCACCGAGCTTTTGCGGCAGGCGCACCTTGCGGTCCACCTCCATGCGCACCACCACACCGTCGGCGCGCGGCTCGATATCGACGATATTGCCGATCTGGATGCCCAGCATGGTGACCTTGTTGCCCTTGTAAAGACCGACGGCGTCACGGAATTCGGCGCACACGGCGATGGGGACGTTGTTGCTGTCGTAGTACTGCTTGCCGGTGAGGCCGACGACGGTCGCCATCACCACCGCGATCACCGCGACCATGGCCCGGAGCCGACCGCCGCGGCTGTGCGGGAGAACCGATCCGCGGAAGGCGCGCAAGAGATTTCGCATCGCTCAGCACCCGGCCTTTCCCTGCGGGCACAGCGGGGTGTCGGTGACGATGGCCCCCGAATGATCGACGGTGACGTAGGGGTTGTCGGAGTTGCGGGCGAACCATTCGAGCAGCTGCCGCAGGTTGGTGCTCATGCTCGCGAGGGCGTCCTTGTTGCTCACCAGCTCGGCCACCGATTTGTCGATGGTGTCGTAGAGCGGTTCCAGCGCCGGGCCGAGCTGTTCGTCGGCGAAGCGGAAGATCGGTGTCAGATAGTCGAAGAAGCGGCGGATCTGGCCGACCATGGTGGCCAGCCCGTCCCGGTTCGCGGCGACGATGCGGTAGATGTCGAGCACGTGATTGCCGGCCAGCTGCAGCCGATCCAGCTTGTTCACCAGCGTTTCCAGGTATTCCTTGGCGACGTCGAGCGCGCGGGCGAATTCGTCGCGCCGCTGTGCCACCACCGCCGACAGGCTGTTGACGCCGGTGAGGATGCCATTGAGCGCGTCGGGCTGTTCCTCGAACGCGCCGGCCAGTTTGGCGATGGTCTCGCGCAGCTTGCCCGCGTCCAGGGCGGCCAGCGACGGCGTCGTCGCCTCGAGGACGGCGCCCAGGTCGTAGGGCGTCTTGGTGCGCTCGCGCGGAATCACCCGGCCCGCAGCGGTATCCGGCCCGGCGGGTTCCACCGACAGGTAGCGGCCGCCGATCGGGGTCAGCAGTTTCACCACCACCCGCGAGTCGATGCCCACATGCACGGCGCTGTCGAGGCCGAAGGCGATTTCGGCGTGATCGCCGACCAGGGTCACGCTGCGCACCTTGCCCAGCGAGATGCCCGCGACCCGCACGTCGTCGCCGACGCGGACGTCACCGGAGGTGGCGAATTCGGCGCGATAGACGGTCTCGCCGAAGGGAATCACGAAGGCGCCGACGGCGGCGACCAGCGCGGCCACCGTCACCAGGATGGCCGCGATGCCGATCCGGAATTCGAAGCGCCGCTGCGCGTCGGCACTGCGAACCGTCAAGCGCGGCAGCCTGATTCGTGGCAGCGCGGTCGGCTTGCGCTCCAGGGTGGACGTGGTCATCGGCATTCCCCCATTCGCTCGACGCCCATGAGAATCGTGGTCGGAATCGGCAGTCCGCTCAGGCAGCTCCACCGCTCCCCCGCCTTGGGTTCGAGGGTGAGGCTGTTGACCGCCTGCATGGCCATGGGCACCGCCGCGAGCGTCTGACGGATGAAGGTGACCATGTCCTCGCCGAGCAGCGAGTTGTACAGCCGTTCCATACCCGGGAAGTTGTCGTAGTAGATGCCGGCCAGCCGATCGAACAGCGGCTGGAAGGCGCCCATACCCGGAATCGCTTCGTCTATCAGCTTTTTCAGGGTGTCGAGCTTGCCGTAGAGCGCGTCGACCAGATCGAGCAGCTGATCGATCATGGCGTCGATCTTGGGCGACTGGCCCTCGAACCGGGTGAGCAGGCTGGAGAAGTTGTCGGCCAGCAGCGCCACCACCGGTTCCTGCTTGGCGGCCACCGCGATCACCTGGTTCAGGCCGTCCATGACCGGGCCCAGACCGCGCCCGTCGCCGGAGACCACCAGCAGCAGGTTCTCCAGGAACTTGTCCACCGAACCGGAGGACAGGGTCTCGAAGATGGGCCGGATGGCGTCGAAAAGCTCGGAGATGTCGAAGGATCCGTGGGTGCGGGTGATGGGAATGGTGGTGCCGGCCGGAATCTTGTTGCCGGGGGCCACTTTCTGCTGCAGCGCCAGATACCGGTCGCCTATGAGCGAGGCGAACAGCACCGACACCTCGGTGTTGTCATAGACCTCCTGGCCTTCGGCCACACTGAATTCCACGTAGGCCACCGACCCGTCGAGCTGGATATTGGTGACCTTGCCGACCTGGACGCCGGCCATGCGGACGTCGGAGCCCTTCTTGAGGCCCGACACGTCGGTGATGTGCGCGGCATAGCCGCGGACCTGTTCCTTGACCGGGGTCTGCAGAGCGGTCCAGATCATCGCGCCCATGACCATGATGACGACGGCGACGACGCTGAGCCGGATCGCCGCGGAACGAACCGATTTCATCGCTGCCCTCCCTGAGTGCCGAAAAGCCCACTGGGAATGGTCAATCCGGGAATCTGCGGCAGATTCGACAGCAGCGGCGTTCCCGGCGGCGCCGTCTGCGCCCCTGCCGCAACGACTTTCGGGTCACCGGCCAGATAGGGCAGGCCCGCGAGCAAGAGTTGCACCTGAAGTGAGACCGTCCCATCGGGATTGGTGACGAAGGCTTTGTCGACCTGGCCGAGCAACTGCGGCAGCCGGGTGTAGAAACTGGTGAGGCCGCCGGCCGCGCCGCTGATCGGGTGCAGAATGCTCAGCACCGCGTCGATGAACTGGGTGAAGCCCGGTTGCGGCACGATGCCGAGCGCGTCGCCGATCACCTGCCCGATGAGGGTCACGATGGCTTCCAGATCGTCGTGCCGCTCGGTGAGGAAGGCGATGCGCGCCGACTGCGCGCGGAAGACCTCGAGTGCGCTGCGCGCGAAGGACTTCGCGTCCTCGCTCAGCCGCGCGCCCTCCTGGATTCCCGGCCGGGGATCCAGGCCCACCAGAATGTCGTCGCCGACCTTCATGCGGCCGATGTCGATGGCGGTGCCGATCATCTTGCCGATACCCTCGGCGCTGCCCTCGAAGGAGAGCACCGCACCGATGCGCGCGGCCGGACCGGTGTCGATCTTGGCCAGCTGATCGCCGACCATGCGGATCACCGAGGTGACGGTGACCGTCTTGGCGTCCTTGGGCAGAGTGACGGTGGCGCCGTCGCTGAGCCGATTGCCGCGCGGACCCAGATAGAACAGTTCGACGGCGGTGATGCCCAAAGTGTTCGACGAGATGAACCGCGCCTGCATATTGTCGGCGAGGAATTTCGCGGCCTCGGGCTCCACCTTGATCTGGAGCAATTGCTTTTCCGCGCCCTGGGTTTCGATCCTGGAGATCGAACCGATGCGCAATCCGTCCATCTTGACGTCCGCGCCCTCGACGACGCCCTCACCGACCTGTTCGGCCTCGATATTGATGGTGAACTTCGGTGAGAAGCCGCCCTTGACGTAGGTGGCGAACAGCATTGAGACCACCAGCAGCACCGCGCCGCCGACAAGGCCGGTCAGCAGCAGCTGCCACGGTTTGGGACCGCGCCCGTTGATGGCTTGAAATCTGGCTATTCCCATGCGCTATCCCGTTATTCGAATATCGCTGACGAACATCCCCCACAGCGCGGTGGTCAGCGTCAGATCCAGAATGATGATCAGCACCAGGCTGGCGCGAATGGCACGACCGGAGGCGACCCCCACGCCCTCCGGCCCGCCCGAGGCGTAGAAGCCGTAGTAGGAGTGCACCAGAATCACCACGACCACGAAGACGATGGCCTTGAACAGCGAACGGAAGATGTCCGCCGGATTCAGGAAGGCCTGGAAGTAATGGTCGTAGGTGCCCCCGGCCTGACCGTGCACCACCTTGATGAAGAAGGCGGTCGCGAAATAGCTGCACGCCAGTGAGGCCAGGTAGACCGGGATCACGATCAGCACACCGGCGATCACGCGCGTGGTCACCACGAACGGAATCGGTTCCACCGCAGTGGCTTCCAGCGCGTCGATCTCCTCCGAGATGCGCATCGCGCCCACCTCCGCGGTGATGCGGCAGCCGGCCTGCGCGGCGAAGGCGATGGCCGCGATGAGCGGGGCCAGTTCGCGGGTATTGGCGAAGGACGACAGGAATCCGGTGAGCGGCCCCATGCCCAGCATGTCCAGCAGCCGGAAGGCTTCGATGCCGATCATGGCGCCGGTCATGAGACCCATGAACACCACCACACCGACGGTGCCGCCGCCCACGATGACCCGGCCGTTGCCCCAGCCGATATCCATGAAGACGACACCGATCTGGCGACGATAACGATGCAGCGTGCGTGGCACGGCACGCAATACGTGATAGGCGAAAGCGAATTGATGACCGAGCGCCACCAGGGGCACGATGCTGTTACCGGCCCGCTGGATCGAACGTTCCCCCAGCGCCCGGTATTTGGATGGCACTACCATTCAGAACCCCATACTGTCCGGGAACCAGATCGTCAGCAGCTGGGTGATGAGCACATTCGCGGCGAAGGTGGTCATGACGCCCAGCACGACGGTGGCGTTCACGCAATCGGCCACGCCTTTGGGACCGCCGGAAGCCTCGAATCCGCGCTGGCTGGCGACCAATACCACCAGCAGTCCGAAAATCGTGGTCTTGACGATCGCGATAATGAGATCGCTGGTGCTGGCGAACGCGGCGAAGGAATTGAAGAAGGCCCCCGGCACCCCGCCCTGAATGAGCGTCATGGCGTAGATCGTCGACATGCCGACGAAGACGACGAGCACGCACATGAGCGGACCCACGATGAACATGGCCGCCAAGCGCGGCGCCACCAGGCGATGATTCGGATTGATGCCCAGCGTGCGGATGGCGTCGATTTCCTCGCGGATCTTGCGGGCGCCCAGGTCCGCGGCCACCGCCGCGCCCACCGCGCCACCCATGAGAATGCCCGAAACCATGGGCGCCGCTTGGCGAATCACGCCCAGCCCGCCCGCGGCGCCGGCCTGCGAGGTCGCGCCCACCTGGGCGGCCAGTGAACCGGCCTGCAGCTGGATGATCGCGCCCAGCGGCACCGAGATGAGGATCGCCGGCCAGCCGGACACGCTCATCATGAACCAGGCCTGCGAAAGTGTTTCGCGCCAAGGGTGATTCAGCTTCGCGATATCGCGCACCAGCCCGTAGCCGGAGTCCACGGCGAGCAGCACGAGTCGCCCGAAGGTGCCGATCGAGCCGAGCAGCGTATTCCACGCCCACGACACCAGGGCCACGATCGGCCGCAGGATGGGCGGAAACTGCCGGCGCGGGGCCGCGAGTTCGTCGTCGATATCCGGTCGACCGTCCTCGACCGCTATCGCATCCATGTCAGCCCTTTCCGGACGCCACACATGTGCATTGCATACCTCCCCTAGCAGCGTCTGAGACAATCTACCCAAATGAGGACGGCATTGTCCCCGGTTTCCGTAAGCCAATCGATGATTAGGGCGTCCACCATTCGACTACGGCCTGCACCGCAGGATCCCCGCCGTCCCGGACAATCGTCAGGGCGGATTCCGTCAGCTGGATGGCGAGTCCGGCACCCGCGCCGGACCAGCGTCCGCCGCCGCCGGCGACGCCGGTGCGCAGCGGGGTGCCCGAGACCAGGTCGTACGCCTTGAAATAGCTGCCGCACACGACGAACAGCGTCTGCGCCGTGGACCCGATCACCGTGGCGCGGTGCCACTCGTCGCAGCGCGCCGAGGCGCCGTCACCGCCGAACCAGCCGTAGTCGTTCGCCATGACGTTCACGAAGTCCGGCCGGCCGGTGACCGGCGCGCCGGTGTAGGCGGCGGCATCGGGCAGCTGCGGCGGGATCTGTTCCGGTGGCACAACGACTTTCACGGTGGTGGTCGCCGACCGGGTGGTGGGCACGATTGTCGTCGGCGGCGCGGGTGGCGCCTCGGCGACGACGATGATCGGCGGCGGCGTGCCCTGATGGGTGCGGAAGTACGTCGCCAGACCGGCTCCCCCGCCGATCATGAGCGCCGAGATTCCCACCGCCGCCGCGTATGCCGTCACCGTTGCCCGGGGGTTTCCCAACCTCACCACCGGCCCCTCCTGCTTTGTCAATCTTGTCCAGCTGACTGGGACAGTGGTTAGCATACTGGGGCGCAGCGCATTTACAACCGCGAACTGCGATCGAGCTCACAGGAGGACACGAGTGAACATCCAGCATAAGAATGCTTTTCTGCTGGCAGCGACCGGCGTAGCACTGTCCCTGACACTGACAGCGTGCGGCGGCAGCAATGTCCGTAATCCGGACTCCGTCATCACTGTGGCCCCCACCACAACCGCGGCGACCACCATGGCAAATGGCAAGCTACCCGATCCGCTGACCGCCGAGCAGCTCGATCAGAAGCTGCAGAACCTCTTCGGCAAGAAGGAGGTCTCCGACGATCAGCGGCTGGCCGTGGTGCAGAACGGCGAGAAGTTCCGCTCGGATCTGCCCTCCCTGGTGAAGGCCATGAACGAGAACCCCAATGCGACCTTCGGTGTCGTACCGAATTCGGTTGTGCTCAACGGGGACACGCTCGAGGCCGAGTTCTGGCTGGACAAGGACGGCAATGGGAACCGGCGCTCGGCGCCGCTGAATCTCGTTGCGGCCAACGGGGAATGGAAGATCACCTCCGCCGACATCTGCGGTCTGCTGGCCCAGACCGACTACAAGTCGCCGGCGTGCTCGTAATCGGGGAATAGACCGCAACAAGGGGAGGTCCGATCGTGTTTCACTGGCTGGGGCGGTGGGTGTATCGCGCGCGATACGCGGTCATCGTGGGATTCGTTGTGGTGATGGGGGTTTCGGGGGCCTACGGGCTGGGTTATCAGGACCGGCTCACCGCCAAGGGGTACTTCGACGAGACGAGCGAATCGGTGCTCGGCACCGAACTCGCCGATGACGTCTTCGGGCGGGATTTCGACGGCGACGTCATCGCGCTCTACACCGCCCCGCCGGGCAAACACATCACCGACGCGGAATTCGACACCGCGGGCAGCGCGCTCACCCAGCGGCTGCTCACCGAATACCGCACGCAGATCAAGGATGTGAGCGGGTACTGGAACGGCAGTCTGGGCAAGGCGCGCTTCCTCACCAAGGACGCGGACCAGGCGTTCATCAGCATCGGCCTGCAGGGCGACGGGGACCAGGACAGCGTCGAGTTCTACCGCCAGATCCACGACAAGCTCGGCATACCGGGGCTGGATGTGCAGGTCGCCGGGCGGGTTCCGGTGTCCGACGAGGTCGGGCTCACCATGCAGCACGATGTCGAGCGCATGCACCTGATCGCGCTGCCGCTGGTGGCGATCGTGCTGTTCTTCGTCTTCGGCGGCGTTATCGCAGCATCGCTGCCGATGATCATCGGCGGGCTCACCATCGCGGGCGCGTGGGGGGTCATGAATCTGTTCACCGGGTTCATGCCCGTGAACACCATTGCCGACGCGGTGCTTTCGCTCATCGGGCTGGGGCTGGCCATCGACTACGGGCTGTTCATGGTGAGCCGGTTCCGGGAGGAGATCGCCGAGGGCGCGAGCGTGGAAGACGCGGTGCGGACCACGGTTTCGACGGCCGGGCGGACGATCGCGTTCTCCGCCACCATCATCGTAGTGTGCGTGGCCGGGGCGCTCATCTTCCCGATGGTGTTCCTGCGCTCGGCGGCCACGGCGGCGCTGGTCGCCGTTGTGCTGGCGGCGGTGCTGTCCATCACGGTGCTGCCGGCCATGCTGGGGGTGCTCGGAAAACGCGTGGACGCCTTCGGATTCCGGGCGTTCAACCGGACCAGGACCACCGCGCAGATCGACGCGTCGTTCTGGTCGCGGCTGTCGCTGTGGTCGATGCAGCGGCCCGCGCTGCTGGCGGTGCCGATCATCGCGGTGCTGGGCGGATTGCTGATCCCGTTCTTCCAGGTCGAATGGGGCACCGACATGACCGAGAAGTATCTGCCGCCCAACAATGAAACTCGAACGGCGCAGCAGGATTTCGACGCCGCCTTCCCCACCGAACGGGTCTTCCCGCTCAAGCTGGTCATCGACGGCGCGGACCGGGCCACCGCCAATGTCATCGCCGACACGGCGAGCAAGGCCGTCGCCGACGGCCTCACCGGGGAATTCAAGAAACCCTTCTCCAATGGCGTGGCCCGGGAGGGCGCGAACGTCCGGGTGTTCACCGCCGGACTGAAGGAGGGCGCGGACACCGACGCCATCATCGGGACGCTGCGCACCATCCAGCCGCCGGAGGGGGTGCGGCTGTATGTCACCGGCATGCCGGCGCTCGGGCGCGACACTCTCGACGGGCTGGTCGACCGCATGCCCATGCTGCTGGCGATCCTCGTGCTCGCCTCGTTCGTGATGATGTTCCTGGCGTTCGGCTCGTTCGTGCTGCCGATCAAGGCGATCTTCGTGAGCTTCCTGAGCCTCACGGCCACCCTGGGCTTCCTGACCTACGTCTTCTACGACGGGCACGGGGCGCGGCTGCTGGACTTCACGCCGCAGCCGCTGTTCGTGCCGATTCTGGTGATCATGATCGCGATCATCTTCGGGCTGTCCACCGACTACGAGATCTTCCTCATGTCACGCATGGCCGAGGCCCGCGAGAAGGGCGCCGCCACACCGGAAGCCATTCGATACGGCACCGCGCACACCGGCGGCATCATCACCGCGGCGGCGCTGGTGCTGATCGTGGTGACCGGGTCGTTCGGGCTGTCGGAGATCGTGCTCATGAAGTACATCGCCTACGGCATGATCGTGGCACTCATCCTGGACGCCACCATCATTCGCATGCTGCTGGTGCCCGCCGTCATGAAGCTGCTGGGCGACGCCTGCTGGTGGGCGCCGGGCTGGGCCAAGCGGCTGCACCGGCGCATCGGGCTGGCCGAGTACGAGACCCGGGACGAAGCGCCGAAAAACACCGTCGCGGAGGAGATTCCGGCATGAGAGCCCTCGCACTCGCGGCGGGCGTATTGCTCGCCGGCACACCGAACCTGCTGCCCCGCGCGGAGGCCGCGCCGCCACTGCTGATCACCTGCGCGGACTCCTACACCGAGGAATCCCGGCTCGAAGTCAGCTGCCACAACCGGGATTCCGGAGCCGGCACGGTGGATCTGATGTATGTGTGCAGCACGCCGCTGGACTTCGGGCGTCAGATCGTGTTCAACGAGCCCGGCTTTCGCGTCGGCGGCGGGTCGACCCTGCGGCTCACCCGCGACTGCGGGGCCGAGCAGGTGGTGATCAGCTATCAGCTCTGGCCGCTCACCGCCGAGCAGCAGGCCGATATCGACGGCCGCCAAGCCAAGATCCGCGAGCAGCGCGATCAGGCCACGCCGCGGTAGGCGAGACACCTCATAGTGCAGGATCATTCAGTGTCTGAGACAATCTTCTCACCAAGCAGAATGGGGAGAGTTCTGATGTCAAACCGACTGGCCGGCAATGGAATCGACGTGGACGCCGTCATCGAGAAACTGACCGACGCGAGCGTGGACTACTTCGTCGAACAGATCACCGGAGAAAACCTGGTGGCGCACGCGGATTCGATTCTGCGCGACATCTTCGAGATCGAAGAGGCGCTGAGAGTGTCCGACATCCTGGACCGGGAAACGATTCAGGGCAGCGTGCTGGCCATTATCGACCTGCTCAACAGCAGCACGCTCAATCGGCATTTCTTCGAGGCCATCGCCGATGCGATCTACGACCTCGCCGCCAACGACAAATTCCGCCTCGGCGACGTGGTGGACCGCGATGGGGTCGAGAAGCTCATCGCCACCATCGCCGGCATGCATCTCATGTTCGAACGCGGGCTGGATCGGTTCGCCGAGAGCCCGATGCTGGGGACCGTGGCGGCCACCTTCGTCAATCGCATCATGTCCGGCGCGGGTGAGGCGGTGCGCACCCGGGCCGAGAAGTATCCGCTCATGAAATCCGCGCTTTCCCTGGGTGATCGGACCGTCGGGAAGGTGCTCACCGCCGGTGACAAGGCCTTCGGCGAACGGCTGGGCGAAGCCACCGCGGCGGCGGCGCAGTTCGCGGTGCGGCGCACCAACCACGCCATCCTGACCGTCATCAAGGAAACGCCGGTCACCGACGCCGCCATGGAGGTCTACGACCTGTTCGCCAATGAACCCGTCAGCGATCTGCGCGAATTCATCGAACTCGAGGAATTGCGGGCGCTCATCGCGGCCGTGTTCGATCTGGCGACAACTGTCAAGAATCCGGAGTATCTGGCGGATCTCGTCAATGACGTGGTGTCGATCCTGCTCGACCATTATGGGGACTACACGGTGGCCGGACTGGTCAAGGAGGTCGGCATCAGCCCCGAATTCCTGCGCGACGAATTCTGCCGCTACGCACCGGCCGTCATCGAGGCGGCCAAGCAGGACGGCATCCTGGCCGGGCTCGCCCGCCGGCGCATCGAGCCGTTCTTCCGTTCCGAGCAGGTGCGCGAAATCCTTTCCAGCGCTTCCTGATTCACCATCTTGCCTAATTGTCTGAGACAATTTAGGCTGAGAGCGCCGGGATTCGGATCCGATGTGTACCCCACCGGCTCCGATTCCCGGCTCGAGGTGGCCCGTCCACAACCCTCCTGTTGCCCGGCACGTGCCCACTGTTGTGCCGGACGGGCGGGCCGCCTCCACCTCGAAAGGCCCGGGAGCAGCCACTCCCGGGCCTTTCCGCAGGCGACCGCAGCAACGACAATGGCGGGAAGGACACTCGCTGTCGGATCGACCGGAGGTGCTGCCCGTGCCCGGAATCGTGCTCCGGCACACGGCCGGACTCGCGGCCCTCGCCGCGGGGCTGGCGCTCACGGCCGCCGCGTCGGCCACCCCCGGGGACACCCCCGCGATTCACCGGTACGTCGCACTGGGCGACTCCGGGGCCTCGGTCGGCTCCCGCGATCTCCTGCAACCCGGCAGCCCGGCGTATTGCCTTCGCGCCCAGGACAATTACCCATCGGTCCTGGCCCGCATGCTCAGCGTGGGCGAATTCATCGATGCCAGTTGCAGCGGTGCGAAGACCACCCATATGACCGAGCCGCAGTACGGCCGGGACGCGGGCCCCAATCCCGCGCAGTTCGACTCGCTCACCCCCGGCACCGATCTGGTCACCCTGACGCTGGGGGCGAACGACGTCGGCGTCTTCAACGTCAATGTGATCAACGCGGCACAGCTCGACACCGTCCGGCGCAATGTCGGCGCGGCCCTCGACGGCATTCGTGCTCGCGCGCCACACGCCACCATCGTGCTCACCACATATCTGCGGTACTTCCCGGAGGGCGGCGGCTGCTACGGCTTCACCGACCAGGGCGGGCAGCAGCGGCTGACCGACGCGCTGCGTGAGACCGCCCGCGCACACGCGGCGCTGTTCGCGGACAACTTCCGGATCACCGGGCACGACATGTGCCGGCCGGCCGGTGTGCACTGGGTCAACGGCCCGACACCCGACACGGCCTCGGTTCCCCTGCACGCCAATGTCGCCGGGCAGGAATACCTGGCCGAGGTCATCGCCGCGACCCTGCTTCGATGACGGGCGCGGCGGAGCCCCGAGAACGCACCCTCAGGTTCAGGAGGCCCCGCCGACCTGCTTCCGTGTCCCGCCACAGGCACGGAAGTTCCTGTGCCGCCGTGAAATTCGGCGAGGCTGTCGGATCAGTTCGGCCAGTCGTACACCACGCCGGTGAGCTTCTCGCTCAGCTGCCACAGCCAGCGGGCGTAGGCGCGGCTGTAGGCGAGCGGGTTGCGCAGGGTGCGGCGCGGATAGCCGGCCACCTCGAAAGCCGGTCCGAGATAGGTGTTTCCGGGCAGGCCGGGCACGGTCGCGGCGTACAGCTGCGGCAGAGCGCCCATCTTGTCGGGCTGGGCGAAGGTCAGCAGGATCTTCTGCGGAATGGCGGCGAGCGTGGCGGCCAGGCCGCGTTCGCCGTCGAGATCGTAGAGGTGGGTGGCCGACAGGCCGGGGTGCGCGGCGACGGCGGTGAGGGCGGTGCCGGCCGCCTGCGCCCGGCGGTGCAGCTCGGCCGTGAACAGCAGATTGGCCAGCTTCGACTGGGAGTAGGCGGGCCAGCGCAGGTACATCCTCCGCCAGTTCGGGTCCAGCGGATTGACCACGCCACCCCAGGCGGCGACCGAGGAGACCGTGACCACGCGTGGGGCGGGCGCCCGCAGCAGGGCGGGCAGGATCGCGCCGGTGAAGGCGAAGTGACCCAGATGATTGGTGCCGAACTGGGCGTCGAAGCCGTCGGCGGTGCGCGAACGCGGGACGGCCATCACCCCGGCATTGTTCACCAGCAGGTCGACCGCGCCGACGCTCAGATCGATGTGGTCGGCGGCGCGACGAACCGAGGTCAGATCGGCCAGATCCAGGGGCAGCACTTCGGGTTTCGGCCCGGTGGCGGCCGCGGCCACCGCCTCCACCGCGGCGGCGGCCTTGAGTTCATTGCGGCAGGCCAGCAGGACGCGAGCGCCCTTGGCGGCCAGGGCTTCCGCGGTGCGCAACCCCAAGCCGCTGTTGGCGCCGGTGATCACGGCCGTCCTGCCGGTCTGATCGGGGATGTCGGCTGTGGTCCAGCGGCGCGGCAGCAGCGGAGCCGAACTCATGGAATACCCCCTGGCAGAGTGGATCACGGTACAGATTGTCTCAGACACAGTAGCCGATGGTGTTACGATGCGACAGTCCCGCGGCACGCGGTCGCGGCGATCGAACCACAGGGATCGTGCATGGCGAGCAGCAATCAGTCCTACGATACGGCCGTCGAGGTGCGCACCGGCGCCTTCGACAGCACCATGAGCTACCTCCTCGACCAGTTCACCGCCTGGGCGGCGCCCCGGCTGCGCAAGCTCGCGGCCTTCCTGTTCGCCGAGTTCGCACGCGGCGTGATCGCGGTGCTGCTGCTCGGATTCGCGCTCGTGGCAGCGATTTACGGGACGATCTACTTCGTCGGGTTCCTGGTGGAGGTGCTCGACATCTGGTTGCCGCACTGGGCGGCGACCGGCATCGTGGCCGCGCTCATGCTGCTCCCCGCCGGCGGCGCGGCGCTCATCGGACTGTGGCAGGTGTCGAAGATGCGATCCGTGCGCGCGGGCGGCTCGCTGGCGGCGAAGGCCGGCGGACTGCTGTGGAATCTGGCCCGCGGCAAGCAAACACAAGCGGGGAAGCCCTGGTGATCACATGGATGTCATGTCGCTGCTCGCCGGATCCGCCGAGCGCGCGCTCCTGTGGGCGGGCTGGGAATTCCTGCGCGTGGTCTACGCCCTGGTGAGTCAGGGCTTCGGGTCGGCCGCACATCCCGAGTGCGTCATCGACGCGGTCTCGTCGACCGTGGCCTGCCCGCGCTGAACCTCAACGCTTTCCGGCGAGCGCGTCCGAAATCCCCTGCGGCGTGGGGCTGATGACCTCCGCGCCATTGGCGAGCACCACCGGCACCCGCGACAACCCGCCCGCCACAACGACTTTGGTGTGCGCTGCCACGAAATCCCGGTACCGCCCGGAGGTTACGCACGCGTCCAGTCCGGGATCGGCGACTCCGGCCTGCCGGGCCAGTTCGACGAGCTCCGCGTCACCGAGCCCCGCGCTCCCCGTGGGCTGCTGCCGCTGCAGGACCAGCCCCCGGAACGCCCGCCACTTCTCCTTGTCCGCCACGGCCACGCACGCACTGGCATTGGCGGCCCGCGACGAGTACTCCGTGGTCGACTCCCCATCCAGCACGGCCACGATGTCGTACTCGACCGCCGCCTTCCCCTCCGTCACCGCGGCATTGATGGCATCCCCGGACACCACATTCAGGCTCTTGCACAGCGGGCACTGATAATCCTCGATCACCACCAGCGTGCCCGGCGCGTTCGGATCCCCGAACCGCAACCGCCCCGCTTCGAACGGCGCCGGCCCCGCCGCCACGGTCTCCCCCGCCTCGGTGTCACTCCCCCTGTCCCGCTTGGCATCCCACACCGACCACCCCACCACGGCCAGCACCACGACCACGATGAACGCGAAAACCCCCAGCCCCCGCGCCGACAACCGCTCGCGCATCCCGATCACCGTCCCGTCGTAGTCGGCGCAGGCGTGGCCGACCCCGACGGCGTAGCCTCCACAGTCCGGATCTGCGACCCGAACGCGATCGGACACGCCACAGTCATCACCACCATCGAACGATTCAATCCGTCGAACGACTCGTTCAACGCCCGCGAAACCTGGTCCGCCTGTCCCGGATTGGCCAGCGCCCCCTCCAGCCCCTGCAGCGCATCCCGCACCTGCCCCGCCGCCGCGGAAACACTCACGAACGCATCCCGAGCCACGGACGGCTGCATTCCTTCCACACTCCGATCGACTCCGGCCACGATCTCCCCCGCCAACCGCACCCCGTCCTCGGTCCGCTGCTTGATGTCAGCCAGATCATTGCGCCCCGCCGCTGCGGAAATCCCCTGCACCCGCTCGGTGAGCTGATCGAAAGTAGGCCGCAGCGCCGTGATTTCCCGCGCTCCCGCCAGACAGTCGACCTGCCCGGGGGCGAGCGTCGTCGTGGTCGTGGTGGCCTGCGCGGACTCCCCGCCATCGCCGCCGCACCCGCAGGCCAGCAGCGAAACAGCGGCCAGCACAGGCACGATCGCCGAACGAACGGTACGCGGACGCATATTTCGCATAGTAACCGCTATCGCACAGCTAACCAGATATTGCCGCTCGTCCTTCCGCGACGACCAGCAGGCCGGAGGGTGCAGCGGTGGCGCGGGGGAATTCCTTCGATCTACACTGTCTGAGACAGACCGGATAGGTGTTCGACAATCGAATAGTCCCGCAGGGGATGCGCGTGAAAGAAGCTGATCTGTGAACCTGACCGCCATTGTCATTGTCGCGGCTGTAGTTGTCATTCTCGGGGGGATCGCCGCCGGAATAACGTTGCTGGTCATGCGGGCCTGGACCAAGAAGGTGCTCGCGGGTGAAGGGTATGAGTTGCAGCCGGTCTCGAGCGAGTTCGTCGATCAGTTTCTGAGTGAGGGCGCCAGTTTTGTCGTCAGCGCGGAGCGGGAGTTTCCGTATCCGCCCCAGAAAGTGTGGGATGCGCTGCAGCTGAACGGGACCTTCTCGTGGATTCCGCTGATCAACGGTATTCGGTATCGGGACGACTATCGGCGCGAAGGAGCCATGCGGACCTTCGACGGCCTGCTGGTGGCGGCCGAGGAGCGCGTGGTGACCATGGCCCCGGGTAGCCGGCTCACCGTGACCGGGGTCAAGGCGTCGGTGCCGGTGGTGCTGAAGTCGTTCATCGAGGACTACCGGCTCGCCGAAACTGAGAACGGCACCAGGCTGACCTGGACACTGGCCTTCCGGCCGCGGTTCGGCGCGTTCGTGCCGCTGCGCTGGACGGCTCCTTTCATCCGGCCGTTCGCCCGCATCGGCATCAAGGGCCTGGCCGCCCGCATCTGATCGAAATCGAGGACCGGTCATGGCCGAATGGATAGTTTCGGAGCCACAGCGGCTCTGTCACTTGCGGATTCGCTCCGGCCTGCTGGTCCTCGACTTTCGGGCTACGCTGGCCCAGGCGCGGAATCTTCTTGCCGCGCTTGATACTTGGTCGCCCACCATGCACGTGACGATCGACAACGACGTCGCCCCGGATCTTCCGGCGTTGCCGTGCTCGAGGTTGTGGGATTGACAGTGAGGACTGATGGAGTGCGAACACTCGACAACTTCTCCACCCGTTACGGCGGATTCCGGAATGTGGTGATCACGGCGGTGGAGATCACCACCTCCATCGCCCCGGATACCGAAGGCACCTGGCAGGGACTGCTTTCCGGAGCCAGCGGCATCCGCGCCCTCGACGATCCGGAAATCACCGCCACCGATCTGCCGCCCGCCATCGGCGGCAAACTCGTCGCCGACCCGACCGCGGAGCTGGATCGAATTCGCAAGCGGCGCATGTGTTATGTGCAGCAGATGTCCTATGCGATGGGAAAACGCCTGTGGCACACCGCCGGTGCGCCCGAGGTGGACAAGGACCGGCTCGGGGTGTGCATCGGCACCGGACTCGGCGGCGCGGACGCGATCGTCGACGCCCGCGACGCCATGGGCCTGGGCTACCGCAAGGTGTCCCCCTTCGCGGTCCCCATGAGCATGCCGAACGGGGTGTCGGGCGTGGTCGGACTGGAGATCGGCGCGCGAGCGAGTCTGGTGACGCCGGTGTCGGCGTGCGCCTCGGGCTGCGAGGCGCTGGTGCACGCCTGGCGCTCCATCGTGCTGGGTGAGGCCGACATGATCGTGGCCGGCGGCGTGGAGGGCTACATCAATGCCGTTGCGGTAGCGGGCTTCACGATGGCGCGGGCCCTGAGCTCCCGCATCGGCGAGCCCGAGCGCGCCTCGCGGCCGTTCGACCGGGACCGGGACGGATTCGTCTTCGGCGAGGCCGCCGCACTGCTGCTGGTGGAATCCGAGGACCACGCCCTGGCACGCGGGGCCAAGCCGCTGGCCCGGCTGCTCGGCGCGGGTCTGACCGCCGACGGCTACCACATGGTCGCACCCGATCCGGAGGGCCTGGGCTGCGCCCGCGCCATGCGCCGCGCCATCGAGACCGCCGGCGTGAGCCGCACCGAGGTCGACTCGGTCAACGCGCACGCCACCGGCACCACCATCGGAGATCTGGCCGAGGCCAAGGGAATCGCCGCCGCCGTGGGCACCCACGCGGCGGTGTACGCGCCGAAGTCCGCTCTGGGGCATTCGGTCGGCGCGGTCGGCGCGCTGGAGGCGGTGCTGTCCGTGCTCACCCTGCGCGACCAGGTGATTCCGGCGACCCTCAACCTCGACAATCAGGATCCGGAGATCGACCTGGATGTGGTGCATTCCAAGCCGCGCTACGGTCAGGTCGACTACGTGCTGAACAACTCCTTCGGCTTCGGCGGGCACAATGCCGCCGTGCTGTTCGGAAAGTACTGACGCACAGCGGTGTTCGGGTAGGGCCGCGCTGGGGGCGGCCCTGCCCGATCACTCCCGCCGCTGGGCCCGCTGGTCCAGTTTCCGGTCCAGGTAGGCGTCGACGCGCCCGAGCACCTTGGGCAGCACCCGCCCGCGCAGCCCGGTGATGTTGTCGTTCTGGAAGAATCGCGCCGCCAGCCGCGCCCCGCCGGGTGACACCCGCGTCGCCACATACAGCGCCCGCGCCTCGATGGGCGTCGGCACCACCGCGGGATTGCGCGCGGCCACCCGCACGATGGTCCGCGCGATGCTGTCCGGGCTGTGCGCCGCGAACCGCTGCGCCAGCGACGAAAGGCTCAGCGTGCGAACGGCTTCCGCCTGCCGGGCGCCGTCGGCGTCCGCCTCGTCGTAGATGCCGGTGTCGACCAGCGCGGGACAGACGGCGATGACTCCCACACCGGTCCCGGCGAATTCGAGCCGCAACCCCTCGGTGAGCATCTGCGCGGCGGCCTTGGTGGTGCAGTACGGCGTGCTCAGCGGAATCGGCGCGAAGGCCGCCACCGAGGTGACATTGATGATCCGCCCGCCCCGCCCGGACTCCACCATGTGCCGGCCGAAGTAGGTCGACCCGTGCACCAGCCCCCACACGTTCACGCCCAGCAACCGGTCCCAATCGTCGAGCGAATGCTCGAGAAACGGCCCGGCCGTGATGAATCCGGCATTGTTCACCAGCACCCGGGGGGTGCCGAATTCGGACCGCACATCGTCGGCGAAGTTCTCCATGGCCGCGCCGTCGGCCACATCCACCGCGTACGGCGTCGCGTCACCGCCGAATTCGCCGATGGCCTCCACGGTCTGGTCGGCGCGTTCCTTGTCGATGTCCGCGACGACCACGATCGCGCGCTTGCGCGCGAATCGCAGGGCCGTCGCGCGGCCGATGCCGCCACCAGCACCGGTGATCACGACAACCTCGTTGTCGAAGACTGTCATTGCGGTCCCCTCGCGTCCACCCGAGCCGCACACCTGGCGCCTGCTGTCCCAGACAGTGTACACTCCAGATGTCCAGGGCGAGGAGCAGATTCGACGTGAAACCCTTCCATCCGGGGGTCGCGGTGGTGACCGGGGCCGGCAGCGGCATCGGCCGCGGCACCGCCAAAGCGCTGGCGCGCCACGGCGCCGAGGTGATTGTCGCCGACATCAACTTCGCGACCGCCAAAGACACTGTGGCACAGATCCGTTCGGCGGGCGGACTGGCCTACCCGTACGCCCTCGATGTCGCCGACACCTCCTCCATGCGGGACTTCGCCGACTATGTGAAGCGCAATCACGGCGTCCCCGACGTGGTGGTGAACAATGCCGGAATCCTGGTCGCCGGACCGTTTCTCGATATCCGGCACACCGATCTGCGGCGCATCCTGGACGTCAATCTGACCGCGATGGTCTACGGCTGCCGCCTGTTCGGGGCGCAGATGGCCGAGCGCGGCCGCGGCGGGCACCTGGTGAACATCTCCTCGCCCGTCGGGTTCCTGCCGGTGCGCCTCGGCACACCGTTCTCCGTGACCAATGCCGCCGTCACACATTTCAGCCAGACGCTGCGGGTGGAGCTGGCGCCGCGGGACATTCGCGTGACGGTGGTCTGCCCGGGGCTGATCGCCACGAATCTGCCCGCCACCGCGGTCATGGCCTCGCTGACGCCCGAGCAGGTGGCCATCACCCGGCAGATCACGGTCAAGGCCATGACCCTGTTCGGCATGCATCCGGACCGGGCGGGCGAGCGGATCGTCGAGGCGGTCCGGCGCAATCGGGCCATCGTCCCCATGCGCCCGGAAGCCTGGCTGGCCTACTGGATCTCGCGGGCCTTCCCGCGCACCGCACGCCTGGCCATGCGGATTGCGACCGGTCCGGAAATCGAGCGAATCGTCCGGTTCGCCATCGATCATCCGGCGGTTCTCGGCATTGCCCGCGAGGCGGGCGAGCTCATGCCGTACCGTCGCGGACTGCAAACCTATTGGGAGCCACCGGACTACGACCAACCGGTCGCTCCGCCGATACCGCTGAGGAGATGAGGGTCCATGGCCGAGCAGCCGAATCCGCCCGGGGCAGAAGCACAGGATTCACCCGCCGCCGAACCCCCGGAACGCCGGAATCTGGTCATCCTGGCGGTCATGGCGCTGGCCGTCATCGGAGCGTTGGTCGCCGCCGCGATGGTCGCCGCGGGCTGACCGCCCCGGCCGCGCACCGGGCGGCGAGCCGTCATGCCGTGGCGGTGCGGCTGTCCGCGAACTCGTGCGCGCCGGGCGCTCCGAGGACCAGCTCCTCGAACCGCGCGACCACCTTCTCGAGGTACATACCGAAGAGATCCTCGAACAATGTCAGCTGCGCCTGCGACGGCCCGCTGCCGGACTCCCACACCGCCAGCAGCGCCTGCCACACCAGCACATGCAGATCCGCCGAGACCGCGTAGTGTGCCTCGACCGCCTGCGGCACCTCCGACAGCAGCTCGCCGAGCGAGTTGAGCACCGCGCGCTGCATGTCCTGGCCGAGTTCGGTGAGCAGCCGGCGCACCAGGCCCACCTCCACGGCGAGCAGCCGGGCATGATCGGGCGTCGCGGCGCGCGCCAGGTTCTCGAGTTCCTCGAGGTCGGCGCGCAGCTCCGGCAGCGCCCCGCCCTGGCCGTTCTCGGTGTAGGCGAGCAGCGCGTCGAGCACGATGGCGCGCTCGGTGTCGACGATGTCGCGGAACATCTCGGCCGCGAGTTCGGGTGCGGGCACGGACAATCGGAACAATCGCCGGTACACCTCCACGCCACCGGCCCGCCGCACATCGCGCACGGTGAAGCCGCGACCCCGGTGCGCGTCCACGAATCCGTAGGATTCGAGCCGGCCCAGAACCAGCTGGGCGGTCGCGCGGTTCATGGCGAATTCCTCGGCGACCTGGCGGACGGACGGCATCAGGTCACCGGGCGCGAGCTCACCGATCACCACGCGGCGAGCGAGCTCGTCCGCCACATCGGCGACGACCGTCTGGGCACCCATCGTGTCACCTTTCGACAACTTTCGAATATGTCCCAGACAGTTTAGGCTCTCATATGCCAAACTGCACGTGCGCCCACCGTGGCGCGGCGCACACGATGGGGTGAGCATGTCGATGCGATGGAGCCGGGGGCGGCAGGGGGATGCGGGCGTCGTCCCGGCGCGAAAACTGGTCCGCAACGCCAAGATCGCCACCCTGCCGGTCGCCTACGCGGGACGCCAGGCCGCAGGAGCCGGAAAACGAGCCCTGGGCCGCTCCCCCATGGAGATCGATCTCGACATCCAGATGCGCACGGCCCAGCACATTTTCGAGGTGCTCGGCGAATTGAAGGGCTGCGCAACCAAATTGGGGCAGGTGCTGTCCATCTACGAGCTCGCGTTGCCGAGCGGGCTCGCCGAACCGTATCGGGCGGCGCTGGCCCGCCTGCAGGATTCCGCACCGGTCATGCTGCCCGACACCGTCCGCACGGTCATGGCCGCGGCGCTCGGCGACAGCTGGCAGTGGTACTTCAAGGAGTTCGACGACCGCCGCGCGGCCGGGGCCTCCATCGGGCAGGTGCATCGCGGGGTGTGGTGCGACGGGCGGCCCGCCGCGGTGAAACTCATGTACCCGGGCGCGCGCACGGCCGTGCTCGGCGATCTCGATCAGCTGCGCCGAATCTCCGTGCTGGCGAGCGTGTTCTTTCCCGCCGCCGACGTGAAGGACCTGACCGAGGCCATGTGCGCCTCCATCGCCGAGGAGCTCGACTACGCGGCCGAGGCCCGGCATCAGCAGCACTTCGCCGAGGTCTACGCCGATGATCCGGATTTCGTCGTCCCGCGGGTGATCACCCAGCAGGGCGATGTGATCGTCAGCGAATGGCTTTCCGGCACACCGGTTCCCCGCATTCTCGAGTCCGGCGCCCCCGAGGAGCGCAGCCGGGTCGGCATGCTGATCATGCGCTTCGTGCTCTCGTCATGGGTGCGCACCGGGCTGCTCTACTGCGATCCGCATCCCGGCAATTTCCGGGTGCTGCCCGACGGCCGGCTCGGGGTGGTCGACTTCGGCGCCTGTGTGGCCTGGCCGCCCGCCGACTTCGGCGACCTGCTGTCCGACATCGTGGGCGCGACCCTCGACGGCGGCCCCGAGCGCCTCGAAATCGCCTTTCGCACACACGGTTTCGCCACCACCGGGCGGCCCCTGGACATCCAGGCGCTCTACGAGGCGATGACCCTCATGCTCGAGCCGCTCACCGCTCCCGTCTCCCGGATCGACACCGGCTGGCTGGGCGAGCAGGTGCGCCGCTTCATGGATCCCCGGCTGTCCAATGCCAATCGGCAGCTGACGGCCGATCCCGAGCTCGCGCCGTTCGGACGCGCCATGGTGACCGCCATGGGCGTGGTGGCACAGCTGGGCACCGAGGGTCCGGTCCGCGCCGAATTCGCCCGCTGGTCACCGGAAATCGCGGCGGTGCTGGAACGCCACGACAGCCGCCGGGCCCAGCCCACCGATCTGGGTATCGTGCGGCAGTTGCGCGCGGCCGAACCCCGGCGGCGGATCTCGATCGTCAGCTGACCCTTCCGCAGCCGAAAGATCCTGCGACCGAACGGTTCCCAGCGTTCCGGCCGCGGCGCGCTCCTCATGGCGGCGCACGATCTCGGCCAGCCCGCCCCACCAGCTGAGCAGCTCGCCGCGAATGCCGTCGGTGCCCAGCTGACACAGCAGGCCGAAGCCGGTGACCAGCGTGCGCGCCATGGCGGTGAGCTCGGGCGGCAGCGTCATCTGCCGGAACACATTCGACAGCCGGATCTCGGTGATCGTCGCGACCTGGGCGCGCAGCCAGTCGTCGGACAGCCGGAAATCGTCCCGCAGCAGGACATCCAGGAACGGCGCGACGATCCGAAGCAGCTCCCGCACCTCGAAATCCGCGTCCGGGCGCACGAATCCGTTCGCGCGCAGCGCCGCTTCCACGTCGGCGGGCGTGCCGTTGTAGAGCGCGTCGCCGATCTCGACGACCATGCGCGGAAAGCCGCGCGGATACGGTTCGCAGGCGCCGAAATCCACCACGCCGAGCCGGCCGTCGGGCAGCAGCAGGAAATTGCCGGGGTGCACATCGGTGTAGAGCAGATGGCAGCGATGCCGCACCGTCTCGATGAACCGCACCGAGGCCAGGCCCAGCCGGGAGCGTTCCGCGGGCGCGGCGGTCACGACCAACCGGCTCACGGGCGTGCCGCGCAGCCACTCGCTGATCAGCACCTCGCCGGTGTGCGCGAGCACGCTCGGCACCACGAACTCCGGATCCCCCGCCAGCGCGTCCGCGACGAGCTGCTGGGTGGCGGCCTCACGCGGATAGTCGAGTTCGTCGACCACGAGCGCGCACACCATCTCGACGATGGCCCGCACATCGGCCCCGGGCAGGAGCGCCCCGATGACGCCCGAAAGGCTGCGCAGCAGTTTCAGGTCCGCTGCCACCGCCTCGTGCCCGCCCGGGAACATGATCTTCACCGCGACCTCGCGCCCGTCGTGCCAGACGGCGTGATGCACCTGGCCCAGGGAGGCCGCGGCGGCGGGCCGATCGTCGAACTCGCGGAACCGGGTTCGCCATTCGGGTCCGAGGTTGCGCGCCAGCACCTGATGCACCAGGCCGGGCAGCATGGGCGGCGCGGAATCCTGCAGGCGGCTCAGGGCGGTGCCGACGACCTCGGCGAATTCCCGCGGCACGATCGAGGGCAGGACCGAGCGATACATCGCCGCCATCTGCCCGATCTTGGCCAGGCAACCTTTCAGCTCACCCAGCACGTCCACCAGGTGCTCGGCCGTGCGCAGGTGAATGTCGAGTTCGATCTGCGCGGCGGGCTTTCCGGTCATGCGCTTGCCCAGGCCCACGGCCCGGCGGCCCGCGTAGGCGACGGGTAGTGCGGCGAGTTTGGTTTCGCGGCCGAGGCGGGTCGTCGGCATCGCCTGTGCCGGTGCGCCACGACCCCGGCCCGGGAAGCTGATCACCCGCGCTGTCGTCTCACCCGACTGAGTTCTCACCATCACCACCCACACTCCAACCTGGTGAGCAGTCTGGCACAAGATTGCGACGGGCGTTGAAAGGAAGTGTTTTCAAAAATGGGCCGGACGTACGACCCGCCGCACAGTGGACAGAATCCGCCAGATCACGGGAAAGCCTTGCCGCCCAGGACAATTCCGATAAACTCCGGCAGGGAGGTGGCGTCATGCCGAAGGTTCTTGTCATTACCGGGGATGCCGCCGAGGATCTCGAAGTCATGTATCCCTACCAGCGGCTGCTGGAAGAGGGCTACGAGGTCGATATCGCGGCGCCCACCCGGAAAACCCTGCAATTCGTCGTTCACGATTTCGTACCCGGATTCGACACCTACACCGAGAAACCCGGGCACACCTGGGCCGCCGATCTCGCATTCGCCGAAGTCGATCCGAGTTCCTATGCCGCACTGGTGATTCCGGGCGGACGGGCCCCGGAGTATTTGCGCGGCGACAAATACTGCCGGCAAATCGTGCAGTACTTCATCGACGCCAACAAACCCATCGCGGCGCTGTGCCACGGGCCGCTCATCCTGGCCGCCGCCGGCGTGCTCGCGGGCCGGACCACGAGCAGCTACCCCGCGCTGGAACCGGATATGACGGCGGCGGGCGCGCAGTGGGCGGATTCGCCCGCCCTGGTCGACGGCAACCTGGTGACGGGGCGGGCCTGGCCGGATCATCCGCAGTGGATGCGGGCGTTCATGACACTGCTGCGCAGCGTGGCGCCGCCGACTTCCTGAGCGGAGCGCGAGCGGGCGGTAGGCCCGCACGCGTGTCGTTCGCCGCGGGCGGCAAACGCCGGGTAACACTCAGCATCATGACTGATGTGTCCCGCCAGGACGATTCGCCCGAACTCGGACAGGGCGACTCGCCCGAGTCCCCGCAGCGCGATTCGTTCGTGGCGCGCGTGATCGGGCTGCTGCTGGCCGCCGAACGCGCGATTCGCCCGAACTATGTCGGCATGGTGGTGGCGGCGCTGTTCTTCATCTGGTCGGTGTCGCCGTCGCTGCTGCCGCGCACCTGGATCTTCCAGGGGCTGGTCAGCGGCATCAGCGCCATCATCGGCTACGGGGTGGGCTGCGTACTGGATTGGGCCTGGCGCAAATTCGTGCTGCCGCAGCTGCCCGCACCCTGGCGCGAGGCCAAGCTGTTCAATCTGCCGCAGGGCAGCAGCGATCTGCTGAAGGTGGTCACGCTGCTGGCGGTGTTCATCGGTCCCGCCATCGTGCTGACCCGCTCGGCGCGCTGGCAGCGCGATATCGAATCGGTCATGGGCATGAAGCTCACGCCCACACCCGGCTATCTGCGCACCGAGTTGCTGGGATTCGCGACCGTCGCGCTGGTGATCGGCGTCTTCCGCCTGCTGCGCTGGATGGTTCGCCGCATCACCCGCGCCCTGAATCTGGAACTGCGCATTCCACGGGCGATCGCGCTGCCGGGCGCGGTGGTGCTGGTGACGGTGTTCTGCGTGCTGCTGTTCCAGGGTGTGCTCGCGAAAGCCTTCTTCTCCGTGGCGAATTCGGCGTTCAGCGTGCGCAACAGCAATACCTCCGACTACGCCGTGCAACCGCAGCTGCCGGAGCGCTCGGGCAGCCCGGCCTCGCTGGCGCCGTGGAACACCCTGGGCTCCGAAGGACGCTGGTTCGTGTCGAACGCGCCCACGCGCGAACGCATCGCCGCCGTCACCGGTAAGCCCGCGATCGAACCGATCCGGGTGTACGCCGGACTGGAATCCGCGCCCACGCCCGAGGCCGTGGCCGAGCTCGTGGTCGCGGAACTCGATCGCACGCACGCCTTCGAGCGCAAGGTGCTGGTGGTGGTGACGACCACCGGCACCGGCTGGGTGGATTCCACCACCGCCGCGTCCATCGAGTACATGTACGGCGGCGACACCGCCATCGCGGCCACCCAGTACTCGTATCTGCCGAGCGTGCTGTCGTTCCTGTCGGACCGGCAGAAGGCCACCGAATCCGGCCGGCTGGTCATCCACGCGGTGCACGCGCGCTGGGCGCAGCTGCCGCCGGAGTCGCGCCCGAAGCTGCTCGTCTACGGCGAAAGCCTGGGCTCGCAGGGCTCGGAGGGCGCGTTCACCGGGCTCGACGACATTCGCACCCTCGTCGACGGCGTGCTGTGGGTGGGCCCGCCCAATTCCAATCGCATCTGGAGCGCCCTGGAGCAGCGCCGCGATCCGGGGACGCCGGAGATCCTGCCCATCTACGCGGACGGCCTCGTCGTCCGCTTCGCCGCGACCGCCGAGGATCTGAATCGGCCCAACGCCCAATGGATCTCACCGCGCATCGCCTATCTGCAGCACGCCTCCGACCCCATTGTCTGGTGGTCGCCGGACCTGCTGTTCGAACAACCCGACTGGCTGGCCGAACCGCGCGGCGCGGATGTCTCCAAATCCATGCGCTGGTGGCCCATCGTGACGTTCTGGCAGGTCAGCGCGGATCTGGCCAATGCGCAAGGGGTTCCGTCCGGGCACGGGCACCGCTACGGCACGCTGGTGCTCGACGGCTGGGTCGCCGTCGCCCAACCGGAAGGCTGGACAAACGACCTCGCCGATCGCATACGCCAAGCCCTCGACGAGGACATCGACTGGGAATACGCTCATAAATAGGAGCCACTCCGGCGCCGCGCAAAGCGACTCCCCGGTGCGGGTACAGCGGTTAATGTCGATCCTTACGGCCGCGATGCACACTGCGAATGTCCGCGACACCTCGAGGAGAGTCGATGGCGACGGCAACCCCCGCCGCAGCGAGACGAGCCCTTCCCACCGTCCGAAAAGCCCTGCCGACCCTCGTCGTCACCGTCGCGGTCACGGCCGCGGTGGTGTGGCAGTGGGAGGCGGTGGCGGAGGGCATCGCGACGCTGCTCGCCGCCGACCCGCGCTGGCTCGCCCTGGCGCTGCTGGCCACGCTCGCTCTCTGGCCCACCTCGGTGCTCATGCTGCGCGGCTCGATTCCGCAGGAAACGTGTTCACGCCGGCTGTTCGCGCTACAGCTGGCGTTCCCGGCGATCGGGCTCATTCCGGCCGCCAATCTGCTGATCCGCCTGCGGTTCCTGCGCCGGGAGGGCCTGAGCCACAGTGCGGCGCTGGCCTCCATCACGCTGTTCGGGTTCGCCGCGTTCGTGGTGCGCATTCCGCTCGTCCTCATCGCCGTGCTCGCCACACCCAGCCTCATGAGCCGCACCGGGGCGCAGCCGCCCTGGCACGATCTGGGCGCGCGCACCTCCGACACCTGGCACGGCCTGCTCGAAAACCCATGGCGCACAGCCGCGATCGCCGTCGGCGTGCTGCTGCTGGGCGGCGCTGTGCTGATCGCCGCCGCCGTATTCCTGTACCGCCGCTTCGTCGCCCGCGGCGGCTGGCGCGCGGCCCTGACCCGGCTGCGCGAGGCCCGCGCCAATGCCGCGGCCGCCTGGAAATCGGTGGCCGCCACCGCGCTCCGCCCCCGCCGCGCCGCCGCGCTGTGGCTGTGCGCGCTGCTGCAACCGCTGCTCATGGTGCTGGCGCTGTGGGCGGTGCTACAGGCCGTGGGCGCGCACATGCCGCTGACCGACGCCTTCGTGGTGCATCTGGTCACCGTGGCCCTGGCCCCGCTGCTGCCCTCCCCCAACGGTGTGGCCACCAAGGAGCTCACCCTGGCGGCGGGCCTGACCGCGGTGGCCGGGCTGGCCGGCGGCGTGGCCGTGGCCGCCGTGCTGGGATTCCGGCTGCTCACCTTCTGGAGCCAGATTCCGCTCGGGATCGCCTCTTTCGCCTGGCTGAGCCACCGCCGCGCCGTCTAGCGGCAATACTGGGGGCATGACCGAATCCACCGAACACACTGCGCCGGGCGACGCTTCGACCCGGATGCACGAGGCCGAGACCCGGCCGATGGTCGGGAGTTTCCGATTCTGGTTCACCAACCAGCGGTGGGAGTGGTCGCCCGAGGTCTACCGGATGCACGGGTATGAACCGGGCGAGATCGAACCCACCACCGAACTGCTGCTGGCGCACAAGCATCCCGACGATCGCAATCATGTCGCGGAGGCCATCGAACGATCCGTCGATCAGGGCGAGCCGTTCTCGAGCCGGCACCGCTTCGTGGATGTCACCGGCCGCGAACACAATGTCATGGTGGTCGCGGACCGGATCTTCGACGCCCATGGGAAACCGGTCGGCACCACCGGTTTCTATGTGGATCTGAGCGACACCTTCGCCGAGGCCGCCCGCACCACCCTCGACGCGCACATGCCCGAGCTGATCGAGGCCCGCGCGGTCATCGAACAGGCCAAGGGCGTGCTCATGCGGATGTATCGCATCAATGCCGAGCAGGCTTTCAAGGTGCTGGTGTGGCGGTCGCAGGAGACCAATACCAAACTGAAGGCGCTGGCGCAGCAGCTGATCACCGACCTGTCACAGGTCCCGCCGCCGCCGGCCGCCACGGTGGCCGCATTCGATCACATCCTGCTGACCGCGCACACGCGCATCCCGGCCGAGTGAATCAGGCCGGCGTGCACTCGATGCTCGAATACTTCGCCGCGCCACGCCATTCGGTGCGCGCGACCTTCTTGGCCTGAATCAGCCCCCGGGGCGCCTCGACGGTGACGGCGGGCAGCGTCTCACCGCTCCACGCCTCGGCGGTGCAGGTGTAGGTCGAGCCCGAGGCGTGCGCGGAACCCGCACCGGCCGTGGCGAACAGCGGAACCAGGACGAATACCGCAACCGGCAGACCGAGCAGATACTTGACGCGCACAGCGGCTCCTTCACACGATCATCGAGGTGAGCAAGGCCCAGATTCTTGCACGGCGATCACCGGCGCGCCGGATAGTCGACGATCTCGCTCCGGCCAATCCGCGCCAACTGGGCTTTCCCGCAGACAGATCCGCTCAGGGCATAGAACCGTTCTATGCATCCATCGGATCGCGGCCACTACTCGCGGGGTTCGCGCACGCCGATGCTGAATGCATGACCACCATGGCGTTCCGACACGAAACCCAGTACTCGACCCCTGGCGTGCAGTCCGGACCGTCCGGCGCGCAGCATGTCCAGCGCGACGACCACCGGCCGCTGCGGCATCTGGCCCCCAACTGGTTCGCCGCGGTGATGGGCACCGGCATCGTCGCCAATGCCGCCGCCACCCTCCCCCTGCAGTTCCCCGGCCTGCAGGCCGCCGCCACCGTGGTGTGGGGCCTCGCCTCGGCACTGCTGGTGATCCTGGCCGGCGTGTGGGTGCTGCACTGGCGGCGCTACCCCGACGCCGCCCGCTCGCACGGCTCGCATCCGGTGATGATGCAGTTCTACGGCGCTCCCCCCATGGCCCTGCTGACCGTCGGCGCCGGCACCCTGGTCCTCGGGCAGCGGGTGATCGGGCTCGGCGCCGCCCTGGCCGTGGACTGGGTGCTGTGGTCGGCCGGCACCGCCCTCGGACTGCTGACCGCCCTGGCCATCCCCTACCGCATGATCACCCGGCACAATTTCGATCCCGACGCCGCCTTCGGCGGCTGGCTCATGCCGGTGGTTCCCCCCATGGTCTCGGCCGCCACCGGTGCGCTGCTGATCCCCTACCTGCCTGCCGGGCAGCCCCGGGTCACCATGCTGGTCGGGTGCCTGGCCATGTTCGGCCTGAGCCTGATCGCCGCCGTCCTGACCATCACCATGATCTGGTCGCGGCTGCTGCATCACGGCCTGCCCGCCGCCGGCATGGTCGCCACCGTGTGGCTGGTGCTGGGTCCCCTGGGCCAGTCGGTGACCGCCGCCGGACAGCTGGCCAATGTGGCTCCCGGCGCCCTGCCGCAGCGCGAGGCCGACGGACTGGATGTGTTCGCTCTCGTGTTCGGCATTCCCACTTGGGGATTCGCCATGCTGTGGCTGGCCCTGGCCATCGCCGTGACCGTGCACGCCCGCAAGGCCATGCAGTTCAATATGACCTGGTGGGGCTTCACCTTCCCCCTCGGCACCTGTGTCACCGGCAGCACCGTGCTCTTCGGGCACACCGGCGCCGACCTGTTCGCCGTGGTCGCCGTGGCCCTGTATGTCCTGCTGCTGGCCCTGTTCGGCGTGGTCGCCACCCGCACCCTGCGCGGGCTGTGGTGCGGCGAGCTGCTCCGGCCCGCCCGCTGACGCCAAGATCGAACAGAATGGGCATGGCTTCTACTAAGCTCCGCAGTACCACCGAGCGTGCCGGAGGGAGAAGCCATGCCACCCCGCCGTTTTCGATCGAGAGTCGCCACTGGATCCACGCTGGCGTTGATCTTGATTGCGTCCGCGTGCTCATCCGAGCCGCCACCGGCCGCCACACCGAGCAGATCCGCCCCCGCGCCCGCCGTCCTCACCATGTCGCCCGCACCGGGCGCCCAGGACGTGAATCCGGCGGCGCCGGTGAGCGTGACCACCAGCAGCGGCGTACTCACCGCGGTGACCCTCACCAATGACGAGGGCCGGGTCATCGAGGGGACATTGAGTCCCGACAAGGCGACCTGGCGGCCCAATGAACCACTCGGCTACGGACGCGGCTACACCCTGACGGCGCAAGGACTCAGCGTGACCGGACCTACAGGTCCGGTCACGTCCACTTTCGGCACCCTCACCCCCGCCAATCAGACCCGGGTCACGCTGACCACGACCGACGGGCAGCCCCTCGCCGAGGGCGCGACCTACGGGGTCGGCGCGGTGGTGGTGGCGCACTTCGACGAGGACGTGCCGAATCGGGCCGAGGCCGAGAAGCGGCTCGTCGTCACCACCGATCCACCGGTCCAAGGCGTTTGGTACTGGATGGACAACCGCAATGCGCACTGGCGGCCGCGCGAGTACCACAAGCCGGGGACCCGGATCACGGTCGCGGCCGATGTGTACGGCGCGGAGCTCGGGCCCGGACTGTTCGGGCAGGAGAACGCCCGGACCTCCTTCGTCATCGGCCCGTCGCACGTGTCCATCGCCGACGACAACACCCATCAGATCGAGGTGTTCGAGAACGGAAACCTGGTGCGCACCATGCCCACCTCCATGGGCATGGGCGGCAGCACCACCGTGGGCGGGCGGACCATTTCGTTCTGGACCCAGCCCGGCGTCTACACCGTGCTGGGCAAGGCGAATCCGGTGATCATGGACTCCTCCACCTACGGGCTGCCGGTGAAATCCTCGCTCGGCTACAAGGAGACCATCGGCTGGGCCACCCGGATCAGCACCGACGGCATCTATCTGCACGCACTGGACTCCACGGTGTGGGCGCAGGGCTATACCGACGTGTCGCACGGCTGCCTGAATCTGAGCACCGAGAATGCCAGCTGGTTCTTCGAGTTCTCGCAGCTCGGGGATGTGGTGGAGGTGCGCAATACCGGCGGCGATCCGCTCGAGGTGTGGCAGAACGGGGACTGGGGCGTGCCGTGGGAGCTGTGGCTGGCGGGCAGCGCCCTGCACGCACCGGCGCCGCCCGCGCCCGCCGCCCCGGCGCCCGTCGCGGTCGCACCCGCGCGCTGACCCGGCTCACGCCGCCCGTGCGGCCCGCACGCGGCGGGCGTGAGCCACCAGTTCCATGGCGTCGGGGCCGGTGACACGGCGTTCGACGGCGTCGGCGAAGCGGCGAATCGTGAACGCGCGCATGGCCGGTCGGGTCAACCACAGCGCCAGCGTCAGCACTGGATCGGCCACGGCCGGGATGCCGAGATTGCGGCGCGCGGGCCGCGGCACCGCGGCCAGCAGCGCCGGGGCGACCAGACCGGCCAGCAGCATGGGCGCGAGTTCCGGCAGCTGCTCGGGCCGGAAGCCGCGCGCCATGGCGAGGGTGGGCTTGATCGCCAGATCACGCAGGAAGTGCTCGACCAGGCCGTAGCGGTCGGCGATGGACGCGTAGTACCGCTCGACCTGACGGCAGGTGACCGGAATCTCGTCCGGCCGCGCACCCATGAGCACGCCGAATTGTTTTGCCTCCAGCCAGAATCGGTCGCGATCGTCGGGTGCGAGCCGCCGGGGGGCGCGCAGGCCGTCGTAGGCGAAGTGCTCGTAGACGAGCAGCGCCGCCTGCATGATCGTGACGTGTGCGAACAGCACCAGTTCGTCGCTCTGCGCCCCGTACGCTTCGCTCGTTCCGGGGATCGTGCCCGTCATCGGCGTGTGATAGCGGCGCAGGTGCGCGGCGATGCGATCGGCGGAGGCCCTGTCCCCCAGGATGATCGGCACCGGAACGCCGACCGTGCGCTGGGCGCGGCGCACCGCCATGATCGGGCTCATGGTGCGCCGGTTGCGCCCGGTCACCGCGAGCGGATCATGGTCGATCATCACCGCCTGCATGCCGATGTGCGTCATCTCGAGCAGCCCGGTCACCGGCGCGAGGAACGGTGTCACCACCGGATGCAGCAGCACCCGCCACACCTGGGAGTCCGGGCCGAAATAGCCGTGGTCGTGGTCCGCGCCGCCCGCGGGAGTGGGCGCGGGTCCGCGCCGCCAGATGCGCACATCCTCGGATGCCATGGCAGATCACCTCGTCGTAATCCATATCCGCTGTGCCCCAAGCGTATTGACCAGTCATCCGACTTCACAAGTCGCGTGACTGGTTCGTTGCGGGACCGGTATCGTGGCCGTGTGCCGGTCACGACGGGAAAACCCAAGCGCAGCAGAGCAGTCCAGCGCGAAGACACCCGCATCGCCATCCTCGACGCCACCATCGCCAGCCTCATCGAGGACGGCCATGCCGCGACCACCACCCGCGGCGTGGCCGAACGCGCCGGGCTGAGCCAGGGCGCGCTACAGCATCACTACCCCACCCGCGCCGGGCTCATCGACGCGGCCATTCGCCGGCTGGCCGATCAGTCCGCCCAGGCGGTCGTCGAAAGCTATTCCGGCACAACCGGTCCCGAGCGCGAACGGGTGGCGGAGCTGGTGGACGACTTCTGGGGGCTGGCCCAGGTGGCGCCGCTGAGCGTCGGATTCGAATTCCTCGCCGCCGCCCGCACCGACCCCGAAATGGCCGCCACCGTCGCCCATCTCGTCGAACACATCGAGGCGACCATCTTCACCGTGGCCCGTCAGGTGCTCGGCGAGCTCGCCGACCGCCCCGGCGCGCGCGACTGGATGCGACTGACCGTCATCACCATCGCCGGGGTGCTGCTCACCGCCTCGGTCCCGGCCGCCGCCACTCTGGTCCCGGATTGGAGCACGGTCCGCCGGCACATTATGACCAGTTTCGATTCCTGGCGCGCCGGCCAGCACTGACGCCGTACGCTGCGTCAAGATCAACGGGCGGCCGGCTCGCGTAGGGTCGAACCGTCATGCTGAGTCTCCTACTGGCCCTCCTGTTCTTCGCGTTCCTGGATTCCCTGGACGTGCTCCTGGTCGGAGTGACCACCGCGGTGATCTTCGACAGCAAGCTGAGCCGGCGCTCGCCGATTCCGGGCGGGCTGAGTTTCATCGCCGGGGTATTCGTGGTGACGACGACCTTCGGCATCTGCACCGTGCTCGGCCTCAGCTTCCTGACCGATCTGGTGGATTTCCGCATCACTCCGGCCATTCGGTACTGGGCCGAACTGGGCGTCGGGCTCGTCCTGATCGGCCTGGCCGCGCTGCCCACCACCGCGCGCGGCGCGGCGCCGCCCTGGGTGCTGGGGCTGCGCCGCAAGCCGTGGGCGCTCGCCTTGGCCGGAGTGGCGATCGGACTCGGGCAGGCCCCCACGGCTGTCCCGTATCTGGCGGGCCTGGCCATGCTCTCGGCCCAGCATCCGGTTCCCTCGCTCTGGCCGCTGATCGTGATCGCCTACTGCGGCATCGCCCTGATTCCGCCGCTGGCGATCCTGGGTCTGGCCTCCCGGCGCACGCCGCGCGCCCAGCGCTGCTACCGGCGGGTGGTGCGGGCACTCAATCGCTACGGGCCGCCGACGCTGCGAATCCTGTTGGTGGCCATCGGAATCGGGCTGGTGGCGACTGCGGCCGTGAACCATCAGCAGCTGTTCTGAGCTACTTCATCTCGAGGACATAGGGCCGCAGACCGAGGGTGAGGTCCACGCACGCACCGAGCAGGACCTGGCGTTCGTCGCGGTCCGGCGGACGGCGCAGCAGCAGGCGGGTGCCGAGGATCGGGACCGGCAGCGCGGGACCGGTGCGCTCCCACCACAGATGTGATTGCGCATGCGGGTCCGCGCAGTGGGTGGTGGACCAGCCGTCCGGGGTGCGCACCACGTCGAGGCGGGCGAACTCCTCGCCCATGCGATCCAGCACGCTCAGCCGGTAGCGGTGCTTGGTCACCGGATCGCGCGGGGCGGGAACGAAGTGAAAAAGCGTTCCGGCCGTGGCCCCGACGGCGGTGGACGTGTCCGCGCAGGTGATGGTCGCCAGGGCGGTGCCGTCGGCGCGCTCGAGGTCGGTGCGGGCCGGGGCGGTGGAGTCCACCCACAGCGTCGTGCCGTCGGCGAAGGTGAGGCGGTGGCGGCCGGTGCGGCCATTGGTGAAGGCGGTCGCGAAGGGGTCGCCGGGTGCGTCACGGAAGACGACCCGGATGAGGTTGGGCGCGGAGCGCAGCACCCGGCCCTCGATCATGGTCGAGGCGCTCCGAGGGTCCGGCATGCGTCGATGGTAGGCCCGAAGGCGCACGGGCCGATCGGGTTTCGGCAGGCCGCGGCCCTGAGTCGGGAGCGCCCACGCGATTGGAACTTACCGCCCGGTCAGAAATGGCTATGCTGCTCACATGGCGGACACTCACGGGCAGACGACTACGGCCGGACCGATGATGGCGGTGCGTGCGAAGGGCCTGGGCGCGCTGCTGCTCGGCGCGGGCGTGCTGCACTTCGTGATTCCCAAGTTCTACGACGCGCTGATCCCGCCGCAGCTGCCCGGGTCCGCGCGCGCCTACACCTACGGATCCGGGGTCGGGGAGCTCGCGGTGGGTGCGCTGCTGGTGCGCCCGAAGACGCAGCGCCTCGGCGGCCGGCTGGCGGCGCTGGTGTTCTTGGCGGTGTTCCCGGGCAATCTGTACATGGCCGCGGACTGGGTGCGCAGCGAGCGCCCGCTGCTGCTGAAAATCGGTGCGCTGCTTCGCCTTCCGATGCAGATTCCGCTGGTCACCGAGGCGTGGAGGGTCGGGCGGGCGCCCGTCACGCGAGGATGAAGGTCAGGATCTGCGCGACGCCGCCCCCTTCCCGGGAGAACGAGTAGCCGAACCAGACGCCGGGGGTGATCTCGCGGATCTCGTCGTAGAGCCATGGGCTCGGGGACGGCCGGTAGTCCAGCGCCCAGGCCGGTCCGCCGTCGACCACCGAGGGCGCGGGGTACACATCGGCGGGCCAGCCCTCGATGCCGGCCCCGGTGATGCGGTTGAGCAGATGGCCGCCGTCGGGTCCGGTGTAGAAGGTCTTTCCGATCCAGATCGCGGGTGCGACCGCCTGCCAGAACGGCGGCGAGGCCACCCAGCCGTCCTTCACGCCCATGGGCACATTCCCGCGCGGGGCGTCTCGGTAGATGGCTTCCTGCTGCCAGGGTGCACAGCGGAAGCGCAGCGAGTCGATGGTCGCGGCCCGATTTCCGGTGAAGAGCACGCAGCCGCCGCCGTAATCGGCGTCGGCGTGGGCGGTGGGAGCGACGAGCAGTCCCGTCGCGAGCCCGACGGGTACCAGGCACCACAGCACGAGGCGCCTGCGGAACGTATGGCGAGTGTTCATCACTGCCTCCGGGGTTGGACCCCGACCCAGCACCCATATTAGTTAGCTATCAAATAGCCGATCCTCGGCGATGTCGATCGAGATCAGATAGCAACCAACCGGTCCGTGCGCATCGCCGTGCATCCGGGATCCTCCGGGACGAGCAGATCGGCGCCCCGGGCGCATCCGGGTTCTCCCCGACCCGGCCCGGATCCGAAACTCCGGGCGTACCCTGGAATTTGGGCCCACTCAGCTGTTTCCCATGTTCGTCACACCCAGATCCCAGCAAGGCGTCCTTCCATCGAGTTCGAGCACCGCACTCGCGGCTCACCTTGTGGGAGAGAGGAAAACACATGCCGTCGAAGCTGAAGCCGGGGGCCCGCCGCACCGCCGCCCGGATCGTTGCCATCGGAATGCTGGCCGCTCTGCCACTGGCCGCCGTCTCCGTCGCCGCGAGCGCCGACCCGATCGTCTACGAACCCCCGGCCTATGTCGCGCCGGACCCGGGCACCGATCCGGCCATCATGCTGCTGATGAACCAGATTCCGCCGGACATGGAGAAGCAGCTCAAGCACGAAGATCGTTCCTGTCCTTAGCGTTTCGCTCCCGTCGGCCTCCTCCACGGCGCGAAATCCGGTGGTTGATCAGCCACGGCCACCGCTACAGTGCCTGCCATGACACGTTTGAATCAGATTGTCGCCGTGGAGAAAGGGATCAAGTCCCGCACTTTTTCCGACCTCACCGAGGCCCATCACAAGCTGGGCAAGAACCCGCTGCTGAGCGGTATCTCGCGCACCTACCGTCCCAAGGACGAGGAGGGTGAGCAGCTGCCGCCCGAGTCCACGCGCGTGCAGGTGAAGTCGGACGAGGTGCTCGCCACCACGGCCGAGATTCTGACCAAACTCTTCGACGTGGTGGCCACCAAGGATTGGGCCAACTGCGAGGCCAAGGCCGATGTGGTGGTGGACGGGCGCACCCTGGTCAAGGACGCGCCGGTCACCTACCTGCTGTTCCTGGAGAAGCAGCTGGTGGACCTGCACACCTTCGTGCGCAAGCTGCCGGTGCTGGACGCCTCGGAGTCCTGGGAGTACGACGCCGCCGCCGATTGCTACGCCACCGAGCCGGTACAGACGGTGCGCACCAAGAAGATTCCGCGCAACCACGTGAAAGCCGAAGCGACGGAGAAGCATCCGGCGCAGGTCGAGGTGTATCACGAGGATGTGGTGGTGGGTTACTGGCGCACCATCAAGTTCTCCGGCGCGCTGCCCGCCAAGCGGGTCAACGAGCTCACCGAACGCGTCGAAAAGCTGCAGCAGGCGGTGAAATTCGCGCGCGAGGAGGCCAACAACGCCGAGATCACCCAGCGCAAGCCGGGCGCGGAAATCTTCGGATATTTGTTTGGCTGAACGCATTCCGGCGGCTAATGTCGTCGGTGCGCCAGGAGCGCAAGCTGAAACCGAAGCACATAGCTGACGGGACCAGCGGCCCAGTGGAGGTTCGAATCCTCCCCCCGCCACCACACGGCGGGGTAGCCCAAGTCGGTAGAGGCACCGCCCCCATCAAACTCACGTTATCGCTCCAGCTTCAGCATTCGCCGCCGAACGCCGAATCGAGAGAACGGGTATGGGACGTGGAGGTTGCGGGTTCAACTCCCGCCGGCCCAGCCACCGATGGGCCGTAGCTTCAAACGTAGAGCGCCACGTAGATTCAGATTGATCCCGTTCTTAAACGTGTCGGCGTGCCGCAAATGGGCGGCCACCGAAACCCCTGGGCAGGCTAGGCCCAGGGGTTTCCCTATTTCTTCCGGCCGGATTCGGATGCCCGCGCACGCGTGGCCCGATATCTCGGCGGTTGCTCACCGGCTCCGGTCGCCTGTATCGCGAAAAGCGCAGGTGGGAAACGTATTACGTTAGACTGTACGAAGCACTCCCGCCGCTCGCCGAAAGGGGTTCCGATGGTCGAGACCGGTCGGGCACCCGGCGCGCTCTTCGCTGACAGACAGGCCGCCGGCCGGCAGCTCGCCCTGCGGCTGCCAGCCTTCCGCGGGCCGGATGTGCTGCTCGCGGGGTTGCCGGTGGGCGGGGTCGAAATCGCCTGTACCGTCGCGGATTTCCTGCGGGTTCAGGTGGACGCGCTGGTCCTGCAGGAGCTGCGGGCCGCCGAGGACGGGAGCGTGTACGGGGCGATCGTGGAGGACGGGGTGCGGGCGCTGGAACTCGAGACCGCGCTCTACGGATTGCGCACCACCTGCGGCGAGAACCGCACCGAGAGCGGTGCGGTCGAATCGGCGCGCCGCCGGGCGCAGCTGCTGCGCTGCGGACGCGACCGCGCCGTGGTCGCCCGCCGGACCGTGGTGATCGTCGCCGACGCGCTGGCGCGCACCGTGGTCGTCCGGGCGGCGGTGCGCTCGGTGTACGCCCGCGGCGCGGTGCGGGTCGCCGTGGCCGCGCCGGTGGGTTCGGCGGATGTGGTGGCGGCCCTGAGCGACTGGGCCGACAAAGTGGTCTGCCTGCACATCCTGCCCGGATTGGACTCTCCGGACAGCTATTACGAGGTGTGCGAACCTGCCACCGATGTGCAAATCGGCCTGCTGCTCGCGCAACACGCGAGCGAGTTGCCGGGCACCCACCCGGCAAACCTGTGACAGAACGAGAGAAGCATTGCAGAACGAAATCCGCTGGCGGCACTACGATTTCAATGGTTGCCGGGTCGCCTGTCCGCGCGGGGAACTCGATGCCACCACCTATCGCCGGTTCGTGGACGATGTGGTGAAGCTCGCCGCGGATCATCCGCGGGCGGTGATCGTGGTCGCCGACGAGCTGCTCATCGGCACCGCGGCCTTGCTCACCGCCTTCGCCAACGCGTGGATCCGGATCAACGGGTTCTCCGGCACGCCGGTGGTCGTGGTCCTCGAATCTCCGCTGACGCGACGGCATTTCGAAGACAGTGCGGTCTGGCAGTTCGTGCCGCTGGCCCGGAGTGTGCGTGCGGCCGTGGACACGATCGACCGCCCGCCGCTGCGGCGGCGCGCCAGTCTCGGGATCGCCCGCACGGCCGAGTGTTCCGCGTGCGCACGGCGTTTCACCGCGCTCACGCTCACCGAGTGGGGTGTCGCCGAGGCCGAGATGGCGGGCGCGCTGCTCATCGCCACCGAACTGGTGGAGAACTCCTTCCTGCACGCGACGGACGGGAAGGACATCCGGCTGCGGCTGGAATACCGGCGCGATCTGCTGAGTATCTCGGTCGCGGACGGGGATCCGCAGGAAGCCGTGCGGCGCGACCCGGCTCCGGGCGGCGCCCGCGACTACGGCCTGGACATCATCGCGCGCATTGCCACCACGTGGGGCTGCACGCCGCAACCGACCGGCGGCAAGGTGGTGTGGGCGGCGCTGCTGACGAAACCGGCTCGGGCGCACCGACATTGACCATTACTGTCTGAGACAATCAATGCTATGCTGTGCGAGTCAACACAGCGAGGTGTTCCCATGGCAGGTATCAGCCATCCCCGATTGGTCTTCGTCACCGGCGCGGGCAGCGGGATCGGACGCGCTACGGCACTGCGCTTCGCCGCAGCGGGCGCGCAGATCGTCCCCACCGACATCAATGCGGCCGCGGCCGCGCAGACCGCGGCCCTGATCCAGGAGCGCGGCGGCACCGCACACCCGCACCACCTGGATGTCACCGACCCCGACGCGTGGGAGAGCCTCGCGGACACCGTGCGCGAGCTGTACGGCGTGCCCGATGTGGTGGTCAACAATGCCGGGCTCGGACTCGTCGGCGGATTCCTGGACCAGACGCTCGAGGACTGGCAGCGCGTCATCGACGTCGATCTGTGGGGTGTGATCCACGGCTGCCGCGTCTTCGGCCGCATGATGGCCGAGCAGGGCGAGCTCGTCGGCGGACGGCGCGGGCACATCGTGAATATCGCGTCCATGGCGGCCTATTCGCCCGGCGGCGTGCTCGCGCCCTACTGCACCGCCAAGGCCGGGGTGAAGATGCTGTCGGAGACGCTGCGAATCGAATTGGCGCCCTACCGGATCGGCGTCACCGCCATCTGCCCGGGCGCGATCGCCACCGGCATCGTGCGCAACGGCGGACTGCTCGGCGCCGAGGGCATCGAGAACTTCGACAAGTATCACGCCGTCATCGCCCGCTACGTCGAGGACTACGGCCCCAAGCTGGGATTCGGCCCCGACCACGTCGCCAAGGCGATCGAGCGCTCGGTGCGCCACAACTGGGCCATCGTGCCGGTGCGCCCGGAAGCCTGGCTGGCCTACGGCCTTTCGCGGCTGTCGCCCGGCCTGTTCCGGGCCGCCGGGCAGCTCGGCTCCGGACAGGTGGCGGCGCTGCTCCTCACCGTGCTGCGGGCGGGGGCGCGGGCCATCCCGGACCAAGCGCTGACCGCACTGGACGAAGCGGATTGGACCCGGCCCGCGCAGGCCCTGGCGACCGTCGGCCGCGCCCTGCGCGCCGAGACCGATCTCGCGTAGCCGCCACGAAGGCCCGCGATTCGGCACCGTCTCGGCAGCGCTGCGCGGGGCCGGGACGGACCGGGCCGCGCTGAGCACGTGAGCACGTGAGCACGTGAGCACAGCGTGCCGAGCGCGTCAGCGCGGATCGCTGTCACCCGGCGTCAGGGGTTGCAGCACCGGGCGTTTGGCGGCCGAACCGTCCCGGGACGACGTGCCGCGCAGACGGCGGCCGATCCAGGGCGCGAGATAGGTTGCCGCCCAGCGCAGTTCCGCGGTGGCGAGGGCGGCGAGCGAATCGGCCGCACGCGGCGGGAGCGGCTCGCGCCAGGTGTCGTCGAAGCCGGGCATCGCGAGCGTGTTCGCGACGGCGTGCGCGACCAGATTGTGCCCCAGCGGGTTCAGGTGCAGGCGGTCGTCACACCACACCCGCCGATCGACGGTGGCGGGGCACGGTTCGAAGTCGACCACGACCAGCCCGTGTTCCCCCGCGAGCCGCCGCACATCCGCATTGACCACGCGGACCCGATTCGACAGCGCCCGCGCCACGGGTGCGATCGCCCCGATATCGGGGAAGGTGAAGGTGAGCACCGTGGCGCCGGTCCCGCGCAGGGCCGAGTACATCGCGTCCAGGTCGGCGAGCAGCGCGTCGCGGTCGAACCGGGGCCGGATGAGGTCGTTCATCCCCGCCACCACGGTCGCCAGATCCGGCTTCAGCGCCACCGCCGCGGCCAGCTGGTCGCGCCGGATATCGACGGCGCGGCTGCCCCGCACGGCCAGATTGGCATAGCGCAGTTGCGGATTCACCTCGGCGAGCGCCCCCGCGAACCGGTCGGCCCACCCCCGGAACATCCCGTCCGCACCGGGGTCTCCGACGCCCTCGGTCTGGCTGTCACCGATGGCGACATAGCGTTCGAATACCGGTTCAATGGTGCTCACCAGGCGCTCCTCGCGGTCCGATCACACGTAGTGACAAGCGATTTCGGTGGAGAGGATTCCCCGACAGCAAACCCTACGATGCTGCAGCATTCCCGAGCCGCCGCGCCCCACGCCACCGTGCCGCTCTGTCCGGGAGAATCAATACTCTGGCTGCCGCCACCCTGGCAGTGCGTCCCGCCAGCCCGTCATCGTGACATCATGCGCCCCTGGACCGTTCCCGCCCTCGCCGCCGGCACCGTCCTGGGCGTCACCGCGGTCCTGAGTGCGCTCGCCCCGCCATCGGGCGCCGCGGTCCCGGCGCCCGCACTGCAGGCTCATGCCGCGAGCTGCTGTTCCCCGCTCGTGACCGCGTCGATGAATCCGGTGATGACCGAGACCGCCCGGCGAGGTCCCAGGCAGCATCCGGCGAGTGCGAGAGGCGAAGCGCCCGGGGCGGATTCGACGCTGAGAACCTCGTCGCGGTAGTCGATTTCGGCGAACCTGGGGGGCAGGGTGCGCATACAGGGTCCACCTCTCTATTGATCACTGTCCCAGACAGCATTACTCTTGTGTGATACCCGCTACATCGTGGGTCGAGTCCATGGCGGCCTCGACACGAGGCGCCAGAGGTTGGAAGGCGCACGGCCGCTTTCCTTTCGACAGGCCGGAGCCATCGTGGTCACTGCATCGAACGGCAAAACACCGACGGAAAATTCGCGTCCGGACCACCAGGTGGTGGTGATCGGCGCGGGACCGGGCGGAATCGCCGCGGGCGTGAAGCTGAAGAAGGCCGGCATCACCGATTTCGCCATTCTGGAGCGCGCCGACGAGGTGGGCGGCAGCTGGCACGAAAACCATTACCCGGGACTCGAAGTCGATATCCCGTCGCTCGCCTACCAGTACTCCTTCGCCCGCAATCCCAACTGGAGCAGGCTGTTCGCGCCGGGCGCGGAGGTGAAGCGGTATCACGTCGAGGTGGCCCGCCGCTTCGGGCTGTACCCGCACCTGCACTTCGGCACCGAGGTGGTGAGCGAGGAGTGGGACGAGGACAACCACCGCTGGAAACTGCACCTCGCGGACGGCGGCACCATCACCGCGCGCTTCGTGATCAGCGCGGTCGGGGCATTCATCAAACCCAAGGAGGATCCCGGCATTCCGGGGCTGGCCGAGTACCGGGGCAAGATTCAACGACCCTCGGACTGGGACGACGAGTACGACCTCGCCGGGAAGAAGGTCGCCATCATCGGCACCGGGGCGAGTTCGGTGCAGATCACGCCGTCCATCGCACCGCGCGTGGGCAGCCTGTCGGTGTTCCAGCGCACGCCGGTGTGGTGTGTGCCCAAGCCGAATCCGCGAATCCCCAGGGCCGCCCAGCTGATCCTGCACACGCCGGGACTGCAGGCGGCCACCCACGGTGCGGTGCTGGTGGCCGTCGATCTGCTGCTGCGGGTGATGTCCAACGCGCCCATGGCGCTGGTGCGGCCGACCATGCGCACCGTGGACGCGGTCGCCATCGCCGGATACCAAGGTCTGCTGCGAACCATGGTGCGGGACAAGGCCACCCGGGCGGGCCTGACCCCGAACTACGGCCCGATCGCCAAGCGGCCCACCGCCAATACCGGCTATCTGCTCGCGTTCAACCGCGACAATGTCGAGCTGGTCACCACGCCCATCGAACGGTTCACCGAAACCGGAATCCGCACCGTCGACGGCACGAACCACGAATTCGACATGATCGTGCTGGCCACCGGGTACCACGTGTTCTCCGATCCGGAGACCTACACCCCGGGCATGGTGGTCGGCGAGGACGGGCTGGATCTCGGAAAGTTCTACGCCGAGCACGGATTACAGGCGTACGAGAGCGTGTCGCTGCCGAGCCTGCCCAACCGCTGGACGCTGGTCGGCCCCTACTCGTGGACGGGGTCGGGCTGGCACGCCTTCGTGGAGATGACCGCCGACCACGCGGTGCGCGCCATCGCCGAGGCCCGCCGCCGCGGCGCCACCTTCGTCGCCGTCCGCCGCGACGCGCAGGAGTCCTACCACCGCACCATCTACGCGCACAGCGAGGCCATGCGTTTCTACCTGGCCGAACTCAATGCGCACGTGCCGACCTACTACCGGAATTCGCAGGGCGACAGCACCTATATCCGGCCCACCGGCTTCTTCCGGGCCCGGCGCGGACACCGGCGATTCCCGTTCTCGGACTACCGATTCGAGCTGCTGCGCCCGCGCCCGGCGGTCGAGGCGGACACCACGCCCGATGCAGTAGCCGACGAAGCCGCCTCCGGTCCCCTGCCGGTCGGCGCGGCGGCGCCGGCCAAGCCCAGAGCCGCGCGCACCAAGTCCGCGTCGGGCGCGAAATCCGCCACGGCCGCGAAAACTTCGGCGGCCGCGAAAGCCACCGCCGGCGCGAAGACCCCCGCCGGCGCGAAATCCGCCGCTGGCAGGAAGTCCGGGACGGCCGCGAAATCCACTGCCGCCGAGCCGAAGCCGCGCCGCCGCACCGGCTCGAACGGTGACGCCTGACCCCTCCCCCGCCCGACAAGGAAGTTGAGGCATTCCATGGAACTGCCGAGATCAGTTCGCATCGCGCTCGGCGCGACCAGCTACGGCATCAGCGACCGGCGGCTCGCGCCCGCGGTGGGCGGGAAGGTCATTCTGGTGACCGGTGCGTCCTCCGGCGTGGGCCGGGCGACGGCGCTGCGGCTGGCCCGCAATGGCGCGACGGTGCTCGCGGTGGCCCGGCGCGAGAATCTGCTGAAGGAACTGCGCGACGAGGCCGCGGGCGCACCGGGTTCGATTCACCCCTATCCGACCGATCTGACCGATATCGACGCTTGTGCGCGGCTGGTGGAGCGCGCGCTGGCCGATCACGGGCACATCGATGTGTTCGTCAGCAATGCCGGCCGTTCCATTCGCCGCTGGCTCTCGGATTCCCTGGACCGCTGGGACAATTTCGACGAGACCACCATGGTCAACTATCTGGGCCCGGTGCGCCTGGTCATGAGCCTGATGCCATCCATGCGGGCGCGCGGGCGCGGCCATATCGTGAATGTCAGCACGGCCGGGGTGCACGCGCCGCCGGTCGGCTGGACCAACTACATCGCCACCAAGGCGGCCTTCAATACCTGGATGCGCGGCGCCGCACCGGAATTGCGCGCCGACGGCATCACCTGTTCATCGGTGCATCTGCAGCTGGTGCGCACCGACATGCTGGGGCCGTGGCGGATCTACCGATACACGCCGGGCAATTCCCCCGAGGAAGCGGCGAGCGTGGTGTGCCGGGCCATCGTGGATCGGCCGTATGCCATTCGCCCCTGGTTCGAACGCGCCGGAGCGCCGGTCATGTACGCGCTCGACAATTCGCGCGCCGCACAGCGCGCCCTGGCCATGTACGCCCGCGTGGGCAACTGGAACAACCGCCCCACCGATTGGGCGCGCTCGATCGATATCGTGGAGCGGTCGGCCAATCTGCTCGACGACCTGGTCGGTCTCGCCGGCCGCGCGCCGAGCCTGGACATCCGGAATGTGGTGTCGCCCGGCCGGATTCCGCAGCTGCTGTTCTCGCTGCGCGGCGGCGTGGGACTGGCGACGGTGCTGTCCACCTTCGCCGCCCGCTTCCCGGATCGAGCGGCCATCATCGACGACCACGGCACGATCACCGCCGCGGAACTGGAAACCCGGGTATTGCGGCTGGCCGCCGCCCTGCGCGCCCGCTGGCGGATCGGGCGCGGTGATCGCGTCGCGGTGCTGTGCCGCAATCACCGCGGTTTCGCCGAGGGCATCTATGCCGCGGCCCGGCTCTCGGCGGATCTGATTCCGCTGAACTACGGTTTCGCCGGACCGCAGATCGGTGAGGTGCTGCGCCGGGAGAATGTGAGCCTGCTGCTCTACGACGCCGAATTCCACGGTGAGATAGCGAAATCCGGTTATGACGGCCGCCGGGTGATCGTGCGCGGTGCGGCCGGTGGCCTGCCGACGGTCGACGAACTCGTCGCTGCGGGTGGCCCGCCGGTCCGCACGCCCGCCTACGGCAGCTCGATCGTCATCCTCACCGGCGGCACCACGGGCGTGCCCAAGGGCGCGCCCCGCGGGCTCGGGATGCGCGAGGTGCTGCCCATGCTCGGCACCTTGCACCCGCGCATGCTGCTGGCGCTCGAGGATGCCGCCCGCTTCGAACCGCTGCCCCGGCTCGGCGCACCGGTGGTGCTCGCGCCGCCGCTACATCACGCGTACGGATTCTTCGCGCTGGCGGCCTGTTTCGCCATGGCTTCCACGGCACTGATCCACGAGAAGTTCGATCCCGAACAGGTGCTGGCCGATATCGAGCGGCACAGCGTGCACCTGGCCATGCTGGTGCCGACCATGGTCAAGCGCATCATGGATCTGCCGCCGGAGGTGCGGCGCAACTACAACACCGACAGCCTCCAGGCGGTGCCGTGCGGCGCGGCTCCGCTGCCGCCGTGGCTGGCCGTCGCGTTCATGGACGAATTCGGCGATGTGCTGTTCAACGGTTACGCCTCCACCGAGACCGGGGTGGGCGCGCTGGCCACGCCGGCGGATCTGCGGGCCGCGCCGGGCACGGTCGGACGCCCGCCCACCGGTCTCGTGGACATTCGCATTGTCGACGACGCCGGCCGCGAGCTCCCGGTGGGCCGCACCGGCCGCATCGTCAACAAGAACCCGCTGCTGTTCCGCGGCTACAGCGACGGCAGGCAGAAGGCCATGGTCGGCAAGTACATGGACTCCGGCGATCTGGGCCATTTCGACAGCGCGGGACGGCTTTTCATCGACGGCCGCTCCGACGACATGATCCTGTCCGGCGGCGAGAACGTCTTCCCCCAGGAGGTGGAGGAGACGCTCATGGCGCATCCGGCGGTCGCCGACGCCGGTGCGGTCGGCGTGCCGGACGAGGACTTCGGCCAGCGCCTGGCGGCGGCCGTCGTGCTCAAACCGGGGCACCGGGTCACCGCGGCCGCCCTCGAGGCGTATGTGAAGGCCACCCTCGCCAACTACAAGGTGCCGCGCGAGGTCGTGTTCGTCGCAGAACTGCCGCGCACCACCGCCGGAAAGCTGCGGCGGCAGCAACTTCCGGAAGTCATCGGAATCGCCCAGAACACGGAGACGACAGCATGAACACGATAGTGAACCCCGAATTGGCCGCCAAGGTGGCACCGCCGCCGTTTGTGGTGCGGTTGAGCAAACGCGCGGCCACACTGCCCGCGCCGCTGCCCCAGCTGTGGGCGGTGCGGGTGTGGGCGCACCTGGTCGGCAGCACCGGCATCACCGCGGTTCAGGTGGGGCACATGCTGTTCCGCGATCAGCTCATCACCCTGCTCACCGATCTCGGCGCGGACGAGCAGCGCCTGGCCGCCTTCCGCGCCCGGCACGAGCGGTTCTTCGGGGCCGTGTACGACGGCCTGCGCCGCGCCCACTGGTACATCTGAATTCCGAATACGAGGACTCACTCATGGTCTCCACCAATGGATCCCGCGTCACCCCCACCTATGAGGTCGTCATCATCGGCGCCGGTCTGGGCGGCATCGGCGCGGGCCGGGCGCTGCGCCGCGCCCGCATCGAGAATTTCCTGATCGTCGACAAATGGCCGAAGGTCGGCGGCACCTGGCTGGCGAACACCTATCCCGGGGTGGCCGTGGATGTGCCGTCGCCGGTGTACAACTTCTCCTTCCAGCCGCGTTCGCACTGGTCGCGATTGTTCGCCCCCGGCAACGAGATTCAGCGCTACGCCGAGGAAGTGGTCGACAAGCAGGGGCTGCGGGACAAGCTGCGGCTGGGGGCGGGCGCGAACGGGGCCGCCTTCGACGAGGCGAACGATCTGTGGCGGATCAGCCTCGACGACGGCACCGAGCTCACCAGCCGGTTCGTCATCGGCGCGGTGGGCGGGCTGGAACAGCCCAACAATCCGCCGATCCCGGGTATCGAGAACTACACCGGCAAGATCATGCACAGCTCACGCTGGGACCACGACTACGACTATCGCGGCAAGCGGGTCGCGGTCATCGGCACCGGCGCCACCGCACTGCAACTGATTCCCGAAGTGGCCAAGGAGGTTTCGCAGCTGACGGTCTTCCAGCGGCGCGCCATCTGGATCGGCCCCAAACCCGATTTCGCCATGGGCCGGGTGCTCAACGGCGTGCTCAACTTCCCGCCGCTGCAGTATTCGGTGCGTTTCCTCGGCAATATCGGCGTCAATGCCGGACTCGGGGCGGGGCTGACGCTGTTCAATTATCCGCGTCTGACCTCGACCGCGCTCACCCTCGGCGAGACCGCGCTCAAGGGCTACCTGTTCACCCAGGTGCGCGACAAACGGTTGCGGCGCAAGCTGACTCCTGATTACCGGCTCGGCTGCAAACGGCCGTCGATCTCCAACAACTATTTCAAGACCTTCACCCAACCGCACGTGGATCTGATCACCGACAGCATCGAGCGATTCACCAGCACCGGCATCGTCACCGCCGACGGCGTGGAACGCGACTTCGACATGGTCGTGTGCGCCACCGGATTCAAGGTGATGGAGAAGGGTTACACCCCGCCCTACCCGATCTACGGTCGCGACGGCGTCGAACTCGGGGAATGGTGGGACGCCAATCGTTTCCAGGCGTATCACGGTGTCTCGCTGCCGCGCTTCCCCAATTCCTTCCTCATCACCGGCCCCTACGGCTACGCTCCGGGCTCCTACATTCCGCTCATCGAGGCCACCTCCGCGCACGCGGCGCGGGCCATCACCGAGGCGCGGCGACGCGGAGCCACCCGGGTCGAGGTGAAGCAGGAACCGCACGATCGCTACTTCGCGCGCATGGACGAACGGGCCAAGAAGACGCACCTGTTCTCGCAGGGTTGCATCACCTCCAACACCTACTACATCAACTATCAGGGTGACGGGGCCGCGTTCCGCCCGTCGACCCAGTTCGAAATGTGGTGGGACAACCATCATTTCCCGCTCGACGACTACCGGTACACCGCTGTCCGGCCGCTGGTGACCGCCGACAACGGCAGCGACGCCGCTGCCCCCGCACCCGTGCCCTGAGCGCCGCAGCCAGCACCAAGGAGTTCCGATATGGCCGTCCCCACCGCGAGAATGCCTGTCCCCCGGGTGGTTTCGCGCAATGGCAAGAGCGGGCCGCACCGCCCCGACCACGAGGTCATCATCGTCGGGGCCGGGCTGTCCGGCATCGGAATCGCCATGCGCCTGATGAAGGCGGGCATCGACGATATCCGCATCATCGAGAAGTGGGACCGGCCCGGCGGGGTGTGGCGGGCCAATACCTATCCCGGCATCGCGGTGGATGTGCCGTCGATGTTCTACAGCTTCTCCTACGAGCCGCGGAACTGGTCGCGATTCTTCCCGCCGGGCGCGGAAATCCAGCAGTACGCCGAAGATCTGCTGGACAAATACGATCTGCGCCGGCGCACCCTGTTCAATACCACGATTCGCGCGGCCACCTGGGATGAGGCCGATCATCTGTGGCGCGCGACGCTGGACGACGGGCGCGAGCTGACCGCCCGATTCGCGATCGCCTGTGTCGGCGGGCTGGAAGTGCCGCGGTTCCCCGACATTCCGGGGCTGGACGGGTTCGCCGGGCAGAAGATGCACAGCGCCCGCTGGGATCACGGCATCGATCTGCGCGGCAAGCGGGTCGCGGTCATCGGCACGGGAGCCTCCGCGCTGCAATTGATTCCGGAGGTCGCCGACACCGCCGCGCATCTGGACGTGTATCAGCGCACCGCGATCTGGGTGGGGCCGCGCCCGGACTTCGCGACGCCGCCCTGGCTGCACTGGCTGCTGGACAAGGACGTGCCGCGCTTGGTCATCCGGGCCGTCGGGCAGAGCGGGATCCAGCTCGTGCAGGGCGCGGCGCTGCCGATCAGCGGCTACATCAGCCCGGCGCTGCGGGTGGCCAATGCGGTCGGCGGGCTGTACTACCGGGCGGTCCTGCGCGACAGGGAGCTCGCCGCCAAGCTCACGCCGTCCTATGCCATCGGCTGCAAACGACCATCGGTGTCCAACCGGTATCTGACCACCTTCAAACGCCCCGACGTGGAGCTGGTGACCGATCCGATCGAACGCGCCACCCCGGCCGGGCTGGTCACCGCCGACGGCGTCGAACGCCCCATCGACGTGCTGATCTGCGCCAGCGGCTTCCACGTCCTCGAAAAGGGTTACACCCCACCGTTTCCCATCACTGGCCGCTATGGCAAGGATCTGGGCGAGTTCTGGGACCGCCACCTGTTCCGCTCCTACCAGGGCGTCACCATCCCGCACTTCCCCAACGCGTTCATGATGCCGGGGCCCTACAACCTGATCCTGGGCTCGTTCATCACCTCCATCGAGGCGACCGCGTATCACGTCGCGCGGGTCATCACCGAATGCCACCGGCGCGGGGCCACCGCCGCGGAGGTGCGCCGCGAACCCACCGACCGCTACACCGAGCGCTGCCGGGCGATTCTCGGAAAAACGTTCCTGCAGAACGGGAACTACTGCACCGGCTCCAATACCTACTACGTCGACTATCAGGGCGGGTCCGCGGTGGTGCGGCCGACGACCTCGGTCGATCAGTATGTGCGGCTGCGGTTCTCACCGCACGACGACTACAGCTATCGCACGCTGGCGCGGGTGCCCGGGGCCCGGCCGGGGCAATTCGAAACGCACGGCGTCACATCATGATTCACGAGATCCACCGATCCTCGTGCGCGAACAAGATCAGCTGAAGGAGACGCCCATGTTCGGCGGAATATCCGACCCCCGGCTGGTGCTGGTCACCGGCGCCGGCAGCGGCATCGGCCGGGCCACCGCCCTGCGATTCGCGAAACACGGTGCGACCGTGCTGGTCAGCGATATCGACGAGGCGACGGCCAAGCAGACGGCGGCGCTGATCATCGAGCGCGGCGGGCAAGCGTACGCCACCCGGCTCGACGTCACCGATGACACGGCCTGGGCGGATTACGCGGTCGAGGTGCTCGACCGGCACGGCGTGCCCGATGTGCTGGTCAACAATGCGGGAATCGTTGTCATAGGCGGCTTCCTGGACCAGAGCAAGCGGGCCTGGGACCACCAGATGTCGGTGAACCTGGACGGCGTGATCAACGGCTGCCGGGCCTTCGCGCCCCTCATGGCCGACGCCCGCCGCGGTCAGATCGTGAATGTCGCCTCGGTCATGGCCTTTTCACCGTCGCCGCTGGCGCCGTCCTACAACGTGGCCAAGGCCGGGGTGCGCATGTTCTCCGAATGCCTGCGCGGCGAACTCGCACCCTACCGGGTCGGCGTCTCGGTGGTGTGCCCCGGCGCGGTGGCCACCAATATCGGCAAGGGCGAGATCACCAGCGATGTGGGACTGCCACCCGACCGGGTCGCCGGGCTGCAGCGCGGCATCTCCGAACTGATCGTAACCCTCGGCCCCGCACTGGGTTTCGGCCCGGACATCATTGCCCGCGGGATCGTGCGGGCGGTGCGCTACAACCTCGCGGTGCTGCCGGTGCGGCCCGAGGCGTGGGCCATGTTCGCCGCCGCCCGGCTGTCGCCCGGCCTGTACCGGCTCGCGCTGGCCCAGGCCGATCCGGCCCGGGTGGCCGCCCTCGCCCGGTTCGCCGCACGGGTGATCCCCGACCGCGTCATCCGCGCGTTCGAAGCCTGACCGAGCACCGATTCCGCAGTGAGGACCCTCCACATGAGCACTCCCGACCACGAATTCGTCATCATCGGCGCCGGACCGTGCGGCATCGGTGCGGGAATCACCTTGAAACGCCACGGAATCGAGGACTTCGTCATAGTCGAGCGGTTCGACGAGCCCGGCGGCACCTGGAGTGTGAACACCTATCCGGGCATCGGATGTGACGTTCCCACACCGGGTTACGAATTCTTCTTCGCCCGCAATCCCGGCTGGTCGCGGTTCTTCCCGAAAGGCGCCGAGATCAACGAGTATCACCTCGGCATCGCGCGCAGCCACGGCATCGAACCGCACTACCGATTCCGGACGGATGTGACCCGGCAGGCGTGGGACGAGCAGCAGCACCTGTGGCGCTTGACGATCGCCAACGGCCGGGAGATCACCGCGCGCTACATCATCGCCGCCATCGGGCAGTTCAGTGATCCCCGCCTGCCCGATATCCCGGGCGTGGACAGCTTCGCGGGCAAGGTGCAGCAGCCCGCCCGCTGGGATCACACCTACGACATGCGCGGCAAGCGGGTGATCGTGGTCGGCACGGGAGCCAGTGCGGTGCAGATCATTCCGGAGATCGCGCCGCTGGCGCAGCGGCTCGAGGTGTTTCAGCGCACCCCGATCTACTGCGTGTTCAAGCCGGATTTCGTGCCGCCCAGGGCGATTGCGCGCGCCTTCTCCGCGCCCGCGCTGAACACGCTCCAATACGTGCTCTGGACAGTCGGTTTCGATCTGCTGATGGAGGCCCTCACCGAGGCGCCCGGCGTCATCGCCCATCCCGCCCTGCGCGGCTTCGATCGGCTCGCCCGCACCTATATGCGCGCCCGCCTGCGCTGGACCGTGCGGGATCCGGACACCCGCCGCCGGCTCATGCCCGGCCACGGCGGGGCCGCCAAACGTCCCGCCCTGTCCAATACCTACCTGCCGACCTTCAACCGCCCCAATGTCGAACTGGTGACCACGCCCATCGAGCGCGTCACCGAAACCGGCATCGTCACCGCCGACGGCGTCACGCACGACTGCGATGTGCTGGTGCTGGCCACCGGCTATCACTTCTTCGCCGACCCCGAGTTCTACAAGGTGGGCTGGGTGACCGGCCGCGACGGGCGCGACCTCGGCGAGTTCTTCCTCGAACACGACGTGCAGGCCTACGAGAGCGCGTCGGTGCCCGGCTTCCCCAATCGCTGGATGCTGTCGGGCCCCTGGTCGTGGAGCCACATCGTGCACACCATGTCGGAATTCCTCACCGCCAATATCGCCCGCAGCGCCAATGCCGCACGCGCCCAGGGGATCACCGCGCTCGAGGTGAGCGAGCACGCCCACGAGTGGTACCACGCCAAAACCGTGCGCAAGAACCGCAACTTCCAGTGGTACTTCGAGGAACTCAACCGCGACGCCCGCACCTACTACACCAATTCGCACGGCACCGTCGCCGGGCTGCGGCACGTCACCTGGATCGAGATGTGGCTGCGCAACCTGCTGTCCCCACTGGGCGGCTACGACTGCCGCAGGCTCGGCGCACCGGTCCGCACCGATCAGCCCCTCGAACAGGTCGGCTGAGCGCCCGAGACCTGTCGGGTTCGGCCAATCTCCTGACTCCGGGCGTCAATGCCGGCCCGGACCGGACGAAATACATTCGGCTCCACTACATCCGCGCGTCAGTATCGGGAGACTCCGATGTCCGGTAGCCGAGGGAGAATCGCCGTGATGGTCTGCGCGGTGGCCACCGCCGCACAGCTGGCGGCGGGAACGGCGCGGACCGACCCCGGGACACCGGTGTTCGGGCCGGAACACAGTGTGGCCGTGACCGTCTGCGGCAACTCACCCACAGCAGAGGCCATAGCCACCGGCGATTTCACCGGGGACAGACGCGCGGATGTGGCCGTGACGGACCTGTGCGGATTCGGCATCCGGGTGCTGCCCGGACGCGGCGACGGCGCCTTCGAGCCGCCCCGGCACCTGCCCACCGGCATCGCACCCGACGGCATCACCGCCGGTGACCTGGATGGCGACGGTGCGCTGGACCTGATCGTGGCCAATGCCGTCGGCGATATCGTGACGCTCTACGGGGACGGCACGGGCGGATTCGCCGAGCAGGGGCGGTATTTCGCGTGGGGTGTGGCGCCGGGCGCGATCCGGACCGCCGACTTCGATCGTGACGGGCGGCTGGATTTCGCGGTGGCGGCCACGCCGTCGACGGTGTTCCACAATGACGGCGGGCGCGGGGCGTTCACCGGCCGCTCGCTGGTCGCGGGATTCGCGAGCGTCGGGCTCGAAACGGCCGACTTCGATGCCGACGGCAATGCCGACATCGTGGTGGCGAGCGGGTTCCCGGTCATGCTGACCGTGTTGTACGGCAATGGCACCGGGGACTTCGGGCGTGCTCGCACAGTGCTTGCTCCGGATCTGATCCAGGAGGCGATCCGGGTCGCCGATGTCGATCACGACGGGCGTCCGGACGTCGTGGGCGTGACCAGCCTCGGCGGGGTGAATGTCTGGCTGGGCGGGGAAGACAGTCCGCGACAGTCGAATTGGACGATCGGCACGCCCGGCAATGCGGGGCTCGCCCTGGCCGACTTCGACGGCGACAGCCAGGTCGACATGGTGGCCGCGGATTCCATCACGCTGCATCTCACCCTGTGGCGGGGCGACGGCACCGGGCGGTTCGTGCGCGCGGAATGGCATTCCGCGCCCGCCTCGGTCGAATCGGTGGAGGCGGTCGATCTCAACGGCGACGGCAAGCTCGACCTGGTGGCCGGGCCCATGGTCGGCCCGTGGATCTCGACCTACCTGCACAACTGACGACGGGATCACTTGCATGGATGGATTGGGCTGGCCCGCACCGCGGGTGCCGCGACTGCGACCGCGCTGGGGCTGGTTGCGGTATCTGTTGCCCGGTTCCACCCAGATCTGGTGGATCGGCACCGTGCATCCGCGGCTGCTCGCCGTGCTGTTCGCGTTGGAGGGGCCGGCCGAGTTCGGCCAGCTGCTGGTGGCGAAGCTGCGCCATCGCGATATCGAACTGCTGGTGCTGCGGGCCACCTGGAATGCGGGCCACTTCTATCACTATGCGGCGCACGCGCTGTGGGCGCGGGTGCGGGAGCGGCCGGGGTTCCTGGAGGCCGTGCAGGCCGGTCCCGGCCATCGCCGGTGGAGCGGGCGGCAGGCCGCGCTGTTGCGGGCGGCTGACGAGCTGCACGAGGATCTCGCCATCGGCCCGGCCACGGTGGCACGGCTGCGCGAGCTCGGGTACACCGACCGGGAGCTGGTCGAAATCTGTTTCGTCACAGCGCATTACCAGCTCATCGCAATGCTGGAGGAGAGCGCGGGCATGCCGCCGGAACCACTGCTGGGCAGGCCGCGCTCCCGTAGCGGCGCACAACCGCGCCGCCCGCGCACCGGAATCCGGCATCCCGCACCGGGTTTGAACCCCGGCACGCCGTGGACTCCCGGCGATGCGGCGCTGGCTCCGCAGCGGCCGCTGCGGGCGTTGATCGGCTGGTACGGGCGCACCATGGCCCGCGTCAGCACCCTGGATGCCGCCGAGGTCGGCGCCGCGCTGCACCCCGCGCCCGATACCGCCACCGACCGCGCGAAACTGCTGGCCCGCGCGGTCGCCGAACTCGATCGCGAATTCTTCCTGTCCGACGACACCTGGCGAGAGTTGCTGGACCACTTCACCGTTCGGCAGATCATGGAGCTGTGTGTGCTGGTCGGGCACTACCGCACGCATGAGATGATCGCCCACACGATGAACGCGGATCGGTAAAACCCGTGGTCAGGACGCGGCTTCGGCCGCGCCATCGAATTCGGGGATCCAGCGGCGCGCCAGATCCAGGAACGGGCCCTCGGCGTCGAGCTGGGCGCAGATGCCCACGACGCCGCTGAGAACCCGCCCCAGCATGACGTACTCGGGATAGTCCTCGGGCGCTTTGAACGCCCGCGCGTTGGTGAGGGAGATATTCTCCGGATCCAGTGATCTGGCCACCTCCGCCTGCAGTAGCGCCCGGCTGAAATGGAAGTTGGAGCCGTCGATCTCGGCGACGATCGGCGCGGTGCGCCGGATCATGACCTCCAGATCGATGGGCGCGCCGGGTTTGATGAAGTTCTCCGCCCGCATGACGCGCTCCATCCCCGCCCAGTCCTCGGCGAGCACGCGGGTCGCCAATCGTCCTACGGCAGCGGGGATTCCGCGCGGCGTCTGCGCGCACGCCCCGAAATCGATGATCCCGAGCCGATTGTCGGGCCGCAGCTGGAAGTTCCCGGGATGCGGATCACTGTGCAGCAGCCCCACCCGCGACGGCGACATGAGCGCGAACTCCGCCAGCATGAGCCCGGCCCGATTGCGTTCGGCCCGTGACCCATCGGCGATGATGCGCGACAGCGGCGTCCCCTCCATCCACTCGGTCACCAGCACCTTGGGCGCCGCGGCCACCACCTTCGGCACGAAGAACTGCGGATCGCCCGCGAACGCCTTGGCAAAGCGCCGCTGATATGCCGCCTCGATGCGATAGTCGAGTTCGTCCTCGGTGCGCGCCAGGAACTCCTCGATGAGCTGGCGGGCATTGGTACCGGCCAGCAGCGTGTTGAACGCGCCCGAAACCATTTGCAGCATGGTCAGATCCGCGCGCAGCGAGTTCTCGGCCTCGGGGTACTGCACCTTGACGGCCACTTCGCGGCCGTCGTGATAGACCGCCTTGTGCACCTGCCCGATGCTGGCCGCGGCAATGGGGGTGTCGTCGAATTCCGCGAAGCGTTTGCGCCACGCCGTGCCCAGCTGCTGATCCAGCATCCGGTGCGTCTCCGCCACCGGCATGGGCGGCGCCTCCTGCTGCAACCGGGTCAGCGCGTCGCGGAAGTGGTCGGCGAACCGCGGTGGCACGGCGGCCTCGGCCACGCTCAGCGCCTGCCCGAGTTTCATTGCGCCGCCTTTGAGTTCGCCGAGTACGGCGAAGACCTGTTCGGCCGCCTTGTCCAGCATCTCGTCGGTGACGGTGCCGCGTTCGGCGCCCGCGAGCAACACCTTGCCGGTGGCGGTGATCCGCTGCGCCATCATGGTCGCGGGGATGCTGGCCACCTTCGCCATGCGGGCGATGCCTTTTCTTCTGAGTCCGGCCACGTTGCCGTTCCTTTCCTGCGGCGCGGCACGACGCGCGCCCGAGGTTCCGTCCCAGACAGTCTAGGCGAGTTTTCCGGCGAGGTCGATCACGCGCAGGTCAAACCCGGTGGGCCGGAACGCCTTGGCGCGGATCGTCAACCAGCTGGCGCATGCCGTCCTGTTCGGTGGTCGCGGCGAATTCCTACGCTCACGTCATCCGGCGCTCTGTCCGGATGCCGAAACCTGGAGGAGCCCGTGACGCTGAAACCCGATGTCGCCGCCTCGACCGACGCCTCGCCACACTGGCGGGCCGCGGCGGACGAGCGCATGCCCGAACTCGGAAAGTTCTCCAGAACCAATATTCTCACCTGGCTGGCCGGGCGGGCCGGCGGCCGGATCGGCGGCGGCGGACGCATCAAGGTGCTGGAGGCCATGGGCCGCAGCGGCGCCATGGCCCTCGGTTACGCGCCCCTGGGGATCCGGCTCGTCCTGCGCAGCAAGCTGACTCGCGTGGACTGCGAGCTGGCCACGCTGCGCACGGCCTGGAACGCGGGCGCGCGCTACGAATGGCATCATCACGTGTACGCGGCCCGGCTCAGCGGGCTCTCGCTGCGCACCGTGGAACGCGTCACCGCCGGTCCCGACGCCGAGGGCTGGACCGAACACCAGCGCCTGCTGCTGCGCGCGGTCGACGAACTGCATGCCGATCGGATGATCGGCGACGCCACCTTCGAGGGGCTGTCCGGCCACCTGTCCGCGGCGCAGATCGCCGACCTGTGCATGCTGGTCGGTCACTACGAAATGCTGGCCATGCTGCTGAAAACCCATGGCGTCGAACCCGAACCGGGCATGTGGCGGCGCGGGCCGCTGAAGTGGGTCCGGGACGAGGCGAGCGGCGACGGGCTCGCGCCCAGCTGGCTGCCCACCTTCAACCGCTACATCACCAACCCGTTCACCCGCCTCTACGCCGGAAAGATCCCGCCCTACAGCGTGATTCACCATCGGGGCCGCAAGTCCGGCAGGCCGTTCGCCACCCCGGTGGTCGCGAATTACCGCGACGGCCTGCTGATCGTGCCGCTGCCCTACGGCAGCAAATCCGACTGGCTGCGCAATGTGAAGGCCGCGGGCGGCGGCGAGGCGACCTACCGCAGGCAGACCCGCAAGTTCGCGAATCCGCGTGTGGTGGACGCGGCGGGCGCGACCGAACTGCCCGAACAGGTTCGGCGCTATACCCGGCTGGTGCAGGTGATGGTCGCCGACCTCGTCGACTGATCTGCACCCGATTCGGTTGTGGCCCTGCTCCGAGTGCCCGGAGCAGGGCCACAACCGTGTTCAGGATCAGCGCCCGGCCGGGACCGCTGCGGCCTGAGGCACATGCGCCATGGCGGCCTCGGCCATCGCGCAGATGGTCAGACTCGGGTTGACGCCGACGTTCGCGGGCACCGCCGAGCCGTCGCACACCAGCAGATTGGTGTAGCCGAAAACCTGGTGGCGGCTGTCGATCACGCCGTGGTCGCGATCCTTGCCGATCACCGCGCCGCCGAGGAAATGCGCGGTCATGGGTGCGGAGCCGAGGGTTTCGCCGAGCGCGGCGAGCGGGCGGCCGTTCATGCGCCGGGCGGCCAGCGCGGCCACCCGGCTCGCGATCTGGATGGCCGATTCGCCGTCGGGGGCAGGGCCGGTGGATTCGGTTTGCAGTCGACCCGGGCCGAATCCGCGTCGCAGGCGCAGCGCCACATCGGTGCCGCGCATGACCGTGAAGATCACCGTGCGACGCGACCAGTGGCGGTTGCGCAGCAGCTGCCACAGATATCCGGGATAGCCCGCGAGGAATTGCGCCCAGCGGCCCAGCGCCGAATCGGCGGTGGTGGCGGGTCCGTAGACGAGGGAGAGCAGCGCGCCGCCGTCGCCGTAGGTGTTGTTGGTGAAATGCGTGTGCTCGTCGAGGAAGATGCTGGAGGTGATGGCGGCGTCGCTGCGGTAGTCGGCCGCATCCGCGACCGTCGTGGCCGCGGGAATGGATTCGTCATTGGTGCGCACCACTTCTCCGAGCCGTTCGGAGAGTTCGGCCAGCGAGCCGTTGCGCTTGCACGCCGCCAGCAGCTCATTGGTGCCGAGCGCGCCCGCGGCCACCACGACACCGCGCGCGGTGAATTCCCTCGCACCCCTGCGCGACAAGCCCGGACGACGGGCGGTCAGCCGATATCCGTCCTCGCCCGATCCGCCGCCGAGGGGCGCGATATCCACGACCTTCAGTTCCGGAAGCACTGTCGCACCGGCTTTTTCCGCGAGCCACAGGTAGTTCTTGGGCAGACTGTTCTTGGCCCCGTAGCGACAGCCGAGCATGCACTGCCCGCAGCGCACACATCCGGTGCGCGCCGGACCGTCGCCGTCGAAATACGGGTCGGGGACGGTCTTTCCGGCCTCGCCGAAATACACCGCGATCGGTGTGCGCCGATATCCCTGCGGCACACCGAGATCCTCGGACAGTTCGCGCATGAGCCCGTCCACCGGACGCGCCCCCTGGTACGGCTCGACGCCGAACATGCGCTTGGCGGTGTCGAAATGCGGCGCCAATTCGGTTCGCCAGTCGGCCAATTCGGCCCACTGCGGGTGCCGGTAGAAGTCGTCGCTGTGCGGCTGGTACATGGTGTTCGCGTACACCAGGCTGCCACCGCCGACACCGACCCCGGCCAGTACCGTCGCATGCTTGTACGGGGCCAGGCGCAGAATCCCGCGCAGCCCGAAGGCGGGCAACCACAGGAATCTGCTCAGCTGGGAGGCCTTCTCGGCGAAGTCGGCGTCCCGGAACCTCCGCCCCTGCTCGAGCACGCCGACCCGGTAGCCCTTCTCCGACAACCGTAATGCGGCGACACTGGCCCCGAAGCCACTGCCGACGACGATCCAGTCGAAGTCGAATCTCTGCTGCCCGGACTGGGAACTGTCCACCTCGCGACCTCCACGCTACCGATTTCCCGAGGGACGGTAGCCGTGGATTCGAGTGCCCGGCCAGCACTGCGGCAGCCTGCCGATTGACATTTTCCGTCGCCGGGCGCCCGGCCCGGAGCACTGGCGGAGAAAGTCAATTCGCTGACCGGAACAGCAAACAGCACAGCGCTTTTCGCGCGCCGATCACACCGCTTCGAGCATCCGCGCGGACGTCCGGCCGGTGCGCGCGCGATATTCCTGCGGCGGGCACCCTTTCCAGCGCCGGAACGCCCGGATGAACGACGCCGCCTCGGAATACCCCAGCCGCGCCGCCACCTGATCGGTGGTCATATCGGTGTGGTCGAGCAGTTCCTCCGACATCATCTGCCGCACCTCGTCCAGCAGGGCCCGGAAGGAGGTCCGCTCCTCATTGAGCCGGCGCGACAGCGTCCGCGGGCTCATGAACAGTTCCGCCGCCACCGCCGTCTGATCCGGGATCTCGCCCGGATTGCGCACCAGCAGATCCCGCACCGCGCCCGCGATGCCGGTGCGCGCGTGCCGCCGCGCCAGCAGGTCCTTGCAGAGCTGTTCACAGGTGCTGCGCGCCCAGTCGTTGGCTTGCGGGAGTTCGAGATCCAGGTACGCGGCGTCGAAGTTGGCCTCGGTGCACCGCACCCCGAAAGCCGGTTCGACGCCGAACATGGCGACGTGCCGGGATGTGTCGGCGGGGGCCGGATGCGCGAAAGCGATGTAGTCGAGGGGGATGCCGATCGAATAGAGCTCACGGCCCAGCGTCTGGATGCCGGTCATCACCCGCTCGGCGAGGAACGGCCGCGCGTCCTCGGGCACCTCGTGGTCGTCGAAGCGGATCCGGACCTTGCCGTCCTCCTCCTCGAAGCTGAGCTGGCCGAACGCGAAGGCGAGTTCCACATTCCGCAGCGCCACATCCACCGCGTCCCGCAGCGTGCGACTGCTGAGCAGCGCCAGACCCCACGGCCCGTACATGGAGATGTGATAGCGGCTGCCCGCCTCGATTCCCAATCCCGGCTCGTCGCCGAAGCGCGCGAGCAGGTTGCGCACCACGGTCAGCTCCTGCCGGGCGGTGATCTCCGAATTCGGATCGAGCACCGCCCCCGGCGCGATGCCTGTCCCAGCCAGACAGGCCGCGGCCGGCATTCCCCGTTCCTCCGCCAGTCGCGTCAAGATATGAACGCTGGAGGTGTTCCTCAGTAGATCCCAGTCGAACATGTATCCCGTGTCCTCATCGACGTGCAAACCAACAACTGCCCATGCACTGGATGTGGCGAAAGATATCAACTCCACACCGCTGGTGTGGTCCAACTTACAGAATCATCTGTACCAGACGGTAACGGGCACCCCCGAAACGTTGATCTGAGCCGCCACGGTATGTGCCATTTGCGCCGTTATCTACCAGATCAGCGCATTGTTTTTCGCGTTTTGCCTAAACTCTTCACACCGCGTGCGGGCAGACTGAACAACGGGGAGGTGGCGCAGATGCGCACTGAGGACGTGCTCGAACGAACTGAGGGCATTCGCCTCAGTATGGTGACCCAGCCAGTTGCCCTCCCCGCGGGTTTCCCGGACCACCCCGCCGACTGCGACGTACTTCGCCACCTGCGGGTCAGGTGGGACGACGCCGACGCCGACCCGGCCCGCGCCGATGCGGTGATCACGCTGTTGCCCGGCGCCATCGCCGGCGCCCGATCGCTGCAACCGCTGGCCCGCAACACCCTCCGCAACCTGCGCGCCGCCGGCGTGACCGCGGAGGTATGGGTGATCGACCGCCGGGCGAATGGCGTAGAAGATCATTCCGCCATCGAGGTGGCCAAGGCCGAGGGGGACTATCACCTCGCCTTCGACTACTACTACGGCGGCCGCACCGTCGGCGGCCGCCGGTTCGCCGGCTTCGTCGCCGATCGCGATCTGGCGTTCCTGGCCGAATTCGGCATGGCCCGCACCGTGCGGGATCTGCACGAGGTCCTGGTCCGCGAGATTCCCGACCCCGACGTGCGCGCGGAGAAGATCTTCCTGGGCGGGCATTCGCTCGGCGGCATCCAGGCCGGGACCTACGCCGCGTGGGATTTCGACGGCCGCCCCGGGCATGAGCAGATCGCCGGACTCATCGCCCTGGACACCGTCACCCATCTGGATCCGCTGCGCCTGGCCGATCGGCCCCGGCTGGCCCGCCCACTCGGCGCGGCGGCGCGCAGACTCGAACGGATCCCGGCGGCCATGCGACGCGGGCTGATTCCGCGCAGCACCGCCGTATTGCGCGGCGGCTGGGGCAATCCCGAGGCCTTCGCCGTGGTGGCGGCCATCGCCGTCGCCGCCGTCCAAGCGCCCGACGAGGAAACCGATATTCTGCGACTGCTGCCCGACAGCGGCACACCGCATATCGCCCTGCGCGGCTCGACCGCCCGCACCTGGCGCGAATTCCTCACCGGCACACCGGATTACCGCAAGCTACGGCTGACCAACCGGGCACTGCTCGGCCTGTTCAGCGGCGCGCACACCTCGATGAACTTCGCCGTGCTGTCCATGAGCTGCGGCACCCTCGACAGCGAGAACGTCGCCCCGCGCACCTTCCCGATTCCCTTCGAGGCCAGTCGAATTCCGGGCCTGCGACCGCTCTATCAAGCCGCGTTCGGCACCGCACCGCGGTACAGCCCGACGTCTTTCGAGGAGCTGTACCACTGGCGCGACTACGACCGCTGCGGCACCGGCGACGCCCCGGTCCAGCCCAGCCGCTCCGGCGTACCGGCCGCGACCGCCGCCAGCGAGGTGGTCAGCATCGCGGAACTGGCCGGGCTACTCGCCGGCGGACGCCTCAATGTCTTCGAGGACTACTTCCCGAACCGCCAAAGCCTCGATGCCGCAGCGGTATTCGGTGGCTGCCGCAGCGGGTCCCTCGCGCCCGTCCGGCACGAGGCGGGCGCGGCGCGACTGCCGTACATCAACCTCATGGGCGCCTCCAGTTTCACGAACGTGATCACCCGCTGGGGCGTCTACCCCGAGAACACCCACTGGTTCCCGGGCTATCTGCACTGCGATGTGGCCGCCGGCGCGGATCCCCGTGCCGACGGCTCCCCCGAACCCGTGGCCGCGAGCCTGGCCGATTTCGTCCGCGCCACCATCTCCACCATCCCGCTGGCCTCCTGAGCGTCCGCACGGCGAATCCGTGCGGCACGGCGCGGTCCGGGCCCGGGTCTTCAGCGAGTCCGCACCCGGACCGCGTGCGCGATGGACACCACGGTGACGCGCGCCCGCGAATCCCTTGTCGCAGTCGAGGTGTGCGGCGATCACTCCCGTCCCGCACCGGTGAGGGCGGTCACAGTCGGAAATTGTCAACCGGGTGGCTGCCGGTGCCATGGGCACGGCGATCGCCGCTGCATACGGTGCAAAAAGATCTTCGGCCGAGCGATTTCCCGGCATCGGCCGAAGGACGCCAAGGGAGGAACACCATATGCGGACCGAGTCGGCGACCCGAACACGGGGCGATACGACCACGGCCTTGCAGATCGTCCGCGGGAACTTCTCCGACGTCGCGATCACGAGCCTGCGCACCTTCGGACGGACGGTCGACCTGGGTGTCGAAGCGGTCCGCGGCACGGTCGCCGATCTCGTGGCCCGGAAGTTCCAGTGGCGCGAAATGCTTTATCAGGCTTGGTATCTGATCACCGTGACGGCACTGCCGGCCATTCTCATGGCGGTTCCGTTCGGGGTCATCGTCTCGGTGCAGGTGGGCAATCTGATTCACCAGCTGGGCGCGGATTCGCTGATCGGCGCGGCCGGCGGCATGGGGGTCATCCAGCAGGGCGCGCCCATCGCCACCGGGCTGCTGCTCGGCGGGGCGGGCGCCTCGGCCATCGCCTCGGATCTGGGGGCGCGCACGGTGCGCGAGGAGATCGACGCGCTGCGCGTCATGGGCATCAATCCCGTGCACCGCCTGGTGATTCCGCGGGTGGCGGCCATGGTGATCGTGGCACCGCTGCTGAACATCCTGATCATTTTCGTGGGCATCGTGGCCGGGTACTGCGTGGCCATCGGCGCGCAGAATGTGACGCCGGGCAGCTACTGGGCCACTTTCGGCGCGTTCACCGTGCTGACCGATGTGTGGATCTCGCTGGCCAAGGCCATCCTGTTCGGCTTCCTGGTGGTGATCGTGGCCTGTCAGCGCGGACTGGAGGCGCGCGGCGGGCCGCGCGGGGTGGCCGACGGGGTGAATGCCGCAGTGGTGCTGTCGGTCGCGGCCATCATCGTGGTGAATCTGGTGATCACGCAGGTGGTCACCATGTTCCTGCCCATGCGGGTGGCATGATGACGGCCGCACCGTACGCCCCCAAGGGCTTGAATTGGCTTGTGCGCCTGTACAACCGGCGCGGACGCACACTCACGCCGATGGAGAACGCCGGATTCGCGCTCGGATTCGTCTGGCAGGCGCTGTCCGGAATCCCGTTGACGCTGCGCCGCTATCGTGCCGAGACGCTGCGCACCATCACCGATATGACCTGGGGCCGTGGCTCTTTCATCGTCGGCGGCGGCACCGTGCCGATGCTGGTGGTGCTGGGCGTGTCCATCGGCGCGGGCGTGGGCATTCAAGCGTTCGCGGCGCTGGATCTGATCGGGCTCGGGTCGGTCACCGGCGTGGTGTCGGCCTTCGCCAATACCCGCGAGCTCGCGCCCATCGCCGCGGCCATCGGCTTTGCGGCACAGGCGGGTTGCCGCATGACCGCCGAGATCGGGTCCATGCGCATCTCCGAGGAGATCGACGCCATCGAATCGCTCGGCCTGCGGTCGGTGCCGTTCGTGGTGACCACCCGCGTCATCGCGGGCGCGGTGGCCATCGTGCCGACCTTCCTCATCGCGCTCATCCTGTCGTATCTGGCCTGCTCCACGGTGATCGTGGCCTTGCACGGCCAGGCCAGCGGGGTGTACGACCACTATTTCTTCCAGTTCACCAGCGGGTACGACATCCTCGCCGCGGTGGTCAAGATCCTGGTGTTCGGCGTCGCGGTGATCCTGATCCATTGCTACTACGGCTTTTTCGCCTCCGGTGGGCCCGAGGGCGTTGGCATCGCCTCGGGTCGGGCGGTGCGCGCCAGCTTCGTCGCCATCATCGGCCTGGACATGGTGCTGACACTGCTGCTGTGGGGCATCAATTCCTCGATCGAATTCCCGGGGTGACACATGCCTAACTATGGGATACCGGGAGTGGAGACCACCCGGAACCGAGCCCGTGCGGCCGGTGCGGCGCTGGCGGCGCTGCTGGTGCTGGCGGTCCCGGCCTGGAACGTCTACACCGATCGCTCGACCGGTGACCGCATTCGCATCCAATTGCGCACCGAGCAGACCGGGGAGGGCATCGTCGCCGGCGCCTCGGTGCGCTACGACGGCGTGGCCGTCGGTGAGATCACCGAGGTGGCGCCGATCGATCAGGGGCGGCAGCTGCTGACGCTGGAACTGGATCGCGCGCAGACCGCCGGGCTCACCGACGCGCTGAGCGTGGATTACGCGCCGGAGAACCTGTTCGGTGTCAGCGCCGTCGCGCTGCGCAAGGCCGAGGGCGGCGCGGCGCTGCGCGACGGGCAGCTCATCGATCTGGCGGGCAAGGTCACCGACGTGACCATGGGCGCGCTGCTGCGGCAGCTCACCAGCACCGCCACCGATGTGCTCACCCCGAAACTGACCGAACTGCTCACCCAGGTCAACGGTGATCTGCGGGCGTTCACGCCGATGCTGCAGGCGGTGATCATGCTCAATACCGTCGTCGCCGACACCCAGCAGTATCCGGTGTCGTATCTGCTCGGCCGGTACAGCGAATTCTTCGACGGCTTCGGCGAATTCACCTCTTCCACGTTCAAGCTCGCCAAAGCCATCATGGATATCGAAGTCTTCGTCAATGATCGCGACCGCTACAACGCCTCCATCGACATGCTGCGCAATGGCGCGCTCGGCGGGATCGCGAACGTCTTGAACGTGGCGGGAACGCATTTCGCGGCGTCCACCGATCAGCTGGCGCCGACCGTGCAGGCGCTGGCGGACACCATCGCCGATCCGGCGGCCGCGCGAGCGCAGGTGACCGAGATGATCGAGCGGCTGCACCGGGTCTTCGCCGACACCCCGAACGGGCCCACCGTGAATCTCGCGGTCACGCTGAAAGGCGTTCCCGCCGTGGGTATTCCGATGCTCGGCCAGCAGGCGTTCGCGGCGCTCACCGCTCCGGCGACGGAGGGCGGGCGATGAAACAGACCTCGATGCGGGCGGTCCTGCTGCGACTGGGACTGTTCGCGACCGCCATGGCGGCGCTGCTGCTGGTCGTCATCAATGCCATCGTGCGGCCGGTTTCCGGTGAAACCACGTCGTACTACGGCAGTTTCACCGATGTCAGCGGGCTCAAAACCGGCGACGACGTACGCATGTACGGCGTGCAGGTGGGCAAGGTCGCGGGCATCGAACTGCACGGGACGCAGGCCACCGTCGAGTTCACGGTGCACGACGACCGGCCGGTGTACGCGACCAGCACGCTGGCCATCCGCTACCAAACCCTCACGGGCCAGCGGTATGTCGACGTCAAGCAGCCCGAGGGGCCGGGTGAGCGGCTGCGGCCGGGCGCGACCATCGGCACCGACAGGACCATCCCGTCCTTCGATATCACCCAGCTGTTCAACGGTTTACAGCCGGTGCTGGCCGAATTCTCGCCCGGCGCGCTCAACCAGTTCACCGAGAGCGTGCTCGCGGTGGTCGAGGGCAATGGCGACGGCATCGGGCCGGCCCTGGACGCCTTCGAGAAGCTGAGCCGCTACGTGTCCGACCGGCAGGCGGTGCTGAACCTGATCGTCGCCAACCTCCGGGACATCTCGGGGCAGATCGGCGGCAAGTCGCCCCAGTTGATCACGCTGCTGAAGGGTCTGGCCGACGTGTTCACCTCGTTCCGCAAGGAACTCGACGGCCTGCTGCGGTTCGCCGCGGTCGCGCCCTCCACCATGGGGCCGCTGAGCAGTCTGCTGGGCACGCTGGGCTTCACCGAGACCGACAATCCGAACCTCGAACACGATCTGCGGCTGCTGTTCCCGAATCCGGACGAAGCCCTCGACGTGCTCGGGCGACTGCCCGGACTGCTGCAATCGCTGGCCAATCTCATGCCGCCCGCCGCCGACAGCACCGCAAGCCTGATCGATATGAACTGCTCGAAGGGACAGGGGGAGGTGCCCGCGCCGTTCTCGGTGCTCATCTCCGGCCAGAGGATCTCGATATGCAAGAACTGACCGCGCACGACCCGTTCGCAGCCGCCGCCGGGCGACGGGAACTGAAGTACGGCGTACTCGGCGTGATCGCACTCGCGGCGCTGCTCATCGCGACCGGGATCATCTACATCCTGCCCGTCGGCAAGGTCACCTACACCGCGGAACTGAGCGAGGCCCGCTCGGTCCAGGCCGGGGACGAGATCCGGGTCGCGGGCATGCACGTCGGCAGCGTGAAATCCCTGGAGCTGCTGGCGGATCGGGTGCGCATGACGTTCACCGTCGACGACAATGTGTTCCTCGGCGACGCCACCTCCCTGGAGGTGCGCATGCTCACCGTGGTCGGCGGGCACTACATCGCCGCCTTCCCCGCCGGGGAGCGGCCGCTCGGCGACAAGGCCATCCCGATGGACCGGGTCCGCTTGCCCTACAGCCTGATTCGCACCCTGCAGGACGCGGCCACACCCATCGCCCAGGTGGACGGGGACACCCTGCGCGAGAACTTCGGCGCACTGCAGGATTCGCTGACCGACAGCCCGGATGCGTTGCGGCGCATGGGCAATGCGATGGAGACCCTGGTCGGGCTGCTGAACCGGCAGAACACCGGAATCTCGCAGGCCATGTCGGTCATGGACGAATACCTGACCGCCATCAACGGCAACCGGAGCCTGATCGGCACCTTCCTTCGTGAGATCGGCTCCCTCGAAACCGCCGGTCTGGCAAAGAAAGCCGAGATCGCCGAGTCACTGCGCATCTGCGCGGAGCTGCTCTCCCGCATCGCCGGCATCGAACCAGCCTGGAAGAGCACGCTGGAACCGCTCGCCGACAAGCTCGCCGAATCCGTGCCGCAGCTGGAGGATCTGGGCCGGCGCTTCGATCAGGCCATCACCAATCTGGGGCAGATCAAGACGCGGCTGGCCGGGGCGGTCACCCCACAGGACGGGGTGGTGCTCGACCAGTCCGCGCTCACCGTGACCGCGCCCGAACTCTGCGTGCCACTGCCGGGAAAGGGGTGCTGAGATCGTGAAACGCTTTCTGGGATCACAGGGTTTCGTCACCCTGGCGGGGGTGGCCGCGATGGTGGCGCTGACCGTCACCGGATACCTGGTCACGTTCAATCCGCTGCAGAAGACACTGGCCTACTGCGCGATCATGCCCGACGCGGTCGGGTTGTACGAGGGCAACCAGGTCACCATGCTCGGCATCCCCGTCGGGTCGGTGACCACGGTGCGGCCCGAGGGCACCGGCGTGCGAGTCGAATTCGCCGTCGACGCCGATCATCCGCTGCGCGGGGAGGTCACCGCCACCACCGTCTCCGACACCCTGGTCGCCGACCGGGCGCTGGAAGTGGTGGGCGACAACACCTCCGGCGCGCGGTGGCAGCAGGACAGCTGCATCACCAAGACTTTCACGCCCAAGTCCATCACCCAGACGCTGGACGCGTTCTCCACGCTGGCCGATCAGCTCACCGGGCACGGCGATCCCGCCGAACAGGCCCGGCTGCGCAATAGCGTCACCGCGTTCGATCAGGCCACGACCGGGACCGGGCAGAAGCTCAATCAACTGATCAAAGACCTTGGCACCGCGTTGAATTCGCCCAATGCCGCCATCGGGCACCTGGGCGCGATGATCGATGCCTTCGGTGAGCTGGCCGCCAGTGTCGCGTTCAACTGGGAGGACATCAAGGTCGCGCTCACGCAGGCGCAGGAGGGCATCGGATTCATCAACTCGGTGTGGGGCACGACCGTGACGATCGTGGACTCGCTGCTGGTGATCCTGCCCTGGTTCAACGAGATCTTCCGCAAGCACGGGCAGCCCATTCTGCGCGGGCTGGACGCGGCCATCCCCAAGGTGAAGCTGCTGGGGGCGGGCATCTCCGGGCTGCAGAAGCTGCTCGACATGATCCCCTCCCTGATCACCACGTTCCAGCAGTCGATCGACCCGGAGACCGGACAGGTGCGGGTCACCTACCGGGCGCCGAATGTGGCGCTGCCGCAGGAGAATGCCGCGCAGGCGTGCGCGGTCGTCAATGCGCTCAGCCCCGACACCTGCCGCGACGGCGGGAACGGGCTGGCGAATGTGAATCTGGTGCCGCTGGTACTGGGAATGGCGGGTGCGCGATGAGCAACCACTCCCCCGCGCGCCGCTGGTGGCGTGCGCTGGCCGCGTCCACGCTCGGCGTCGCGATGGTGCTGCCGGTGGGCTGCGGGTTCAATCCGGCCGAGGTGCCCGTGCCGGGCGCATCGGTCTCCGGTGACACCTACGAGCTGCACATCCAGTTCGCCAGTGCGCTGAACCTGCCCACGCAGGCGAAGGTGGTCGCCAACGGCGCAAAGATCGGCAACCTGAAATCCGTTGCGGTGGTGGATCCTTCGGAGGCCGGGCCGGGACGCATCGACGCCGTGGTGGAGATCTCCAGCTCGGTGCGGCTGCCACGGACCACCACGGTGCAGTTGCGGCAGAACACCATTCTGGGTGACATCTTCATCGGCCTGATCACCCCGGTCGGCGACACCGGCGCGACCATCCCACCGGGCGGGGTGATTCCGCTGACGCAGACCAAACCCGCACTGCAGGTGGAGGATCTGCTGGTCGGCATGTCCACGTTCATCACCGGCGGGGCCGTGCACCAGATCCAGGAGATCATCAATCAGGCGAATGCGGTGCTGCCGCAGGACAAGTCGGAGACCGCCCGCATCTTCGACCGGATGGGCTCCAATATCGAGGACATCAGCGCCAATCTGGACGTGATGGACGGCGCGCTGGCCGCGTTCCAGAAGGATCTGAACGCGGTGCTGGACAATCCGGATGAGCTCGGGGCGCTGCTGAGCGAACGCGGCGCGGTCGATATTCCGGCCGATGTGCAGGCGCTGGTGAACACGCTCGGCATCGTCGGTTCGCTGGGCACCATCGGTGAGGCACTGGTGTGGCTGCGCCCGTTCCTGGACGCGAGCGAGGCGGCCGCCAAGGCTTTCGTGCCGCTCATGCTGGGCGACAATCCCCTGGATCTGACCGCTCCGCACAACCTCAGCAAGCTCGTCGCGCTCTTGCGGGACAAGGTGATTCCGTACGTGGCCAACGGGCCGAAGTTGAACATCACCGGGGTGAACGTCGCCGGTCCGGCCGCGCCGGTGTCCAATGACGAGCAGGTCGACGCCATGGTGCGGGCCCTGCGCATGATCGGGGTGGTCCGGTGAAGGCGAGTTCCCTGGCGTCGGTGGCGAGCATCGTCACCATCCTCGTGCTCGGCAGCGCGTACCTGACCTTCGGTGTGGTCAAGGCGGACTGGTTCCGCGATCAGGTCGAGGCGACCATGACGGTGCCGGAATCCGGTGGGCTGCTGCCCCGTTCGAAGGTGCTGCTGTCGGGCGTGCAGGTGGGCCAGGTCACCTCGGTGACGCATGTGCCGGCCGGGGTCGAGGTGCACTTCCGGGTGCGCGGCGACTACCGCATCCCGGTGGCCAGCGCGGTGCGCATCGAGGGCCTGTCCGGGCTGGGCGAAGCCTACCTGGACTTCCGGCCGGAGACCGCCGACGGCCCCTACCTGCGCGACGGGCAGACCGTCGCTGCCACCGAAGTGACCGCGCCCCAGTCGATTCCGGATATCGCGCGCACCTCGACCGAACTGCTGCGACAGCTGAACCCCGAGGCGCTCGCCTCCATCGTAGACACCTTCAGCACCGCCATGACCGGCACGGAAACGATCGTGCCGCAACTGTCCCGGGCCACCGACCTGCTCGCCGCCACCCTGCTCAGCCGCACCGACCTGATCCGGGAAATGTTGCTGGCCATGCAATCCCGCGCCACCGACATGGACTGGACCGGCCCCGCCCTGCGCGGCGCGGCCGGACCGTGGGCCGACTTCGGCCCGCGCGTGGCGGAGGTGGCCGACTCCATCACCCGCGTCATCCGCGCCGGCAACGCCCCCGATTCCTTCCTGGAGGAGAGCCCCGACACCATCGGCCTGGCCCCCTTCCTGCGTGAGACCGCCGAACGCCTCGACATCATGGGCCCCGAATTCGCGCCGTTGTGGCCGATGCTCGCCCCCGTCCTGGCGCAGGCCCCGCCCCTGATCAGCCGCCTGGATCTGGGCAGCCTGATCTCCCAGGCGCTGCACGCCACCACCGACGACGGCACCCTGCGCCTGCAGATCGCCGTGAAGTAACAGGGTACGAAACAGTGGGAGCACCAATGACCATCGATCCGGACCAGGCCACCGAGCCCGAAACCACCGGCGCCACAACCGATTCCGAAGAGGAAACGTCGAAACCCGCCGCCCGCCCATCCAGGCCGGCCCCGCCCGCCCGCTCGGTCGCCGTCCCGCTGACCACCCTCGCCTGGTCCGCGGCGCTGGCGCTGGCGGTCATCGTGTCGCTGACCCTGACCGGCTTCCTCGTGTCCGCCCGCAGCGACCTCGCCGCCCACGAGACCACCGCCCGCGATCAGGCCCATGCCGAACAGGTGGCCACCGATTACGCGGTGGGCGCCTCCACCGTCAACTTCACCGAATTCAACACCTGGGTCACCCGCCTGAAGTCCAACACCACCCCCGCGCTGTCCACCAAGTTCGAAGCCAGCGCCCCCAAACTGCAAGATCTCCTCACCCCCTTGAAGTGGACCTCCACCGGCACCCCCATCTCCGCCAAGGTCATGTCCGAATCCAACGGCGCCTACAAGGTCAACGTCTTCGTCAACGTCTCCTCCACCAATGCCCAGAATCCCGAGGGTGCCCAAACCACCGTCACCTACAACGTGACAGTGGATCGCAACGCCGACTGGAAGGTCACCGACGTGGGCGGCATGGACGGCGCCCTCCCCCTCAAATAGGCGGGGACGTGGCGGTGTGACGAGACATGGACGGGTCAGCGGAGGAACCACTCTCGGATCACTATGGCGGGTCGGCCGTTGGTGACAATGCGATAGCAGCGGGCGCATATCGCGTCCGTGGTTGTGCCGTAGTAGAGGAGTTGGCGGTAGGACTCCGTCGCTTGGAGGGCTGCGCCGATTCCGGCCGGTTCCACCACGAGGGCGGTGGCGAAGGCATCCGGAAGGCGGCCGGGCACGATCAGGGATTCGGCTCGGGCGTAGCGGGTTTCGGTGTGGGCGCCGATCAGGTTCACGTGCCGGGCGATTACCGGCTCATCCGGGGCGAGGTCGAGCCAACCGGCGTTGTCGGCGGTGCGGGCCGTCTCGTACTGGGCGGTGCAGTCCACGGTGATGGGTTCCAGGGCGTGGGCCTCCACGGTGCGGGTGACCGTGCCGTCGGTCAGCAGGACGCTGCGGTGGTAGGCGCTGAGGTCGGCTACCCGGAGGTCTTTCCAGGAGCTGGGGCGGGCCGCCAGGGCCTGGAAGTGTCGGCGCAGCAGCACTTCCGCCGGCTGGACCGAAGTCATGACGCGGTCTCGGCTCCGCGGAACCGTTCCCGCGCCATCATGAATTCGATTGTCATGCGGCAAGTTTGCGCATGATCGTGCCGTGCTGGAACCCCGGGAAACCCCCTAGTCTCATTCCTTGCGGTGGACGGGGCGCGATATCTGCTCGGTCACCCGACAGTCGTGGTGACCAGGGTCGCGAGGCGGTCGAGGGTGTCTCGCATGGATTCCCGGTTGCGGGCCGGAAAACCCACCAGTTCGATCAATTCGGGGAGAAGATTGGTCGAATAGTCGAAGGTTTCGCGGACCAGTGTGCGGTTCGGGATCTCCGGGTCCGGCACGAGTTCGTAGCGCCAGATATGGCGGCCGAAGTTGCGCCAGGCGATGCGGCGGGATTCCTCGAATTCGAGGACGGTATTGGTGAGTTTGCCGAAGTGCACCGCGGCGATGGCGATCTGCAGGAAGGTGGACGGCGCCAGATCGGTGGGGACGACGCGCATATGGGTGGTGAACTCGGCCCCGAGAAACAGCCGCGCGGGAGCGGTGACCTCGGCCGGGCGCACCGTGTCGGAGCCGTCGAACTCGTGATGCCGATGCGGGTCGGCGAGAAGGTCGAAAATGGTTTCGGGTGACGCGTCGACGGTGCGTTCGACGACGACACGACGCTGCTGGGCACTCACTGGCTATCCCCTTCGGATGTGCTCGAATCCGATCCCCCGTCGCGACCGTGACGCACAACGGCGATCGGGCGAATCGTACTGTGGTTCAACGACACCGGGTCGAATAAGCGATAGGCGGCGCGATCTCCCGTGTTAGGTTCGACGGGTGCATGGGAGGGAACCCGCCAGGCCGGGCCGGATGCCGCTGTATTGGAACTCGTCCACGTGGCGGCGGCTGTGGGATGTGTACCTCATCGGGGGGTGCGCGAACGCCATTCTGGTCGTGGTCCTGCTGGACCGCTACAGTCCGGGCAATCGGATCGGCGCCGCCGCGGCGCTGATCGGAATCGGCGTGTGGTACCTGGTCTTCGGGCACGAATTCCTGGAGAAGCGCGCGTTCGGCCCGCGCGCCTGGGTGTTCTGCACGGGGCTCATCGGGCTCTACATCGCGGCCCTGTATTTCGCGCCGGGCGCGGTCGCCGTGCAGCCCATGGTCTATCCGCTGCTGTTCATGTCGCTGCCGCTGACCGGCGCGGTGGCCGCCGCCCTGCTGGTGAACGCGCTGCCGATCGCGCTCACCATCGTCGCCTACGGCCCGGATTCGCCGCTGCTGCCGGTGGCCGTCGCGATTTCGCTGGTGGCCCTGGTGATGAGCCCGATCATCGGGGTGTCCATGGTGTGGATCGGAACGCAGAGCGGTGAGCAGGCGACCCTGCTGGACCAGCTGGCGGCGAGCCGCGAGGAGGTGGCCCGGCTGTCCCGGGAGGCCGGCACGGCCGCCGAACGCGCCAGGCTGGCCCGGGAGATTCACGACACGCTGGCACAGGGGTTCGCCAGCATCGTGGCGCTGGCGCAGATGATCGAATTCGAATTGGAACCCGAAGCGGAAGCGCTGCCGCCCACGGCGGCACAACTCGATGCGGCCCGCCGTCATGTCGATCTGGTCCGCACGGCCGCGCAGGAGAATCTCATGGAGGCTCGGGCCATGGTCACCGAACTCACCCCGACCGCGCTGGCGCGCGCGTCGCTGGTGGAATCGATCCAGCGGCAGTGCGCGCGGCTGGCCGAGGAAACCGATATCGAGGTAACCGTCACGGCCGCAGCGGAATTGCCGCCCCTGCCGACGGCGGTGGAGGTGGTGCTGCTGCGCACCACACAGGAGGCGCTGGCCAATATCCGCAAGCATGCCGCCGCCGCGCGGGTGCGGGTGGAACTGTCGCATGTGGACGGCGTCATCCGGTTGCTGGTGGCCGACAATGGAATCGGCTTCGACACCGCCGGTGAGCACACCGGGTTCGGGTTGCCGGGCATGCGGGAGCGGGTGGCCCAGATCGGCGGCGCGGTGGAGATCTCGAGCACCCCGGGTGCGGGCGCCTCGGTGCTGGTGGAGGTGCCGGCATGATCACCGTGATGCTGGTCGACGATCATCCGATGGTGCGGGAGGGCGTGCGCAGCATGCTCGATGCCGATTCGGGCATATCCGTGGTGGCGGAAGCGGGTTCGGGCGAAGAGGCACTGGCCGTGATCGGCGAGGTGCGACCCGATGTGGTGCTCATGGATCTGCGGATGCCCGGCATGGACGGCGCCACGGCCATCGAACGGATTCACGCGTTCCTGCCGGCCGTGCGGATCATCGTGGTCACCACCTACGAGACGGATTCCGACATTCTGCGCGCGGTCGAGTCGGGCGCGGTGGGCTATCTGCTCAAGGGCGCGACGCGCGCCGAGCTGACCAATGCCGTGCGGGCGGCGGCCCGCGGCGAGACGGTGCTGGCACCGTCGGTCGCGGGCCGCCTGTTCCAACACGCACGCAAACCGATTCAGGCGGCACTGTCCTCCCGTGAGGTGGAGGTGCTGTCCTGCGTCGCGCGCGGGATGACCAATGCGGAGATCGGACGCGCCCTGCACATCACCGAGGCAACCGTGAAAACACATCTGTCCAGGGCTTTCGGAAAATTGGATGTCTCGGACCGGACGGCCGCGGTCACGACCGCGATCGGGCGAGGGTTGCTGAGCGAAGTCCATCCCAGGCCGCGGTCAACGGACGCCTGAGGACGGGCGTTCCGCCGCCCACCACCCGGCGGGCGCCGGAGTGCAGCGAGACCACGAGCACGTCCACGCTGCTCTTGCGGGTGACCGCGTCCAGCAGCGTCGGCATGAGCTGCCGCCAGCGCCGGGCTCCGCCGCTTCCGGAGTCGCCCAGCACGATGAGGTCCGCCCCCGCCTCTTCGGCGGCGGTGAGCAGTGCTTTGTCCGGCGAGCAGGCGATGGCGCAGCGCGTCACGAACTTCGCGCCCAGCTCCACGGCTCGCTCGCCGGCGCGGCGCACGAATTCCTCGGCGGGAGTGCTGCCCCGGACGAGATAGGTGTCGCCCTTGAGGATCTCGTCCACTCCCACTTCGCTGGGGCCGCGGGTGTACCCGATGACCAGGATCAGCCGTGCACCGCTCTCGGCTGCCATCATCGCGGCGGTGTCGACCGCCATGTCCGACGAGGCAGACCCGTTGACTCCGACGATGATCGTTCGGTAGTACTTCAAACCCGCTGTCATGCTTCAATATTCGCGAGTACAGGGGGTCCGCCACGACGTCCATGCGACTGAATCCGGGTGTCAGCCGAACGGTCGACACGCTGTCGGCGGGTAGTACCCGGGGCGCACAGCCGCAAAGGCGGCGCGCCCGTGGGGCACGCCGCCTCGCGATCGTATCGCGGTCTCGCGCAGCAGGTCAGGTGCCCGGCCGCGGCCGGGCGGCGAGCAGTGCGCTGCGGCCGGCATTGCCCCGCCGCAGCAGTTCGGTCAGGTCCGCGGAACCGGTGACCAGCGCCTGCGACGCCTTGGTCAGGTCGGCCGCCACGTCGGCCAGCGCCGCGGCCACCTCGCAGGCATTGGCTTGCAGGATGTCGGTCCACAGCGCGCTGTCGCCGGCGGCGATGCGGGTGGCATCGGTGATGCCGGCCCCGCACAGCGCCAGCAGCTCCCGGTCGGCCCCGTCGAGCGTGGCCGCGAGGATCGCGGAAACCAGATGCGGCACATGGGAGGTGCGCGCCAGGGCCCGGTCGTGCGCGGCCTGGGTCATGGCCACCGGGCGGGCTCCGCACAGCCGGATGAGCTCGGTCACCGCCGCCACCGACGCGTCGTCGTTGCCGGGGTGACGGGTCAGCACCCAGGGCTTGTCCCGGAACAGGGTGCCCGAGGCCGCGCGGGGCCCGGACCGTTCGCTCCCCGCGATGGGATGCCCGCCCACGTAGCGGCTCAGGTCGCAGCCGAGCGCGCCCGCGCTGACCAACGGCCACCCCTTCACACTGCCCACATCGGTGTAGACGCGACCGGCGCCCAGCGCCTGTTGCGCGGCCAGCACCGGGGCGATGCTGCGCGGCGGAACCGCCAGAATCACCAGATCCGCTGCGCCGGAAGGGCTTCCGACCACTCCCGCACCCATTTCCGCGGCGGTTTCGGCCGCCTCGGCATCACAGTCGAGCAGATGCACCCGCACGCCGTGCCGGCGCAGGGCCAGCGCCACCGAGGTGCCCATCAGGCCGGTGCCGACAATGGTGACGGTGCGCAGGGCGCGCCCGGGAACGGCCGGGCCCGCCTGCTCCGACGGCGGGTTCATGAGCGCCAGATGGTCGGGCAGAATCGCGGATCGGCGTAGTCGGGCCGCCCGTCGACCCTGCGCACGACCGCGTCGTGGTTGTAAGCGACCGGGTTGCCGTCGCTGAGCGTGACGGGCCGGTAGGCGTTGGCTCCGTCCTGCAGGTGCAGCGAGACCGCGCGACGCGGGGCGGCGCTGACATTCGCCCCGCTGCCGTGATAGGTGCGGCAGTGATGAAAACTCATGTGCCCCTTGGGAATCTCCATCGGTACGCGCCGCACCCGCGCGCCGTTGCGGGCCGCGTTGACGGCCAGCATCTCGTCGAGTTCACTGCGGTCGCGATCGGCGAAATGCAGGGTGGTGCTGTCACGTTCGCCGAATTCCCGCCAGCGGTGACTGCCGTCGATCATGGTGATGGTGCCCATCTCGACGGTGCAGTCGTGGAACGGGATGAACGCGGTGAGCATGCGATCGGACGTGGAGGTCGCCCAGTAGTGCTTGTCGAAATGCCACGGCACGAGATTGGTGGGCTCCCCCGCCACCGGAGGCTTGTAGATCAGGGTGGACTGGAAGATCCGGATCTCCTCGGCCTGCGCCAGCCGTGCGGCCACCGCCCCGATCAGCGGATTGCGCAGGATGGCGCCGAAGACGTCGTGCAGGTAGTGCACGTAGTCGTTGTGCCGTTGCACCGCACCGTGCTCCGGCTCCCAGGCGGCCAGCCGCGGTGGCCGCGCGGGCAGTTCGCGATCGCGCTCACCGGCGTAGAAGCGTTCGCTGGCGGCGTGCAGTTCGTCGGTTTGCGCGTCGGTGAGCAGCTTCTTGCTCAGATACCAGCCGTGTTCGGCGTAGAAGCGCACATCCTCGTCGGTGGGCAGCAGCCGCCGCTGGTCGTCGGTGAGGTCGAATTCGGTGGTGGTCGTGGTCATCACAGTTCCTCCGCGCTCGCGGTGACGAGGTCCGACTGCGATTCGGCGGTCTGCACCGCCTGGTACAGCGCCTTGATATTGCCGCTGCCGAACGTCTTCGCGCCGTGCCGGTCGATGAGTTCCAGGAAGAAGGTCTCGCGCGCGTGCACCGAGCGGCTGAAGACCTGGAAGACCTCGCCCCAGTGGTCGCGGTCGACGAGGACGTGGGTGTCCCGCAGTTGCTCGAGTCCCAGCCCGGGATCGCCGAATCGGGCGCGCAGACCCGCGTAGTAGCTGGCGGGGGTGTGCAGGAAGCGGGCGCCGCGATCCTCGAACGCGGTCACCGCGCCGATGATGTCCGCGGTGAGGAAGGCCAGGTGCTGCACTCCCGCGCCCCGGTGGGCGGTCAGGAAGCGGTCGATCTGCCCGGGCCGGAAGGCGGTGTCGGGCTCGATCAGGGTGAAGGTGACACCGGTCGAATCACTTTGCACCACTTTGGAGTTCATGGCCTGCTCGCCGACCTCGATATGCTCCTCGAAGACGGTGCGGAAGCCGAAGACCTGCTCGTAGTAGGCCACGGTGGCGGGCAGCGTGCCGGCGGGCAGGCAGACCGCGACGTGGTCGACGACCCGCAGCAGTTCGGGCCGCGGCTCCGGGTCGGTGGCCAGTGTGGACATCGCCCCGGGCAGGAATTCGCCGGCGGGGTCGGAGCGCTGGACGAAACGGTGCCGGACATCGCCGAAGCCGCCGACTTCGGCGGTGACGACCCGTTCGCGGCCGAGCCGGTATTCCCGTGGCGCGGCAAGGGGTTCCGCGCCGCGCGCCACCGCCAGATCGAAGGCGGCCCGGGCGTCGGCGGTGCCGAGGGCGACGCAGGACACGCCGTCGCCGTGCGCCGCGACGTAGCGGGCAGCCGGGTGGTCGGGTTCCAGCGCGGAGGTCAGCACCAGGCGAATATCGCCGTGGCGCAACAGTAGTGAGCGCTGCCCGGCCAGTCCGGTCTCCGGTCCGCCGAGCCCTTCGGTGCGGAATCCGAAGGCGGTGCACAGGTAGAAGGCCGACTGCTGTGCGTCGCCGACACAGAACTCGATGTGGTCGATTCCTTGAATATCCATGGCTCCTTGCCCTTTCACCTACTGCGCCCCTGCGCTCGAACGCAGGATCGCGAGATCGCGCACCGGTTTGCCGGTGGCGGTGCGGGGCATTTCCCGCAGCACGCGCAGCACCTGTGGCTGCTTGTAGCGCGCCAGCCTGTGGCGCAGCAGCGCGCTCAGATCGGCGCCGGCGAGATCGCTGGCCACATAGGCTTCGATCACGCCGTCGTAGAGCACCACCGCGGCATCGACGCCGGGAAGGTCGGCGAGGGTCTGCTCGATTTCGGTGAGGTCGACCTTGAGTCCGCGCACCGACACCTGCGAGTCGCGGCGGCCGAGCACGGTGACGCGGCCGGTGCCGGCGTCGACGCGACCCGCGTCGCGGGTGTGCAGCCAGCCGTCGGACCAGCGGTCCGGATCGACCGGTCCGATATAGGGGGAATGCGGCAGCGCGACAAGCAGTTCCCCGTCCTTCTCGCGGATCTCCATGCCGGGTGCGGGCGTGAGTTCCGGGATGTCCGCGCCGCGCAGATCGGTCGCCAGCACACCGGTCTCGGTCATTCCGTACATGACCCCGAGCTCGGCGCCGAAGGTGCCGGTGAACTGATCGCGCAGGGTGGCGGGCAGCGCTTCACCGCCGGTGATCATCCGGGCGAAGCCGGGGAGCGCGATGGTGCCGCCGCTGACCTCCCGGATCTCCCGGCCGCGAGTGGCCAGCAGCCGCGCCTGCGACGGCACACCGAGCAGGGTGGTCGGCGCGCCGCCGCCGGCCACGGTGGCCAGCACACCCTCGACGGTGAGCGAGCGGGGCAGCACCGTGGGCACGCCGGTGTGCAGATTGTGCAGCAGCCCGCCGACGAGACCGAGCACGTGCAGCGGCGAGGCGATGACCACACTGCGTTCGCCGCGGGCCGGGTACCCCGGAATCCGCGTGTAGCGCTCGAGTTCGGCAATCAGACCGGCCGCCGTGCGCGCGATGCACTTGGACGGCCCGGTCGAGCCGGAACTGAGCTGCACCAGGATGTGGCCGGTGGCGGCCGGTTGCCCGGGGCGCGACCGGATGACCGGGGCCACGTCGAACCATCCGGTCAGCTTGGTGTCGGGCAGCCGGTCCGGCGTGACGACCAGCTGCGGGTCCACGGCCGCGATCGCGCGGTCCGCCTCGTGTGCGGTCAAGCGGTAGTCGAGGATGGTGACCTGCGCGCCGATGCGCCAGGCGGCCAGCAGGGTCGCGATGTAGGCCAGGGAGGGCGGCAGGTGCAGGGCGACGGTCCCGGCGGGGCGCAAACCCGCCGCCTGCAATTGGATTCGCTGCGCGGACACCAGCGCGCGCAGGGTGGCGCGATCGATATCCCGATCGAGCGTCAGGCAGTGTTCGTCATCGGCGCCGGCGAGCAGCAGATCGCCTATCCGTTCGCCGATCGCGGCCGCCGCCGAAATTGTGTGTGATTCCACGATTTCCCCGATTCCGAGATGCGGAATGATTCGCAAACTGCCCGTGCCGAATTTGCACTACGCCCGGTTCGATCCGGCATTGGCGCCCGCTGATCGAATCCGGTGCCCAGAACTTTCATCGATGACCGTGGCCGGACGTAACCCCCTATCGGTCCCCTACCCGACTTGCACAGTTGGGCAATGCATTACGTAGGGGTGCGCCCGGTTAGGGGTTGGAATCGACGACGACGCCGGGTAGACAACGAGACAGGCGTCCGCCGCGCATGGACGGCTGTTCCGGCCGACTCGAATGCGAGAAAACAATCATGCAGAGAATGCGACAATTCGCCGCGAAGCCTTTCCGCGGCGAAGACCCGATCCCCACCGGACTGCCGATGACGGTCACCGGGCTGGAAACCGCCGCACGCGAGGCGATGTCGGCGGAGGCGTACGCGTTCGTCGCCGGGGGCGCCGCGGCCGAGCGCACGCTGCGCGCCAATGTCGAAGCGTTCCACCGGTACCGGATCGTGCCCCGGATCTGGCGTGGCACCAGCGCACCCGAGGGCTGCGACACCACGGCGACGGTATTCGGCAGCACACTGGCCGCGCCGGTACTGGCGGCGCCGGTCGGCATGCAGGAGGTGATCCGGCCCGGCGGCGAGGCGCTGGCCGGGGCGGCGACCGCCGGCCTCGGACTCGGTTCGGTGCTCTCGACCGCGGCGTCGACCGATATCGAGACGGTCGGCGCGGCCGCCGGTCCGGCCTGGTGGTTCCAATTGTATTGGCCCGCAGACGATGACATCGCCAGGTCGCTGGTCGAGCGCGCCGAGCGGGCCGGAGCGCGAGCCATTGTCGTCACCGCGGACGCCCCGGTGCTCGGCTGGCGGCCGCGCGCACAGGAAGCGGCGGGGCCGCAGCCGGCGCGCGGCCGGGGCATCGCCAACTTCCTGTCCGACCCGGTCTTCCGCTCCCGGCTGACCGAACCGCCCGAGCACAGCGCGGCGGCCATGGCGGCCGCGATCACGCTGTGGGAGAACATTTTCGGCAATCACACCCTGCGACCCCGGGATCTCGGGCGGCTGCGGGAGTGGACCGGGCTGCCGATCGTGGTCAAGGGCGTGCTGCATCCCGATGACGCGCGCGCGGTGGTGGACGCGGGGGCCTGCGGCGTGGTGGTGAGCAATCACGGCGGCAGGCAGATCGACGGATCGATCGCGGCGCTGGACGCGCTGCCGGAGATCGCGGGCGCGGTGGGCGACTCCGCCGAGGTGTTCTTCGATTCGGGCGTTCGCACCGGTTCGGACATCATCATCGCGCTCGCGCTCGGCGCGAAAGCCGTACTGTACGGCCGTCCTTGGCTGTACGGGCTGGCGCTGTCCGGGCAGGACGGGATCGAGCACGCGTTCCGCCTGCTGCTCGCGGATCTGCGGATCACCATGGGGCTGGCCGGGCTGGCGAACACCGCGGAGATCACCGGATCGATCCTGCGCGTCCGGAACGGGCGGTGCGGGCGGTGAGCCCCGGGATGGTCCGCCGCCGAATCGAGGTGGTGCGCGCACCGGCTGTCCAGCGCGAGGCGGTCTTTCGCGTGCGGCCGGTCGCCGCGGTGCTGGGCGCGCGGTCGTCGTGGCAGCGGGCGCTGTGCACGCGGATGCGGGCCGCCGGGTGGACGGTGCACACCGAGGCCGCCGACATCGGCGAGCGGCTCGATGCCGTGCTGTGGCTCATGCCGCAGGGACAGATCGAGGCCGAGGCCGCGCTCGATCAGCTCGTCCTCGCCAATACTCTTGCGGGACAAACTATTACCACCTTGGAGCGGGGAGCCGAGGCCGGTCGCGCCGCCTTCCTCGCCATTACCCGCATCGACGGCGCCCGGGGTATGCGGCGGCCCGCGCTGGCGGATGCCGTCGCCGCCGGGGTGTCCGGTCTGGTGAAAACCATTGCGCGCGAAGCGCCCACGGTGTTCAGCCGGGCCGTGGATCTGCATCCCCGGCTGCGCGACGACACGGTGTGCGCCTTGATCGAGGCCGAATTGCACGACAGCGCCACCGATCCCCAGGAGTCCGGCTACGACGCCGATGCCCGGCGAACCACGCTATCCGCTTGCCCACCAGGGGATTTCGGGACAGATGGCGCCGTCTTCCCGACGGCCGCGGACACCGTCCTGGTGACCGGTGGCGCACGCGGCATCACGGCGGACTGCGTGCGGGCCCTGGCCGATCGCTGCGAGGCACGGTTCGTCCTGCTCGGGCGCACTCCCCTCGCCCCGGAGCCGGGCTGGGCGCTGGGCGTCGGTGACGCCGAGCTGCGCCCGGCCTGTCTGAACGAGGTCCGCGGCCGGCCGGATCGGCCCGGCCCGGTCCAGATCGGCGCGCTGGTGCAGCGGGTGATCGCCGGGCGAGAGGTCCGGCGAACGCTCGAATCCATCGATCGCGCAACCTATCTCGCGGTCGATATCGCCGATCGCGCGGCGCTGGAGAAGGCGCTGGCTCCGCATCGCACGCGGATCACCGCGCTGGTACACGGTGCGGGCACGCTGTCGGATCGTTTCCTGCGCGACAAGACGCCGGAGGAGGTCCGGCTCGTCCTGGATACGAAGGTGACCGGGCTGCTGCATCTGTTCGACCTGCTCGACCTCGACCGGCTCCGTCATCTGGTGCTGTTCTCCTCGGTCTCGGGCTGGTACGGCAATTCCGGGCAGTCCGACTACGCCTGCGCCAACGAGGCGTTGAATCGAATAGCGGTGTGGTTCGGCCGCACGCGACCCGATTGCGTTGTGGCAGCACCGAATTGGGGCGCGTGGGAGGGCGGCATGGTGGGGCCGGCGCTGGCTCGGCTGATCCGCAGCCGGGGTACCGAGCTCATCGCGCCCGAGGCCGGTGCGCGGCTGTTCGCGGAGCTGTTCGCCCGGCGCCCGACGGGGCCCGCCGTCGAGCTGGTCGGCCCGCTCGAGCATCCGGATTTCACGCGCGGTTCGAGCCTGGAACAGGCGAGATGAGCCGTTTCCGGACGGCGTGTCGGCCGATCGGCTGACACCGGGATTCAGCCGCCTGGTCGTCGCGCCCGCGAGCGACTCCCGGCGATCATGAATACATGACCAGGGGAACGGAAATTCGGCGGGCATTGGGGGCCCGCCGTGCCGATCGCCGGTCATCGCGGCCGAATATCGTCGAGGTAGCCGAAAGGCTAGTGCCCCAAGATGTGGCGGCTCCGAATTCATACAACAATCCGACCAACCGGTTCTGTGAGCTGGTCATTTGCCCTGCACGCACAGACCGGTCGGCGGGCTTCCGCTACCCCTATTTAGGGGTGACGCGGATGGGTTGCGGTGTCATACTCGCAATGCGGTGGAGGCGGGGGCGGGCGATTCGGGGACCGGCCGTCATATCAGGTCCGAATGATAAGGCAATGTCAAATCTCGTTGCGCCGCAAGCCTATAGGGGGTTGACGCCGACCGGACCCGGCGTTGTTATGTGTATCACTACAGAGCGACGACGATGCAGTTTCGCTCTGGTTCGGTGACGGCGGGCACAACTGCACGATCATGACGGCGCGGCTCGGAGCGCCAATTGACTACGGGGAGACGGTCATATGGAAGCTACTGCTGCGAAACAGATTAGAAATACTAACAGTTCAGATGCGTCCGCGCGTACATCCACAGCGCCCCAGCGCTGTTCGATCTGCCACCACGGCCGGTGCTACCCGCACGTGGTCCGCGACGACGACACCCGGGGCCGTTGCTTCCGCGAGGAGCGCGCCCTGGAGTTCCTGCGCCGGGCGAGCACCCGGCAGACCGCGGCGATCCGAGCGCTCACGGTCATCGGCGACGCGGCCTCCCGCGACATCCTGGCGGCCACACTCGGCACCGATCCCGCCACTCTCGCCGACTGCCTCGCGCAGCTCGAGACCGCGGGCGTCACCGAGGGCCTGCGGATTCCCAGTTCCCGGGTGAAAGACTTCGTGCTACAGAGCATTCCACCGGACGTCCGGCGGCGCATCCACCACGACGCGGCGGGCGCGCTGTATCGCGCCGGCGCGCCGGACGCGGCCATTGCGACCCAGGTGGTGCAGGCCGGATACTCCCGGCACCCATGGGCCTTCGCCGTGCTGCAGGCGGCCGCCGACGCGGCCGAACGCACCGATCGCATCGACGCCGCGGTCAGCTATCTCGAGACGGCCTACCGACTGGCCGCCTCGGCAAGCGAGAAGGGTTCCGCCACAGCACAATTGGTGCTACTGGAATGGCGAGGCAACCCCTCGACCTCGACCCGCAACTTCGCGCGCATGATCAGCGCCCTGCGGGCCGGGCAGATCCCGGTCCGGCTGCTGCCCTCGATCGCGCGCTATCTGCTCTGGCACGGACAGCTCGACGACGCCGCTCTGGCCTTGCGCGAAATCAAGTGCCGCGCAACAGGTTTCTCCGATATCACCGATTCCACCATCCGCTACCTGCGGACCACGCTGGCCTACGAGTACCCGGTAGTGGCCGAGCGCCACGAACCGCAACTGGCCGTCACCCAGACCCAGGTCATCGTCGTGGGCAAGGGTGGCGCCGATCAGTGGCGGGCGGAGCTGGACACCGCCGAACTGCTCGACGGGCTGCTGGGCAATCGAATCGACGACGCCCTGGTCGACTCCGCGGAATCGGTGCTGCGGGAGAACCGGCTCGGTACGGCGACGGTGCCCGCGCTGGCCTCGGCGCTGGACTGCCTGATCTACGCCGATCAACTCGACACGGCGGTCGCCTGGTGTGACGCGCTGATCGCGGAGGCCGAGGCGCGCGGCACCTCGACCTGGGGCGCGATCTTCTCCATGCGACAGGCCGAGGCGGTGCTGCGGCGCGGCGACCTCACCGTCGCGACGCGTTTCGCCACCCGCTCCCTCAACCATCTGCGCGACCAGGCCCTCGGCAATCAGCTCGGGCAGGCGGTGGCCGTGCTGGTGAAGATCATGACCGCGACCGGCGACCACGAGCAGGCCGAGGCCCAGCTCAACCGGCGCCTGCCGGAGTCCATGTTCGAGTCCCGCTACGCGCTGGAGTTCCTGCGCGCCCGTGGGCACCACTATCTCGCCACCGGCCGGACCGCCTGCGCCATGGGCGATTTCATGCAGGTCGGGCACCTGGCCAAGCGCTGGCGGCTGGACAATCCGGTGATCGTGCCGTGGCGCAACGATGTGGCCACGGCCCATCTGCGGCTGGAACAGCCGGATCTCGCCATCCGATACGCCACCGAACATCTGGACCTGCTGCGCCGCTCCCCGGTGCGCCGCAGCGGCGGCGTCGCGTTGCGCCTGATAGCCGCCACCGCCGAACCCCGCAAGCGGATCGGGCTGCTCAAACGCTCGGCCGAGATCGCGCGCGCGGCCGGGGACCAGCTCGAATTGGCCACCGTCCTCGCCGAACTCGGCCACGCCGAGGAACAGGCCGGCAATCGCGCGCGTTCGCGCACGCTGATCCGCCGGGCGGCGCATCTGGCGCAGGAATGCGGCGCCACGCCGCTGTGGCAGCGCCTCACCGCCAATGACGCGCACCGCCCCGCGCCGGCGGAGCCCGCGCAGACCGCGCCGCCGCTGCCCGTCGAGCGTCTGAGCGCCGGTGAGCTGCGGGTGGCCGAACTGGCCTCGGAAGGCCGGCGCAACAAGGAGATCGCGCTGCAGCTGGGCATTACGACCAGCACCGTCGAGCAGCACCTGACCCGGGTGTACCGGAAGTTGAAGGTGTCCCGGCGCACCGATCTCCGACTCGTTCTGAATCAGCTCACAGCTCCGCTAGAAAGGCGAATGGTCCGATGATCGAACTGACAGATGTGGTGCGCAAGTATCGAATTGGCGGCGAAGAGGTGCGTGCGCTCGACGGGGTGAGCCTGCGCATCGACGCGGGGCAGTTCGTGTCCATCGTCGGCCCGTCCGGTGCGGGCAAGAGCACGCTGCTGCACATCCTGGGCGCACTGGACTCCCCCGACTCCGGCTCGGTGCAGTTCATGGGCAGCGAGGTCGGCAATCTGGGCGATGACGCACAGAGCGAATTCCGCAGGCACAGTGTGGGTTTCGTCTTCCAGTTCTTCAATCTGCTGCCCACCATGTCGGCCTGGGAGAATGTCGCCACCCCCAAACTGCTGGACGGAGATCGCCTCAAGCGCGTCAAGCCCAAGGCACTGGAACTGCTCGAGCTGGTCGGCCTGGGCAATCGCGCCGAGCATCGCCCTTCCGAACTGTCCGGCGGGCAGATGCAGCGGGTGGCCGTGGCGCGGGCGCTCATGATGGATCCGCCGCTCATCCTGGCCGACGAGCCCACCGGCAATCTCGATTCCAAGACCGGCGCCGCCATTCTCGACCTGCTGTCCGATATCGCGCACTCGGGCGAGAACCGGGCGATCGTCATGGTCACCCACAGTGATGCGGCCGCGGCCGCGAGCGATCGCGTCATCACCCTCACCGACGGTCGCCTGGGCGCCGACCGCATGGTCGCATCGGAGCTGAGCGCATGATCGGGACGGCGTGGGACCGCCTGCGGCTGTTGAACATTCGCGAACTACGCACGCATCCCGGACGCGCGGCCGCGGCGCTGGCGGTGGTCGCGGTGTCGGCGCTGCTGCTGGTCGCGGTGTTCAGCATCTCGGGCTCCATCACCGGGTCGGCCGAGCGGCTGGTCACGGGCGTGGCCGGCGACGCGGACCTGGAGATCTCCGGGATCACCGAGGGCGGATTCGACGGCGCCATCCAGAAGGAGGTCGCCGCCGTGCCCGGAGTGGCGGTGGCCGCTCCCCTGCTGCGCATGCCGGTCGTCTCCGATTCCGAGCGCACGCTGCTGATCGGGGCCGATGTCAATCTCACCCAGCTGCGCAGCGCCATGCAGCGCCTGGTCGCCGACAAGATCGGCGCCATGGCGAGCGTGCCCGGCGGCGTGGTGGTCGGCGACGCCCTCGGGGTCGCCGAGGGCGAGAGCTTCGAGCTCGCGGGCCAGCAGCTCACCGCCACAGCGGTGCTGGGCGGCGCGGACGCCGAGCGGTTGAACGGCGCGCACTTCGTCATCGCGCCGCTGGCCCTGACGCAGAAGATGACCGGGCGTACCGGGCAGATCGATTCGATCCTGGTGGTCGCCGAGCCGGGCCGGGATGTGCGCGAGGTGCGGGACCGGATCGCGTCGGTCGTGGGCGATCGAGCCCTCGTCGCCGACCCGCAGGCACGCATCGAGCAGGCCGCGGCGGCGGTGGCCATCATGCGCACCACCACCCTGCTGGCCGCCGCGGTATCGCTGGTGGTCGCGGGCTTCCTCATCTACAACGCCATGGCCATGGCCATCACGCAGCGCCGGCCCACCATCTCCACCCTGCGGGCCCTGGGCGGGCGCGGACCGCTCATCGTGCTGGATCTGCTGCTCGAGGCAGCGCTGCTGGGATTCGTCGGCGCCGTCGCCGGAGCCGTCGCCGGTGCGTTCGTGGGCCGCTGGGCCATCGACCGGCTGCCGCCGATCCTGTTGCAGTCGCTCGAGGCGCGCGCCGAATTCATCCTGCCCTCCTATGCGATTCCGCTGGCCATCGCGGCGGGCGTCTTCGCCACGGTCGCGGCGGCCCTGGTGGCGGCGCGCGCGGTGTACAAGGTCGCGCCGATCGAGGCCCTGGCCCCGGTGGGCACCTCCTCGGCCGACGTGCCGCCCATGTGGGTGCGCGTGCTGATGGGCGTCTTCGGCGTGCTGGCCATCGTGGGTGCGGCGATCATCGCGTCCTCGGATGTGGGCCTGCTGGCCACCGCGTCCGTCTCGCTGTACGTGGTGGGCGTCATCGGCCTGTGCTTCGGCTTCGGCTACAGCATGATTCGCGCCTCGGCGGCGGTGGCGCACATCTTCGGCCCGCCCGGAGCGCTGGCCTCGGCCACCATCATCCGCTCGCCGCGCCGGATCTGGACCACGCTCATGTCGGTGCTCATCGCGGTCATGATGGTGTCGGGCATCTCGAGTTCCGACAACGACATCGTGGAGACCACCACCGACAGCTACGCCTCGCTCACCGGCGCGGATGTGTGGGTGAGTTCCAATGGGCCGGGGGTGATTCCGACCTCGCCGCTGCTGCCCCAGGACGTGGAGCGCACGGTGGCGGCGGTGCCCGGCGTGGAGAAGGTGGTGGCGACGCAGATGGCGTTCGCGACCATCGAGGACAAGAAGGTGATGATCCAGGGCGTCGCCCCGGGCACGGTGCATCCGATGCTCGCCGGGGTCAGCGACCAGGTGCGCGACGCGGTGCTCGCCGGTGCGGGCGTGCTGCTCTCGCAGGACAGCGCCAAGTCGCTGGGGGTCGGCGCGGGCGACACCATCGAGATGCCGACCCCGCACGGCCGCAAGCGGGTTCGGGTGATCGAGGTGGTCCCCTACCTGTCCGGGTTCACCGGGGCGCTGGCCATGAAGCTGGACGATCTGCGCGACTGGTTCGACCGGCCGGGTTCCACGCTGCTGCAGGTGCAGGTCTCCGAGGGCGCGAAAGCCGGTGCGGTGCAGGCGATCCAGGCGGCGATGCCCGCGGACGTGCACGTCTTCACCGGCGCGACGGCGCTGGCCGGGGTGCGCGGGTCGGTGGTGCAGGGCACCTTCCTGATCAATGTGATCACCTGGATCGTCGGGCTGGTGGCCACCATCGCGCTGCTGAACACGCTGCTGCTGTCGGTGCTCGAGCGCCGGCGTGAGATCGGCGTGCTGCGGGCCATGGGTTCCAGCCGCCGCTTCACCCTGCGCATGGTGCTCGCGGAGGCCGGCGGCGTCGGCCTGGTCGGTGGCGGGCTGGGGCTCGTCTTCGGCGCGATCTATCAGCGGCTGGCGGCCATCACCAACTCCAAACTGCTCAATATCGAGATTCCGTATCACGCCAGTCCGGTCGTGCTCGGCTTCGCCGCGGGGGCGCTGGTGGTGTGCCTGCTCGGCTCGATTCCGCCCGCGTTGCGGGCCGCACGGGCGAACATCGTCTCGGCCGTGAGCATGGATTGACAAGGGGGACAAGCGAAATGGGTAGATTCCGAGATCAATTGTTCGAACCCGGCACCATGGTGCAGCGGGCCGCCGAACGCAAGCCCGGCGTGGAGGTGATGCTGGACAAGCCGTTCGCGATCCAACCGGATCTGGGCACCAGTTTCACCGTCGCGGATCTGGCGGGCGTGGTGGAGTCCTTCGCCGGGCGGCTGTACGCCCTGGGGGTGCGACCGGGCGAGCGAGTGGTGGTCTACAAGACCAACAATGCCGATATCGTGGCCATCGCCCTGGCGGTGGCCCGCATCGGCGCGGTGCCCGCCCTGCTGCATCCGTCCCTGACCGGCGACACCGTGAACGCGCTCCTCGACATGCTGCGGCCGCGCGTGGTGCTCACCGACGCGGACAAACTCACCGTGCAGCGCTGGGAGCCCGCGGGTTTCGCGACCGGCGAGGTGCGCGTGCTGCTGGCGGCGGGCCGGGTCAGCGGCCTCACCACGGTGGGTGACGTGCTGCCGGTCCCGGTGCCGCAGCCGGAGTTCACCGACCCGTCCGCGGTGCGGATCATCACCCACACCTCGGGCACGACCGGCCTGCCCAAACTGGTGGCGCAGACCGCGGCCGGGCTCGCGGCGCACATCGGATTCCAGCATCGGGTCACCAAGCTGCGGGCGCGAATCCCCTTGCGCTGGGCCATGTGCACCTCGTTCGTGCACATTCGCACCTATTCGGCGCTGGGCACGGTGCTGCGGCGGGGCTGGCCGTTCGCCATGCTGGCCGACCACGATGTGGACACGGCGCGGGAGGTGTTCCTGCGCTTCAAACCGCATCTGGTCGAGACCCATCCGAACCAGTTCATCGAATGGGAGCAGTTCGCCACCGATCCGGCCCGGCCGCTGCGGCAGGTGCGGTTCTTCGTCAATACCTTCGACGCCATCCATCTGCGCACCGTGCGGCGGCTCATGGCGGCCACCGACCGGCGCTTCGTCGTCTATTTCCAGGGCTACGGCCAGACCGAGTCCGGGCCGGTGACCATCAAGTTCTACACCCGATCGGTGGCGCGCTGGGCGCACGACCGCTGCGTGGGCTACCCGCTGGTCGGCCGGACCCGGTTCCGCACCGACGGCACGCCGCAGCGGCCCGGCCGGATCGAGGTGAGCACCCGGGGCCGGGCCCTGACCTATCTCGGGCAGGAGCAGCGCTTCGCCGATCAATGCGACGGCGACTGGTGGGACATGGGCGATGTCGGCTATCGCAGCCGGTGGGGTTGTCTGCATCTGCTGGACCGCGAGGTCGATCGGATCGATGGCCTGGCCAGCGGACTGCTGGTGGAGGACGCGCTCATGGACCGGCTCCCGCAGCTGCGCGAGGTGATCGTGGTGCGCGGCGGGGCCGAGATCCTGCAACCGCTGGTGTGCACGAAATCCGATGCGCCCCTGGATATGCCGGCCTGGCAGGCGGCGACCGCCGATCTGCCCGCCATGCACGCGCCGCTGCACGTGCGCTGGGCGGATCTGCCGGTGACCGCCACCGCCAAGGTGCGCCGGATCGAATTGCAGCGCATGCTCGCGCAGAACACGCTGCCGATCCTGGCGGGCTCGCCCTTCCTGGTCCACGAGGAGATCTAGCCGGCACGACAGCGGCGGTGGGCGCGATACGCAAGGACGCGCCCACCGCCGCCGTGCTGTGCGCACCCGCGCCGGGGCGTGCGCGAATCCGGTTGTGCGAGTTGGGAATCAGCGGGGCAGCCGATCGGTGACGTAACCGGCCAGCAGGGTGGCGAACCGCTCGAACGAGCCGTCGTTCTGCCAGGTCGCCGCGTACGGCGGATCGTAGTGGTGATAGCCGGGCACCAGAATGCTGCCGGGCGGCATGATCGGCGCCACCAGCGTGCCCTCCTGGCTCTCGGTGCCCCACACCGTGAGGGTCGGCAGGGCGCGGGCCTCGGTGTCGAAGCGCATGGCCGCCAGATCCCCGTCGCGGGCGCCGAGTTGGATCATGGGATTGTCGACCGCCTCGTAGCGGAACGGGAAATACGGTTCCACCATGCCGCCGTGGCTGGTGGCCAGCAGCCGGGCGATATCGCGGATGTCGACGGTCTCCTTGCCGCCGTCGGTGAACCACACCGACTCGTCGATCTCGTCGAATCGCTTCCAGGTGTAGAGGACCGACTCGTCGGTGGGCCGGATTCGGATGCTGCCGCCGGTCACGCTGCGCAGCAACAGCTCTCCGACCACGGGGATGGAGCGGACGAAGGTGTCGTCGAGCGGGAAGTCCTTGGCCACGATGGGCCCGCCGCTGAGCGCGCCGACACTGGCCAGGGTGAGGCCGATATTGAGCGAGTTGTCGTCGAGCAGCATGCCGAGGAACGCGGTGTTGGTGAACCGGAACCGCTCGAGACCGCCGATGCCGAGGGTCGCGTCGAGGTAGGTGCCGCCCAGCATGATCCGGAACGAGGAGGCCAGTTCCGGCACCCCGGCGGCGAGCCGATTGAGCTCGGTCTCCGCGTCCGGGGCGTAGTGCGCGGCCAGCCCCGCAATGGCCACCATGGTCCACCACTGCGGATTGAAGCCGGGCGTGTGGTTGAAACTGCGTTGCAGCACACCCGATTTGGTGGCGTCCACCAGTACCTGATGGGTGGCTCCCGGCCCCAGCTCACCCAGGGTCGCGGTGAACGGATTGTCCTGCAGCGCCACGGCGTCGGAGGTGGCCAGGCTCTCCAGCGCGTACAGTCCCGCGCACTGCCGGTACCCGGCCTGCCCGTCGCCGAAGTCCCAGGAGACGAACCATCCGGTCATGAGCGCGCCGTCGGAGTGGCCGCCGCAGAAGGTGCGGGTGGACCGGAACGCGGGATCGGGCAGCTCGTTGGTCATGATGGTGTATTGATCGGTCACCGCCTGCGCCGCACCCATATCCGCGAGATAGGCCAGCTCGGCGTCCGGCCGGAAGCCCGCGAAACGCTGTCCGTCGACCGGTTTTCCGCCGAAGTAGTAGTCCCAGGCGAGGCGGTAGTCCTGTGCCGCGTCGGCCGCGGCCAGACCGGTGGTGTCGAAGGCACAGCCGAATCTCGGTTCCATGGACCACCATTCGAGCGCGCTGCCGCGTTGCGCGGCGGCGGTCAGGGTATTGCGGGCGATGGTGTCGAGGCTGAAGGCGCCCAGGAACGCGCCCGGTTGCGCGATCACCACGCCGTCGGACCGCTGCGGGTCCTCCGGTGCGCCGGCGGTGCGGTAGCGGAGGTAGCCGATGTAGTCGCAGCCGTCCGGGTGCGGCGCCGCCCCGGACAGCATGGGTGAGTACATGCGGACCCGGCTGACGGTGAGATCGCCGGTGGCGTCGATGACCGTCTCGGTGCGGCCCGCGGCGTCCGGTGCGGCGCCGGCCGGTACGGAAACCGTGGGCAGTGCCAGACAGCACAGTGTCAGGGAAACTCGTCCGGCGATTCGCCGGAAAACTCGTGAATTGCGCCTTTTGCGCATAATCGACCCTCTCGGTGGGCGGACGAGCCGACTTTGACATACGAAATATGTTGCGGCAACCACGATTCCCCGACGATTCCGAAATAGGGGTTTTGTCCAGTCGCCGAAGTGTGCTGCCGCGCCCCGTGATTCGCGGTTAGGGGACTTCTAGGGGTTTCGGCAGCACCCCGTCCGCGCGCAATATTCCGAAGCGAGCCGATAGCGCATCAGGTTGACGGCAACCACCCGCACGAACTCTGTTCTGGCCGAATGTCGGAGATATTCGGCGACAAGGAAACTCTCGCGAACTCGCGATGTCCGCCGAAGTACTCCGGTCCGGCCCGGACTCGTGCACGCAGGAAGGTGAACAACGATGGCGACCGAATCCGACCTCCGCAAGTATCTCAAGAAGGCCGCGATTGATCTGCAGGAAACGCGGCAGCGACTGCAGGACGTGGAGGCGCGGGCGCACGAGCCCATCGCCATCGTGGGGATGGGCTGCCGCTTCCCCGGCGACATCGAGAATCCGGCCGACCTGTACCGGGTCGCGCTCGAGGGCCGGGACATGGTGACCGAGTTCCCGGCCGACCGCGGCTGGGACGTGGAGTCCGCCTACAACCCGGATCGGGAGAACAAGGGCACCACCTATGTCCGCCACGGCGGATTCCTCAGCCGCCCAGGCGATTTCGATGCTGCGTTCTTCGGCATCTCGCCCCGGGAGGCCCTCGCGATGGATCCGCAGCAGCGGCAGCTGCTGGAGGTGGCGTGGGAGGCGCTCGAGCACGCCGGCATCGACCCCACCTCGCTCAAGGGCAGCGCCACCGGCGTGTTCGCCGGCGTCATCGCGCCCATCCACCCGCCGGAACCCGATGACAAGTCGCCCTTCCACGGGCTGGTCATGACCGGCAATACCGGCAGCATCGCTTCCGGGCGCATCGCCTACATCCTGGGCCTGGAAGGTCCCGCGGTGACCGTGGACACGGCCTGCTCCTCCTCGTTGGTGGCCCTGCATCAAGCGGTGCAGTCGCTGCGCGCCGGGGAGATCTCCATGGCGCTGGCGGGCGGCTCCACCGTCATCGCCGGCACCGCCGAGTATGTGGAGTTCTGCGCGCTGGGCGCGCTCGCCCCGGACGGCCGCTGCAAGTCCTTCGCGGACACCGCCGACGGTTTCAGCGTCTCCGAGGGCGCGGGTGTGCTTGTGCTGGAACGCCTTTCGGACGCACAGCGCAACGGGCATCGGATTCTCGCGGTGATTCGCGGCTCCGCGGTGAACCAGGACGGCGCCAGCAATGGCCTGACCGCCCCGAACGGGCCATCACAGCAGCGCGTCATCAAGCTGGCGCTGTCGGACGCGCGGCTGGCCGCGGCCGAGGTGGACGTGATGGAGGCGCACGGCACCGGAACGCCGCTGGGCGACCCCATCGAGGCGACCGCGCTGCTGGCCACCTACGGCAGGGAACGCACCGGGGCCCCGCTGCTGCTGGGCTCGGTGAAATCCAATATCGGGCACACCCTGGCCGCCGCCGGCGTGGCGGGCGTGATCAAGATGGTGGAGGCCATGCGGCACGGCGTGGTGCCGCCGACCCTGCACGCGAAAACCCCCAGCCCGCACGTGGAGTGGGACTCCGGACAGGTCGAGCTGGTCACCGCGCCGCGGGAGTGGCCGGACAACGGGCACGCCCGCCGGGCGGCGGTCTCCTCGTTCGGCATCAGCGGCACCAATTCGCACGTGATCCTGGAACAGGCTCCGCTCGCTGCCGAACCCGCCGCGGGCGAGGCCGACTCGACACCGGAAACCATTGTGCCGCCACTCATTCCGTGGGTGATCTCGGCGCGCAGCGCGGACGCGATCACCGGCCAGGCGCGGCGGCTGCTCACCCGGGTACGCGAGGACGCCGCGCTCGCGGCCACCGATGTCGGTCTGTCGCTGGTGAACACCCGCGCCCGCCACCCCTACCGGGCGGTGGTGCTCGGGCAGAACCGGGACGAACTGCTGGCGGGGCTGGAGCAGCTGGCCGCCGGGTCCGAAGCACCCGGTGTGACGGTGGGCGCGGGCGCGGTCAAGGGCAAGACGGTCTTCGTGTTCTCCGGACAGGGCTCGCAGCGGCCCGGTATGGGCCGGGAGCTCTACGACGCCTACCCGGTGTACCGCACCAAGTTCGACGAGATCGCGGCGCTCTTCGACGCGCTGCTGGAGCGGCCGTTGGCCGAGGTGGTCTTCGCCGCGGCCGACAGCCCCGAGGCGGCGTTGCTCAACCGCACCGACTTCACCCAGGCCGCCCTGTTCGCGGTCGAGGTCGCGCTGTTCGAACTGGTGCGGTCCTGGGGCGTGAATCCCGATCTGGTGGTGGGACATTCGATCGGCGAGATCGCCGCCGCGCAGGTGGCCGGGGTGTGGTCGCTGGCCGACGCGGTGCGCCTGGTCGCCGCCCGCGGCCGGCTCATGGCCGCGCTGCCCGCCGGTGGCGCCATGATCTCGCTGGCCGCCGGCGAGGAAACCGTGGCCCCGCTGCTCGCGGGCAGAACCACCGAGGTCGGCATCGCCGCCGTGAACTCCCCCGGCTCCGTGGTCATCTCGGGCGCCGAGGCCGCCGTCGAGGAGATCGCCAGGACGATCGAGGCCACCGGCGTGAAGGCCACCCGGCTGCGGGTCAGCCACGCCTTCCACTCGCCGCTCATGGCGCCCATGCTCGACGAATTCCGTTCCGTCTGTACCGCATTGACCTATCACGACCCGGCGCTGCCGGTGGTCTCCAATGTCACCGGCACGCTCGCCACCGCCGCGCAGTTCCAGGATCCGGAGTACTGGGTGGGGCATGTCAGCGCGCCCGTGCGCTTCGCCGCGGGCATCACCGCTGCCGCCGAATCCGCCAAGGCGGGAAGCACTTTCGTGGAGATCGGCCCCACCGCCGCACTCACCGGCCTGGTCACCGCGACCCTGGCCGACGACACCGCCGACGCCGAGGACGGCCCCGGCTTCGTCGCGGTCCCGGCACTGCGCGCGCTGCGCCCCGAGCCGCAGTCGCTGCTGACCGCGCTGGCCACCGCGCACGGCCGCGGCACCGCCGTCGCCTGGGAGACGCTGTTCGCCGGAACCGGCGCGGGTTTCGCCGAATTGCCCACCTACGCTTTCGATCACCGCACCTACTGGGTGGTCGAGGGCAATGGTTCGGGCGATCCGCGTCAGCTTGGCCTGGGCGCGGCCGAGCATCCGCTGCTGGGTGCGGTGGTCAGTGTGGCCGAGGGCGGGGATGTGCTGCTCACCGGACGCCTGTCGCTGTCCTCGCATCCGTGGCTGGGCGACCACGCCGTCGGCGGCCGAGTCCTGTTGCCCGGCACCGCTTTCGTCGAACTGGCGCTGTACGCGGCCGGTGTCGTGGGGGCCGCGCGGCTCGCCGAACTCATGCTGGCCGCGCCGCTGGTGATCCCCGAGCGCGGTGCGGTGCAGGTGCAGGTCCGCGTGTCCGGAGGACAGGACGCCGACGAGTGGCAGATCGGGGTGTTCTCCCGGCTCCAGGCGCCCGGCGCCGAGGACGGCCCGTGGACCACGCACGCCACCGGTGTGCTGGATTCGGTTGCCGCGAACGACATTCCGGTCGACGACCTGAAGGTGTGGCCCCCGGTCGGCGCCTCGGCCGTGGAGGTCGGCGATGTGTACGGCGTCTTCGCCGCCGGCGGCTACCACTACGGTCCGGTCTTCCAGGGTCTGCAGTCGGTGTGGCGGCGCGGCGAGGAATGGTTCGCCGAGGTGGCGCTGCCGGAAACGGCGGCGGGTGACGCGGGCAAGTTCGGCCTGCACCCGGCGCTGCTGGACGCGGCCCTGCACACCTCGCTCGTCGGTGCGCTGGTGTCCGGCGATGTGGACACCGTGAAACTGCCCTTCGCCTGGGAGGGCGTCGCGCTGGCCGCGGTGGGCGCGTCCGCGCTGCGCGTCAAGCTCACCCAGTCCGGCGACAAGATGGAGATCATCCTCGCCGATCCCACCGGCGGCTCGGTCGCCAAGGTGGAATCGCTGACGGTGCGGGCGATTTCGGCCGAGGCCCTGGCCGGGCCGTCCACCTCGGTGGGCGATGCGCTGTTCGGCCTGAGCTGGGTCGCGGCCCCGCAGGCCGAGCCCATCCCGGCCGCGGAGTGGACGGCCATCGAGGACCCGACGGTGTCCAGCAATGGCGTCGGACTGTGGGAACTGGAGCGGGCCACCGCATCCGGGCGCGACGCCGTCGTGCTCACCATCCCGGCGCAGACGGCGCAGTCGCCGCTGGCGGCCCTGCATTCGCGGGTGGCCGGGGCGCTGGAACGGGTGCAATGGCTGCTGGCGCAACAGGATTACACGAATGCCGCACTCGTCGTGGTGACCCGCAACGGCGTCGCGGTCGACGGAGGCGAGGAGGTCGATCCGGCCGCCGCCGCGGTGTGGGGCCTGCTGCGCAGTGCGCAGAACGAGAACGACGCCCGGGTGCTGCTGCTCGACCTGGACGCCCCTGCCGCCGAACCGGAACAGCGGCGGGCCGCCGTGGCCGCGCTGCTGGCCGGGGGCGAACCGCAGGCGGCGCAGCGGCGCGGGGCACTGTTCGTGCCGCGCCTGGTGCGAGCCGGCGCGGACACCACCGGCGGTGCGCACCTGGCCGAGTCCGGGACGCCGTGGCGGCTCGGCGTGCTCGACAAGGGAACGCTCAACGGCGACAACATGATTCTGGAGCCCGGCGACGACACCGCCGAGCTGGAACCGGGTCAGGTCCGAGTGGCCCTGCGCGCCGCGGGCATGAACTTCCGCGACGTGCTCATCACGCTGGGCATGTACCCGATCGAGAACACCCCGGTCGGCGGCGAGGGCGCGGGCGTGGTCGTGGCGGTGGGCGAAGGCGTCACCCGGTTCGCGCCGGGCGATCGGGTCATGGGCCTGTTCGCCGGCGTCGGCTCCACGGTGGTCACCGATCAGGCCGCGGTGGTCGAGATGCCGTCGAACTGGACCTTCGAGCAGGCGGCGGCCGCGCCGGCGGTGTTCGGCACCGCCTACTACGCCCTGGTCGACCTGGCGAAGCTGAAAGCCGGTGAGTCCCTGCTGATTCACGCCGCGACCGGCGGCGTGGGCATGGCGGCCGTGCAGCTGGCGCGGCACCTGGGCGCGGAAGTCTATGTGACCGCCTCCGAACCGAAATGGCCGGTGCTGCACGGCATGGGCTTCGACGACTCCCGCATCGGAAACTCGCGCACGCTGGACTTCGAGCAGAAGTTCCTGGCGCAGACCGAGGGTCGCGGCGTGGACGTCGTACTCGATTCGCTGGCAGGCGATTTCGTGGACGCGTCGCTGCGGCTGCTGCCGCGCGGCGGCCGGTTCGTCGAGATGGGCCTCACCGACGTCCGCGAACCGGACCAGATCGCGGCGCAGTACCCGGGCGTCGAGTACCGCGGCTTCGTGCTCATGGAGGCCGGTGCGCAGCGACTGCAGGAGATCCTCACCGAGCTGGTGAAGCTGTTCGAATCCGGTGTGCTGCAACCGCTTCCGCTGACCCTGTGGGATGTCCGCCGCGCCCCCGAGGCGTTCCGATACCTGTCGCAGGCCCGCCACGTCGGCAAGAACGTGCTCACGGTCCCGCAGCCGCTGGACCGCGACGGCACGGTGGTCGTCACCGGCGGCACCGGCGGGCTGGGCGCGATCGTGGCCCAGCATCTGGTCGCCGAGCGCGGCGTCCGCAATCTGGTGCTCACCTCGCGCCGGGGCCCGGCCGCCGAGGGCGCACCGGAACTGGTCGAGGAGCTCACCGCCGCCGGAGCCGCCGTCGAGGTGGTGGCCTGCGACGTCTCCGACGGGGACGCGGTGCGCGCGTTGATATCCGGCATCGATCCCGCACATCCGCTCACCGGTGTGGTGCACGCGGCGGGCATCATCGACGACGGCCTGTTCACCGGGCAGACGCCCGAGCGGGTCTCGAAGGTCCTCGCGCCCAAGGCGGATGCCGCCTGGCACCTGCACGAGGCCACCCGGGAGCTGGATCTCACGCTGTTCGTCACCTTCTCCTCGGTGGCGGCGGTCTTCGGTTCCCCCGGCCAGTCGAACTACGCGGCGGCCAACGCCTTCCAGGACGCCCTGGCCGCACTGCGGCGGCGGCAGGGCCTGGTGGCTACCTCCATCGCCTGGGGCCTGTGGGAGCAGGCCACCGGCATGACCGGGGCGCTGACCGACACCGATCGGGCGCGCATGCGCGCGGGCGGTTTCGTGCCGATCGCCACCGCCGACGGCGTGGCCATGCTGGACGCCGCGGTGACCTCCGGACAGTCCTACGTGGTGGCCTCCCGCATCGACACCGGCGTACTGCGCAATGTCGACGCCGAACTGCTGCCACCGGTGCTGCGCGGGCTGGTCCGCTCGGTCCGCCGGGCCGCCGACGCGGGCGCCGAACAGGCGTCCAAGCTGGTCGCGAGCCTGGCCGGATTGAGCCCGGCCGAGCAGGAGAAGACCCTGCTGGACCTGGTCCGCTCGCATGCGGCCGCGGTCCTGGGCCACGACTCGGCCGACTCGGTCGGCGCCGATCACGCCTTCAAGGACCTCGGCTTCGACTCCCTGGGCGCGGTCGAATTCCGCAACCGGCTCAAATCCTCCACCGGACTGAAGCTTTCGACCACCGTCGTCTTCGACTACCCGACCCCGGCCGCCCTGGCCGGCTACATCCGGGAGGAGATCGCCCCCGCCGACGACGCGCTGTCGCGGCTGGTGGCCCAGGCCGACATGCTCTCGCTGGCCTGCACCGGACTGGAGCTGGAGAAGACCGAGATCTCGCTGCTCACCGAGAAACTCACCGAGATCATTCGAAAGTTGCAGGGCGACACCGGATCCGGCATCGACCTGGACACCGCCGAGGACGACGAGCTGTTCGACTTCATCGACCAGGCCCGTCCCTCCAGCCTCGCCTGAGCGCGGCCCACCAGGATTCAGGGAGACGTCATGGCAAGCGAAGAGGAACTGCGCCGCTACCTCAAGAAGGCGGCGGTGGAGCTGAAGGACACCCAGCGCCGGCTCGACGAGCTGGAGGCGCGGGCCGTGGAACCGATTGCGATCACCGGGATGTCGTGCCGCTTCCCGGGCGGGGTGCAAACCCCGGAACAGTTCTGGGAGGTGCTCGAGGACGGCCGCGACCTGTTCGGGCCACTGCCGCAGGATCGCTCCTGGCAGCACTGGCTGGGCCTGAACGGCGGCAGCTACGTCTCGGAGGGCACCTTCCTCTACGACGCCTACGATTTCGACGCCAAGTTCTTCGGCATCCCGCCGATCGAGGCGCGCGTCATGGATCCGCAGCACCGGATCCTGCTCGAAATCGCCTGGGAGGCCATCGAACGCTCGCGGATCGACCCGGAATCGCTGCGCGGCAGCGCGACCGGGCTCTATCTGGGAATGAGCACCCAGTCCTACGAGTGGGTGGGCTTCAACAAGCACTGGATCGGCGTCGAGGGCTACCTCATGACCGGGAGCGCGGTCGCCGTCGCCGCCGGCCGCATCTCCTACACCCTCGGGCTGGAGGGCCCGGCCCTCATGGTCGACACCTCCTGCTCGTCCTCACTCACCGCCATCCATCAAGCCTGTGCCGCACTGCGTTCCGGCGAGGTGTCCATGGCGCTGGCCGGCGGGATCATGGTGATGTCGCTGCCGCTGTGGTTCGTGGCCTTCTCCCGGCTGCGCGCGCTGGCGCAGAACGGGCGGCCCAAACCCTTCGCCGCCGCGGCCGACGGCACCGGCTGGGGCGAGGGCGCGGGCATGCTCATGCTGGAGCGGCTCTCCGACGCGCGGCGCAACGGGCATCCGGTGCTGGCGGTCATCCGCGGCTCCGCCGCCAATCAGGACGGCGCCTCCAACGGCCTGACCGCCCCCAGCGGCCGGGCTCAGCAGAAGGTGATCCGGCAGGCGCTGAGCAATGCCAAAGTCGCTGCGGCGGAAGTGGATGTGGTCGAGGCGCACGGCACCGGCACCGTGCTCGGCGATCCCATCGAGGCGCAGGCCGTGCTGTCCACCTACGGCAAGGACCGTCCGGCGGGCAAACCGCTGTGGCTGGGGTCGGTGAAATCGAACCTCGGGCACACCCAGGCCGCCGCCGGCGTCGCGGGCGTGATCAAGGTGGTGCAGGCCATGCGGCACGACACCGTGCCACCCACCCTCGGGGTGGACGCGCCCACACCGCATGTGGACTGGGACGCGGGCGATGTCCGATTGCCCACCACCAAGCAGCCGTGGCCGCGCAACGGCCATCCGCGGCGGGCAGGGGTGTCCTCCTTCGGTTTCAGCGGCACCAACCTGCACGTCATCGTGGAGGAAGCCCCCGAGGCCGAACCTGCCGAGGTGACCGAGCCGCCCCGGGACGCCGCGATGCCGCTGCCGCTGGTGCTGTCGGGCAAGACCGAGGACGCCCTGCGGGCGCAGGCCGCCAAACTGCTGGACTGGCTCATCGCCGATCCGGCGCTGGATCTGTGGGACGTGGGCTTCTCCCTGGCGACCACCCGCACGGCCCTGGACCATCGGGCCGCGGTGCTGGCCGGCGATCGGGAGCAGGCCCTCGCGGGCCTGGCGGCGGTAGCGGCGGGCCAGACCACGCCCGCCGTGCATCGCGGCCGGGCCGGGCAGCCCGAGGACGCGCCGGTCGCGGAGCCGGGCGAGCCCGGCGCGGCGGCGATCGCCTGGACCGGCGGCGCCGAGATCGATTGGGCGGCGGTCTATTCCGGGCAGCCCGTGCGAACCGTGGACCTGCCGACCTACGCCTTCCAGCGGCGGCGCTTCTTCATCAATCCGGATGCGGAAAAGGTGTCGGCCCCCACCGAACTCGGCAGCGACGAGTCGCAGCTGGAGGAGAAGTTCCGGGTGCATTTCCACCTGGACACCGACGGCTCCTCACTACCGCAGTCCTGAACCGGCCGCCTTCGAGATCGAGGAAATCCCATGGTACGCACCGACCTCATCCGGCCGCTGCCGGAAATCCTGCGTGGCAACGCGACGCGCTGCGGTGAGCGCATCGCCTTCGCCGACGCCAGGCGCACGGTCACCTACGCGGAGCTGGAACGCCGCACGGGCGCCTTCGCCGCCAATCTGGGCTGTGCGCGCGGCGATCGGGTGGCGCTCATGCTCGGCAATACCGTCGAGATGGCGGAGGGCTATCTGGGCGTGGCCCGAGCCGCCGCCGTCGGCGTGCCGATCAACCCGTACTGCTCGGATGCCGAACTGGATCACATTCTCGCCGACAGCGGCGCGAAAGTACTGGTGACGCATGCGAGTTCGGTGCGGCGGCGGGAGCAGGTCCTGGCGCGCCACGGCCAGGTGCGCCTGGTGGTGGCGGGCGGCTCCGGCGGTGGCCACCTCGATTTCGAAACCCTTTCCAGCACACCGCCACTCATCGCGCCCCGCGACGATCTCGGGGTCGACGACGTGGGTTGGATTCTCTACACCTCCGGCACCACGGGACAGCCGAAGGGCGTGGTCACCACGCTCACCAAGACGCTGTGGGGCACGGTGGCCGCCTATGTGCCCTGGCTCGGGCTGTGCGAGGACGATCGGCTGCTGTGGCCGATGCCGTTGTCGCACTGCCTCGGTCACCACCTGGCGGTGCTCGGGGTGGTGGCGGTCGGGGCGGGGGCCCGGCTGGTGGACGGCTTCGCCGCCGGGCCGCTGCTCGACGCCCTCGACTCGTCGGAGGCCACCATCCTGGTGGGGGTGCCGACCATGTTCCACCGGCTGGCGCAGGCCCTCGACGGGCGACCGCACCCGAATACCCTGCGGGCGTGCTGGTTCGGCGGTGCGCCCGGCTCGGCCGAACTCGGTGCCGCGGTCGCGCGGACGCTCGGCGTGCCGCTGCTGAACACCTACGGCGCGACCGAGACCAGCGGGCCCATCACGGTGAACCCGCCGTCGGATCGCGACACCCCGGCGTCGGCGGGGCTGCCGGTGCCGGGAAACAGTGTGCGCGTGGTGGATCCGGCCACCGAGCGGGATGTGCCGGCCGGCGCGGAGGGCGAACTGTGGGTCGCGGGACCGGGCGTCATGCTGGAGTACCACAACCAGCCGGACGCGACCGCCGCCGCCCTGCGCGGGGAATGGCTGCGCACCGGCGATCTCGGATACCGCGATCCGCACGGATTCCTCTACGTCACCGGCAGACTCAAGGAACTCATCATCCGCGGGGGCGAGAACATTCACCCGGCCGAGATCGAGCAGGTGCTGGAGCGCGTTCCGGGTGTGCTGGACGCTGCCGTGCTGGGCCGGGCGCACCACACGCTCGGTGAGGTGCCCGTCGCGCTGCTGGTGCCCGGACCGGACGGGATCGACCCGGACGCCGTCTTCGCCGAGTGCCGGAAAGAGCTGTCGCACACCAAGATTCCCGTGGAACTGCGCCAGATCGAAGCGGTGCCGCGCACCGCTTCGGGCAAGATCGCACGGCGTGAGCTGGCCACCGTGCCCATGCGCCTGCTGGCGCTGGCCGAGACCGAGTCGGTGGAGCAGGCGGGCTGGGCGCGCCCGGATGCCGCTGTGCGCGAAGAACTTCGGGCTCGGCTGGCCGGGCTCGCGGCCGCCGACGGCATCGCCATCCTCGGGGACCGGATCCTGGAATCGGTTGCGCTGATTCTGGGTTCGGGCCGCCGGCGCCTGGACGGCACCTTCAAGAACTGGGGCATGACCTCCCTCGGCGCGGTCGGCCTGCGCAACCAGCTGGTGACCGTGACCGGACTCGATGTGCCGGTGACCGCCGTATTCGACTATCCCACACCGGCCGCGCTGGCCGAGTACCTGCACGCGACCCTGCTCGGCGAGGGCACGCGAGCGGTTTCCGGCGCGCGGACCGCAGCCGCTCCGGGTACCCCGGACGCCGTTCTCGGCGACGAATTCCGCAGGCGCATGGACGAAATCACCGCCATGGACGCCGCGGAACTCATCCTCCTGGCCACCGCGGGTCCGACCGCGCAGGCCACCACGATCAACGCGAACAGCAGCGCCGATGCCGACGGCGAGAAGGGTGGCCGACGGTGACGACGAACGAGGAACTGGTCGAGGCGCTCCGGAATTCCCTGCTGGAGCAGGAGCGACTGCGCCGCGACGGCCGCTACGCCGACGCGCTGGCGGAGCCGATCGCGATCGTGGCGACGGGCTGCCGCTATCCGGGCGGCGTGCGCTCCCCCGAACAACTGTGGGATCTGGTGACCGGAGGCGTCGACGCGTCCTCCGACTTCCCCGTCGACCGCGACTGGGATCTGGACGGCCTCTACGACCCCGAACCCGGCGCACCGGGCAAGATCTACGTCCGCCGCGGCGGATTCCTGCACGACGCGGCCGAATTCGATGCCGGCTTCTTCGGCATCTCGCCGCGCGAAGCGGCCGCCATGGACCCGCAGCAGCGCCTGCTGCTCGAAGTGTCGTGGGAGACCTTCGAACGGGCCGGCCTCGACCCGGTGTCGTTGCGCGGCAGCGACACCGGCGTCTTCGCCGGGGTCATGTACCACAACTACGGCACCGACGCGGTCGGCTCGGCCGGCTCGGTCGTGTCCGGGCGGCTGTCCTATGTGCTCGGCCTCGAGGGCCCGGCCATCACCGTCGACACCGCCTGCTCGTCCTCGCTGGTGGCGCTGCATCTGGCCGTGCACTCGCTGCGCATGCGCGAATGCGGGCTCGCCGTCGTGGGCGGCGTCGCGGTGATGACCACCCCGAACTCGTTCGTGGAGTTCTCCCGCCAGCGCGGGCTGGCCCCCGACGGCCGCTGCAAGGCGTTCGCCGCCGCGGCCGACGGCGTCGGCTGGTCCGAGGGCATCGGAGTGCTACTGCTGGAACGCCTTTCGGACGCCCAGCGCAACGGCCACACCGTCCTGGCGGTGGTGCGCGGTTCGGCGGTCAACCAGGACGGGGCGAGCAACGGCCTCACCGCGCCCAACGGTCCCGCGCAGCAGCGCGTCATCCGCCAGGCCCTCGCCAATGCGCGCGTCCCCGCCGGTGAGGTCGACGTGGTCGAAGCGCACGGCTCCGGCACCCGGCTGGGCGACCCCATCGAGGCCACCGCCCTGCTGGCCACCTACGGCGCGGAACGGGCCACCGGCGAACCACTCTGGCTGGGCTCGGTGAAATCCAATATCGGTCACGCGCAGGCGGCTTCGGGTGTGGCGGGCGTGATCAAGATGGTGGAGGCGCTGCGGCGCGGCGTGATACCGCCGACGCTGCACGTCGACGCGCCGACCCCGCACGTGGCCTGGGACACCGGCCGGGTGGAGCTGGCCACCGCCCGGCGGGACTGGCCGCGCAGCGACCATCCTCGCCGGGCCGCGGTGTCCTCCTTCGGCATCAGCGGCACCAATGCCCACGTCATCCTCGAACAGGCGCCGGCCGGCGGCGCAGTCGAGCCGCCGGGCGATCGCACGGCCGAGTACACCGCGCCCGAACGCACTGCGGCCGGGCGCACTCCGGCCGAGCTCCCGGCGGCCGAGTACGCGGTGACCGAGCACGTGCCGGGATTCCTCGTGCCGCAGGTGATTCCGTGGCTGCTGTCGGCCAAGACGGCGGAATCGCTGACCGGTCAGGCGCAGCGGCTGCGGGAACGCCTCGAGGCGGGGCCGGACCCGGTGGATGTGGGCTTCTCGCTGGTCACCTCGCGGTCGGTGTTCGCGCATCGCACGGTGGTGCTGGGCCGCGACGAAGCCGCGCTGGTGACCGGCATCGCCGACCTCGCCTGCGGGAATCCGGCGGCGAACGCGGTGACCGGACGCGCCGACGTGGACGGGAAGACAGTGTTCCTGTTCCCGGGTCAGGGATCGCAGTGGCTGGGCATGGCGGCCGAACTGCTCGACACCGCACCGGTTTTCGCCGCGCAGATCGAGGAGTGCGCGGCGGCGCTGGCGGAGTTCGTGGACTGGTCGCTGCCGGATGTGCTGCGGGACGCCGAGCTCGCGGCGCGGCTGGACAATCCTTCCGTGGTGCAGCCGGTGCTGTTCGCGGTGATGGTGGCGCTGGCACGGCTGTGGCGCTCGCTGGGCGTCGAACCCGATGCGGTCATCGGCCATTCGCAGGGCGAGATCGCGGCCGCGCAGGTGGCGGGTGCGCTGTCACTGCGCGAGGCCACCCGGATCGTGGTGGTGCGCAGCCGGGTGCTGCACGACCTGTCCGGACACGGCGGCATGGTGTCGGTGCTGCGGCCGGTCGCCGAGATCAGCGCACTGATCGAAGAACGCTGGCCCGGAAGGCTTTCCATCGCCGTGGTGAACGGCGCGACCTCGACCGTGGTGTCGGGCGACAATGACGCCCTCGACGAGCTGATCGCGCAGTGCGACGGGAGCGCGCGCCGGGTGGCCGTGGACTACGCCGCCCACTCGCATCGCATCGACGAGGTGCGCGCGGAGTTCCTGCGGGAGCTGGGCGAGGTGCGGCCGCGGCCGGCCACGGTCCCGGTCATCTCGTCGGTCACCGGCGCGGTGCTCGACGGCGAAACCATGGACGCCGAATACTGGTTCCGGAACCTGCGCGCTCCGGTGCGCTTCGACCGCGCGCTCGCCACCGCCTACGACCGGCGCGGCCGCGCCTTCGTCGAATGCAGCCCGCATCCGGTGCTGACCGCGGAGGTGCGCGAATTCCTCGACGGCACAGAGGATGCCGAGCGCTCGGTGGCCGTGGGCTCGCTGCGCCGCGGCGACGGCGGGCTCGAACGCTTCCTCACCTCGCTCGCCACGGCCTATGTGCGCGGGGTGCCCGCCGACTGGGCGCGACTGTTCGACGGCGCGGGCGCGTCCCGCATCGACCTGCCCACCTACGCTTTCGAACGCAAACGCTACTGGCTGGAGACACCACCGGCGGCGCCTGGCGCCGAATCGGGTTTCACCGCGGCCGAACACCCGCTGCTGGGAGCGGTGGTCGAACTGGCCGATCACGACGGTCTGCTCATGACCGGGCGGCTGTCGCTGTCCGCGCACCGCTGGCTCGCCGATCACCGGGTGGGCGAGCAGGTGCTGCTGCCGGGTGCGGCCTTCGCCGAACTGGCGCTGTTCGCGGCCGGCACGGTCGGCGCCGCCCGGGTGGCCGAGCTGATTCTCGCCGCACCCCTGGTGATTCCGGAGCAGGGCGCGATACCGGTGCAGATCCGGGTCGGCGAGACCGAACCCGGGGAATGGCGGCTGGGCGTGTACTCGCGCGGTACCGGCGACGAGTGGCTCTGTCATGCCACCGCCGTCCTGGATTCGACTGTGACAGCGCAGATTCCGCATCCGGATCTGCGGATGTGGCCGCCCGTCGGAGCGACCCCCGTCGACATCGGCGACGCCTATCGGACCTTCGCGGCCGACGGGTACCGCTACGGCCCGGTCTTCCAGGGGCTGCGTGCGGTGTGGCGGCGCGGCGACGAGGTCTTCGCCGAAGTGGCCCTGCCGGAATCGGCCGCCGAGGATGCGGGCCGCTTCGGACTGCATCCCGCCCTGTTGGATTCGGCCCTGCACACCGCGCTGGTGAGCGCCACCGAGTCCGGCGATCCGCACGCCATGAAACTGCCCTTCTCCTGGGAGGGTGTGACCCTGTCGGCGGTGGGCGCGACCGCGCTGCGCGTGCACACCGTGCTCTCCGGGGACCGCATGGAGCTGACCCTCGCGGACCCCAGGGGCGGGCCGGTGGCCCGCGTCGACGCGCTGACCCTGCGCCCGCTCGCCGACGCCGCACCCGCACACCGCTCCCCCGCCGTGGACGGGGTGTTCACAATGAACTGGATCGCCTTGGCGGACAGCGAGATTCCGGCGCGGGAACTGGAGTGGGAGTCACTCGGGGACGAGCAGGGATGGCTGCTCGAACGCTGTCGCGCCGACCGGGATCTGCTCGTGCTCACCTGCCCGTCCGGCGGCGAGCTGCCGCTGGTGCAGCGCGCCCACCTGCTGGCGACCGAGGCGATACGGCGCATACAGCGCCTGCTCGCCGACGAGAAGCACAGCGCGGCAACCGTCGTCGTGGTCACCCGCGACGCGGTGGCGGTGGACGGTGGCGCGCAGGTCGATCCGGCGCACGCCGCCGTCTTCGGCCTGATGCGCAGCGTGCACAGTGAAAACCCGGGCCGCACAGCCGTTCTCGACATCGACGCGCACACCGATCGCCGGCTGGCGGTGACCGTGATGGCGCTGTCGGGCGAACCGCAGGCCGCCGTGCGACGCGGTATCCCGCACGTCCCGCGCATGACCCCGTGCGGTGCGGACACCGTGGGCAATACCGGCTTGGCCACTACCGCGAACTGGCGGCTGGCTGCCCTGGACAAGGGCACCCTGCGCGGGGACAACCTGGTCCTGGAGGCGGTGGACGCCGAGGCCGAGCTCGCACCGGACGAGGTGCGGGTGGCGCTGCGGGCGGCCGGCCTGAACTTCCGGGACGTGCTCATCGCACTGGGCGTGTACCCCATCGACTGGGTCGTGGTCGGCGGCGAGGGCGCGGGCGTCGTCACCGCCGTCGGTTCGGCAGTGACCCGCCTGCGGCCCGGCGATCGGGTAATGGGCCTGTTCGGCAAGGGCATCGGCGCGTCGGCGGTAGCCCCGGAAACCACGCTGGCGCGCATCCCGGCAGGCTGGAGTTTCGAACAGGCGGCCGCGGTGCCCGCGGTGTACGCCACCGCCTACTACGCCCTGGTCGACCTGGCCGGGCTGCGCGCCGGGGAATCCCTGCTGCTGCACGCGGCCACCGGCGGGGTCGGCCTGGCGGCGATCCAGCTGGCCCGGCACCTGGGCGCGCACGTGCTCGCGACGGCCTCCCCCGCGAAATGGCTGGTCCTGCACGGTCTGGGCTTCGCCGACGCGGACATCGCGAACTCCCGCACCCTGGAGTTCGAGGCGAAGTTCCTGGAGCGCACCGCCGGTCGCGGTGTCGACGTCGTCCTGAATTCGCTCGCGGGCGAATTCGTGGACGCCTCACTGCGACTGCTCCCGCGTGGCGGACGCTTCATCGAGATGGGTCTCACCGATCTGCGCGACCGCGACGAGATCGCCGCCGCGTATCCGGAGGTGTCCTACCGCGATTTCGTGCTCATGGACGCACCCGGCGAACGGCTGCGCGAGATCTTCACCGAGCTGGTGTCGCTGTTCGAATCCGGTGCCCTGCAACCGCTTCCGATCACCCTGTGGGATGTGCGCCAGGCCCCCGAGTCCTTCCGCTACCTGTCGCAGGCCCGGCACATCGGCAAGAACGTGCTCACCATCCCCACCCCGCCGGACCCGGAGGGCACCGTCGTGATCACCGGCGGCACCGGCGGCCTGGGCGCGGTGGTGGCCCGGCATCTGCTGGCGGAGTACGGGATTCGGCATCTGGTACTGACCTCCCGGCGTGGCCCGGCCGCCGCCGGCGCGGCGGAACTGGCCGCGGAACTGACCGCCGCCGGAGCGACCGTGCACCTCGCCGCCTGCGATGTCGCCGACGGAGACGCGGTGCGCGCGCTGATCGCCGGCATCGATCCCGCCCACCCGCTCACCGGCGTCGTGCACGCCGCCGGGGTGCTCGAGGACGGCATCTTCGCCGACCAGACCCCCGAACGCCTGCGAAAAGTGTTCGCCCCCAAGGTCGATGCCGCCTGGCATCTGCACGAGGCCACGAAACACCTGCCGCTGTCGATGTTCCTGCTGTTCTCGTCCATCGCCGCCGCGGTCGGCTCACCGGGACAGTCCAATTACGCCGCGGCCAACGCCTTCCTGGACGCCCTGGCCACGCTGCGGCGCCGGCAGGGTCTGCCCGCCACCTCCATTGCCTGGGGTCTGTGGGAACAGGCCACCGGCATGACCGGGGCGCTGACCGACACCGACCGGGCCCGCCTGCGCGCGGGCGGCTTCGTCCCCATCTCGGACGCCGAGGGCGTAGCCATGCTGGACGCCGCCCTCGGCTCCGGACAGCCGTACGTGGTGGCCTCCCGCATCGACGCCACCGCACTGCGCGGCGTGGACGCGGAGCTGGTGCCGCCGGTGCTGCGCGGGCTGGTGCGCTCGGTCCGCCGCGCCGCCGACGCCGGGGCCGAACAGGCGTCCAAACTGGTCGCGAGCCTGATCGGACTGAACCCCGCCGAGCAGGAGAAGACCCTGCTGGACCTGGTCCGCTCCCATGCGGCCGCGGTCCTGGGCCACGACTCGGCCGACTCGATCGGCGCCGACCACGCCTTCAAGGACCTCGGCTTCGACTCTCTCGGCGCGGTCGAATTCCGCAACCGGCTCAAGTCCTCCACCGGATTGAAGCTGGGCACCACCGTCGTGTTCGACTACCCCACCCCCGCGGCCCTGGCCGGGTACCTCCGCGCCGAGATCGCTCCCGCCGACGATGCCGTCTCCCGGCTGGTCGCCCAGACCGAGCTGCTGTCGGCGGCGGTCCGCGGGGTCGAGTTCGACCGCGCCGACATCACGCTGCTCACCGCGAAGTTGACCGAGATCATCCGGAATCTCCAGGGCGGCAACGGTTCCGGGATCGACCTGGATGCCGCCGAGGACGACGAACTCTTCGACTTCATCGACAGCGCGCCGACCGCGCGGCACTGAACCATCCCCGCGGCACCGAACCTCCAGAGGAAAGGACACCCCATGGCCCTCCCGAAACCCGCACCCGATCGCACCGCGCTGGTGACCGGCGCGTCGTCCGGCATCGGCCGCGCCATCGCACTCGAGCTCGCCGGGCGCGGACATCAGGTCTGCCTGGTCGCCCGGCGCGAGGAGAAGCTGGCCGAGCTCGCCCGCGAGATCAAGGCCGCCGGCGGCCGCGCGGAGGTGCTCGTCACCGATCTCACCGATCGGGCCGCTCGCGCCGAATTGCCCAAGCGCGTAGCCGATCTCGGGCTGAGCGTCGACATCCTGGTCAACAATGCCGGCTGGTCGACGCTGGGCCCGGTAGTCGATTCCACCCCCGAGTCCGAGCTGGGCATGGTCGAGGTGGATGTCATGTCCGTGGTCGATCTGTGCACGCGCTTCGCGCCGGGCATGGTGGAGCGCGGCGCGGGCGCCATCCTCAATGTCGCCTCCACCGCCTCCTTCCAGCCGCTGCCCGGGCAGACCGGGTACGGCGCGGCGAAGGCGTTCGTGCTGTCCTACAGCCTCAGCCTCAAGGGCGAGCTGATGGGCACCGGCGTCAAGGTGACCGCCCTGTGCCCGGGGCCGGTGGTCACCGAGTTCATCGATGTCGCCGGATTCACCGAGCAGGAATACAAGTTCATGCCGCCGCCCATGTGGAAGCCGGCGCACAAGGTCGCCAAGGCCGGGGTGAACGGGGTGGCGCGTGGGCGCATGGTGGTGATTCCCGGCCAGCTCAACCGATTCGTGTCCTATCTCGCCTACTACAGCCCCAAGCGGATCGTGGTGCCGATCGTGGCGCTCGGGCATCCGCGATTGCAGTCGCTGCGCAAGTCTCGCCGGCGGTAGGGGCCGCATAGGGGCTGTCGGCGCCCACCGAACCTCCCGCACCATCGTCGGATGCGGGCTCGCACAACAGGAGTACTCACATGAGCATCGAACAAGCCGTCCGCGACGACATCTCGGGCTACCTGCTCGCCCACTACGAAATCGATCTGAACGAGCTGCCGCCGGACACCACCGTGCGTGACCTCGGCGTGGATTCCCTGGGCCTGCTGGCCATCGCCAACCTCATCGAGAAGAAGTACGGCTTCTCCATGGACGACGAGCGGCTCGCCTCGGTCCGGACCCTCTCGGATCTGCTGGAGTTCATCCGCCTCAAGAGCGAAGAGGCCGAGAAGGCCGCTCCGGTCGGCACCGAATAGGCCAGTCCCCCACCAGAATCCGAACAGACCGGAGCAATCGACGTGAACGCATACATCACCGCGACGGGCCGCTTCCTGCCGGGCGAGCCGGTGCCCAACGACGAGATCGAGGACTACATCGGCAAGGTCGGGCGCGGCTCCTCGGATCTCAAGGAACTGATCCTGGAGAACTGCGGCATCAAGACCCGCCACTACGCCATCGACAAGCAGCAGAACACCGTCTACTCCAACGCGCGCATGGCCGCCGAGGCGGTCCGCGCCGCCGCGGCCCGCGCCGGGCTCGGCCCCGGCGACGTCGAGCTGCTGGCCGCCGCGACCACCATGCCCGACCTCATGGGCCCGGGTCACGCCAGCATGGTGCACGGTGAACTCGGCTACGCCCCGCTGGAAATCATTACCGCACACGGCATCTGCTCCTCCGGCATGATGGCGCTGAAGAACGCCTACCTCCAGGTCGCCGCCGGTGAGAAGCGCACCGCGATCTCGGTGGCCAGCGAACTGGCCTCCCGCGGCTTCAAGAGCTCCCGCTACGCGGAGATGACGCCCATCGCCGAGGACGGCAGCCTCCCCATGGAGACCGCCTTCCTGCGCTACATGCTCTCCGACGGCGCCGGCGCGGCCGTCGTGCAGGACCGGCCCCGGCCCGACGGCGTCAGCCTGCGCATCGACTGGATCTCGCTGACCTCGTACGCCAACACCGAGCAGGCGTGCATGTACTTCGGCAGCAAGAGCAACGACTGCGCCAAGACCTGGAACGACTACCCCGATGCCGCCTCCGCCGCCGCCGACGGGGCCGCCTTCCCGCGCCAGAAGCTCGCACTGCTCCCGCATCTGGTGAACATCGGCATCATCGAAGCGCAGCGGCTCATCGACGCGGGCAAGATCGATCTGGAGCGGCTGGACTGGTTCCCGGCGCACTACTCCAGCGAACGTATGAAGGAACTGCTCATCGGCGAGATGAAACGCGCCGATCTGCATATCGCACAGGAGAAGTGGTTCTCCAACCTGACCCGGGTCGGCAATATCGGCAGCGCCAGCATCTACATCATCCTCGACGAGATGCTGAACGAGGGCATGATCAAGCCCGGCGAAACCGTGGTGTGCATGGTCCCCGAATCCGGCCGGTTCGCGATCTCCTTCATGCACCTGACCGCCGTAGCGGGTGACGACACCCATGCCTGATTCGCTGTCCGGCACGCGCCGGGTGACCATTCTCTGTTACACCCAGACCGGACAGCTGCGCGAGGCGGTGGCGGCGTTCACCGCGCCACTGGTCGCGGCGGGCTGGACGATTCGCTGGGTGGATGTCGTGCCGGACAACGAGTTTCCCTTCCCGTGGTCGATCCGCTCCTTCTTCGGCGTGTTCGCGGCCTCGACTGATCCGCGCGCCACCGTGGCCCTGCGCGCGCCCGCCGCCGGATTCCACACCGAGCCGGACGAACTGGTGATCCTGGCCGCCCAGGTGTGGTTCCTGTCGCCCTCGCTGCCGGTGCGGGCCCTGCTCACCGATCACCCCGAACTGTTCGCGAACCGGGATGTGCTGGCGTTCATGGTGTGTCGCGACAAGTGGTATTCCGCGGCGGTGGAGATGCGGACCGTCCTGGACGGGGTCGGCGCACGGTTCGCCGGCGTGGTCGCCGCGACCGACACCAGCCGGCATCTCATCTCCATGGTGACCACCCTGCGCTGGATGCTCCTGGGCAAACGCCAAGGGTTCCTGGGCTTTCCGCCCGCCGGGGTGGGCGAGCACGAGCACGAGCGGCTGCGCACGGCCGGGCGCGCGGTGGCGGCCGCCGCTGCGCCGTCCGATCGCACAGCGGCCGACGTGGTGGCCCGGGCGCTGCCGACGGTGGACGCGGCGCCGGTGGAACCGCTCATCGCGGGCGCGGATCTCATGGCGGGCAGGCTGTTTCGCACATGGGGCGCGGCGGTGCGGGCGGCCGGGCGGATCGGGCCGGCGGCCTACGCCCTGGTGCTGGCCATGTTCGTGGGCTGGCTGGGTATCGCCATCGGCGTCGGACTACCCGTGGTCAGCACCGTGCGCCGAATCGGCAAGCGCTACTTCGAACCTCGCGTGCGCCGCCGGGTGGCGACCGCGCTGCACCCCACGCCGCGCCCGCGGCCGCGCACCGGACCCGACCGGGCGCGGTCGGCATGAGCACCCGACACCGAGAGACAGGAGATGTCATGACCGGCACATCGATCGGCGAGACGCCGCCGGACGCACCCCGGGAGCTGACCTCGCAGCTGGGTGCGGTACCCGCGGGCATCGCCGCCGCACTGTCCGAATCCGAACAGGCCCACCTGGCCGGACTCATCCAGCGCGCCGTCGAGCACGAAACCGCCGAATTGCTCACCGACGCCCTGACCGAACTGAACAAGGTGCCGTCGTTCCTGCGCAAACCCCTCATGAAGTTGCTGACGAAATGAGCGTGCGATCGGTCGTGGACCCCGTGGTCGTGGAGAAGCTCGCGCTGGCGCGGGTACTGCGGGTGGATCCCAAGGACATCGAATACCTGGACGCGGCCCCCGCCGGGGACATCCGCGATCTGCGGCTCCAGATCATGGAGCTGATCACCAGCGCCAATGCGGCGGGGATGCAACGCATCGCGAGCATCTCCACCATCATTCCGCCCGCCATCGCGGCGCGGATCGCGGTGCGCAGCGGCAGCAGTCTGTTCGCGGCGCGCATGGCGGTCGCCATGGACGCCGCCCGCGCCGCCGAGGTGGGCCGGCGACTGCCGGTCACCATGCTGGCCGATATCGCCATGGATCTGGATCCCGGCACGGGCGCGACGCTCATCGGCGGGCTGCCCGACGACCTGCTCGTGGACGTGGTCGCCGAGTTGTCGGTGCGCGAAAAGTGGCTGACGCTGGCCGAATTCGCCGAACAGGAGTTCTCCGAGACGCAGTTCGACGCGGTGGTGAAAGGGCTCAGCCCCATCGCCCTGCTGCGCTCGGGCCACCTGATCTACAAGGAGGAGGTGCTGCGGCGGCTGGTGCGGCGCATGCCCCGCCCCACCATCGACACGCTCTTCGACGCGGCGGCCACCCACGACGCCTGGGCCGAACTCCTGCACACCGTCGAGGCCATGGACCAGGACGCCGGGACCTACGCCCGGCAGACCGCCGCACGGCTGGCCCCGCCGATCCGGGCGCGCGCCGCGGCGGCCAAGGCCGCCGAGGGCCTGGCCGACAGCTACCGGCTCTTCGACGAAAAGGTTTCCGGCGCATGATCATCCAGCAGACCGGCGCGACCTTCCCGCCCATGTCCTTCCACGGCAGCGGCGTCGGAGTCTGGTCGGACGCGACCGAGTTCGAGGTCACCCGCGAGCACCTGGCGGCCTACGCCGCCGCCACCGACGACCCCATCCCCGCACATCGGGCCGGGGATATCGCACCGCCGATGTTCGCCGCCGTCCCCGGCTTCGAACTCATGAAGACGGCCACCATCGACGTCCGCCCGCCGCACGCCCTGGCCGGAATGGTCCAGGGCGCACAGGATTTCCGGTTCCATCGCCCGATCCGGCCGGGCGAACTGCTGCGCACCCGGGGAATGCTGGCCGGCTACCGGGGCTTCGGCACCGGCACCCGGGCGCTGGCCCGCGTCGAATGCCGGGACGAGGCAGGCGAACTGGTGAACGAGCAGTACGCCACCTTCGTCTTCCCCGGTTTCGACGCCGGTGACCTCGTGGGCGAACGCGCGCCGCTGCACCGCTTCGATCCGGCGTTGCGCCGCCGGCCGCCGGACCATGCGGTGCGCGCCCGGGTCGGCCTCGACCAACCGGCCAGGTACGCACCGGTTTCCGGTGATCCGCTGCGCATCCACCTCGACGAGGAGGTGGCCAGGGCGGCGGGCCTGCCCGGCATCATCGCGCACGGCATGTGCACGCTGGCGTTCACCTCCTGGGCCGTGCTCACCCGGCTCGCCGATTCGGACGTGCACCGGCTGCGCCGGTTCGCCGGTCGCTTCTGGAAACCGGTCCTGCCCGGCGACGAGCTCGACACCCGCATCTGGTCCAGCCACGCACCGCCCGCCGACGGAATCGCCCGCTACGCCTTCGAAACCGCGCGTGGCGACGACTTCGTGATCACCGACGGGCTGGCCGAGATCACCGTCTGAATCACCTGTCCCGACAGGAGTGAGAAATGCCGCTTCATCCGCAAGCACAGGCCCTGCGCGACCGCTGGGCCGCCGCACAGACCCCGCCGCTGTACACCCTGACCGTGGCGCAGGCCCGCGCCGCCGATCTCGCGGCCATCCGAAGCACCAGGGGGACACGCGAATCCGTGCACAGCGTGACCAATGCGATCATTCCCGGACCGGGCGGGCAACTGGCGGTCCGGGTGTACAAACCCGCGGTAGCGCCCGGACCGCTGCCGGTGCTGGTGTACTTCTTCGGCGGCGGGTGGACCCTCGGCAGCCTGGAAACCTGTGACGCCCTGTGCCGCACGCTCACCAATGCGGTCGGCTGCGTGACCGTGGCGATCGGCTACCGGCTCGCTCCCGAACACAAGTTCCCCGCAGCGGTTCTGGACTGCGCCGCCGGCGTGCGCTGGGTGGCGGCCAACGCGGCGGCCCTGGGCGTGGACCCGAACCGGCTGGCGGTCGCGGGCGACAGCGCGGGCGGAAACCTGGCGGCGGCGACCTGCCTGCACGCGCGCGACACCGGTGGACCGGCGATCGCCACGCAGGTGCTGGTCTATCCCAACACGCACTACGGCCGGGCGACCGGATCGGCGGTGGAAGCCATCGATCCGGTGTTCTTCAACCAGAATTCGGTGCGCTGGTACTGGAATCACTACCTGGCCGATCCGGCCGCCGGGCGCAATCCGCTCGCGTCGCCCCTGCTCGCGGCCGACCACAGCGGGCTGCCGCCCGCACTGATCATCACCGCGGAATACGATCCGCTGCGCGACGAAGGGGCCGAATACGCGGACCAGCTCGCGGCCGCCGGCGGACAGGTGTGCCATCGCCGCTACGACGGCGTGATGCACGGATTCTTCACCATGAGTGGCGAACTCGACGCGGCGCGCACCGCGGTCGCGCAGGTGGCGGGACATCTGCGGGGCGTCTTCGCCCAGATCGGCGCGGCCGCATGAGCACCGAACTGGCGCTGAGCGATCTGCACGACAGCGTGGCCGACCCCGCATCGAGCGCCATGACCTTTCTCAACGAGGTCGTGGAACGTTTTCCCGAGGCGGTGTCCTTCGCGCCGGGCCGTCCGGCCGAGGGGGAATTCCGGACCGCCGACATCACCCGGTATCTGGCTGCCTATGTGTCGTATCTGTCCGAGGTGGAAGGGTTTTCGGCGCAGCGAATCGCCACCGAACTGTTCCAGTACGGCCGCACCAACGGGCAGATCCACCCCCTGATCGCCCGCACGGTGGCCAATGACGAGGACATTGTCGTCGACCCGGAAGCCGTCGTGGTCACCGTCGGCGCGCAGGAGGGCATGCTGCTGGTCCTGCGGGCCCTCTTCGCCGGCCCCGCCGACGTGCTGTTGGTGGCCTCACCCTGCTATGTCGGAATCACCGGGGTGGCACGCCTGCTCGGCATCGAGATGGTTCCGGTCCCCGAAGGCCCCGAGGGCGTGGAACCCGCTGTGCTGCTGGAGATTTCGAACCGGGTGCGAGCCACGGGCAAACGCCCCCGCGCCCTGTACCTGGTATCGGACTTCGCCAATCCGACCGGCTCCAGCATTCCCGGCGCCAGGCGACGCCAACTGCTGGATGCGGCGGCGGCCGCCGATCTGCTTGTCATAGAGGACAATCCGTACGGCTTCTTCCGCCGCGCGGGCGAATCCCCGCTCCCCCTCAAGGCTTTGGACGCCGACCACCGGGTGATCTACCTCGGCTCGTTCGCCAAAACCTGCATCCCCGGCGCCCGGGTCGGCTACGTCCTGGCCGATCAACCCGTCACGGACGCGCACGGCCGGCGCACCCTGCTCGCCCAGGAGCTGTCGAAGATCAAAAGCATGGTCACCGTGAACACCTCCACGGTGAGCCAGGCGGTGATCGGCGGCATGCTCGTCGACAGCGGATTCCGTCTGCGCGAAGCGAATACCGATGCCATCAAGTGGTACGCGCAGAATCTGCAACTACTGCTGGACGAACTGTCGGACCGTTTCGCCGGCCGCACCGGAGTCGCCTGGACCCGGCCCGACGGCGGCTTCTTCGTCGTCGTCGATGTCCCGTTCCGCGCCGACGACGCCGCACTGGAACGCTCCGCCCGCGACTTCGGCGTGCTGTGGACACCGATGACCTACTTCCACATCGACGGCGGCGGCACCCGGCAACTGCGCCTGTCCTGCAGCGCCCTCGCCCCCGACGACATCCGAGCCGGGGTGGCACGACTGGCCGACTTCATCGAATCCGAAGAATTGAGAACCCTGCTGTGAGCGAATCACCCACCGCCGCAATCGATTCGGACGTCTGGCACCGCATGGGCGTGACCGGCGAGGGCGCCCTGTCCGAGCGCATGGGCATCGAGGTCCTCGAAGCCGCCGCCACCCGCACAGTGCTGCGCATGCCGGTAGCGGGCAACACCCAGCCCTACGGCCTGCTGCACGGCGGCGCCTCCTGCGTGCTCGCCGAAACCGCCGCCTCCATCTCCGCCGCCCTGCACGCCGGCCCGGACCGCGCCGCGGTAGGCATCGAACTCAACGCCTCCCACCACCGCTCGGCCACCTCCGGTGCAGTCACCGCCGTCGCAACCCGAGTGCACGGCGGCCGATCGGTGGTCACCTACGAGGTCCGCATCCACGACACCACCAACCGGCCGATCTGCACGGCCCGGGTAACCTGCCTCATCCGCGACAGCTCCCACTCCGCGCTACCCGCCCCACCCACCTGGGCCTGACCAACCGCGAAACCGCCTGGTATCAGAACAGTTTCAGGCTGCGGCCGATGATCTCCTTCATGATCTCGGTGGTGCCGCCGTAGATGGTCTGGATGCGGGCGTCCATGTAGGCCTTGGCGATCGGGTATTCGCGCATGTAGCCGTAGCCGCCGTGGAGTTGCAGGCAGCGGTTGATGAGGTCGAGCTGTTCCTCGGTGGACCACCACTTGGCCTTGGCGGCGTCTTCGACGCTCAGCTTCTCCTGGTTCAGCAGGGTGATGCAGTGATCGACGAAGACGCGGACGGCGGTGGTCTTGGTGGCCAGTTCCGCCAGGACGAAACGGGTGTTCTGCAGGGCGCCGATCGGTTTGCCGAAAGCCTTGCGGTCGCGGACGTACTGGCAGGTGAGATCCAGGCAGGATTCCATGGCGGCGGCGGCCATGACGGCGATGGACAGGCGCTCCTGGGGGAGGTTCTGCATCAGGTGGATGAAGCCCTGACCCTCGGTGCCGAGAAGGTTCTTGCCGGGGACGCGGACATTGTCGAAGGTGAGTTCGGCGGTGTCCTGGGCCTTGAGGCCGATCTTGTCGAGGTTGCGGCCGCGTTCGAAGCCTTCCATGCCGCGCTCGACGACCAGCAGCGAGAAGCCCATGGCGCCCTTGTCGGGGTCGGTCTGGGCGACCACGATCACGATGTCGGCATTGATGCCGTTGGTGATGAAGGTCTTGGCGCCGTTGAGGATCCAGTCGTCGCCGTCGCGGACCGCGCGGGTCTTGATGCCCTGCAGGTCGGAGCCGGTGCCGGGCTCGGTCATGGCGATGGCGGTGATGATCTCGCCGGCACAGAAGCCGGGCAGCCAGCGCTGCTTCTGCTCCTCGTTGGCCAGCTCCAGCAGGTACGGGAGGATCACGTCATTGTGCAGGCCCCAGCCGAGGCCGGAGTACATGCCGCGGGTGACCTCCTCGGTGATGACCGCGTTGTAGCGGAAGTCCTTGACCCCGCCGCCGCCGAACTCCTCCGGCACGGCCATGCCGAGGTAGCCCTGCTTGCCGGCCTCCAGCCAGACGGCGCGGTCGACGATGCCGTCCTGCTCCCACTGCTCGTGGTGCGGCGCCACATGCTGATCCAGAAACTTTCGGAACGACTCCCGGAACAGCTCGTGTTCGGGTTCGAAAATTGTGCGTTCCACGCCAACCTCCTGTGTGACCTCAGGCACCATCGCCTCTGCCCATACGGTACACGGAAGCCGAACCGTCGTTTACTTAGAGGGTTGGGAAAGTACCCCGAACTGCGACGGGCACCGGTGACCGCGCAGAACGTAAGGGCTGAACCCCGGTAAACCTAGCCGGGTGTCAGAGACCGACCGAGGAGAGCGTGCGGCCCAGCAGGCTGCGACCTCGATCACGGGCGCGCTCACCGAGCAGGAACTCGAGCTCACCTTCGAGGGCCTTGCGCACCACCAGCTGGAGTTCGGCCGCGGCGGCGTCGAGATCCTCGGCATCACGCCACGCGCCGGTGTCGATGGGCGTGCCGAGCGAGTAGTAGAAACGCTCCGGCTTGGGCAGCAGGGTCGGGCCGACGCCGCGGATCAGCGGCGGGGTCAGGGTCTCCCGCAGACCCAGGGCCTTGACCAGCTTCTTCACCGGCGCCATGACCGGATCGTCGCCGTCGAAGACGATGTCGTAGATATCGTCGCCGCCGACCATGGCCATCGGCACGATCGGCGCGCCCGCCTCGATCGCCATGCGCGCGAAACCGGTCCGGCCGTCCCAGATCAGCTCGTACTTGCGTCCCTTCCCGCGCATGGCCTCCCGGCCGCCGCCCGGGAACACCGCCACCGCCTCACCGTTCTCCAGCAGCGTGGTGCAGTTGTGCCGGTTGCCGCGCACGATTCCCAAGCGGTGCAAGGCATCTCGCAACACCGGGACATCGATGAGAACGTTCTCGGCGAGGCCGCGCACCAGGCGGTCACGCCGCACCAGCACCTCGTGCGCGAGCAGCGGGGCGTCGGTGCCACCGGCGAGGGTGTGGTTGCCGACCAGCAGCACCGGGCCCTCGGACGGAATATTCTCCAGCCCCCAGAAACGCGGACTGAACCACGCCCGTGAGGGGGCGCACAGCACGTCGATGACGCGGCGATCGGTATCGCTCAGATCAATGTGCAGCGGCGCACCATCGGTGAGCCGCGTCGAACCTACTTCGGACATAGGGGTGCCATTCCCAGACAAATCGAGCCCTCCCTGCAGAACTATCGATAACGGCATGCTAACGAAAATCACTGCGGGCCACCGACCGCGGGTCAGATCAGCTGCGCGCGACCGAAACGCTCGAACTCCGCCTCGAGCTCGGCGCGGCCGGCGCCGGACAGCAGCCGGTATTCCGGCCGGCCCCGGCCCGCCCAGCGGTACACCGGGTCGATGGTGCTCCAGGACTGCGCTCGCAGCTCCCGTTTGAGCACCTTGTTGGAGCCGGTGACCGGCAGGCGCGCCGACACCCGCACCAGGCGAGGCAGCTCCTTGGTACCGAGATCCGCTTGGTCACAGAGGAATTCGGCGAACCCGGCCATATCGAAGGCGTGCGGATCGGCCACCTCGAGGGCCGCCATCACCTGATCGCCACTGCGCGGATCGGGAACCGCGAACACTCCGGCGGCCACCACCTCCGGATGCCTGCGCAGCACCCGTTCGATGACCAGCGCGGAAATGTTCTCGCCGTCGACGCGAATCCAATCTCCTTGGCGTCCCGCGAAATACAGGAAGCCCGCGGTATCGATATAGCCGAGATCGCCGGTCCAAAACCAACCGTGACGCAGTCGCTCGGCATCGGCAAGATCGTTTTTGTAGTAGCCCTCGAAGGAGAGCGCACCGGCCTTGTCGACCATTTCGCCGATGGCCTGCTCCGGATTGAGCACGCGGCCATGAGAATCCAGCACCGCCGGGGCGCAGTCACGCAGCGTCGCGGAATCGACCACCGCGACGCCCGCATGCGCGGGTCGGCCCAGTGCGCCCGCGGGTGCGTCAGGAGCCAGGGCGACCAGGCCCGACCCTTCACTCGAGCCATACCCCTCGAACAGCGGCGCACCGAAGCGGCGCTGGAATTCGGCCTGATCCTCCACCGATGCCTCGGTGCCGAAACCGCGGGTGAGACGGTTGTCGGAGTCGCCCGGGGCTTCCGGTGTGGCGAGCAGATATCCGAGCGCCTTGCCCACGTAGGTGAAGAAAGTGGCGTCGAAATACCGTATGTCGGAAAGGAATCCGGAGGCGGAGAACTTCGGGGTGAGGCAGACCGTCGCGCCGTTGGCCAGAGCGGGAGCCCACAGCGCCATGATGGCATTGCCGTGGAACAGCGGCATGCAGCAGTAGTCCACGTCCTCGCGGAGGTGACCGAATTTGTCGGTGGCCGCGTAGGCGATCATCGCCAGGCGGCGCTGACTGCATTTGACGGCCTTGGACGTGCCGGTGGTGCCCGAGGTGAACAGCAGGAGCAGCAGCGAATCCGGACCACCCTGCGCCACAACCGAATCCGCCCGATGCACGGCGATCTGCTTCGGGTACTCCGGATCGTCCACGAGCAGGAACCGGTCGGGCTCCAAACCGAGATCCAGGCCGTCCAGCCGCCGCATGCCCGCCGCATCGGTGACGATCAGCTGACAGTCCACGTACCGGATGTCGTCCGCCAGCTGCGCGGTGCTGCGGGTCGGATTGATCCCGGCGATCGTCGCGCCCGCCAGAGCCCCAGCGCCGAGCCAGAATACGAAATCCGGCACATTGTCCAGCAGCACGCCGATATGGAAAGGCCCGTCGCGGCGTAGTTCTCGGGCCAGCGCGGCGCGGGCCGCCGCTTCCCGCACGACTTCGTCCCAGGTCCAGTCCTGTGTGCGGGTTCGCAGGCCCGGATGCTCGTCGCCGAGGCGGTCCAGCAGCATAGTCGCGATATCCGGCCGCCGCTGGGCCGCGGTGCCGGTGGGTGTCTTGTCGAAATCGCCTTCCATCACTCGACTTTCACGCGTCCCGCGCCCCCGCGTGGACGAGTTCGGCATATTCCCTGGGCAATACGACGAACTCCCGGCCACTGCGGCCGGGAGTTCCGTTGTCGTGCTGTCGAGCGGCCCCGGTTCGTCACCTGGGCCGGGCTCAGATCTCCTCGTCCGGTCCCGAGCCGTTGGAAGACGTTCCGGCATGGGCGAATTCGACCAGCTGACCGGCCAGGGCCTGGGGCACCCGGGCGCGCACCAGCGTGCCCGCCTCCGCGTGCTCGGACTCGAGAATCCGGCCGTCGGCGTGAATGCGGGCGAGCAGATCACCGCGCGTGTACGGCAGCAGCACGCTGACCTCGACATCGAGGCCGCCCAGAATCCGGTCCAGCCGATCCCGCAGCGAATCCAGGCCCGCGCCCGTGCGGGCGGAGACGAATTCGGCTTCGGGAAGCCAGCCGCGCAGCTGGGTGACGTCCAGCGGATCCAGCGCGTCGATCTTGTTCACCACCAGCAGTTCCTGCGGGGCGGGCGTGCCCGATTCGCGCAGGACGTCGGTGATGACCTCGCGCACCGCCTTGATCTGCTGATCCGGCAGCGGATCGGAGCCGTCCACCACATGCAGCAGCAGATCCGCGCCCGTCACCTCTTCGAGGGTGGAGCGGAACGCCTCGACCAGCTGGGTCGGCAGATGCCGGACGAAGCCGACGGTGTCGGTGAACACCACTTCACGCCCGTCCTCGAGCGCCGTCTTGCGAGTGGTCGGATCGAGGGTGGCGAACAGCGCGTCCTGCACCAGGATGCCGGCGTCGGTGAGCGCGTTCATCAGGCTCGACTTACCGGCATTGGTGTAGCCGACAATCGCGACCTGCGGAATGCCGCTGGAGACCCGCTTGGCGCGTTTGGTGTCGCGCGCCGTCTTCATCTCGCGAATCTCGCGGCGCAGCTTGGCCATTCGCTCGCGAATGCGGCGGCGATCGGTTTCGATCTTCGTCTCACCGGGACCGCGCAGACCCACACCGCCATTGCTGCCGGCCCGACCACCGGCCTGCCGGGACATGGACTCACCCCAGCCGCGCAGTCGCGGCAGCATGTACTCCATCTGCGCCAGCGAGACCTGGGCCTTGCCCTCACGCGAGGTGGCGTGCTGGGCGAAGATGTCCAGAATCAGGGCGGTGCGGTCGATGACCTTCACCTTGACGACCTTCTCCAGCGCGGTCAGCTGCGCGGGCGACAACTCACCATCACAGATGACGGTGTCGGCGCCGGTCTCGAGGACGATGCCGCGCAGTTCGTCGGCCTTGCCGGAGCCGATATAGGTGGACTTGTCGGGCCGGTCGCGACGCTGGATCATCGCGTCCAGCACCTCCGAACCCGCGGTCTCCGCGAGCGCCGCCAGCTCGGCCATACTGGCCTCGGCCTGCACGGCGGTGCCTTCGGTCCAGACGCCGACCAGCACGACCCGTTCCAGGCGCAGCTGCCGGTACTCGACCTCGGTGACGTCCTCGAGTTCGGTGGACAGACCCGCGACACGACGCAGCGCACTGCGGTCATCGAGCTGCATTTCGCCGACGGTCGGCGCAGCAGACCAACCGGCCTGGGCGTCGTCGGCGCTCTCCTCGGCGGGAGTGAACTCATACGTTTCTTGTTTACTCATACACCTCCATGGTCCCACGGCTCAACGGAAAGCCGCATTCGGTTATTTCACGGCGATTCCCTCGTGCTCCATTCGAGGCGACACCGCCGCGATCCATTCGAGGCGTCGCCTCCGTGCTCCACCGGTGCAGAGCCTCGTACAGCCAGTGGTGCGCGCCGCCCGCGGTGGCGGGGGTGCCGAACAGATCGCCGGTGAGCGACCAGTAGCGGCGCACCCGTCGATCGCCGTCGGTCGCACCGATCAGCAGGCGCTCCCGGAATCCCGGCGAATCCCGTTCCCCGCGCGCCCGCGCATGGAGTTCCACGAAGCGGTCGAGCTCCCGGCCCGGATGCGGTGGCACGCCGTCGACCACCATTGGCACGACCTCGGTGCACACCTCGGTCAACCCGGCCAGCAATCCGCGCCGGTCCCGCACCGCACCGGATCTCGTACGCCAAATCTGCTGTCCCACCAGTGCATACACCTCGGGATCGGCCACCAGGCCGGTCAGCTCCGCATAGGCCACCACCTGCTCGGCCGAGGGGTCGACCGGCGGCGGCGGGACATTCATGTCCACGTAGTCGTCGAAATCCCGCGACGGCATGGCCGTGAACACCCGCCGCCAGAACCGCACCAGCGCAGCGTGCGCCGCCCGCCCGTCCGGCACGGCCGTCAGCACCGCGAGCCGCCCGGCCCGCTCCCCCGGAGCGGCCGCCTCCACCGCGTGCAGCGCCGCCCGCCGCCATGCCATCTCCGCGATTTCCGCATCCACCCGGGCCCGTTCGGCCGCGACCGCCTCCCCGATCGTCAACAGCCCGTCCCGCTCCCACGCCTCGGTCACCCTTTCGAGGCTCTCACACGACCTCGGCCCGGTCGATGGCCAGCCGTGACGGTGGTGCCGGTTTCACCCGTCCCGGGTGACGAGCGGGGCGCGGGGGCGGGGGAAGATGAGAGACGGGGTGGCCCGGGATCGATCGGAGGAGCTTCGATGGCACTGGATTTCACCGACCAGACCGATTTCGACAATGCGCAGCGCGGATTCATCGCGACGCTCGACCCGCTGACCATCAGGAATGCCGAGGGGCGGGCTGTTTTCGACCTGTCGGGGTACGGGTTTCTCGATGCGGAATGTCCCGAGACGATCAACCCGAGTTTGTTCCGGCAGAGCCGGTTGTGCCGGATCAATGGGTTGTTCGAGGTGGTCGAGGGGATCTATCAGATTCGCGGGTTCGATATCTCGAATATGACGCTGGTCGAAGGCGAGAACGGGGTGATCGTCATCGATCCACTCATCTCCGCCGAATGCGCGGCGGCGGGGCTGGCGCTGTATCGGGAGCATCGGGGTGCGCGGCCGGTGACCGGAGTGATCTATACGCATTCGCACGGCGATCATTTCGGCGGCGTCGAGGGGGTGCTGCCGGACGGGGCGGGTGCGGTGCCGATTCTCGCACCGGCCGGATTCATGGCGGAGGCCGTGTCGGAGAACGTGTATGCGGGCACGGCCATGAATCGGCGGGCCGATTACATGTATGGCGTCACACTGCCGGTGGGGCCGGAGGGACAGGTCGGGACGGGGCTGGGGTTGCGGACCTCGCATGGGTCGCTGGGGTTGATTCCGCCGACCGTCGACATCACGCACACCGGGCAGCGGGAGACGATCGACGGGGTGCCGATCGTTTTCCAGCTGACACCAGGGACCGAGGCGCCGGCGGAGATGAATTTCCATTTCCCGCGGCATCGCGCGCTGTGCGTGGCGGAGAACGCGACGCACAATCTGCACAATCTGCTGACATTGCGAGGCGCGCAGGTGCGGGATCCGCGGAGCTGGTCGCGGTATCTCGACGAGGCGATCGAATTGTTCGCCGCCGACTCCGATGTCGCTTTCGCGTCGCATCATTGGCCGACATGGGGAACCGAAGCATTGACCCGATTCCTCGCCGAACAGCGCGATCTGTACATCTATCTGCACGATCAGACGCTGCGCATGATGAATCAGGGGCTGACGGGCGTCGAGATCGCGGAGGAGATCGCGCTGCCGCCCGCGCTCGCGGCGGCCTGGCACGCGCAAGGCTACTACGGGTCGGTCAGCCACAATGTGAAGGCGATCTATCAGCGGTATCTGGGCTGGTTCGACGGTCATCCGAGTTCGCTGTGGCAGCATCCGCCGCGGGCGCTGGCCGAGCGGTATGTGGATGTCATCGGCGGGGTGGAAGCCGTTGTGGCACAGGGACGCAAGTACGCCGACGACGGCGACTTACGCTTCGCTGCGGAGTTGCTCAAGCACGCGGTGTTCGCCGCCCCCGAGGACGAGCCGGCGCGAGAAGCGTTGGCGCAGGTGTACACCCGGCTCGGCCACGGCGCGGAGAACGCCACCTGGCGGGGCTTCTATCTCAGTGGGGCGAAGGAACTCCGGGAGGGCATCACACCGCCGCCCATCGATCTCGGCGGTGGGATGGCGGCGGCGCTGAGCGTGGAGCAGCTCTTCGACACCGTGGCCATCCGGATCGACGGGCGGCGTGCCGCAGCGGAAACCCTGTGCGTGGATTGGCATTTCACCGATCTGGGAAGCACGCTGCGCACCGCGCTGTCCAATGGCGCACTCATTCGCACACCTGATCCGCGCACCGGCGCGCACGTCGATCTGACGGTGACCTTGACCAAACAACAGCTGCTCGGACTGCTCGCGGGCGGCGCGACCGACGGGCTCGCGCTCGACGGCGATCCCGAGGTCCTGCCGCGACTGTTCGCACTGCTCGACGATCCCGATCCCGCTTTCGCGATCGTCACCCCTTGACCAGCCCGGTCCGGTGGGCGATGACGACGAGTTGGGCGCGGTCGCGGGCGGACAGTTTGCGCATGGTGTTGCTGACATGGGTGCGGGCGGTGGCGGGGCTGAGCTGAAGCGCGAGTCCGATCTCGGTGTTGCTCATGCCCTCGCCGACCAAGGCCAGGACTTCCCGTTCGCGCTCGGTCAGGACGGACAGCCGGTCGTCGGCGGCGCGGGCAGCCGTCTCCTGGGCGGTGAAACGGCTGATCAGGCGGCGGGTGATGCGGGGTGCGAGGAGGGCGTCACCGGCGGCGATCACGCGGATGGCATGCAGGAGTTCGGCGGGACCGGCGTCCTTGAGCAGAAAACCGCTGGCGCCGGACCGAAGGGCTTCGAAGACATAGGCGTCGGTGTCGTAGGTGGTGAGAATGAGAACGCGGGTGCGCTCGAGGCCGGGGGTGCGGGCAATGTGGGCGGTGGCTTCGATGCCGTCCAGTTTGGGCATGCGGATGTCCATGAGAACCACGTCGGGACGGGTGGCGCGCGCCTGCTCGATGGCTTCGTGACCGTTGGCGGCCTCACCGACCACCGTGATGCCGTCCTCCAGGTCGAGCAGCACCCGGAAGCCGGACCGGACGAGCACTTCGTCGTCGGCGAGCAACACCTTGATCGGCGGGGTGTTCACAGCCGCGCCTCCGCCGGAACGACGGGCAGGCGGGCCAGGACCTCGAATCCGCCGGCCGAGGTCGGCCGGGCCTGAAGCTCGCCGCCGAGCAATCGGCAGCGTTCCCGCATACCGATGATGCCCCGGCCCGGCGCAACGCCGTCCGGTGCGAGCACGGCACCGGAATCCGTACGCCCGCAATCGGTGACACGAATCCGCACCACCTCGGCAGCACGGTCCAGGGCGATGGTCACCCGCGTCGGACCCACATGGCGGATCACATTGGTGATCGACTCCTGCACGATGCGATACGCGGCGGCGGCGACCGCACCCGGCAGCGGCGTGGCGGGCAGGTTGTCCTCGACGGTCACCTCGAGCCCGGCCTCGCGGGCCTGCCGGATCAGGTCGCCGATCTCCCCCACCCCGGGCTGCGGCGCACGCTCGTCATCGGAGTCGTCCCCGCGCAGCACCCCCAGCACGGCCCGCATCTCGCTCAGCGCACGCGAACTCGTCTGCTCGATCGTGCGCAACGCCTCGCGAGCCTGCTCCGGCTTCCGGTCGAGCACATGCGCGGTCACCCCGGCCTGCACATTGATGACGGCGATGGCGTGCGCGACGGTGTCGTGCACCTCGCGCGCGATCCGCAACCGCTCGGCATCGACGCGCGCCCGCGCCACCTCGTCGCGGGTGCGTTCGGCCAGCTCGGCCCGCTCCTGCGCCTCGACGGCGAGAACCCTTCGGGTCCGGACGGATTCACCCAGGGCGGCGCTCATCACCGACGCGCCGATCCGGAAATACACCCAGCCGATCGCCGCGCGCGGCTCGACATCGGCGGCCGCGACCAGCCAGAACACCGCCAGCACGGTGATACCCCCGCCGACGATCACCAGGGACCGGCGACCGTCACCATAGGCGGCGACGGTGTACGCGGCGAGGAACAGCGCCAGCCATGTCGGCCCGTCGGGGAAACCCAGTCCGTAGTACACGAGGCTGGCGAGCGCGGTCGCGGCGAAAACCGGTACCGGCCAACGGCGGCGCACCGACACCGCCAACCCGCTCACGATCAGCAGCAGGTAGCCGAGATTTCCGAAGTCGGTCAGCGGATGCTGCACCACCTCACCGGTATTGCGGACGATGGTGCCCTGCACCTGCATGTAGGTGATGAACACGGTGAGCGACAACTCCTGCACCGGGACGGGCAGTCGCAGGTTCACCGGACGGTCTCGCATACCGCGATCCTAAGTGCCACCAGCACGGTCGCACTCGGTCCGCGAGCGCATGCGTCTACGTCGACGGACGTAGACGCGGCGCGAATCAGCTACCCGCACCGCCGTATTCGCAAGCGACCGTGGACCGACGCCGGATCCGTCCCGGGACGCGAGGATCGAATTCGCGAGGTTCCGAGCCGGAAACCTCGCCCCGGCGCCCCCGAACCGATTTCACGAGCGCCGATCCGCCTTCTCAGCCAAGGAGATTCGTCATGTTCGCCCAGTACCTCGCCACCGCTCCGGTCTCGACCCACACCGTGCTCGCAGCCGGCTACGGCCCCGGCTCGGGCCGCTTCGGAGCCACCCTGGCCGCCGGAATCGCCCTGGTCGGCATTGGCATCGGCCTGCTGGCCCGGCGTCGTTCCCAGCGCGGCGCCGGCGGCCGCGTCGAGGCCGTGCTGGCGCAGGCCGTAGCCGTGACCGCCCTGTCGCTGGGCGTATGGCATTGGGCCCGCTCGGCGGACGGCTTCGGCACCGGCAATGGCCGAGCGGGAGCCATCCTGGCCACCCTCATCGCCGTGATCGGCGTGGGCCTCGGTGCGCTGACCCTGCTGCGCGCGGCCCGCACCGGCCTTCCCGCGGACCGCGGTGCGCCGCAGACCCTCACATCGGAGCGATGACCGGCGGCGATACCGCTCAGGCGTCCTGCCACCACTTGGCGGCGATGCGGCCGGTGGCGACCAGGACCGAGGGACCGCGCAGCCAGGCCGCGCCGTTCTCGATGCCGACGGTGACCTCGCCGCCGGGGATGCGGACTTCGATGTGACCGGAGTCGTGGGCCAGGTCGAAGCCGTCGCGGGCCAGCGCGGAGGCGGCGGCCGCGACGGTTCCGGTTCCGCAGGAACGGGTTTCGCCCACGCCACGCTCGTAGACGCGCATGTCGACGAACTTCCGACCGTCGGAGCCGACGGCGAGGGGGGTCAGGATTTCGACGTTCACACCGTGCGGGAAGAGGGTGTGGTCGAAGCCGGGAGCCTGCTCCAGGTCCAGGGCATACAGAGAGTCATGGGTCAGCGACGGGTCGACGCAGGCCAGGTGCGGGTTGCCGACATCGATGCCGAGGCCGGTGAAGTCACGGCCGGACAGGGCGGCGGTGGATTCACCCAGCACACGCACCTTGCCCATGGCGACGGTGACCTCGCCGTGCACCGGATCGGCGTGATGGACCACGACCGGACGCGCGCCCGCGCGGCTGCCGACCACGAACTCTTCGCGGGATTCCAGGCCGGTGGCGACCAGGTAGTGGGCGAAGACGCGGACACCGTTGCCGCACATCTCGGCGATGGAGCCGTCGGCATTGCGGTAGTCCATGAACCAGTCTTGCGGGCTCACATCCGCCGGAAGCTCGCTCAGCACACCGGTTTCGATGAGAGCGCTCGCCCGCGCCACGCGCAGCACACCGTCCGCGCCGAGGCCGCGCTGCCGGTCGCACAGCGCCGCGACCCGCGATTCGGTCAGTTCCAGCCACGCGTCGGGGTCCGGCAGCACCACGAAATCGTTCTGGGTGCCGTGCCCCTTGCTGAATTCGATGTCAGCCGCGCTCTCGCTCGTCATATGTCCTCACCGCAACGCCCGGCGTTGCCGGGAGATCTCGTACAGGGCCACCGCTGCCGCCGACGGCGACCCGAGGGTGCCGTCGGTCGGGATGCACACCAGATCGTCGCAGGCCTGCAACCAGGCGGGTGCGAGCGATTCGATGTCATCGCCGAGGACCAGGACGGTGGCGCCGCCGAATTCGAGGTCGTCGAGGGCGATCCCGCCGTGGTCGTCACTGCCGACGATACGGGTGTCGATGCCACGGCGTTGCTGCCGGTCCCGGAATGCGGCCAGCCGGTCCGGGCCCGAGGCGCGCAGCACGGGGATGGCGAACAGCGCGCCGTCGGAGGCGCGCACGCTCTGCGGGTCGTAATGGTCTGCGCCGGAACCGGTTACGATCACGCCGGACGCGCCGAAGGCCACCGCCGAGCGGATCAGCGCGCCCAGGCGGGCCGCCGCGGCGGGCCGGTCGATCACCACGACGGTCGGCAATTCGCCCGAAACGCCGGGGTGGAAGTCGTCGAGTTCCAGGCGGCGGGTGACGGCCACGGCCACCAGATCCGGCACCGATTCACCGGGCTCGGCCAGCTCGGCCATCACCTCCGGGACCAGGCCCACGCTCGGGACGCCACTCGAATCGAGCACTTCGCGCACCCAGTCCGAGAGCTCCGGCGCACCCAGCCGGTACACGAGAGTCTCCAGGGGCCAACGGTATTCGAGCGCGCGCAGGATGGGGCGCTGCCCGTACACCAGGAACCGCCCGTCGCGCACTCTGCTCGCCCGGCTGTGCAGATACGCCTGCCAGGTCTCGACCGATGCGTTTCGGGTGTTCACGTGGCGCGTCACCTATCGGACTTCCTGTTCGTCCCTCGTCGTCGGGGAGTGAATGCGAGCGAACGCCGTCGCCGCCAACTCCGGGTCGGCGCCGTCCACCCACCGCACCCGCGGGTCCCGGCGGAACCACGAACGCTGGCGTCGAACATAGCGCCGTGTGCCGATGAGGGTGCGCTCCTGCGCTTCTTTCAGGTCGTATTCGTTATCGAAGAACGCCAGGACTTGTGCGTAACCGATTGCGCGCCGGGCCGTCTGGCCGTCGCGCAGCCCGTGGTCGAGCAGGCCGCGGACCTCCTCGACCAGGCCGGAGTCGAACATGAGCGCGGTGCGCAGTTCGATGCGGGCGTCGAGTTCGGCGGTCTCCCGATCCACGCCGATGATCCGCGTGCCCCACCGGGGTTCGCCGATCTGCGGGGCCGAAGCGGCGAACGGCTTGCCGGTGATCTCGACGACCTCGAGGGCGCGCACCATGCGGCGGCCGTCGGTGGGCAGGATGGTGGCGGCGGCGACCGGATCGGCCTGTTTCAGGGCGGCGTGCAGCGCAGCGGTGCCGCCCTCCGCCAGCACGGCCTCCCACTTGGCCCGGACCTCCGCGTCGGTGGCGGGGAAATCCCAATCATCCAGCAGCGCTTGCACATACATCATGGAGCCGCCCACGATGACCGGCGTGCGGCCGCGCGCCATGATCGCCTCGACATCGGCGCGGGCGGCGGTCTGATAGGCCGCGACGGTGGCGGTTTCGGTGACGTCGAGGACGTCGAGCTGATGATGCGGGATGCCCCGGCGCTCGGCGACAGGCAGTTTCGCGGTGCCGATATCCATCCCGCGATAGAGCTGCATGGCGTCGATATTCACGATCTCGCCGTTCAGGCGCTGCGCGAGATCCAATGCCAGATCGGACTTTCCGGTGGCGGTGGGGCCGACGACGGCGATCGGCGTGGTCACCGCGCGGCTCCGGGACGCCAGACGCTCACGTGGTAGGCGACGCCGAACGGGGCTGCGGCATAGCCGGTTTCGACCTCGGGGTCGGCGGCATCGGCGGCGAAGAGCCCGGCGAGGACCTGGTAGGCGGCGCGCCCGGCGACCGACAGCTCGGCGCACAGACCGATGTCGAGGGCGGCGAGGGCCCCCCGGTCCCCGGCCGTCAGCGCGCGATCGATCTGTGCCTGAACGCCTTCCGCGCGTTCGTCGAAGTAGCCGGGCGAGGAGATCGACAGGGTTGCTGCACCGTCGCCGACGACCAGCACCCCGTACGGTTCGGGGTCGGCGTCGAGCTCGGCGCGCAACCGCCGCCCGAAGGTGAGGCACTCGTCCGCGGTGGCGTCGGCGGCGATCAACCGGCCGTGCGCGGTGACCTCCGGCGCGACCCGGGCACGCAGCCAGCCACCGATCAGAACGGGCAGCGGCAGGGTCGGATCGGCCACCGCGACACCGCCGCGCGGGTCCGCGGCGGCCGGTCCCGCGGCGTCGCTGTGGCGCAGGACACCATTCCCGGTCGCGGCCGCCAAGCTCACCTGTACGTCCACGCCGTAGCCGCGGAAGCTGCCCACAGAATCAGAACCGACCAGTCGATTCCCGTCTGCCGCACCCACCACGACCCATCGCGTCACCGGCCCCGCGAGCGCCTCCCCGGCCCGCAAAACCGCAGCACGTAGCGCCGCCACCGCCCCTTCGGCCGACGCACCGGCCGCGCCCCCGAGTTCGGGTATCAGCACGGGCGGTGACGGGACCAGCGACGCAACACAGAACACGCCGTCAACCGTAGCGCTAACGCACCTCACCAGCCCCACCCCGCCCGGGTCGCCGCGCGACAGAAGCTGGCTCAAAGACAGCATTTCCCCACCCAGCCTGGTTGAATGGGATGTGCTAGTGGGATGAAGCTAGGGCGTAACCAGGCAGCCGTGACGCGCGGCAGGGACGAGGAGCAATGACCGACAACAGCGGAAACGAGAAGGCTACCCACCCGGAGTCGACCCCGGCGCCCGTGCCCGGTGCCACGCCACGACCCACTCCGGCCTCCGCCGCAGGACCGCGTCCCGGCGCCGGCCAGAAAGCCGACTCGCCCAAACCCCATGCGCACAAGCCCGCGCCCGGCCCGGCCGCGCATCAGCATCCCCATCCGGTGGTCGTGCCATCGGTCAGCGATCCCAGCCAGTGGGGCCGCGTCGACGACGACGGCACCGCCTGGGTGAAGACCGCCGACGGCGAACGCGTCATCGGTTCCTGGCAGGCGGGCGACGCCGCCGAGGGCCTCGCGCACTTCGGCCGCCGCTTCGACGACCTCGCCACCGAGGTGGCGCTGCTCGAGGCCAGGCTCGCCGCCGGCACCGACGCCCGCAAGACCAAGGCCGCCGCCACCGCGCTTGCCGAAACATTGCCCACGGCAGCGGTCATCGGCGATATCGACGGTCTGACGGCCCGGCTGCAGGCCATCATCGAGCACTCCGACGAGGCGGCCGCGCACGCCAAGGAGGAGAAGGAACGCACCCGGCACGAGCAAACCGAGCGCAAAGAGGCCCTGGCCGCCGAGGCCGAGCAGATCGCCTCCGAATCCACCCAGTGGAAGGCCGCCGGCGACCGGCTGCGCGAAATCCTCGACGAGTGGAAGACCATTCGCGGCGTCGACCGCAAGGTGGACGACGCGCTGTGGCGGCGCTTCTCCAAGGCGCGCGAGGCGTTCAACCGCCGGCGCGGCGCGCACTTCGCCGAACTCGACCGGGAACGGGCCTCGGCCAAGACCCGCAAGGAAGAGCTCTGCGTCCGCGCCGAGGAGCTGTCCGGCTCCACCGACTGGTCCGGCACCGCCGCCGTCTTCCGCGACCTGCTCGCCGAATGGAAAGCGGCCGGCCGCGCACCCCGCGAAGCCGACGAACAACTGTGGAAGCGCTTCAAATCCGCGCAGGACGTCTTCTTCGCCGCCCGCAATTCCGCCGCCTCCGAACGCGACGCCGAATTCGAGCACAACGCCACCGCCAAGGAAGAACTGCTCCGGGCCTACGAAAACCTCGACCCCGAAGCCGGTTTGGACGCCGCCCGCGCCGGTCTGCGCGAACTGCAGGAGAAGTGGGACGCCATCGGCAAGGTCCCGCGCGAACGCATCCACGACCTGGAGGCGCGCCTGCGCACCATCGAGAAGCGGGTCCGCGACGCCGTCGACGCCCAGTGGCGCCGCACCGATCCGGAGGCCATGGCCCGCGCCGCCCAATTCCGTGAGCGCGTAGCCCAATTCGAGGAGCAGGCCGCCAAGGCCCAGGCCGCCGGCAAGACCCGCGACGCGGAGAAGGCCCTGGAACAGGCCAAGCAGTGGCGCGAATGGGCAGAGGCCGCCGAGGGCGCGGTCAGCCAGCGCTGAGCTCGACCCCAATTCGTCCGGGCTGTATTGCGGCGCAATGCAGTCCGGACGAATTCGCGTTTCCGGCCGTGCCGTGCAGGCGGGCGGTTCAGCTGGAAAGGATGAGCGCATGAACGAAACCGATTCGGCAGCAGGATCTTTCGGATGGCTGCGCCATAGCGGGCGATTCGTGGCGGCGGCGCTCGTGGGGCTGGCGTTGTCGCTGTGCCTGGCCGGCCCGATAATCCTCGGAGTCTGGCTGGTGGCCGTTCTCGTCTGGGGTATCGGGGTGTCGCGCAAGGGTTTCGATCCGGCGATCGCCGGCTTCATGGCCGGATTCTCGGTGCTGCCCTGCGCTTTCGGGATCGCGCTGCTGCTGGAGTCCCTCGGCTGGTCGAACGCGGTGTAATCGCGGACGTTCTGGTTAAGCTCGGAATCATGGCACCGACCCGCGCAGCACTGATCGAGCACCTGCTGGCCACCCGGATGGCGGGGCGGGTGGCGACGCCGCGGGAGAACAATCTCGAGCATTTCGCGCGCATGGCCAGGCGGGACGAGCATTTCCTGTTCGGATTGGATCCGGGGCCGCGGTGGACGCCGGATACAGTGCTCGATCTGATGGTGCGCAAGGTCGGGGTGGATCCGCGGCTGAACTTCCGGCGCGGGGTGGACACCATCGATCCGGAGCTGACCGCGGATGCGTTGGACCGGTACGCGATTCGGTTCGAGAATGCGCTGCGGGAGCGGCAGCGGGTGCTGTTCGCCACCGGACATCCCAGGACCCTGGCGCGGTTGTACGAGCAGCTCGCGGCGGCGCTGACCGAGGCCGGCGGAACAGTGGTCGTGGCGGGTGCCGGGCTGGGATTCGACGAGTACACCAAGTACGGGCTTCAGCGCGTGGAGATCGACTACTTCCTGGGCGTCGCCGCGCTCACCGATGCGGGCGGGCCGATTCACACCCATTCCGCGCAGCCCATCCGCCTGGTGCTCGCGGAGCTCGCCGAGCGCGGTGAGCCCGTGCCGGATCTTGTTGTCGCCGACCACGGTTGGTGCGGCGGCGCGGGCCACGCGGGCATCGATGCGATCGGCTTCGCCGACTGCAACGACCCCGCGCTGTTCGTCGGCGAGGAGGAGGGAACGGTCGCGGTGGCCGTCCCGCTCGACGACGGCATCGAACCCGAGGAGTACGACCTGCTCGGGGAGTACATCCTCGGGCGCTGAAATCAGTTGTCGCCGAACAGGCGACGGCGCTGCTGCTCCTCGGCCTGGGCGGCGGCATTGCGGCGCTGCTCCTCGGCGGCGAGGTGCACGGCGGTGCGGCTCCACACCACCCGCACCCAGTGGAAGGTCAGCACCATGATGGCGAGCGTGGCCAGGATCAGCCCCGGGCCGGGGCCCGCGCCCTGATAGTTGCCGAGGCCGGGGGTGTTGCGGTGCCAGATGGAGAAGACGCCGAACACGCTCGCAATGGCCGAACCGGCCACCGCGATCCACGCCAGCGCCCAGCGGCGGGTGAACAGCGCCAGCAGCGAGAAGCCGATGCCGAAGACGACCGTGAACCACTCGAACACCCGCGACGGCAGCCCGATGTGCTCGTCCTTGGCGACCGCGTCGTAGAGCAGCACATCGAACCCGCGCGCCGCACCCGCATGCGGCAGCACCAGCGAGAACAGCAGCAGGAACACCGCGATGGCGACGACCATGGCGCGCACGCCCGGATCGATCTCCCCGGCGATCCTGCGTTCGACGGCCTCGAGTTCCGCGCGGAACTGCTCGAAGTCCTTGCTGTCCTCGGCCGCCTTCATGCTCTCCTCGTTCGCCTGCGGCGCCTGCTCCGACGCCGAATCTGGTTGTACCGCTTCATGTGCCGCAGCATCGGAGTCCGGGCGCTCGTCGGCGTCGTCGGGCTGCTTCTCGCTCATTCGCTTCGATCCTCGCTCAGGTGGCGTGATCCAGGGCCACCGGCGACGGTACCTGACTCCTACACGGTGTCGTTGACGGCACCCGATCCAGCGGTCAGGAGCAGCCGCCGGTGCCGCAGCCCGAGGTGACCGGTTCCGGAGCCGGGGCGCCGATGCGGGGCAGGCCGAGGCCGACCCCGATGGGGGCGGTCTTCGGGGTGATGCCGCGTTCGGAGGCGTCGCCCGCGCGGGTGCGGCGGTGGTTGCGAACCTCGCTGTCGGCGATGAGGTGGTGCGGGGCCGCCTCGGTGATGTCGACGGTGATCAGGTCGCCGGGGCGGATCTCGGTGCCGGGGGCCGGGTTCAGCGGCGGGCGGAAGTGCACCAGGCGGCCGTCGCGGGCGCGGCCGGACATGCGGGCGGTGGCGGCGTTCTTCTTGCCGGCGCTGCTCTCGGCCACGAGCAGTTCGACCTCGGTGCCGATCAGTTGCTGATTGGCTTCCAGGGACACCTGCTCCTGAAGCGCGATGAGCCGCATGTAGCGCTCCTGCACCACCTCTTTCGGCAGCTGATCGGGCATCTCCGCGGCGGGCGTGCCGGGGCGGATGGAGTACTGGAAGGTGTAGGCGCTGGTGAAACGCGCCTGCCGCACCACGTCCAGGGTCTCCTGGAAGTCCTCCTCGGTCTCGCCGGGGAAGCCGACGATGATGTCGGTGGTGATGGCCGCGTGCGGCATGGCCGCCCGCACCTTCTCGATGATGCCCAGGTACTTGGCCTTGCGGTACGAGCGCTTCATGGCCTTGAGCACGCGGTCGGAGCCGGACTGCAGCGGCATGTGCAGCTGCGGGCACACATTCGGGGTCTCGGCCATGGCCTCGATCACGTCATCGGTGAACTCTGCCGGGTGCGGGGAGGTGAAGCGCACCCGCTCGAGGCCCTCGATATTGCCGCAGGCGCGCAGCAGCTTCGCGAAGGCGCCGCGGTCGCGCGGTTCGCTCGGGTCGGCGAAGGAGACGCCGTAGGAGTTGACGTTCTGCCCGAGCAGCGTCACCTCCATGACGCCCTGATCCACCAGCGCCTGCACCTCGGCCAGCACATCGCCGGGCCGGCGGTCGACCTCCTTGCCGCGCAGCGACGGCACGATGCAGAACGTGCAGGTGTTGTTGCAGCCCACCGAGATCGACACCCAGCCCGCGTACGCGGATTCGCGCTTGGCGGGCAGCGTGGACGGGAATGCCTCCAGGGATTCGATGATCTCGACCTGGGCTTCCTGATTGTGGCGGGCCCGCTCCAGCAGCACCGGCAGCGAGCCGATGTTGTGGGTGCCGAACACCACGTCCACCCAGGGGGCCTTCTTCACGACGGTGTCGCGGTCCTTCTGGGCGAGGCAGCCGCCGACGGCGATCTGCATGCCGGGCCGGTCGGCCTTGATGGGCGCGAGGTGACCGAGGGTGCCGTACAGCTTGTTGTCGGCGTTCTCGCGCACCGCGCAGGTATTGAAGACGACCAGGTCGGCGGTCGCGCCCGCACTGGCCTTCACGTAACCGGCATCCTCGAGCAGGCCGGAAAGGCGCTCGGAATCGTGCACATTCATCTGGCAGCCGTAGGTCCGGACCTCATAGGTCCGGGCATCACCGAGTTCTGCCTCGCCACGTGCTGAAACCTGCCCCAACGAATTCACCCAACCAGAGTAATAGCTGTGCGTTTCCGCCATCACCGCGGCATCAATCCTGGGTTACGGGCCGGTGTCGAGTCCGGGCACAGAGAGACCGGGGGCACCCAAAGACGAGCAATTCGGGCACGTTCTGTCTAAGGTCACTGGTCATGACCGACGCTGCCGTACCCCTGGACAAATCCACCCCCCAGGACGACGCCGCACCGAAGGACGCCGCCGCACCGATGATCTCGATGCGGAATGTGGACAAGCATTTCGGCTCACTGCACGTGCTGCGGGATATCAACCTCGAAGTGCCCAGGGGGCAGGTGGTGATCGTCGTCGGACCGTCCGGGTCCGGTAAGTCGACACTGTGCCGCACCATCAACCGCCTGGAGACCATCGACTCCGGAACCATCGCGGTCGACGGCGTCCAACTGCCCGACGAAGGCCGTGCCCTGGCGAAACTGCGCGCCGACGTGGGCATGGTGTTCCAGTCGTTCAACCTGTTCGCGCACAAGACAATTCTCGAGAACGTGATGCTCGCACCGGTGAAGGTGCGCAAATTCGACAAGGCCAAGGCCAAGGCGCGGGCCATGGAACTGCTCGAGCGGGTCGGCATCGCCAATCAGGCCGAGAAGTATCCGGCGCAGCTGTCCGGCGGCCAGCAGCAGCGCGTCGCCATCGCGCGAGCGCTCGCCATGAACCCGAAGGTGATGCTGTTCGACGAGCCCACCTCCGCTCTCGACCCGGAAATGGTGTCCGAGGTGCTCGAGGTCATGGTGCAGCTGGCCAAGGACGGCATGACCATGCTCGTGGTCACCCACGAAATGGGTTTCGCGCGCCGCGCCGGCAATCGCGTGCTGTTCATGGCCGACGGGCAGATCGTCGAGGACACCGACCCGGACGCCTTCTTCACCGCACCGAAATCGGATCGCGCCAAGGATTTCCTCGGCAAGATCCTCAGCCACTGACCGTCCATCGGATTCACGAGAGAAGAGGACAACACTCGATGAGGATCAACAAAGCGCTCCGGTTCGCCGTCGGAGTGGTCGCGCTAGCCGCGGTCGCCACCGGTTGCGGTGGCGGCAGCGACAAGTCGGCCAGCGAGAACGCCGCCTCCGGCAAGCTGACCATCGGCATCAAGTTCGATCAGCCCGGCATGGGTCTGCAGAACTCGGACGGCACCTACAGCGGTTTCGACGTGGACGTCGCCAAGTACGTCGCGGGCAAGCTGGGTGTGCAGCCGGACGGCATCAAGTTCGTGGAGGCGCCGACCCCCAACCGCGAGACGCTGATCCAGAACGGGCAGGTCGACTACATCGTCGGCACCTACTCGATCAACGACAAGCGCAAGGAGAAGGTCGACTTCGCGGGGCCCTATTTCGTGACCGGCCAGCAGCTGCTGGTGCGCGCGGACAACACCACCGTCACCGGCAAGGACTCCATCAAGGGCAAGACGGTGTGCTCGGCCAAGGGTTCCACCCCGGCACAGAACATCGAGAAGAACTTCCCCGACACCCAGCTGCAGACCTACGACACCTACTCGCTGTGCCTGGAGGGTCTGAAGTCCGGTGCGGTGGACGCCATGACCACCGACGGCACCATCCTCGCCGGGTTCGCGGCGCAGCAGCCGGGCGTGTTCAAGGTCGTGGGTGAGCCGTTCACCACCGAGAAGTACGGCATCGGTGTGAAGAAGGGCGACACCGATATTCGCGGCAAGATCAATGACGCCATCGAGGACATGATCAAGACCGGCGCCTGGCAGGCGGCGATCGAGAAGAACTTCGCCGGAACCGGTTTCCAGGTGCCGACCCCGCCCACGGTGGACCGGTACTGAGCTGACCGCGCGGGACGGGAGATCGTTCCCGTCCCGCCCCGGATTGTGATCGGAGGAGTACGTCCGCCGTGTTCGATTTGATCTCGCAATACGACGACCAGTTGGTCGACGCTTTCTGGATGACCATCAAACTGACGGTCTACTCGGCGGTCCTGGCGCTGATCCTGGGCACCGTCATCGCCGCGATGCGGGTGTCGCCGGTGCCCATCGCACGCTGGTTCGGCACGGCGTACGTCACCGTCTTCCGCAATACTCCGCTGACGCTCATCATCGTGTTCTGCCAGATCGGCCTGTACACCTCGCTCGGGCTGCGGCTCGCGGGTTCGGGCCCGAAGTCCCTGATGGAGAACAACTTCCGGTTCGCGGTGCTCGGATTGAGCGTCTACACGGCGGCTTTCGTCTGTGAGTCGCTGCGCTCGGGCATCAATACCGTGCCGCTCGGACAGTCCGAGGCGGGCCGCTCCCTGGGCTTCACCTTCACCCAGAACCTGCGACTCGTGGTGCTGCCGCAGGCGTTTCGCGCGGTGATCGCACCACTGGGCAGCGTGCTCATCGCCCTCACCAAGAACTCCACGATCGCCTCCGCCATCACCGTCGCCGAGGCGTCGTTCCTGATGGCCAAGATGATCGAGACCGAGGCCGCGGTGATCGAGATCGGCGCCATCTTCGCCATCGGCTTCATCATCCTGACCCTGCCCATGGGCCTGCTGTTCGGTTGGCTGGCAAAGCGATACGAGGTGGCCCGATGAGCGCTCCATCCGTTCTCTACGACGCGCCCGGCCCCAAGGCGCGGGTGCGGTACGCGATCTACTCCGTGATCGTGGTGGCCCTGCTGCTGGCGGCCGGCTGGTTCGTGTACTCGGGCTTCGCCGACAAGGGGCAGTTCGAGGCGGCCAAGTGGAAGCCGTTCCTGGAATCCGACATCTGGACCACCTATCTGCTGCCGGGTCTGCGCGGCACGATCGTGGCGGCGGTGCTGTCGATCACGCTGGCGCTGGTGTTGGGCATGCTCTTCGGCGTGCTGCGACTGTCGGACCATCGCAGCGTGCGCCTCGTCGCGGGCACCATCGTGGAGTTCGCGCGGGCGATTCCGGTGCTGGTGCTGATGATCTTCCTGTACGCGGTGTACTCGCTGTACAACGTGTTCCCCGCCGGACAGCTGTCACTGGCCGCGGTGGTGACGGCGCTGACCATCTACAACGGTTCGGTCATCGCCGAGATCGTGCGCTCCGGCATCCGGTCGCTGCCCAAGGGCCAGACCGAGGCCGCCGTGGCGCTGGGCATGCGCAAGTCGCAGGTGATGACCTCCATCCTGCTGCCGCAGGCCATCACCGCCATGCTGCCCGCCCTGGTCTCGCAAATGGTTGTCGCCCTCAAGGATTCGGCGCTCGGCTACCTGATCAGCTACCTCGAGATCGTGCGGTCGGGCCAGCGGCTCGGCGCCGCCCTGAACAATCCGATTCCCGCGCTGCTGGTCGTCGCCGCCATCATGATCGCGCTCAACTATGCGCTCAGCGTGCTGGCCACCCAGCTCGAGAAGTGGCTGCGCACCCGGAAACGCGGTGGGCGCACCGTGGTGCCGGCAGGAACGACCATGGCTCCACCCGGCATGGACATGACACTGGACACGCCCGAAATCAAGGGCACGCCATAGGAAACGGGGCCGATCGCCACAACGCGACCGGCCCCGCTCACTGTCCGCCGGGCAGCAACCACACGGCCGGGACCGTCGACATCGGTCCGGCCACCCGATGCTTCCGATGCCGTCGCCCCGGCGAGCGGATCTCTACGGCGTCCGAACCGCCCCGGGATCATCCAATGTCGCCGGACCTGCAGACATCCGGGTGACAGGGCTCGCATACTGCTGGTTATGAGCGAGTATGACCGTGGGCGAAAACAATTCATTCTCGGGCTGGTGGTCGTTGCTCTCGTCGCTCCGCTCGTGGCGGGCCTGGCGGCGTTCGCGGCGGCGGTCGGAGCGCTGGTAGCGGCCGACGGGTACAAACGCATGAACAGCGCCGAGCGCGATCGCGGCGCCACCCCCGCCCCACCCGCCGCACTACCCCGGCTGGCCACCCAGCGGCCGGTGATGCGCACCGGGAATCGCGGACCGGGCCGACGATCCACAGCGCGCCGCCACAGCCGAACCTTCCACTGAGCCGCGACGACCGAGACTTCGCCGCCCAAGCGCCCGCCGAGCGGGCGCGGCGGTGGCCGCCGGCCCGGTCCTCGGCGTATGCCGCCCTGCGTGGGAAGCATCGCCGAGCCGAGAACGGCTGCGGCGCAATGCGTCCGGATGTGTCGGTGCGGCGGGTGAGAATGTGGGCGTGACGAAGACCGAGCGGCTGTATGCGCTCGCCGAGGAATTGCGGGCCTACAGTCCGCGACCGCGCAGTGCGCGACAGCTGGCGGCCCGGCTGGAGGTGACGCCGCGAACCATCGTGCGCGATATCGCCGCGCTGCAACAGGCAGGGGTGCCGATCACGGCGGTGCCGGGGCCCGGGGGCGGATACGCCGTGGAGCGAGGGCGCACACTGGCACCGGTATCGCTCACCGCTACCGAGGCGACCGCCCTGCTGGTGGCGCTGCCGCTGCTGGCCGGAACACCGTTCGCAGAGGCCGCGCGGGCGGCCGTGCACAAGGTGCTGGCGGTGCTGCCCGACGCGGAGCGGGCCACCGCCGGTGAGCTCACCGATCGAATCCGCTTGCTGCCCAAGCAACCACCGCCCGTGCCACCGGAGGTGCTCACCGCCCTCCGCGAGCGCAGACCCCTGCGCCTGCAGTACCTGGACCGCAATGGCGAGCCGACCGAACGCGTCGCCGAACCCCTGGCTCTCGTCGCGGGCACCCACTGGTACCTGTACGCCTGGTGCCGAATGCGCAAGGACCTCAGGGGTTTCCGCCTGGATCGCATGCACGGCGCGGTAGTCCTGGACGAACTGTCACCCGACCGCGGCATCGACCTGTCGACCATTCCGACCGGCGACGGCAAACTCATCGATGTGAGCGCGATCACGGACATACCGTTGTCGCACCGGCCCTGAATCCTGACAGTCGAGCCGCCACCCAGCGCGGCACCGCCCGACCGGAAGGAACCCCATGTCCCCCACCGCATCCACCACCATCGCAGACCGGATCGCCGCCGACTGGACAGCCCTGTGGAACGGCGACTTCGCCCTCGCCCCCAACCTCTGCACCCCCGATTTCCGCATCCGCTTCGCAAGCGTGAGCAACGATGGAACCCACCCCGCCGACACCGCCCGCGGCCCGGAACAATTCGTCGCCTACCTGCGCGACTTCCGCGCCGCACGGCCCGGCATGCGTTTCGCCCTCGACGGTGCCGCGACGGGCAGCCTGAACGCCACCGGCACAGGCACATTCGCCGCTCGGTGGTGCGTCGATGCTCCTGGTGGGCCGAGCGGCATCGACATGTTCGCCATTGTCGACGGCAAGATCGCCGAGGTCTGGTCCGTCACCGGTCAGCGGCGCTTCCCCACCAGCTAGTTGGGGGGATTCATCACGGGGCTTTCGTTCCCCCATCGGGAGCCGCACCCTCACCTCTCGTACGTGGGGCCTGGCCCTGGTCCCGTTCAGGACCAAAACCCCAAAGACGAAACCCCAAACGCCTAGACGGGAAGAAGCCGACACTCAAAAGTGAAACGCCAACCCCTCCCACTGACCGCCAGGTCTGTTTCCAGGCACCCGCGTGGCGACAAGCCAACCGCCACAGGTAAAGTCGCAACAGGTACCCGGTGCGCAGGTCGCGGATACTTCTTCCTTTCGAAGCCCGAAGGCAAGGGCCAACTTTGCCTCCGTCACTTACGTGGCGGTATTGCTGGGCAGAAATGCCGAGCGCTGGGCAGTCTCCGCAACCGACTCGATCTCGGGTACCACCACCCACCCGCCACCTCGGAGATCGAGGGAGCTCCAGTGGCGGAGATTCGGACAAATTCCCGCCACCACAGCTCCCTCACTGCATGTGCGTCATCCAGAACGCCGCAGCGACACGAGGTTGTTGCGTTGGTCGCATCAGTGCGGCACCAGGGCTACCAGGCGTTGTCGGTGTCCGATCCGGAGGGGTCTGTGGCCAGTTCGGCTTTCACTACCGCGTAGGCGGTTGACGGGTTGTAGCCGCGACGGGCGAGCATGCCGACCAGGCGGCGAATCGTCTTCTCGCGGTCCAGGTCTCGTGGGACCGTGCGCAGTTTGCGGCGCACGAGTTCGGTGGCGCGCTCGTATTCGTCGTCGGCGGTGATGGCGGAGAGGGCGTTCTCCGCGTCCTCCTGTGCGACGCCCTTTCGCCGGAGTTCCTGGGCGAGTGCCTTCTTCCCCTTGCCGGAGAAGGTGTGGCGGGAATGCACCCACTGTTCGGCGAAGGCGGCGTCGTCGATCAGGCCGACCTCGGTGAGGCGGTCGAGGGCGCGGTTGGCGATTTCGGGGCTGTAGCCTTTGGCGGCCAGTTTGTCCGCCAGTTCGGCGCGGCTGCGGGCACGGTCGGTGAGCAGGCGCAGGCACACTTCTTTCGCCTGCTGCTCGGTTCCCCCACCGGGCAGACCGGTTTCGCTTCCGTCGGCCCCGGATCCGCCGCGTCTCCCCCGGCCGCGACCTCGCCGCCGTGACTCGCGCTCCTCGGAATCAGGTTCCCCCGCAGCCTCATCCGGACGGCCATCGACAGTTTCGGAACCGTCGCGCCGATACCGGGATCGGCGGGCACGCGGAAATTCCGGGTCGGCCGCTGCGTCGAATCCGCCGCCGGTCGACTCATCCCGCTCGCTCGCCGCGCTTCGACTGCGCGACGCGCGGCGGTATCCCCACATCTCTTCGGGTGCATCACCGTGGCCAGGAGCCTCGGCCGCGCTGCCGGAGGCCCGGCGCAATCGAGCATTCTGCCCAAGGGGCCGCGCCCGATCGGCAGGTGCGGCCGATTGGTTCCGTGCCGATTCTTCACCCGAAGCCGCACTGTGCCTGGGCGAGTCACTCGCCCGCACCCCAGAGCTGAGCTGGGTGTCGCTGCTGTCCACTGCGATGTCCCGGTCTCGCCGGAATCGGCTGCCGGGCAACACATCAGCGGTGGCGTCCGTGTGCGCGTCTCGCTCGTCCCCGCCGTCGCCGGGGGCAGCGGGCGCTTCCTCTCGCCACTGCCCCGGCGAACGGCGTCGCCCGAGGGGCGGACGTGCTTCGGCGCGGGTGGGGTCGGGGGTGGGGGCCCAGGGGTCGTACTCCTCGAGGGAGGGATCTGGGGTGTGGTCGGCGTCGTCGACGAATGACGAGCTGAGCGTGGACGAATCAGCGGTGAGTGATTCGCTGCCTGCCTGGTCGTAGGCGGACGGGCCGTAACCGGATGAATCGGCTGCGGCGTGGGATTCGACCCAGCTGCCTATAGCGGGGCCGTAGCCGGAATGGAGGGATTCGGCATCCGGTGTGGCGTTGCCGGTTCGGGTGCGGGTGGTGCGGGCTGTTGAGGTGCGGCGACCGCGGCGGGACTCGAGGGCTTCGAGTTCGCGGCGGAGGCGTTCTACCGCGTCGAGGCGGGGGCCGGTGGGCCCCGGCGGATTGTGCCGGGGCCCAGGGGTTTCCCTTGGGGGCATGGGTTAGAAGTCGGCCGGGGCCTCTTCGGCGGTGACGTCGGCGCCGATGCCCAGCTTCTCCTTGATCTTCTTCTCGATCTCGTCGCGGACGTCGGTGTTCTCCAGCAGGAACTTGCGGGCGTTCTCCTTGCCCTGGCCGAGCTGGTCGCCCTCGTAGGTGTACCAGGAGCCGGACTTGCGGATGAAGCCCTGCTCGACACCCTGGTCGATGATCGAGCCCTCCTTGGAAATGCCGAAGCCGTAGAGGATGTCGAACTCGGCCTGCTTGAACGGCGGGGAGACCTTGTTCTTCACGACCTTGACGCGGGTGCGGTTGCCGACCGCGTCGGAACCATCCTTGAGGGTCTCGATGCGGCGGACGTCCAGGCGCACCGAAGCGTAGAACTTGAGCGCCTTACCACCGGTGGTGGTTTCGGGGGAGCCGAACATGACGCCGATCTTCTCGCGCAGCTGGTTGATGAAGATGGCGGTGGTGCCGGAGTTGTTCAGGGCGGAGGTCATCTTGCGCAGCGCCTGGCTCATGAGGCGGGCCTGCAGACCGACGTGGCTGTCACCCATCTCGCCCTCGATTTCGGCGCGCGGCACCAGGGCGGCCACCGAGTCGATGACGATGATGTCGATGGCGCCGGAACGCACCAGCATGTCGGCGATTTCGAGCGCCTGCTCACCGGTGTCGGGCTGGGAGACCAGCAGCGCGTCGGTGTCGACACCGAGCTTGCGGGCGTAGTCCGGATCGAGCGCGTGCTCGGCGTCGATGAACGCCGCGACACCGCCGGCCGCCTGCGCATTGGCCACCGCGTGCAGGGCGACCGTGGTCTTACCGGAGGATTCCGGACCGTAGATCTCGACGATGCGGCCACGCGGCAGACCACCGATGCCGAGCGCGACATCCAGCGCGATCGACCCCGTGGGAATCACCGAAATGGGCTGGCGCGCCTCCTCGCCCAGACGCATGACCGCGCCCTTGCCGAAGCTCTTCTCCACCTGCGCCAACGCCAGCTCGAGCGCCTTGTCGCGGTCGAATGCCTGTGGTGCCATCGTCTTGGTCCCCTTCTGAATGGGTGAGTCTCTCTGTGGTTGGCGCCCACGTTAGAGGGCGGCACCGACAAGTTCCGACGACGAGCTTAAACGAACACGTGTTCGAGGCAAACACCACGCCCCGCGACACGCGGAGAAGTTTCCGGCAGCACGTCCGCCGCCGCTCGCGGGAGCACGCGCCGGTCAGGGCACGAGGGCGATTCGATCGGCGTCCAGCATGGTCTGCGCCTGTTTGAACACGCGCAGCGCGGGCGTCACCTCGAGATCGGTGATGCCCTCCAGCGCACCGAGCCGCTCGGTGATGTAGCGGTAGAGGTGCGCGGTGTCGCGGCAGACCAGGGCGGCGGTGAGATTGGTCGGACCGGTGGTGGCGGCGACGTAAGTGACCTCCGGGTGCGTGGCCAGGGCCGCGCCGACGGCCGCGAGATCGGCTGGGCGCGTACGCAACCAGACCGCACCGCGCACCGCGTAACCCATGCGTTCCAGGGCGAAGTCCAGATCGAAGTACAGCACCCCGGATTCGAGCAGTTCGGTCATGCGCCGGGCGACGCGGGTGGCGCTCCAGCCGGTGGCGGCGGCCAGCTGCGCGTAGGGGGCGCGGGCATCGCGGGCGAGGATCGCCATCATCGCCTCGTCCTCGGCGCTCAAGGCGATCGACGCCTCGGATGCCTTGTCGGCCACCGCAACCCGGCGCGGACCCAGCGCCTCCAGCTGTTCCTCGGTGAACAACACACCGAACCGCGGCCACTCCTCGTAGAGCGGGAAGGCGTGCAGCACCTCGTGCGCGAGGAACTCCGTCACCTGCGGCGCCTGCGGAATCATCTTCAGCAGCAAGGCATCCCGGCGTTCGACGGTGCGCGCCCGGCTCACGCACATGACCTCCGAGCCGGTGGACAGCAGCGACACCCAGCTCAGCTCCGGTATGCGGGCGAGCGACTCGCCAAGGCGCAGTGCGGCTTTGGGCGTCGAGCGGATGCGCAGAATCCAGCGCGCCTGGCCGAGCGGGACGATATTCAGCTGTCCCGACACGTGAATGATCCCGCGTTGCCGCAGCGACCGATAGCGCCGCGCCACCGTCTGCTCCGAAACATCGAGCAGGGCGCCGAGTTTCGCGAACGGTATGCGGGCGTCGACGACCAGTGCGTGCATGATCTGGCGATCCAGCACATCGAGAACGGAGGATTCCATGGCTTCGAGCGACAGCATTGGCGGAATCTATCGCAGAACCGCAGGTGGGTAGGTAGATAATCCCGGCCATCACAGGATTGGTGACGAAATCGTTCGACCGACCCTGGAGGTTGCCATGCGGAAATGGCTCCCCTTGACAGCGGCGTGCCTGGGCACGCTCATGCTGCTCATCGACGTCACCATCGTGTATGTGGCGCTGCCCGATATCGCCGCCGATCTGGGCGCGGGGCTGTCCGGGCTGCAGTGGATCGTCGACGGCTACGCGCTCGCGCTGGCCGCACTGCTGCTGGTGCTCGGCTCGCTCGCCGATCGGCTCGGCGCGAAAACCGTGTATCTGGCCGGGCTCGCGCTGTTCGCGTTCGCATCACTGGCCTGCGGCGCGGCCGGGTCCGCGTCGATTCTGGTGGTGGCGCGCGTGATTCAGGGCATCGGCGGCGCGGCCATGTTCGCGACCACGCTGTCGCTGCTGCACGCCACCTACACCGGCCGCGATCGCGGTGTCGCGTTCGGTGCGTGGGGTGCGGTGTCCGGCGCGGCCGCCGGCATCGGCGTGGTCGCGGGTGGCGTACTCACCGATCTGCTGTCCTGGCGGTGGATCTTCTATGTGAATCTGCCGCTCGCCGCGGTGGCTATCATCCTGTCCGCCATGGCTTTTCCGTCTCCGACGCGGCATCCGGGGCGCAGTCTGGACCTGCCCGGCATGCTGGCCTTCGCGGCGGCGGCCACCGGGGTGACCTTCGGCATCATCCGGGGTGGCGAGCACGGCTGGACGGATGTCGCGGCGCTCACCGCGTTCGTGGTCGGCGCGGTCGCGGCCGTCTCGTTCGTGCTGATCGAATTCCGCAGCGTCGCACCGATGTTCCCGATGCCGCTGCTGCGCAACCGGATGTTCTCGGCGACCCTGCTCGCGGCAACGGGACAGACCTTCGCGGCGTTCTCGACGACTCCACTGCTGTCGCTGTGGCTGCAGCAGCAACTGCATCTGTCCCCGCTGCGTGCGGGCCTGGCAATGCTGCCCATGGCCGCGACCGCCTTCGTGGTCTCGGCGTTGACCGGCCGCCTCATGCACGACGCACCCGCCGCCTGGACGGTCGGCGCGGGCCTGGTGGTGATCGGCGCGGGCACCGGCCTGTTCGCCCTGATCGACGCCGGATCCTCCTGGACCGCAATCCTTCCCGGCTTCCTCGTGCTGGGCATCGGTGTCGGCGTCAATGCCCCGGCCCTGGTGTCGACCGGCATGGCGGCGGTACCCCCGCAGCAGGGCGGTATCGCCGCCGGTGCGGTGAACACCGCCCGTCAGCTGGGCCTCGCCCTCGGAATCGCGCTGCTGGGCACCGTCTTCCACCATGTGGCGGGCGACCGCCCGAGCCTGGCGAGCTTCACCGACGGCCTCGGTGTGGCGGCGCTGATCGGTGCCGCCGTGGGTATCGCCTTCGGCCTCACGGCCTTCGCGCTCTACCGGCAGCGCCCGACGGAACTGCCGGTAGCGCCGGAAGCGGCGCGGGCGCTGGTCGGCTGACCCCCGCCGCGCCGGTCCGGGTCTGGGCGATGCCGCTCAGGCTCGGACCGACTCGTTGCTGCCGACGAAGTTCAGCAGGCGCGGAATCACCAGTTCCGTTTTCGCCCAGAGCAATTCGTGCCCTACACCGGGATAGGTTTCGACGTCAGCGGCGGGTGCGTGTTCGCGCAGCCGCCGCACCCCGATCTCGGGATCATTGACCACCGTCGTCCCGCCGAACAGCACCATGAGCGGCGCGGTGATGGCGGCCAACTGCTCGTCGGTGAACGGCTTCGGCCAGGGCATGGCGAGCCGGAACTTGAAGCCCGCCAAGGCCATTGCCCATTCCTGGTCGGTCAGTTCGAGACCGGGGGTCAGCCACTGGGTGAGCTTGCGCATGTTCTCGCGGGTGGGTCGCATGCCCGCGAGGAGGAATTTCAGCAGCAGGCTCCAGCGCGGTTTGGCGAAGGTGGCGCCCCCGGGTTCCAGCATGGACAGGCTCGCGAGCCGCTCGGAGTGCGTTGTCCCGAACAGTCCGGCTATCCAGGCGCCGTCCGAATATCCGGCCAGGTGAACGTGATTCGCGCCGAGGCCGTCGAAGACCTCGGTGAGCCAGCGGACGATGTCGGCGTGGTCGCGCACCGGCGCGGTGGGTTCGCAGCGCCCCGGCCAGCCGATGACATCCAGTGTGTACACGACCCGATCACGCGACAGCTCCTCGATGAACGGCATCCAGAACAGCAGGTTGCCCGGCATGCCGGGAAGCAGCACCAGCGGTGCACCCTCCCCCGTCCCCGACTTCCGCACTCGCGTTGTGCCGAAGGATGTTTCGACATCGAGGTCGGTCGACGGCACCGGCCAGTCGGTCGCCAGGTCGTCGTAGGCGCGCAGGTACGCGGCCTTGGCCTCGTTGCTCGTGAACCGCCCGATCTTCGCCATGCTCTCCCCTTTTCCGCTTTAACGATACGAACATACCAAATAAATGGTATGCCCGTATCACCAAGGGAGGCGCTACCGGATCGGGAAGGACTCGTCCTCCTCGCCGGCCGGGCGCGGACCGAAGATGCGGCGTTCGGATTCCTCGATGGTGGTGTCGTTGATGCTGGCCTCGCGGCGCGACATCAGACCCTCGGGCGAGAACTCCCAGAGCTCGTTGCCGTAGCTGCGATGCCACTGGCCCTCGTCGTCGTGCCACTCGTACTGGAAGCGCACGGCGATCCGGTTGCCCTCGAAGCTCCACAGGTCCTTGCGCAGGGCGTAGCCATTCTCCTTGGCCCACTTGCGCTTCAGGAAGTCGACGATTTCGGCGCGGCCGGTGAGGAATTCGTCGCGGTTGCGCCACACCGAATCCTCGGTGTACGCCTGCGCGACGGCCTCGGGATCGCGGGTGTTCCAGGCGTTCTCGGCGGCGAGGACCTTCTTCTTCGCCGATTCCAGATCGAAGGGAGGCAGTGGGGGTCGCATGGCGGGATCCTTTCGGGCGATTACGGATTGACGGGCGAGAGCTCCGGCGCGCTCCAGCGCAGGGGGCTGGCCGCGGCGATGTCGACGACCTCGGTGACGGTGAAGTCGATCGTGGCCTGCGCACCTGGAGCAAACGTCGTTTCGTCCCAAGTTATTTCGGCGGTTCCGGTCAGTTGCAGGGTGGCGCCGGACCGCCAGTCCATGATCAGCACACCGCAGCGCGGGTCGGCGGCGATATTGCCGAGGGTCATGAACATGGAGTTGCCGCGATAGTCCGGCCAGCGCAGGCGGTTCGGGGAAAGCACCTGCAGGAAACCGGGATTGCCGCCGCGATGGGAGGCGTCGGCGTGGCCGTCCGGGCCGATGGAGGCGACGAAGAAGGTGTCGGCGGCGGAGATTGCCCGCTGCTGCTCCTCGGTCAGGGCGGTGGTGTGGCGCGGGGTGGCGGCCACACCGGCAGACCAGTCGCCGAGGGTGCGGCGGCTGATGTATTTCGGGCAGTTGGAGTACACCTGCTCGGTGGTGATGCGCAGACCGGTGGCGGTGGGGTCGGCGATCCCATTGACGCGCATGCGGCGTCGGCGTTGCGGTTGCAGGGCGATCAGGCCGATGCGACCGGGCGAGCGCAGTGCGGCGGCGAGCGGATCACCGGGTCGCGGCAGCGCGTCCACGGTGATGGTCCGGTCGCCGGCGGCCTGCGCGAATCCCGGCAGTCCGGTGAGCTGGGTCGCCCACATCCGCCCGGCCTCGTCCGCGGCGGCGACCACGATCATCGGCTGTTCGGCGAGGAAGGCCGCGGCCGCGCCCGGGATGTCGGCGCGGATCATGCGGCCGACGTGCTGGGCGATATCGGCCTGGCCCATGCGCTGCTGCACGGCCAGTTCGCCGGTGTGGTAGCTGACGGTCATGGCGTCCTCCGGGCGGTGGGGTTATCGGCTCAGAAGAATCCGCAGGTCGGTGCGGAACCACTGGGGGCGGGGGCGGATTCGGCGCCGGCGGGGGCGTACACCTCGAGGCGGATGCCGTCGGGGTCGGTGAAGAAGATGCCGCCGGAGGAGGCGCCCTCGCCGTGCGCGACCACACCGTCGTGGGCGAAGGTCACGTCCAGCTCCTTGAGCGCCGCCTCCACCGCCTTCACCTGGTCGATGGTGTCGACCTGGAACGAAAGGTGGTGCAGGCCGGGCGTTTTCGCGGAGAACGAGCCGTCGCTCTGCTGCCACAGGGTGAGTTGCAGCTTGCCGTCCGCACCGAGGAAGGCGAAGCGCTGCTCGCCGCCGGTGCTCGCGCCGAGCTGCTCGAAGCCGAGGGCGCGCTGATAGAAGTCCACCGAGCGGGTCAGGTCGGTGACATTGAGGCCGACATGGCCGGTGGCGAGCTGCGGGGCGGCGACGGTGGTCATATTTCCTCCAGGAACATCTAACTCGTTGGTGTTGTTTCGATGGTTAGAACGTAGGAGGATGACGGAGTCACTGTCAACCCTCTAAATAAATGTGACTGGTTAGAATGGCGGTGCTCAATCAATGGACTCGAGGAGCTGGTTAATCTCAGGCATGCCCGATCCGCGTCCCCACGTCGGCGAACCGCTCGCGCTGGACCTGCTCAATACCCGCTGGAACAGCGCGGACGGTCCCGTGGACCTGCTCACGGATGTCGCCGGTCTGCGGCAGTGGCTCGCCGACAACGAGCTCACCGACCGCAGCCCGGCCGACGAGCCGACACTGCACGCGCTCATCGAGGCGCGAGAGGCGATTCTGCGGGCCATCCGCAAGGAGTCGATCGACGATCTCAATCGAGTGCTGGATGCCGGGCGGCTGCGGCGCACACTCACCACCGCCGGTCCGGCCGACGAGGTGGAGGTGCCGGAGCGGACGCGACTAGCGGGCTGGCTGGCCGCCGACAATCTGCTGGAGCTGCTGGGCGAAGCGCCGGACCGGATCAAACAGTGTGCGCACCCGCAGTGCGTGCTGTGGTTCTACGACACCTCGAAAAACGGTGCGCGCCGGTGGCATTCGATGGCGACCTGCGGCAACCGCGCCAAGGCCACCCGGCATTACGCGAAGAAGACAGCCGAGGTCTGAGTGTTCCAGACCCAGGCCCGGGCGGTCGTCCCCCGGGCCGCAGCGGTCAGAACAGCTCGTCGAGCAGACGGTAGTAGCGCAGGCGGGTCTCATCCGGCTCGGGCAGCCCGTAGGCGGCCAGGAATGCCCGCACCTCATCCGGCCCGAAGTCGTCATCGAGATCTCGTACGGCCAAGGCGACATCGCGGTATCGGTCGGCCACACCCAGGCGTCCGACATCGATGAGCAGCCCGCCGTTGAGCACATTGGACGGCGTGTAATCCCCGTGCGCCACAACGAGATCCTCGACGGCCGGGCGTTCGGCGTGCAGGCGCTCGAGCACCTGTTCGGCGGTCTGGCCCAGATTGTCGTCGTCGAAGTCGTCGACATCGACCTCACCGTCGCGGACCAGACCGCCCGCCTGCGCAAGCATGGCATCGAGGCGACCGTCGAAGGGGCACAATGCGATCGGCAGGTCGTGCAGGCGGCGCAGGGTCTCCCCCATCGTCCTGCCGGGCGCGGCGGCGGTGGCCAGACTCGGCACCCCGGCATCGGCCAGCACCAGCGTATCCGCTTCGAACGCAACGACTTTCGGCACGGTCACACCCTGCGCGGCCAGCCACTCGAAGCGTTCGTATTCGGCGCGAGCGACGGGACCGCGCTTCATCCAATAGGCTCCGCCGACCTTGACCACACCGCCGCTCTGGCCCTCATGGTCCTGCGAGTACACCGGCGCGGGACCGAACAACTCGGCGACGCCGGGCGGTAGCGCAGCGCTCACGCGACCACTCACCACCGCGCCTTGGGGACATCGAATTCGGCGCACAGCGCCCGCCACACATCGCGCGGGTCCACCCCGCTCTCGATGGCCTGCGCCCCGGTCCGCCCCATGGACGGGATCACATGGTCGGTCAGCAACGCATCCCCGCGCGCCGTACCGAATTCGGTATGCAACAGCTCCTGGAATTCCGTCAACCGCACCTCGGCAGCGTACGCCACACGCGCACCGCGGTCATGAATCGGTGTCGCCGAGGCCCCGCAGTATCCGTCTTCGAGCTGCTAGCGGCCGCTACGCCCGGTCAGTTCGAGTGTGCCCCCGACAGGACCTGATGGCAGACCTCGATCGGGTCGGACGCCAAGGTGACGCCCGCGGCGGCGCGTCGTGCGGCGTCGGTGAAGGCGGGCTCGGTGAGCATGCGGTGGACCGAATCGCGGATCGCCTCCGGGGTGAGGGGCCGGATCAGCAGCGAACTGCCTTGGCGGGCAGCGCGATTGGCCAGCTCCCACTGATCGCCGCCACCCGGCACGGTGATGATGGGGACGCCCGCGAGCAGCGATTTGGCCAGCAGCCCGTGACCGCCGCCGCCGATCACCAGCGCGGCGTGCCGCAGCAGCTCGTCCTGGCGCCCCAAACCGGCGGTGGCCCAGGGCGGAAGGTCGGCGGGCGGGGTGTCGAGCATGGAGATCGCCACGCGCACACCGGAATCCGCGAGCGCTTCGAGGACCGCGTCGGCCATGTTCGTCACCCCGGTCTGCGCGGTGGAGGGAGCCACCACGACCAGCGGGGCATCACCCGGCGGCAGATCCAGAATGTGATCGGTGGGCTCCCACAGCAGCGGGCCGATCAGATGCGCGTTCTCCGGCCAGTCCGGGCGCGGCACCTCGAGCGCGGGCAGAGTCGCGATCAGCCGCGCCGCGGGGCCCGGATCCTCCGGCGGCAGACCGATACTCGCGCGGGCCTCCTCACGCTGGGTCTCCCCCCGGCGGATGGCGCGCGCGGACAGGGTGCGCAGCATGGAATCCCGAGCCCGGCCGCGCACACCCTCACCGGCGGCGAGCCCGCTCCCGATGGGCGGCAAACCCTTCGACGGCAGATACAGCGGATGCGGCGACAACTCCACCCACGGCACGCTGAGCCGTTCGGCCGCCATACCGCCCCCGGCGGTCAACACATCCGAGACCACCAACTCCGGCAGCATGGCACTGAGATCGGGCAGGATCTCGGTCGAAATATGCGCCGCCCGTTGATGAATCCGCGCACCGGCATCCTCATCGTCATCCTCCGCGCGCGGCGCCAACCCTTTCAGCCGCCGCACCCCGATCCCCGCCGCCATGGCCGCGTCGAACCAGCGCGGGCTGGTGAACAGCACCGGCTCATCACCCGCCGCCAGAAACCGCAGGCACAACGCGATCGCCGGAAAGGCATGTCCCGGATCCGGTCCGGCCACCACCGCTACTCGCACGCGCCCCAGCGTGCCACACCCCGCCGACGTCAGGAAACGGGTACCGGCGGAGTGTCTCGATGCTCGTGGTCGCGACCTGTTTCAGCGCCCTGAACAGGCGCTCACCTCAGCCCGCGAAGTAGAACAGCTCGAAGGAGACCGCGTGGGCGGCCTCGAACCCTTCCTTGGGGCCGCAGGTCATGTCGATGACGGCGCGGGCCTGGTCGGCGACCGGGTCCGGGCTCAGGGCCGCCAGGTAGCGGGCGTGCGCGGCCAGGGATTCGACCGCCACCTCGAGGGTGTCGCTGACATCCACGGCGTGGCTGCCCTCGGCGACGCCGCAGACGGCCGCCCAGCGCGGCGACCAGATCGGCAGGGCGGCGATCTCCGGGAAGATCCACTCGTTGCCCGCATCGGAGACGGCGTCGAGGGCGGCGCGGCCGACGGCGCGATGGTCGGCGCTATTGGCGTATCCGCGCGCCCAGCCGTCACCGAAGTTGAACAGCACCACCATCTCCGGCTGATGCCGGCGGATCGCGGCGGCGATGTCGCGGCGCAGCTCGAGGCTCTCCACAATGCGGCCATCCGGATGCCCGAGGAATTCCACCTCGCTGACTCCGACGATCTTGGCGCTGGCTCGCTCCTCGTCCTCACGCAGCGGGCCGGATTCCGCGGGCGGCAGCCCCGCGATGCCCGCCTCGCCGCTGGTGGCCAGCACATAGCGAATGTCCTTGCCCTGCCGCGTCCAGCGCGCGACAGCGGCCGCCGCACCGTATTCGATGTCGTCGGGATGCGCGACGATGACGATGCCGCGCTGCCAGTCCTCGGGAAGCTGCTCCATACCTGAATTCAACATTGTTCCCAGGGGCTCCGCCCCCGGACCCCCAGAAGCTCTGCTTTTCCCAGGGGCTCCGCCCCGGCCCCCGTTACGGGGCTCGGGTTTTCGAGGGTGTTCAGAGGATGGGGAGGATGCCCTCGAAAGCTGCTTCTGCGGCGCCGAGGAGTTTCAGATCTGTTCCGAGGCTGGATTTCTCGATGCGGATGCCACCCATGGCGCGGCTGACCATGCTGCGGCTGCGGACCTGGTCGGCGACGCGGGTGATGGCGGTTTCGGGGAGGGCGGTGAACAGGTCGCCCAGGACCACCAGTTCGGGGCCGAGGATATTGACCACGTTCACCAGGCCGAGGGTGAGCCAGTCCAGGTAGTCGTCGAGCAGTGTGCCGTAATCGCCTTGGAGTGCACGTAATTCCGCGACGATGGTGCCGCGCGGGCCGTGTTCGGGCAGGCCGAGGGCGCGACAGAGGGCAGCCTCGCCTACCTCGGTTTCCCAGCAGCCGATATTGCCGCAGTGGCAGGTGCGCCCGCCCGGATGCACTGTCATGTGGCCGATTTCGCCGAGGTAGCCGGCGGAGCCGCGCAGCAGCGCGCCCTGGGCGATGAGGCCGCCGCCCACGCCGACGTCGGCGGAGACGAAGACCGCGTCGGATGCGCCGCGCCCGGAACCGCGCACAAGTTCTGCGAGAGCGCCGAATTCGGCATCGTTGCCGACCACGACCGGTAGGTCCAGCACCGCGCCCATGCGGGAGCCGAGCGCCACCTCGTCCCATTCCAGGTTCGCGGCGGTGTGCACATGCCCGTCGGAGCGGCGCACGACGCCGGGGACGGAAATACCGGCCGCCACCGGGCTCACCCCCAGATCCGCCGCCAGCAGGGACGCCGATTCGGCCACATGCGTGATCACCTCGTGCGGATTCCGTTGCCGCCCATGCAGATTCCAGCTGTTGCGGCCCAGGATCTGGCCGCCGAATCCGACCAGGGCGATACCGGCCCGCTCCACCTGCACGTCCACCGCCAGCACCACCGCCGCCAGCGGTTGCGGCAGCACCAGCAGCGATGGGCGGCCCGCCCCGCGCGCCAGGCGCGGCACCTTCTCCTCCACCAGACCGGTTTCGGCGAGCCCGTCGACCAGCATTTTGATGGTGGACCGGTTGAGCCCGAGCTCGGTGGCCAGGGCCGCACGGGTGGCGGGACCACCGGTGTGCAGCAGGCGCAGGAGGCTGGACCGGTTGAAGCGGCGCACCTCGTCCGGTCGGGCGACGGTCATGGACTCAGGAATACCATTGCGGCGCCCGGTGACCCGGAACCGACGCCCCCGGACAGCCCACCGGCCACCGGGCTCATCGCGCCGCCGCCGCGGCCCGCCGCCGGGACAGTGCGTCCACCGTGGCCGCCAGCAGCAACACCTGACCGGTGACGACCGAGACCACCGCGGCAGGCTGCTCCAGCAGCCCGAGCCCATTGGACACCACGGCCAGCACCGCGCCGCCGATCACCGCGTCGGCCACCCGACCCTTCCCGCCGAACAGCGAGGTGCCGCCGATCACCGCCGCGCCGACCGCGAACAGCAGGGTATTGAGCCCACCCGCCTGCGGATCGACCGAACCGACCTTCGACGAGTAGATGATCGCGCCGATCGCCGCACACGACGACGAGATGACGAAAACGCTTGCGCGCAACTGGGTCACATTGATGCCCGCCCGGCGCGCCGCCTCGGTGTTCCCACCGACCGCGTAGATGTGCCGCCCGTAGGTGGTGTGGTTGAGCACGTAGGAGCCCGCCACCAGCAGTGCCAGCACGATCGGCACCACATACGGGATGCCGGAGATCACGATCAGCTTGCTCGGCGAGCGATTGACGGTGAGCAGCGCGGTGACCACGACCGCGAAACCCACCAGCGCCGACACCTTCGCAACCACCAGCGGCGTGGGCGCGGTGACCAATCCGCGCCGCCGGCGCCGCAGATGCCCGCCCAGCGTGACCGCCGCGTATCCACCCGCCGCCACCGCGCACAGCAGCCAGCTGCCCAGGGTGGACAGATTGCCGTTGGCCACCTGATCGAGCACATGCGACGAATTGATGCCGAGCACGCCGCCCTCGCCGATGAGCTGCAGGATCACCCCCTGCCAGGTCAGGAACAATGCCAAAGTCACCACGAAGGACGGCATTCCGACCTTGGCGACCAGGAACCCGGTGATGCAGCCGATGGCCGCGCCCACGCACACGGCCAGCAGCATCTCCACCCACGGATTGGCTTCGAAACCGATCAGGGTCACCGCGACGCCCAGCAGCGACAGCGCCACTCCGGGCCAGATGCGCAGCAGCGCGGCCAGGATCGCCGCCAGCACCATCAGCCCGTTGAAGATGAAGAACACCGTGGATCCCATGCCGGACAGCAGGTTTCCGTTCTCCACGAAATGCAGGGCGAGCACCGCGGCGGCCACTCCGGAGGCGGTGCCCGCCGACAGGTCGATCTCACCGATCAGCAGCACATAGACGATGCCGATGGCGATGACGGTCTGCCCCGCGCCCTGGGCGAGCAGGTTCGCGATGTTGTTCAGGGAGAAGAACACATCCGACATGCTCGAGAACAGAACCACCAGCACGACCAGCCCGAGCAGGGCCGGCAGCGAACCGATCTCGCCCGAGCGCAATCGAGTGGCGTACTCGCGCAAGGCTTCCCGGGTGGACATGGTGGTGGTGTCGATGCCGAAATCGGCGATCGCCTCGGGTGGGCGCGACGGCGCCGGAGGCGGAACGGCTTTCGCGCCTTCCGCTTCCGGGCCGCCGGGTGCGGTGGTCTTCGAACTGCTCATGTCCTCGTTCACGATGTCCCCTCACAGCACCGCGGCTTCGGGACGGGCCAGCCCCAAGTCGCCGGAGCGGCCCGCCGTGATCAGCTCCACCACCTGTCCGTGGGTGACGTCGGCGGTGCGCACCTGCGCCGCCGTCCGGCCCAGGTACAGCACCGCGATCCGATCCGCCACCTCGAACACGTCGGCCAGGTTGTGGCTGATCAGCACCACGCCCAGGCCCTGTTCGGCCAGCCGCCGCACCAGGTCCAGCACCTGCCGGGTCTGCGCCACGCCGAGGGCGGCGGTGGGCTCGTCCAGCAACACCAGATTGCTGTTCCAGAGCACGGCTTTGGCGATGGCGACGGTTTGCCGCTGCCCGCCCGACAGCGACGACACCGGCGTGCGCACGGATTTCACGGTGCGCACACCCAGGGATGCGAGCGTGCTGCGCGCCGCCTCCTCCATGCTCGCCTCGTCCATCCGCCACGGCTTCCCGCGCTCGCGGCCGAGGAACATATTGGCCACGATGTCGAGATTGTCGGCCAGCGCGAGATCCTGGTAGACGACCTCGATGCCCAGGGCCGCAGCGTCTTTCGGGCCGCGCAGGTGCACGGGCTCGCCACGGAAGCGGACTTCGCCGGAGTCGGCGGCGTGGATGCCTGCCACGCATTTCACCAGCGTGGTCTTGCCCGCGCCATTGTCGCCGACCAGGGCGGTGACCTGGCCAGCGGGCACGGTGAGAGCCACATCGTGCAGGACGTGCACCGCGCCGAAACTCTTGTTCAGGCCGGTGATCTGGAGGAGGGGCGCGCTCATCGACTGCCCCTCAGCGGATGCCGAGTTCGGTGCAGGCGGTCTGCACGTCACCGGAGCAGATGTCGGCGGCCTTCACGTAACCGGCGTCGGTCACCGTTTTCACGTCGGCGCGCAGCACTGTTTGCGGCTGCAGCAGAACGGATTTCACGTTCCGATTGCCCTTGGGGTCCTGACTCACGCCCTGCGCCAGGCCATCCGCGGTGGCGGTGTCGCCCTTGGCCAGGGCCACAGCGAGTTTCGCGGCCGCCTGTGCTTCGTCGCGGATGGGTTTGAACACGGTCATGTACTGGTCGCCGCGCAGGACCGCCTTGAGGCCGTCCACGGTGGCATCCTGGCCGGTGACCGGGACCTTGCCATTGAGGCCGTTCTTCTTCAGCACCGTGATCACCGCGCCCGCGAGCCCGTCATTGGCGGCGACGACGCCGTCCACGCGGCCGCCGTTTCCGGTGAGGATCTGCTCGAAGGTGGTGCCGCCCTTCTGATTGTCCCAGCCGTCGATGGGCTGGGAGCGCACCAGCTTCAATGCACCCGAATCGTAGAGGGGCTTCAGCACCTTCTGCTGGCCCTGATAGAAGAGGGTGGCATTGTTGTCGGTGGGCGCGCCCTCGATCTCGACGACCTCGCCGCCCGGCTTGTCCTTCAGCGCGGTGGCCAGCGCCTGGCCCTGGAGCTCGCCGACCTTCACATTGTCGAAAGACACGTAGTAGTCCGAGGATCCGCCGAGGTTGAGGCGGTCGTAGTCGATGGTGGGGATGCCCGCCTTCTTCGCCTTGGAGGCGACCGCGCTGCCCACCTCGCTATTGATCGAGGCGATGATGAGCACCTTCACGCCCTTGGCGATCATGCCGTCGGCCAGCGTGCTGAACTTCTGCACGTCACCCTGCGCGTTCTGCACATCGGCGGCGAAACCCTCGGCGCGCAAGGCTTCCTGCAGCATGGGCTTGTCGAAGGTTTCCCAGCGGGCGGAGGTGGCGGTCTCCGGAAGGATCACACCGACCGTTCCATTCGCCCCGCCGCCGTCGGTCCCACCCGGAGAATCATCACTGCTGGAATTGGATCCGCAGGCCGTGAGCGTCAGCACTCCGGTCAGCGCCACCGCGACAGCGGCACAGCCGAGCCTGCGACGGCCGGAATCTCGCAGCGGGAGTGGGCTTTTCGTCCTCATCACGGTGACCTTCCCGAACCGCGGCCACGGCGTACAGGGAGACCGTCACGGCCGCGCAATCCATATGTTGTGGGCAACAACATATGCGAGAAGACCGGACGGGGAGACCGGAATCACACAAACCGGTCGCACCGAAATGCCAACGGGCCGACCGGCGTCCCCAACGACACCGATCGGCCCGGCCCGAAAGCTGTTCTTACAGCTTGCTCAGCGGCGACTTGTCCGAGGAACCGGACATCGCCTTGTACAGCAGGTACAACCCGAACACGATCGCGCTGATCAGCAGAATGGGGAACAGTCCCTTGATCAGCGCGCCGATGATCGCGAGCGCGATCCATACGACCGCGACGACGCCGATGATCTTCCAAAGCATTGCAGCCTCCCTGGTCTCCGAACCGCCGTCTCCGCGATCCGTCTCCTCCATCCTGGCCCCTGCATCTGAGAAAATCACCAGGTCAACGCCAATATCGGGGGAAGTTCAGGGTTCACCCCGAGACCCGGCGCACGACTCAGGGCAGCAGTATCACCTTGCCGCCCGCATGCCCGGCCCGCACGAATTCGTGCGCCGCCGCGGCCTCGGCCAGCGGATACGTGGCCGCGATGACCACCTCGAGTTTGCCGGCGGCCAGCAGCTCGAGCAGTTCCCGCCACGCGTTGCCCCGGACGGCGACCCCCGGATCGGCTCCGGGTCCGAACCCGAGCGCCTTGATGCCCGCCTCCCCGGCGCGGCCGAAGGCGACGATGGTGGCGATCCGCTGCCGGTCCGCGACCAGCTCGAGCGAGACATCCACGGCCTCATCGGTTCCGACGGTGTCGATCGCGGCATCCACACCGTCCGGCGCGAGCGCCCGCACCCGATCCGCCAGCCCCGGCCCGTACGCCACCGGCTCCACCCCGTAAGCCCGAAGCCGCTCATGCCGATTCGGCGCGGCGGTGCCGATCACCCGCGCACCCCGGGCCACCGCGAGCTGCGCCGCGATCGACCCGACACTGCCCGCCGCACCGTGAACCAACACCGTGTCCCCGGCCCGCACATTCGTGGCGACCAACGTATGAACAGCGGTTCCACCGGTGGCGAGCACCCCCGCCGCCACCTCCCAGCTCACCTCGGCAGGCTTCGGCACCACCTTGGCCGCAGCCACATTCACCACGGTCGCGTAGGTGCCCTCACCACGCACAACGACTTCATCGCCCACCCTGATCGGTCCCGCAGGCCCCTCCGCCCCATCACCGACAGCGGTCACCACACCCGAGGCTTCCCCACCCAGCCGCAGCGGCAGCGCCGCAGGATCGTTCCCGAACGCCCCGCTATACCGCTTGTAATCGAACGGATTCACCCCCGCCGCCCGCACCTCGACGGTGACCTCCCCCGCCCCCGGCGGCGAAACCTCCACCTCGACAGCCGTCAGTACCTCAGGACCGCCATACGCGGCCGCAACGATCGCAGTAGCCATAAGACGGTGAACATACCCGCCGGCCGACCGATTCCCATCGGCCGATGGGCCCCGTCAGCCCGGCGACTGCGTCGAATCCCGTTGAGCCTGCTCGACTTCGTCCCGCCAGCTGGACTCTCCGAACCAGCGATCGAGTCCGGGGCCCGCGATCTCCGCGCGTTGGAAGTCGTGGACTCGATCGCCGTGACGCCACTGTGCGCGGTCGACGAGACCGGAATCGACCTGTGGATAACGGATTACGTCAGGCGTCACGGTTGAGGGGACGTCGATCCGTCGCACGACACCCGCGCGGAGGAGAGTCTGCTGCCAGGTTCCGCAATCGTCGATTCGGAACCCGACCTTGCTTCGGCAGTGCGCACACACGATATTGGCTCCCCCCGAGCCCGTAATGCCGAGGCAGCCGAGATCGTCGTCCGGGTCGACGAGCAGCGCCGTGGCCCGGGTATCGCCGGGATTCAGCACGTAATGCACGCCTTCCGGCCCCAGACAGGGCCGCCCGTCCGGCCGGACGTAGTCGATCGCCGGGTATGCGTGCACCGCGAAGGTGCCCGCAGTCATCCGCGCCGGTAGCGGCTCCCGGATCTGGTGCGGAAGTCGGGGCAACTCCGCATCGCCCCGCCACGAGACTTCACGGAGCGGGACGCTCAACGAGATGCCGCATTCGGCGCAAGCGAAAACCCGCATCGCACTTGCTAGGGGTTGGCGCGGTAGCGGTCGTCGGCGAGATCGGTGAGGGCTTGCGCCCAGCCGTCGAGGCGGTCGGCGGCGTCGCGCAGATGCACCATGGCCCAGCCGAGATCGTCTGCGATGGCGGCGCTTTCGGGCACTGCCAGGACGCGGGCCGCTGCGGCCACCATGCCTTCGAATTCGACGACCCCGGCATCCAGGCGCACCGCGACCGACTGGACGTGGTCTGCCAGTGGGGAATTGCGGGGGCCCAGCGCCTCGGCGGCGCGTTCCATGGCTACCAGGTCTTCCGACAGTGCGTGCAGCGCCGCCGATCCGGAGGCGGCCGTTTCGAGGGTGTCGGTCAAATCGTCCTCGGGTAGTCGGCCCGACCGCGCGATCTGCGCTCCCAAGCCGTGCAGTGCCCGCTCGGCCCGCACCAACCGGGCAATGGACGCTCGCGCCGCCGACCGTAGCGGGGGCAGCCGCCGAGGCACGAATGTCGCCTGCGGCAGCGGCTCCTTGCGCATCTGCAGATACTTCTTGGCCGTGACAGCTGTTCCCGTCACCAAGGCGACCGCGCCGCCGCCGACCACGATCACGGCCCAGGCCGGAGCCGAAATCAGCACGAGTCCAACGGTTCCCGCGGTGGTCACCCCCGATGCGGTGCCGAGCCGGAGACTTCTGCGCCGGGTTCGGCGCCTGCGGCGCAACTCCCGCTCGCGTGGATCGGCCCACTTGCGCACGGCCACGAGCGCCTGCTCGCCCATGCCGCGCAAGGTATCCGGCAGGCGGCGAGCCAGCTCTTCGGGCTCGACTCCGGCGGGCGCGAGCACATCCCGCATTACCCGTCCGGCCCGGTCCCCGAGGCGCTCCCGCGCACCATCCTGCGCGGATCGCGAATCCCACGTACCCGCACCGGGATCGGCGGGGTTGTTGCCGCGACGCATCGAACGCCGTTCACGTGGGTCACTCGCGGCCGGGTCCGATTTGCGTCGCCGCAGTCTGCGGGCGGTCCGCTCCGCGGCGGCGTCGACTGCCCCCTGCGGGGCGCTCCGACGGCCGGGATCCGTCGACGAACCAACCTGGTCGTCGAAATACCCTGGTGGATAACCGATCTGCGGGTACGGCATGGTCGATGCCGGCCCGGACTGGGGCTGGTCCGGCGGGGGGAAGTGCGAGGTGGGGGTGCCGTACGCAGGGCGAGATCCGTGCGGGGCAGCGGATTCTCGGTCGCCGGGTGCGGTCACGCCGCCACGGTACCCGGGGGCACCGACATATCCGGGTCCGATCGGCTGCGACGGGTCGGTCCAGCTCGGCTGGGCGACCTGGCGACCGGGATAGGTCTGGGCGGAACGGGTTTCCGGCTGCACGGTCGGTTCGGCAGCGGCGGATTGCGGGCGGTACTCGGCGGTCTGCCCGACCGGCGACGCGATCTCGGGTGCGGGGTGCGTGCGATGCCGCGGGGAATCCGACTTCGACGTCGCGGGCCCGGTGGAAGTCGTTCCGGGGCTGGGGAATTGAGGAGCTTCGGGGGACTCGGGCGGGGCGGGCTGCGAGTTGGGGCCGAAGGGTGAGGGGAACAGGGTGGTGGGGTCGGGTGCTGCCGCCGGACGGGGTTTGCGGCGGAAACGCGCAGGGGAGACCGCGGACTGGTTGTCGGTCCGCGATCTCCCCATCGTGCAATGCCTTTCGTGCTCACCGCCATGCGAGCGGCGGGCGGTGCCTACTGCTGGGCGGCCTGGCCCTTGTTGACGTTGGGCTGGGCCGGGTTCGGGATGGCCTGCTGCTGGGACTGGCCGCCGGCGGGCAGGGCGTCGCCGCGCATGGAGGCGCGGATCTGCTCGAGGCGGCTGTGGCCGGCCATCTGGATGGAGGCCTGCTGGACCTCCATCATGCGGCCCTGGACGGAGTTGCCGGCCAGTTCGGCGGCGCCCAGCGCGTTGGCGTAGCGGCGCTCGATCTTCTCGCGCACCGCGTCCAGGCTGGGGGTGGTGCCGGGGGCGGACAGGGTGGAGTCCATCTGCTGCAGGGAGGCCGAGACCTGCTCCTGCATCTTGGCCTGCTCCAGCTGGGACAGCAGCTTGGTGCGCTCGGCGACCTTCTGCTGCAGCAGCATGGCGTTCTGCTCGACGGCCTTCTTGGCCTGGGCGGCGGCCTGCAGCGACTGATCGTGCAGCACCTTCAGGTCTTCGACGGCCTGCTCGGCGGTGACCAGCTGCGCGGCGAACGCCTCGGCGGCATTGGTGTACTGGATCGCCTTCTCGGTGTCGCCCGCGGCACTGGCCTGATCGGCCAGCATGACGGCCTGACGCGCATTGGCATTGAGCTTCTCGACCTCGTCGAGCTGCCGGTTCAGCTTCATCTCCAGCTGACGCTGGTTGCCGATCACCGACGCGGCCTGCTGGGACAGAGCCTGGTGCTGGCGCTGGGCCTCCTCGATGGCCTGCTGGATCTGAACCTTCGGATCCGCATGCTCCTCGATCTTCGAATCGAAGAGGGCCATCATGTATTTCCAGGCCTTCACGAACGGATTAGCCATCGATTGATCCCGCCTCCATGTGACGTACCGCGTGCCTTCACGCGATATGGTGCGCGACCGTCACGCACCCGGTTGTCCCTATCATCCACTGCGCGGCGGCATCCGGACTGTTCCGTAGCCGCCGCACGCCTCCGGCACGAAGCCTACCGAGAATTTATCCCTTTCGGCTCCAGCGCACAGTGTTCACTTGGCGGCCACCAGCACCAATCGATCCGACTTCGGGGCCGGAATGACGATGCGGGGGCCGAAACCTCCCTCGGTGCCGCGCACGGCGTCGCCGTCGCCACCCTTCGGGGTGACGGCCGCGCCCGCCACGGACAGCGACGTATTCGCCTTGGCGGCAGCCGCATTCGCCTTGTCGGTGGCGGCCATGGCGGCGCTCACATCGAAAAGCACCTGCGCCAGCGGCACATCCAGCGCCTGGCAGATGGCGGCCAGCAGCTCGCTGGATGCCTCTTTACGACCACGCTCGACCTCGGACAAGTAGCCCAGGCTCACCCGCGCGGAGGTCGACACCTCGCGCAAGGTCCGGCTCTGGGCGACCCGAGCGCGCCGCAGGCTTTCCCCGATCGCTTCTCGCAGCAGCGTCATCTCGTTCTCCTCACACTCGTCTCGCCGGACCCAGCGTCTGACTGGTCAACGTCCGGCGTCGGCCCCGCGTTCCCGAGTCTTACACCCGCTACTGACACTGCGGGTGAGTTCGGCGACCGCGTGGTGGACCGCGCCCAACCTGATCGTCCACCGGTCTCCCGCCAGTTTCAACCGGATGACCTCGGTGCCCTCGGGTCCGGCAATACCCAGGAATACCGTTCCCACCGGCTTGCCGTCCTGTGATTCGGGCCCGGCGACACCGGTGAGCCCGAGGCCCCAGTCCGCGCCGCAGCGGGTGCGCGCGCCCACCGCCAGCTGTTCGGCGGTGCTCGCGGCCACCGGTCCGTCGCTGGTCAGAGTGTCCGCACTCACATCGGCGAGGGTGTGTTTGAGGTCGGTGGCGTAGACGATCAGTCCACCCCGCAACACCGCGCTCGCACCCGGAATTCCCGCGATGGCGGCGGCCAGCAGACCCGCGGTGAGCGACTCGGCCGTGGCCACGGTCTGCCCGGAGGTTTTCAGCGCGGCCACCAGATCGGCGGCGGGGACGGCAGCGGTCAGCGGGTCGGCGAGGGGCTCAGGCGGCACGACGGCCGCCGGGCGAGCCGAACCAGAGCCGGGCCGCCTGGGCCACATAGTCGAGACCGGTGACGACTGTCAGCACCACGGCCACATACATCAAAGCCATTCCGGCGGTGGCGAATCCGCCGGACAGCGGAAGCAACAGCACGGCGATCGCCACCGACTGCACCAGCGTCTTGAGCTTGCCGCCGCGCCCGGCCGGGATCACGCCGCGCCGCACCACGGCCAGCCGCAGCAGGGTGACGCCGAGTTCGCGGGCCACGATGACGATGGTCATCCACCAGGGCAGATCGCCGAGCATGGACAGCCCGACCAGGGCGGCGCCGATGAGCGCCTTGTCCGCGATCGGGTCGGCGAGCTTGCCGAAATCGGTGACCAGACCGTATTTGCGGGCCAGCTGCCCGTCGATGCGGTCGGTGATGGCGGCGATGCCGAACAGCGCCGCGGCCGCCCAGCGCCAGTTCGTATCGTGGCCGCCGGCGGTGAACAGGGCCATGAGGAACAGCGGGACGATCACGATCCGCAGAATGGTCAGCACATTGGCGATGTTCATCAGCGGCACGGCCGCCGGTTCCACCAATCCCGCCGGTTCCACCGGGCCCGCGGCGGCGAAGCCGGACCGCACCGGAGCGGCCTCCCCCGATCGCGCCGGACCGGTGCCGGTCCAGCGCCCTTCCACCTCGTCACGCTGCACAGTCACCAGCACCCCCACCAGCCGTCGAACCGGCCATGGTTTCCGGACCATTCCGGTATGCGAGGGGACTGGATGTGCGACACACCGACAAGCCTATCGGTACCGGGGCCGACTACTGTGCACCCCATGACAACACGGGCACCCCACAGTGGTTCGGTCGGCGGCGAATCGGCATCCCAGCCGATCGTGCGCCGCGCCCGAACCTCGGATGTGCCCGCCATCAAACATCTCATCGATATCTACGCCGGTCGGATCCTGCTGGAGAAGAACCTGGTCACGCTGTATGAGGCGGTGCAGGAGTTCTGGGTCGCGGAACGCGACGGGCAGCTGCTGGGCTGCGGGGCGCTGCATGTGCTGTGGGCCGATCTCGGCGAGGTGCGCACGGTCGCGGTGCATCCGGATATCAAGGGCACCGGCGCGGGACACATGCTCGTGTCGCAGTTGATCACGGTCGCGCGGGAGCTGGAACTGCGGCGGCTGTTCGTGCTGACCTTCGAGGTCGACTTCTTCGCCCGGCACGGCTTCGTGGAAATCGAGGGCACTCCGGTCACGGCCGAGGTGTACGCGGAAATGTGCCGCTCCTACGACACCGGTGTCGCGGAATTCCTGGACCTGAGCTACGTGAAGCCCAATACGCTCGGGAATACCCGAATGCTCTTGACGCTGTAACCGTTTCGAACACCACTCCAGATCAGAAAGCGATGGCCCATGGCTGTTTTCGCCGTCCACTACGTCTACTCCGACGCGACCGTGCCGCAGCGCAACGAGTTCCGGCCCGAACACCGCGCCTGGCTGAACAACCTGGTCGACGAGGGCGTCGTGCTCACCAGCGGTCCGTACGCCAACGGCTCCGGCGCGCTGATCCTGGTCAAGGCCGAGGATCTGGAGTCGGTGGAGAAGCTGTTCACCAATGACCCGTTCGCCCGCGAGGGCCTGCTCGAGGACAAGCGGTTCGTCGAGTGGCTGCCGACCATGGGCGCCTTCAGCGCGTAGCCCGACAGATCCGAGAGCGCCGGTGCCTGCTGGGCACCGGCGCTCGATCGTTGCCGGGGGGCGGTGCGGTCAGCCGTAGAGTTCGGCGTCGGCTCGGGCCAGTTGCCGTTTGCCGACGAATTTCCAGAGCAGGCGGATGGGAGCGGGGAGCTCTTTCAGGAAGACACGGCGTTCTTCGGGGGTGGCCACGTCGAGGATGCGGGTGAGGGTGATCAGGCGTTTGTTCCTGGGGGTGCTGGTCATGCCGTGTTCGCCCAGCCGGTGCCATTCCGCGGCGGTGATGTGCCGGGCGACGATGGGGAGGAGTTCTTCCTCTTCGACGGTCATGTGTTCGTCGAGGACCGTGGCGAGTTGGTCGAGGCGGTCGGCCAGGTCCGCGCGGTAGGTGACGGGGTCGGCGGAGACGAGGGTCAGCAGGGTGGTCACCTGGCGCACGAGTTCGTCGACCTGGCCGTGCTGGTCCTGCATGAGCTGGATGCGCGCGAGGTCGTCGGGGGCGCGTTCACGCAGCAGCGGCCAGAGCAGTTCGTCCTCACCGGTGTGGTGAATGTGCAGGCGTTCCATGAGGTCTCGCACGTGGTCGACGACGAGCCGGATGCGGTCGTGGTCGCCCGCGCGCAGTCTGCGCACCAGGCCGGGCGCGGTGGCCAGGTCCTGCCGGAATCCGCGGTGTAGAACCGCCATCTGCTCGATGGCGGGCCCCTGCTCCCGTACCGTCACGTCCCCTCCTCGATTCGCCCGGTATCAGCCCTGTTCATCGTGACATCCGGGAATCGGCCCTCGATCGGATTCGGATAATCGCCCGGGCCGCCCGTTTGAGCGAACGTTCCATAACCGACGCGCGATCAAGCAGGAGACGACACGAGGGGGAAAACATGCGCGAAAACGAGCCGGTGACAGGCCATCTCACCGAGGTCACCAGCATCGACTTCATCCATCCGGCCCGCTGGGTGGAGCACAGCAACTTCGACATCTACGACGCCGCAGGCCGGCCGCTGGGCTCGATGGCGCCCATCGGCTCCACCTGGCAACGGTTGGCGGGCAGCATCCGCGAGGTGCGCGACCCGCACGGTGCGGTGACCCTGCTGCTCACCGAGAAGGTGGTGCGCTTCCGCAGCCGGATCCAGGTCGAACGCCCCGGCGTCGAACACCTCGGCGAGATCGTCGAACGCAGCGGCTGGAAGGTGGCGCTCGAACTGTTCACGGCGGGCGACAAAGTGGGCGAGATCATCGCCGACGCCCCGCGATCCTGGGACTTCCGGGTGTTCGACGCGCACGGTTCACAGCTCGGCACCATCGAACTGCGCCGCGTGCCACGGCATGGAATACCGGTGCGGCACTACATAATTCGAGTGCAGCTGCGCCCCCTTGTGCCGAAGCCGCTGGCGACCCTGGTCTTCACGGCGGCCCCCTACGTCTACCGGTCGGTGCAACGCCAGGAACGGGATTGACCGCCTACAGCCCGAGCCCGCGCGCCAGCACCGGCCAGGACGCGGCCAATTCGTCGTCCCAGTACCCCCAGGAATGCGTGCCGTACGGCCGCAGTGCGACGGTCACCGGGATCCCCAGTTCCGCCAGGCGATCGGCCATGGCCCGCGTGCACTGGTCCACCGCGAGCTCGATGAGACCGCCCACCAGAATCTGATTCGCCAGCGCGTCACCGCCGCCCACGAGATGCCGATCGCCGGGCCGATCGTAGGGGCCGGGCAGCCCATTGCCACTGGACATGTAGAGCTCCAGGCCGCGCAGCGCCTCCGCGTTCACATACGGATCGTTGGCCGCCCACATCGGATCGCCGGCGGGCCCGAACATGTTCGCCGCGTCGCCCCCGCTGTAGGCGACGGTGAGCCGGACGTAGGCCTGACCGATGGCATCGGAGATGCGCGCGCAGCCGCTGTAGGTGGCCGCGGCCCGGTACAGCCCCGGCTTGGCGATCGGCAGTTGCAGCACCGAGGTGCCCGACATCGACACTCCCGCAATGGCATTGCGGCCGTTCGCGCCGAGGGCCGCGTCGATCAGCGGCGGCAGTTCCTCGGTCAGATAGGTCTGCCATTTCATGACGCCGAGCCGCGGATCCGGCGCGCGCCAGTCCGCGTAATAGGAGCCCGCGCCGCCGATGGGCTGCACCACGTGCACGTTCTTGCCGGCGAGGAAACCGAGCACACCGGTGGCCTGGTCCCAGGAGCCGGGGCCCTTGCCGCCACTGCCGCCGCTGAGCAGATACAGGACCGGGCGCGCGACCGAGGTGTCGGCAGCCCGCTGCACCGCCACGGTGAAATCGGCGTTCATCGCGGCCGAGTGGACGGTGAGCTGCAGATGCCGGTCATCGATGCTGCGGCTGTCCACGATTCGCGCCCGATCCCGTGCGCCCGGTTCCGCTGCCGCCGCGCTCTCGAACACCGGCAGGGCGACCGCGACGGCGAGCACACCCATCCCGATCACCAAGGCCGCACTGCGCATCATCCAGCGGTATCGCACGTTGTCTTCCTGCTCCTGTTGCACTGCTTCCGAGTTGGCGGGGAGTTTGTCAGTGAGCTACTAACAGCAGGTTTCCGGCGGATTTCGGGAGATCGCTCTTCACACGCACCGCGGGTGACGCACCGCGTGCGGGTCGCCGCTGTGCGTTCCGGTTGCGAATTGACTCCGGGTTAATTTACCCTCCGGTCAATTCATTTCGGAGGGAGCGCGCGCGTGTCGACACGATCGTGGTGGGGCTGGGGCAATGTCGAGGACGCGGTGACCGGAGCCGAACGCGAAGCCCTGACGCGGCGGGTCGCGGCCCTGCTGCCGGGGGCCGATCTGAGCGTGCACGAAGCGCCCGATCCGAAGGATCTCGCCGTGCCCGAGCCGCGCATCCAGTTGCCGGGCACGCTGGCCCATCTCGCCTCGCAGGATCTGGTGGACCGGCTCGCGCACGGGCACGGGCAGGCGTTCCGGGATGTGGTGCGAAACCTGCTGGGGCGCATCGATCATGTGCCCGATCAGGTGGTGCGGCCGCGCACCGAGCAGGATGTGATCGACGTGCTCGACTGGTGCGCTCGCTCGAATGTGGCCGCGGTGCCGTTCGGCGGCGGTTCGTCGGTGGTGGGCGGCGTCGAAATACGATGCGGCGCAAACTATTCCGGGACGATCGCGCTCGACATGGGGCGGCTGGACGCGGTCGTGGAGGTCGATCGGGTGAGCCGGGCGGCGCGCATCCAGGCGGGCGTCTTCGGCCCGGCGCTGGAGGCCGCGCTGCGACCGCACGGGCTGACGCTGCGCCACTTTCCGCAGTCGTTCGAGTTCTCGACGCTCGGCGGCTGGCTGGCCACGCGGGCGGGCGGGCATTTCGCCACCGTCTACACCCACATCGACGACCTGGTCGAGTCGATGCGGGTGGTGACGCCGGTGGGGGTGAGCGCGTCGCGGCGGCTGCCCGCCTCGGGCGCGGGGCCGTCGCCGGATCGGATGTTCCTGGGCTCGGAGGGGATGCTGGGCGTCATCACCGAAGCCTGGATGCGCCTACAGGATCGGCCGCGCTGGCGGGCGGGTGCGTCGGTGGTGTTCGGCGATTACGACGCGGCCGTCACCGCCACCCGGGTCATCGCGCAGTCGGGGCTGTTCCCCGCCAACTGCCGGCTGCTGGATCCGGTGGAAGCCTTCCTCAACGCGGGCACCAGCACGGCGGGCGGGGTGCTCGTGCTCGGGTTCGAATCCGCCGACCATCCGGTGGACGAATCCCTGCGGCGTGCCCTCGACATCTGCCGCGACCACGGCGGCACGGCCGCCGAGAACACGCGCGACGACGAGACGCGGGACCGCTCCGACGCGGCGGGCACCTGGCGAAACTCGTTCCTGCGCATGCCCTATCAGCGGGATGCGCTGGCCGCGCAGTCGATGATCACCGAAACCTTCGAAACCGCCTGCACCTGGGCCGATTTCGCGGCCCTGCGCGGCGCGGTGCAGGACGCGGCGACCGCGGCGTTCGCCGCGACGGGTGTGACCGGGCTGCTCACCTGCCGTTTCACCCACGTCTATCCGGACGGTCCCGCACCGTATTTCGGCATCTACGCCGCCGGACGCTGGGGCCGGACCGTGGAGCAGTGGGACGAGATCAAGGCCACCGTCTCGGAGGCGCTGCACACGCACGGCGGCACCATCACCCATCATCACGCCGTCGGCCGCGATCACCGGCCCTGGTACGACCGGCAGCGGCCCGAACCCTTCGCGGTCGCGCTGCGCGCGGCCAAATCGGCCCTGGATCCGGCGGGCATTCTCAATCCCGGCGTGCTGCTCGACCCGGCGGCCCGATGACCCGCGCCGGCACCAAGGGCGTCCCCCGCGAGCAACGCGAACAGCAGATCCTCGAGCTCGCCACCGCGGAGTTCGGCGCGCACGGATACGCCCACGCGTCCCTCACCCGGATCGCCTCCGCCGCAGGAGTTTCCAAACCCCTGATCTACACCTACTTCGGCTCCCGCGACGGCCTGCACGCGGCGTGCGTGCACCGCGCCGGCACGGTGCTCACCGAGGCGGTCGCGGCCGCCCAGACCGCATCCGGCGCACAGGCGCGGGCGCTGGCCACCCTCGACGCCATCTTCCACGCCCTCGACGGGCACACCCGGAACTGGACCCTGCTCTACGACACCACCCTGCCCCGAGGCAGCGAACCGTATCTCACCGCGCGCCGCTACCAGGACGCGCTCAACACCATGGGCGCGCAGGGCGTGGCGCAAACCCTCACCGCCGCAGCCGATTCCGACCCCGGCGACCATTCGCTCATGCTGTCGCTGTGGTTCGGCATCGTCTCCACCACCATCGCGTGGTGGAGCGATCATCCCGGCTACACGCCCGATGAGATGACCGCGCGGTGCGTTCGCCTGTTCACCGCCCTCCGGCAATCGAATTCACCGTGACGGCACCGCGATTCGCCGATCAGTGGGCGTGGTCGTCGTCCGCGCCGTGCGGGTGGCCGTGGGCGATCTCCTCCGCGGTGGCGTCGCGGATGCCGACCACCTTCACCTTGAAATGCAGGCGCTGCCCGGCCAGCGGGTGATTGGCGTCGATGATCACATCGTCACCGTCCACGCCCACCACGGTCACGATCTGCGCGTCGCCGTCCGGGGCCTCGGCATGGAATTCCATGCCGACCTCGAGCTCCTCGACATCCTCGAACATGTCCCGCGCCACCGTGCTGACCAGCTCGGCCAGATATTCGCCGTAGGCGTCCTCGGCCTCGACGACGACCTCGAGCTCGTCACCGACGGCCTTGCCCGCCAGCGCACCCTCCAGGCCGGGCACGATATTGTCCGCGCCGTGCAGGTACTCCAGCGGCGCTTCGCCGGCGGAGGTGTCCAGCACGTCGCCTTCGTCATCGGTCAGGGTGTATTCGATGGACACGACCTTGTCGGCAGAGACAACCATGACGTGCAGCCCTTTCGCAGAGTAATACCGGCGAGCAAATGTATCCGAGGTGGCGTCCGAACCGGCGGAGCACCTCGCTCCGGGCGCTGCGTCCGCGTCGGCGCCGCCGCGTCCAGCGCCAGCGCAGCGTCCCGGCCTGAGCGGACCGGCCTGCTCGATGGTCGATGACCTCCGTCCCGGGTACACGGCCGTATTCGTTCCTGACCGAATGATGCTGCCGGACGGCGCGGCTCGCATCTACGGTGGGCGATCGAGATCGTCCTAGGCGGAGGCTGCACCCATGTCCGACACACCGTATGAACCAGGACCCCCGCAGTATCCCGCGAACCGGCCGCCGTATCCCGCGCAGCCGTACGGGCCTTATGCTCCCCCACCACGATTCGGGACGCCGATGACCTCGATGCCCAGGAGCGTGCGGGTGGCGCAGATCGCCGCGCTGATCCTGGCCGCGCTGGGCGTGATCGCGATCGTGTCGCTCAGTTCCATGGGGTACTCGTACTCCGCCGGGAAGCTGACGTTCGCGTATTTTCCGGCGTTCGGTGCGGCCATTACCGCGCTGTTCTTCGGGCGCGGGGGCTCCGGGACCAAGGTCACGGCCATTGTGTTCGGCGCGTTGATGATTCTGTTCTTCCTCTCGTCCATGAGTCTGGCCGGGCAGGAGGAATCAGGCGGTCGGGTGGTCGGCGGGGAGCCGGTCGCGGGGGACGACTCCCGCGTATTGATCGTCTACGGCGCGGGATTCGGGCACCTGGCCGTCGGCATCCTGCTGGTTGTGGTGCTGGCGCAACGGGTTTCGGGGGACTGGTTCCGGCGAGCCCGCTGATCCGGCTACGGCCGCGCGGCGATCAGGTCGACGCGATAGTTCTGCGGTGGGATCTCGCCGTCGGAATGGCGGCGCTCCGGGCTCAGGTTCACCAGTGTCAACCGGTAGCCGCCTGCGGTATCGGCCGCCAATTCCGGGTAGGCGGTGGCGAGTTGGTGCTCGGCCTGCACGCCTGCCGCGACCACGGTCAGGACGATGATCGCGTTGCCTTCCCAGACGCAGTCGACGTCCACGGGGCAGCGGCTGTCGCTCGAGACCTCGTTGAACAGCACGGTGAGACGCTCGTCGTCGAGGTGTGCGGTGGCGCCGGGCGAGAGCGTGAAGGGCGTGCCGAGTTGCGCGATCACTGTGGAGGGTGGCGGCGCGGTGGTCGTGGGCGACGGCTCGGACCACGGGAGGCAACCGGCCGCCGCCACTACGGCCACCAGCAGCGTGCCGTGTGCGAGTCGTCTCCGGATCATGTCCTCACCCTCTCACTCGGGGTGCGCTCGCAGGAGTTGGTCGAGCCGGCCGGTTTCGGTGTGGGTGAGGCGGCCGCCATGGTCGAGGGCGTCGGCGAGCAGCAGGGCCAGGGAGGTGCCGTGCACGCGAATATCGCTGGGATTGCCGCGGATTCGGAACTTCCGCCACGTGTCGTCGTCGCGCGGGGTCGGCACGATTTCGCAGACCACCCAGTGGGTGCGGAGATCGGCCGACTCGAGGTCGTAGGTGGTCGCGGCGGCGACGCAGGTGCCGTCGGTGCGGGCGAACATGACGGTCAGGTCGAGGTCCGAGCCGGGCACTGCGGCGCGACAGTGTTCGCGCACGGGCAGGATTCGCCAGGCGCCGTCGAAGAGCGTGCCGGTGCCGATGCGCATGTAGAGGCGCTGCACCTCGGCCGAACCGTCCAGCCAGTCGTTGTCCGATTCGGGTGCGGTGACCTGGTGGTCACGTTCGATGCGGTCGATCACCTCGTCGATCTCGATGGTCGCCGCCTCCAGATGCCAGCCCGGTAGCGGGCGCAGCGCCCCGTCCGCGTCCTGGGTGACGCCGACCAGCCCGGCGCGCAGGGCGACGGCGCGATTACGACCTTCGATCTGATCGTTGACGTGCACCACCGCGCGTGCGAGCGTGGCGGGCACCGCTGTGCTTCGAATGCCCGGGAAGTCGAAATCGAAGGCGCTCTCCGGCTTTCCGCGCGGTTCGTCCAGCGGCAGGTCCAGCATCGGGTTCGGGACGTCGAAGGTGACCCCGCCCTTCAGGTAGGGGTAGAACCGGGTGATCCAGCCGGTGGCGCGGTCACCGCCGTAGGCGTCGACCGGGTTGTAGATGCGCTGCCAGAATGCGATATCGGGCTCCCCGGCGGCGGCCCGCACGAACTCGTCGGCGATGGGAGCCAGTGAGCGGCACCAGGTTTCGAGGCCGAAGTCGGCCAGGGCGTCCACCCGTTCGCGAATCTTGCGCCAGTCCTCCACGGTGCCCGTCAGGGTGATGGCGGGAATCCCGCAGACGCACATCATCCACAGCGCGAAGTACTCGGCGTAGGCGTCAAGCGCCACCACCCGGCCCGCGATCCGCTCCACTGCGGTGCTCGTGGTGAAGTCGCATTCGAACAGTGCGGTGCCCCTGGCCTTTTCGGCGAGACCCTTCTCGAACAGCTCGACCGCGTACGCCCAGCCCGCCGCGTCCGCGGGCATGCCGCCGTCGACCGTGACCGTCAGCGTCGCCCGCCCCTCATGATCGACCAGCTTCGCGCGCAATTCTTCGGCGTGCAATCGGATGTGCCGGGCCAGGCCCTGAGTGACGGTGAGCCACACCGCGTCCGGGGACAGCACCAGCGGCCGATGCTGTGCGAACGCCTGCGCGACCGCACTGAACAGCGGATGCACCCCGTCGGGCGTCAGCATGGGAGTCGCCGGATCACCGCCGATCACAAGCGCATCCGCGTACAGCTCCCCCAGTGGCCGGGTAGCCAGTGGTTCCGCCGCGGGCGTCACCGCGTCGACCTCGAATCGCATCATCGTCCTCGCCTCCCTCGTACGCCACCCCGGTCGGACGTGCGGCCCATTCTGCCGGGCCGGCGGTCACCGCCGCCCCTCAATTTCCGCGGTGAAACGGCGTGTCACAGTCCGATTTCCGCTGATGAACGAGCGACCATGGGCCTGAAATCGGCACTGCAACTGGTAGGAGACACGATGCTCACACTCGGATTCTTCGGTTGGATCGTTATCGGCGGCTTGGCCGGCTGGATCGGCAGCAAGCTCATGGGCACCGACGCTCAGCAGGGCATCGTGCTCAATGTCGTGGTCGGCGTCATCGGCGGCCTGCTCGGCGGCTTCCTGCTCAAACTGCTCGGTGTGGACGTACGCGGCGGCGGGCTGATCTTCAGCTTCCTGACCTGTCTCGGCGGCGCGGTGCTGCTGCTGTTCATCGTCGGCAAGGTCACCGGCCGCAAGTAGCGTGCGGGATCAGGAGCCGGCGGGCTGGAAGAGTTCGATCAGATTGCCCGCCGGGTCCTGGACCAGGATCTGACGGCCGCCGGGGCCGCTGACGATGTCATTGCGGAAGGTAACGCCCGCGGCGCGCAGGCGAGCGACCTCGGCGTCGAGGTCCTCGACAATGAGGTGAATGCGGTTCCAGCCGCCGGGGCTCGGGGTGGCGCCATCCGGCATGGGACGAGCGCCCGAGCTGGTGGGTCCGGACAGCAGCACGCGCATAGGACCACGGGCCACCTCGGCGACGGCGGGGGCGGCATCGAAGTTCAAGGTGAAGCCGAGATGGGTGGTGTAGAAGTCGGTGGCGGCGGCCACGTCGTCGACGAGATAGCGGACACCGGCGAATTCGGTGATGGTCATGACTGATGCTCCAAAGTTGGTATCAGATAATGGATTCGAGTGTCGAGCTCTGTTGCGATATCACGAAATTCGTGAAGGTCGACACCGTCGGGATCGGGAATGCTCCAGTGCGCGGTGCGAATTGCCGACGCGTCGTCGCGAGGCAGTTCACGAATCTTGTCGCACAGGGTGATAATTCGATCGAAGCTCCGGACTTCCAGGGCTGCAATGGATTTGGGCCGCTGCTGCCCGAGTTCTATGCCGTAGTCGTCCCGCAGGACCTGCACGGCGAACGGGTGCATCCGCGATTTCGGATGACTGCCGGCGCTCACCGCGCGCACCCGCCCGCCGCCGCGAAAACGCAGCAGCGCTTCCGCCATCGGTGAGCGGGCACTGTTTCCGGTGCACAGGAACAGCACCGAGCCGCCGGACGCGGGCGCGTCGACGGCCGTCGGCGTGAGCGCCGGATGCAGTGCGGCTGCCGCGTTCCCGAAGGCGGCGGCACACCGCGGCAGGTCCAGCCGGTAGTAGCTGTCACGGCCGTCGAAGGTGCTGCGGCGGGCGGCGACCAGGCCGGACGAGCGCAGCAGTCGCAGGTGATAGGACACGAGGTTCTGCGGTTCGCCCAGGGCGGCCACCAACTCGCGCACGCGACGGTCACCCGAGGCGAGTTCGGTCAGCAGGGCCCAGCGCAGCGGATGGGCTGCCATCCGCAGCAGCAGTGGAAGTTCTGGTCGTCCAATCGATTCCACCCTTCCCACGGTACATCAAATCAGATTGATGGATTGTCGAGGCGGCTGAACAAGATCGAGAATCGTCACACGAATTCTCCGCCATTTCACCGATTCCCGATTACCGGAGTTTCTATTGTTTCGGCGCTGCGGACAGCTCGGCCGTGTCAATATTGGCGCCGTCCCGTTCTTGCGCCAGAGAAGCCGCACTTATATGTTTTCGCTTACGAATTTTCGGGCGTATGTTTGGCCCATCGCGACGGTAGTGATGGTCGCCGGTATTGCCATCGCCACGATTGTCTGGGCGCCCGCACCGATGGCCGCGCCGTGGGATCCGTTCAATATGCTCGACGGCGCGTACCGGATTCTGCGGGGACAGTCGGCCGGCGCGGATTTTCACAATCCCATTGGGCCACTTCTCTATTGCCTCATCTCGCTCGGAATGCGCCTGCAGGACACCCCGTCGCTGGCGGCGATCGGCTACGGCAGCGTCGTCATGCTCGCCATCCTCGCGCCGATCGCGTGGTGGGTGGCGCGGCGGCGGTTACCCGCGCCGTACGCGGCGGTGTTCACCGTGTTCACCGCGCTCCTGCTGGTGGCCGTGCGGCCACTGCACTACGCGACGGACATCACCTCCTACGCCATGCTGTACAACCGTTGGGGCTGGGCGCTTTTCGGCATCGTGCTGCTGCTCGCGTGCGTCCGCCCCGTGCATACCGGGGCCCGGCGCGCGGCGATCGTGGAAGCCGTTCTGCTCGGCCTGCTGCTCGGAATGCTGTTCTACGACAAGCTCAATTTCTTCGGCGTGGCCGTGGTCATGATCGTCTTCGGCATCATTGCCGGAACGGCTCCGCGTCGCCCGGCCGAATTATTGGGCGTAGCGGCCGGATTCGGCGTCGTACTGGGTGGCATGTGGATCGGATTCGGCGTGTCGCTCGGCGGCTATCTGGCCGACGTCGCCGATGCGGCGAAGACCATTCCGCCGGGAATGCGCCTGCAGCAGTTGTGGACCGGCGTGCGCGATGTCGCTCCGATAGCCGTCCTCACCCTGCTGGCCCTCGCTGTGCTGGCGGCGATCTCGCGGCAACAGGCCGCCACGATAGTGCGCCTGACCGTCGTCATCGCCGCGATCGGCGGCTCGAGCCTGCTCATCTCGACACTGAATGCCCAGGAGCGCAACGAGATCCCGGCCTTGGCGCTCATCCCGCTGCTGTTCGTCGCCTTCCTCGGGCCGCGCTTGCCCCGCTGGGCGGGCGGACCGGGCGAGGACCAGGACCACAGATGGCCGATCGCCGCCGCGCTGGCCGCCGCCGCACTGCTGCTGATCGCGACAATGGGCGTGATCACCGCCCGGGACGGAATCGCACTGGCGGGCAGCGTCACCCGCCACGACGAAGTCGTTCGTCCGCCCGCGAGCCAGCGCATCGCCAGCGACCACCTCCGCGACTACTACATCCCGGCAGACTCCCAATGGGTCACCGCCTACCGCACGGCCCACGACGTCCCCGCCATGCTCAACGACGGCATAGCCCTCCTCGAACGCCACAACACTCACCACGACAGCATCTTCACGATCGCCGCAACCGACCCGTTCTCCTTCGCCCTGTCCACCCCACCCACCCGCGGCGCCTTCCTCTGGTGGGACCTGGACTTCGACTTCAACCGCACGCACTACCCGGACGCGAACCAGATCTTCCCCGACGCCCACTGGATCATGATCCCGCGCATGATCGCGGGCCAGGGCTGCTGCCAGGAAACCGTCGACGTCATGCTCGAGCTCTACCGCCCCTACCTGTCGGCCCACTTCCACGAGGCCGACCGCACCGACAACTGGATCCTGCTCGCCCGCAACCCGTGAACCGGCTGGTCAGCAGCCACCGGAAAATGGCTTTACCGCCTCCGAACCCCGTTGCTACCGTGGTTCCAGCACATTCTCCCGACGACACCAGGAAGGCGGCACCCGTGACCGAGCTGATTCAGCTGACCAGCGGACGTGTATTCGGCCGCACCTGGCTTCGCCGCGCCGGCGTACGGAGCAGACTCTAGATCGCGGATATCCGAGATCACCGAAACGGGGTCGCTCCAAGGCATTTCGCCAGGAGCGGCCCCGTTTCTGTACTGCTCCAGTTCAATCCCTCGTGGCCCAAATGGCAGAGGCACCGGCTTCAGGTACCGGACGGTGTGAGTTCGAATCTCACCGAGGGAACCCACTTTTCACGCCCCGCGCGACTCAATGTGGAGCAGATGTCAATGGCGACATCGGCGCGGGGCCGAGTGCCCGTAGCTCAGCCGGACAGAGCACCCGTCTACGAAGCGGGAGGCCGGAGGTTCGATCCCTCCCGGGCACACCAACTTTCGATCACGCGCGGGGTAGCCGGACGGCTGCCGGGTCCGCGAATCCACGGCTTGATTCAGGGCGTGACGGGCTTCGGCTTGACGTGGATGAATCACCGTGATTCGATCTGAATCATCATGGTTCCAATGAATCACCCCGAAGAGGGCGCGCATCCGACGGCAGCAGCCGTCGCGAATGCGGTTGCGCCCCAGTCGCACCCGCGCCAGCAACTGGCCGCGGAGCTGCGGCGGCTGCGGGGTGTCGCCGGAATCTCCGGGCGGGAGCTGGCCAAGCTGGTCGGCATCAGCCAGTCGACGCTGTCGCGGATCGAGGCCGGACACGCGGTTCCGCCGCTACCGCAGGTGCTGGACTGGGCCAAAGCGGTTGGGGCGGAACCTGATTCTCAGCAGTTGCTACGCACGCTCACCGAGGCGGCGCACACGCCCGAGGTGCAGGACTGGGCGGCCTCGCTCGCGGACCGCCCGCATCTACAGGACGATGTCCGGGCATTCGAGGAAGACGCGGCGGTGGTGCGGAACTTCCAGCCCGCGCTGGTGCCGGGACTGCTACAGACCGCCGATTACGCCCGCCGCGTATTCGCCACCTTCGATCCGCCCTATACGCCCGACGCTCTGACGGCCGCGCTCGCCGCACGCCTCGAGCGCCAACGGGTGCTGTACGACCCCGCGAAGAAGTTCGAATTCCTGATGACCGAAGCGGCCCTGCGGTTCCGGCCCGGCCCGCATCGTCTGCTGCTCGCCCAATTGGATCGGATCATTTCGATCGAGACCCTCGAATCGGTCACCATCGGGGTGATTCCGCAGGATATCGAGGCGACCACCACGATCCCGCACGGTTTCGTCATCTACGAGAACGAAGACCACGCGCTCGCGTCGGCGGAACCGATCCCGGGCAGCATGGTCACCCGCGGCCCCGACCTGGTCGACGCCCATCGCCGCCGCTGGGCGGCCTTGACCCGAATGGCCCTCTTCGACACCGACGCCCGTGCATTCCTCGCCGGGCTCCGCGATGAAATCCACCGCATCGCAACCCATTGACCATTTTCCAGCGGCCGCACGAGGGGTCGGCCGCATCCGGGGTGGTGGTGTCGCAGCGAATTCGCTGCGACACCACCTGCCCGTCAGTCGGCGAAGTCGAATTCGCCGGCCCGCACACCCGAGGTGAACGCGCGCCACTCGGATTTCGTGAACCACAGCGTCGGGCTGTGCCGATCCTTGGAATCACGCACCGCGATCTGGCCTTCGTGGAAAGCGACCTCGACACAATCGCCGCCGCCGTAGCTGAAGCTGCTCTTGGCGAACCTGGGACCGCGATGGTCCCCACGAATCCTGTTGCAGTTCATGGCATTCATTCCTTCCCCCCGGAGGGCCACTCCCCATGGCCCTACCCGTGAATCACTGACGCCCAACACAGTGCTATCCGAACCACCAGCCGCGCAACTGAATTCATCCGGTCCCGCACGCCGGTACATCGAAATGCTCATGACCGCAACACTACGGCGACCCACCGACAAAAAGCCGCCGCGCGAACCTCAGCCGAGGGGGTTGCGGCCGGGCTCGGCGCCGGACATGTCGGTGATGCGATCCCAGTTGGCGGCGACCTCGTCGATGGTGGGCGGCTGGGCGAACAGGACCGGCTTGTTGGCGAAGAGCTGGACGCGCTGCACCGAGCCTCCGCCGACGACGAGAACCGTTGCGGTGTCGGCACATTCCTCGCTGACCAGGTAGCCGACCACGGGGGCCACGTGCGCGGGGTCGAGCTGCTCGAGCACCTCGGCCGGGGCGATGTCGGCGGTCATGCGGGTGGAGGCAAGGGGCGCAACGGCATTCGCGGTGATGTCGTACTTGCGGCCCTCGATGGCGAGGGTGTTGATCAGCCCGACCAGACCCAGTTTCGCCGCGCCGTAGTTGGCCTGACCGAAGTTGCCGTACAGGCCCGAGGTGGAGGTGGCTACCACCACGCGACCGAAGCCCTGCTCCCGGAAATGCGGCCAGGCGGCGCGGGTGACGTGATAGCCGCCCGACAGATGCACCTGCTGCACGGCATTCCACTGCTCGGTGGTCATCTTGTGAAAGGAGGTGTCGCGCAGGATGCCCGCATTGTTGACCACGCCGTGCACCGCGCCGAAATTGTCCAGGGCGGTCTTGATCAGCGCCTGCGCCCCCTCCTCGGTGGCAACGCTGTCGTAATTGGCCACAGCCGTGCCGCCCGCCGCGCGAATCTCCGCCACCACGGCATCGGCCATGGCGGTTCCCGCACCCGAGCCGTCGCGCGCCCCACCGAGGTCGTTCACCACGACCAGCGCACCCTCGCTCGCCAGCAATTTGGCGTACTCGCGGCCCAGGCCGCCGCCCGCACCGGTGACGACAACGACCCGATCGGTTACTCCGGGCATGTTTCTCCTCCATCTCGATTCCGGCCTCCGATACAAGTCCAGGAATCGACCGAGGTCAATTACCGCCCCGGGCGGAGCGAGCGGCGCGACGGCGGACAGCGCGGTAACGCCTTGGCGCACAGCCATTTCGATGCGGGCGCATGGACCGAGAAATGCTTGACTCGTTCCAGAAAAGGGGTAAGACTGCAGGGCGTGCCCACGGCCACGGAATTCCAGCAGATGCTGCGGGGAGTTTCGCTGCGCGTGACCGCTCCGCGCGTGGCGGTGCTGAACGCGGTGCACGCCCATCCGCACGCCGATACCGATTCGATCATTCAGGCGGTGCGCGCCGAGCTCGACACGGTGTCGCATCAGGCGGTGTACGACTCTTTGCGCACATTGACCGGGGCGGGGCTGCTGCGGTGCATTCAGCCGTCCGGGTCGGTGGCGCGGTACGAGACTCGCGTCGGCGACAACCATCATCACGTCGTCTGCCGGCAGTGCGGGTCGATCGCCGATGTCGATTGCGCGGTGGGCGCGGCGCCCTGCCTGACCGCGTCGCAGGATCACGGCTTCGCCATCGATGAAGCCGAGGTCATCTACTGGGGGCTCTGCCCCGACTGTGCGGCACCACAACGTCCCTGATCGCAGCCCACATCCTCAATCAGGAAGGAAAATCGTGACCTCCGACAGCACTCACAGCGAGAGCGAGAACCCGGCGATCCCCTCCCCCACCCCCAAGGCGCATCGGCCCAACACCAACAAGGATTGGTGGCCGGAGCAGATCGACGTGTCGGTGCTGCACGCACACTCGTCGAAGGCCAATCCGCTGGGCGCGGATTTCGATTACGCCAAGGAATTCGCGAAGCTCGACGTCGAGGCGCTCAAGGCCGATGTGGCCGCGGTGCTGACCGATTCGCAGGACTGGTGGCCCGCCGACTACGGCAACTACGGCGGCCTGTTCATCCGCATGAGCTGGCACGCGGCCGGCACCTACCGCATCTCCGACGGCCGCGGTGGCGGCGGGCAGGGCGCGCAGCGGTTCGCGCCGCTCAACAGCTGGCCCGACAACGCGAACCTGGACAAGGCGCGGCGGCTGCTGTGGCCGGTGAAGCAGAAGTACGGCAGCAAACTGTCCTGGGCCGACCTGCTGGTGTTCGCGGGCAATGTCGCGCTGGAATCCATGGGGTTCAAGACCTTCGGATTCGGCTTCGGCCGGCCCGACATCTGGGAGCCGGAGGAGATCTACTGGGGTCCGGAGGACACCTGGCTCGGCGACGAGCGCTACAGCGGTGACCGCGACCTGTCCAACCCGCTCGGCGCGGTGCAGATGGGCCTGATCTACGTGAACCCGGAAGGCCCCAACGGGCAGCCGGATCCGGTCGCCGCCGCCCGTGACATCCGGGAGACGTTCGGCCGCATGGCCATGAACGACGAGGAGACCGCGGCGCTGATCGTCGGCGGGCACAGCTTCGGCAAGACCCACGGCGCGGGCGATGCCACCCTCGTCGGTCCCGAACCCGAGGCCGCCCCGATCGAACAGCAGGGGCTGGGCTGGAAGAGCGCCTTCGGCAGCGGCAAGGCCGGGGACTCCATCACCAGTGGCCTGGAAGTGGTGTGGACGACCACTCCGACCAAGTGGGGCAACGGTTTTCTGCAGAACCTCTACGGCTACGAGTACGAGCTGACCAAGAGCCCGGCGGGCGCCTGGCAGTGGGTGGCCAAGGACAGCGAGAACACCATCCCGGACCCGTTCGGCGGGCCCGCGCGCAAGCCCACCATGCTGACCACCGACCTGTCGCTGCGTGAGGATCCCATCTACCGGGAGATCACCAGCCGCTGGCTCGAGCATCCCGAAGAGCTGGCCGAGGCGTTCGCCAAGGCGTGGTACAAGCTGCTGCACCGCGATATGGGACCGATCAGCCGCTACCTCGGCCCGTGGGTGCCCGAACCGCAGCTGTGGCAGGACCCGGTGCCGGCCGTCGACCACGAGTTGATCGGTGAGCAGGACATCGCGGCGCTCAAGGCCAAGGTGCTCGAATCCGGGCTGTCGGTGGCGCAGCTGGTCAAGACCGCGTGGGCGTCGGCGGCCAGCTTCCGCAGCACCGACAAGCGCGGCGGCGCGAACGGTGCGCGTCTGCGGCTCGAACCCCAGAAGTCCTGGGAGGTCAACGAACCCGCCGAACTGGCCAAGGTGCTACCGGTGCTCGAGCAGATCCGCCAGGACTTCAATGCCGGCGGCAAGCAGGTGTCGCTGGCGGACCTGATCATCCTGGCCGGTTCGGCCGCGATCGAGAAGGCCGCCAAGGACGCGGGCCAGACCGTCACGGTGCCGTTCCACCCCGGGCGCACCGACGCCACGCAGGAAACCACCGATGTGGAGTCCTTCGCGGTGCTCGAACCGCGCGCCGACGGCTTCCGCAACTACGCGCGCTCCGGGGAGAAGGCGCCGTTGGAGCGGCTGCTGCTCGACCGCGCGTACATGCTCGATGTGACGGCCCCCGAACTGACCGTCCTGGTCGGCGGACTGCGCGTGCTCGGCGCGAACTACAACGGCAGCGAGCACGGCGTATTCACCGACCGCCCCGGCACTTTGACCACCGACTTCTTCGTCAACCTGCTCGATATGAAGACCGAGTGGAAGCCGTCGGGGTCTGCGGAGAACGTCTACGAGGGCATCGACCGCGCCACCGGCGAACGCAAGTGGACGGCCACCGCCAATGATCTCGTCTTCGGTTCGCACTCGGTGCTGCGCGCCGTGGCCGAGGTGTACGCCCAGCAGGACGCGCAGGCGAAGTTCGTGAACGACTTCGTGGCCGCGTGGGTCAAGGTCGTCGACAACGACCGCTTCGATCTGGCCTGAGCCGATGAAGTGCACTCGGGCCGGTCCTTCGGGACCGGCCCGAGTGTCGTTTCGGGAGTCAGCCGGCGGATTGATCGGTGAGCGCGCGGTGCCGGCGCTGCTCGAGCTCGATGAAACCGTCGATCATCGTGTTGTACACCCGCTCGACGAGGTCCGGATCCACTCCGTGCCGGACTGCCAGTTCGCGCAGTCGCACCATCATCCGCGCGCGGCGATCGGGCGCGCGCACTTCGGCTTCATTGCGTTTGAACGTCGCCGCGCGCATCACCAATTGCTGTCGCGCGCCGAGCAGTTCGACGATGCGGGCATCGATGTCGTCGATTTCGCGACGTACTTCTTCCAGTGACATGAACCTCGATCCTTTCGATTCATCCAACCACACGCCGATGACCGAGTTGCGCTAGAGTCGCATCGACTGGTCGGGGGTTGGTACCGGTGAGTCCGCGTCGGAACACGGCGCGGAGCAGGAGGGGAAATCCTGATGCGTTTGGGCGCAAGGCTTCTGACAGCAGGGGCCGCCCTGTTGAGCATTCCACTGGCCGCCGCGGTGGCGGCGCCGAATCCGGCGCTGGCGGCACCGGCTTTCGGCCCTGTACACCGTTCTCCCGCAGTCGGTTTCGAGGAGCTGATGGTCCCGTCGAGCATGGGGCCGATCAAGGTGCAGGTGCAGTGGGCCAAGCGCGGCGGCAGCGCCGCGCTCTACCTGCTCGACGGCATGGCGGCGCGAGATGACAAGAGCGCGTGGACATTCGAGACGAATGCGCTGCAGCAATTCGGCGAGGACGATGTCACCCTGGTGATGCCGGTGGGCGGGCAGTCGAGCTGGTATGCCGACTGGGCGTCGGCGAGCAATACCAACGGCCAGAAGTACACCTACAAATGGGAGACCTTCCTGACCAAGGAATTACCCGATTTCCTTGCCGGGTACGGTGTTTCGCGCACCAACAATGGTGTCGTCGGATTGTCCATGAGCGGTAGCGCCGCGCTCATGCTGGCGGCCTATCATCGCGATCAGTTCAAGTTCGCCGGATCGTTCTCGGGCGCGTTGAACCTGTCCGCGCCCGGCATGCGTGAGGCCATTCGTGTCGCCGTATTGCGTTGGGGCGCATTCAATATCGATGCCATGGCGGCTCCGTGGAGCCCGGCGTGGCTGCGCATGGACCCGTTCGTGTTCGCCCAGCAGCTCAAGGGCCTGCCCATGTTCATCTCCGCCGGCAGCGCCCTGCCCGGACCCGAACACCGGCCCAATGGCGTCGGCGAGGTCTTCGACACCGCGGTGAGCATGGGCATCGAGGCGGTCACCCTGGCCAACACCAGATCCTTCCAGGTGCGGCTGAACTCGCTGGGCATCGGCGCCACCTTCGACTTCCCCGCGACCGGCATCCACACCTGGCGATACTGGGAGGCCGAGCTGTGGAAGGCCCGTCCGGCCATCCTCAGCGCGCTCAACGCATAACGCGCCGAGCACCGGCCCGCGTGCGGCATCACCGCCGCATGCGAGGCTGGTGCCGTGACGATTCCACTCCAGGATCAGGTCGAAACGCTGCTCGCGGGACCGCACCCGCCGGAGCAGTTGAGCCGCTTGATCGCCGCCGCACCGGGGTTATCGTTGTAGCGGGTTCAGTGAGCAGCCCCCGGATCGACAGCCTCGGGTGATTCCACATGGACACGACAACCCCCTCCGATGAGCCCGCCCGCTCGCGCCGGCCGATTTCGGCGACGGCGCGCATGCTCGCCTCCTCGGCCGCCGAAACGCAGGTGATCGCGGCCCATCTGCGCGCGCGACTCCAGCAGATGGAACAGGATGTCCTGTCTGCCCAGGAACGCTCGCACCAGGCCCAGCTCCGCCTGCAGGCGGCCCAGGCCGCCCTCGCGCGGGCTCGCGCACAATTGCACCGCACCAGAGACGCGTCGGCCTAACCGGGCCGCGCGGACGCGGGTTCGGCGAGCCGGTGGGCGATCCACGGGGTCGCCAGGCCGTGCAGGGCGACACTGCCCACCACCACGACGACGGCGATGGACAGGACGAGTTCGCCGTCGCTGTCGCCGTGCAGGTCGTTGTAGGCGAGCAGGGCGAAGACGATCGTCGCCACGCCGCGTGGACCCAGCCAGCCGAGCAGTGCCCGGTCCACGCGGCCGAAGGAGGAGCCGAGCATCGAAATCGCTACCGGGACAAGGCGGATCACGGTCAGGGCCAGCAGGGCGTAGAGGAGGACGCGCCAGTTCGGGGCGACGATGCCGACGGCGACATTGCCGACCATGAACCACAGGACGAGGGCGAAGAATTCGCCGACTTCCTCGGCCAGTTCCAGGGATCGGCGCGGGAGTCGGCCCCGGGTCATGTGGAAGGTGATGCCGGCGATGAAGGCCGCCACGAAGGCGTTGCCGCCGAAAGTCGTCGCGAGCGCGTAGGCGATGACGGGGATGGTGAGGATGCCGAGGCGGACGGCGCGCTCGCCGGTCCAGTCGTGCGTCCAGGCGCGCAGCATCAGGTAGCCGGCGGCCGCGCCGAGCGGGATGCCGATGAGCGCCGAAATGGCCAGGGCCGGAAGGAATTGGCCGAGCGCGTCGAGTGGCGGGGCGTCGCCGGCGCTCGAGTGTGCCGCGTGCACGGCGAATACGAAGACGGGGGCGACGAAGCCGTCGTTGTAGCCGCTTTCGGCATTGAGCACCTGACGGACGCGTACCGGGAAGCGGCGGTCGCGCACCAGGGTGGAGACCGGCACCAGATCGGTCGGAATGGCCAGCGCCGCGATCATGAGCAGCACCGGCCAGGACAGACCGGGCAGCAGCGCTGCGCCCAGGCCCCAGGCGGCGAGCAGGCTCAGCGGCAGGGCGATGAGCAGCAGCCGGGCCACGATGCCCGGCATCGGCCCGAGGATGCCGCGCCGGATCTCGACCGCGTCGACGAACAGGAACAGCGCCAGCACCAGTTCGGCAGCCTGCTGGGCGCCCTTCGTGCCGAGTGCGGCGACCAGCGCGTCGTCGCTGATCCAGCCGCACAGCATGCCGAGCACGATCATCACCAGCGGCGCGGGAATCCAGTGCCGCGACAGCTGCTTCGACATCAGCGACCACACCGCGATGACGATCATCGTGCCGGTGAGAATCCCGATCATCAGCAAGATCGTACTGATCGGTCCCTATACCGCGGTGAGGCGCCGCCCGCGATTCACGGGGCGGGACAGAACATGTCACAGGTCGCGGGCGGGGCCGGGCCGGGCGTCGGGGCATCGTCGAAATCGGCGGCGCTGATCAGGATCATCAGGGCGACGCCCGCCCCGAGGATCGCGAGCAGAACTATCGCGACCACCGCCCAATTGAGCCGGGGGAAGGTGATGACCTCGGTGCCGTCGTCGAGCACCAGGAACAGCACGGCGGCACTGGTTCCCGGCGAACGGGAAACCTGATGCAGAACGGTGCCGAGCCACCACCGTCCGGACCGACCGAACATGAGCCTGATCCCACCACTGGAAGTGAACGCCGAGGTTCCGGCAGTATCCACGCTACGTCTCACCTGCGACGATAGGGACAACCTATGCAATCGCTTCGGTTACGCGTTCGACCGGGCGTGGGCGCTCGGGTCGGCAAGTCCCGCAGATCATTCCGAACATTCCCCCGTGAATCGCGTGCTGGCTAGGATCGAGTCGTGGCTATCGCGCGACTCGGATCCATCACCCTCGATTGCGACGACCCCGAACCGCTGGCCGCCTTCTGGGCCGAGCTGCTCGGCGGCAAGATCATCCTCTCGAACGGGAAGTTCGTGATGGTGCAGGTGTCGCACACGTATCTGACCGCCCATCGGGTACCGGGCTATCGAGCGCCCGTATGGCCGGAAGAGGCCCCGCCCAAGCAGATTCACCTCGACCTCGCGGCGCACGATCTGGACGCCGCCCAGGAACAAGCCGCCGCACTCGGCGCCCGGATCGCCGACCACCAGCCGAATCCGGACGTCTGCCGTGTCTTGTTCGACCCCGCCGGTCACCCGTTCTGCTTCAGCCGCCCCATGGCGCAACTGCTCGACGCGGCCTCCGGTTCGTGAGTTCGGGCTACCGGCAACAGCATTCGGAGCAGGTGCGCTGCTGAACTACGCGCGAGTCACATGCCGGAGATTGTACGATGCGACCGCGCCTACTACAGTCGCCCGTACCAGACAGTCCCGGGCCGCGGGCGCGTGACTGTGAGAGGGGGACCATGGTGCAGCTGGTGGCACGCGACTCGTTCGCGGGATACAGCATCGAAGGCGTGCTGGGAACCGGCGGAATGGGTACGGTCTACCTGGCACGGCATCCCCGATTGCCCCGCTCGATCGCGTTGAAGCTGCTGCACTCTCACATCTCCGCCGACCCCGATCTGCGGCGACGCTTCGAGCAGGAGTCCGAGATCGCCGCGCGGCTCGATCATCCGGGCATCGTGGGCGTGCACGACTGCGGCAACCACGACGGCCTGCTGTGGATCGCCATGCAGTACATCCCCGGCACCGATGCGTCGCGACTCGAAAGCCGTTCCGTCACAGTGGAACGCGCGCTGCGCATCATCTCCGAGACCGCCGCCGCCCTCGATTACGCGCACAGCCGCGAGATCCTGCATCGCGACATCAAACCCGCCAATATCCTGCTGTCCGCGGCGGAGCCGGGACGCGCCGAGCGGGCCATCCTCACCGACTTCGGCATCGCGCGGCTGCTCAATGCCGGCACCGCGGTGACGGCCACCGGAACCTTCACCGCCACACTGGATTACGCATCCCCCGAACAGCTCAACGGTCAGACGGTCGACGGCCGCACCGACCAGTACTCGCTGGCCTGCACCCTGTTCGCCCTGCTGTCCGGGTCCGCGCCGTTCCACGCGCCGAGCCCCGGCCAGGTCGTCGCCGGGCACATCGGGAAGAAGCCGCCCCGGCTGAGCAGCCTGCGCCCCGGCCTCCCCCAGCCGCTGGACGAGGTGGTCCTGCGCGCCATGGCCAAGGATCCCGCCGACCGATTCGCCAACTGCACCGAATTCGCCACGGCCGCACTGGCTGCCGTGAACGGCAAACCCGCGACGCACGCCCCGGCCGCCCAGGACACGCCGACCGGGCTGGCGGCGCTGGCGGCCTGGGCCGAGTCCTCGGCGCGTGCGGAATCCTCGGCGGCACAGCAGGGGGAGCGAACCGACGCCCCGGCCTCGGCCGGAAACGGCTCCGCACGGCACCGAGCGGAGTCACCCGCGCGCAGGGCCGCACGCGCGGAATCCGCGACGCACCTGGCGCAGACGGAATCTCCGGCGCTCTCGACGCCCGCCGCATCTCTCGCGGCACAGGTACCCGCAGACGCGGCTCCACGTGCGGGCGGTGACGGGTCTCCGGCCGCACGCGCCGCCACCCAGCCTCCGGCACCGTGGTCGGCGGCCATGACATCCGCGGCATCACGAGCCGGGTCTGCGGCGGCGTCGGCATCACGGGCGGGGGCCGCGGCCTCCCGGCCGGCGTCCCCGGGCTCGAGAGCGGCCTCCGCCGGTGCTCCCCCATCGGCGTCGGCGCGGCTGGAATCGGCTGCGCGGCAGCCCAATCGGAAGGCGCTGGTGGCGGCGGCGATGGCGGCGGTCATCGCGACCGGCGGCGCCGTGGTCGCACTGGACATGCTGTCCTCCGACACGCAGAGCACCGCCGCCGAGGTGACCACCATCCCGGTCGGCAAGGGCAACGACGGTGATATCGCGATCGATTCGGCCTCGCAGCGGGCCTACGTCGTCAACAGCGTCGACAACACCGTGACCGTCATCGACACCCGATCCAGGACCGTGGCCGCGACGGTGGGCGTCGGCGAGTATCCGCGCGGGGTGGCGCTGGATTCGGCCGCCCGCACCGCCTACGTGATCAATTCGGTGTCGGCGGTGGGCAATCAGAGCACGGTCTCGGTGCTCGACATGACCACGAACACGGTCACCGCCACCATTCCCACCGGGAAGAACTCCACGGCCATCGCGTTCGACAGCGGAACGCATTCGCTGTTCGTGGTCGACAAGAACGATACGGCACCGGCCGATCAGCGCTACTCGCTGACCGTGATCGACCCCGCCGCGAAAACCGTCACCGCCACGATCCCGCTGGGTTCGGTTCCCGCGGAGGCGGTCACGATCGATTCGAGCACGCACACGGCCTACGTGACCACGCGCACCGACCGCGCCGTCAAGGTCGTGGACACCGTCGCGCACACGGTGCGCGCGACGATTCCGCTACAGGCGCACGGGGATACCTACGATCGCATCACCATCGACACCGGACGCCGCACCCTCTACATCACCGACGGCACCACCATCACCCTGGTCGACACCGGCACCAACGCCATCCTGCACACCATCGAACTCGACATCTCGTCGGCCCGGATGGATCAGGCGCAGCGCAATGTTGCCATCGACCCGAAGACCGGAACCGCCTACGCGGTAGGGCCTTTCAACGGCGTGCAGGTGGTCGACACCGTTTCCCGCAGCGTCACCGGCGAGATCACCGTGCCCACCTCGAAGGGCATCTCGGTCGACCCGGCCACCCACGACGTCTATGTGAACAGCGGCAGCGGCTACGTGTCGGTGCTCGACCGCTGACGGCTCAGTCGTCGGAGCCGTCGGACTCCGCGGGCCCGTCGCCGCCCCGGATGGTCCACAGCAGCCCGTCCAGCTCATCGGGTTTGATGAGCACGTCGCGCGCCTTGGAGCCCTCGCTGGGCCCGACCACGCCCCGGGTTTCCATGAGGTCCATGAGCCGGCCCGCCTTGGCGAAGCCGACGCGCAGCTTGCGCTGCAGCATGGAGGTGGAGCCGAACTGCGAGGTGACCACCAGTTCGATGGCTTGCAGCAGCAGGTCGAGGTCGTCGCCGATATCGGGGTCGACGTCCTTCTTCTCCCCCGCCTTGGCCGAGGTGACACCCTCCTGATAGTCGGGTTCGGCCTGGTTCTTGGAGAATTCGACGACCGCGTGGATCTCCTCGTCGGAGATGAACGCGCCCTGCAGACGGGTGGGTTTGCTCGCGCCCATGGGCAGGAACAGGCCGTCGCCCATGCCGATGAGCTTCTCCGCGCCCGGCTGATCGAGGATGACGCGCGAGTCCGTCAAAGACGAAGTGGCGAAGGCCAATCGGGACGGCACATTGGTCTTGATCAGACCGGTGACCACGTCCACCGACGGGCGCTGGGTCGCCAGCACCAGATGAATGCCCGCGGCACGGGCCTTCTGGGTGATGCGGACGATGGCGTCCTCCACATCGCGCGGCGCGGTCATCATGAGGTCGGCCAGCTCGTCGACGATGGCGAGGATGTACGGGTACGGGCGGTACACCCGCTCACTGCCCAGCGGCGCGGTGATCTGCCCCGACTTCACCTTGCGGTTGAAGTCGTCGATGTGGCGAACCTTGTTGGCCTGCATGTCCTGATAGCGCTGCTCCATCTCCTCCACCAGCCAGGCCAGCGCGGCGGCGGCCTTCTTGGGCTGGGTGATGATGGGCGTGATCAGATGCGGAATGCCTTCGTAGGGCGTGAGTTCCACCATCTTGGGATCGATGAGGATCATGCGCACCTCTTCGGGGGTGGCGCGGCCCAGCAGCGAAACCAGCATGGAATTCACGAAACTCGACTTACCGGAACCGGTGGAACCGGCGACCAGCAGGTGCGGCATCTTGGCCAGGTTCGCGCACACGAACTCGCCCTCGATGTTCTTGCCGAGGCCGATCACCAACGGGTGGTGGTCGTTTCGCGTGGACGGGGCCTTGAGCACATCGGCCAGGCGCACCAATTCCCGGTCGGCATTGGGCACTTCGATGCCCACCGCCGACTTGCCCGGGATCGGGGCCAGCAGGCGCACATTCTCGGTGGCGACCGCGTAGGCGATATTGCGGGCCAGGGCGGTGATCTTCTCGACCTTGACGCCCGGGCCGAGCTCCACCTCGTAGCGGGTGACCGTCGGGCCGCGCACGAAACCCGTGACGGCGGCGTCGATTTTGAACTGCACCAGGACCTCGGTGATGGCCTCGATCATGGATTCGTTGGCGGCACTGCGCTTCTTGGGCGGATCGCCGTCGGTGAGCAGGGTCAGCGGCGGCAGCTGATAGTCGCCGTCGACCTCGCGGTCGGTGACGAACTCCAGTTGCTGCGGCGCGGGCGGCTCGGGGGTCTGGTCGACGACCTTGACGGGCTTGCGCGGCTTGGGTTTCGGCTTCTCCTCGGCCGCGATGTTCTTGGCGTCCTGCAGCGGCGGTTCGCCGATGACCTCGGTGACGGCGTCGAGATTGCCGAATTCGTCGGCCGGATAGTTGTCGGAGGGGGATTTGCCGCGGCGGCGGCGCACCTCGGGACGGTGCTTGGGGAAGCCGTCCTCGTCGTAATCCTCGGGGTCGTAGAGGCCCTGGCTGTTGTAGTCCTCGTATTCGTCACCGCCGCTGCCGGTTCCGAAGATCTCGCGCAGGCGTTCGGGAACCTCGCGGACGGTGGTGCCGGTGAGCAGCAGAATGCCGAAACCGATGGCCAGCAGAAGCAATGGGACCGCCAGCCAGGCGCTCAGGCCGTCGCGCAGCGGGCCGCCGACGACATAGCCCGCGAAGCCTGCGGCGTGCGCGCGTCCGTGCGCGTCGGAGGGAGCGCCGGCGGCGAGATGCCACAGGCCCAGGATCGGCAGGCCGACCAGCAGGCCGCCGAGGACCAGGCGCGGCCGGATCTCCGGATGCGGTTCGGTGCGCATGAGGATGACGGCGATGCCCATCGCCACGAACGGCAGTGCCGCCGACGCGGATCCGGCGACCGCGCGCACCGCCACATCCACCCAGTGCCCGACCGGGCCACCGGCCGACAGCCACACCGCGGCCGCGATGACGAAGGCGAAACCCATGAGCGCCAGCGCGATTCCGTCCCGGCGATGCCCGTGGTCGATATCCCCGGCCCGGCTCACCGCCCGCGTCGCCGCGCCCACGCCATTGGCGAGCATGTTCCAGCCGCTGACCACACCGCGCCGCAGCACGGCCAGCGGTGCGGTATTGGACTGCCTGCGCGGAGCCGGGCGTTTGCGGGCCGGTGCGCGCCGGGCAGCCGCTGGCCGTCCCGCTGCCGCGCCGCGGCCCCGTGCGGGGGTGCGCGGAGCGCGCGACTGGGACCGTGCAGGAGCCTGCCCCCGCGCCGATCCCGCTCGCGACCGTGGGGTTGCGGTACCGCGGGACTTACCTGCCATGCCCCCAGGCTAGCCGCAACCGCCCCATGCGGACCATCCGCAACACACGGCTCACCCACATCACACGATCCGCCGACCGCCCTGCCGAACTGCGCATCGCGCCAGAAAAACCGACCATACGCAGGCAATACCGCGAGACAGCAGCATCAGACCACAGCAACGTGCCGTAGGACACTCGACACGCCCGACCCGGCGCTGCCGTCCGCCCACGGAGGCGACACCTCCGTCATCCCGGCATGCTTTTGGCCGGGATCCACCACACTCGGTAGTGCCGCCAACCGGGTGGATCCCCGCCAAAGGCACGCGGGGATGACGCGGTGAACATCGCGGGGATGACGAGGTAAGTATCGCGTCTTCAACCTCAGCGCTCAGCGGGCGGCCTCGAGTTCGAGGGCGGGGCGGGAGGCCATGAGTGCGGTCCAGCGGGTAAGGGCGGCGTCGAAGTCCGGTATCTGGGTGCAGGCGGCGCGGTAGCACTCGGCGGCGTCGACATTGCGGCCCAGGTTTCGCAGGGCCGTGTAGCGGACGAGCAGGTTGTAGGTGTGGACGATGCCCATGCGGCCCGAATCGCGGGTGGCCTCGGCGCGTTCGGCTTGTTCGGCGGCCTGGGACAGACGCCCGGCGTTCAGGTGGGCCAGGGCGGCGCGGGCGTGGACGGCCGATTCGAAGCGGGTGCTGCCGGCGCGGCGGGCGGCGTGCAGGGCGGCGTCGAAGAGGTGGGAGCCGAGTTCGCCCTCGCCTTCGCGGCTCATGACCCAGGCGGCTTCGGTCAACGCCCACATGATGTTTCGGCGGGTGCCGGGATGGCTGTCGCCGACGACCGCGCGGGCGGCGGCGGCCAGGGAGTCGCGGTTGCGGCCGGCCGCCGAATACGCCTGTGCGAGGAAGGAATAGGCGACGCGGACGCATTCGGGACTGGAGCCGTTGCGGAACAGGCGCAGGGAATCGGCGAAATGCGCACTCGCCCTGGCCGGTTCCTGCTGGAAGAGATCGACGATGCCCGCGAAGACGTTGGTGGTGCCCGCCACCCACGGTTCGGTGTCGGGGTCGACGTCGGCGAGCAGCCGCCGCACGTGTTCGGCGCCGCGCACCGGATCGTTGAATTCGGCGACCTGCACGAAAACCAATGCGAGCCGGGCCCGCTGGGTCGCAATGGCGTTGCCGTCGGCCTCGGTGGCGCGGATCAGCTCCTCGAGCGCCTTCTCGATATCGACGGTGGCATCACTGGCCAGCATGGTCTCCCCCACCGCCAGCGCCAGATCGGCGGCCAGGGTGCGGTGGTGCGCGGTGCCCGCGACGGCCAATCGGTACAGCGCCACCAGGTTTCGGCGCTCCACCGTGAGGAAGTCCCGGGTGGCGTCCAGGTCGGCGAGCCGGGTGCCGGGATGCCCAGTGGGGGCCAGGCGCAGCCGCAGACCCGGATGCCGTACGCGCAGCACGGTTTTCATGGTGGCCAGGTAGTAGTCGAGCAGGCGGGCGGTCACATCCACATCACCGTCGTCGCCGGCGCGGCTGAGCGCGAACAGGCGCATGAGGTCGTGGTAGTGGTAGCGCCCGCGGCCGACGGTTTCGAGCATGCCGCGATCCACCAGTTCCTCGCACAGATCCTCGGCGACCGATTCGATGGTGTCGAGCACGGCGGCGGTGGCGGCCAGCGGCAGATCCGGCAATTCCGCGACGGCCAGCATCCGGAAGGTCCGGGCCGCGGCGGGCGCGAGCTGTTCGTACCCGGCGCGGAAAGCGGCGGTCAGCGCCAGCTCGCCGGCCCGGAACCGGTCCAGGTCATGGCGTTCCACGGCGAGCCGCTCGGCCTCGGAGACGATGGTCCACTGTGGCCGCGCCGCGACGCGGGCGGCCACGATGCGCACCGCCATCGGCAGCAGCCCGCACAGTTCGACAATGCGCCGGGTCGCCTCGGGTTCGGCGGCCACCCGCTGCTGTCCCACGATGCGGGAGAACAGTTCCACCGCCTCCCCGGTTTCGAGAACCCGCAGCGCGGCCGAGTGCACCCCGGGCAGCGCGGTGAGCGGCCGCCGCGCGGTCACCAGCACCGCGCACCGGGGTTCACCAGGCAGCAATGGCACGACTTGCGCTGCGTCCCGGGCATTGTCGAGCAGCAGCAGCAACCGGCGACCGCTCACCGTGGAGCGAAACAGTGCCGCCCGCTCGTCCACGCCCACCGGAACCTGACGCTGCGGCACCCCGAGAGCACGCAGAAATGCGCCGAGCACCTGCCCGGGATGGGCCGGTTCGGAGCCCGCACCGTGCAGGTCCACATACAGCTGCCCGTCCGGATAATCCTCCCGAATCCGGTGTGCCACATGCAGAGCCAGCGCCGTCTTGCCGACGCCGCCCATCCCGGAAATGGCGACCAGCGCCTTCCTCCCCACGACACCCATCCCCGAGGTCACGGCCGGGGCGATCGCACCCGCGCGCACGCCGTCCTCCCCGGAAGCACCGGAGGAAACCGTGCCGCCCGCACCGCCGAGCTCCGCGCAGAGGTCGCGCACGAGTTCCTGGCGGCCGGTGAAATCGGCTGTGTCCGGGAGCAATTGGGCCGGTTTGAGGATGATGGTCCGGTCGGGCGCGGCGTCGGCGTCGGCGGGTGGCAGCTCGTCGGACAGGATTTGGCGGTGCAGTTCGAGCAGGGCGGGGCCGGGTTCGATGCCCTGTTCCGCGACCAGGAGGCGGCGGATGCGCTGGTATTCCTCCAGGGCTTCGGTGCGGCGGCCGGCGCGGTAGAGGGCGGTCATGAGCAGCCCGCGCAGGCGTTCGCCGAGCGGATCGCCGGAGATGAGCGCCACGAGATCGGCGATGGCGGACTGGTAGTCGCCGCGCTGCACGGCGATGTCGGCCAGATCCTCCTGCAGGACGCGGCGCAGTCGCCGCAGCCGGGCGCGTTCGGCGGCCGCCCACGGGCCGGGTACACCGGTCAGCGGGTCGCCGCGCCACAGCAGCAAGGCCGCACGCACTGAGGCTTCGGCGTGCTCGAGGTGACCGCCGGCGCGGGCGTGATCGGCTTCGGCGCGCAGGCTTTCGATGCGGTCGGCATCCAGTTCGAGCGGGCCGTCCAGGCGGTAGCCGCGCGACTCGGAGGACAGCAGCACCGAACCCGGTCGCACGGACAGGTGTTTGCGCAACGCCCAGGCGTAGTTGCGAAGCGCGCCGACGGCGGAGGACGGACGTTGCGCACCCCAGATGCCTTCGGCGAGTTCGTCCACCGACACCGTGCGACCGCGAGCGAAGGCCAGCATGACCAGCGCCGCCCGCTGTTTGGGCGGCATGGGCGGGGTGGGCGCGCCGTCCGACATCAACTCGACCGGTCCGAGAACCGCCAGTTGCCATGCCATTGCCTACCACCTCATCACGCCACGGACATTCGACGACCGGGACAGCTACCGTTCGTCGCGCAGAAACTACCGTTCGTCGCGTGATCGTTTCATGATCCGAGCTCACGATGCCAACCGGGATGGGACGCCCATCCCGATGGCTGGAACATCACACACTGCGGTCGAGCGCGAAGACCGTCCGCACATCCTCCGGCTCGCCGGTGGCCTCGAGCCGGACCTCGTTGCGGCCGAAGGCATGCAGCAGCAGCTCCGAGGGCGGACCGGCCAGCACCACCGTGCGCTCACCGGCCTTGTGCGCGACGGTGCGGCGGCCGTCCGGCGTCGCGAGCGCGACGGTAACCGGTGATTTGCGATAGGCCATGCGGGCCATCCCGGTCAGGACTTTCCACAGCCGGGCCTCGTCGGCCTCGGACAGCGTGCGCGGTTCCCAGCCGGGGCTGCCGCGGCGCACATCCTCGTGGTGGACGAACATTTCGGTGAGGTTCATGAGGGCGTCCACCGGGCGCAGGTAGAACGGCGGGCCGCTGCGGACCTCGTCGAGCAGCTGCGGGAAGGGGCGCTTGACCACCTTGTCCTGCACCCGATTCAGGTAGGGCTCGAACGGTTTGAGGAGGATGCCGGGGGCGGCGTCGGGGCGGCGTTCCCGGACGATCAGGTGCGCCGCGAGATCTCGCACCGTCCACTCGCCGCACAGGGTGGGCGCGTCGGGGCCGATCGCGGCCATCGCCTCCACCAGTGCCTGCCGTTCCCTCTGGGCCATGCTCATGTAGGAAACCCTAACCCGACCGTCCAGTGCTGCGCACGGTGCGGTTCGAGGGGCCGTGACGTGGCCTTTAAGTGAACCATCCGGTCGGCGATAAGTCCGCCCGCAGAAGGTGAAGCCGGTTTCAGATGTGGGGAGCATCCGGCAAACCTGTTGAACGCTTATCGATTTCCAATTGGCGACCGCCAATTTGGCTCGGTGGCAAAACTATTCGGAAGTCCACGGGTGGGTTCCGAAGTACCGGAAGGACACAACCTTGAAAAAGCTCGTCGGCAGCGCCGCATTGTTCGCGGCAGCCGGATCACTGCTCATCGGCACCGCGACACCGGCCCAAGCCTATGCCACCAATTACGGGGCCATCGCGTTCTCGTCGTCGGCCGGCAAGATCGGCTGGTCGTCGGACTTTCCCGACGCCGCCTCGGCCGCCTCGCAGGCGATCGGCGAATGCAATCGCAGCGATTGCAAGGTGGTGGCGCGGTTCTCCAACGGCTGCGGGGCGGTCGCGTACTCGCGGGCCAAGGGCACCTACACCTTCGGGGCGGCCAGCAATCTGCGCACGGCGCGCAAACAGGCGCTCAACCGCAACAACGGTGACGCCACCATCACGCACTGGAACTGCACCAGTGGCTACGAGTCCTGATCCCGCCTCATCCCAGGAGAGAATTCCGTTGAAGCACACCCTGTTCCGCGTCACCGCCGCCCTCATGCTGGCCGGCTCGGCGCTCGCCGTGACCGCGTGCGGCTCGAACGACACGACCACGCCGGGCACCACCGCCTTCGACGGCGGCACCGACGGCGAGAGCCAGGTCGCCGCCCCGGCGCCGTCCACCACGGCCGCGCCGAACCTGGCCACGCCGACCGTGGCCGAACTGAACGAGAAGATCACCAAGGCGTTCGACGCCTCCATCGACCCCAAGACCAAGGTCGAATGGGTCGAGAACGCCGGGCAGGACCCGCAATTGGTGACCAAGCTCGTCGACGCCGCCAAGCAGAACGACGTCACCGTCGAGATCGTCAGCGTCGGGCAGCCCAAGGACGGCAAACTCACCGCCGACGCGAAACTCACCATCGCCGGGAAGCCGGTCGAGAACGCCACCGTCGCCTTCGTCGCCGAGGGCAACGAGTGGAAGGTCGACCACGCCTTCGCCTGCACCATCGTGCAGTCCGCCAAGCTCGACTCCGCCGCCTGCCAGGAGTGATCGGACTCGTGTAGTCCTCCACGACAACGAAGCGCCCCAGCAGCGGAAGCTACTGGGGCGCTTCGTTTTTCGAGCTTCGCAGCTAGACGCCGATGACCGTGGGCACGATCATCGGGCGGCGGCGGTAGACCTCGGCGACCCAGCGGCCCACCACCCGGCGCACGCTCTGCGCGATGCGGTGGGTGTCGGTGACGCCTTCGGTGGCCAGGCGGCGCAGTTCGGCTTCGACCAGCTCCTGGGCATCGTCGAGGGCGTCCGGATCGTCGGAGAAGCCGCGCCCGTGCAGTTCCGGTGCGCTGATGGCCTTTCCGGTGGTGGAGTCGACGGCGACGGTGATGGAGATGAAGCCGCCTTCGCCGAGCACCAGGCGATCGGAGAGGGTGGATTCGCCGACATCGCCGACCGAGAGGCCGTCCACATACACCTGGCCGACCGGGACCCGGCCGGTGATGGAGGCGATGCCGTCCACCAGATCGACCACAACGCCGTTCTCCGCCAGCACCACCCGCTCCTCCGGCACGCCGGTGGCCACCGCGAGCGCGCCATTGGCGCGCAGGTGCCGCCATTCGCCGTGCACGGGCATGGCATTGGTGGGCCGCACCGCGTTGTACAGGTAGAGCAGCTCACCGGCCGAAGCATGGCCGGAGACATGGACTTTCGCGTTCTGCTGGGTCACGACCGTCGCGCCGAGGCGCGCCAGGCCGTTCACGACCGCGAAGACCGCGTTCTCATTGCCCGGAATCAGCGAGGACGCCAGCACCACGAGATCGTCGGCGCGGATATTGATCTGGCGATGGTCGCCGCGCGCCATGCGCGAGAGCGCCGACAGCGGCTCACCCTGCGAACCGGTCGAGATGAGCACCAGCTTGTGCACCGGCAGGTTCGCGGCCTGATCCAGATCGACCACCAGGCCGTCCGGCACATTCAGGTAGCCGAGATCCTGCGCGATCTGCATATTGCGCACCATGGACCGGCCCACGAAGCAGATGCGGCGGTCGTAGCGCTGCGCCACCTCCACCACCTGCTGGATGCGGTGCACGTGCGAAGCGAAGGAGGCCACGATGACCCGGCCCTTGGCCTTGCCGATCACATTGTCGAGCACCGGGCCGATCTCACGCTCGGGCGTGACGAAGCCGGGCACCTCGGCATTGGTGGAGTCGACCAGGAACAGGTCCACGCCCTCGTCGCCGAGCCGCGAGAAACCGGCCAGGTCGGTGAGACGGCCGTCCAGGGGCAGCTGGTCGAGCTTGATGTCACCGGTGTGCAGCGCGAGACCCGCGGGCGTGCGCACGGCGACGGCGATGGCATCCGGGATGGAGTGGTTGACCGCGAAGTACTCGCAGTCGAACGGCCCGTGCTCGGTGCGCTGGCCCTCGATGACCTCGATCAGCTTGGGCTGCAAGCGATGTTCGCGGCACTTCGCGGCGACCAGGGCGAGGGTGAACTTCGCGCCCACGACCGGAATGTCGCGGCGCAGGCGCAGCAGGAACGGCACCGCGCCGATGTGATCCTCGTGCCCGTGGGTGAGGATGACCGCGGCGATATCGTCCATGCGGTCCTCGATGGGACCGAAGTCGGGCAGGATCAGGTCGACGCCGGGCTGCTGGTCCTCGGGGAACAGCACGCCGCAGTCGATGATCAGCAGCTTGCCGCCGTATTCGAAAACGGTCATATTGCGGCCGATTTCGCCGATGCCGCCGAGCGCGAAAACGCGCAGGCCACCCTTGGGGGCCTTGGGCGGGGTGCTCATGGCGTGCGGATCGCGCTGCGGCGGTGCGGTGTTCTCGCTGCGATCGCCACGCCCGCCGCCCTGCCGGCCACGACCGCCGCCACGACGGTTGCGATCACCCTGCCGGGACTTGGGCGCGGACTCCTCGGCCTTGGCCTTCTCCGACCGCGCCGAGGCAGTCTTACCACCGCGGGTGGACGTCGTATCGGCCTGCGCCGCAACCGATTCGGCCGGTGCAGCGGCCTTCTCCGCCGGGGCGGCGACCTTCTCGGCCACGGCCTTGGACGTCTCCGCCGCCGGGGCGGGCGCACCCGCCGCGCGGGACGCCGTACGGCGCGGGCGACGAGTCGAGGTCACCTGCTTCTCCTCCGCGGGCCCCGTCATGCAAGGACTCCGGCCGCGCGCAGATCCACCGCGAGTTCATCGAGTTGATCTTGGCTCGGCATGAGTTGGGGCAGACGGGGTTCCCCGGTTTCGACACCCAGCAAACGCAGCGCACCCTTGGTCATAGCGACACCTCCGAGACGGGCCATCGCACGGTTGAGCGGGATCATGGAGACATTGATTTCACGCGCGCGCTGCACCTCACCGGCGCGGTAGGCGTCGACGAGGGCGCGCAGCCGCTCCGGCACGAGATGACCGATGACACTGATGAATCCGGTCGCCCCGATGGACAGCCACGGCAGGTTCAGCACATCGTCACCGGAGTAGAAGGCCAGCCCGGTCTCGGCGATCAGCTCGGCGCCGGCGTTCAGATCGCCCTTCGCGTCCTTGACCGCGACGATGCGCGGATGCTCGGCCAGCCGGCGGATCGTGTCGGAGGCGATGGGCACCACCGAGCGCGGCGGAATGTCGTAGAGCGTCACCGGCAAGTCGGTGGCATCCGCGATCGCGGTGAAGTGCGCGAAGATGCCGTCCTGGGTGGGACGCGAGTAGTACGGGGTGACGACGAGCAGGCCGTGCGCCCCGGCGCGCTGGGCATTGCGGGCCAATTCGATGCTGTGCGCGGTGTCGTAGGTGCCCGCGCCGGCGATGACGGTGGCACGGTCGCCGACCGCGTCGACGACGGCGTGCAGCAGGTCGAACTTCTCCGACTCGGTGGTGGTGGGCGATTCACCGGTGGTGCCGGAAATGGCGAGGAGATCGACGCCACCGTCGACCAGTTTGGCGGCGAGCGCGACGCCCGCATCGACATCGAGCTTGCCTTCGGCGGTAAAGGGGGTCACCATCGCGACACCTACTGTGCCGGACGCGTGCAGCTCGGTTCGCGTCGATTCGCCGTTCGTCATAGTCAGAAGGCTACAGCGTCACCTGAGCGACATTTGCATCGTTATACCCGAAGCGACCCGCAGGCGACGGTGATTCGCGCCGCTTTGCTGATCATGACGTCAAAACTTTGCTGGCGTGATGTCAGATGTGACGCCACACTGGTGTCATGGATTTGAACAAGTACACCGATCAATTGCGCGCGAACCTCGTCGCCGCGGCTGCGCTCGGCGATGAGAAAACGCAGGCCACCGCGGCGGCCCTGGCCGCGGCCACCGAGAACTCGGCGCGGCTGGTGCTGCTGGCGGCACTGTCCGATCTGGCGGGCGAGGTCAATGCCACGCTCACCGATCGCACGGTGCACGTGTCGGTCAACGGCGCCGACGCGCACGTGGACGTCCGCAAGACCCCTGGCGAGGACGAGGATCGCCAGCCCAGCTTCGAGGAGATGACCGGCGATATCAGCCGCGTCACCCTGCGGCTGGTCGAGAAGCTCAAGGCCAGCGCCGAGGACGCGGCCGCGCAGAGCGGGCAGTCGCTGAACTCCTGGCTGGGGTCGGCGGTGCAGAACGCGCTGCGCGATCAGATGAAGCGAGGCGGGCCGGGGCGCTGCGACACCCCGTGAGCGTTGCGGCCGTCAGTCGTCCCAGACCGTGACCTTGCCGTCGGTGTCGATGTCTGTGCGGCGGTCGTGTTCCGGCGACTGCGCGAGCACGGTGGCCAGGACGCGGCGGCCCAGGGGCAGCACGCGGACCGTCACCGAACCAGCGTTGGCGGCATCCAATTCCTTTGTGGCGGCATCGATTACGCGTTTTCGCACCCACTCCGGGACGCCCGCGAAACCGCCGTCGTCGAGCAGTATCACCTCGACGCCGCGACCGCGAGCTCCGCGAGCCGCGCCACTGAGTTCATCGGTGACGAGCTGAGGTGCGCGCAGGCCGTCGCGCAGTTCGGCTTCCAGGAGCCGGCATTCCTCGCGTTCGGCGGCGGTCAGTTCCACACCGTCGGCAATGCGTTCCAGGATGGGGCGGGCCACTCGATCCAGGCGGGCCAGCTGCCGGGTGCGTTCACTGTCGGCGGCGGCCATTGTCGCCTCCGCTGCGGCCCGCATCATGGCGTCCTCGCGCAGAATGCGCAGCGAACGCTGCATGGGTCGCATGACAGCCGCGAAAACCGAGATGGCGGCGACCGTTCCGACCGGGACGAGCGTGCCCGCGACGGTGCGCGAGGGCAGCTGCTGCCCGATTCCGGCCAGAACCAGCACGCCCGCGACCCCGGCCACGCCCGCCCAGGCCGTGCGAACCCGGCCGCGCAGCACGAGCACCGCGAAGACATAGGAAGACGCGAACGCCGACCACACCGACTGATGGACATGGTCCGGCGACGGGCTCATGACCGTCAAAGCCGTCGCCAAAGGTGCTGCCGCCGCGGCGAACAACGCCACCGGCAGCGGCAGCGGATCGACCGGAATCACCAGCACCAGCGCACCCGCGGCCAGCATGAGCGCCATGCCCAGCAGCGCCGCCCACATCGGCGACTGCCCGACATGCCGGAGCATGTACAGCGCGATGGTCGCTTCCAGAATCAGCAGGAACAGCCAGGCGGTGCGGCCGCGCAAGCCGAGCAGGTCGCGCAGGCCGAACCGGGGGTCCAGTTCCGCCGGGCGGGTGTCAACGGGAACCATCGCCACCCCACACCAGAGTCACCGTGGTGCCCTCCCCCGGCTGGGATTCCACGAACGCCGAGCCACCGGCCAACTGCCGCATACGGCCGAGAATGCTCATGGAGATGCCGAGCCGGTCGGCGGAGACCGCGGCAAGGTCGAAACCCGCTCCGTCATCGGTGAATACGATGCGAATGCTGCCCGCGCTGACGGTGGCCGTCACGGTGCGGCGGACTTCACGACCGGGCAGGGACGCGTGGCGCAGGCTGTTGCGCACCGCCTCGGTGAGCGCGGCGGCGATGGTGCTCGCCGAATGCACCGGCATGCGCAGGTCGTCGTAGCCGGGCCAGGTGCGGGTGGCGAACCGGATACCCGGATTCACCTCCTGCACCGCCGAGCGCAGGAACAGCACCGCCGAGCGGGCATCGAGCAGATCGGGATCGCTGACGTCGCCACGCACCTCCTCCAACTGCTCGAGGGTGCGTTCGGCTTGCCGGCGCAGCACATCGGAAGAGGTTCCGGCACGGGAGGCTTCGAGCAGGGTCGAAAGCACGGCATCGTGGATGAGCGCGGCGAAACGGGCGCGCTCGCGATCCCGCGCCTGGGCCGCGGCCTGAGCGGCGGCGCGACGGCTGGCGATCGCGGATTCACGGTCGACGCGGGCGGCCGCACCGGTCGCGGCGGTGCCGCACCAGACGAACAGCGCCGCCAAACCCGCTGAGCGCAGGAAGTTCTCGACGACCAGCGTGGGCGTGATGTCCGCGACCGTGTAGACGGTGGCCAGCGCCGCCGACGACGCCGACACCAGCAGATAGGCGACGGTGAGCCGGGTCGGCCAGGCCAGCACGGCGGCCGTCACCGCCAGGGCCGTCACCCGGTACGGCCACACCGTGGACGAATCCACCGTGTGCGCTTCCAGCACGAACGGAATGCTCGCCAGCACCAGCAGGTGACTGAGTGCGCCGCAACCGGATACGAATCGAATGGCCCGCGACCCGGCGACGGCCGACACCACGGCCAGGATCGGATACCAGCCGAAGGTGAAGACCATCGCCGCGATCGTCCACCAGCCGGGCGCCAGCCGGCCCTGCTGTGCGATCTCGGGCAGTTCGACACCGCCGACGATCATCCCGGCAATGCCGATGGAGATGCCGAGGCGTCGCATGATCCGGTCGTAGGCGGCGGTGGCCGGATCTTCGGCGACCGTGATGCCGCCGCGCATCATTCGTGGCAGAAACGCCGCGACCGCGGAGATCGAACGCTGTGCGGGCGCGGTGTCGACTGCGCCGGTTGCGGTCATGCCCGGGGACGCCGTTCCGGCACGGGCAGCCACCCGTCCTCGACCGCGCGCTTGTACAGATCGGTTTTGGTGGGTGCGGGACGCCCGGCATCGGCGTACTTCTGCCGGATTCGCCCGAGGTAGTCGTTGACCGTCTGCTCCGACAGCTTGGTCATGCGCGCCACCCGCGACGCCTTCTCGCCGGAGGCGTACAGCGTCAGCACCTCCTGCTGTCGCTTGCTCAACCCCACATCCGACAGCTGCGGGTCACCGTCGATGGCGGCCGCCCAGTCGGTGGTCACCACCTGTTCGCCGTGGGCCGCGGCGCGCACCGCCGCCACCACGGTCGGCACATCCTCGGACTTGCGCACCACACCCAGCACGCCCGCCCGGGCGGCAGACCGCACCAGGAACGGATTGTCCGCCCCGGTGAACACCAGCACCTCGATCCCCCGGTCGCGCAGCGCCCGCACATTGTCCTCCGGCGAAGACCCGTCGGCGAGCCGCAGATCCAACACCACCAGATCCAATTGCGGTGCACCAGAAAGCAATTCCGCCACCGTGCCCGCCGTGCTCACCAATTCCAGATCGGCTTCCGGCGCCAGCATGGCCGCCAATCCCATCGCCACCGACTCATGGTCTTCGACCAACCCGATACGGCGGATACCCGAATCCTGCGCCTCCACGGCGGCCGTCACCTCATTCCCACTCCCGACACGTCGACTCCGAGTATGACGGTAAGGGCGGCAAATCCGTCAGCCACCAGAATTCGGGGGAATCAGACCATCAACTGCGCGGCAACCGTAGCCCCCAACTCCCAGCACCGCTGCACATCCGCCTTGCCCGGCGGCCCCGAAACGATCACGGGCGCGGCCACCTTCTCCCACCCCAGCCCGGCAGTAATGCCCTCGACCCCCCGCTCGGCCCCCTCGGTCCCCTGATTCCCGTGCATGTAATACCCGAACGGCCGACCCGTCGTGGAATCCAGGCACGGGTAATAAATGGTGTCGAACGCATGCTTCAACGCCCCCGACATATACCCCAGGTTGGCCGGCGTCCCCAGCACATACCCATCCGCCTCGAGCACATCACTGGCCGTCACCCCCAACGCAGCCCGCCGCACCACCTCCACCCCCTCGATCTCCGGATCGGTGGCCCCCGCCACCACCGCCTCGAACATCTCCTGCATATGCGGTGAGGGCGTGTGGTGAATGATCAACAGCCGCGGCATACCGACCAGCGTAATCCCGCGTACTGCTGCGGATGTGATTGGCATGAGCGTAGGCTTCAACCCTACGGAGGTGACAGTGACAACGAGAACCACAGCGCGAGTCCCGGCAGAACTGCTGCGGCGTCCACTCCGGGTTCTCCGCCCTCGCGACGCGGCCGGGATCTACGCCCACCCACGACCGGAGTTCGCTCGGCTTGCCCGCGCGGGCGCACTGCATCGGCTGGCCACCGGCTACTACGCCGCTGTCCCGGATGACCGCATCGGACAGTCCTGGCTACCCGAGCTCGAGCCCACGGCACTCGGTATCGCGGCCTCGGACGAAGGCATCGAGACTGTAGCGCTCATGGGTTTGTCGGCGGCCCGGATCTACGGAGCACTACCGCGCGCGGTTGGCGTAGCGGTTGTCGCCGCCCACCGGCACCGGCCCATTCTGCACCTCGCCGACCGAAAAGCCACCGTGCTGTTCGTTCGCCGCGATGTTCAAGTACTCGATATCCAAAGGCACAGTTGGGAATTGGGTACCGGCTGGGTTACGACCATCGAGCAGACCATTCTGGACCTGGCCGCGCGACCCGAACTCGGACGACTACCCGACGCGGCGCGCGAAGCCGCCCGTGCCCTGCTACCTCGGGCGGACCGCGACCTGCTCGCCGATCTCGCCGCCCGCCAACGTCGCAAGCCCACCCTCGACCGCTTGCTCGGAGCCACGTCGAATGGTTGACCGATCATGATGCGCAGTCCGTAGCCGACCAGTTCGGCGTCGCTCCAGCGCAAGTCCGACGCGACCACCTCATTTCGCATCTCCTGGGCGCCCTCAGCAAACACGCCGGCGATCGAATCCTCTACTTCGGCGGAACAGCGTTGTCTCGCACAGTCATTCCCGCCGGGCGGCTGTCGGAGGACATCGATCTGATCGCACTCGACAACAGACAGCGGACGGCCGAGGATCTCCACCGAGTTCTGGTGACAGAGCTCCGCCGCGAATATCCGGGCGCCACCTGGCAGCCACCGCTGACCACCGTCCACGACACGCAACCGGCCATCCTCTCGACCCCGGACGGAACCGCCGTGCGCATCCAATTACTCAGCCGCACAGGGTATTCGCAGTGGCCAACCGAGCGCCGCGAGATAGTACAGCGCTACACCGATGCTCCCCCGGCTCACCTCCTCGTGCCCACCACACCCGCCTTCGCCGCCTGGAAGACGGTGGCATGGGCAAGCCGCGGCGCATCGCGAGATCTGTTCGACCTGAAACTGCTCGCCGATGTGGGCGCGATCAACAGTGAGGCCGCAGAGCTCTTCCGCCGTTTCGGCCCCACCAACCGCTATCCCGCGCCCGCCCTCTTCGCTACCCCACCGGACGAAAAACTGTGGCTGCGTGAACTTTCCAATCAGACCCGGCTGACCGTCACCGCCGCCCAGGCGCTGCACCACGTCCGCGCTGCGTGGGCCTCCGTCTGATCGACTGCAGCAGCATGCGCATCCGAATCGAGGGCCACGACACCCCTGAACTGGCGCGAGCCGGCTCGCTATGCGAGCCAGTCCTCCAGGTCGGGGAGGTCGGTGGCGGCTACGCCGGTGAATTTCGGGGGGCGTTTCTGGAGGAAGGAGGAGATGCCTTCGGCCAGGTCGGGGGTGGTGGAGGCGTGGGGGATGGATTTCTTGTCGAGGGCGAAGGCGGCTTCGGGGGTGCCGTGGGCGGTCATGGCTACGAGGGCTCGGCGGATGAGGGCTGCGGAGGTGGGGGCGATGTTGGTGGCGAGGTCTCGGGCCAGGGCGTAGGCGGCGGGGAGGAGGTCTTCGGGGGTGTGGAGGCTGGTCAGGAGGCCGGCCGACAGGGCTTCCTGGGCGGTGAAGAGGCGGGCGGTGAGCATCCATTCCTTGGCTTTGGCCAAGCCCACCAGTTGGGGGAGGAACCAGGTGGAGCCGCCTTCGGGGAAGAGGCCGCGGCGGGCGAAGACGAAGCCGAAGCGGGCGGAATCGGTGGCCAGGCGGAAATCGGCGGGGAGGGTCATGGACAGGCCGACGCCTACGGCTGGGCCTTGGAAGGCGACTATGACCGGTTTGTTGGAGTTGGTCATGGGGCGGACCACTCGGGTGGAGGGTTCTTCCCAGGCCGGGTCGGTGAAGTCGCCGATGGTGGGGTCGTCGAAATCCATTCCTACGCAGAAGTAGTCGCCTTCTGCGGTGAGGAGGATTACTCGGACTTCGTTATCTTGGTCGGCTGCGGTGATCGCCGCGCCCAGTTCGTCGGCCATGGTGAGGGTGAAGCCGTTGCGGGCGTGCGGGCGGGCAAGGGTGATGGTGGCGATGGCCTCGTCGACCGTGTAGGTGATCGTCGAATAGGGGGTCGCGCTGTCGTTTTCGGCCATGCCGGATACTCCCGCCGGATGTGAGTCGATGGAATCCAAAGACTCTCAACACATCAGCGGTTGGTCAACACCCAGGGGCGGGCGGCTGACCATGGCAGGGCTGATGCAGTTGGAGGGCTCGGGCCACCGCGCCGAAGTCGGCGAGTGGATCGGCCTGCTCCGGTTCGGCGAGTCGATCGGAAGGCACCGCGATCGGTGCGCGCGATCCAGGGCACACGACCGGCCCGGGGAGTTTCCGCCAGCGGTAGCGCACGCCGCGAAAATTGCTGTAGAGGGCGATGAGTCGATAGTTCGGACAGCGCGGCTCGGCCGCGGCGGCGTCGGCCAGAAATGCGCAGGCGTTGAACATGCGTCGCACCTTGGCCGCGTCGACCACCGGATCCTCGTAGATGCCACCGAATCCCGCCTGCGCGTACAGCGCAAGGGATCCGAGCACCAGGTGATAGGTGATGGCATAGGAATTGCTGCCGTGGCCGGCATGACAGACGGCCACGTAGTCGCCCTGACCCTCCACCACCTCGTCGTGATACTCGTCGAACATGTACATGCCGATCGGCGAGATGTCGCGAGTTGCGTACGCCCAGTTGCTCACTCGCCGCAGCGACGGCATGAAGCACTCGGGAATAGGGGGAATGCCGAGGCGGAGGGAATCGAATTCGGCGCACATGCTGCGATAAACCTGCACATCACCAAGATCGCCGGATGGGGCGTGGGTGTTGACAGGTTGCGGGCGATCGATGATCGGTGTTAGTTTGCCGGTGCGCCCCAGATGGGCCTACTCACGGAGGTTACGGCTACTTCAGCCACCACACTCAGATCGACATTCCCTAGCGGATTCCGCTGTCGATTCCCTCTCCCCCATTCCTGGGACAGGTGTGTCCGCCTTCGTTGGCTCGCGAGTCTGCTGAATCCTGAATTGCCGAATCCTGCTGTGGTGCTGCGCCTCCGATCGGAATCTCTCCCCTCGGCAAAGGATCCGCATGAATCAGTTTCAACAGTTTGTGATCGACGAGTTCCGCGCGAACAGCGGACGCGTCGGCGGAATGTTCGAAGGATCGACGCTGGCATTGCTCACCACCATCGGCGCACGAACCGGAGAACAGCGAACCAGTCCACTGGGCTTCTTGAGCGTGCACGGCAGGAACGTCGTGGTGGCATCAGCGGGTGGCAGCACGTCGAATCCGGGCTGGTTCCACAATATTCGGAAGAATCCACGGGTAACCGTCGAAGTCGGGGCGGAGACGTACGAGGCCATCGCAGCGATTCCACAGGGGGCCGAACGAGATCGGCTATTCGCCGAGATCGTCTCGCTGGCACCGGGATACGGCGAGTACCAGGCACAGACGACGCGCGAAATACCCGTGGTAGTGCTGCATCGGATCGATCCAGCGGACGGGGTCGAACGAGTGAAGGGGTTGGGGGACTTCGTCATCGAGGTGCACGAATGGCTGCGCGGTGAGCTCGCGGCGCTGCTGGAGCAGGCGCACGCCCTGGCCGACGGCCATGGGGACGCGATCGGCAAACCTCAGCCGGGACTCGGACTTCGGATGCGCACGCATTGTGTCGAGTTCTGCGCCGCGCTGACCAAGCATCACACCGGCGAGAGCATGGGCGCGTTTCCCCAGCTGGCACAGCGCTTCCCAGGGCTCGCGCCGACGCTGGAGCTGCTCGGCGCGGAACACCGGAAGGTGGCGCGGATCCAGGAGGGGATCGCGGAGCTGGTCGAGCGCTTCGTGCCCGGGCACAGCGATCCGCTCGAGCTGGCCGCGGAGCTCGAAGTGCTGGCAGCAGCACTGGAAGCCCACTTCGCCTACGAGGAAAAGGAATTGGCGGACGCCCTCAATACGCTGGGGGCGGCTCCCGCCTAGCCTGGTCGACCCGGCAGGGTCCGGGAGCGAGTCCTTGAATGACAGTGGTTCCACTCTTGACAGTTACTGTCACACAAGCAGATACTCGCAGATGTGTCACTGAGAGAGCGTCAGCGCAAGCAGATTCGGGCGGAGATTCAGCGGGCGGCCTTCGAGTTGTTCGCGCGCAATGGGTTCGACGAAGTCACCACGGAGCAGATCGCGGCGGCGGCGGGGATCTCGCCGAGCACGTACTTCCGGCATGTGCGGAGCAAAGAGGATCTGCTGTTGGATCCGGTGCGGGAGGGCGGGGCGGGGATCGCGGGGCTGTTGGAGGAGCGGCCGGGGGCGGAGCCTGCGGATGTTGCTCTGGCGCAGTCGATCATGACGCGGTCGACCACATTGGAGACCGCCGATCTGGAGCAGTGGCGGGCGGCGTTCCGCAGCGCCCCGCATCTGCTCGACCGGGTGGCCCTGATCACCTCCGAGCATCGCGGACGGCTCGTCGAGCTTGTGGCGCAGCGCATGTCGCGCGATCCGGAGACCGACAGCAATCCGGGGTTGCTGGTGCATCTCATGCTGGCGGCGGCCGAGTTCGGGTATCTGCAGTGGCTGCGCAGTGGGGATAAGCAGGGCGCTTCGCTGGCCGTGTGCGTGGAGGGGGCGCTGGCCGCCGTGCTCGACGATCGCTGGCGCGCGAACGGCTAACCGTCCGCAATATGATTCTGCGGCAAGAGAACACAGAGAGAACAGAGATCATGGACCAGGACAGCACGGCGGGCGAGACCGTCGATCTGATTGTCGTCGGATCGGGGGCGGCCGGGATGGCCGCCGCCATCACGGCGGCTCGGCACGGGTTGAGCACCGTCATTGTGGAGAAGTCCCGGTACTGGGGTGGGTCGTCGGCACGGTCCGGCGGCGGGGTGTGGATTCCGGGGAACTCGGTGCTGCGGCGCGATGCTCCGGCAGACAGCCTCGAGGCGGCACGGACCTACCTCGAACACATTGTGGGCGGGCACGTCGATGGCGAGAAGATCGACGCCTACATCGATCGCGGGCCGGAAGCGCTCGAATTCCTCATGGAGAATTCGGCTTTGCGACTGGAGTGGGTGCGCGGCTACTCGGACTACCTGCCGGAGTCGCCGGGCGGACTGGCCAGCGGAAGGTCTTGCGAGCCGGTGGCTTTCGATGCGCGCGAGCTGTCGGGCGACTTCGCCACCCTGCACCCGCCTTACGCCGAATCGCCGCTGGGCGTCATCGTCAAGCAGGGCGACTACCGTTGGCTCAGCACCGGATTGCGGCACTGGCGCGGCCCGGTGGCCGGTCTCAAGATCCTCGGACGCACCATCCTGGGCAAGATCCGCCGCCAGCAGCTGATCGGTTTCGGGTCGGCGCTCATGGCCGAGCTCATGATGGGTGTGCGCGCGGCCGGCGTCCCGGTGCGCTTGAACACCGCCATGACCGAACTGATCACCGAGAACGACCGCGTCGTCGGTGTCGTCCTCGAAAGCCGGGGCGCAACAATGACTCTGCGCGCCCGCCGCGGCGTCGTACTTGCCTGCGGCGGCTTCGACCACAATGCGGAGATGCGCGAAAAGTACCATCGTGCACCGGTTTCCGCCGACTATGCGCTCGGCGCGGAAACCAATACCGGTGACGGCATCAATGCCGCGCTGCGCATCGGCGCGACGGTCTCGTTCATGGGCGATGCCTGGTGGGCGCCGTCGATTCCGCTGCCGAAGCCGAAGGGCACCTGGTTCGCGCTCGCGGAACGCTCACTGCCGCGCAGCATTATCATCAATGCGCGTGGGGTGCGGTTCATGAACGAATCGCTGCCGTATGTGGAGGCCACGCACCGCATGTTCGGCGGCGCATACGGTCAGGGCGACGGTCCGGCCGAAAACCTGCCCGCCTGGCTGATTTTCGATCAGACCTACCGCAATCGCTATGTGTTCGCGGGCATTCCGGGGCGGCAACCGCTCCCCCGCTCCTGGTTCGAGTCCGGCGCCCTCGTCAAGGCGGACACGATCGAAGAGCTGGCCGGCAAGATCGGCGTCCCGGCGGACGCCCTCGCCGCGACCGTCACCCGGTTCAACGCGCACGCCCGCGCCGGCGCCGATCCCGACTTCGGCCGTGGCGTCAGCAAATACGACCACTACTACGGCGATCTCACCAACAAGCCGAACCCGAGCCTGGGCGAGCTGACCAACGGGCCGTTCTATGCCGCGCGCATGGTGCCCGGTGATCTGGGCACCAAGGGCGGCATCGACACCGACGAGTACGCGCGCGCCCTGCGCGCCGACAACTCGGTCATCGAGGGCCTGTACGCGGCCGGAAACACCAGTTCACCGGTGATGGGCTACACCTACGCCGGGCCCGGCGCGACCATCGGACCCGCCATGGTGTTCGGCTACCTGGCCGCCCTCGACGCCGCCGGGGTCACAGCAGCCCGGTGATCAGGTCGGCGATGTAGGTCTGCCCGGCGATGTCGGGATGCAACGGCCACGTCGTAAGCGGCTGCGGGACAATCGGATTGCTCCGATTGTTCGCAGCCGGTTGGCAGGCGTCGTGGCCGGGTACGTCGCCCGCCGCGCGACGCCGTCGATGCGCTGCGCCAGCTGGTCGACCCCGCCGCCAACGGGGGTCACATCGACTGCTTGACACCCGCACGCAACCCATCCGATGCCGTACGGCAGACCACGAGCGGCGCTCGGCTTGTAGGGTTTCCCTGAGCTTCAGCACGAATACGAAGGGACGGCGGGGAAATGTCGGTCGAGGTGCTCCTGGACGACTTCGAGAACAAGGACAAGTGGGAGGTCGCCGGGGAGGCGGCGACCCACACCCATGTCACGACGTTCAAGGAAGGCGCGCCCACCAAGGAGCCGGGCGTCTACGCGGACGGTGTCGCGGGCGAGGATGTGCGAGCCCTCGCCCTCCTGGTCCGCAAGGCCACCGACCGGACCGAGATCGAACTGGCCGCCAAGCCCGGCCAGGCGTTCACCGTCAAGGGCGACACCACCGGCCTCGACCTGTGGGTCCGCTCCCCGCACGCCGCGATCCAGGTATCGGCCCAGCTGCAAGGCGAAGACGGCACCCAGCAGGAAGTCCAGCTCGGCAAGCTCACCGCCGACCGCGACTGGCACCGCGCCGGAACCGCCCTCCCACAACCCCTTTCGAACGCCACCCTCACCGGATTGAAGATCCGCGTGACAGAGGTCGTCAAACACGAGGGCGAAGTCATGATCCTGCTCGACGACCTCACCGTCCGCACCGCCGGATAGCGTTCTCACTCGAGGGCTTCGGCTCCGAGATCCCGCAGTAGGTCGTGATAGACCGAATCCGCGTGCAGCGCGAGGACGGCACCCGACAGCGCTAGCGGCACCACCGCACAGACCACCGCCCGGCGTATGCGCGCCGGGCGGGTGGCTGCTGGACGGATCCGTCGCGCGAGAACCAGTGCCGCCCCGACCGCCGCGGCGATCAACACCGAAAACACCAGCGACCACGTGACATTCGATGGATCAACGAGCTGTGCGGCGTAGTGGCGGTAGGCGTTCTCGCTGAAGTCGTCACTACGCCGGGCGGCCGAAAGCGCGGTCCATTCGGTGACCATCATGGCGATCCACCAGTACAGCGCCCCGACAGCAGCGCCCAGCACCACCGCAATGGGCATCAGCAGCGATAGACGACGCTCCCGAATACTCGATGCGGGCACTACCGACAGCGAGCCGCCCGCCGCCACCGCGAATCCCACGCCGACAGCCAACGGTGCCACCAGCAGCAGACGGCGCGGTGCCGTCACCAGCAAGCTGAGCAGGTTCATGGCCATCGGATCGAGCATGCTGCCACCGGAACCGAGACTCGTGAAATGCCGTGCACCGATCACGGTGACGAGCACGCCACCCACGGCAGCCACGGTCAGCACGGCGACCAGCCCCGCCCCCAGCCAGAGCCCGATGGCCCGTAGCCCTTTCCCGCGATCGACCCGGCTGCCGGGCTGCGCCGTCCGGGCCGGGTCGATCTCGAATACCGAATCACTCACGCTGACACTGTATTGATCAGGTCGGCGGACGTCGCGACGAACCGGATCACGCGCGCTGCCGGTTGCGGAGCAGCACGGAGGCCACTGCGGCGGCGAGCGAGAGCAGGGCGACTGCGGCGAAGGACAGGTGATAGCCGGTAATGGGATCGGTGTCCGATGCTGTTGTGCGCGAGAGGATCACGGCTATCACCGCTACGCCTATCGCGCCGCCTACGCGCTGGAGGATGTTGACGAAGGCGGTGGCGTCGGGGAGCTGGTCGGGGCGGACGGCGGCGTAGGCGGCCGAGACCAATGGGGTGCTCGCCAGGGCGGTGCCTACGCCTGCGGCGAACAGGAGTGGTTGCACCAGCAGGGCGTTCGCGTCGGCGGGGAGGAAGACGAACGGCAGTACGGTGATTGCCACCACGAGATTTCCGGCGACGGCCACGACGCCGCCGCCGTAGCGGTCGGTGAGGCGGCCGCCTATCGGGAGGGCGACCGCGCCGCCCGCGCCGAAGGCGATCAGGGCGAGGCCGGTGCGGATCAGGCTGGTTCCTTGCAGGACTTGGAAGTACAAGGGCAGCAGGACCATTACGCCGAACATGGATGCGCCCGCGAAGAAGCCCGCGGTGTTCGCGGCCGCGAAGACGCGGTTGGTGAACATGCCGACGTCCAGTAGCGGGCGGGTACTGCGTACTGCTCGGGCAATGAATCCGGCCAGGGCGAGCAGGCCGAGAACCATTGGCAGCCAGACCGATACAGCGGTGACGGAACCGCCGCCCTCGCCGAGCTCGGTCAGGCCGTAGACGATTGCCGCGACGCCGCCGCCGGCGAGCATCACACCGGCGATGTCCAAGCGGTGCCCGGGCGTTCCCGGACCCAGTGGCAGGTAGCGCAGGCCGAGACCGAAACCGATGATTCCCAACGGGATATTGATGAGGAACAGCCACTGCCAGCTCCAGTGGGCGAGCATCAGGCCGCCGATGGTCGGGCCGAGGGCCGGTGCGCCGACCACCGCGACGCCGACCACACCCATGACGCGGCCCATGCGCTGTGGTCCGGCGGCTTGACCGAGCAGGGTCTGACCGGCCGGGATCATGACGCCCGCCGCGAGTCCTTGCAGAATCCGCAGGGCGATAAGCCAATTCGCGGTGTCGGCGAGGGCGCAGGCAGCCGAGATGACGGTGAAGGCGGCCAAGGCCGTCAACCAGAGCCGCCCCACGCCCACGCGGCGCGCGAGCCATCCGCAGACGGTGAGCGAAACCCCCAGGGCGAGAAGGTATCCGCTGGCCACCCACTGCATGGTGGCGAGCGGTGCGTGCAGGTCGGCGCCGATGGTGTGCAGGCCGATATTGATCAGCGAGGTGTCGAGCATCCCCATGATCGCGCCGAAGACGACGACGAAGGCGGTGCGCCAGACATGGGCGGGAATCTTGCCGGAATCGACGGGAGGCGCCAGATCGGCGGGATCGGTGTTGTCCGTGCGCGTTTGCGTCATCGGACCTCTCCTTCAGTTGTCAGTTCAGTTTTGATGAGCAGCTCAATTGCAGAGCCTAACAACCGTTGAGCGACTCAACAATAGGTAGGATCGGGAGGTGACCGACGACCCGCAGCCCCTCGACGACCACTTCCACCCCCGAGGACTGCTGCGCTACCCGATCTACGCGCTCGGAAAGCTGCACAAGGCGATGCACGCCGAACTCGGCACGCCGCTGCGCGAGCACTGGGTGCTCACCTATCTGGCCGAGCGCAGCGATATCTCGCAGCAGGAGATGGCACACGCCATGGGCATCGATCGCAGCGAGGTGGTGCGGCTGATCGACAGCCTGGAGAAGGCCGGTCAGGTCACCCGCACCCGCGATCCGCACGATCGGCGCAAGTATCAGCTGGCCATCACCGCGGCCGGGGAGCGCGAGCGGGTGCGGACCGAGGCCCGCATCGACGAGGCCACCGATCTGCTCATGGCCCGGCTCACCCCCGCCGAACGCGAAACCCTGCACCGGCTCTCGCTCAAGGCGCTCGGCTTCGACGCCGACGGACTCTGAAACCTCCCAGAAACCGAACCACCGAGTCTGAAACCGGGCGACGGTTTACGGTGGTCCGATGCCGTCTCGACCACGCCTGCCGCGATTGCCGCAGCTCACTCCCCCGCTGGACGCCAAGCGCGGGTACTCGCAGCACGAGATTCTCGCGGAACTGCGCAGGCTGATTCTGGAGGGAAATCTCCCGCCGGGCGGCGGGCTACCACTGGGCGAACTGGCCCGGCAGTTCACGGTCAGCGCGATCCCGGTGCGGGAATCGCTCCAGGTGCTCATCGGCGAGGGCCTGGTCGAGCATCGGCCCAACTTCGGCTACCAGGTCACCCTGCTCACCGCCGCTGAGCTGCGGGAACTGTATGTGGTCCGGGAGAGCCTGGAATCCGCGGCGCTGGCGGCGGCCGTGCACCGGGCCACCGAGGAGGATCATCGGATCGCGGTCGAAACCCATGCGCGGCTCGAGCGCGCGGTGCTCACCGAGAACGCGGTGGCCTATCACCGCGAGACCCGCAATTTCCATCTCGCCCTGGTGCGGCCGTCCGGCATGCCGCGCGTGGTGCACATGCTCGAATACGCCTGGAACATCACCGAACCGGTGCAGCCCATGGTGCACGCCAGCACCAGCGACCGGGTGATCCTGCAGGCCGATCACAGCCGGCAGCTGGCGGCCTTCCTGGCCCGTGATGCCGACGCGTTGCTGGCGGCCGCCGACGAGCATCACGCGCGGCTCAACGGAGTAGTGTCGAAGCTGCCCACCGACACCGGATTGTTCGCCGATCCGGGCCGGTCAGAAGATATATAGTTCCGGAAATACCCGGGCAATACCCGCTCGATAGGTTCTCGCACACCTCGTCCCGAAGGTCGGGACCTCATGAGATCGGATGTGCGACATGCCCGAAACAGTTGCGCCGCCGTCGCCCGGTGCAGTCACCGAAGCGGTGCCACTCCCGGCGGGGCCACCCGCGCCGGCCTACGATCCCCGCCTCACCAATGAAGACCTCGCGCCCCTGAAACAGCAGACCTGGGGCACCTACAACATTTTCGCGTTCTGGATGTCGGACGTGCACAGCGTCGGCGGATACGTGACCGCCGGCAGCCTGTTCGCCCTCGGATTGCACAGCTGGCAGGTGCTGGTGGCGCTGGTTGTCGGCATCACCATCGTGTACGGGCTGTGCAACCTGGTCGCCAAGCCCAGCCAGGTGACCGGAGTGCCCTATCCGGTCATGTGCCGCAGCTCGTTCGGCGTGCTGGGCGCGAATATTCCCGCCATCATTCGCGGGCTGATCGCTGTGGCCTGGTACGGCATTCAGACCTTCCTCGCCTCGGCGGCCCTGGATGTCGTGCTGATCAAGCTGTTCCCGGGTCTGGCCCCGTACGCGGTGGTCGGCGATCACGGGTTCCTCGGACTGTCGGCACTGGGGTGGGCGTCGTTCCTGCTGCTGTGGGTGTTGCAGGCGTGCGTGTTCTGGCGCGGCATGGAATCGATTCGCAAGTTCATCGACTTCTGCGGGCCCGCCGTCTACGTGGTCATGTTCGTGCTGTGCGGCTACCTGATCTGGAAGTCCGGCTGGGACGGCATCGATCTGAGCATGGGTCAGACGGTGACCAAGAGCGGCTGGGCGGCGGTGCCGGTCATGCTGGGCGCCATCGCGCTGGTGGTCTCGTACTTCTCCGGGCCGATGCTGAACTTCGGTGACTTCTCCCGCTACGGGCGCAGCTTCGCGGCGGTGAAGAAGGGCAATCTGCTCGGGCTGCCGGTCAACTTCCTGGTGTTCTCGTTGCTGGTCGTGGTGACGGCGTCGCTGACCATTCCCGTGTACGGCGAACTCATCACCGATCCGGTCGCGACGGTGGCGCGCATCGACAACACCTTCGCCATCGTGCTGGGGGCGCTGACCTTCACCATCGCCACCATCGGCATCAATATCGTCGCCAACTTCATCTCCCCGGCCTTCGACTTCTCGAATGTGAACCCGCAGAAGATCAGCTGGCGCATGGGCGGCATGATCGCGGCCGTCGGGTCCGTGGCCATCACGCCGTGGAACCTCTACAACAATCCCGATGTCATCCACTACACGCTCGAAACGCTGGGTGCGTTCATCGGGCCGCTGTTCGGTGTGCTGATCGCCGACTACTACCTGGTGCGCAAGCAGAAGGTGGTGGTGGACGATCTGTTCAGCATGTCCGAGCGCGGAATCTACTGGTACCGCAAGGGTTACAACCCGGCCGCCGTCGCCGCCACGGTGATCGGCGCGGGCGCGGCGGTGTTCCCGGTCCTGACGTCGGGCAGCATCACCGGCATGTACACGGCCGCGCAGTACAGCTGGTTCATCGGTTGTGCGCTCGGCTTGATTCTCTACTTCCTGTTCGCTACCCGCGGACCGCTGCGCATTCCGGCGTCCGTCCTCGAAAATCGGTGAGGTCCATGAGAATTCGCGTCATCAATCCGAATGCCTCGGCGTCCATGACGGCCATCGCCGAGGAATGCGCCCGCGCTGTCGCCGCGCCGGGCACCATCATCGAGGGCGCCACCAATACGATGGGGCCGCTGTCCATCGAAAGCCATTACGACGAAGCGCTTTCCGTGCCCGGACTGCTCGCGGAGATCGCGCGCGGGGAGGCCGAGGGCGTGGACGGCTATGTGATCGCGTGCTTCGGCGATCCGGGACTGGATGCGGCGCGGGAGCTGGCGCGCGGCCCGGTGATCGGCATCGCGGAGGCGGCCATGCAGGCGGCCAGTCATCTGGGGCGCGGGTTCAGCGTGGTGACCACGCTGTCGCGCACCATCGGGCGCGCGGCCGAACTGGCGGAACGCTACGGCATGGACCGGTTCTGCTTCGGACTGCACGCGTGTGAGATCCCGGTGCTGGAACTGGAGGATCCCAAGGCGCGCACCGTGATCGCGGACGCCTGCCGGGAAGCGGTGCACGCGGACAACTCCGATGCCATCGTGCTCGGCTGCGCGGGCATGGCGGACCTGTGCGAATACCTGACCCGGGAGGTCGGGGTGCCGGTGATCGACGGCGTCACCGCCGCCACGCTGACGGTGCAGTCGCTGGTCACCATGGGGCTCCGCAAATCCGGGCGCGGTGAGTACGCGCGCCCGCTGCCCAAGCAGTACACCGGCATCCTGTCCGGATTCACCCTCGACGATCAGGAGGTTCGTTCGTGACGCTACCGCCGCAGGTGCTGGCCGGTATCGAAACACGGTTGCAGGCAGTCGATTCCGAGCTCGCCCGGCATTACCCGGGCGATCGGGCGGGGCAGCCGATCCACACCGCGTACGTGTGCGCGGCCGATGCCACGGCCGAGCTGCCGAGCGTATGGGGCGCGGCGGCCGTCGAATTGGCCGAGCAGCAGCAGGATCTGCTGACCGAGCTGGCCGGTGACGGGGTGTTCGAACGGGTGCTGGAAACGCTGCGGCAGCGGCCGATTCAGGATCTGCGACTGGACTTCGAGGACGGGTACGGGACCCGGGGTGACGAGGTCGAGGACCGCGATGCCCGGCAGGCCGGTGCGGTGCTGGCCGCGCTGCCCGGTGCGGTGATCTCACGCGGCATCCGCATGAAGGGGCTGACCACCGTCGAATGGTCGCGTGCCGTACGGACTCTGGAGCAGGTGCTCGAGGGCGCGGGCGGCGTGCCCGCCGGATTCGTGTTCACGATTCCGAAGATCCGGCACGCCGATCAGGTCGACACCGCTGTGCTGCTGTGTGACGCACTGGAATCCGCGCACGGGCTGCCTTCCGGTGCGCTGAAGTTCGAGTTGCAGATCGAGAGCCCGCAGGCCGTGATCGCCGCCGACGGCACCGCCACGGTGGCCACCGCCATCCATCGCGCCGCCGGACGCTGCACCGGATTGCATTACGGCACTTACGATTACAGCGCCGCCTGCGGCATCTCCCCGCAGTTCCAGGCGCTGGACCATCCGGTGGCCGATCACGCCAAGGCGGTCATGCAGGCCGCCGCCGCGCAGACCGGCGTGTGGGTGTGCGACGGCTCCACCCAGGTGCTGCCCCTCGGCACCGAAGCCGAGGTGCGCGCGGCGGTCGCCCGCCACTTCCGCCTGGTCTCCCGCTCCCTCGAGCGCGGCTACTACCAGGGCTGGGATATGGGCGCGGGCCACCTGGTCACCCGCTGGGCCGCCACCTTCGCCTTCTACCGCACTGCGCTGGGCGTCGCGGCCCCGCGCATCGGCCGCTACCTCGACCGTCAGGGCGGCGCGGTGGTCGACGAACCCGCCACCGCCCAGGCTCTGGCCACCGTCATCCTGCGCGGACTGTCCTGCGGCGCTTTCGAACCCGAGGCGGTGACCGCCCTGGTCCCGGCCGCAACGGTCGAGGTCCTCGAGGCCCTGCGCGACCGCCGCTGGGTCAACCCCGCCGGATCGCCCTGACCCCGAACCACTTTCCCGTTTCTGTTTCGCTAGAACCAAAGGAGTTCCATGACTGCCGAGTCGACTGATTTCACCCTGTTGCCGGACCTGGCCGTGCGATCCCTCGGCGGTGCGGTCGTGTGGGCGAACGACGAATCCTTCGCGGAGAAGGAGAATCTCATTCGGCCGGAGGAGTCGGAGTATTCGCCGGCGACGTTCGGGCACAAGGGTCAGGTGTACGACGGGTGGGAGACGCGGCGGCGGCGCGGGGAGGTCGGGGCGTTCCCGGCCGACGAGGACTGTGACACCGCGATCGTGCGGCTCGGCGTGCCCGGGGTGATCAAGGGCGTCGTGGTGGACACCGCCTGGTTCAAGGGCAACTATCCGCCGGAGGTTTCGGTGGAAGCCATTGCGGTGGAGGGGTATCCGTCGGCGGAGGAGCTGGCGAACCTCGATGGGTGGACCACCATTGTCGAGCGCGCCAAGGTCGAGGGTGACTCCAAGAATCCGTTCGCGGTGGACTCGGCCCAGCGGTGGACGCACGTGCGGCTGCGCATGTTCCCGGATGGCGGCGTCGCCCGGCTGCGGGTGCACGGCATCGCGAAACCCGAACTGCGATGGCTGGATTCGGGTCCGTTCGATCTGGCGGCACTGGAGAACGGCGGGCTGGTGGCCGACTGCTCCAACCGCTTCTACTCGCACCCGCAGAATGTGCTCATGCCCGGCCGGGCCCGGGTGATGGGCGACGGCTGGGAGACCGCGCGCGGCCGCAACAAGGCCACCAATGACTGGGTGCTGGTGCAGCTGGCCGAGGAGGGCGTGCTCACCATGGCCGAGATCGACACCTCGTACTTCCTGTTCAACAGCCCGGGTGCGGCCTCGCTCACCGGAATTCGCGCCGACGGCAGCGAGGTGGAATTGCTGGCGCGCACCGTGCTCCAGCCCGATACCCGCCACCGCTTCGCCATCGAGTCGGACGCGGCCGTGGTGCGGGTGCGCCTGGATGCCTTCCCCGATGGCGGCCTGGCCCGCCTTCGCCTGTTCGGCAGCCTCACCGAGGACGCGCGCGCCCGGCTGCGCGCGGAGCAGAAAGGTGAACTCGCATGAGCGATTTCGACCTCACCTATCCCCGGGACATGGTCGGCTACGGCCCCAACCCGCCGCATCCGCAGTGGCCCGGTGACGCCAATATCGCCGTCAACTTCGTCCTCAACTACGAGGAGGGCGGCGAGAACAATGTCCTCGACGGCGACCCGGGTTCGGAGACCTTCCTGTCGGATATCGTTCCGGCGGCGTCGTTCCCGGCCCGGCACATGTCGATGGAAACCATCTACGAGTACGGCTCCCGCGCCGGACTGTGGCGGGTGCTGCGCCTGTTCGAACAGCGCGACATCCCGCTCACCATCTTCGGTGTCGCCCGTGCGCTGGAACGCAATCCGGAAGCGGTCGCGGCCTTCAAGCGCCTCGGCCACGAGATCGCCTGCCACGGCCTGCGCTGGATCTCCTACCAGGACACCGATCCCGCCACCGAGCGCGCGCACATGGCGGAGGCGGTCGCGATCATCACCCGTCTCTTCGGCGAACCCCCGAAAGGCTGGTACACCGGCCGCGATTCGCCGCAGACCCGCGAATTGGTGGTCGAGCACGGCGGTTTCGTCTATGACGCCGACTCCTACGCCGACGACCTCCCCTACTGGGTGAAGGTCGGCGACAAGGATCAGCTGGTCGTCCCGTACACCCTCGAAACCAATGACATGCGCTTCTCCTCCCCCGCCGGCTTCGCCAACGGCGAGGAGTTCTTCAGCTACCTGAAGGACGCCTTCGACATCCTCTACGCCGAAGGCGAAGCGGGCGCGCCGAAGATGCTGTCGGTCGGCCTGCACTGCCGCATCGTCGGAAAACCGGCCCGCGCAAAGTCTCTGGAGCGCTTCCTGGACTACGTGCAGTCCCACGACAAGGTCTGGCTGACCCGCCGCATCGACATCGCCGAACACTGGCGCAAGGTGCACCCAGCCCGGTGAGAACGGCAGCGGCCCGGAACCGAATGGTTCCGGGCCGCTGCCGTTGTCGGGGACCGACGTTACTTGCCGGTGCGCTCGCGCCGCTCCAGTTCGACTGCGCGGCCCATCATTTCGCGGGCGCGGGTGCGATCGCCCGCGTGGTCGTAGGCACGGGCGGCGCGGTAGTTGGTGCGCCAGTTGTCCGGGTCGGCCTCGAACTCCTGCTTGACCTTCTCGAAAAGTTCATCGGCAGCGGCCCGTTCGAGGCGGCCGGACGGGCGGCGCGGCAGATCCGAGACGTCGACTTCGAAGCCCTCGTCGTGCGCGCGACGAGCCAGGTGCTGGTGGGCGAAGGCGGCACGCACGCTGGAGGCCACCACCCAGACGCCGACGATCGGCAGGATCAGGATGCCGATGCCGAGCACGACCGCCGGGATGGAGCCCTTGCCGATCAGGCTGAGCGCGATCCGGCCGAGCAGGAAGAAATAGAACACGAGCACGAGGACCAGGGCCGCGATGAAGGCGACCTTCTTGGCGACCTCGCGGCCGTTCCCGTCCTCGGGCGCGCTCACAGGTCCAGCAGCTCGTCGATGCCGACGGTCAGGCCGGGGCGGTGCGGGGCCTTGCGGACGCCGAGCAGGACACCGGGCACGAAGGAGGTCCGGTCGATGGAGTCGTGGCGGATGGTCAGTGTCTCGCCCTGGGTGCCGAACAGCACCTCCTGGTGCGCGACCAGACCCGCGAGCCGGACCGAGTGCACGCGCACGCCGTCCACGTCCGCGCCGCGCGCACCCTCGAGTTCGGTGGTGGTGGCGTCGGGGCTGCGGCCCACACCGGCCTTGTCGCGGGCCGCGGCGATGAGGCCGGCGGTGCGGTAGGCGGTGCCGGACGGGGCGTCGGCCTTGTTCGGGTGGTGCAGTTCGATGACCTCGACGGATTCGAACCAGCGGGCGGCCTGCTCGGCGAAGCGCATGGACAGCACCGCGCCGATGGCGAAGTTGGGGGCGATCAGCACGCTGGTCCCGGGGCTGCCGGCCAGCCAGCCGCGCACCTGCTCCAGGCGTTCGGCGTCGAAGCCGGTGGTGCCGACGACGGCGTGAATACCGTTCTCCACCAGGAACTTCAGATTCGGCATCACCACATCGGGGTGGGTGAAGTCGACGACCACCTGGGTGCCGGTCTCGGTGAAGGTCTCGAGCGCGTCGCCCTTGTCGACCTGGGCCACCAGCTCCAGATCGGCGGCCGCTTCGACACCCGCGCAGATGGCCTGCCCGACCTTGCCGCGCGCCCCGAGCACACCCACCCGGATCCGGTTCGTGGTCACCTGGTCTCCTCCACATACTCCGACGAGAAATTCTGGTCAGAGCCTAACGGGTCGCGAAATCGGGAAACGCCTGCCCGGGGGCGGTGAGTGTGCCGCGCCACACCGCGCGGTGGCGCGCCGATTCACCGGGGTGGCCGCCACTGTTAAGTTCCCGGTCAACTGACTGTCGAATCGCGGAGGTAGTCATCGCTGGTGAGAATTCGCCGTAAGACCCGCAGCGCACTCGTCGCCGTCGCCGTGTGCGCGTCCGTTGTCACCGCCGGTTGCTCGTCCTCCGACCAGGGAGCCGACTTCACCGCGACCAAGGACCAGCCACTGGTCATCGCGCTGGATGACCTGCTGGCGAAGACGGGTGGCAGCGCGGCGGTCGGCCTCGCGGACCCGCAACACGGGACGATCAGCCGCCGCACCGACGGCGCGCTCGTCTACACCCCGGCGGCCGGGTACACCGGGACGGACAGCATCACCGTCACCACCACCGACGCGGTGCGGCTGTACACCACCGACATCAAGCCGCTCGGCGAGTTCGGCGGCGTCACCGTGCAGGGCAGCGCCTACGGGTCCTCGTTCGTGCCGGTGCCGGGGTCCAAGGACGAGTTCTACGGGCTCACCGATCGCGGGCCGAATGTGGACGGCAAGGTCAAGAACGAAAAGGTCGCTCCCGTCTCGGATTTCACGCCGCAGATCGGCAAGTTCAAGCTGGCCGGAAACAAGGCCGTGCTCGAATCGACCATCCTGCTGAAGAATCCGGCGGGACAGCCGTTCAACGGGCTGGTGGACACCTCGGCGGTAACCGGAGAGACCATGAAGGATCTCAACGGGAACGTGCTCGCGCCCACCGACCACGGCATCGACAGTGAAGGTCTGGTGGCGCTGGCCGACGGCACCTTCTGGGTCTCCGACGAATACGGCCCGTTCCTGGTGCATTTCGACGCCAACGGCACCGAGCTGGAGCGGCTGACACCCGGTCGCGGACTGCCGAAGGAACTCGGACTGCGCACACCCAACCAGGGCATGGAGGGCCTCACCGTGACGCCCGACGGCAGCACGCTGGTGGGCATCGTCCAAAGCGGGCTCAAGACAGCGGGATTGGAGTCGGCGCGCGAGGTGCCGATGACCCGCATCGTGACCGTGGACCTGAAAACCAAGGCGGTCAAGGAATTCGCGTATCCGCTGGAGAATCCGAAGGACAAGCTCGGCGCTTCGGAGATCACGGCATTGAGCAACACCACCTTCCTGATCGACGAGCGAGACGGCAACACAGCGCCGAAGGCGAACAAGAAGCTGTGGACGGTGGACATCACCGGCGCGACCGATATCGGCCCACAGTCGAGTGTCGCTGGAGCTCAATATGATCCGGCACAGGGCCTGCTCATCGGCGGCAAGCCCGTCGAGACCTACGTCGGCGCGGTGCCCACCGCCGACGGCATCACCGCCCTGCAGAGGGCCGGAATCACCCCGGTCGCCAAGAAGCTCGGCCTGGACCTCGGCGGACTCGTCGACTCCCTGAACGCGGACGGCAAATTCTTCGCCCACGACAAGATCGAAGGCGTGGCCACCACCGACGGCGGCAAGACCCTGTACATCGCCAATGACAGCGACTTCGGCCTGGCCGCCGTCAAGGGCGATCAGCCCCCGTTCGGCCTCGAACCGAAGACCATGCCCAATGGCGTGCAGGACTCCGGCGAAATCCTGATGGTCGACACCACCAAGCTGCCCGCCGAAACGGAAACCAGGACGATCACCGTCGACGTGCGCTAGCCCACGGAATTCCGTCGGGTCGAGGCCGGGTTGCCGGGCGAGTCAGTCGAAGACGATCACCTGGCGCAGGGCGTGACCGGCTGCCAGTTCGTCCATGGCGGAGTTGATGTCCTCCAGGCGGATTCGCGAGGAGACCAGGCGCTCCACGGGCAGCCTGCCCTCGCGCCACATGCGGACGTACTCGGGGATGTCGCGGGCGGGGACGGCCGAGCCGAGGTAGCTGCCGACGATGGAACGGCCCTGCGCCACCAGGCCGAGCGGGGAGATCGAGGCCAGGGCATCGGGGGCGGGCAGGCCGACGGTGACCGTGGTGCCGCCGGGAGCCGTTGCGGCGACGGCGGTTTCGAAGGCGCGAATATTGCCCGCGGCCTCGATGACCGCCTCGGCCTGGATGTTCTGTTCGGCGATTTCGGCCGGGGTGTACGCCTCGGTGGCCCCGAGTTCCAGGGCGGTCTTCAGTTTGTCCGGGACGGTGTCCACGGCGATCACATCGCGGCCCGTGCCTTCGCGCAGCGCGGCCGCCACCAGCACCGCCGCCATGCCGACGCCGCCGAGCCCGACCACCATGATGCGATCGGCCGGGGCGGGTTTCGCCGAATTCAGCAGTGCGCCACCGCCGGTCAGCACCGCACAGCCGAGGACGGCGGCCACGTCCGGGGGCACGTCGTCGTCGACCGGCACCACCGAGCGGCGGTCCACGATGGCGTGCGTGGCGAAGGCGGAGACGCCGAGGTGGTGGTGCACCGGTTCGCCGTCGCGCAGCAGCCGCCGTCCGCCGCTGAGCAGTTCGCCCGCATTGTTGGCGAGACTGCCTGCCAGACAAGGGGTCCGGCCCTCGGTGGCGCAGCCGGAGCATTCGCCGCAGCGCGGCAGGAAGGTCATGACCACGCGCTGGCCCACCGCGATGTCGCTGTCGCCCGCGATATCCGGGTCCTGCGCGCCGACCGCCTCCACGATCCCGGCGGCCTCGTGGCCGAGCAGCATGGGCACCGGGCGCACGCGGTTCCCGTCCACCACGGACAGATCCGAGTGGCACAGGCCCGCCGCCTCGATCCGCACCAACAGTTCACCGGGGCCGGGCTCACCCAGGTCGAGTTCGCTCACGGTGAGCGGCTTCGACTGCGCGAACGGCGTCTCGGCCCCGATTCGTTCCAGGACAGCACCACGAATCCTCATGCGCCCGACGGTACTCCACCGGGGCGGGAACAGCGGCGCGAGGAACCTTCCCAGACAGCTTGATTTCTGCTTCGATGAGGGCGGAAGGGAGCCCCATGAGCAGTTCAACCCTGGCCATCGGCAATCGTGGCCTCAACACCGTGATCACCCGGTTCTTCGGCACCGTCGCCCGCGCCTACGACGCCGCGCCGCTGCAGCATTTCGTCTACCGTCCCCCGCAGGACGAGATGGTGGCCGAACTGCGCGCCGCCGGATCCCGCCGGATCGCCGATATCGGCTGCGGGACAGGCATTCTCACCACCCGGATTCAACGCGAACTGCGGCCCGAGGCGGTGTACGGCATCGACGCCTCCACCGGCATGCTCGCCCAGGCGCGCGCCCGGTCGACCGAGGTCACCTGGCTGAAGTCGGCCGCCGAGCACCTGCCCCTCGACGACGGCGCACTGGACGCGGTGGTCACCACCAGCGCCTTCCACTTCTTCGATCATCCGGTGGCGCTGCGCGAATTCCATCGCGTGCTGGCCCCGGGCGGGCTGGTGGCCATCGCGACCATGCTGCCCAACAGCCCCACCTCCGGGCCGATCCAGCGCCTCACCCGCAGCACCCTCAGCCCGGCCCACGCGCCCTCGGAGAAGGAGACGCGAAAGCTGTTGGAGGACGCCGGTTTCGAGGTGGTCAAGCAGCGCAAGATCCACCGGCCCATGCCGCAGTGGCTGATCCCGGACGGCATCACCGTCGGCCGCCGCCGCTAGCGGCCGGGCTCGTCTCCGCCCCGGAAGCAGACGGTCAGCGCGCGTTTGTCCCAGACGACCCAGACCGCGCCCTGACCGTCGCGCGGGCAGCCGGCGCCTTCGCGCGTGTCCTCGAGGACGGCGGTGACCTGCACGATGTGCGCACCCGCCGTACCGCAATCCACCTTCAGCGGCTCGTCCATCTGGGTGGTGTCGTAGCAGACGCCGACGCGCCAGTCGTAGGCCAGGCACAGGTGGTAGATCAGGTTGCCGGACTTGTCGTGGCGGGAGGTTTCGAGTTTGTACAGGTTGCCCGTGCACTCGCCCGCACCGGTCTGCACCACACGGTAATTCGCGTCGAGGGAATCGCAGTCGGCCACCGCGGGGGAACCGGCGCGCCAGGTGGGCTGACCGGTCTTGGGGTCGGTGGTCTGATCCATCGGCACCTCGACGCAGTCACCGACGCGCAGGGCCGCGAGCGGGTCCGGGGCGGCGGGTTTGGCGCTGGTGGTCGTGGTCGGCAGGCCGGCGGGGACCAGGCCGGGAGCGGTCGGTCGCGCGGTGCCGGCGATGGTGTCGCCCGCCAGATTCGAGGCGACGTCCTGGGCGATCGGGAGCAGACCGGCGAGCATGGCGATCCAGCCCAGAATCACCAGGATCGAGGCGAGCACGCGCATTCCGCGACCGTTCTGGGTGCGGCGCTGCCGCCGGATCGCCAGCACTCCGGTCGCCGTCGCAGCCAGCAGTAGCGCGACGGCCACGGCGATCAGCACCCAGGGCACAACACAAACCCCCACACACAGACTTTCCTACAACTACCAGTGTGGCCGATCGACCGGGCGACGGCATCGACCACACCGTTTCGTTTTGCAAGCTATCGCACGGTGTAATCCAGTAGCAATCCGACATTTCACCCTGTTCAGGGCCGGCCCGCGACGGGGATGGTCAAGATGGAGGGATGCGCGCACGCTCGAGGGTTCTGACCGTGGCCGTTCTGCTGGCAGGAGTCGTGTCGTGCGCACGGGACGACGACCCGCGGCCACCCGGGACGACGGTCACCGCGACTGCGCCGAGCGTGCCGACCGGAGTTCCGGATCTCGACGCCGGTGAGGACGTGGCCCAGGGCTTGGAAACGCCGTGGGGGCTGGCGTTCCTGCCGGACGGGAGTGCGCTTGTGGCCGAACGGGATTCGGGGGCGATCGTGCGGGTGACGCCGGGCGCGGGGAGCTCGCCGGTGTACCGGGTGCCCGGGGTCGAGGCGACGGGTGAAGCGGGCCTGCTCGGCCTCGCGGTATCGCCCACCTACGCCGAGGACCGCTACGTGTACGCGTACTTCACTGCGGCGCAGGACAATCGGATCGTGCGCTTCCGGCTCGACGGGCAGCCGCAGGTGATCTTCAGCGGAATCACCAAGGGCAGCATCCACGACGGCGGACGGATCGCCTTCGGGCCCGACGGGCTGCTGTATGTGGGCACCGGGGATGCCGGGCAGGCCGATCGATCGCAGGACCCGGCGGATCCGAACGGCAAGATTCTGCGCCTGACGCCGGAAGGGGCCGCGGCGGCGGGCAATCCGGTGGCCGGATCACCCGTGTACAGCCTCGGGCACCGGAATGTGCAGGGGCTGGCGTGGGATCGGGCGGGGCGGTTGTTCGCCGCCGAGTTCGGGCGCAATGCCTACGACGAGATCAATCTGATCGAGCCGGGACGCAATTACGGGTGGCCGGAGGTCGAGGGCAGCGGGGATACCCGCGGTGGCGAATTCACGCAGCCGCTGGTCACCTGGAAGCCGTCGGAAGCCTCGCCATCCGGGATCGCGATCGCCGGGAACACGCTGTACGCGGCGGCCCTGCGCGGCGAGCGACTGTGGACGGTGCCGCTCACCGACGGTGCGACCGGGGAACCCCGAGCGCGACTGGAGGATCGGCTCGGACGACTGCGCACGGTGGCGGTGGCTCCCGACGGCGCGCTGTGGGTGACCACGTCCAACACCGACGGCCGGGGCGACCCGAACGACGGCGACGACCGCGTCATCCGATTCCCGGCGCGGTGAATCACCCTCAGCCGCTGGTGAGTTCGGCCTGCTCGACCGGGCTCGGCGGCCACTTCTCCGGGCGAATATTGGCGGGCTTGGTGGAGGGACTCTCATCCCAGTCGAAGCGCACGCCGACCCACGCCTTCGGCTTCTCGAAGGTCACCTCGCGGGCGTCGAACGCCACCCGGCGGAAGGAGATGTCGCCGAAGAAGTCCGCGCCGGTGAAGTCCGCCGCGCGGCCGTCGAAGACAGCGTCGGCGAAGGTCACCCGGCCGTGGCATTCGGCGCGGGCGAAGCTGACCTCCCGGGTGCCGCCGACCCGCCAGCGGCCGCGACTGCCCAGGTGCGCGCAGTCGAAAACCGTGGCTTCGGCGTAGCACCGCACATTGGCGAAAGTGATTCTGGCCCCGGCGAACTCCGCCGTCGCGAAGGTCACCCGGCCGCCGTCGAAGACCGCGCGCTCGAAGGTGGTCAGTTCGGCGGTGAAGGTCGCATCCGCGAAACTGCTGCGCTCACCGGCGAAGGTGGCGCGGGTGAAGACCGTGCGCGAGCCGCCGAACGTGGCGCCGTCGAAGGAGACCGTGCCCGCGAAGGTGGCATCGATGAATGTGGTTCCGGCGCTGTCGAGTTCGCCGCGCGAGGAGGGCGCGGGCGCGAAGATCGCGCCGTCGAAGCGGGTGCTGGTGGCGCGGAACATCGCACCCTGGAAGCTGACCCGGCTGCCCAGGAAGCGGGCCCGATCGAAACTGGTGACGCGGCCGCCGACGAATACGGCATTGGTGAAGCGGGTATCGCCCGCGAAGGTCACCTCACGGAAGTCCAGGTCCTCGAAGATGGCGTCGGAGAAGTCGAAATCGCAGTCGGACCAGGATCTTTCGGCGGACGGGCGCAGATGTCCGGCGATCACGCGCAGGATGGTGTCGCGGACCTGGCGGTCGTTCTGCCGGTAGCCGTACACGCGTTCCACCGCGGTGCCGGAATCCTCCACCCGCTGCGATTTGGAGACCAGATGACTGGCGCCCTCATCGGGGACATAGGGCAGGCGTAGGTATCCGCAGAGCACGTCGACGCACTGCTGCCGCTGCCCCGCCGTGGCCGCACCATCCGCGACGCCCGCCATGGCGTAGACACCCGCGATGCGCACCGCCACATCCGCATGCCCGAGCTGCATGGCCGCCGCGCCGAACAACTGGGCGAACCGGCCTCGATCCCGATCCCGCTGCCAGCGGTAGAGCAGCACCCACAGTCCCGCCGCCACCAGGCCCGCGATTACCGAGCGCGCAATGTCATTGCGCTCCAGCTGATTCGACCCTCCCCCGGACTCACCGGGTAGGAGCAACAACCCGGTGCACACACCGACAACAAGCCCGATCACCACCGCGGGAACCACAACCCTCATCAGTGCCGACCGGTGAACCGTACGGTTCGACACCCTGCCGAACCACCCCCACCGCCGCATAGCGGAAGGATAGCGACCGTCCCCGCGACACGCCCAGCATGTTGTGATTCCCATTCCGCACCAACCGGTTTCGACAGCCGCACCCGAATCGCCGGCCCACCGCCGACCTGCTGAGACATGGCCCAGCGGACGCCGATGCCTTCGCACCCGAACGGCGAGGGCCCCGCCGGATTTCCCGGCGGGGCCCTCGCATCGTCGGCTCAGGCAGCGGCTGCGGCGCTCGCATTGCGGCGCAGGCCGATTCCCGCCGCGACCAGGCAGGCGACCGCGACCGCGCCGACGAACCACGGGAACACCGCGTTCAAACCCCACTCGGTGGCGGCCCAGCCGGCCAGCACCGTCGGCAGCGCCATGGCCGAATAGGCCAGCAGGTAGTACGCCGACATGGTTTCCCCACGCTTGTGCTGCGGCACCACATCGGACAGGTGCCGCAGTGAGCCGCCGAAGCCGAGGCCGAAGGTCGCGCCCAGCACCACACCGGACAGCAGCACCCAGACCCAGTTGTGCGTGGCCAGTGCGGGCAGCGTGAGCAGCAGCGCGAGCGCCATGCCGATATCACCGGCGATGGCCGCGCGACGGGCGGGAATGCCGGTCGCGAAGAACTGCGCCAGCGCACCGGCCGTCGCCGTGGCGGCCACCACCGCGCCACCGAAGACGAGGTTGTGCACCCCCGTCTTGGCCGCGGCCAGCGACGGGTACAGCGACAGCAGCACGCCCAGCACCGACCAGGCCGCCATCACACCCAGCGCGGAGAACCAGAAGTCTCCCCGAATCTCCTGCGGCACAGCCGGTTTCGCGATCCGAATCGGTCCGGCCACGCGGGCGGTGTGCGGCTCCCGCAGGGCCAGCACGCCGACGGCCACCAGCAGGCACGCCACGGTGATCACCACATACGGCGTGCGCAACGGATGCGGCGCGTACTGGGCCAGCAGCGCCGAGCCCAGAATGGCCACGGCCATACCGACATTGAAGGCCACACCCGACAGCTGCCCGGACCGCGCACCGTGCTTGGGCCGCAGATCCAGCAGTGCCGCCGCGCCCGCCACCACGGTCGCGCCGACCGCCGCGCCGTGCAGGGCCCGAGCCAGCAGCAGCATGGCCACATTGTCGGCGAGCAGGAAGACGATCAGCCCGGCCACCATGATGCCGAAAGCGCCCAGCAGCACCGGTTTCCGGCCCACCGAGTCGGAGATGCGGCCCGACACCAGCACCGCGCCCAGCGCCGCGACGGCGTAGGCGGCGAAGACGAAGGTCGTGGTGAGCGGCGTGAAATTCCACTCCTGCTGATAGATGCCATACAGCGGTGCGGGCACCCCGGACACGCCCAGCGCCACGCCGCTCGCGGCCAGGACGAGCGCGTACGCCCAGCTCTGACTGTCCTGCCCGACACGAGGCGCAACCGTCGCTGCTGCTGCCATCGAACCCTCCATCAGGTAAGTTTGATCATTATCGAACCTGACGCTACTCCTGGTTCGATGATCGTCAAACCTGATTCCGGAGTGAGGTAGCTCATGCCAGACACCGACACGTCCCACGTCCTGCCCGCGGTCGGCCCGCCGCCCGCGCTGCCCGCGGTACTCGGCGCGCTGCAGGACCCGGTCCGCCTGGAAATGATCCGCCGCCTCGCCAATGCCGGCACCGCGCTGCGCTGCGCCGCGCTCTACGACGGCGTCAGCAAGTCCACGGCCGCCCACCACTTCAAGATCCTGCGCGAAGCGGGGCTCACCGAACGCCTCACCGTGGACGGCAATATCTACCAGCGACTGCGCACCGAGGATGTCGACGAGGCTCTCCCCGGACTGCTCCCCGCTATCCTGACGGCCGCCAACCGCTCACACGAGTAGCGGAACTTCGCGGCCGCCCGATAACCAGAGGCGCGGCGCGCACCCGCGACGATACGGTGCCTGCATGCGTATTCGTCTCGCGACCGCCGCCGACCTGCCCGCCCTGCAGAAGATCGAAATCGCTGCGGGTGAACCGTTTCGCGAGCTCGGCATGACGGAGATCGCCGAGGACGATCCGCCGGCCATCGAGACGCTCGAGGTCTACCGAGCGGCCGGGCGAGCCCGGGTCGCCACGGACGAATCGGATCAACCGGTGGCCTATCTCATCCACGAAACAGTCGACGACAGCGCACACATCGCCCAGATTTCACTGCTGCCCGAGTACGCGCGGCGCGGCATCGGGCGCGCGCTCATCGAGGACCTGGCCGAGCGGGCACGCGCGCGCGAGCTGGCCGCACTGACACTCACCACCTTCGTCGAAGTTCCTTGGAACGCACCGTATTACGCGCGTCTCGGCTTCCGGGCGCTGGAACCCGCCGAGCTGACGCCCGCCCTGCGCCGCATCCGCGCCCGGGAAACCGAACTCGGCCTCGACCGCTGGCCGCGCATCGCCATGCGCCGCGACCTGGGGTAGCTCAGCGCAGAATGCCCGCGCGAGCGGCGGCGGTGATCCAGGACGGGAATTCCGACAGCAGGCGGTCGTAGAGTTCGGCATCGGACACGTCGTCGATATCGTCGACGGAGAAGAAACCGACATTGTCGACGCGGCGGCCGCCCATGCTGTCGAGCCGTTCGAGCACCCCGTAGCCCGCCTTGCTGCCGAGCCCGACGAACTGCCAGAAGATCGGCTCCTCGACGGCCGCCCGCAGCTCCCGCTCGATCTCACGATTCTTGTAGACCCCGCCGTCGGAGAAGAACAGCACCAGGGTGGGCAGCGCGGCAGGCTCGGCACGCACCGCCTTGCGCACCTCCGCGATCACCTTCTGCTCCTCGTTCTGAATGCCGACCGCCCGCATATCCACCTGCCCCGGTTGCAGATTCCGGCGGCCACCGAACATCTTCAACTGCCCGCATCGCACATGCAGCTCCAGCCATCGCGGCAGCTCCGCGAGCGCGAGATCCGGCAGCCGCGCCGGATTACTGGCGAACGTCCACGCCTGCATCGCGCCATTGTCATCCAATTGCGCTGCCACAGCGGCCATCCGCTCCACCACCCGATGCACGACCCGCTTCTCGTACAGCATGGTCATCGACCCCGAAGCGTCCAGCACCAGCACCACCCGCGCCGTCAGCCCCGGCATCCCCCGCTTGGCCAGACTGACCGCCACCTGCTCCTTGCGCATCGACAACCGCTTGCGCATATCCACCGGCAGCTGATCCTCCCCCTTGGTGAGCCGAATCCCGGGCGCACCGGACTGCGCGGGCGGAGCAGAATGCGCGGGCGCACCGGGCGGCGGCGACGAGACCGGCGCGGGCCGAGCAGAGGGTGCGGTCGTGTGCGAAATAGGTTGCACCGCAGCCGAAGCCGGAGATGCGGCGGGCGCGTCATCGACGGTGATACCGAAATCCGTTGCCAGCCCCGACAAACCGCTCGCCCACCCCTGCCCGACAGCTCGGAACTTCCACGCCCCACCCCGCCGATACAGCTCCCCGCACACCATGGCGGTCTCCGCCCCGGCGGCAATATCGAACCGCGCGATCTCACCCCCGCCGGCAGCGTCGAGCAATCGCAGATGCAGCCCCGGAACCTGCCCGAAGGTGCCGCCATCAGCCGACGCACATAGTGCGATCCGCTCGATATCCGCTTCCACCCCAGCCAGATTCACCTCGACCGCGTCCGCACTCCCCTGCTTGCCCGCATACCGCACAGCCCCACTGGGATGCCCCGCCTGGTTGTAGAACACGAAGTCCACATCCGACCGAACCCGCCCGACGGAAGTCAGCAACAGCGCCGAAGCATCCACCTCGGGCACCCCCGCCCCACCCGACCACGCCAGCACAGCCCGCACGGCTCCGGCCCCGACAGGCACATTGGCACCCTTGCTCAGATTGCTCACCCGAGCCAGTCTGCCCCGCCCAAGCCACATGCGCCCACCGATTCCCACCCAGACCCGGCCCCGAGTGCCTCCCCAGCCCCGCAGGCACCGAAGAGCCACCGATTCCCGATCGTCCTGGCATGACACCCGCTCGCGCGGCTCACACCAACGCGGAATCGTCAGCAGCCGAATCGCTTCCAGCGATGGCCCCGCACCCTGACACCCAGCCCCTCGAGATCAACAGGACCTGGTGGCGGCATCGCCCGAGAGTGGACCGCCACCAGGTCCTGTTGATCATGGGCGAGGGGCTTTCGTCGCACCGCCACGGAGATCGAGTCGCAGTCGCGTCTTGGGGGATAGCCGCCTTCCATGGCACAAGGCAATCCGAACTGCGCCGCCGCTACGGCGCGGGGGCTTCCAGGGCGGGATCGACTGGTGGGGGAAGCACTTCCACGGGCGGTTCGGGAGGTGGCGGCGGGAGGATGCCCTCGGGAGGTGGGAAGCCTTCCGGCGGTGGGGCGGGGGCTTCGGGGGCGGGGGCGATGGTCTCCGTGGGCGGTGGGGTGGTTGTGGTGGTGGGCGGAGTCGACGTCGTGGTTGTCGCGGGGACTTCCGGGGTGATGGGTTGTTCGACGCGGTCTTCGGTGCGGAAGGAGGCGGCGGCGACATGGCCTGCGGTCCACCAGAATCCGGCGGCTGCCAGGAGGATCAGCGGGGCGAGCAGGGCGGCCAGGGTGGCGGCGGTGCGGCGCTGTCGGCGGCGGCGGGCCTGCACCAGGATCGCTATCAGCATTTCCACCGCGAGGGTGCCCGCCGACACGCAGAGGATGGCGCCGAAGGTCCAGGCGGCGTCGGGCTGATGTGCCGAGTGCGCCAGCAGGGCAAGGATTCCCGCGCCCGCGAGACCCGCGGCGGTGAAGAGGAGGAGTCGTTCGGCGGCGAAGCGGTAGCTGCCGAGCGTGTCCTCCTCGCCGCCGTTGCGGCGCAGCCAGGCACAGAAGAGCAGGCCGTGGCCCAGGCCGACGCCCAGCGCGGCCACCACCAGCAACAGGTTGCCGGTGTGGACGGCTTCGCTGTTCGAGTCGGTGCGCAGGAAAAGTGCGCCGGTGTCGGCGATCAGGACGGACGCGAGCACAATCGCCAAGCCGGGCAAGGCTTCTCCGCGACTGCGTAGTCGCCGCAGCAGGTATCCCTCGGGGAGTTGGCGTCGCAGCTGCTGGAACACCTGGAGCCAGGCCACCGGGGCCATCGCGAGCAGGATCGGCGTCACCCAGGTGAGCCCGCCGGGCGGGATCAGTTGGGCGGCAACGGCGGTCAAGGCCATGGCGGCCCAGGCCCATCCGGCGGCCCGCAGCGTGGCCCGCCAGGTGACGGCCGCCAGGGTCTGGCGTGCGGGCAGGTGCCCGGGCCGGGAGGCGAGCAGCCCGCGCAGTACGCCGAACGCTCCCCCGCGCCACACCTCCAGTTTGGCCCGCAGCATGTGCAGTTCGGTGTGCAGCGAATTCAGTTCCAGCCCAGCGGCTACATGCTTCTCGGCCGCCGCGCGATCACCGAATTCGAGTTCCAGTGCGGCCGCGGCGGCATGGGTGCTCGCCGTCGGCGCCAGCTGCAGCGCACGCACCACCGCGGTGCGGGCTTCGGCGCGTTCGGCCGGTTCGGTGCGCCGGACCCGCGACAGCACTCCGGCCAGCGTCAACAGTGCCGCGGGCGAATCCGGTTCCAGTGAAACCGCAACCCGCACATGGCGAATCGCCTCCTCGTCGCGTGCGGCGGCCTCGAACGCCAGGGCGGCGGTGAGGTGTGCGTCGACCAGATCCGGGTCGGCGGCGATGGCCAGGCCGGCCATCCGCAGCGCCTCGTCGACTCGGTCCAGCCGTAGGGCGATATCGGCCATCTCCGCCAGCAGGCCGGGGTCGTGCGGGGCTTCTTCCAGCGCCTTGCCGACTATGTCCCGGGCCTCGTCCAGTCGTCCGAGATCGCTTGCGACGCGCGCTTTTTCCAGCACCTGCGAGGTGTCGAACATTCCTCTCCCGATCGTGAACTACGCCGATGCCACGGTGTGCAACGGTGCGGTGCGAGACTAGCCGACCGGTTGCCGACTCGCGATGGCAAGTCCCGATACCGCGCAACAAAGTTCGTGATTTCTGGCGATCAGGGGGATGACTCAGTCGACCAACCGGCGAACCACGGCGGGCAGATCCCGGGTACGACGGTAGGGACCGGCCACTGCCGCACCGAAGGGACGAGACAGCAGGGCACGGGCGATCGCCGACACCTCGTCGGTGGTGACTTCGTCGATGCGAGCGAGGGTTTCGGAGACACTGCGGTGGTTTCCGTAGCTGAGCTCGCTGCGGCCGATGCGGTTCATGCGGGAGCCGGAATCCTCCAGCCCCAGCACCAGACCACCGCGCAGTGAGCCCTTGGCCCGCGCGCATTCGGCATCGGTGATGCCGTTGGTGGCCACGTCCTCGAGCACGGCCCGAGCGAGAGTCGTTACCTGGCCCAGGTTTTCGGGCTGGCAGCCCAGGTAGACGGAGAAGGCTCCGGTGTCGGCGAAGGTGTCGACACTGGAGTACACCGAGTACGCGAGGCCGCGCTCTTCACGGATGCGCTGGAACAACCGGGAACTCAGCCCGCCACCCAGCACGGTGTTGAGGATCGAGAGCGGCCAGCGCTTCTCACCCTCGTGACGTCCGAAGGCGCGGGCGCCGAAGACCAGGTGCGCCTGTTCGCTGTCGCGATAGAGGCGCAGGAGTTGCGGATTGCCGCGGGGCCGGAACTTGCCTTCGCGGCGGGGCGCGGGCTCGCGGCCGGATTCCAGGTGCGGCGCGAAGGCGCGGTGCACGAGTTCGACCACATGCTCGTGCTCGATATTGCCCGCGACGGCGATGACCATGCGGTCGGGGCGGTAGCGGCGCTGGTGGAAGGAGCGCAGCTGGCTCGCCTGCATGGCCTCGATGGTTTCGATGCTGCCGATCACCGGGCGGCCCACCGGATGGTCGCCGAACAGCGCGGTGAGGAACATGTCGCCGACGGTGTCCTCCGGGTCGTCGTCGCGCATGGAGATCTCCTCCAGCACGACCTGACGTTCCACGTTCACGTCCTCGGCGCGGCACAGGCCGTTGAGCACCACGTCGGAGACGAGGTCGACCGCCAGCGGCAGGTCCTCGTCGATGACGTGCGCGTAGTAGCAGGTCTGCTCCTTGGCGGTGAACGCATTCAGTTCGCCGCCAACCGAATCCATGGCCTGCGCGATATCCAGCGCGGAACGCGTGGGGGTCGCCTTGAACAGCAGGTGCTCGAGGAAGTGCGCGGCACCGGCCACGGTCGGGCCCTCGTCGCGGGAGCCGACGCCGACCCACACGCCGATGGAGGCCGAGCGCACGCCCGGCACATGTTCGGTGACGACTCGTAGCCCGCCGGGCAGTACGGTCCGGCGCACGCCGGCATCGGCCGACAGCGCTTCGGTCTTCGAGATCACCAGGGAAGGAGCCTTACCCGACAGTGGAGTGTCCTTTTTCGTGCGAACCATGTTTCCCACACAATCGCATACGAGTCCGACAGGTTCGTGAGAGAACCCGTGCGGCAATGCGTTCCGGCGCGAAAGCTGCAGGCCCCTCACTCCCGATACATCGGAAGTGAGGGGCCGTACGCTTCTACCCCGGATCGGCGAGCCGTGACCGTCCGAAGACGGCACGGCGTGCGCCGGATCAGCCGAAGACTACTCGGCGTCGGCCGCCGCGGCAGCCGGTTCCGCGCTGTCGGCGGCGTCCTCGTCGATCGGGACGAGGGAGATCTTGCCGCGGTTGTCGATATCGGCGATCTCGACGCGGATCTTGTCGCCGACGTTCACCACGTCCTCGACCTTGGCGACCCGCTTGCCGTTGCCCAGCTTCGAGATGTGCACCAGACCGTCGCGGCCCGGCAGCAACGAGACGAACGCGCCGAAGGCGGTGGTCTTCACGACCGTGCCCAGGAAGCGCTCGCCGACCTTCGGCAGCTGCGGGTTCGCGATGGCGTTGATCGCGTCGATCGCCGCCTGCGCCGACGGGCCGTCGGTCGCGCCGACGAACACGGTGCCGTCATCCTCGATGGAGATGTTGGCGCCGGTGTCCTCGGTGATCTGGTTGATGACCTTGCCCTTGGGTCCGATCACCTCACCGATCTTGTCGACCGGGATCTTGATGGCGGTGACGCGCGGAGCGTAGGGGCTCATCTCGTCCGGGGTGGCGATGGCCTCGGCCATGACATCCAGGATGGTGAGGCGAGCGTCCTTGGCCTGGTTCAGCGCACCGGCGAGAACCTGCGACGGGATGCCGTCCAGCTTGGTGTCCAGCTGCAGGGCGGTGACGAACTCGGGAGTACCGGCGACCTTGAAGTCCATGTCGCCGAAGGCATCCTCGGCGCCCAGGATGTCGGTGAGGGCCACGTAGCGGACCTCGTCCTCACCCTTGTCGTTCTTCACGGTGTCCGACACCAGGCCCATGGCGATACCGGCGACCGGAGCCTTCAGCGGCACACCGGCGTTCAGCAGCGACAGGGTCGAGGCGCACACCGAGCCCATCGAGGTGGAGCCGTTGGAGCCCAGCGCCTCCGACACCTGACGGATGGCGTACGGGAACTCCTCCTGCGACGGCAGCACCGGCACCAGCGCACGCTCGGCGAGCGCGCCGTGGCCGATCTCGCGACGCTTGGGCGAGCCCACGCGACCGGTCTCACCGGTGGAGTACGGCGGGAAGTTGTAGTGGTGCATGTAGCGCTTGGAGGTCTCCGGGCCGAGCGAGTCGACCTGCTGCGCCATCTTCACCATGTCGAGGGTGGTGACGCCCATGATCTGGGTCTCGCCACGCTCGAACAGCGCCGAACCGTGGGCCCGCGGGATCACGGCGACCTCGGCCGACAGCGAACGGATGTCCGCCAGGCCACGGCCGTCGATGCGGAAGCCGTCGGTCAGGATGCGCTGGCGCACAAGCTTCTTGGTGACCGAGCGGAACGCCGCGCCGATCTCCTTCTCGCGACCCTCGAAGGTCTCGGCCAGGCTGGAGAGCACATCGAGCTTGATCTCGTCGATGCGGTCCTCGCGCTCGTGCTTGCCCGCGATGGACAGCGCCTCGTTCAGCTCCGCCTGCGCGGTGCCGAGCACGGCCTCGAACACGTCGGACTGGTACGGCAGGAAGACCGGGAACTCGGCGGTCTCCTTGGCGGCCAGCGCGGCCAGGTCGGCCTGCGCCTTGCACAGCCGGGCGATGAACGGCTTGGCGGCCTCGAGGCCCTGTGCCACAACGGTTTCCGTCGGCGCGGTGGCGCCGTCGGCGATGAGGGCGAGCACCTTGTCGGTGGCCTCGGCCTCGACCATCATGATGGCGACGTCGCCCTCGACCACGCGGCCGGCGACGACCATGTCGAACACGGCGCCTTCCAGCTGCTCGACGGTCGGGAACGCGACCCACTGGTCACCGATCAGCGCGACGCGCACGCCGCCGACCGGACCCGAGAAGGGCAGGCCCGCAAGCTGAGTCGAAGCCGACGCCGCGTTGATGGCGACCACGTCGTACAGATCCTTCGGATCCAGCGACATGACGGTCACCACGACCTGGATCTCGTTGCGCAGGCCGTCCACGAAGGAGGGACGCAGCGGCCGGTCGATCAGGCGGCAGGTCAGGATGGCGTCGGTGGAGGGGCGGCCCTCACGACGGAAGAACGAGCCGGGGATGCGACCCGCGGCGTACATGCGCTCCTCGACGTCCACCGTCAGCGGGAAGAAGTCGAACTGGTCCTTGGGCTGCTTGGAGGCCGTGGTGGCCGACAGCAGCATGGTCTCGTCGTCGAGGTAGGCGACCACGGAACCCGCGGCCTGCTTGGCCAGCCGGCCGGTCTCGAAACGGATGGTGCGAGTGCCGAAGGTGCCGTTGTCGATCAGGGCTACGGACTCGAAAACGCCGGGCTCGACCTCGGCGGCGGAACTGGTCACAGTGTCAGTCATTGTTCTTTTCTCAACCTCTCGTCTTCGCCGGGTCCAGCGCGCTGTTCGTAAGCGCGACCCGGCAGGTCGGCCGTACCCGGCATGGGCGCGCGGCAGCCCTCGTGGCTACTGCGGGCACACCCGAGCCCTCTCCCCTTGGAGGTGGCGACGCGGAGGCGGTCATCGATCGAAGCCCTCCGGAAGCGCCATCCCTCTGATGCGCTTGCCGAAAAGCCACTACCGAAGACCGACGCCACGCGACGGGTGCATACGGCTTCGCGTTGGCGTGCACAAGGGCGGTTTTCACCCCATGCACGAAAGGCCAACGAGGAGATTCTATGCCTCCCCGTTGGCCGGTTCGTCAACTACCTAGGGCAGTCGTAGTGTGTCGCTCTCGCGAACGACACCGCGTCGAAGGAAATCAGCGACGCAGGCCGAGCCGCTCGATCAGCGAACGGTAGCGCTCGATGTCCGTGTTCTGCAGGTACTTCGAGAGCCGCTTGCGACGACCGATCAGCGCCATCAGACCGTGGCGGGTGTGGTGGTCGTGCTTGTGCTTCTTGAGGTGCTCGGTGATGTCGGCGATCCGCTTCGACAGCAGCGCGATCTGGGCCTCCGGGGAACCGGTGTCCTTCTCGTGCACGCCGTACTCGGCGAGGATGGCCTTCTTCTGCTCGGTGGTCAGAGCCACAGATATCTCCTGGTGTTTCAGTCCGCGCTCAAAGGGGGTTCCCGGAAAACCCGGGGGTGGGGTGCCACCGCGGACCGCAGCAAACCCGACGAGCCAGCCTACACGTCCTCTGAACTCAGCACTTTCCGGGCCTCGTCGACATCGTTGCCGATGGCTTCCACCAGCTCGTCGATGGACTCGAATTTGCGCATGCCGCGCAGCTGCTGCACGAAGTCGACGGCCACCTTCTTGCCGTAGAGGTCACCGTCGAAATCCAGCAGGTGCGGTTCGACGGTGCGGCTGCGGCCGGCCTCGAAGGTCGGGTTGGTGCCGACCGAGATGGCCGCCATGCGGGGGTGGAAGTCCGGGTCGTCCAGGACGGTGAACCAGCCCGCGTACACGCCGTCGGCGGGAATCGCGGCGTGCATGGTGGGCGCGACATTCGCGGTCGGGAAGCCCAGGCCCTTGCCGCGGCCGTCACCGCGCACGACCACGCCCTCGATGCGATGCGGGCGGCCCAGCGCCTCCGCCGCGGCGGCGATGTCACCGGAATTGAGGCAGGCGCGAATGTAGGTGGAGGAGAACGTGACCGCGTGCTCGCCGAGCAACTGCACCCCGTCCACCTCGAAGCCGAGCTTGCCGCCGAGCTCACGCATGGTGTCCACGGTGCCCGCGGCCTTCGCCCCGAAGGTGAAATTGTCGCCGACCACGACCTCGGCCACCTGTAGCTTGTCGACCAGCAGGTTCTGCACATACTGCTCGGGTGTCAGCTTCATGAAATCCTGGGTGAACGGCATCACCACGAAGACGTCGATGCCGAGTTCCTCGACCAGTTCCGCGCGCCGGGACAGCGTCGACAGCTGCGCCGGATGCGACCCGGGCCGCACCACCTCGAGGGGATGCGGATCGAAAGTCATGAGGACCGCCGGAACGCCCCGCACCGCAGCGGATTTCACCGCACGGCTGATGAGCTGCGCGTGACCGCGATGCACGCCGTCGAACACGCCGATGGTGAGCACGCACCGGCCCCACTCCGCGGGCATCTCATCGAGGCTTCGCCACTTCTGCACACCGGGAAGCCTACGCAAAGCGCGTCACAGACAATATTCCGGACCTTGGATCTTGCGCAGCCGAAGCACGCGCGACACTTGGTGTTCACCTGCCCCTACCAGCAGGCGCGCCGATGTGGGAAACCCGGCCAGGTGTGCCTAAGCTCGGTTACGTGCCCGGAAAACGAGACATCGCCACCCGCCGCGAGCTGGCCGATCCGTCCCCCTCTTCCGCACCCAACGGAGCCACCGCCACCGTCGCCCACGAACTGTCGTCGGTCGCGCAGGACTATCTGAAGGTGATCTGGACCGCCAACGAGTGGTCCCAGGAGAAGGTGTCGACCAAGCTGCTCGCCGAACGGATCGGCGTGTCGGCATCCACGGTGTCCGAGGCCGTCCGCAAGCTCGCCGACCAGGGTCTGGTCGAACACGCCCGCTACGGGGCCATCACACTCACCGAAGCCGGCCGCCGCGCCGCCGTCGCCATGGTTCGCCGCCATCGGCTCATCGAAACCTTCCTCGTCAACGAGCTCGGCTATGGCTGGGACGAAGTGCACGATGAGGCGGAAGTGCTCGAGCACGCCGTCTCGGAGACGCTCATGGCCCGCATCGACGCCAAACTCGGCCACCCGGACCGGGATCCGCACGGGGATCCGATTCCGTCGGCCGACGGGGCGGTGCCCACTCCCCCGGCTCGGCAGCTCAGCGATTTCCGGGATGGTGAATCCGGGAGAGTCGCACGGATTTCCGATTCGGATCCGGCGATGCTGCGGTACTTCGATTCGCTGGGCATCGCGCTGGATACGCCGATCGGGGTGGTGGAGCGGCGAGACTTCGCGGGCACCATCGCCATTCAGCTCGATGATCGGGTGATCGATCTGGGAAGCATTGCGGCCGAGGCGATCTGGCTCACCAACGAGCACTGAGCCTCGACACCGGACTGTTCCGAGCTCAGAACGGGACCTGCGTGGCGAGCAGCCCTTCGCCCGTTCCGCGTCCGGACAGGATGCGGCAGAACTCGATTGCGTCGAGCTCGAGCGCTTCGCCGTCCGATGACCCCCAGCTGCCGCCCGCCGGGCCGGTGAGAGTGAGCCGATAGGGCTTGCCGTGGCGCTGCGCCCATTCGCGTACCACATCGTCGACTATGCGGCCGTCGTGCTCGGCGGTCAGGTCGTGGTCGTGACCGGTGGCGCGGGACAGATCTATGCGGTGCATCCAGGGGTCGCGGGTGAGGATGACGTCGATCAGATAGCCGAAGGTCCATTCCTCGGCTATTCCATTGACCACCAACGATTCCGGCATGCTGCGACGGCGGATAAGGCCGGGCGCGCGACGGCGGCCGCGCGCGGCCTTCGGGCCGAGTTCGCGGAGCAGGGCGAGGAGTTCCTCCGGCGCGCGCCTGCCGAATTCGCGGACCTGCAGGGCGGTGAGGGCGTCGATCATCTCCGCCTCACCGTGGGGGCGTTTGCTCGCGATCCGGTTCTGGCGCAGGTTCTCCCGCACCGAAGCCGCCATGGCGGCCATGCCGACCACGTGCGAAATCATCTGGTGCACAGTCCATTCGGTGCAGTCGGTGGGCTTGCCCCAGTCGTCCGGGCGCAGCCGCGCGACGGCCGCGGTGATGCGCTCGTATTCGGTGGCCGCCAGCGCCATGGCCGCGGGCCGGTCGAGTGCGGGCTGCCGCAACAGGGTTCGTTCGATGGTGCTCATTTCCGTTTCCTCCTTCGGGCCGGGGGTTCGGCAACGGGCGCCAACCCCACTCCGTCGGCCCACATGTCCACCGCACGATCCAGCAGCACGCGCCGGCTGTCCCCGCCCGGATCATTGGCCAGCTGCTGATCCACCAGGCCGCCGATGAGCGCGAAGGCGATCTCGACATCCCCGCGCTCGGTTGCGCCCAGATCGGCGAAGAGGCCCACCACCTTTCGCACCACCCGCTCCGAGGGGGCGAACGCCTCGGGCGAGGGCTCGAAGCCGGGAATGGTGCGCTGATTCATCAGCTGATAGCGGGCCAGATCGGCGACCGAGAAGTCGAAGAAGGTGCGGGCCATGGCCTTCGCGCGGGCGCGCGGCTCACTGGGCAGGGTCGCGTACCGCTGCTCGGTCTCCCGCTCGAACTCCAGCCACGCGGCACCGAACATGGCGTCGTAGATCGCGTTCTTGGAGGCGAAATGCGAATACAGCGAGGGCGCGCGCATACCGACCCGCGTGGCCACCGCCCGCAGCGTGAGCTGAGCCAGACCGTGCTCGCGCACCAGGGCCCACGCGGCGTCCAGAATCTCCTGCCGAGTTGCCTCACGGCGTTCGGCTTTCCTATCGCGAGTAGTTTCGCCTAACACAGTTAGGAGTGTGAGCCACGTCACGTCCGATGTCAATAGCGACGGCGCATGGCCGTCTCACCCGGCGGTTTCCACGCGGACCGTGCCGCGCGGCAGGAGGGGTTCCTGGAATTCGGTGAACAGCTTCGCCACCAGCTCACCGCGGCTCGTCACACCGACCTTGTCGAAAACGGCCTTCACGTGATCGCGCACCGTGTGCGGGGACACCACGAGCCGCGCGGCGATATCGGCCGTGCCCAACCCGCGCGCGATCAATTCGACGACTTCCATTTCGCGCCTGGTCAATTCGTACGCGGCCACCACCAGCGCCGCGATCTCCGACGGCTTGGCCGGCTCGATCACCATGGCCGTCGCGCCGGGCCGGCCCTCGGCATCCCGCAGGCACGAGGCATGACACACCAGCCAGCGGCCGGTCACCGACCGAATCCGGATGCGGGTACTGCCCCCGGTCAGTCGCGCCCGGCCCGCCGTACTGAGAATCCACACCGGCAGGGGCAGGTCGATCCCCAAAGGCGTGGCGGTGGCGGGGCCCGGCGGCATCTGCGCGAGCAGATCCCGCGCCTCCGCATTGATGGAAACCAGACCGCCATCGGCATCGAACAGCAGCATGCCCGGCCCGTCGCTGATATCGACCGGAGTCAGGGCACCCGGGGAAGCCCCGACACCGTTCACCGCATCGCCGCCCTTCGACGCGGGCGAGCCCGGTTCGGTCCACGCCGCGCCAGCCACCGCCGAGGCGACCGGACCCGGCTGGGCGAAGGCGCGCAGCCGCTGCGCCAGCGGCGTCGACAGCGTGTCGAGCAGGGCGACCTCGGCCCTCGTGAATTCGGCGCGGCCCCGCTCCCGGAACAGGCTCAACTGCCCCCACGGCCGACCGCCGATCCGGAACACCGCCCGCAGTTCATCGGTGAACCCCCTGGGCCGCATGAAGTTTCGATACAGCGCACTGGCCTCGGGCCGATCGCCGGTCACCGCCCGCAGACCCGCGACCGGCACCCGAGCCCGCGCGAGATCCCGGAACAGGTTCACATGCTCAGCGAGAAGCTCCGACTCCCAATAGGTTCCGCACCCACCCTCGTGCAGATTCTCCACCCGCACCGGGGCGGTGGTCAGGCCGTTCACGGGATCGGTCGCCACCCACACCGCAGCGTCGAAAGGCGCGACCCGCCGCAGCCGCTCGGAAGTCGTGGCGAACAGCGCGTGCGCATCCGGCGCCGCCTCGATGTCGTCGAGCAAGGCGGCCACCGCATGCCGAGACGCGGTCGTCATGAGCGCCGACCCAGCATCGGCAGCCCGGCGACGCGGTACCTGTCGGCCGCAGCCACCACAACCCGCGCACCGAAAAGGACTGCACGGGGCGGGTGTTCGTCGGTCGTGGCGAACACCGTCTGCGCGACGGGGCCGGCCGCGCTTCCGCTGAGCAGCGCGGTCACCGCATGCCGGGGTGGGTTGGTCATGGATGCGATCCTGCCGCCGGGTCGGTTGCTGCGCCATCCCTCATGTGAGGGGGAACCGGTGTGCGGGGCGGAAATTCCCTCATTCGCGGGATGGGGGCCGGGCACGCGTCCGATGAAGCTGATCAGCACATCACAGCTGATCGGAAGGACAGGCAATGCATATCGGGATCATCGGGGGCGGCGCGGCGGCCGTCGGGCTGTTGGACGCCTTGGCGGGCGCGACGCGGGAGCAGGACAGCGGCGGAAATGCCGGGCGCATCACGGTTTTCGACGGGTCGGCGGCGATGTGGCGGGGGCGGCCCTATCAGGTCGACGCTGAGGCGGTGCGGGTCAATGCTCCGCCGCGCATCATGTCGGTGCGGGCCGGGGACCCCACCCACTATCAGGAGTGGCTGCGGGGGCGGGACGGGGTCGACAGGTATCTCGATGACGGGCTGGGTCAGCCGTTGCTGCCACGCGGACAGTACGGCGAGTATCTGGCGGACACCGCACGGGCTGCGATCGCCACCCTGCGACATGCTGGGTGGCGGGTCAGCGTCGTGAATGCCCGAGTCACCGGCTACTCGCGCGACAGGGGCGCGTTCCGCCGCGCGGACCGGGATACAGCCGCCGAGCCTGCTGTATTGCCCGCGGCCGACAGCGGCACCGTGCCGACGGCAGGAGCAACCCTGCACACCGACGACGGCGGCAGGGTGGAGACGCTGCGGGCGGCACTGCTGACCGAGGACGGTGGCGTGGTCGCGGTGGATCGGGCAGTGCTGTGCGTGGGAAGTGGTCGTCCGCGCGACCATTACGGGCTGTCCGGTGCACCGGGGTATCGCAATGAGCCATATCCGCTGGCGGAGACACTGCGGGAGGTTCCTGCGGATGCGCATGTGGCGGTGATCGGCAGTGGGTTGACGGCTGTGGATATCGCCGCCGCGTTGGATGCGCGCGGGCATGTGGGGCGGATCAGTTTTCTGTCCCGCAGTGGGACATTGCCGTTCGTGCAGCAGCGGCCTGTGCGGTTGGAGCCCCGGCACCTCACGGCCGCGGCTGTGGCGGGAATTGCGGCGGAGCGGGGGGAACTCACCTTCGCGGATCTCGTGTCGCTGATGCGGGCCGAGTTGGCTGATCTCGGAGACGATTTCGAGTCGTTCGCGAACGAGATACTGGGTGCGAACTCCGAGGATCCGGTCGATCGGTTGCGGCGACAGCTGGCGGCGGTCGATGCACCGCATCGCGGTCTTCGGTTGCTGGCCATGGTGATTCGGGTGGCCGGGCCCGTCGCGTGGCCGCTGCTGCGCGAACGCGACCGGGCCATGCTGCGTACTCGCCACTTTCGCGTCGCGAATGGGCTGAGCTCACCGATGGTGCCGCACAATGCGAAAATCCTGATGCGCCTGCTGGATTCGGGACAGCTGCGGCTGCGCTCCGGGCTGCGCAAGATCGAGGCGCGGGCGGGTGGCGGGTTCACCGTGTCCGACGAGGCGGAGTGGACAGCCGATGTCGTGCTCAATGCCGTCAATCCGCCCGCCTACACCACCCCGCAGGACACCGAGCCGCTGGTGAGCGCCCTGCTGGAGGCGGGTGCGGCGGAACTGCACCCGGCGGGCGGGCTACGGGTCGATCCGGCGACCCGCCGCCTGCTGGTCGGCGGGCGGGCGGATGCGACCTGGCATGTGCTGGGCAATCTCGCCGCCGACTCGATGTTCATCGCCACCAACCCGCCGGGCCTGGCGCAGGCCGCCGCCCGGCTGGCCCCGATCCTGTTGGAGCGGTAGCGGTTCGGCGGCGTCCCGCGCGTCGCCGGAGCAGTGCACCTCGAGGCGGCGGTGGTTCAGCAGGTGGAGAAGTACTTTTCGTAGGAGTCGGGGACGCCGTCGGCGCGGGCCGTGGACCAGCACACGTCGTGCGGGAAGCCGACGTAGGTGCTCCAGGGGGTGGAGGGCGTGCGGGAGACGATGCGCTGGCTGTCGCCGGGGACGTCCCAGACTATGACCGCCCAGAAGCCGTCGCAGTTGGTGACGGTCGGGGTGGCCTCACGCAGCCAGGACTCCACATTCAGGTCGTGCACGATGGTCTGCCCGGCACAGAGCGGGCCGGGAGCCGGATCCTGGAAGCGGAGCTGACCGGTGACGGTCTGGCCGGACGACTCGAGGAACAGCGTGTGCAGACCCTCGGGAACCGGGTTGGTGCCGGGCGGGGCGGTCATGCCCAGGCGGTAGCAACCGGTGGGGACGGTGATCACGGCTTTGCCGTCGAGATCCGTTGTGGCGTCCCAGCGCTGGGTTTCCGGCGTGCCCTCGGGGAGGTCGTGTCCGGTGGGGTTGCACGGCTGGTGCAGGGTCAGCCGCACGGGCACGTACGGGATCGCGACGCCGGACAGGCTCTGGGTTCGGATGATCACCGTGCCCTCCCCCGCCGGAGTGGAATCCGAGGGGGGCTCGGTGGTTACCTGCGTGGTTCCCGCGGTCGGCGCGCCCTGGGCGGGCGGGGCCGTGCCGCTGGGCGGTCCGGTGGTCGCGCTGGTGGTCACTGTTGTTGTCGCAGTAGCCGATTCGCTGCGCGGAGCCTCCGGTTCGTTCGAACCGCATGCCGCTGCGAGCATGACCACGCCGAGTAGTGCCACCGTGTGCAGGAATCTGCGCTTGCCCATCGCCGTTGACCTCCGTCGAGCAGTCCGATACTGCAAGTATCGCGCTCGGAGGCAGGGGTATTAACGCTGGTTAATGCCCCTTTTTCCGGGGGCCGACCGTCACAGGTTGGAGGGGCGGACCACCATGACCGAGGAGGCGCGCTTGCCGCTCTCCTGCAGCAGGGCGATGGTGCGGCCCGACGGGTCGACCGCCGCGTAGACGCCCTTGATGCCGACCGGGTCGAGCCAGCGGCCGTTGCGCAGGTCGTCGGCCTGCTTCTCGTCGATCTCGCGGAGCGGGAAGGCGGTGCGGGTCGCCTCGTCGATGTCGAGGCTGAGCAGCGGCTGCTCGGCTTCCGAAGCGGCCGTGAGCTCTTCGAGGGTGCGGGCGTGCTCGAGGGTGAAGGGGCCCACGCGGGTGCGGCGCAGGGCGGTGAGATGCCCTCCGACGCCGAGCTTTTCACCGAGGTCGCGGGCCAGCGCACGGATGTAGGTGCCGGAGGAGCATTCGACCTCGACGTCGAGATCGACGAATTGCTCTGTGCCGGTGTCGATATCGCGGCGGGCCAGGATGTCGAAGCGGCTCACGGTGACGGGGCGGGCGGCCAGCTGGACGTCCTCACCGGCACGAGCGCGGGCATAGGCGCGTTCGCCATTGACCTTGATGGCGCTCACGGTGGCCGGGACCTGCTGGATGTCGCCGGTCAATTCGGCGACACCCGAGGCGATTTCGGCATCGGTGATATGACCGGCCGGGGTGGTTGCGACCACCTCGCCCTCCGCGTCGTCGGTGATCGTGGACTGCCCGAGCCGGATGGTGGCGGCGTACGCCTTGGTGGTCAGGGTGAGCAGGCCGAGCAGCTTGGTGGCGCGCTCCACGCCCAGCACCAGCACGCCGGTGGCCATCGGGTCCAGGGTGCCGGCGTGGCCGATCTTCTTGGTGCGCAACAGCCTTCGGCTCTTGGCGACCACGTCGTGACTGGTCCAGCCGCCGTCCTTGTCGACGATGAGCAGACCGCCGAGCGCGTCCACCACGGGTGTTCTCTTCTCGCTCATCAGCCCTCCACGATCGCGGTCAGGATGAGTCCGTCGGCGACGACCCAGCGGCCGTCGAAAGATGTCAACGCCGGGCCACCATCGGTGGTGTGGCCGGGAATCAGCAGTTCGCTGCGGAAGGTGCCGGCGCCCGCGCCGCCGGACTCCTCGTCCACGGTGAAGGTGATGTGCGCGTCCTCGAAGCCCAGCCAGCGCCCGGTCAGCGGACGCCACGTCTTGTAGGTCGCCTCCTTGGCGCAGAACAGCAGCCGATCCAGGTGCAGGCCGGTGCCGGGCAGCACGGCCGACAGCCATGCGCGCTCCTGCGGCAGGCTCACCGAATCGAGCACCCCGTCGGGCAGGGCGGCGTGCGGTTCGGCGTCGATGCCCACCGAGCGGTAGCGCAGCTTGTGCGCGAGCACCGCGGCCTTGTAACCGTCGGTGTGGGTGAGGCTGCCGACGACGCCGCGCGGCCAGATCGGCCCGCCGTCGTCGGCCTTGCCGATGGCCACCGCGGGCTCACCGAGCTGGGCCAGGGCCTGCCGGGCGCAGTAGCGCGCGCCGATGAAATCGCGGCGGCGCTTCTCCACCGCCTTGGTGATGAGGTGTTCCTCGCCGGGATGCGGCTTCAAATCCTCCGGGTATGCCAGCAGTTCGGCCGCGGCCACTCCGCTGGGCAGAATCCTGCCGATCAAGCGCGCCGACTCCGTCGCCGCGACCGCCCGCTCCTCGATGACCAGCCTCCTGCTCGGTACCCAATGCTCGCGCGCTCAGGCGGCGGCAATTGCCTCAACGAGCCTAACCCGGCGGGCGTTCCCGTCCGTGCGCGCCCGTGATGGTCGCTCGTTCGGCATGCCGGAACCGACGGCGATTGCTAGGATGTTGCCAGCTCGTATTCACGCGTAATCCAGCACTTTCCGTGGCGCCGCGCGGCGTCTCCATGGGCAGGAGGGGCGTATATGACAGTCGAGCCGTCGACAGGCCGGACGGGGGTGCGGCCCGCCGAATTCATCGGACCGGCGCGCATCATGGCCACCCTGCGGGTCAATGGCCACGAACACTTCACCGTGCTGGAACCACGCACCAGCCTGCTCGACGCCCTGCGCGAGCATCTGCACCTCACCGGCACCAAGAAGGGCTGCGATCAGGGCGGCTGCGGAGCCTGCACGGTGTGGGTGGACAACCGGCGGGTGCTGTCCTGCCTGACCCTCGCCCTCGCCGCGGAGGGCCGCGAGATCACCACCATCGAGGGGGTGGCCGACGGTGAGGACCTGCACCCGATGCAGCGGGCCTTCCTCGAAGCCGACGGATTCCAGTGCGGCTACTGCACTCCCGGCCAGATCATGTCGGCCATCAAATGCGTGGAGGAGGGGCACGCCGAATCCGACGCCGAGACCGCCGAATGGATGAGCGGCAACATCTGCCGGTGCGCGGCCTATCAGAACATTCGCGAAGCGGTGCGCAGCGGACGCGACGCCATGCGCGAGGCGGACGGAGAGCGGCCGTGAAACCCATCGCCTACGCCCGGCCCACCACCGTCGAACAGGCGGTCAGCACCGTAACCTCCAGGCCCGGAACGGTTTTCCTGGCCGGCGGCACCACACTGGTGGACATGCTGCGCATCGGGGCCATGGAACCCGACAATGTCGTGGACATCACCTGGCTGCCGCTGGGCGGGCTCGAGCACACGCCCGACGGCGGACTGCGCATCGGAGCGCTCGCCAAGATGAGCGAGGTGGCCGCGGAAGCCGGTGTGCGCGAACGGTATCCGTTCCTTTCGGTGGCACTGTGGAAGGGCGCGTCGGCGCAGCTGCGGAATATGGCGACCATGGGCGGCAACCTCATGCAGAAGGTGCGTTGCGCGTACTTCCGCGAGCCCGGAAGAGCCTGCAACAAGCGGGATCCCGGGGCCGGATGCGCGGCCATGGACGGAATCCACCGGGGGCACGCGATTCTCGGCACCAGCCCGATGTGCTTCGCCACGCACCCCTCCGATGTCGCGATCCCGCTCGTGGCCCTGGACGCGACGGTGACCGTGTGGGGTCCGCGCGGGGAACGCACGATCGCCTTCGACGACTTCTTCCTGCTGCCGGGCAGCACGCCGCATGTCGAGCACCCCCTCGCCGGGGACGAGCTGATCACGCGCATCGACGTGCCCGCCCTGCCGTTTGCCAGGAATTCGCACTATCTGAAGGTGCGCGACCGGGAGTCGTACGAATTCGCGCTCACCTCCGCGGCCGTGGCCATGAATGTCGCGGACGGCACAGTCGTGGATGTGCGCATCGGGCTCGGCGGAGTGGCCACCAAACCGTGGCGGGCGCGCACCGCCGAATCAGTGCTCATCGGGAAGTCGGCCACCCGGGCCAATTTCGAGAAGGCAGCCGCCGCGGAGCTGGAGGCGGCGGATACGTCGCATCCCATGAATGTGTTCAAGGTCGAACTGGCACAGCGGACTCTGGTGCGGGCACTGGAAGCCGTGCGACCACAGGTGCATCCGCTGGGAGGTACGCGATGACCGCCACCATGGCCGGACCGCTGGTCGGGCGGGGGCTGGATCGGATCGACGGGCGGGCCAAGGTCACCGGCGCGGCCCACTACACGGCCGAGATACCGCTGCCCGGCGTCGCCCACGCGGTACTGGTGGGAGCGCGGATCGGCTGCGGCACAGTGCGATCGGTCGACATCCGGGCGGCGTTGAACGCGGGTGCGATAGCGGTGTTCACGCACGAGAACCTGCCGCGAGTCGCCGACATTCCGCCACAGTTCCCCTCCGCGTACGGTGGGCCCGCACCCGGACAGACCTTCTTTCCCATGCAGGACAACGAGATCCACTACTACGGGCAGCCGATCGCCGTGGTGCTCGCCGACACCTTCGAAACCGCCCAGCACGCCGCCGAACTCGTGGTCGCCGACTACGACAGCCGGGACACGCTGGTACGGCTGGACGACGGCCGCGCGCAGCAGTATCAGCCGGACAAGATCTTCTGCGGACTGGTGCCGGCGGTGCAGGCGCGCGGCGACTTCGAGGCGGCCGCGCGGTCGGCCGCCCATACCTTCGACGCCACTTACCATTTCGCCGCCAACCACCACAATCCCATCGAATGCTCGGCGACCGCGGCGGTGTGGGACGGCGACACCGTCACCGTGTACGACGCCACCCAGGGCATCAGCGCCACCCAGGCGACGGTGGCGGCCTACCTGGGCCTCTCGCCCAGCCATGTGCGGGTCGTATCCCATTACGTCGGAGGCGGATTCGGCGCGAAGGCCATGATGTGGCCACATGTGACGCTCGCACCCATGATCGCCCGCGAACTGGGCAGGCCGGTCAAGCTGGTGCTCGATAGGGAGCAGATGTTCTACGGCACCGGGCTGCGCGAGGAACAGGAGCAGCGCATCACCCTGACCTGTGACGAGCAGGGCACCTTCACCGGGCTGCGGCATCACAAGCTGTCCGTCACTTCACCGTTCGACGATTGGGCGGAGCTGTCGCTCAGCGTGGCCGGGCAGGCGTACGGAATCCCGAACTACGACGGGCAGTATCGGCTCGTCCGGGGCAACATCATGACGCCGACCTTCATGCGCGGGCCCGGTGAGGCGTCGGGCATGGTGGCCATGGAATGCGCCATCGACGAACTGGCCGAGGAACTCGGCGTCGACCCGGTGGAACTGCGGCTGCGCAACCACGCCGCCATCGACCCGGAGAGCGGGCATCCGTGGAGCTCGGACGGCTACGCCGACTGCGTGCGCCTGGCCGCCGAACGCTTCGGCTGGTCGGCGGAGCAGCGGCGGGCCGGGGCGCGCACGGACGGGAACTGGCGCATCGGCTGGGGCATGGGAACGGCCGGATATCCGGTGTACGCGCCCGGACAGCCGCAGCGCGCGCACGCGCGATTGCTGGCCGATGGATCGCTGGTGGTGCAGGCCGGCACCCAGGACTTCGGCACCGGGGTGGGAACGACCATGGCGCAGGTCGCCGGAGATGTCCTCGGCCTCGAATTCGACAGTGTGCGAGTCGATATCGGTGACACCGATTATCCGAATATCGCGGCGGCGGTGGGCTCGATGGGGGCGGGCGCCATCAGCGCCGCCGTGCACACCGCCTGCACCGATCTGCTGGCGCAGCTGATCGAGCTGGCCGTCACCGATACCGCGTCGCCATTGCACGGCCGGATCGGCGCGGAACTGGAGGCGCGGGACGGACGGCTGCGGGTACGTGCGAATCCCGCTGTCGGGGAAACGTATTCGGCGCTGCTGGCCCGCAATCACCTCATCGATGTGGAGGCCATCGGGGCCTGGAATCCGCCGGATCCCAACGCGCCCTTCGGGAAGATCAGCTTCGGGGCGCAGTTCGCCGAGGTCGCGGTGGACCCCGAACTCGGGCTGGTGCGGGTGCGGCGCATGGTGGGCGCGTTCGCGCCGGGCCGGGTGCTCAACGCCAAACTGGCGCGCAGTCAGGTGCTGGGCGGCATGAACTGGGGACTGTCCCAAGCGCTCATGGAGGCCACGCTGCCGGACGCGCGCGACGGCAGCTGGGCCAACCCGTCACTGCTCGAGTACCTGCTGCCGGTCAATGCCGACGCACCCGAGGTCGACATCTCCTTCGTGGAGGTCGAGGACCGGGTGGTGAATCCCTTGGGCGTCAAGGGACTCGGGGAACTCGGCATGATCGGCGCGGCGGCGGCCATCATCAATGCCGTGCAGCACGCCACCGGTGCGCGCATCCGGGAGATCCCGGTGCGCATCGAACACCTGCTTGACTTCAGGTCGACCTGAAGCCGGAAGCTGGCGGCAACCTCACCGAAAGGGTTGCCATGACCAGCTTCGACCTCCAGGCCAGCCGGAACTACGACCGCCGCGCCACCCGGCTGCTGACCGGGCTCTACCGGCATATCACCGCCGATGTGAACCGGGCGGCGGCGAAGGGCGCGACGGTACTCGATATCGGGACCGGGCCGGGAAAACTCCTGTCCCACATGGCCGATGCGCGACCCGATCTGCGGCTGCACGGGGTGGATCTGTCGCCGCATATGATCACGCTGGCCGCCGACCGGCTGAGCGGGCGAGCCGAACCGACCGTGGGCGATGTGGCCGCGCTCCCCTACCCGGACGCGAGTTTCGAGGTGGTGGTGTCGAGTCTGAGCCTGCACGAATGGCCGGATGTCACCGCCGCTGTCGGCGAGCTGCATCGCGTGCTCGCTCCCGGCGGGCTGGTCGCCCTCTACGACTTCCGCTTCGTCCGCGTCCGGGAGGCTCGTGTCGCGCTGGCGGCGGCATTCGGTCCCGTACGGCGCGAAGTCGTTCGCCCGCAACGACATCCGATCGGACTGTTCCTCCGACTGTCCGCCACCGGAAGGGCGTAGTGTCCGCCGCCGCAGCGGAATAGAGTGTGGTCATGCCGGGCACGGAGATGACCATCGGTGAACTGGCGGCACGATTCGGCCTGGCCACCCACGTGCTGCGGCACTGGGAGGATGCCGGGCTGCTGCGGCCCCGCCGCGATTCCGCCGGCCACCGCCGCTACCAGGACGATGACGCGGAAGCCGTCGCCATGATCCTCATGGGCCAGGGCGTCGGCCTGTCCCTGGCCGAGATCGGTGCCCTGGCCACCGCCGCACCCGACCGCGCCACCCGCCACGGCCTGCTCCGCGCGCACCGAGACCAATTGCGCGAGCGCATCATTCGCACTCAGGCCGCACTGGATACCCTCGAGCACGCCCTCGAATGCGAGGCCGAGGACTTCCGCACCTGCCCGCACTTCCGCGCCCACCTCGCACACGCGGTGCGGCCGGAAACCGATCCGGTATCCCGGCCTCAGCCAACACTTTCCGAGGGAATTCTGCCGATATGGCAGAAAGCGCGCCGATAGTGTTGGCTCAGGCCGGATTCCCCACCTCGGACCCGCCCGTCAGCGGTGGATCGGCCCGTCGGTGGCCGCGAGTGGTCGACCGGACGCGCCCCCGGCCTCGGCGATGATCTGCGCGGCGATCGACACGGCCGTCTCATCGGGAGTGGAGGCGTTGAGGTCCAGGCCGACCGGACTACGCAGGCGGCGTAGCTGTTCCGGGCCGACACCGGCGGCGGTCAGTCGCTCCAGGCGATCGGTATGCGTGCGCCGCGAACCCAGCGCGCCGACGAAAGCCAGCTCCTCCATCGCGAGAGCCGTGGCGAGCATGGGCACATCGAACTTGCTGTCATGGGTGAGCACAACCACCACCGTGCGGGCGTCGATCCGCCCGTGCTCATGCTCACGCCGCAGATAGCGATGCGGCCAATCCACCACCACCTCGTGCGCGGCCGGGAATCGCGCTGCGGTGGTGAAGGTTTCGCGCGCATCCACCACGGTGACGCGATACCCGAGCTGTGCCCCGAGCCGACTCAGCGCCCGCACGAAATCGTTCGCGCCCGCGAGGATCATGCGCGCGGGCGGCCCGAAACTCTGCACGAAAGCGCGCGGCGGGAACGCCGTCGGCATGCACTCCTCGGTGCCGACCGTGCCGGTGCGACCGGCGCGCGCCAGGTTCAGCGCGTCTCGGCTGACCCCACCCGCACCGTCGGCGACTCGATCCGCAGCGCGGACGCCACCCGGCGCCGAGACCAGCGGCGGCGCAGCGGCGACGTCTGCGGCGCGACCCGGAAGTGCTTGCGCCGCAGCCAGATCAGCGCCGTCGATCGCTGCGCCGGAGCGGATGAGATGCCAATCCGGTGCCGAGTGCAGGGTGGTGGCCACAGCGGCGGCCACGCCGGCGCGGATGTCGTGGTCGAGAGCCTCCAGCAGCGGCAGGCGGGTGGTGTCCACGCACTCGAGGAAGACTTCCATCTCACCGCCGCAGGTCAATCCGATGGCGAGGCCGTCGGGGTCGGCGATGCCGAAGCGCTCGAGGACCGCCTCGCCGGTGTCGAGGACGTGGACCGCGGATTCGGTGACGGCGGCTTCGACGCAGCCACCGGACAGTGACCCGATCACCTCACCCGCGCCAGTGATGATCATCGCCGCACCCACCTCGCGCGGACCGGCACCGGTGACAGCGATGATGCGCGCGAGCACGACCGGCCCCTGGCGGACCCGCTCGATCAGCTGCGGCAGTACATCGCGCATACATCCGATCATCACACTGTCACGAATCCCCCGCACGTCCGCCTCGCCCGGAGATCTTTCGTGACGGAGCACTGGTGGCGGGAAATTGTCCGACTCCCCGCCACCAGAGCTCCCTCACCTTCTAGCTCAGTTCACGCCTCGGCGTTTTTCGGCTTGGGCTCGCATTTTCTGGGCCAGTTGTTCCATTTCGGGGGTGATTTTGAAGTGGCCGCCCCAGGCGTTCAGGGTGTCGCCGTAGTCGGGGGTGGGGAGGATTTGGCGGAGGAGCTGGTCGGGGAGGCCGCGGCGCTGCCATTCCCGGGGGTAGCCGAGGGAGACCTCTTCGTGGCGGACGCCGTCCCAATAGGTGGTGCGGGGGATGTGGAGGTGGCCGTAGACCGAGCAGACGGTGTTGTAGGTGACGTGCCAGTCCTCGGTGAGGTCGGTGCCGCACCAGAGGGCGAACTCCGGGTACCAGAGCATGTCGCACGGTTTGCGGAGCAGGGGCCAGTGGTTGATCAGGACCAGCGGGGTTTCGGCGGGCAGGGCGTCCAGGCGGCGCTTGGTGTACTTCACGCGGGCGTGACACCAGGCGTCACGGGTGGCGTACGGCTCGGAGCCGAGCAGGAATTCGTCGGTGGCGACCACATTGCGCTCCCGCGCCAGCGCCAGCCCCTGCGCCTTGGTGAGCGTCCCCTCCGGCAGCCACGAGTAGTCGTACAGCAGGAACATCGGCGCCAGCGTGACCGCCCCGCCGTGCTGCTCGGCCCCCGCTCCCGTCCACACCGGAAACGGGTCCTCCGGGGTGAGCACATCCAGATCCCGGCAGATCGACACCAGGTAGTCGTACCGCGCCGCCCCGTGCATCTGCACGGGATCCTTTGCCGTAGTCCACAATTCGTGATTGCCCGGCACCCAGATCACCTTGGCGAACCGCCCCCGCAGCGTCTCCAGCGCCCAGCGAATATCCTCGGTCTTCTCCCCCACATCCCCGGCCAGAATCAGCCAATCCTCCGGTGAATCCGCCCGGATCGCCTCCACAACAGGCTTGTTGCCCTGATGCCCGACATGGATATCGCTCACCGCCACCAGTTTCGGATCCACCCAGCTCCACCTCTCTGCTCAGACCGGTCCTCGCACCAACAGCCCCGGCTCCCCCCAGATTCCCACGCCGCCCTCGACGCACTGCGGGCAGGTGATCACCCGGACTACGCGGTGACCGGTCGATCGACGGTCAGCAGCCCTGCGCAGGCACAGCAATCGGGTCGAATCCCGCTGCGGACGTGGGAAGAACCTTCCGTTCAGCCAATGCAGCCCCAGCTGAACACCACGGAACCAGGCCAGTCCGGAGAGCCGACTGCCACGGCGAGGATTCGGGCGACCGCCGGCGGCGCGCTACCGAAGGCGATCGCGCCCGGGACCGCGATTCGACCCGCCACCCGGCGATCCCTGACGGTCGGCGCCGAGGCAGACCGCGGCAACAGGGTGAATTCCCCTGCGGCGGTAAGTGTTTCATTCCGGGAAGACGAGTGGCGACACCATGCGCCGCAGCGGGCTCAGTGGGCCCACTGGATCCGGGAGTCGGGGGCGAAGCCCGCCGCGACGGTGAGTGTTCCGGAGGGGTCGCGGCGGCAGGAGGCCACGGCCAGGTGACAGGGGCGCGGGACGTCGCCGGGGACGCGGGCGCCGCCGTCTATCTGGTAGCGAGTGTTGGTGACCTTCCAGGCGCGGGCCTGAGGGTCGTCCGGGGCGGTGGGTGGGGCGTCGGCGCGGGCGTAGACCATGACTTCGGTGATCCCGGTCGGCCACTCGAAGATCAACAGACCACCATGCTCGGCGAGATTCCGAACAGTCGGCATGCCGCTGGGAGCCGCTGGGGGCAAGGCATCGGCGGCAGCGGTTGCCGGGGAACCGGCCGCGGCGGGCACGGCAGCCTTGGTCGCGGCGCTCTCAGCAGCCGGCGAGGAATCAGCAGTGGCGGGCTGGGACGGCGAAGCTGTTGCCGCGGAACCGAATCCCGTAGCGGCAGAGCCCTCACCTGCCGCAGCCGCAGCGCGGGCGGCACGACGGTCCGGACGGGTCGTATCGATCCGCGCGGTCGTATCCAGTGGTGTGGCCGGGGAACCGGCTGCCGCGGGCTGGGGCACCGAAGCTGTTGCCGCGGAACCGAATCCCGTAGCGGCAGGGCCCTCACCGGCCGCTGCCGCAGCCGCGGCACGCGCGGCTCTGCGGTCGGGGCGGGTGGTGTCTATGCGGCCTGTCGCGCTCGGCGCGGCGGCAGAGGTCGGTGACGAGGTGGTGGGGGACGGCGTGGTCGGTGGGGTGGCGGGGGCCGGGGGTGGCGGGGTCTGGTCGGTGCGGCTCATTTCGGAGGTGCGGCCGGAAACCGTGGCCACGACGCCGTAGACGGGGAGGGGGCCGGGGGTAGCGCCGCCGTCTTCGAGGGTGGTGGTGCGGGTGCGGCCTACTACCCGGCCGGAGCCGTCGGGGTGGAGGCGGGTGACGCGGTATTCGACGTTCTCCGTCGGGGACGGGTTCCAGGAGATAAGGACTGTGCCGTCGGGTTGGCGGCGAGCGGTTACCTGACCGGGGGCGTCGACCGGGAGGCCGGCCAGGGCGGCGGCTGCGCCCGCGTGGTCGGCGCAGATTTCGAAAACGGCTCGGAGGGCGCGCATTCGGGCTGCGGCGGGGGCGGTGGGGGCGGCTGCCAGGAGTTGGTCGGCCTTGGCCAGTTCGGCGCGGGCCGTGTTGGTCAACTGCTGGAGCGTAGGGCCGGTGACGTCGGGGTTGGGGACGTCGGAGGCGGTGCGCTGGAGGTATTCGAGATGTTCCAGGGCCTCGACATACCGTTTGCCGGCACACCCGGCGTTCGCGTTGCGCCAGCGCAGGGCCGCTTCGGCGAGGATGCGGTCGACTTCTTCGGCCACGGGGCGGATGGCGGTCATGCCGGCGCTGTCGCCGCCCAGTTTGCGCTTCGCCTCGGCTACTTGCCGATCCGCCTCACGCGGGTGACCTGCGCGCAGAGCGGCGCGGGCCGCCTTCAGCGGCTCCTCCCAGGCTCGGGCGGAAGGTGATGTGTTCCAGGCGCTTCCGGTGGAGCCACCCGCACCGGTCGGGGTTCGGCCGCCATAGGGGGAACCGCCGGAATGGCCTGCCGCACCACCGCGCCCGGATGCACCGCCGTGGCCTGCCGCACCACCGCGTCCGGACGCGCCACCATGGCTCGCCGGGCCGCCCGCGCTGCCGCGGCCGGTGGTGCCGGAACCGGCACGACCGCCCGTCGCCGCACCGCCATGGCCCGCCCGTCCGGACGCACCCGGAATATGGCCTGTCGCACCGGTACCCGCGAGGTGTTCGCGGCCTTCGACGGTGGTGCCGAGTTCGTCGGTGAGGCCGATCAGGACACGTTCGGCGGTGGGGTGGTCCAGGCCCGCGGCCATGGCCTCGGTGACCAGGAAGTCGAAATCCGCTGCCACCAAATGGTCTTCGACCAGGACCGCGGCGCGAACCTGGGGGCGCAGGACGTCGGTGACGTCTTCGACCACGGCCTGCAGGTAGTCATCGACGGTGCTGCCGCCGGATTCGAGGAGATCGCTGATGTGGATGAGCAGTTCGTCGAGGACCACCCGGATGCGGCCGGGCGGGAGTTCGCGGGTGCGGGAACGCAAAGCCTCGGCGCGCAAATGGATCTCGTGGGTCTGATGGGCCTTGGTGAAATCGAGGCCGAGCAGCACGAGCAGGGTCGGGCAGGGTTCGCCGGGCAGGAGGCGCTCGTATTCGGCGAGCAGTTTGCGGATCTGCTGGCGGCGACCGGCATCCAGGCCGGGGGCGGGCGCCGGGGCGGCGGTGGCGGGTTCGTCGTCGAGCAGGCGGTGGCGGCGCACCCGGGCCTGGATCTCGTCGGGGGTCAGGCCGCTCATCTTGCCGATGTCCTCGAGCCCCGGCATCTTCCCGGCGGGAATCCCGCCGTGCCGCTGCACGAGCCGCTCGATGGCGGTGTCGAGCATTTCGTAGCGTTCCGAATCACGCCGCGCCCGAAGCTGTCTCACCCGATCGGCTTCCACGCGCCGCGAGGAGGCGCGCAGCAGGGGTTCGGACAGGTCGTCGTGCTCGTCCACCAGCAGCCCGACCAGCACCCGGTACTTCGGATGATCACGCTGCTTCTGCCAGAACCCCCACACCTCGTCGATGCGCGCCTGCACCTGCACATCGGTGAGCCGATCGGCCTCCTCGAGCGGAATGTCGTAGAGCTCGAACGCATCCGAGGTCTCGATGCCGCCGCGGCGTTCCACGGCGGCCAGCACTCGTTTGCGGTAGTCGTTGGGGTCGAAGGCGTGCATGGCTTTTCGTTCTCGACGGCGGTCAGGCGGGGCGGCGCCGGGTGCGCTGCAACTGGTCCAGCTCCCGCGCCACATCGGCCTGCGACAGGGTGGCGCCGGTCTGCACGGTGAGGGTGAGCGGCATATTGGCGTCCACGTGATAGGCCGTCACGCGCAGCACGCCGTCGAAGCCCATCTCGAAGGTCACCTGCACCTCACTGCCCGCGGCGTACCCGGGCGGGATATCGCGAATCCGGCCCTCCACCAACACCTTCGTGTCCTCGGGGCGGGTGGAGGCCGCCTGCCCCTGCTGCTCGACGATGGTGAGCTCGATCTGATCCTGATCCGCGCGCACCGTGCCGTAGGAGCGGCGCACCTTGATGGGCAGGGTCTGATTGCGATGCACCAGCCAGCTCGCCGCCAGGCCGTTGAACGGATCCAGCGCGAGCACCCCGAACCCCCGCGACACCACGGTGTCGACCTGGATCTCGAGCATGCGCCGCACCAGGCTCACCGGCTGCCCGAAGGAGGCCGCCACGCGGGCGAGGGACTGGTCCAGTTCGCGGGGATCGGCCTCACGCAGATCGGCGCCGTCGCGCAACCGCCCGCGCGTCACCAGATCGGCGACGATGAGCCGTTCCATTTCCAGCTTCTCGCCGTAGAGCGCAGCGCCGCGCGCCACCGACAGGTCCGGATCACGTAGCTCGCCGTGCAACCCGAGTTCCTGCTGGAGTTCCCGCGCCACCATGGGCATGCGCGAGGAGCCGCCGACCAGCAGCAGCCGGTCGACCCGCTGCACGCCGCGCGCTCCGGCCGCGTCCAGGCAGGCCCTGGTGAGGTCGAGGGTGCGCCGCATGAGCGAGGCCGTCATGGCTTCCATGTCGGCGCGGGTGAGGGTGATGACCGCCCGCGCGCCGTCGTGCGCCACCACGACCTGGGTGCTCTCGGCGTCTGTGAGCTCGCGTTTGGCCTGCTCGGCGGCCAGCACCAGCATCTGCGATCCGGCCGAATCGTCCAGCGGATCCTCGGCATCGGGATTGGCGGCGCAGAACTGCTGCGACAGATGCAGCGCGATGCGCTCGTCCCAATCCGCGCCACCGAGCTGATGATCGCCTTCCACCGACAGCACCGAGATCCGGCGGTCGGCGAGTTCGATGACGGTGGCGTCGAAGGTGCCGCCGCCGAGGTCGTAGACGAGCACGGTTTCCCGCGCCCCGCCCTTGCCGATCTCGATGCTGCCGTCGAGCCGCCCGAAACCGTAGGACAGCGCCGCCGCGATGGGCTCGGACAGCACGCCGGCCACATCGAATCCGGCGTAGGTCCCGGCCTGGATGGTGGCGCGGCGCTCCTCGTCGCCGAAGTAGGCGGGCACGGTGATGACCACGCGCTGCACGGTGCCGCCACCACCGAATTCGGCGTCGGCGGCGAGGCTCTTGAGAATCAGCGACGACACCGCCGGCGCCGACCACATCTGCCCGTGCGCCGCGAAGCGCCACTCCGCATCACCCATGCGCCGCTTCACCAGCGAGCACACATGTTCGGGATCCAGCCGCGACTGCCGCCGCGCGCCCTCGCCCACCACATGATCGTGCGCGGACGCGAACAACACGACCGACGGAATGGTCGGCTCACCGTTCATACCCACGAGAACTTCTGGGCGGCCGTCAGCGTCGATCCGCGCGATAGCCGAATTCGTTGTGCCCAGGTCGATACCGAAGACCCCCATAGTCGGCGATCGTAGCAGCCACCGATGACAGCCGGGACTATCGTGCGAGCATGACCGAATCAGCCGCAGCGACTGGGCATTCCGACACCACCGGCGAACCGACCGCGACGGAGGCCGCCGCACCCGATTCCGGCGAGCCGGACACCCCGTTCAGCCTCGGCCCGACGGACCCGGTCGACGCTCTCGCGGAGCGCCTCACCGAGCGCATCGACGATCTGGCGCGGGTCATCGCACGGCAGGGCTCGGCGCTGGATCGGCTCGCCGACGATGCCAAGGCGCGGGCGCAGCGGGAACGGGCGGGGGCGGATGTGCCCCTGGTGGTGGAGCTGTTCGCGCTGTACGGGGACGCACAGGCGCTGGGGACCACCGCGCATTCCGAGGCGGAGCGAACGGCTTTCGAGACCTTCGCGAATCGGGTCGAACGGCTGTTGACCGGTCGCGGCGGGCAGCTGGTGCTGCCCGCGCCGGGCGCGGTGTTCGACGCGCTCACGATGGAGGCCGCGGATGTGGTCGACACCGAGGACGCCGCCGCCGATCGCACCGTGGAGGACGTGTTGCAACCGGGTCTGACCATTGCCGAGCGGTCGGTGCGACCCGCGAAAGTCATTGTGCGACGGCATCGGGCGGCCTCGGAGTAATCCCCCGACGACCGGGTAATCCAGAACGCTTGCCCAATTAAGCGCTGATGCTTAACCTCTGCGCATGGCGTATTACTCCGCGACCGCGATCGTGACGGGCGCCGCCTCCGGCATCGGGCGCGCGCTCGTGACCCGCCTGCTCTCCCGCGGGGACATCGTGTACGCGGTCGACCGCGACAAGGACGGGCTCGCCGACCTGGCCGCGCATACCGCCGATCCACTCACCACCATCGCGGCCGATGTGAGTGACGCCGCGGCCCTGGCCGAGATCGTCGACCGGGTCGTCGCCGAGCGCGGACGGCTGGACCTCATGTTCAACAATGCCGGGATCGTGGTCGGCGGCGAGTTCTCGGACATGACGCGCGAAACCTGGGACCGCATCGTCGGCGTCAACTTCTGGGGCGTCGTGCACGGCTCCCAGCTCGCCTATACGCAAATGCGCACACAGGGATTCGGCCACATCGTGAACACGGCCAGCAGCGCGGGCGTGGTGCCGGTCGCGCGGTCGGTGGCCTACGCGGCCACGAAACACGCTGTGGTGGGGTTGAGCACGTCCCTGCGCGCCGAAGCCGCCGGCTACGGAGTGCAGGTGAGCGTGGTGCTGCCCGGCGTGGTGGACACCGGAATCTTCGACAGCGCCGTGAATCTCGGCGCCTACGACTATCGCACCTCGATCGACAAGCTGCCGTTCGCGAAGGTGCGCCCCCTCGACGCCGCCGACGCGATCCTGCACGGGGTGTCGAAGAACAAGCAGTTCATCACGTTTCCGGCGTACAACCGGATTCTCATCGGGCTCAACAGGTTCGCGCCCGGCGTGATGGCGCCGATCATCAATCGCGGAGGACGCAGATGACCCAGCAGGCCCGGATGATCGATGTCGGCAAGCCGATGACCCGCTACGCGCGCGGCTGGCACTGCCTCGGACTCGCCGACACCTTCCGTGACGGAAAACCGCACTCGGTCAACGCTTTCGGCGGCAAGCTCGTCGTCTGGTCCGACAGTGCGGGCGAGCTGCACGTGCTCGACGGATACTGCCGGCACATGGGCGCGGATCTGTCCTACGGCAGTGTGAAGGACGACAATATCGCCTGCCCGTTCCATGATTGGCGCTGGCGCGGCGACGGGAAATGCGCGGCGATTCCGTATGCGCGGCGGGTGCCGCCGCTGGCGCGCACACGGTCGTGGATCACGTGCGAGGCCAATCTGCAGCTGTTCGTGTGGCACGATTCGGAGGGCAATCCGCCGCCGCCGGAGGTCGCCATTCCCCAGATCGAGGGCATCGGCACCGACGAGTGGAGCGACTGGAGCTGGAACCAGCTGCTCATCGAGGGCTCACACTGCCGCGAAATCATCGACAACAACGTCGATATGGCGCATTTCTTCTACATTCACTACGCCTATCCCATCTCGTTCCGGAATGTATTCGAGGGACATGTGGCGACGCAGTTCCTGCAGTCCAAGGGACGGCCGGACGTGTACTCGGGGTCGAACTATTCCGGGCAGATGACGCTGTTGCGTTCGGAGGCTTCGTATTTCGGGCCGTCGTACATGATCAACTATCTGCACAACGATTTCGGCGAGCACACCGTGGAGGTGGCGCTGATCAACTGCCACTACCCGGTCACGCACGACTCGTTCATGCTGCAGTGGGGTGTGAGCGTGCAGCGGATTCCGGGCGTGCCGCCGGAGAAGGCGGGCTCGCTGGCGGCGGCCTTCGCCAAGAGTTTCGGGGTGGGGTTCCTACAGGATGTGGAGATCTGGAAACACAAGACGCGCATCGACAATCCGCTGCTCACGCAGGAGGACGGGCCGGTGTATCAGCAGCGGCGGTGGTATGAGCAGTTCTATGTGGACGTCGCCGACATCACCCCGGATATGACCGCCCGCTTCGAATTCGAGGTCGATACGACGCACGCCAACCACAATTGGGAGGCGGAGGTCGCGGCGAATCTCGAAAAGCGGTCCGCCGCGGACGAATCCGAGTGAGCCAGCCGATGGCAGCGCGCTAGGTCATCCGGCTGGGCACCTCCGAACCGACGCGCGCCCAGCGGCCCGACAGCGCCCGCCACGACACGGCGATCAGCCGCAACACCATGAAAGCGACCAGGCCCGACCAGATTCCGGCGATCCCCCAGTCGTAGGCCAGCGACAGCCAGATGGCGGGCAGGAAGCCGAGCAGCGCCGAACCGAGCGTGGCATTGCGCAGGAATGCGGCGTCGCCCGCGCCCAGAAGCACTCCGTCCACAGCGAATACGATGCCCGCGATCGGAATGAGGCCCACGAAGAACCACCACACCACGTGGGTGCGCTCCAGCACCGCCGGATCGTCGGTGAACAGGCGCGGCACCACCGAGTACCCGGCCGCGAACACAACCGCCAGCACCCCCGCGAACAGCGTCGACCAGCCGGTGATGCGCCGTGCGAGACCCTGTGCGCCACGCGCGTTTCCAGCCCCCAGCGCCGCACCGACCAGGGTCTGCGCGGCAATGGCCAGCGAATCCAGGGTGAGGGCCAGAAAGTTCCACAGCTGCAGCACCAGCTGATGCGCCGCCACCGAGGCCGCCCCGAACCGGGACGCCACCGCCGCCGCGGACACGAAACACGCTTGGAAGGCCAGGCTTCGGGCGATCAGATCCCGGCCCAGCACCAGCTGCGCGCGCATGATCGACGGGTGTGGGGCCAGCGGCACCCGGGCGGTGACCAGGGCGCGCAGGAACAGCAGGCCGCTGACCAGCTGCCCGGCGAGGTTGGCCACCGCCGACCCCGCCAGCTCCAGCCGCGGCGCGCCCAGCAGCCCGTGCACCAGCACCGGGCACAGGATTCCCGAAACCACGAGCCCCGCAACCACATACAGCAGCGGCCGCCGGGTCTGCTGAACGCCGCGCATCCAGCCGTTGCCCGCCATGGACAGCAGGATCAACGGCACGCCGAACAGCGCGATCCGCAGCCAGGGCAGCGCCTCGTCCGCGATATCGCTGCCACCCGCGATGGCACGCGTCACCGGCCCCGCGAGCAACTGCACGATCAGCACGATCGCCAGCCCCACCCCGATCGCGAGCCAACTGGCCTGCACGCCCTCCCCCACCGCGCCCGGTTCGTCGCCCGCGCCGTGCCGCCGCGCCGCCCGCGCGGTCGTGCCGTAGCTCAGAAACGTCAGCTGCGAACTGACCTGGGTCAGAATCAATCCGCCCACGGCCAGGCCGGCCAGCGCCAGCGCGCCCAGCCGCCCGACCACGGCCATGTCGAACAGCAGGTAGATCGGTTCGGCGACAAGCACTCCCAAGGTCGGCACCGCGATGCCGAGGATCCGCCGCGCACCTGCATCCGCCGGGCGTGCACCGGCGCCGGTGGCCTGCGCGCCGGTCTCCGGCTCGTCGTGACTGTCGATCGTCCTGTCCGTGCTGCTCACTGCCCCACCCTGGCACAAGGCCCCGACACGATCGCGCCGCCCACCCCGCGACGCGCCGAACCCGAAGACACCCGACGCGCGGCGAGGTACGGTCGCGGCGCATCGGGTGTCGTCCCCCTGTATCCGGCGGGCAACCGGATGCCGGAAACGCTATCCGCGCCCGCCCGCCCGGCGTATGACCGCAACCGCCATGGCCTTGACCATCCGGGACAGCGTTTCCCGCGTCCGCACGCTGAGCCGGACCGCCAGGGGCTACAGCAGGCCGTGGTGTCGCAGATCGGTGACGTACTTGGCGATGAGCTCGCGCGACAGATGTGGGATGTCACCGTCCGGGCCGAGACCGGCCTGCTGCACCGCGGCGTGAAACTTCTTGGCGGGCAAGGCCGCACCGCGCACCGGCGGGGCCGGGCGGCGGAAGGCGTGCAGCAGCGGCAGCAGCGAATGCCGGCGCTGGACCTCCGGTAGCGCGCGCACGGCGGTTTCGAAGCGGCTGCGCCATTCGGCGTAGTCGTCGATGCGTTCGATGCGGTGGCCCTGCTCGATCAGCCAGTCCACGAATTCGTCCAGCGAGATGCCGTCGTCGTGCGGGTTGAGCACATCGAAGGTTTCGAATCCGGCGGTGACGCGGGTGCCGAGCTCGGTGATGGCCTCAGCGGTGAAATCGGCTGGGAGCCCGTCGTAGTGGGCGCGGCGACGCCTGCCCTCCGCATCGGTGACATAGAACGATCCGGGAGCGAGACCGGTCGCCAGCACGCTCAGCAGGAGGCGGGTGAACATGTCGGGCAGGTTCAGCTGTCCGGCGTATCGGCTGTGCGCCAGGATCATGTCCGAGCGGAAGACCGCGACCGGCAGGTCGCACAGCTCGTGCGCCTCACGTAGCAGCACCTCGCCCGCCCATTTGCTGTTGCCGTAACCGTTGGCGTAGCCGTCGCCGAGCAGGCGTTCGGGGCTGATCTCGCGAATATCGCCGTCCTCGGCGAACTCCTCGGGATCGATGCCGGCGCCGACCGCGACGGTGGAGAGGTAGGTGATCGGGGTGAGCCTGGCGGTGATCGCGAGCCGGATGATCTCGGCGGTGCCGATCACATTGGGCCCGAACAGCTGCGCATAGGGCAGGACGTGATTGACCAGGGCCGCCGAATGGACGATCAGGTCCACGGACTCGGCCAGCTGCGTCCAATCTGCCTGGCTCAAACCAAGATTCGTGGCATCGACAGCACCGGCGAGCACCCTCAGCCGGTCCTGCGCCAGTGTCCGGAACTCGCATTCCAATTCGGGATCGCCGCCGGTGAAAGCGGCCTCGAGCCGTCTTCCGGCATCCTCGAGTCCGCTGCCGCGCACGAGACAGACCAGTGTGCCGTCCGAACCCTGCAGGCGCCGTAGCCATTCCAGACAGAGGAACCGGCCGAGATAGCCATTGGCACCGGTGAGCAGCACGGTCCTGGGCGGGTGGACGGCCTGCGGCAGACCTGGAGCCGCGTGCAGGGTCGCGGCATCGATGAATGCGCCGAGGGTGAGATCATCGGCGCGCAGGCGCGATCCCGTCCCGTGCACGGACGACACCGTGGGCCGGGAACCGTCCGACTGTCGTTCGGCGACAATGAAATCCGCTATCCGGGTGAGATCGGTGGCGGGGCCGACGATCATCGCGACCGGCACGTCCACGTCGAAGATCTCCCGCAGTAGCGTCGAATACGACAGCGCCGACAGCGAATCACCGCCGAGGTCGGCGAAGTGCGCATCCGGGCGCAGATCGGCAGTGGCACTGCCCAATACGGCCTGCGCGGCCCTGCTCACGGTCTCGATGACCGGCCGGTCGCCGACACCGTGCCGCAAGGCGAGCAGTTCATCCCCCTGCTGCCGGGCCAGGTCGGCGTACAACTGCTCGAGCCGCACGCCGTACCGCTCGGTGAGCTTGGGCCGCAACAGTTTTCCGATGCCCGACAGCAGGCCGTTCTCCACCGTGAAGGGTTCGGTCTCGATCAGGAAATCCCGCGGGATCTCATAGGATTCGAGCTCGGCGTCCTTGGCGATGCGCCGCAGCGAATCGGCCAGCGCCGCCTTCAATTCCGCGGAATCTCCGCCGACCGCGCCCTCGACCGGGACGATCACCGCCAGCAGATACGCTCGTTCCCCCGACCCGTACACGAAGATCTGCCGGATCAGCTCGCTGGTGCCGAAAGCCGCCTCCAGCTTGGCCACCGTCACGAACTCACCCTGCGACAGCTTGAGCACATTGTTCCGGCGATCCACGTACACCAGATGATCCGGCCCGAGCTCGGCCACCACATCACCGCTGCGGTAGTACCCGTCCGCGTCGAACATCTCCGCCGTGATCTCGGGCCGCTTGAAGTACCCCGGGAACATCGTGGTCGTCTTCAACAGCAGCTCACCCCGGGGATACGGTTTGTCCGTCCCGAAATAGCCGAGCTCCGGCACATCCACGAGCTTGTAGTCGAGCACCGGTGGCCGCCGCACCCGATGGTCGATGAGCACCCCGCCACCGGCCTCGGTCGAGCCGTACCCGTCGTGCAGTTCCACCTCGAGCGCCGACTCCACGAAGGCTTTCATCTCCGCCGACAGCGGCGCGCTCGCACAGATCGCCGTCAGATACCGGCCGCCGAAAAGATCCTGCCGCAGTTCGCTTTCCACCGCCGCCACAGCGCTGGCCCGGTCCTCCCCCGCGATCACCCGCCGATCCACCTCACTCAGATGCCGCTGGAACACCATCTCGCACACGCGTGGCACGAACACCAGCTCGGTCGGCCGCACCAGCGCGAAATCCTCGAACAACGTGGACATATCGCTGCCGCCCGCGAAATTCGCCGTCCCGCCGCGCACCAGCGTCCCGTACAGCGTGAGCCGCCCCGCGACATGACTGAGCGGCATGTAGTTGAGCGTGATCGCGGGAACCCGAATCCCCGCCGCCGCCAACCAGAATGCCGCCGTCAGCCGATCGGTGTACATCGCCCCCTTGGGCGTGCCCGTGCTGCCCGAGGTGTAGACGAGCAGCGCCAGCGCATCATCCTCCGGAACATGCACCGGTGCGACCGGCAGAGCACGCCCCCGCTCGAACACCTCCCCGAGCAGCTCCAGCACAACCCCGGAGCCCCTCAGCCGCCCCCGCGCGGATTCCACTGCGGCACACTGTGAGTCGTCCTCGGAGTGGAAGTCGAAAACCACCACCCGTCCCGGCGTGAACCCGGCCAGCACCGCGTCCACGGCGGCCTCCAACAGCTCCACGCTGCACGCCAGCACCTTGGGCTCGGTCTCCCCGATGATCGAAACCCATTGCGACACAGCCGCACTGTGCTGCAAGGGCACCGCCACCGCCCCCACCCGCACACACGCCAGATCGACGATCACATAGTCCGGACTCGAAAACCCCAGCGTGCACACGAACTCACCGGCCCGCACCGGCAAGCCCGCCGCCACCCACCCCACGTGCTCCCACAACTCGCCGTAGGTCATGCTCTCGAACTCCGGCAGCAGCCGTCGCGCCCGCCGACCATCCGCGACCACCGACTCCGCCGCCCGCCAAGCCAGCGCGGGCCGATCCGCATACCCCGTCAGCGCGGCCGCCACGATCTGCCCCAACCGCAGCCCCGGCTCTCGCACCGCCTCGGCCACCTCCGCCGTCGACAGCGTCGCCCGCACCTGCGCATCGGCCAAGGCCGCCGCAATCCGCCGTTCACGCCCGAAACCCCGCGAATCCGCCACCCTGACCGGCCTTCCTGGGCTGTTACCGCCAACAGCTGCCGCATCACATGCGTCCCGGCCACAGCGCCCAATTAACTTACCTATGTCAACTATCTCAAGGTCACCCGTCGAGCCGCATCTGTCAAGACACCTCCGGCCACCCACCCGCCACCCAGGTTCGCCCAGCGCTCGCCGATAGGCTGACCACGTCGAACAGCCGACTACACCAGGGGGACGCGCGTGGCAGTGGAAGTCGAGAACAACGAGAACACCGCGGACACGAAACCGGCAGGATGGCGAGACCGCGCCGTCCCCATCGCCGGTGCACTCGGCACCGGACTGGTCGCCGGCGGCACCCTGCTCGCCCTCTACAGCCGGTATTTCGCCACGACATGGCCGCTCGACGATGACCGGATCTCCGGCGGCCGCGTGTTCGGAGACAAGGAGTGGATCGACATCTCCCGTCTGCCGGGCACATTCGGCACCGCCGCCTGGGTGGTCGGCCTCCTCGTGCTGGCCGTCGCCGCCGCGGTCGTCTGGGCCTCCCGCGACGGCGACTACGACGGCTGGGGTCCGGCGGTCGCACTCGCCGGTGCGGCGGGGCTGTTCACCTTCCCGTTCCTGGCGGTGAAATACGTTCTGCCGACGGCCTATCGGGAGCTGCGCACCGAACACCCGTGGTTCGCCGCGCTGCCGACCGCGATAGCGGCGGGGATTCTCGTCACGCTCGGCAGCGTGCTGGTGCTGCGCCTGGCCTGGGAACCGGCCAAGCTGGAGCTCCTGCCCCGGCGGATGCTCGCTCTCACCGCCGCAGTCGGCCTCCTCGTCTCGGGAGCGGTAGCTTTCGTGGCGGGCGCGACCGGTGACGATCGGCGCAATGTCGACCACCTCACCGCGACCAGGAGCGAAACACCCACCGTCCCTGCCGGTCTCGGCGCGGAGCAGTACCGGATATCCCTGCCCGCACAGGCCACGGGCTGGAACGGCGCGACCTACGGCGACATCGTCCCCGCGGGAAACGGATTCGTCGTCTCATCGAGCGCGGGACTCACCGCCTACGACGGGCGCACCGGCGCCCCGCGCTGGCATTATCTGCGCAAGACCGGCGACGGCAGGCCGGACAGCGTCGGCTACATCAGCAAATCGCTGCGCGCGGCAGCCGGCGGCACGGTGGTCATCGCGGAATGGAGCGAGCTGGGCTGGTACGCCTTCGACGCCGTCACCGGCGAAATCCTCTGGAAGAATTCGGATTTCGGGGCGCACGCGGTGGATTACGAGGATCCGACCCGGATTCCGCGCGCCGATACGGCCGCATTGATCCTGTTCTTCGAAGACGGCCTGCAGGGTTACGACCCGCGAACCGGGAAGCACCTGTGGACCACGACGACGGCCACCTCGGACTGCCTCCAGGGCCGGACCTCCATGCTGGATACCGATACCGCCATCTACCTGCTGCTGCACTGCCGAAACAGGTCGGAGATCTGGTCGGTGGCAATGACTTTGGACACGACCAACGGCGCTGTCCTCGGCAGTCGCGAGGTCGCCCGGACGACCATCGCCGACAAGGACAGCCGGTATGTCCACCTCGCATCGTCCGCGGTCGGCGTCTCGATCGCATGGAACAAGCCGGCCGCCGGAATGATCGTGCTCGGCCGTCCGGACGAAGTCACCTCCGCGCCCGTGCTCGATCGCTTCGATGCCATCGTGGCCATCGATCCGGGCAACACGGATGCGCTTGCGCAAGACTGGGTTCGGGGCGCCGACGAGGGCTACCACCGGCTGTTCGTCCTCGACCGTCACACCGGAGCCGAACGGTACGAGCTGCCCGGAACTCAGGATTACGTCGGCAAAGGTGAGGCGGCCCTGCTCGAGACGGAGATCGTGCTGGTGGACTACGCGCTGTCCAGAGACCAGCGCAAAGGCGGGTTCGAGCTCCGGTCCTGGAGCCGCACGGACGGGCAGCCGATACGCACCCTGCCCATCGCAGGCGCGGAAAAGGACTGCGGCAGTGCCGGATTGATCCCCGCGCCCGGGACGCTGCTCACCTACTGCGGCACCGCCGACAGCCTGGAACTGACCGGGTTCGCGGCAGGGTAGCCCGGCAGCGTCCGGGCTCGGGCCGTCAGGTGAGCAAGCCCTTCGCGATATTGGTGTCGCGGCGGAAGCGGCGGCGGCCGTGGGCTTCCTCGGTGGGCTCGGACTCGGTGACGGGTCCGCGCAACCGTTCCTTTTCCCGGCGCGTCAGCTCGTCGAGCAGTTGCAATTGCGAGGCTGCCCGCAGCGGCTCGCTGGCGGCGGCGCGCAGGGCCTCGTCTTGATTGATCAGGCCGGCGGCGACCAGGCCGTCCACCGGGTTCACGCCGTAGGCGCGCGCGAAGTCGATGACGGTCTCGGCGACCGGCGGGTCACTCTCGCGCAAGTGGCGTCCCACCCGGTTGTTGCCGATGCCCATGCGCGCGGCGATGGCGCGCTCGCTGTCACCACCGGCCACCCGGTCGCGCCATGCCAGGAATCGTTCCATCCGCTCACTCACACTCGAAAGTGTTCCAGATGCGGGACAGAATGGTGCACCCGGCGCGGCGGGCGGGTGCGGCGAATCCGGCCGCCGGGCAGGTGCGCCGCAGGCTCAGCGAGCGGCCATGCGGATCGCGCCGTCGAGGCGGATCACCTCGCCGTTCAACATCGGATTGGCGACGATGTGCGCGACCAGCGCCGCGAATTCGGCCGGATCGCCGAGCCGCTGCGGGTGCGGGACCTGCTGTTCCAGCGACTCCCGCGCCTGCGGCGGCAGGGCGGCCAGCAGCGGGGTGTCGAACATGCCCGGCGCGATCGTGACCACGCGGATCAGGTGCTCGGCGAGATCCCGCGCCAGCGGCAAGGTCATGCCGGCGATGGCGGCCTTCGACGCGGAGTAGGCGGCCTGGCCGATCTGCCCGTCGAACGCGGCCACCGACGCGGTGTTCACGATGACCCCGCGCTCCCCGTCCACCGCCTCGGCGCGCGCCATCCGCTGCGCACCCAGCCGCAGCACATTGAACGAGCCGATCAGATTCACGTCCACCACGACCTGGAAGGCGTGCAGCGGAACCACATTCTCCCCGTGCAGGATTCGCCCCGGCAGCCCGATGCCCGCGCAGTTCACCACCGCGCGCAGCGCGCCCAGCGACTCCGCCACGTCGAACGCGGCCGCGACCTCGTCCTCCTCAGTCACATCGGCCGACGCGAATACCGCGTCCGGCCCCAGTTCGGCCGCCACCTCGGCCCCGTCGGAATCCGCGAGATCCAGCAGCACCACCTTGGCGCCGTCGGCGAGCAGCCGCCGGGCCGTGGCGAGTCCGAGCCCCGAGGCGGCTCCGGTGACGAGGGCGACGTGGTCGCGAATCAGCATGCCCTCCATGTCAGCAAGATCCGGCGGGGCCGACAACGTGCACTCCGACAAAGGCGGGCGGGCACTTTCACAAATCGCCGGGGCACGACACCCCGGAGCGGGACCGGCGAACACCGGAACTCACGAGCCCGAACGGCCGACTCGAGGCAGGCTGGATCGCATGATCCCTCTCGACACGTCCATCACCGCGGTCACCGTCTACCCGGAACGGGCGCGGGTGACCCGATCCGGCTCGGCCGCCATTCCGGCGGGAGAGCATCGGATTCGCGTCGCGCCACTGCCTTTCGGGCTGGTGCGCGATTCGGTGCGGGTCGCCGGGCACGGCGAGCTGACGGTGCTGGGCGTCGACGTCGTCACCGAACGCCAGGAGCGCGCACACGACGCGCAGGTCGGCGAGCTCGAGGCGCGCAGCCGCGAATTGGACGCCGCCCTGGCCGAACTCGCCGACGCCGACCGGGCCGCCGAAGCGCGCATCGGCTTCCTGGAACGGCTCGCGCGACGCTCGGCCGAGGCCCTGGCCAAGGCCGACGAGGAGCGGGTGACGACCTTCACCACGAGCCTGGACGCCCAGTACGCGAGCGTCCACAGCGCCCGGCGGGAACGAGATCGATTGCGGCAGGACCACATTCGTGAACAGGAGGCCATCGCGCGACGGCTGGCCGACCTGCGCGGCAAAACCCACACCGACGTGCTGGCCGTGATCATCACCGTCGAAGCCGCCGCCGCGGCCGACGCCAACCTGGAGCTCTCCTACATGGTGCCCGGCGCGAGCTGGCACAGCAGCTACGACCTGCGCCTCACCGACGACGCGCTGGCGCTGCGCTGGTTCGGCCTGGTCCGCCAGCACACCGGCGAGGACTGGCCCGAATGCCGGCTGCAACTGTCCACCGCCCGCCCGGCACAGGGCCTCGAGGTGCCGGAGCTGGCCCCGTGGTTCGTGAGCGCCGAAGCGCCGCGACCGAAGGCCCGCTACGGGGCGATGCGCAGCGCCGCCATGGATGCCGGAGCCGCCGCCGAGAACACCTTCGGCATGCCCGCCCCCGCGCCGGCGGCCATGGCCCGGCCCGCCGCACCGCCGCCGCCGGTCCGCGAGGCGGTCGCCACCGCCGAGCACGGCATCACCGCGGCCACCTACACCCCGCAGCACACCGTCGCGGTCCCCTCCGACGGCACCGCACATCGCACCGTCATCACCGCCCTCGACCTCGAGGTCGGCCTCGACCATGTGACGGCGCCGGTGCGCTCGCTCGAGGCCGTGCTGCGCGCCACCGCCCGCAACAACTCCGACCACACCCTGCCCGCCGGCCGCGCCTCGCTGTTCCACGAGGCCGAATTCGTCGGCGCCACCGACCTCGACATCTGGGCCCCCGGCGAGGAACGCGAACTGGCCCTCGGCGTCGACGACCGCATCCGCGTGGAACGAGAACTGGTGCGCCGCAACGCCTCCAAGGCCACCCTCGGCTCCGCCCGCCGCACCGAACTGGAATACCGGATCACCGTCAGCAACCACGGCAAACGCCCCGCCGACGTGACCATCCTGGACCGCCTGCCCGTCTCCCGCGACGCCGCCATCACCGTCAAGGAAACAGCAGCCAAACCGGAACCAGCCGACCGCGACGAAATGGGCATCCTCACCTGGAAGGCCACCCTCGACCCGCAGGCCCAGACCGTCATCACCTTCGGCTACCGCGTCGAAGCCGCCAAGGGCATCACCATCCACGGCCTGCACGACTAACCCACACCACTCTCCGCATCCCCCGAAGAAGGGCTGTTCGTACCGGCACCCCCGGCACGAACAGCCCCACCCCATTCAAGGCCCCGGACAGCCACCACCGGTATCCGATTCCGGCCACGCCATGAACACTTGCCGTCATTCCGCGCCGTCGAGAGCCGTTGGTATCAGCCACAACTGACGCCACTGTCTGGCGTTTCCCGGCGCCTCGACACGTCTGCTGAACGCCCTATTCTGCTGATTGAGCGTCTGGTCGATGCGGACGAGTGCGTGCTCATACGATGTCCAGATGTGTGATCAGCTTTCTCGCGGTTCGGGAATTCGGTGCCCAAGATCCCTGAACGACGTCACAGCAGTCAGGGGAAAGCGTTCGTGACCATCGAAATTGCGCGTTATGGCAGGATCTGTCTCGACGATCTGCCGCGTGCCGACGATCTCGACGCGATGGGCCGGATATACGTGGCATCACTCGAGAAGTCTCCCGAACTGATCGGGGCGGCATTCGAGGTGTCCCTCGAACATCTGTGGGCGCGATGCTGGATCGATGAGGACGTGCGCCAACCCGAGACCTGGCTCGCAATGGTGAGGGCCGTGCAGACCGGATATGCGTTGTTCGAGATGACGAACGGCCGAGCTGACATAGTGCGGTGCCGGATCGATGGCGAAATACGAACTATGGCAGCGATCGGACCGCATCCCGCTGCGAGCGTCGGCAATTGGGTGACCGCGTTCTATCTGGCGGTCGTCTGCCGAGAGTGGGGGAAGGTCTCCCGTCTGTGTGCGATCCCCCTGGACGATCTACGTGTGCCCGGTGCGGAGACAGATGAGTTCATGTACGTGTGGGCCGATGCCCTCCAATACTTTTGGACAGCGAGTCAAGGGCCACCAACCGGAGCGTCACCGGGGGTCGAACTCGTCGAGCGGCTCGGCGCGGCGTTAACCGCGTCCTATCCGCATGCCGCGCCCCACACGCCACCGGAGGTGCTGCACTTCATCCTGGCCCCGGCCGTATTGCTGTTGCACAAACTTCTATTCAAGGACGACGTGGCTTTCCATGAAGACCTGGCCGAATCCCTGGAACTGCATCAGCTGTACTGGCGATCGAACCCGCAGAGCTTTCACCTCGCGCGCAGTTCGATCGCGCTTCCAATCCTGGCCATTGCCTGCATCGCTCAGGAGGAGAGCGTCACGATAGACATCACGTCGGGCTACCTGCCGAAGCATCTTCTGGCTGGCAGCTGGGTCGACGAATTCGAGCTCTGAAATCCGTTGGGCGGCCGACGAACGCGCGCCTCTGTCGCCTACAAGCCTGTTCAGACCGGTCACGCCGCAGTCGGCCGTATGCACCAATCCGCAGTGCGTGATGTCCGAAGCCTGGCACTCATCGCCTGTGTGCCGCGCTATAGGGAATGCTGATGTCGTGAGTGAACTACCGCGACGCTGGGATCCGATGACTTCGGTTCGGCGCGATCTCAACAATTCCACCTACCACGGTGACAAGTGGGAGGACCGGCATTGGATGAACGTGCCGGGTCCCTTCTACACGGCGCAGACCGATACCTGTTGGACCGGAAGGGTTCACGCGCCACGCAACGTGCTCTACGGCGGTGAGTACTACAACGAGTTCGTCTATCGCCAGCCGACGTCGCCGGCCGAGGTCGAATGCCTGCTGCAGGCAGCGGACGCCGACCCGCTCGACGGCTACGCCTGCGATGGGGACTCGCGCTGGACTCCCGCAGCCGTTCGTGCGTGGTGGAGCAGTCGCGACAAGGTTGCCGAGCACCTTGCGCAATTGCTTGCCCATTACACGAGAGAGGGTGCTGACTTTCTGGAAGGCGAAGCAGCAGAAGGCGTCCGGGACTTCCTCGCTTATCTGGCCACCGACCTCGAAAACGATCTGCGGGAGTATGTGTTCAGGTTGGAGAACGATCGATACCCGACTGCCGACAACGCGCTGCCGAACCTGTAACAAGACCCTTCCCAACATCCGCTCCTACCGCATGGCGCGCTGACCGAACCGGCCAGCGCGGACCGGGCGAAAGTCAACGGGCCGAGCCGATCTGGCTCCGACCGACGCACCCTCATGCCGAGTTTGGTGCGTTGTGTCGGGACTAGATGGCATGGACGAGCCACACACCCACGGCTTCCGTTGGCGTGATGAACTGACGGAATGGAAAAGCCCATGGACCTCGATACTCACTTCGCCCGGCGAGCACGCGAGATCGAGCCGAAGCCGATGGACCCGAACAACCTCACCGAACGCGAATACCTCCGGCAGTTCGCGGCGCGCCCAGGCATATTCATCGGCTTTACGAGTTTCCGTGGCGTGACGTGCTTCCTCGATGGTTACGACTACGCTGCGCGCAGGTCGGGTGGTCCAGGACTGGGCGGCTTTCGCGACTGGCTTCTTGCCAATCACCTTCGTCGCCAAAGCAGTTTCGGCTGGTCTGGTTTGATCAAGCAGATCGCGCTGCCCGACTGGGACTTCGTCACTGATCTCAGCCCCGAGCAGGAAATCCATATCCTCGAAGTGCTGTTCGACCTGCTCGATCGATTCCTTGCAGAACGTGAAACCGTCAGCTGAGTATCCGCTTCTGCCGCTTCCCGCGCTGAGCGAAGCAGCCGCACGATCGGCCTCGAAGATCGCTGGGGCCGACCGTATTTGATGTTCCAGCCGCTGCAACAGATCGAGAAGGTGCACCGCAGCCTTGTCGGCGGGGCGGGTTAGGATAGGCGGCGCCCGCTCGGGTTCCAGCCCGCAGTGTCTGCCTTGGGCGGCCTGGGGCAAAGGGGGGGGTGGCTGGACGGTCCCTCTGGTACGCCTCAGGGAGCGGAGTAGACGCCCGATCCCACCCCCCTCCCCCTCCCGCGAACATCCTGTACTGCCGCGATAAGGCTGTTCGAACTGAACGAGCCACGTTGAGTGTGATCGGAGGCATGCCCGTTTCGTGGACCTTCGCTGGCTGTCCGAAATAGTCTCGGGCCGGGAGGTGGTCAAGGTGATCGGTCACAAACGAGATGTCGTCGCCTCTGAGGTGCAGGAGATTCTGAACTACTTCGGCAAGTGCCCAATCTGTGGGCATCCGGCGCGGGCGTGGCACATCACCGCGAGGTTCGACGACAGTCAAATCGAGAGCCAAGATGTCGCGGAGTGCGGCGGTTGGTGCGGCTGGAAGGGCCCGGTCCGGCCGGTCGCGATGACCGCCGGCGCATTGGTGCTAACCAAGGAGCGCAAGGAAATTGGAGCGGCGCCCCTGGGTCTTCCTTCGGCCTGAAGGTCGAACATCCTGCATTGCCGCTGGGCGGTCTGATCGACCAGCCGGGCGGCGCACCCCAAAGATCAACGGGCCGAGATCATCTCAGCGTCGGAGACGCACCGAATTGCCGATGCCAGCGCTGTGGAGACCTCCACCCCGTGTTTTATCGTCACCAGGGATCTAGCGCACAAAATCGAGCAAATAGGGCTCGGTGGTGCACATTTCGACGATGTCAGCGTTTCGATGTCACCCCAGGCGGAGGAGATGATCGGTACTGCACTACCGGAGTGGAGATGGATGAAGCTGACGGGGCGAGCCGGTGAATCCGATTTCGGCCTCGACGACGAACTCTACCTAGTGATTTCGGACCGGGCGCTCGATCTACTCCAGGAGGCTGGCATCCGAAACGCCAAGGTAGCCGAGTTGCGACCGTAGCCACCGCTCTCTTTCTCGGGTGCTTTGGCGAACATCCGCTACTGCCTGCGGGCTCAGACGGTCATGCGTAGTCAGCGCCGCCTCTCGGAAGGTCAACGGCTAGGGGCTGTTTCGAAGTCAACTGCCCCACTGCGCGAAGCCCGGGCAAGCATCTGGCCGCCGCTGGCTACGGGTGCCGAAGGGCCTAGGCTGCGGGGGTGTCCGAGCACTTGATCGAGGACCTCGTCGCCGATACTGTCCTGCTCCTCGACGCCCACGCGCCCGCCGGTGATCCGCGTCCTCGCGACTGGTTCGCCGCGCTCTACCACTTCCAGGACGGGTTCGACTGTTCCTTCACCCGCTTCCGGGTGATGGACGCGCTGCTGGGCCGCCGCCACACCTACCGGTTCGACCTGGATCGACACCCCGACCACGCCGAGCGCCCCGCCTACTTCGCAGGGCTGAGGGAGTTCACCGCGCTCCGCGGGCCCGGCGGCTCCCCCGAGGACGACGGCGCCTGGCTGGAGGACGGCTATGTCGACCCGCCGCACCTCTACTGCGACGCCGGGTCGGCGCTGTGGCGGCGGATGGCGGCCGAGCTCGAACCGGCCGACCGGGTTCCGCCCGCGCGGGTCTCGCCTCTCGACGTGCTGCGCGTCGTGGCCGTCGCCGCCGTCGAGCGCGGCGACCTGCCGCTGCTCGCCGACTGGTACAACCTCGGGCCGAGGCTGCTCGGCGTCCTCGACCCGGAGGGCGACGTGCGGGCCGAGGAGGTCCGCGAGACTGTCCGGCGGACCGGCGCGCTGGAGACCGTCGAGCCGCACGGCTACCGGCCGCCGGACGACCTCATCGCCGACGACCCCGTCGACGCGTGGTGGTGGCACCTCACCCCCTGAACCCGCAGGCGCGCGGGCGCGATCTTGGATCGGTGGAGTGGGGCCGGTCGACGGGTCGGAGCGGGACCTCACGGGGGACGATCCGGAGCCGCCGCCCGGTCGCTCAGCGGCCCAGTTCGGATTTGAGTGCGACGATCAGCTCGTCCGGAGTGCCGGTCGCGGAATAGCCTGCGGCATAACGGTGTCCGCCGCCGCCGAGGGCCATGGCCACCCGGGCCACGTCGACCCCGGGTGTGCCGTCGGCGCCGTCGTGGGAGCGCAGGGACACGGTCCACTGGCCGGATTCGATGCGGGATTCCTTGAATACCGCTGTCACCTGTGCCTCCGCGGTGGTGCGCACGATATCCACCACGCTCTCGACCTCTTCGGAGCGGACGCCGTCCATATCGGTGCGGCGCACGAACACGTGCACCAGCCCCGCTCCTGCGGCCGCGTCGCGATCCAGCTGTGCGGTGGCCAGCACCCGTGAGAGCATGGGCAGCCAGCCGAAGGGGTGGGTGTCCATGAGCGTGCGAGTGATTGCGGCGCCGTCGATTCCGGTGGCCAGCAGGCGTTCGGCCAGGGCGTGCGAGCCGGGTCGCGCCCACTTGAACGAGCCGGTGTCGGTGACCAGCCCGGCGTAAAGACAGTGCGCCACACCGCGATCGATGGATTCGCCCCAGGCGTCGAGCACTCGCGCCACCAAACCCGCTGTGGATTCGGCGGTTTCGTCGATCACGTTGACCATGCCGAAGCGGGTGTTGGAGCGGTGATGGTCGAGCACGAGGCTCGTGCGGGCGCCGTCGAGCCGGTCGCGCAGTGCGCCGAGGCGTCCGGCGCTGCCGCAGTCCACGGCCACCAGCACATCCACCTCACGCGGCACTTCGCTTGCCGGCACCAGGAATTCGGTGCCGGGTAGCGAGCGCATGGAGACCGGGAGTTCGGCCGGTTCGGCGAAGGACACCCGCACGGGCACCCCGCGCCGATGCAGCACCTGTGCCAGCGCCAGGCCGCTGCCGATGGTGTCGGCGTCGGGCTGCACATGGCACAGCACCGTCACCGACCGGGCCTTGTCGAGCACCGCCACCGCCGCGCCCAGATCGACCGGTTCTGTCACCGGTACGCTCCTCCCGGGTCCGGAGACCTCAGGTCAGTCTTCGCCGTCCTCGTCGGATTCGGCCTTGTACGGGTCGGCGTCACCGGCATAGGTGGCGTTCACCGCGACCTGGGCGACCCGCTCGTCGACAGCGCGAGCCCGCGCAAGCAGCTCCTCCATCTGGCGGGCGGCATCGGGCACGGTGTCGAGCACGAACGCCAGGGTGGGGGTGAACTTCACCCCGGTGCCCGCGCCGACCTTGGACCGCAGAATGCCGGTGGCCTTCTTGAGTCCGGCCGCCGCTTCGGCGTAATCGGGTTCGGCGTCGAGGGTTTCACCCAGGACGGTGTAGTAGATGGTCGCTTCTCGCAGATCACCGGTCACCTTGGCATCGGTGATCGTGATGAACTTCAGCCGCGGATCCTTGATCTCGTATTCGATCGCGGTAGCCACGATCGAGGAGATCCGCTTGGCGAGTCGGCGTGCCCTGGCTTGATCCACCACGGGTCTGCCCTCCTCACATAATCGTCAGTCTTCGGGTCCGAAGACGCGGCGGCGTACCGCCAGCAACTGTAACTCCGGACGTGCCGCCACGCTGCGTTCGCAACGGTCCAGCACCTCTGTCAGATGCGCCATACCGGCGCTGACCATGGCCACGCCCAGCAAGGTACGCCGATATCGATCGTGGTCTCCAGCCTCGACGGCACTGACACCGAACTTCTGCAATTCGGCCAGCACCGGGCGGATGACGGAACGCTTCTCCTTCAGCGAATGCACATCGCCGAGAAGTATGTCGAACTCCAGCGCTCCGACAAACATCTTTTCGCTCATATGAACGCGCCCCGGGAAATGCGCGTGCGTTACCCGGAAAGGGATGGGTCACACGGACTTTCACCGATCCCGGAGGACCGGCGCCGGGTCCGATCCGAAGACCGGACCCGGCAGTCCGTGCGGGTGACGCCTAGTCGCGCGGCTTCTCCCGCATCTCGTAGGCCTCGATGATGTCGCCTTCCTTGATGTCGTTGAAGGTGACCGTCAGACCGCATTCGTAGCCTTCACGAACCTCGGTGACGTCGTCCTTCTCGCGACGCAGCGACGCGATGGTCATGGTCTCGGCGACCACGACATTGTCGCGCAGCAGGCGAGCCTTGGCATTGCGCTTGACCGAACCCGACAGCACCATGCAGCCGGCGATATTGCCGAACTTGGAGGAGCGGAAGATCTGGCGGATTTCCGCCCGACCCAGCTCGACCTCTTCGTAGATCGGCTTGAGCAGACCCTTGAGGGCCTTCTCGATCTCGTCGATGGCCTGGTAGATGACCGAGTAGTACCGGATGTCGACGCCCTCGCGGTTCGCCAGCTCGGTCGCCTTGCCCTCGGCACGGACGTTGAAGCCGATGATGATCGCGTTGGAGGCCGACGCCAGGTTGACGTTGGTCTCGGTGACGCCACCGACACCGCGGTCGATGACGCGCAGGCGCACCTCGTCGCCCACATCGATGCCCAGCAGGGCCTCTTCGAGGGCTTCGACCGTACCGGAGTTGTCGCCCTTGAGGATCAGGTTCAGCTCCGAGGTCTCCTTCAGAGCGGCATCCAGATCTTCCAGGGAGATCCGCTTGCGGCTGCGCGCGGCCAGGGCGTTGCGCTTGCGAGCGTTGCGGCGGTCGGCGATCTGACGGGCGATGCGGTCTTCCTCGACCACGAGCAGGTTGTCGCCTGCACCCGGCACCGAGGTGAAACCGATGACCTGGACGGGCCGCGACGGCAGGGCCGCCTCGACGTCGTCACCGTGCTCGTCGACCATGCGGCGCACGCGACCGTAGGCGTCGCCCGCCACGATCGAGTCACCGACGCGCAGCGTGCCGCGCTGGATGAGCACGGTCGCCACCGGGCCACGACCGCGGTCGAGGTGGGCTTCGATGGCCACACCCTGCGCGTCCATGTTCGGGTTCGCCCGCAGGTCGAGCGCCGCGTCGGCGGTCAGCACGACCGCCTCGAGCAGCGACTCGATGTTCGTGCCCTGCTTGGCGGAGATGTCGACGAACATGGTCTCGCCGCCGTACTCCTCGGCGACCAGACCGTATTCGGTCAGCTGCTGGCGAATCTTCTGCGGATTCGCGCCTTCCTTATCGATCTTGTTGACCGCCACCACGATCGGCACATCCGCGGCCTGCGCGTGGTTGATGGCCTCCACCGTCTGCGGCATGACGCCGTCGTCGGCCGCGACCACGAGGATCGCGATATCGGTGGCCTTCGCACCACGGGCACGCATGGCGGTGAACGCCTCGTGACCGGGGGTGTCGATGAAGGTGATGGTGCGCTCGTCGCCGTTGACCTCGGCCTCGACCTGGTAGGCGCCGATGTGCTGGGTGATGCCGCCGGCCTCGCCCTCACGGACGTTGGCCTTACGAATCGTGTCCAGCAGTCGGGTCTTACCGTGGTCGACGTGACCCATGACGGTCACGACCGGCGGACGGACCTGCAGGTCTTCCTCGTCGCCGTCGTCCTCGCCGTAGGTGAGGTCGAAGTTGGCGAGCAGCTCGCGGTCCTCGTCCTCCGGGGAGACCACGTGCACGACGTAGTTCATCTCCGAACCCAGCAGCTCGAGGGTCTCCTCGTTCACCGACTGGGTCGCGGTGACCATCTCACCGAGGTTGAACAGCGCCTGCACCAGCGAGGCCGGGTTGGCGCCGATCTTCTCGGCGAAATCGGACAGCGAGGCGCCGCGGGCGAGACGGATGATCTCGCCGTTGCCGCGCGGCAGCCGCACGCCACCGGCGATCGGAGCCTGCATCGACTCGTACTCGGCGCGCTTCGCCCGCTTCGACTTACGACCCTTGCGGGGCGCGCCACCCGGACGTCCGAAGGCACCCGCGGCACCGCCGCGACCGCCACCCGAACCGGGACGGCCACCGCCGCCACCGCCACCGGGACGACCGCGGAAACCACCCGCGGCGCCGCCACCGGCACCGGCACCCGCACCGGCGCCCGGAGCGCCGCCACCGCCACCGCGGTAGGGACCGCCGCCACCGGCACCGGCCGGACGACCGGCACCACCGGGACGCGGACCCTGACCCGGACGCGGACCACCCTGGCCCGGACCCGGACGCGCGGCACGCGAGGGCATGGCACCCGGATTCGGGCGCGGAGGCATCGAGCCGGGGCTCGGACGCGGACCACCGGGACGCGGGCCACCCTGACCCTGGCCGCCGCCGGGACGCGGACCGCCCTGACCGGCACCCGGACGCGGGCCACCCTGACCGGCGCCCGGACGGGGACCGCCCTGGCCGGGCGCGGGGCGCGGACCGCCCTGACCCGGACCCGGACGCGGGCCACCCTGGGCCGGACCGGGACGCGGGCCCGGAGCCGGACGCGGCGCGGGACGCGGCTCGGGAGCCGAGCTGAACGGATTGTTGCCGACGCGCGGCGTCTTCGGACCCGGCTTCGGGCCGGCCGGACGCGGTGCG